>NZ_LZSE01000141.1 GCF_001665295.1 Mycobacterium sp. 1554424.7 | reverse complement strand
AGGTGGACCTGGGCATCCGCGAAGCCGCCGAGGCCGATCTGGCCGGCAAGGCCCGCGGCTATCGCCCCGACGAGTTGGCCAAATACGCCCGCCGGATCATGGACTGGCTCCACCCCGACGGGGACTACACCGACGCCGAACGCGCCCGCAAACGCGGCCTCACCCTGGGCGCCCAGGACTTCGACGGCATGTCCCGGCTCACCGGGCTGGTGACCCCCGAACTGCGGGCCGCGATCGAGGCCATGTTGGCCAAGCTGGCCGCCCCCGGGGCCTGTAACCCCGAGGACGACACCCCGGTCATCGATGAGACACCGGATGAGGAGGCGGTGCGCCGCGACACCCGCTCGGTCGCTCAGCGCAACCACGACGCGTTGTTGGCCGGGCTGCGCGCCCTGTTCGCCTCGGGAAAGTTGGGTAGCCACAACGGCTTACCGGTGTCGATCGTGGCCACCACCACGCTCCAGGAGCTGGAGGCCGCGACCGGTAAGGCGTTGACGGCCGGCGGCACCCTGGTGCCGATGTCGGATGTGATCCGCTGGGCCGGCCACGCCCACCACTACCTCGCGATCTTCGACCGCGCCAAGCCGCTGGCGCTCTATCACACCAAGCGACTGGCCTCACCGGCCCAGCGCATTGTGCTCTACGCGCGCGATCGCGGCTGCACCAAACCCGGCTGCGACGCCCCGGCCTACCACAGCCAGGTCCACCACG
>NZ_LZSE01000140.1 GCF_001665295.1 Mycobacterium sp. 1554424.7 | reverse complement strand
ACTGCTTCGCGTGGTGGCTGTGTCGACGGGGAACGGCGAATATGCCGCGATCGTTGACGACAGGAGTAGGCTGGCGGCGCGGGGGCGCGGGAGTCGCCGGGGGCGCTTCGGCCGTCGCGGCCGGTGCGCTTTGCGCGGCGGCGGGCTTGGCCGGCGCGGCGGCCGCTTCGCCGTTCCCGGCCGGCTTGCTGATCGCCTTGTCGAGGGCTCGATCAAGGGATTTGTCGGGGGCCTTCGCGGGCGCCTTGGTGGCGGCCGGCTTGCTGCCGCCGAACGACTCGCGCAGCCGGCGAGCCACCGGCGCCTCTACCGTCGACGACGCGGATTTGACGAATTCGCCCTGTTCATTCAGCCGGGCGAGCACTTCCTTACTGGTGACACCGAGTTCCTTGGCCAACTCGTGTACGCGGGCCTTACCTGCCACTACATCTCCTGTCTATGAGGCGACAGCAGCGGGCCGCGCGCCTCGGGTATTAGCTGTAACGCATGGGAATGCGAGTCATCGGGACTTCACGGTGTGCTCATGTTCTTTGCTGCCTCTTCTGTTGCCGGGCGGGCCGTGCGCTCCAAGTGCTCGACCACCGCGGAGGTGTCCAGTGGACCGGTGATGCGCAACGCTTTGGTGAAAGCCCGCCGCCGAATCGCCTGTTGCGCGCACTGTGGCACGGGATGCAGCCATGCACCCCGCCCCGGCAGGCTACTCCTGTCGTCAACGATCGCGGCATATTCGCCGTTCCCCGTCGACACAGCCACCACGCGAAGCAGTTCGGCGGCCAGCTCTCGCTTTCGGCACCCCACACACGTCCGCACGGGTCCCGAAAGTTCACGCTGGATCACGTGTCAGTCTAACCTCCCCTGACCGGAGGTCAGAACCACCCGAAGCTGGGCCGGCCAGTGAGGTCAGCGATCGTGTGCCACCGGGTGACCGGCGCCGTGTTCGGCCTGGCTCTCGGCGTGCCCGGGCGAATCGCCGCGAATGTCGATGCGCCAGCCGGTGAGTCGGGCGGCCAACCGCGCGTTCTGGCCCTCCTTGCCGATGGCCAGCGACAGCTGGAAGTCGGGCACCACCACGCGGGCGGCCCGGGCGGTCTCGTCGATGACCGACACGGAGACCACCTTGGCCGGCGACAGCGCGTTGGCGACGAAGCGGGCCGGGTCCTCGTCGTAGTCGATGATGTCGATCTTCTCCCCGGACAGCTCGCTCATCACGTTGCGGACCCGCTGCCCCATCGGGCCGATGCAGGCGCCCTTCGCGTTCAGGCCGGGAACGTTCGAGCGCACCGCGATCTTGGAGCGATGCCCCGCCTCGCGCGCCACCGCCACGATCTCCACCGACCCGTCGGCGATTTCCGGGACTTCCAGCGAAAACAGCTTGCGGACCAGGTTGGGGTGGGTGCGAGACAGCGTGATCAGCGGCTCGCGGGACCCCCGCGTCACGCCCACCACGTAGCAGCGGACCCGGTTGCCGTGCTCGTAGCTCTCGCCGGGAACCTGCTCCGCAGCCGGGATAACACCCTCGGACGCCTTGGTCTCGGTGCCCATCCGCACCACCACCAGCCCACGCGCGTTGGCCCGGCTGTCACGCTGGATCACCCCCGCGACGATCTCGCCCTCCCGGGTCGAGAACTCGCCGTAGGTGCGCTCGTTCTCGGCGTCCCGGAATCGCTGCAGCATCACCTGGCGCGCGGTCGTCGCGGCGATGCGCCCGAAACCCTCGGGCGTGTCGTCCCATTCGCTGATGACGTTGCCGTCCTCGTCGACCTCGCGGGCCATCACCTTCACGACGCCGGTCTTGCGGTCGATCTCGATGCGCGCGTCCATCTGGTGGCCCTGGGTGTGCCGGTAGGCGGTGAGCAGCGCGGATTTGATCGTCTCGAGCAGTTCGTTGACCGAGATGCCCCGATCCACCTCGATCGCGTGTAGCGCGGCCATGTCGATGTTCATCAGCGCCGCTCCTTCTCATCGCTACGCACTGCATCGTCGCCGGCGCGGTTCATGTTCCGGCCTCCGTCCTGTCCGGCCGCCCCACCTCAGCCACTCCGGCAAGTTCCAGCTCCGCCCGGGCTGGCGATGAAAACTCAACCTGCACAACGGCTTTCACGATCTCGACGAGCGGGATCTCGCGCACCGTCCAGTCCCGGCCCGCGCGGATCACCAGCGCCACCGCGCGATCGCGGGTCTCGCCGATGCGGCCGGTGAGCTGCGATCCGTCCGACAAGGCGAGCTCGACCTTGCGGCCGCGGGCGCGGCGGAAGTGTTTCTCGCTGGTCAGCGGGCGGTCGACGCCCGGGGAACTGACCTCCAGCACGTATCGGTCGCGGATGCTGTCGACAAGGTGCGAGCCGTCCAGCAAAGCCGAAGCCGAACGCGACAGGGTGGCGATCGTGTCGAGGTCGAGGGGGTCGTCGCCGTCGGCGATCACGCTGATCCGCGGCGGGCGGGCGCCGGCGTCGATGACCACGTCTTCGATTTCATAACCGGCGCGCGCGAATTCTCCGTCGAGTAGCTCGATCACCTGCGTCTGCGAAGGTAGCCCGGTGGTCACGGCGAGCTCCTCATCTTGAGTTGTCCGGTCAGCTGTTTCGATGTCGCCACCCAGGTGGTTTCCAGGTGGTTTCCGCTGCGAGTCAGCTATCAACGATACGCCAGGAATCGCCGATGACGGCGTGATCGCGCGTGGTCCCGGTCCTCGGACCTGCCCACCTTCGCGCAAATGGCAGGATGTTGCTGTGTCTAGCGCAGTGCCCGTCACCAACCGGCGGGGTGTGCTCGCCGGCGCCGCGGCCCTGGCCGCGCTCGGGGTGGTCGCATCCGCCTGCGGCGAGTCACAGCCCAAGCCGCCCGCCGTCGAAAACCTGTTGGGGCCGCTGGACCAGGCCCGCAAAGACAGCGCGCTGGCCGGGGCGGCCGCCACGGCCATCGGCCTCGCGCCCCAGGTCGCCGCCGCGCTGACAGTGGTCGCCACCCAGCGCGCCGCGCACGCTCGCGCGCTGTCCACGGAGATCTCCCGGGCCGCCGGCAAGCTCGCCTCGTCGTCGAGCGAGACGACGAGCCCCAGCCCCAGCCCCCCCCCCCGCCCTACCCCCACCGCCCCCGGGGCGCCCCCCCCCCCGCCCCCCCCCCCCCTCCCAGCCCCCTCCCCCCCCCCCCCCCCCCCCCCCCCCCCCCGCCCCCCCCGGCGGGGCCGGCCCCGCCCCCCCCCCCCGGCCCTTTCCGCGGGGGGGGCCCCCCCCCCCCCCCCGCTTCTC
>NZ_LZSE01000139.1 GCF_001665295.1 Mycobacterium sp. 1554424.7 | reverse complement strand
GACACTCCTGCTCAGCGGCTAGCTGCCCTCCTCGACCAAGCCGCCTAACGATGTTGCACTGACCACTTGACAATGCCCGCGAATTTCTCGCCCTGAGAACACGTTCGGCGCCAGGCGGCGCCGGTTAGGCCTGCAGCCAGCGTTTGGTCTGCGGGTGAAACGCCAGCACCACGCTGGCGACCGGCAACAGCCACAGGGTGTACACGATCCACGCCACCCGCGCGCCCGCGATGAACACGCCCCCGTACGTCAGCACCGCCACCACCGCTCCGGCCGCGACGAGGTAGCGCCCCACGGGCCGACGCTGCAGCAACAGGATCACGCCCGACACGGTGGTTATCGCGAACACCAGCGCGAGGAAGGCCACCGCGATGCAGAACAGGCGGTCGGTGCGCCACCACCCGGCGATCAGGTCGGTCGCGACGACAGACGTGGCCCAGCCGCTGACAATGCTGACCGCGCTGGCGGCGACGGCGGTCCGGCCGCTGGGCTCGAGGCCCGGCAGGACCCCTCGCGGGGCGGCGCCGGGCGTCGGCGCATACGGGGCCGGGCGGGGGATCTGGGTGGTCGGAGACTCCGGCACGACGGGCATCGGCCCGGTCGGTGCCCGCCGGATGATCCGAGTCTGCGATTCCGAAGGGGGTGCCGCGGTCTCGGGCGGCGGTGCAGGCTCAGGCGGGTCGGAGGGCGACGTCACCTCAGCCAGCGTAATTGCCGACGTTAAGACCCCGCTTTGCGAGCCACGGCACGGGGTCGATGCGTTCCGTGCCGCCCTGCAGCACCTCGAAGTGCAGGTGCGGCCCGGTGGAATTGCCCCGGTTGCCCATGGTGGCGATCTGGTCGCCGGCCATGACGCGCTGGCCGACGCTGACCAGCGTCGTGTTGACGTGGCCGTAGAGCGTGACCGTGCCGTCGGCGTGGCGCAGCTTGACCAGCGCGCCGTAGCCGGCGGCGGGGCCGGAGTCGATGACGATCCCGTCGGACACCGCGTAGATCGGCGTGCCGATCGAGTTGGCCAGGTCGATCCCGGCGTGCAGCACACCCCAGCGGTACCCGAAGTTCGAGGTGAAGATCCCCTTGGTCGGCATCACGTACAGCGGCTGCTGCAAACGGGCCTCGCGCTGGGCGCGATCGTTGGCGAAGGCCACGCCCCTGGCGAATTCCTCGTTGTGCACGGCGTTCGCGGCCGGTTGGACCGCGATCACCTGGGCGCCGCGGATGGTGTTGGGCCCCGACCCGCCGGCGAGCGACGACGCGTTGGCCGTCAGCACGGCCTCCGTCTTCGGGGTGTCGGCGTGGCTGGTCGCGGTGTGCGCCGCCGCGGCCGCCGCCCCGGCGGCCATGGCCGAGATCAGCAGGCGGCCCTTGGCCGCGCTGGTCGGCTGCTTGCGGTGCGCCCCGCCGCGGCGGATCACCGGAATGACGTCGGTGACCTCGGAGTGGTTGTGACGAGTCGCTTCGATGCCCGCGGCGTCGGGCTGGAATCTCGTCGGGACCGGAACGGCCGCGGGCGCGGCCAGCAACAGCGGGCCCAGATCGTCTACGTCGTGCAGGTCGTCGAGCTCGGGGGCCAGCAGCACCTGAGCCTCGTTGTTGAAGGTCGAGTCCTTGCTGAAGTCGAGCTCGCTGAGATCACCCGACTCGTCGGCGAATTCCAGGTCGTCGAAGTCGAATCCGTCGAGCGGAAGGATCTCGGTGACTTCGTTCCGGTGGGTTTCCGTCCACCGGGCGCCGGCTGCGCGACCGACCCTCACGACGCCGGTTGACACGGCAGAAGGACGGGCTAAACGGTGCTGCGACAAGCTGAATTGTCCTCGTATCGTGACCATAACGTTATCTGGACCCTAGGAAGGTATCCGCTAACCGACGGGACTGGCAACCTCGGGCCAAGAACCCAACCAATATTGTGATTCGCATCACTTTTAAGGCGCGTTGGTATGCCGTGAGCTGTGCCACATCGGTGGACGCGACGGTAGCAGGCGTTCGGCGGGTGGATACAGTGCCAGCGTGCGAGTTGCCGATTCCGGCGCCGCCGCCAACGTAAACGTATAGGCCTAGCAGCAAGCCGACCGAAGACAGTGAGCCCATGGACCTTTTCGAGTATCAAGCAAAAGAATTGTTCGCCAAGCACAACGTACCGAGCACGCCCGGCCGGGTGACCGACAACGCCGACGGCGCCCGGGCCATCGCCGAGGAGATCGGTCGCCCGGTGATGGTCAAGGCGCAGGTCAAGATCGGGGGCCGCGGCAAGGCCGGCGGGGTCAAATACGCCGCCACCCCCGAGGACGCCTACGAACACGCCAAGAACATCCTCGGCCTGGACATCAAGGGCCACATCGTGAAGAAGCTGCTGGTGGCCGAGGCCAGCGACATCGCCGAGGAGTACTACATCTCCTTCCTGCTCGACCGCGCGAATCGCACCTACCTGGCGATGTGCTCGGTCGAGGGCGGCATGGAGATCGAAGAGGTGGCCGCAACCAAGCCCGACCGGCTCGCCAAGGTTCCCGTCAGCGCCGTCAAGGGCGTCGACGAGGCCACCGCGCGTTCCATCGCCGAGCAGGGCCACCTGCCGGCCGAGGTGCTCGACGCCGCGGCGGTCACGATCTCCAAGCTGTGGGAGCTTTTCGTCGCCGAGGACGCGACGCTGGTGGAGGTCAACCCGCTGGTGCGCGATCCGCAAGACCGGATCCTGGCGCTGGACGGCAAGGTCACCCTCGATGCCAACGCCGACTTCCGCCACCCCGACCACGCGGAGTACGAGGACCGCGACGCCACCGATCCGCTGGAGCTCAAGGCCAAGGAACACCACCTCAACTACGTCAAGCTCGACGGCCAGGTCGGCATCATCGGCAATGGCGCGGGCCTGGTGATGTCGACCCTCGACGTCGTCGCCTACGCCGGGGAGAAGCACGGGGGCGTCAAGCCGGCCAACTTCCTGGACATCGGCGGCGGCGCCTCGGCGGAGGTGATGGCCGCCGGGCTCGACGTGGTCCTGGGTGACCAACAGGTCAAGAGCGTGTTCGTCAACGTCTTCGGCGGCATCACCTCGTGCGACGCCGTGGCCACCGGCATCGTCAAGGCGCTGGAAATCCTTGGCGGCGAGGCCAACAAGCCGCTGGTGGTGCGCCTCGACGGCAACAACGTCGAAGAGGGCCGCCGCATCCTGACCGAGGCCAACCACCCGCTGGTGACGCTGGTGGCCACCATGGACGAGGCCGCCGACAAGGCCGCCGAGCTGGCGAGCGCCTGAAAGGACTTGGAACCATGTCAATCTTTCTGAACAAGGACAACAAGGTCATCGTCCAGGGCATCACGGGCAGCGAGGCCACCGTGCACACCGCCCGAATGCTCAAGGCGGGCACCCAGATTGTGGGCGGCGTCAACGCGCGTAAGGCGGGCACCACGGTCACGCACGAGGACAAGGGCGGCCGGATCGTCAAGCTGCCGGTGTTCGGCGGCGTCGCGGAGGCGATGAAAGAAACCGGCGCCGACGTGTCGATCATCTTCGTGCCGCCGAAGTTCGCCAAGGACGCCATCATCGAAGCCGTCGACGCCGAGATCCCGCTGCTGGTCGTTATCACCGAGGGAATTCCCGTGCAGGACACCGCTTTTGCGTGGGCCTACAACGTGGAAAAGGGCGGCAAGACCCGCATCATCGGCCCGAACTGCCCGGGCATCATCACCCCGGGCCAGGCGCTGGTGGGCATCACCCCCGCCAACATCACCGGCGCTGGCCCCGTCGGGCTGGTATCCAAGTCCGGCACGCTGACCTACCAAATGATGTACGAGCTGCGCGATTTCGGTTTCTCGACGTCGATCGGCATCGGTGGGGACCCGGTGATCGGGACCACGCACATCGACGCCATCGAGGCGTTCGAGAAGGACCCCGAGACCAAGGTCATCGTGATGATCGGTGAGATCGGCGGCGACGCCGAGGAGCGTGCGGCCGACTACATCAAGGCCCACGTCTCCAAGCCGGTCGTCGGCTACGTCGCGGGATTCACCGCGCCGGAGGGCAAGACGATGGGCCACGCGGGCGCGATCGTGTCCGGCTCGTCGGGCACCGCGGCCGCCAAGAAGGAGGCCCTGGAGGCGGCCGGCGTGAAGGTCGGCAAGACGCCGTCGGAGACGGCCGCGCTGGCCCGGGAGATCCTCGCCAGCCTGTAACGCTCTTTGCGCGACCAGACGCAAAAGCCCCCGCTGACCGGCGTGTCGCGGCGCTTTTGTGTCTGCTCGCGCTAGACGGCTGCCGCCAGCTTGCCGGCCAGCCGCTCCACGTAGGCGGCGATTTCGTCATCGGGACGGTCCGGCAAACCGAACAGCACCTCGGTCACCCCGAGCTCGGCCCACCGCGCCAGCTTCTCGGGCACCGGCTTGAAGTCCAGCGCGACGATCTGCGGGGTACCGTCGCGCCCCGCGGCGGCCCAGGTGTCCTGCAGCAGCTTGACCGGCTCGTCGATGTCGAAGTCGCGCGGCGTCGTGATCCAACCGTCGGCGCTGCGCGCAATCCACTTGAAGTTCTTCTCGTTGCCGGCCGCGCCCACCAACACCGGAATGTGGGGCTGGACCGGCTTCGGCCAGGCCCAGCTGGGACCGAACTTGACGAATTCGCCGTCGTACGCGGCCTCTTCTTCCGTCCACAGCGCGCGCATGGCTTCGATGTACTCGCGCAACATGGTGCGGCGCCGCCCGGCCGGCACCCCGTGGTCGGCGAGCTCGTCGGTGTTCCATCCGAATCCGACGCCGAGGCTGACCCGGCCCCCGGACAGGTGGTCAAGTGTGGCAATGCTTTTCGCCAGCGTGATCGGGTCATGCTCGACGGGCAGCGCGACCGCGGTCGACAGGCGTACGCGGGACGTGACGGCGCACGCCGCGCCCAGGCTCACCCATGGGTCCAGCGTGCGCATGTAGCGGTCGTCCGGCAGCGACGCGTCGCCGGTCGTGGGATGTGCCGCCTCGCGCTTGATCGGGATGTGGGTGTGTTCCGGCACGTAGAACGTGTGGAAGCCGTGGTCGTCGGCGAGCTTGGCGGCCGCCGCCGGGGAGATGCCACGATCGCTGGTGAAAAGCACGAGCCCGTAATCCATGCACAGGATTAGAACGTGTTCTACCGACGCAGGGCAAGCTGCGCTGGCCTGTCGCCCCGGCACGGCCGCCCGAACGTGCGCTAGCGTGGGTGATCGATCGCGTCGCAACGCAACATGGGGAAGGTGTTCGAAGCGGCGCGCCCGGCGACACAGCGTCGCGCTTGAGTGTGACACCGCCGAGACACTTCAAGACCACGGGAAGCAACAGGAGGAGTCATGACCTACTCGCCCGGTAGCCCCGGATATCAGCCCCCGCAGGCCGGGAGCTCCTATGCGGGCACCACGCCGTCGTTCGCCAAGACCGACGACGGCGAAAGCAAGCTTCCGCTGGTCCTGAACGTCGCGGTGGTGGTGCTCGGCATCGCGGTGTATCTGCTGAACTTTGGGCCGACGTTCACCATCGGCGCCGACCTGGGCCCGGGCGGTGGACGCGCCGGTGACGCCGGCACCGCGGTCATCGTTGCCGTGCTGGCTTCCCTGTTGGCCGCAATCAGCTTGCTGCCCAAGGCCAAGAGCTACGTGGGAGTCGTCGCCGTGGTCGCCGCGCTGGGTGCGCTGCTGGCCATCACCGAGACCGTCAACACGCCCGCCGGTTTCGCGATCGGCTGGGCCATGTGGCCCTTGGTGGCGTGCAGCATTTTCCAGGCGATCGCCGCCATCGGCGCGTTGCTGCTGGACGCCGGCGTCATCACCGCGCCCGCCCCGCGGCCGAAGTACGACCCGTACGCGCAATACGGCCAGTACGGGCAATACGGCCAGTACGGCCAATACGGACAGCAGCCGTCGTATTACGGTCAGCAGCACGCCGGACACCAGGAGCCGCCGCGGCCTTCCGGGTACGGCGCCCAGTACGGGGGCTATCCGTCGAGTCATGATGTGACCCAGCAGGCAATCCCTACGTCGACCGGCGGCTTCGGCGCGCAGCCCTCGCCGCAATCCGGCCCCCAGCCGGCGGCGCAGCAGCAGGGACCGTCGACTCCGCCCACCGGCTTCCCCAGCTTCGGCCCGCCGCCCTCGTCCAACGCCGGCGGCGCCGAGTCGCACGCGGGTTCCGCAGACCAGTCCAGCCACACCGGCGGCCAGGAGCAGCAACAGTCGCCGTCGTCCGGGCCGGCGGCACCGGCCTAAGCTTGCGCTCTCGCGCGTAGTCGGGCACGTGCGCCAAGAGTGACAAGGGTGTCGGAAAGCGCGGACAGCCAGGCGGCGGGCGCTCGCCAGGCGCGCGACCTTGTCCGCGTGGCGTTCGGCCCGGCCGTGGTGGCATTGGGCATCATCGCCGCGGTCACGTTGCTGCAGTTGCTGATCGCCAACAGCGACATGACCGGCGCTCCGGGAGCCATCGCCAGCATGTGGCTCGCGGTACACCAGGTACCGATCTCGATCGGCGGCCGCGAGCTCGGCGTGCTGCCGCTGCTGCCGGTCCTGCTGATGGTGTGGGGCACCGCGCGCAGCAGCGCGCGGGCGACGTCTGCCACCTCGTCCTGGCTGGTGGTCCGCTGGGTGATCGCGTCCGCGCTGGGCGGGCCGCTGCTGATGGCGGCCATCGCGCTGGCGGTCATCCACGACGCGTCGTCGGTGATCACCGAGCTTCAGACGCCCAGCGCCCTGCGGGCGTTCGCCGGCGTGCTGGTGGTGCACGCCATCGGCGCCGCGATCGGCGTGTGGTCGCGGGTGGGACGGCGGGCGCTGGCGGCGTCGCCGCTGCCCAATTGGATCGCCGACTCGCTGCGCGCCGCGGTGGCCGGTGTGCTGGCGTTGCTCGGGCTTTCCGGCCTGGTGACCGCCGGGTCGCTGGTTGTGCACTGGTCGACGATGCAGGAGCTCTACGGCATCACCGATTCGATATTCGGCGAGTTCAGCCTCACGGTGTTGTCGGTGCTGTACGCGCCCAACGTCATCGTCGGCACGTCGGCGGTCGCCGTCGGGTCCAGCGCCCACCTCGGTTTCGCGACGTTCAGTCCGTTCACCGTGTTCGGCGGCGACATGCCCGCGCTGCCGATCCTGGCCGCGGCCCCCACGCCGCCCCTGGGCCCGGTGTGGGTCGCGCTGCTCATCGTGGGCGCCTCGTCCGGAGTGGCGGTGGGCCAGCAGTGTGCCCGGCACGCGCTGCCGCTCCTGCCCGCGCTGGCCAAACTGCTGGTGGCCTCGGTCGCCGGGGCGCTGGCGATGGCACTGCTGGCGTACGGCGGCAGCGGCCGGCTGGGCAACTTCGGCCACGTCGGCGTCGACCAGGGGGCGCTGCTGATCGGCGTGTTCTTCTGGTTCGCGGTGGTCGGCTGGATCACCGTGGTGATGGCCGGCGGGATCTTGCCGATCCGGCTCAGGAGGCCCAGGCGGCCAAAGCCCGCCCCCGTCGCGGCGGCCGAGGAGGGGCCGACGGTCAGTGAGGACGACGAGCCGGATGACGACGAGCCGGCCAACGAGCCGGCCGACGAGGACGACGAGCCCGCCGACGACGAGGACGACGAGCCGCCGCCTGCGTGATCGAGCCTGCGCTTAGCGCGCCGACACGCCGGGCGAGGTAGCGCTGGACGCAGACTCGGCGCGCCGAGAAGCCGGACTAGGCTCCCCGTTGTGCCCCAACCGCTTCACGTGCCCCCGAGCGCGCCGGCGCGGGTGGTGGTACTGGCATCGGGCACCGGTTCGCTGCTCGCTTCCCTGATCGAAGCCGCCAGTGGCGACTACCCGGCGCGCATAGTCGCCGTCGGCGTGGATCGCGAATGCCGGGCCACCGAGGTGGCGGCGGCGGCGTCGCTGCCGGCGTTCACGGTCCGCCTCGGCGACTACCCGGACCGCGCGGCCTGGGACGCGGCCATCACTGAAGCCACTGCGGCGCACTCGCCCGACCTCATCGTCTCGGCCGGATTCATGAAAATACTTGGACCGCAATTCCTTTCACGATTCTGCGGGCGGACCCTGAACACGCATCCGGCGCTGCTGCCGGCTTTCGCGGGAGCGCATGCGGTGCCCGAAGCGCTGGCTTACGGTGTGAAGGTCACCGGCTGTACGGTGCACCTGGTAGACGCCGGCATGGACACCGGGCCGATATTGGCGCAGGAGCCCGTTCCGGTGCTCGACGGCGACAACGAAGAGACACTGCATGAACGCATCAAGGTCATCGAACGGCGACTGCTTGCCGACGTGGTGGCCGCGATCGCAACCCGCGGCGTGACGTGGACCGGACGAAAGGCGACCTTGGGATGAGCCCAGCATGAGCGACGAGTCAAAAAGGGCGATTCGCCGGGCGTTGATCAGCGTGTACGACAAGACGGGGCTGATCGGACTCGCCGAGGGCCTGGCCGCGGCGGGCGTGGAGATCGTCTCGACCGGCTCGACGGCGAAAACCATTGCCGACAAAGGGATTCCGGTCACCCGGGTGGAGGAGCTGACCGGCTTCCCCGAGGTGCTCGACGGGCGGGTCAAGACGCTGCACCCGCGGGTGCACGCGGGCCTGCTGGCCGACCTGCGCAAGCCGGAGCACGCGGCGGCCCTGGAGGAGCTCGGGATCGCGGCGTTCGAACTGGCCGTCGTCAACCTCTATCCGTTCAGCGAGACCGTCGATTCCGGCGCGGGCCTCGACGAATGCGTCGAGCAGATCGACATCGGCGGGCCGTCGATGGTCCGGGCGGCCGCCAAGAACCATCCCAGCGTGGCGGTGGTCGTCGATCCGCTCGGCTACGACGGGGTGCTCGCCGCCGTGCGCAACGGCGGGTTTACCCTCGCCGAGCGCAAAAGGCTGGCGTCACTGGCGTTTCAACACACTGCGGACTACGACATCGCCGTGGCCGGCTGGATGGAGTCGACGCTGGCGCCCGAGCATCCGCCCACGGCGTTCCCGCAGTGGCTCGCCGGCAGCTGGCGTCGCACGGCGATGCTGCGCTACGGCGAGAACCCGCACCAGCAGGCCGCGCTGTACACCGACCCCGGCGCCTGGCCGGGCCTGGCGCAGGCCGAGCAGTTGCACGGAAAAGAGATGTCCTACAACAACTTCACCGATGCCGACGCCGCGTGGCGGGCTGCGTTCGACCACGAACAGATCTGCGTGGCAATCATCAAGCACGCCAACCCTTGTGGGATCGCGATCTCGTCGGTGTCGGTCGCCGACGCGCACCGCAAGGCGCACGAATGCGATCCGCTGAGCGCCTTCGGCGGGGTGATCGCGTCGAACACCGAGGTCAGCGTCGAGATGGCGGAATACGTCAGCACCATCTTCACCGAGGTGATCATCGCGCCGGCCTACGCGCCCGGCGCCGTCGACGCGTTGACGCGCAAGAAGAACATCCGCGTGCTGGTGGCCTCCGAGCCGCTGGCCGGCGGCACCGAGCTGCGACCGGTCAGCGGCGGGCTGCTGGTACAGCAACGCGATCAGCTCGACGCGCACGGCGACAACCCGGCGAACTGGACGTTGGCGACCGGGTCACCGGCGGACCCGAACACCTTGACGGACCTGGTCTTTGCGTGGCGGGCCTGCCGCGCGGTCAAGTCGAACGCGATCGTCATCGCCGCCGACGGCGCCACCGTCGGCGTCGGCATGGGCCAAGTCAACCGGGTCGACGCCGCCCGGCTCGCGGTCGAGCGCGGCGGCGACCGGGTGCGCGGCGCGGTCGCGGCCTCCGACGCCTTCTTCCCGTTCCCCGACGGCCTCGAGACGCTGACGGCCGCGGGGGTGAAGGCGGTGGTGCACCCGGGCGGATCGGTCCGCGACGACGAGGTGACCGCGGCGGCGGCCAACGCCGGCGTGACCCTGTACCTGACCGGGGCCCGTCACTTCGCCCACTAGAACGCTCACCGCGTGAGCGCGGGGCGTTACGCGTAGCGTGGAGTGGTGCCATCACCGAGCAACATGCCCCGCACGGTCGGCGAACTGCGCGCCGCCGGCCACCGCGAGCGGGGAGTCAAACAGGAAATCCGCGAAAACCTGCTGACGCGTCTCGCCGAAGGCGCAGATGGCGAAGCGGTCTGGCCGGGCATCCTGGGCTTCGACGACACCGTGTTGCCTCAGCTGGAGCGCGCGCTCATCGCCGGGCACGACTTCGTGCTGCTGGGCGAGCGCGGCCAGGGCAAGACCCGCCTGCTGCGGGCGCTGGTCGGGCTGCTCGACGAGTGGACGCCGGTGATCGATGGGGCCGAGCTGGGCGAGCACCCCTACACCCCGATCACGCCGGAGTCGATCCGGCGGGCCGCGACCCTGGGCGACGACCTGCCCGTCGCGTGGAAGCATCGCAGCGAGCGCTACACCGAGAAGCTGGCCACGCCGGACACCAGCGTCGCCGACCTGGTCGGCGACATCGACCCGATCAAGGTCGCCGAGGGCCGCAGCCTCGGTGACCCGGAGACCATCGCCTACGGCCTGATCCCGCGTGCGCACCGCGGCATCGTCGCGGTCAACGAGCTGCCCGACCTCGCCGAGCGCATCCAGGTGTCGATGCTCAACGTCATGGAGGAGCGCGACATCCAGGTCCGCGGCTACACGCTGCGCCTGCCGCTGGACGTGCTGGTGGTCGCCAGCGCCAACCCCGAGGACTACACCAACCGGGGTCGCATCATCACCCCCCTCAAGGACCGGTTCGGCGCCGAGATCCGCACCCACTACCCGCTGGAGCTGGAGGCCGAGGTGGGCGTGATCGTCCAGGAAGCCCACCTGTCGGCGCAGGTGCCCGACTACCTGATGCAGATCATGGCGCGGTTCGCCCGATACCTGCGCGAGTCCAACTCGATCGACCAGCGGTCCGGGGTGTCGGCGCGGTTCGCGATCGCGGCGGCCGAGACCGTCGCGGCCGCCGCCCGCCATCGCGGCGCGGTGCTGGGCGAGACCGACCCGGTGGCCCGGGTGGTCGACCTGGGCACGGTCATCGACGTCCTGCGCGGCAAGCTCGAATTCGAGTCCGGCGAGGAGGGCCGCGAACAGGCCGTGCTGGAGCACCTGTTGCGCCGCGCGACCGCCGACACCGCGGCCCGGGTGCTGGGCGGCATCGACGTCGGCGCGTTGGTGGCCGCGGTCGAGGGCGGCTCGGCGGTCACGACGGGCGAGCGGGTGTCGGCCAAGGACGTGCTGGCCGCGGTGCCCAACCTGCCCGTCGTGGACAAGATCGCGGCCAAGCTGCACGCCGAATCCGAAGGCGAGCGCGCCGCGGCATTGGAATTGGCGCTGGAGGCGTTGTATCTGGCCAAGCGGATCGACAAGGTGTCCGGGGAGGGCCAAACCGTCTATGGCTAGAGCGCACTCGTCGCGATACTCGGCGTACACCGGCGGGCCCGACCCGCTGGCGCCGCCGGTGGATCTGCGCGAGGCGCTCGAACAGATCGGTCAGGACGTGATGGCCGGCACCTCGCCGCGCCGGGCGCTGTCGGAGTTGCTCCGCCGTGGCACCAAGAACATGCCCGGCGCCGACCGGCTGGCGGCCGAGGCGAACCGGCGCCGACGGGAGTTGTTGCGCCGCAACAACTTGGACGGCACCCTGCAGGAGATCAAGAAACTGCTCGACGAGGCGGTGCTGGCCGAGCGCAAGGAGCTGGCCCGCGCGCTGGACGACGACGCCCGCTTCGGTGAGCTGCAGCTCGATGCGCTGCCGGCATCGCCGGCCAAGGCCGTCCAGGAGCTTTCCGACTACGACTGGCGCAGCGCGGAGGCCCGCCAAAAGTACGAGCAGATCAAGGATTTGCTCGGCCGCGAGATGCTGGACCAGCGCTTCGCGGGCATGAAGCAGGCGCTGGAGGGCGCCACCGACGAGGACCGCCAGCGCGTCAACGAGATGCTGGACGACCTGAACGAGCTGCTGGACAAGCACGCCAAGGGCCAGGACACCCAGCAGGACTTCGAAGACTTCATGGACAAGCACGGGGAGTTCTTCCCGGAGAACCCCCGCAACGTCGAGGAGCTGCTGGACTCGCTGGCCAAGCGCGCTGCCGCGGCGCAGCGCTTCCGCAACAGCCTGAGCCCGGACCAGCGCGCCGAGCTGGATGCCTTGGCGCAGCAGGCATTTGGTTCTCCGGCGTTGATGGAGGCGCTGGGCCGGCTCGACGCGCATCTGCAGGCCGCGCGGCCCGGCGAGGACTGGACCGGTTCCGAGCAGTTCTCCGGCGATAACCCGTTCGGGATGGGTGAAGGCACACAGGCGATTTCGGACATCGCGGAGCTGGAGCAGCTGGCCGAGCAGCTGTCGCAGAGTTATCCGGGCGCCACCATGGACGACGTCGATCTCGACGCGCTGGCCCGCCAGCTCGGCGATCAGGCGGCCATCGATGCCCGCACCCTCGCCGAATTGGAACGCGCCCTGGTCAATCAGGGCTTCCTGGACCGCGGTTCCGACGGCCAGTGGCGGCTCTCGCCGAAGGCGATGCGGCGGCTCGGCGAGACGGCGCTACGCGATGTGGCGCAACAGCTTTCCGGCCGACGTGGTGACCGAGAGCATCGGCGCGCGGGGGCGGCCGGCGAGCTGACCGGCGCGACGCGGCCCTGGCAGTTCGGTGACACCGAGCCGTGGAACATCCCCCGCACGCTGACCAACGCGGTGCTGCGGCGGGCGGGAACCGCGACCCTAGACGGGCCGATCCGGATAACCGTCGACGACGTCGAGATCTCCGAGACCGAGACCCGCACGCAGGCGGCCGTGGCGCTGTTGGTCGACACGTCGTTTTCGATGGTGATGGAGAATCGCTGGCTGCCGATGAAGCAGACGGCGCTCGCGCTCAACCACCTGGTGTGCACGCGCTTCCGCTCGGATGCCTTGCAGATCATCGCCTTTGGCCGGTATGCCCGGACGGTGACGGCCGCCGAGCTGACCGGCTTGGAGGGTGTCTACGAGCAGGGCACCAACCTGCATCACGCGCTGGCGCTGGCGGGTCGCCACCTGCGCCGGCATCCCAACGCGCAGCCCGTCGTGCTGGTGGTGACCGACGGGGAGCCGACCGCTCACCTGGAGGACTTCGACGGCGACGGCTCGGCGGTGTTTTTCGATTACCCGCCGCATCCGCGGACCATCGCCCACACCGTGCGCGGCTTCGACGACATGGCCCGGCTAGGCGCGCAGGTGACTATCTTCCGGCTCGGCGACGACCCCGGGCTGGCACGGTTCATCGACCAGGTCGCGCGGCGGGTAGAGGGCCGCGTCGTGGTGCCCGACCTCGACGGCCTGGGGGCCGCCGTGGTGGGCGATTACCTGCGCTCGCGTCGGCGACGTTAATAAGCGGGTACTCCCC
Organism: Mycobacterium sp. 1554424.7; assembly: GCF_001665295.1. Classification (GTDB taxonomy): domain Bacteria; phylum Actinomycetota; class Actinomycetes; order Mycobacteriales; family Mycobacteriaceae; genus Mycobacterium. Next base: position 128,584 of record NZ_LZSE01000139.1, on the reverse strand, counting down.
TCAGTGGAATAGACGCTTCCCCGACCGGGTTGTCGGGCGAAGGAAGGAGACGCATGAGCAACGTTCCAACGATCAAACTCAACGACGGTGTGCGCATCCCGCAGCTTGGTTTCGGCGTGTTTCAGATCAAGCCGGACGAGACGGCCGCGGCCGTCAAAGGTGCCCTCGACATCGGCTACCGGCACATCGACACCGCGGAAATGTATGGGAACGAACGGGAAGTCGGCGAGGGCATCCGCGACGCCGGTCTCGACCGCGCCGATGTCTTCATCACCAGCAAGCTCAACAACGGCTTCCACAAGCCCGATGATGCGCGGCGCGCATTCGACCAGACGCTGAAGGCGCTGGCGTCCGATTACGTGGACCTCTTCCTCATTCACTGGCCGCTGCCCACCCTCTACGGCGGGGACTTCGTCTCCACCTGGAAAGTCCTCGAAGAATTCGCGCGCGACGGCCGCGCGCGCAGCATCGGCGTATCGAACTTCCAGATCGCGCATCTGGAGCGCCTCGCCGCGGAAACCGAGACCGTCCCGTCGGTCAACCAGATCGAGGTTCACCCCTACTTCACCAACGAACAGGTTCGCGCCTACGGGCGCGAGCACGGCATCGTCACCGAGGCGTGGTCGCCGATCGCCCAAGGCAAGGTGCTCGGCGATCCGGTGATCAACCGCATCGCCGACGCGCGCGGCAAGTCGCCGGCGCAGGTGGTGTTGCGCTGGCACGTCCAGCGCGGCGACATCGTCTTCCCCAAATCGGTGACGCCGGAACGGATCCGGGAGAACTTCGAGCTGTTCGACTTCGATCTGGACGACTCCGACATGGACGCCATCTCGGCGCTGGACAAGGGCGAACCGGGCAGGAGGGGACCCAATCCGGACAAGTTCGACTACATTCCCGGCTAGTCCCGCTCAAAGAGCTTGGTGCACAACGCTTCTGAGCTCTAGCGGGGCCGGCGGGCCTTGCGCTTGATGCCCACACCGCCCCAGAGCGAGAAGCCGCGGATCTTCACCGTCGGCGCGCCCGGCGTGCCCTGGCCCGGCACCGTGTGGTCGAAGCCGCCCATCACGCCGTGGCCGTGGATCTCGACGTTGATTTCGGGCGGCAACAGGATGTTCTGCGCGCCCATGATCGAGATCGCGTGAATCTCGACGTCGGTGGAGGTGAAGTCTGCGTAACGCAGGTCCACAACCCCGGTGCCCCAGAAGGTGAAGGTGGTCAGCTTCTTCGGCACATTCCACCGGCCGCGCCGCTCGAAGTTGCTCATCAATGCCAGCAGCAACATCGACGGTGCGGGATTGGGCTTGCCGCCCCGGCGCGGACTCAGCATCGCGCCGGGCAGGTCGGCCCGCAGCTCGTCGAGCTCCTCGTACGTGGTCGCCGCGTAGGCCTTCGTAAGTCGGTCTTCGTAGTCCTTCATCTGCAGGCGGCCCTGCTCGGCCGCATACGCGAGCAACTGCGCGACCTGGATGCGATCCGTGTCGGCCGCGCGGGACGGTACGTCACGCGCGGCCTGCGTCTCGCCGGCATCGCGCTGCGCTGAGTTGCTCATCATCCACGAGCGTACGACGTAGAAGTTTTGCTGCAAGGGGGTTGGCTAAACTGCAACGTTCTTCCCAGGTCCAGCGCCCGCCGTGCGGCCTTTTGCGCAGTTCGCGCGGCCTCGTTAGACGTTTGCCCAACTGGGCGGGCGCTTCTGCAGGAACGCCATCATGCCTTCGCGGGCTTCCTCGGATACGAACAGCCGGGCCGATTCCTCGGTGAGCCGTTCGGCGTCGCGGTCGAACCCTTCGAGTACGGCGGCGGTGGTCAGTGCCTTGGAGGCGGCAAGGCCTTGTGGTGACCCGCGGCTCACGTCGGCGACGACATCGGCCACGGCGGCGTCCACGTCGTCGGCCGCGATCGTGACGAGTCCGATCTCGGCGGCCACCGCCGCATCGAACGTCTCGCCCGTCAGGTAGTAGCGCGCCGCGGCGCGCGGCGACATCTTCGGCAGCAGCGTCAGCGAAATGATGGCGGGGGCGACGCCGATCCGGGCCTCGGTGAGCGCGAAGGTGCTGCGGGGCCCGGCGATCGCGATGTCGCAGGCGCCTACCAAACCGAACCCGCCGGCGCGGACGTGCCCGTCGACCGCGGCGATCACCGGCAGCGGCGAGGACACGATGGCGCGCAGCAGTGCGGTCATTTCGCGGGCCCGCGCGACGGCCAACTCGAACGGGTCCCCCTCGCTGGTTTCGCTCAAGTCGGCGCCGGCGCAAAAGGTGTTGCCGGTATGTCCCAGCACCACCGCGCGCACGGCCGGGTCGTCCTCGGCGGCGCGCAGGCCTTGGTGCAACTGCTCGACGAGCGCAGTCGACAGCGCGTTGCGGTTATGCGGCGAATTCAGGGTGAGCCGGGCGAGATGCCCGGCTACCGAATATTCGACGACGGCGTCCATCAGTACGACCGGGGCAGGCCCAACGACGTCTGCGCGACGAAGTTCAGCACCATCTCGCGGCTGATCGGGGCGATCCGGCCAAGCCGGGCCGATGCCAGCATCGCCGCCACTCCGTACTCCTTGGTCAACCCGTTGCCGCCCATCGACTGCACCGCCTGGTCGACCGAGCGGGTGGACGCCTCGGCCGCGGCGTACTTGGCCATGTTGGCGGCCTCGGCGGCGCCCGCGTCGTCGCCGCTGTCGTACAGCGTGGCGGCCTTCTGCATCATCAGCTTGGCGAGTTCGACCTCAATGTGGCACTGCGCCAACGGATGTGACAGGCCCTGGTGCGCCCCGATGGGGGTGGACCAGACCTGGCGGGTCTTGACGTAGTCGACGGCCTTGCTCAGCGCGAACCGGCCCATGCCCACCGCGCTGGCCGCCCCCATGATGCGCTCGGGATTCAGGCCGGCGAAAAGCTGTGCGATTGCGGCGTCTTGGGCCCCGACCAGCGCGTCGCCGGGCAGCCGGACATCGTCGAGGAAGACCTGAAACTGGCGCTCGGGGCTGATCAGCTCCATCTCGATCGGGGTGTAGGTGAATCCCGGCGCATCGGTGGGCACCACGAACAACGCGGGGCGAAGCTTGCCGGTCTTAGCTTCCTCCGTGCGGGCCACCACCAGAACCGCCTGCGCCTGGTCGATCCCGGAGATAAAGACCTTCTGGCCCTTGAGGATCCAGTCGCCGCCGTCGCGGCGGGCGGTCGTGGTGATCTTGTGCGAGTTGGAGCCGGCGTCGGGCTCGGTGATCGCGAACGCCATCGTCAGGGAGCCGTCGGCGATGGCTGGTATCCAGCGCTTCTTCTGCTCCTCGGTTCCGAACTTGCTGATGATGGTGCCGTTGATGGCGGGGGACACCACCATCAGCAGCAGCGCGCTACCCGCGGCCGCCATCTCCTCCATCACCAACGACAGCTCGTACATTCCGGCGCCGCCGCCACCGTACTCCTCGGGCAGGTTCACGCCGAGGAAGCCCAGTTTGCCCGCCTCGGCCCATAATTCGTTGGTGTGCTCGTGCGCGCGGGCCTTCTCCAGGTAGTACTCGGCGCCGTAGTTGGAGGCCCACTCGGCCACCGCCTTGCGCAGCGCGCGACGCTCCTCGTTTTCGATGAAGCTGCTGTCGGTCACTGTGAATCTCCTTCTGCTTCGGGCGCTTCCACTCTTGCCAGGACGGCGCCCACTTCGACCTGCTGACCGGTCGTGACGTTGAGCTCGGCGAGCACGCCGTCGGACGGCGCGGTGATGGTGTGTTCCATCTTCATCGCCTCCAGCCAGATCAGGGGCTGGCCGAGGCTGACGGTGTCGCCGACGGCGGCGCCGACGCGGATCACGTTGCCGGGCATGGGCGCCAACAGTGAGCCCTTCTGGACGGTCGAGCCCGGCTCCGGGAACCGCGGGAGCGCGACCAGATGGACGGGCCCGCGCGCCGAATCGACGTAGACGTCTTGAAGGTTGGGGCCGTAGCGGCGCACCGCGAAGGTTTGCTCCACCTCGTCGTCGGCGAGGACGACCCGATCCTCCGTGGCGGACACCAGCCGTACGGACGGGTGCCCGGGCAGTGTCAATCCCGTTCTGTTGAAGCGGTATTCGACGCTCCACTCTTTGGCGTCGGGGCCGCCGGTGTCGTCGCGATAGGTCTTCACCTGATACCCCGACGCCAGGTTTCGCCAGCCGCTGGGGACAGGACCGAGGACGGTGGCGACGGCGCGGTTGTGCGCCGCGTCGGCCAACGCGGCGGCGATTGCGGACAGCCGCACGGCCGCGGCGTCGGCCAGGGGCGCCGACAACTTGTCCAGGCCGTGCGTGTCGAAAAACGCGGTGTCGGTGGCGCCGTCCAGGAACGCCGGATGCCGCAGCACGTTGACCAGCAACTCGCGGTTGGTGCGCACGCCGTGCAGCCGGGCGCGGGCCAGCGCGTCGGCCAGCACCAGCGCGGACTGCCGCCGCGTCGGGGCGTAGGAGATGACCTTGGCGAGCATCGGGTCGTAGTGGATCGACACCACCGATCCGTCGACGATCCCCGAGTCGAGCCGGATCCCGGTGCGGTGCCCCAGCGGACCGAACTCGGCCCGGACCCCCGGAACGTCGATCGCATGCATGGCGCCGGCCTGCGGCTGCCAGCCCTGCGCGGGGTCCTCGGCGTAGAGCCGGGCCTCGATCGAATACCCCTGGGCCGCCGGGGGTTCGGCCGGCAGCCGACCGCCGGCGGCCACGTCGAGCTGCAGCTCGACCAGGTCCAGCCCGGTGGTCTCCTCGGTGACCGGGTGCTCGACCTGCAGCCGGGTGTTCATCTCCAGGAAGTAGAACTCACCCTCGTCGTCGGCGAGGAACTCCACCGTCCCGGCCCCGGTGTAACCGATCGCGCCGGCCGCCAGTCTTGCCGCGTCGAACAGCTTGGCGCGCATGCCCGGCGTGCGTTCCACCAGCGGCGAGGGGGCCTCCTCGATGATCTTCTGATGGCGGCGCTGGATCGAGCATTCGCGCTCACCGACGGCCCACACGGTGCCGTGGGTGTCGGCGAGGACCTGAACCTCGACGTGGTGCCCGGTGGGCAGGTAGCGCTCGCAGAACACGGTTGGGTCGCCGAACGCCGAGGCCGCCTCGCGCCGCGCCGCCTCGACTTCGCCCGACAGCGCGGACAATTCGCGCACCACCCGCATGCCGCGACCGCCGCCGCCCGCCGACGCCTTGACCAGCACCGGCAGCTGGGCGTCGGTGACCGTGTCGGGGTCGAGTTCCTCGAGCACCGGGACGCCGGCGGCGGCCATCATCTTCTTGGACTCGATCTTGGAGCCCATCGCGCGCACCGCGTCGACCGGCGGACCCACCCAGGTCAGGCCAGCCGCCTGCACGGAGGCGGCGAATTCGGCGTTCTCCGACAGGAATCCGTAACCGGGGTGGACGGCGTCGGCGCCGGCGGCGCGGGCGGCGGCGATGATCGCGTCCGCGTTCAGGTAGTCGTTGGTGTTGGGCAGCCGCACCCGCGCGTCGGCCTCCGCGACGTGCGGCGCGGCGGCGTCCGGCTCGGTGTACACGGCGACGGTGGACAGGCCCAGCCGACGGCAGGTGGCGAACACCCGTCGGGCGATCTCGGCCCGGTTGGCGACCAGCACTCGAGTGATCATCGGGCTCACATCCGAAAGACGCCAAAGTTCGACGTCCCCTTGATCGGGCCATTAGCAATGGCGGACAGGCACATTCCCAGCACGGTCCGAGTGTCGCGCGGGTCGATCACGCCGTCGTCGTAGAGCATCCCCGACAGCACCAGCGGTAGCGACTCGGCCTCGATCTGGCCCTCGACGGCGGCCCGCATGGCGGCGTCGGCCTCCTCGTCGACCTGCTGCCCGCGCGCCTCGGCGGCGGCCCGGGCCACGATCGACAGGACGCCGGCGAGCTGGGCGCCGCCCATCACCGCGGATTTGGCGCTGGGCCAGGCGAACAGGAATCGGGGGTCGTAGGCGCGCCCGCACATGCCGTAATGCCCGGCGCCATACGACGCCCCGATGATCAGCGAGATGTGCGGCACGGTCGAGTTAGACACGGCGTTGATCATCATCGACCCGTGCTTGATCATCCCGCCCTCTTCGTAGTCCTTGCCGACCATGTAGCCGGTGGTGTTGTGCAGGAACAACAACGGCGTATCCGAGCGGTTCGCCAGCTGGATGAACTGCGTGGCCTTCTGGGACTCCTCGCTGAACAGGACGCCGCGCGCGTTGGCCAGAATGCCGAGCGGGTAGCCGTGCAGCCGGGCCCAGCCGGTCACCAGCGACGACCCGTACATCGGTTTGAACTCGTCGAAGTCCGAACCGTCGACGATGCGGGCGATCACTTCGCGGGGGTCGAAGGGGATGCGCAGGTCCGCGGGCACGATGCCGATCAGCTCCTCGGCGTCGTACAACGGCTCGGTGATCGGCCCGGGCGCCGGTCCTTGTTTGACCCAGTTCAGCCGCGACACGATGCGTCGCCCGATGCGGATCGCGTCCAGCTCGTCGACGGCGAAATAGTCGGCCAACCCCGAAGTGCGGGCGTGCATTTCGGCGCCGCCGAGCGACTCGTCGTCGGACTCTTCACCGGTGGCCATCTTGACCAGCGGGGGACCGGCGAGGAACACCTTCGAGCGTTCCTTGATCATCACCACGTGGTCGGACATGCCCGGGATGTACGCGCCGCCCGCGGTGGAGTTGCCGAACACCAGCGCGACGGTCGGGATGCCGGCCGCCGACAGCCGGGTCAGGTCGCGGAACATCTGACCGCCGGGGATGAAGATTTCCCTCTGGGTGGGCAGGTCCGCCCCACCGGATTCCACCAGCGAAATCACCGGCAGCCGGTTTTGGAAGGCGATCTGGTTGGCGCGCAGGATCTTTCGCAGCGTCCACGGATTGCTGGTGCCGCCCTTGACCGTCGGGTCGTTGGCGACGATCAGGCATTCCACGCCCGACACCACGCCGATGCCGGTGACGGTGCTGGCACCGATCTGAAAGGCACTTCCGTACGCGGCCAGCGGGCTGAGTTCCAGGAACGGGGAGTCGGGGTCGACGAGCAGCTCGATGCGTTCCCGGGCGGTGAGTTTGCCGCGGGCGTGGTGGCGCTCCACGTACTTGGCGCCCCCGCCCGCGAGAGCCTTGGCGAGCTCGGCGTCGATCTCCTCGAGCCGCGCGGCGGCCGTCGTCGCCGCGTCGGCGTAGGCCGCGGAGCTCGGGTCGAGGGTGGACTGGAGGACGGTCACGATTGGAATCCCAACGTTTTGGCGGCCAGTGCGGTGAGGATTTCGGTGGTTCCGCCGCCGATGCCGAGGATTCGCATGTCCCGGTATTGGCGTTCGACCTCGGATTCGGCCATGTAGCCCATGCCGCCGAACAGCTGCACGGCCTGGTTGGCCACCCATTCCCCGGCCTCGACGGCGGTGTTCTTGGCGAAACACACCGGCGCGATCAGGTTCGTCTCGCCGGCGAGCTGGCGCTCGACCACGTTGCGCGCATACACGCGCGCGACGTCGATGCGCCGGGCCATCTCGGCCAGCGTGTTCTGCACCGACTGCCGCGAGATCAGCGGCCGGCCGAATGTCTCCCGGTCGCGGCACCACTGCACCGTCAGGTCAAGGCATCGCTGCGCGCTCGAATACGCTTGTGCGGCGAGGCCGATGCGCTCGGACACGAACGCCTGGGCGATCTGGGCGAATCCGCTGTTGGCGGCGCCGACCAGGTTGGCCGCGGGCACCCGCACGTCGGTGTAGGACAGTTCGGCGGTGTCGGAGGATCGCCAGCCCATCTTGTCCAGCTTGCGGGTCACCTCGAAGCCGGGCATGCCCTTCTCGACCACCAGCAGCGAAACCCCCGCGGCGCCAGGGCCTCCCGTGCGCACCGCGGTGACGACGTAGTCGGCGCGGACCCCGGAGGTGATGTAGGTTTTCGCGCCGTTGACCACGTAATGGTCACCGTCCAAGACCGCGCTGGTCCGCAGGTGCCCGACGTCCGAACCCCCGCCGGGCTCGGTGATCGCCAGCGAACCGATCTTCTCGCCGGCCAGCGTCGGCCGGACAAACTCGTCGATCAGCCGCGCATCGCCGGACGCGATCATGTGTGGCACCGCGATGCCGGAGGTGAACAGCGACGCGAAGACGCCGCCGGGGGCGCCGGCCTGGTGCACCTCCTCGCAGATGACCACCGCGTCGGCGCCGTCGCCGCCACCTCCGCCGACCGACTCGGGAAAGCTCGCGCCCAGCAGCCCGGCGGCGCCGGCCCGGCGGTGCAGGTCGCGCGGCAGGTCGCCGGTGTGTTCCCACTCGTCGGCGTGGGGCAGGATCTCGCGTTCGGTGAAGGAGCGCACCGTCTTTCGCAGCTGTTCGCGCTCGGGGGTGGTCCAGATGCTCATAGCAGGGTCTCCGGGATGTCGAGGTGGCGGCCGCGCAGCCATTCGCCCAGGCCCTTGGCCTGGGGATCGAACCGCGCGTTGTAGGCGACGCCCTGGCCGAGGATGCCGTCGATGACGAAGTTCACCGCCCGCAGGTTCGGCAGCACGTGGCGGGTGACCTCGAAGTCGGCCGCCTCGGGCAGCAGCTCCTTCAGCTTCTCGACGGTCAGGGTGTTTGCCAGCCAACGCCATTGGTCGTCGGTGCGCACCCAGACGCCGACGTTGGCCGAGCCGCCCTTGTCGCCGCTGCGGGCCCCGGCGATGCGACCCAGCGGCGCCCTGCGCGCCGGGCCGGGCGGCAACGGCTCGGGTAGCGGCGGGGGATCGGCGGGCTCCAGCTCCAAAGTGTCGGTGGCGCAGGGGATGTCGACGCGGGTGCCGTCGGCGTGCACCGCGGTGTGCGGGACCTCCTTGGCATCGACGTAGCCCGGGGTGAACACGCCGTAGACCTGACCGTCGCCCGGCGGGGCCGTCACGTGGAAGCCGGGATAACTGGCGAGCGCCAGTTCCACTGCCGCGGAGGAGAACTGCCGCCCCACGTTGGCGGGGTCGGGGTCGCGGACCACGCAGTGCAGCAGCGCGCTGGCGGCTTCCTCGGTGTCGGCGTCGGTGTGATCGGTGCGGGCGAGGGTCCACTGGAGTTCCGCGGGCTTCACCGTCAAGGCGGCCTCGAGCTGCCGGCGCATCAGGTCGGCCTTGGCCTCGATGTCCAGACCGGTCAGCACGAACGTCATGGCGTTGCGGAACCCGCCGATGCTGTTGAGCGACACCTTGTACGTCGACGGCGGCGGTTCGCCGCGCACTCCGCTGATGCGCACCCGATCGGGGCCGTCCGCGGTCAGCTCGACGGTGTCCATCCGCGCGGTGACGTCGGGGTTGGCGTAGCGGGCGCCGCCGATCTCGTACAGCAGCTGCGCGGTGACGGTGTCGACGCTGACCATTCCGCCGGTGCCGGGATGCTTGGTGATGACCGAGGAGCCGTCGGTGTGGACCTCGGCCAGCGGGAAGCCGGCATGGGTCAGGTCCGGGATCTCCGTGAAGAACGCGTAGTTGCCGCCGGTGGCCTGCACGCCGCATTCGATGACGTGGCCCGCGACCACGGCGCCGGCGAGGCGGTCGTAGTCGGTGGGTCCCCAACCGAAGTGCGCCGCCGCCGCCCCGACGATCACCGACGCGTCGGTGACCCGGCCGGTGACGACGACGTCGGCGCCGTCGTTCAGGCAGTCGACGATGCCCCACGCCCCCAGGTAGGCGTTGGCGGTCAGCGGCGTGCCCAGCCCCAGCTCCGCCGCGCGCGCCAGGAGGTCGTCGCCTTCGACGTGGGCGACCCGCGCCGGGACCCCGAGGCGTTCGGCGAGCGCGCGGATCGCGTCGGCCAGCCCGGCCGGGTTGAGGCCGCCGGCGTTGGCGACGACGCGCACTCCGCGGTCGCGGGCCTCGCCCAGGCAGTCCTCGAGCTGCGTCAGGAAGGTCTTGGCGTACCCGCGGTCGGGGTGCTTCATCTTGTCGCGGCCCAGGATCAGCATGGTCAGTTCGGCCAGGTAGTCGCCGGTGAGGTAGTCGACGTCCCCACCGGTGAGCATCTCGCGCATGGCCGAAAGGCGATCGCCATAGAAGCCCGAACAGTTCGCGATCCGGACAGGGCTCGATCCACCGGAACCAGAGGCCATGCGCGTCCTCCATTCGTGGGCATACCGGTGACCGCGAACCAACCAACCACTCGGTAGGTTAGCGGGTGCCCGCGGTGCCGCGTCAAGGTGCCCGCCTGCCCCTGCGGCCGCGACACTTACATGACGCACACGACACGCCGGCGCGGACCGCACTGGCTTCAGTCTCGCGGCGGGCGACCTCCGGCGGGCGCCGTTTTGGCGACCAGCAGGCCACCGACTATCCTGATAGGCAATCGTCGCACGTTCGGCCCCACCGGCCACGCCCCGCGACATGCCCCATCAAGCCCCAACGAGGAGTTAGGCCCGACCATGGCCACACCCAAGCGCAGGATGTCGCGCGCGAATACCCGAAGCCGGCGCTCGCAGTGGAAGGCCACCAAGACCGAACTCGTCGGGGTGAACGTCGCAGGCCAGAAGCACAAGGTGCCCCGCCGGCTGCTCAAGGCGGCCCGGCTCGGTCTCATCGATCTCGACAAGCGCTAATCTCGGCAAATACCCGGCGCGCCTCTCAGCCCGCTCTCAGGCGCTAGGACGAAACTAGTGGCCGTGCGCATACTTGTCGTCGACGACGATCGCGCGGTCCGCGAGTCGCTGCGCAGGTCGCTTTCGTTCAATGGCTATTCGGTCGAGCTCGCCCACGACGGGGTCGAGGCCCTCGACAGGATCGCCAGCGACCGGCCCGACGCGCTCGTCCTGGATGTGATGATGCCGCGTCTGGACGGGCTCGAGGTGTGCCGCCAGCTCCGCAGCACCGGCGACGACCTGCCGATCCTGGTGCTCACGGCCCGCGATTCGGTTTCCGAGCGGGTCGCGGGCCTGGACGCCGGCGCCGACGACTACCTGCCGAAGCCGTTCGCGCTCGAAGAGCTGCTGGCCCGCATGCGGGCGCTGCTGCGGCGCACCAAGCCCGACGATGCCGCCGACTCGGTGGCCATGACGTTCTCCGACCTCAGCCTGGACCCGGTGACCCGCGAGGTCACCCGAGGGCAGCGCGGCATCAGCTTGACCCGCACCGAGTTCGCGTTGCTGGAGATGTTGATCGCCAATCCACGCCGGGTGCTCACCCGCAGCCGAATCCTCGAGGAGGTGTGGGGGTTCGACTTTCCCACCTCGGGCAATGCGCTGGAGGTCTACGTCGGCTACCTGCGCCGCAAGACCGAAGCCGAGGGCGAGCCGCGGCTCATCCACACGGTCCGCGGCGTGGGTTACGTCCTTCGGGAGACGCCGCCGTGACGAGCCGCTTCGACCGATGATCCGGTTCCGTCGGCGCCGGCGCGCACCGCTGCGGCCCACCAGCTCCTTGTCGCTGCGGTGGCGGGTGATGCTGCTGGCGATGTCGATGGTGGCGATGGTCGTCGTGCTGATGTCGTTCGCCGTGTACGCGGTCGTCTCGGCCGCGCTCTACAACGATATCGACAACCAATTGCAGAGCCGCGCGCAGCTGCTGATCGCGAGCGGCTCGCTGGCCGCCGACCCGGGGAAGGCCATCGAGGGCACCGCGTATTCGGACGTCAACGCCATGCTGGTGAACCCGGGCCGCTCCATCTACACAGCCAATCAACCGGGCCAGATCCTGCCCGTCGGCACCGCCGAAAAGGCCGTGATCAGCGGAGAGTTGTTCATGTCCCGCCGGACCGCGTCCGATCAGCGAATCCTGGCCATCCACCTGCCCAACGGCAGTTCGCTGCTGATCTCCAAGAGCCTCAAGCCCACCGAGGCGGTCATGACCAAGCTGCGCTGGGTGCTGCTGATGGTCGGCGGCGTCGGCGTCGCGGTCGCGGCGGTGGCCGGGGGGATGGTCACCCGGGCGGGGCTGCGTCCGGTGGGCCGGCTGACCGAAGCCGCCGAGCGGGTGGCGCGCACCGACGACCTTCGTCCCATCCCGGTGTTCGGCAGCGACGAATTGGCAAGGCTCACAGAGGCGTTCAACTTGATGCTGCGGGCGCTGGCCGAATCGCGGGAGCGCCAGGCGCGGCTGGTCACCGACGCCGGACACGAATTACGCACCCCGCTGACCTCGCTGCGCACCAACGTCGAACTGCTGATGGCCTCGATGGAACCGGGGGCGCCGCGGCTGCCCGATCAGGAGATGGTCGACCTGCGCGCCGACGTCATCGCGCAGATCGAGGAACTGTCCACTCTGGTGGGCGATTTGGTTGACCTCACGCGTGACGACGCCAGTCAGGTCGTGCACGAGGCGGTCGACATGTCGGAGGTGATCGACCGCAGCCTCGAGCGAGTACGACGGCGGCGCAACGACATTCACTTCGACGTCGAGGCGATCGGCTGGCAGGTCTACGGCGACGCCGCGGGGCTGTCGCGCGCGGTGCTGAACCTCATGGACAACGCGGCCAAGTGGAGCCCGTCCGGCGGGCACGTCGGCATCAGGCTGCGCCAACTCGACCCGACGCACGCCGAGCTCGTCGTCTCCGACGAGGGGCCGGGCATCCCGCTGCACGAGCGCCGCCTGGTCTTCGAGCGCTTCTACCGGTCGACGACGGCGCGGGCGATGCCGGGCTCGGGGCTCGGGCTGGCGATCGTGAAGAAGGTGGTGCAGAGCCACGGCGGGCTGCTCCGCGTCGAGGACACCGTGCCGGGAGGTCAGCCCCCGGGTACGTCGATCTATGTGCTGCTGCCGGGGCGCCCGGTGCCGGTTTCGGGATACCCGACGGCCGATGCCGACACCAAGATTTTTACGGCGGAGGCCGAAACGGACCCGGTCATCCCCGTCGCGGGGGGCGCGGAGAACTCTCGGGATTCGGCGAGCGTTATCTCAGTGGACTCTCAGTCCGCGCGGGCAAGGTAGGTCTGCGGCTAGGGTTGGACTCTAGCCACGTCGAGCCGACGAGCCCGAACGCCGATAACGCCGATACAGAGGAAGAGCGACGTAGCGACATGACGAATGACCCGAGGTATTCTCCTCCGCCGCAGCAGCAGCCGGGATACCGTACCGGGCCTAATCAGCCTGTGCCCCCCGCCTACGCCCAGGCGCAGCAGCCGTATGGCCAGCCGTATGACTGGCGCTATCAGCCGTCCCAGCCTGGCCAGCCGTCGCAGCCGACCACGCAGTACCGCCGGCCCTACGAGCCGTTCGGCGGCACCGGACCGGGCCGGATCCCCGGCGGCACCGGGCCGGGTCCCGTACCCGGCGGCACCGGGCCGGTTCCGCTGGCCGGGGGCACCGGGGCGGGTCCCATTCCGCCGGGGACGGGTACGGGCCCGATACACATGCTGCCGCCGATGCCCCCCGGGCCCGCGCAGCTTCCCCAGAAGCGTTCCCGCGCAGGCCTTTTGACCGCGGGCGCGTTGGCCATCGCGGTGGTGTCGGCCGGCATCGGCGGCGCCGCGGCAACGGCCGTCGAGCTGGGCACGCACTCCGCGGGCGGCAGCGGCCACGGGATCATCCCGGGGGCGGCCCCCAGCGTCCCGGCCGCGAACATGCCGCCCGGCACCGTCGAACAGGTCGCCGCCAAGGTGGTGCCCAGTGTCGTCATGCTGGAGACCGACATGGGCCGCCAGTCCGAGGAGGGCTCCGGCGTCGTGCTCTCGGCCGACGGGCTGATCCTGACCAACAACCACGTGGTCGCGGCCGCGGCGAAGCCGGGCGGTCCGGGGGGCCCGCCGGGTGCTCCCCCGGGTGGTCCGCCACCGAAGACGACGGTGACCTTCTCCGACGGCCGCACCGCACCGTTCACGGTGGTCGGGGCCGACCCCACCAGCGACATCGCCGTGATCCGGGTGCAGGGCGTCTCGAACCTCACGCCGATCACGATGGGTTCCTCGTCGGACCTGCGGGTGGGCCAGCCGGTGGTGGCGATCGGATCGCCGCTGGGGCTGTCGGGCACCGTGACCACGGGGATCATCAGCGCGATGAACCGGCCGGTGTCCACGACCGGCGAGTCGGGCAACCAGAACACCGTGCTGGACGCGATTCAGACCGACGCCGCGATCAACCCGGGTAACTCCGGCGGCGCGCTGGTCAACATGCAGGGTCAGCTGGTCGGCGTCAACTCGGCGATCGCCACCCTGGGCGCCGATTCGCCCGATTCGCAGAGCGGCTCGATCGGCCTCGGCTTCGCGATCCCGGTCGACCAGGCCAAGCGCATCGCCGACGAATTGATCGCGACCGGCAAGGCGACGCACGCCTCGCTGGGCGTGCAGGTCACCAGCGACAAGGGCACCCCGGGCGCCAAGGTCGTCGACGTCATCGCGAACGGCGCGGCCGCGACGGCAGGCGTGCCCAAGGGCGTGGTGGTCACCAAGGTCGACGACCGCCCGATCAACAGCGCCGACGCGCTGGTCGCCGCCGTGCGCTCCAAGGCGCCCGGCGACAAGGTATCGCTGACGTTTCAGGATCCAGGCGGCGGCAGCCGCACCGTGCAGGTCACCCTCGGCAAGGCGGATCAGTGATGAGAGTCGATGAGCCCTCGGCGGCGGGGTTGTCCGAGATCGGATATACGGTTGCACCCATGGAAACGGGTGCGGAATTGGTAGTCGGCCGGGCCCTGGTCGTGGTGGTCGACGATCGCACCGCGCATGGGGACGAGGAGGACCACAGCGGTCCGCTGGTCACCGAGCTGCTGACCGAGGCCGGGTTCGTCGTCGACGGCGTGGTGGCCGTCGCGGCCGACGAGGTCGAGATCCGCAACGCGCTCAACACCGCGGTGATCGGCGGGGTGGACCTGGTGGTCTCGGTCGGCGGGACCGGCGTGACCCCGCGCGACGTCACGCCCGAGGCTACCCGCGAAATCCTGGACCGCGAAATCCTGGGCATCGCCGAGGCCATCCGCGCCTCGGGGCTGTCCGCCGGAATCATCGACGCCGGGTTGTCCCGGGGCCTGGCCGGGGTGTCGGGGAGCACGCTCGTCGTCAACCTCTCCGGTTCGCGCTACGCGGTGCGCGACGGGATGGCGACGCTGAATCCGCTTGCCGCCCAGATCATCGGCCAGCTGTCGAGCCTCGAGATCTAGGCGCGGGTCAGCGCGATTCGGCCTCCGCACGGGGGCCGTATTCAGGCGGCGGCGTCGTGGCGACCGCGCCCCCGTGCCTGCCGGATGAGTCCCCGTCGGTTTGTGCCAGCAGGTCGCGAATCTCGGTGAGCAGGATGACCTGCGCGTCGTCCGCCTGCTCGACCTCGCCGCGCTTGAGCAGCGTGTTGTAGGGGAGCACGACGAAGAAGTACACGACGGCCGCGATGAGGACGAAGTTGATCGCGGCGGACAGCAGGATGTTCAGGTCGATCGTCTGGCCGCCGCCGATGCCGATCTTCAGGGCGCCGACGTTGGACTGCTGATTGACCCCGACCCGATTGATCAGCGGCGTGATGATGCTGTCGGTGAACTTGGTGACCAATCCGGTGAAGGCAGTACCGATGACGACCGCGACGGCCAGGTCGACGATGTTGCCCCGCGAGAGAAACTCCTTGAACCCCTTGAGCATTGGCAGGCCCTTTCTGGTCTGGACACAGTTTGCTATCGGTCACGCGCCCCACAGCGGCCAGATACTCAATGCAGGGTGAGGGTTACCGTCTGCCCCAGCGCCGAGCCTGCCACCGTGTTCGCCACGCGAGCCGGCAGCGCAACCAACACTACGCGGTCGGCATCGACGGCCTGGACCTTCTGCTTGGCCGACACGACAACGACGACGGCGTCGGTGGCCACCACCCTGCTGGCCGGCTGGCCCGCCGTCGGTGAGTCGGTGGCCGGGGCGGCCAGCACGTCAACCACGTCGCCGACCCGCACCAGGTCGAGCAGCGCGCCGTCGGCCAGGTGCAATGGCACGATGCGGGCGCCGGGCCCGATCGCGGCCTCGGCCAGCCGGCTGCCGAGCAGTCGGACGTCGGTGAGCACCTCCCCGCGCCGGGTGGGGCCGGCCAGTGTCGAGCCGACCACCGCGCCCAGCTCCGCCTGCGCCCCGTCGGGAATTGTTGTGGCCGAACGCCTTTCGAGCCGGACGTCGTCGCCGCTCAACGCGGCGCCCGGGCGCAGGTCGTGTACCGCGACCACCACGTCGGCGTAATCGCCGTCGGGATCCGACCGCAGCGTCGCGATGCCGGCGAGCACGACGAGCCCGCCCGCGGCCGCACGCCGGGCCAGCACGGTACGTGTCCAGTCGGGCCGCAGCGACCCCGACAGGCGCCGGAACAGGGTTGGGTTCAGCGAAGATTCGCCCACGCGGCAACGGTAAGCGCGCCCGGGCGCCGGCGGTTCCCGTCGGGGATGGCGCTGTGGATAACCGGTTAGCTCGCGGCGCCCGCGGTGGCCGGCGTGGCGCTGCTGGACGACTTCTCGCTCGACGCGCTCTTGTCGGACCCGTTCTTCTCGCTCGATCCGCTCTTTTCGCTCGACCCGGAGCTCGCCGCCTCGCTGGAGCCGTTGGACGACGTCGTCGACTTCTTGCGATCCTCGCGGCTGTCGGTGCGGTAGAACCCGCTGCCCTTGAACACGACGCCGACGGAATTGAACAACTTGCGCAGCCGGCCCGAGCACTTCTCGCACGTGGTCAGCGCGTCGTCGGTGAAGGCCTGCACGACGTCGAAGCGGTCGTCGCACTCGGTGCACGCGTAGCTGTATGTCGGCACGAAAACCTCCGAATTATGACGGACTTGGATTAGCACTCTACCGTGTCAAGTGCTAGAACCGCCACGTGATCGCGATCATTCCCGGTCGGGAAGCGTGATCAGCCCGCGCTCGGGCGTCAGCGCGTCGGTCATGCGCACGTCGTGCGCCTCGACGGGCAGCTCGTCGACGAATTCGGCGTCGCGCACGATCGCGATCAGGCGCGCCTGCGGGTCTCGGAAGCCCAGCGAGCGGTCGTAAAAGCCGCGGCCGCGGCCCAGTCGCACGCCGCGGCGGTCGACGGCCAGCGCCGGCACGACCACCAGGGCGGCCTCGGCCAGGGCCGACTCCGCCCGCAGCGGCCCGGGCGGCTCGAGCAGCCCCCACGGGCCGGCGACGAGCGTGCCCGGGCGGTATTCGCCCCACCGCAGGGGCAACGGCGTGTCGTTGTTTTCCGGGCCGCCGGTGCGCGCGACCGGCAACAGCACCCGCGCCGACCGGCGCAGCAACATGTCGAGCAGCTCGGTCGACCCCGGCTCGCTGCCCACCGGCACGTACGCGCAGACCGTGCTACCACCGGTGACCGCCGGCTCCAGGTGCTCGCACAGGGCGCGCGCCTCGGCGGCGCGAACGTCGTCGGCAACGCAACGCCGGGCCGCCAGCAGCCGCTCGCGCAACGCGGCCTTGCTTGCGGTGGGCATGCCCTCAACGATGACAGGCCGGGGTTTCGCGCCGCCACACCGCGGCGGCGCACCCGACGAGGGTTATCGTTTGAACGATGTCACGCGCCGATGTTCCGATCCCATTCACGGCGATCGTCCCTGCGGCCGGCCTGGGTACGCGATTTTTGCCTGCGACGAAGACGGTGCCCAAGGAGCTGCTGCCCGTCGTCGATACGCCCGGCATCGAGCTGGTCGCCGAGGAGGCGGCCGCGGCCGGGGCGGAACGCCTGGTGATCATCACATCCGAGGGCAAGGACGGCGTCGTCGCGCACTTCGTCGAAGACCTGGTGCTGGAGGGCACCCTCGAGGCCCGCGGCAAGAAGGCGATGCTCGACAAGGTGCGCCGCGCGCCGCAGCTGATCAAGGTGGAGTCGGTGGTGCAGGCCGAGCCGCTCGGCCTGGGGCACGCCATCAGCTGCGTGGAGCCGAGGCTGGCAGCGGACGAGGACTCCGTCATGGTGCTGCTGCCCGACGACCTGGTGTTGCCGACGGGCGTCCTGGAGACGATGGCCAAGGTGCGGGCCGACCACGGCGGCACGGTGCTGTGCGCGATCGAGGTGACCCCCGAGGAGATCAGCGCCTACGGCGTTTTCGACGTCGAACCCGTTGCGGGCGGCGACAATCCGGACGTCCTGCGGGTCAAGGGCATGGTCGAAAAGCCCAAGACCGAGGACGCGCCGTCGATGTATGCGGCGGCGGGTCGGTACGTGCTCGACCGGGCCGTCTTCGACGCGCTGCACCGCATCGACCGCGGCGCCGGAAACGAGGTACAGCTCACCGACGCGATCGCGCTGCTGATCAAGGAGGGCCACCCGGTCCACGTCGTCGTGCACCGCGGATCCCGACACGACTTGGGAAATCCCGGCGGCTACCTGAAGGCTGCGGTTGACTTTGCATTGGATCGTGACGACTATGGCCCGGATTTGCGGCGATGGTTGGTGGCGCGGTTAGGCCTGACCGAACAGTAGCCGGGCGCCACCAAGGTCGCCGCCCGTTAGGGCACCCGAGGTCTGAGAGGCGCTCTTGTGCGTTCTGTTGAGGAGCAGCAGGCCCGAATAACGGCGGCCGCGGTGGCCCCACGGCCGATACGGGTCGCCATCGCCGAGGCGCAGGGACTGATGTGCGCCGAGGAAGTGGTCACCGAGCGGCCCATGCCCGGATTCGACCAGGCCGCCATCGACGGCTACGCGGTGCGCAGCGTCGACGTGCTGGGCGTCGGTGAGGTGGGCGCCGAAGGCCTCGACGGGCCGCCCGACGAAGACCTGCGCGACGGGCTGGTGCTGCCGGTGATGGGAACGATCGAGGCCGGCTCGCGCACACCCAGCCGGCTGCAGCCCCGCCAGGCGGTCCGGGTGCAGACCGGGGCCCCGCTGCCCACCCTGGCCGACGCCGTCCTGCCGGTGCGATGGACCGACGGCGGGACGTCGCGGGTGCGGATCCTGCGTGGCGCGCCGTCGGGCGCCTACGTGCGCCGCGCGGGCGACGACGTCCAGCCCGGCGACGTCGCCGTGCGCGCCGGCACGATCGTCGGTGCCGCGCAGGTCGGCCTGCTGGCGGCCGTGGGGCGGGAACGGGTGCTGGTGCATCCGCGCCCGCGCCTGTCGGTCATCGCCGTGGGCGGCGAGCTGGTCGACATCTCGCGCACCCCGGGGAACGGGCAGGTCTACGACGTCAACTCGTATGCCTTGGCGGCGGCGGCCCGCGACGCCGGTGCCGAGGTCAACCGCGTCGGCATCGTCAGTAACGACCCCAAGGAGCTGCGCGAGGTCGTCGAGGGCCAGATCAATCGGGCCGAGATCGTGGTGATCGCCGGCGCGGTCGGGGGCGCGGCCAACGAGTCGGTGCGGTTGGTGCTGTCCGAGCTCGGCGAGATGGAGGTCGTCCGGGTCGCCATGCATCCGGGGTCCGTGCAGGGCTTCGGGCAGCTGGGCCGCGAGGGCGTTCCCACGTTTCTGCTGCCGGCCAACCCGGTCAGCGCGCTGGTGGTCTTCGAGGTGATGGTCCGGCCGCTGATCCGGCTGTCGCTGGGCAAGCGCCAGCCGATGCGGCGCATCGTGCAAGCCCGCGCCCTGTCGCCGATCACGTCGGTCGCCGGGCGCAAGGGGTATCTTCGCGGGCAGTTGATGCGGGACCAGGACAGCGGTGAGTATTTGGTGCAGGCGTTGGGCGGGGCCCCGGGGTCGTCGTCGCACCTGCTGGCTACCCTCGCGGAAGCGAACTGTCTGGTCGTGGTTCCCAGCGGCGCCGAGCAGATCCGCACCGGCGAAATCGTCGACGTCGCGTTCCTGGCTCAGCGCGGCTAGCCGAAGCTACTGCACATGCTCGTGAACCTGTTGCGCTCGAATCCCCGTCACCCGGGTTGGCCGGCGGACGTGGGGCCGCTGCGGGTTCCGGGCGGCGTCGTCCGGTTGCGGGCGGTGCGGATGCGCGACGGCGCGCAGTGGAGCCGGATCCGATTGGCCGATCGCGCACATCTGGAGCCGTGGGAGCCCAGCGCCGACGGTGATTGGACTCTCCGCCACACGGTTGCCGCGTGGCCTGCGCTGTGTTCGGGTCTGCGTTCGGAGGCGCGCAAGGGGCGGATGCTGCCGTATGTGATCGAGCTCGACGGGCGGTTCTGCGGCCAGCTGACCATCGGGAACGTGACCCATGGGGCGTTGCGGTCGGCGTGGATCGGCTACTGGGTGCCCAGGTCGGCCACCGGGGGCGGGGTGGCCACGGCCGCGCTGGCGCTCGGACTCGATCACTGCTTCGGCCCGGTCATGCTGCACCGCGTGGAGGCGACGGTGCGCCCGGAGAACGCCGCGAGCCGGGCCGTGCTGGCAAAGGTGGGGTTCCGCGAGGAGGGGCTGTTGCGCCGCTACCTCGAGGTGGACCGGGCGTGGCGCGACCACCTGCTGATGGCCATCACGGTCGAAGAGGTGCAGGGATCGGTGGCGGCCACCCTGGTCCGCTCGGGCCACGCCAGCTGGGCGTGATGATCGGCGGGCTGTGGCTACCGCGACACGAGTGACGTTTGGTGCTTGTGAGAGGCAAATTACAGGTGTGTAATTGTGCTGGTCACCTCGGCCCTGCCGCATCGGCCACGGAGAGCCTCGCGGGGGTCGGGTCCAGTTAGGAGCAAGACATCATGCCAAGCATCCCGCAGTCGCTGTTGTGGATCTCGCTCGTGGTGCTCTGGCTGTTTGTTTTGGTTCCGATGCTGATCAGCAAACGCGACGCCGTCCGTCGCACCAGCGACGTCGCGTTGGCGACCCGGGTGCTCAACGGCGCCGGCTCCCGGCTGCTCCGGCGCAGCGGGCCGGCCGCGGGTCACCGCAGCGACCCGGATTGGAAGCCCGAGGAGGACGCGGCCGACGACGAACTCGCCGAGGCCGAGGACGGCGAGCACGACGAGGACGACACCGAAACCGAGGAGGTGCCGCGTCCGGTTGTCGTGCAGGCCGCGGCCGCCGAAGAGACCGGGCCGGATTACCTGGACGTCGACGTCATCGAGGATTCCGGGGCGCTCCCGGCGGGCGCCGCGGCCGAGGAGGACGAAGAGGCCGCCGAGACCGAGCCCGTCGCCGAGCACACCGAGACCGACGACGAGGAGCTGGACGACCGGTACGAATACGTCGAGGACTCTTCGGGTTTGGAGCCCGAGGCGGACCGCGAGGAGGACGAGGATCCGCGGGCGTTCGTCCCATCGGGCGCGTCGCGGCGACGCCGGTTCGACCCGAAGGCCGCGGCCGCCGTCAGTGCGCGCAAGTACGCGTTCCGCAAGCGGGTGCTGATGGTGATGGCGGTCTTCCTGATCGGGTCGGCCACGGCCGCGTTCGAGGTGACGCCGACGGCGTGGTGGGTGTGCGGGGCCGCCACCGCGGTGACCATGATGTACCTGGCCTACCTGCGCCGGCAGACCCGCATCGAGGAGCGGGTCCGCCGCCGCCGGATGCAGCGGATGGCGAGGGCCCGGCTCGGCGTGGAGAACGCCTACGACCGCGAATACGACCTGGTGCCCTCGCGGCTGCGCCGGCCCGGCGCGGTGGTGCTCGAAATCGACGACGAGGACCCGATCTTCGAGCACCTGGACTACGCGATGCCGATGCGGACCTTCGGCTGGCCCCGGGACCTGCCGCGCGCGGTCGGCGAGTAGCGCCGGCAGTTCGGCGGTTCGCCGCGCGGCTGGTAGCCTGCTAGCGGTCAGGGGCTATGGCGCAGTTGGTAGCGCGACTCGTTCGCATCGAGTAGGTCAGGGGTTCGAATCCCCTTAGCTCCACCACATTCAGTGAGGTCAGTGGGGTGCAACAATTAGCTGCGTCGCCGCCGGCGAAGCCTGGTGCGCAGCGGTTACGTGGGAGGGATGAAGAGCATGGCTGTTGATCCGGAAAGATTGCGCGAATGGCGTGCTGCCGCCCAAAAGTATGCCGACATGGCGGTCAAGCTCGTGCAGGCGTTGCCGGAGGAACCGACCGAACGCGATTACTCGAGGGTTTCGATGATCGCGTCGATATCCAGCCTGTATTACGCGACGGCGATGGATGCCGATCACTTCGGTGACGCGCCAGAGGATGTCGGACTGACCGAATGAGGTCATAGCCTCATAACTTCCGAGCGGGCATTGCCTTGAGCGCTGGGTCGATTCATCGCCCTGCCCTGTTGGCGATCAAAGATGCGCGGGTTCGACAGTTCTGCCCTTAGCTCCACAGAGATTCCCCAGGTCGGGTGCGGTCGGATTTGAGATCTTCCCAACTTTCGTGAGGAACTCGACGCACTTGAGGGCTTGGCGCCCCATGATCCGTCCCATCTCGGTGTAGGCCGCGAATTGGCCTTCGTTGAACCATTGGTCGGACGTGGGGTCGTGGGGGAACACGGGGTTCGCGGCGGCATAGGTCAGGAGCCACTCGGGGAAGTCCCGGCACAGCACCGCTTTGGTGAAGATCAGGACGCCGCGACGTTCCTTTCCCTCGGTGAGACCGGAGGCCGCCGGGTACGTGATGAGCCCGACCGCGACCGTCCTCTTGGCGAGCCGGTCGTTCAAGCTGTCGAACGCGTCTCCTTTCTTGAACGGCTCGCCGGAGCCGGGCGTGAGGTCGCGCAAGGAGTATCCGGGGAAATCGTCGAACGTGACCGTCACGCCCAGTTCGTATTCGGCCAGCCGCAGGGCGTCGGCCAGCCCGCTGGCCAAGGGCGGGGCATCGCCCCCGCCGTCGACGCAGAAGATCAATCGGCTGCGGCGGCGCAGCGCCTCGACCAGTCCGAGGTTCTCGTAGTGGCCGCCGTCGGTGACCTGCACCAGCCGACCGTCGCTGTAGTTGAAACCGAAGAGCTCGCGGTAGTAATAGCCGGCGCCGCGCATGGCGGGCAGCGACCTCGGCCAGGGCCTCGTGTTGTCCTTGGGGTCGAGGCATTCGTCGTTCTCGGCGCCCGCGAGGTTGGCGACGAATTTCGGATTGGGCAGCCAGGTGCCCAGGCGGGCGCCCGAAATGGCCAGCAGCTTTTCGAACCCTTTCTGATGGCGGCCCATCGCCGAGGCGAATGCGGCGCCACTGACCGCGACCGCCGTCAAGACCGTGAGATCGCGCTTGATTCTCGGCGGCGATTGGCGAAACAGCCCCGCGGTCTTCAACCATCCCAGGTTGGGCCCGCCGATGTAATCGTCGCTCAGCACGTAGGACACCGCGTTCAGTCCCGGGGCGGGCCTGTCCTTCCCGGTGATGGTGGCGGCGGCCGCGAACACGAACTTGGGGCCGCCGGCGGGCACCTTGCCAAACTCGTTGAACCAGGTGAATTTGTTGCGGTCGTAGGGTTCCGCGTGCCAATGGTCGCCGTGCTTGACGCGCTCGACGGCGAATGCATGGCCCAATCGGTAGCGATAGAAGGGATTCAGGCTGATCGAGGCGATGTCCACCGAGCCGATCCACAGCATGGTCAGCAGCAGCAGTCCGGGGAGCCACCACGAGGAGAACGGCATCTGGAAAAAGGTGTTCTCCTTTCCGTCGGCGGTGGCGTGCTCAAACACGCTCGCCGCGAAGCAGCCCAAAGTGATCAACCACGCGACCAGGAGGACCGCCAAGGTCGCCATCACCAGCATCAATGCCACGACGCCCGGCGGCAGCAGCCGTTTCAACGACGAAAGTTTCGTCGCCTCCTTCGACAACTTGTCGCGGTCCTTCCACACCATCGCGGCGATCGCCGCCAGGTAGTTCAGGCCGACCAACCCGGAGACGGCCGCGGCGGCGCCGCCGAGATTTCCGGGCGTGTGGTCGCGTAGCCACCAACAGATCCGCATCAACGCGGGCAATCCGGCCACCACCGCCAGCACCAGCACCGTGAATATTGCGCTGCCCAGCGCGAGACCCTGCAGCCGCAGTTTCAGCCACTCGCTCCATCGCTTCCACGACACAAATTCGACGAACATCGCCGCGCTCGTGAAGAACACGGCGAAAACCGCGAAGGCGGCGACCGCGTACCACGACGCGGAATGCGCTGTCAGGCAAAGGAGAGAGTGCGAAGGATCGAGTTTTTGATCCGGCACCGGAACGATCACGGCGAAGGAGAAGATGGAGCGAGAAAACAGATATCCGAGCACCGAGCCCAGCACCGCGGGCAGGGTGAAGAGGATGGCCATCGATGCGATCAAGTTCCGCAACACGGTATTGAGCGCCAGGAGCAATTCTCCGGGAGAGTCCGCGATATAGCTTGAGTGCCTCCGGAAATGGTCGAACTCGGGCGATCCCTCCTCGAAACGCTGTGATAACAAAGGGCTTTCCTTGTCGTGCACGGAGAGCAGTCGCGCCCCGGCGGTGTAACCGCCGCCGGATACCGATATCACGTAGTCGACGGCGTCGATGAGCTTGGGAACCGCCGCCCTGCGGCGGAACCGGCGCCTGATCTTCGGCGTCAACTTGATCGGTGGCGCCTTCGAGAACTCCTGCGTCACGCCCATCGCAATGCAGGCCGACCGCACCCCGCCGCCGGACAGGCAAATCGCCTGCACCGGATCACCCTCCCGGGACTTCCTGACATCCTCGGCGCCGGGCACGTAATATGCGTTGGCCCAGCTCAATTCGTCCGTCTTTGCGCGCCCGGCGGGAGGTTTTGGTTGCAGATCGTCCCACCACGTGGCGCTGGTCTTACCGGAGCAGGCGATCTGGGTCTTGTCCGGGGCGCACGCTTTGAACCACCGCGACCCCGCCACCGCCGTGCGCAGGTGGGCGCGCAACGACCGCCACGGCCACGCCAGCGCGGAAGAGGAGGCCCCCAGCCACCGCCACCTCTGCGCCAGTGCGGACACGCGGTCCCGCATCCGCCGGGACCAGGGCACCAGTGCGCGCAGGAAAACTCCCAGCGTTGCGAGGCAGCCGCCAAGGGCTAGCAGCCCAGCACTCCATTTGATGATCGACGCCGCAGCTGCCGCGGTGATCACGTCCACCGAATTGTGTTGGCGGAGGGCGCAATCGAGCAGCACATGCTTGGTGAGGTCGGCGCCGACGGTAAGGCCCACCGCCGCCGCGACGTATTTCGCCGACAGCCGGCCAAAGTCGGAGATGGCCCACAGCCAGAAGATCCACGCAAACCCGGTCAGCGCCAGGCCGTACCCGGCGATGAACCAGACCTCGGTGGATAGCGCGGCCCGAACCTGGCCGACGACGCCCGGATCCGCTGCGCCGCCGCCGTAGAGGTACTTGGCAACAGCGGACGGCGAACCCGGTGCTGGCCACAAAAGCGCCGCGATTGCCGACCCGGCCGCGACAAAGATAGCTGCCGCCGCCGTTTGGGCCAGGCGGGATGCCCGCCGTCTCGCTGACTCAGTCTCGGACATGGGGAATCCCCTTCGATCGAGTCGGTGTTTAACGCGCGTAGCTGCTCGTTTACCAAACCGCGGCTGCGGCGGGGCGGGATAGCGTAAGCGACTACCCCAACTCGTTGTAGCGTTGTTGCCAGCTCGGGAAGGGGGTCGCGATGCATTTCGACACGGATTTCCTGTGCTCGCGACGGGCAGTGCGGTGCAGCTGCGCTACATAAGCGTCCCGGCGCTCATCGCCGAGGCCGGCGGCGATCCGTGGGCGATCAACCAGAGCCTTCAGGTTGGTCGCCCGGCGCAGATCGCCGATTTGGCGGAGGCGTTTCACGCCGCGGGTCGGTGCACCGCCGAGTCCAGCGCGTCGTTCGAGGAGGCGCGTCGCCGCTTCGAGGCGGCCTGGAACCACGAGAACGGCGACCACCCGATCAACGATTCCGCCGAGGTGCAGCGGGTGACCAAGGCGCTGGGCGCGCAGTCGTTGCAGCTGCCCAAGATCGGCGCCGATTTGGAAAACATCGCCGCCGCCTTGGCCGAGGCGCAGCGAACCGGCGCGGCGCTGATCACCACCTTGGAGGGCCAGCTGCAGCAGCTCGACGACGAAATCGGCCAGGCGGTGGAAGCGGAGAAGGACATTCACCTCACCGCGGGGGAGCGAAAGCTGTTGGACCTGCACATCGCCGACCTCGAAAACGAGGCCATCGCCGACACGAAATCCGCTCTGGCGCAGATCGAGTCGGCGCGCGACGGCTATTCGACCTACCTGCAAGGCTCGCTGGCCACCCTGCGGGCCGAGGGCTACGACCCCGACATCCTCCAGGCGGTGGACGCCAAACCCGAGATTCCGCCGCCGGGCACCAGTCCGGAGGACGTAAACAGGTGGTGGACGTCGCTGACGCCGGGGGAGCGCCAGCAGCTCATCGCCGAGCACCCGGATCAGGTCGGCAACCTCAACGGCGTCCCGGTCCTCGCGCGCAGCGACGCCAACATGGCGGTGCTGACGCAGGACCTCAATCGTGTCCGCGATATCGCCGGCCGCTACGGCGTCTCCCCGGACGACGTCCTGCGCGACCCGGCCAAATACGGCCTGTCGGCCGCCGACGTCACCCGCTACCACAACGCCGATGAGACCCAGCAGGGTCTCGATCACGACGCCGACCACGGCCACAACCCGGTGTTCCTGTTCGCCTATGACCCAATGGCTTTCGGCGGCAAAGGCCGCGCGGCGATCGCCATCGGCAACCCCGACCTGGCCAAGAACACCGCGGTCATCGTGCCGGGCACCAGCAGCAGCGTGAAGGGCGGTTGGCTGCGCGACGGCCACAACGATGCGCTCAACCTGTTCGGCCAGGCCAACCTCGCCGACCCGAGAAATCCCACGGCGGTGATCGCGTGGATGGGATACGACGCCCCCAACGACTTCCGCGACGTCCAGCGCATCTCCACCCCGGCGCTGGCCCGCACCGGCGGCCAGGCCCTGGCGCAGGACGTCAACGGTTTGTGGGCCACGCACCTCGGCGCCGGCCAGCACGTCACCGTCCTCGGCCACTCCTATGGCTCGACGACGGTGGCCGACGCTTTCGCCTTGGGCCACATGCACGCCAACGACGCGGTGCTCATCGGTTGCCCGGGCACCGACCTGGCACCCAACGCCGCGAGTTTTCACCTCGACGGCGGGCACGTGTACGTGGGCGACGCCTCCACGGATCCGGTCGGCATGCTCGGCGAGCTGAATGGCCTGAGCCACTACGTGAATCGGGACAACATCGGCGGCCAGGTGCTCGGCCTGACCCCCGGCCTGGGTGCCGACCCCGCGGCCGACGGATTCGGATCGGTGCGCTTCCGTGCGGAGGTGCCCGGCTCCGATGGCGTCAATCCGCACGACCATTCGTACTACTACCACCCCGGCAGCGAGGCGCTGCACAGCATGGCCGACATCACCTCGGGCCACGGCGACGCGCTGGAATCCGACGGCCTGACGGCCCAACACCGTTATCAGCCGGGCAAGATCACGATCCCGGGCCTGGGTCCGGTCGGACCCGGCATCCCCGGCCTCGTCATTGACCCGGAGTGGGACCGACCGCCGGGATCTGTTACCGATGATCATGTCTTCGATGACCAACACCATCACTGAGCGCCAACGCATTTGGACACGGCGAGCACGGCTCGCCGCGATAGCCGTCGTCGCCGCGTTGTTAGGAGGGTGTTCGCTGGTGTTCCCGAAACCGCATTCCTCGGGCTCGTCCAACCCGTTCGACGATTCCGCCCACCCGCTGACTGACGAGCAGACCAAGACCCAGGTGATCGAGCCGGCCAAGGAGATCGTCGCCGCCGCGGACTTGCAGGGCGTCGACGGCGGGTTTTCCTTCGCCTCCTGCAATGACCAAGGCGATCCCCCCTATCAGGGCAGGGTGACGATCGGGTTTCTGTTGCAGGGCGACCCGGACGCCTACTTCCAGCGCATCCGCGCCGCGATGGGTGCGCACGGCTGGAGCGAGGGCTCTCCGCCGGGGCAGCGCTACCACGGCACCACCCTGAACAAGGACGGCGTGACGGCGAACATAGGCTTCTTGCCGTCCGACCACAGCCGCGGGCAAATCATCCTGTACGGCGAGTGCCGGAACACGACCGACCACCGCCACGACCCGGGCGCCGGGCTCGATATCACCAGCCAGTTGACCGCGCGCTGAGGAACTAGCCGGACTTCTTGCCGCCCTTGCGGCCTGCGGCCTTCTTCTGGGACGTATTACCGCCGCTGCCGCTACCGCTGCTGCGGCTGCTTTGGCTGCTGCCCGAACTCTTGCCGCCCCTGCTGGAGGCGCCCGGGGAATTCGATATCGCCGCCGCCCTGGACTTGCTCATTCCCTTTTTGCGCAGACCCTCGTACTGCTTGTCGTTCTTGACGCTCGATCCATGATCTTTCGCCATTTTGGTCTCCTTTACACCGTGCAGGCCGAATACCCACTTTCAACCGCATGGCAGCCATCTCCGGTCAGGCACCGGGTTGCCGATGCGCGATTTGGGTACTGATCCAGTTGTCGACCGAGCCCTTTGACCGAAAGGACTAGATGGCGCCCCGCGATCCCGACGCGACCGAAGCGCTGCTCAAAGAGCTGCTGCGGACTTATGGCCCGTGCGGCCAGGAGGACGAGGTTCGTGCGGTCTGCGCCCGGGAGCTGGAACCCGTCGTCGACGACATGTGGACCGACGAGGCCGGAAACCTCGTCGGCTACATCGCGGCGGGCGGCGCACCCGGCGGCGCCGGGCACAGCCACAGCCACCGGTCGGCCGTGACCGCCGGACGCAGCACCGCGACGCGCGTCATGGCGCACATGGACGAACTGTCCATGATGGTCAAGCGGATCGAGCCGGACGGCTCGCTGCACGTGACGCAGCTGGGCACCATGTATCCCGGCAACTTCGGGCTCGGCCCGGTCGCCGTCCTCGGTGAGCACGAGACGCTCACCGCGGTGCTCACGCTCGGCTCCGAGCACACCACCAAGGAGAGCTCACGGATCTGGCAGACCAAACCCGACGCGGGTGACCAGGCGCTGGACTGGGAGCACGTCTACGTCTTCACCGGCCGCACCGACAAGGAGCTGGCCGACGCGGGCGTGCGGGCCGGCACCCGGGTGTGCGTCGAGCGGAGCAAGAGGAACCTGGTCGAGATCGGGGACTACGTCGGATGCTATTTCCTCGACGACCGCGCCGCGGTAACAGCCCTGCTACGCGCCGCTCAGCTGCTGCGGGAGCGCGGAGAACGGCCCCACGACGACGTCTACCTCGTGTTCACCACCAACGAGGAGATCGGCGGGGTGGGCGGTTCCTACGCCAGCGCCTCGCTACCGGGCACGCTCACGCTCGCACTGGAGGTCGGGCCCACCGAACAGGAGTACGCGACCACGGTCACCGGGGGCCCGATCGTCGGCTACAGCGACGCCCAGTGCGTCTACGACAAGGACGTGGCCGACCGGCTCATGGCCATCGCCTCCGACCGGGGACTCGAGCCTCAGGCCGCCGTCCTGGGCGCGTTCGAATCCGACGCCTCGCACTCCATGGCCAACGGGCTGACCCCGCGCGCGGCCCTGCTGTGCCTGCCGACGCTGAGCACGCACGGCTACGAGGTCATCTCTCGGCGTGCCATCGACGACATGGCGGGAATCATCGCCGACTTCGTGCTGCAGCTTGGGGACGAGAACCGTTCCGGTGCAACGGATTAGCCGCACTCCTTAACGGGCAGCCTTGCCGGCGGCGACGAACTGCAGCACGCGTTGCGTCTGTTGCTCGATGTCGACCAGGCCGGCCGACGAGAACAGCTCGACGAAGGCGCTGCGGTCGAACACTTCCAGGCCGATCACGCGAGCGCCGCCGGTCAAGGCTCGGCGAAGCGGCGGCACCCCGGTGGCGTAACTGGTGAGGATCGCGATGCGGCCACCGGGCGCGAGCACCCGCAGCATCTCGCGAGCCACCCCGAACGGCTCGGGCATCAGGTACAGCGCCCCGAAACAGCAGACGGCGTCGAATGTTTCGTCGGCGAACGGCAACGTCCGAGCATCGCCGCGCACATAACACGTGCGCGCACCGCTGTTGTCCCGGACGGCGCGGGTCAGCATCGGCTCGGAGATGTCGAATCCCACCGCGAGGCCGCCGTCCGGCAGTTCCGCCGCCAGCGGCGCGGTGAAATTGCCCGGCCCGCAAGCGACGTCAAGCAATCGTGCGGCGCCGGCCAGACACAGTGCCGACGCCGCGCGGCGCTGCTCGGCGCGGCTGGTGACCCCGCTGGCGACGTAGAAGGCACTCGGACGCCACAGCCGCTCGTAGACGGTCGCGACGAAGGGGCTGTTCATGGCGCGCTGCGCAAACGTCGGGGCCGGGGAATTCGTCGATGCGCCCAGCACGTCGAGGAAGCCGTGCCGCAACACCGCGGTCTTCTCGAGGAGGCCGCGGGTCGACTCGACCGGATCGTGGCTCATGTGTCCAGTTTGACCGATGCGCGGTGTCGTCCTTGCCGCGCCGGGAACGCAACCCATAACGTGGGCAAGGTCCGGAGATCACAACACGTATCGGCGGGGACATCGCAGTGGCCGAACTGACCGGCGCGCGGGCGGAAGAGCTCGCGACGATGGGCATCTTCGAGGGCTGCCCAATCGAGGAGCTGGTGCCGCTGGCGGCCCGCCTCCAGCCGCTGCGCGCCGCGGCCGGCCAGGTGCTGATGCAGCAGGGCGAACAGGCCGTTTCGTTCCTGCTCATCTCGTCGGGAACCGCCGAGATCAAGCGGGTCCACAGCGACGGCACGGTCAACGCCGGACAGGTGTCCCCCGGCACGATCGTCGGCGAGATCGCCCTGTTGCGGAGTATCCCGCGCATCGCGACCGTCACCACGGCCGAACCGCTGACCGGCTGGATCGGCGACAACGACGCCTTCATCCGGATGGTGCACCTGCCCGGGGTCATGCCGCGGCTGCTGCGCACCGTGCGCCAGCGCCTGGCCGAATTCATCACCCCGATCCCCATCGAGGTCCGCGACGGGACCCGCCTGATGCTGCGCCCGGTGCTGCCCGGCGACGACGAGCGCACGGTGCGCGGTCACATCCAGTTCTCCAGCGAGACGCTGTATCGGCGGTTCATGACGGCCCGCATTCCCACCCCCGCGTTGCTGCATTACCTGTCCGAGGTCGACTACGTCGATCACTTCGTGTGGGTGGTGACCGACGGGGATGACCCGGTGGCCGACGCCCGCTTCGTTCGCGACGAGAACGATCCCACAACCGCCGAGATCGCCTTCCTCGTCGCCGACGCCTACCAGGGCCGGGGCATCGGCAGCTTCCTGATCAGCGCGCTGTCCATCGCCGCCAGGGTCGACGGCGTCGAAAGATTCTCCGCGCGAATGCTTTCCGACAACGGGCCGATGCGCGCGATCATGGACCACTACGGCGCGGTCTGGGAGCGCGAGGACGTCGGCGTCATCACCACCGTCATCGACGTGCCCCGCCGGCTGGTCTTCGGGCGTCACATGGCCGATCAGATCAAACGCGTCGCCCGCCAAGTGATCGAAGCGGTCGGCTGAACGGGCATGCGGCCGTTGTGGATTGGCGTTCCCGTGGTTCTGCTGGCCGCCTGCGCGCACGCTAGCGCGCCAGCGCCGTCGGCCACGCCCACCAAATCATCGGCCCACGACGCCCCCGTCAACCCCGCCAACATCAAGCGGCTGGTCCGCGAGCTGCCGCCCCACTACGAGGTGACCACCGGCATCCCCAGCGGCGCCTCACCGAGGGTGATCTGGAGCCTCGAAGCCGACGCCCGGGCCACGCCGGCGCAGTGCGCGACTCTCGCCGACCCCGGCAACGGGCGCGAGCAGTCCGCGCAGGGCTTCTCCGGATCGGGAACCGGCGGTGTCGTCGACGCGGTGGTGGTGACTTTGCCCGGGCCGGTGGACCTGGACCGCGGTGTCGTGGCGGCATGCGACCGGTGGACGACGGGCGACGGCCACACCACGGCGAGCGTTCGCCTGATCGACGCCCCACGCATCGACGGCGTCGCAACCGTCGGCATGGTGGCCGACACCAAGTCGACCGTCGAATCGGGCACCGAAATCGATTCGCGCGCATACACATTCACCGCATACCTGGGTAACTACTACGCGTTCACCACGCTGACCACGGACCCCGGTTCGGCGCTGCCCGCGCTGCCGCCGCAATTCGCCGCCGATCTCCTCGTCAAAACGGTGTCCACGTTGCGCGGCTGAGCATTCCCGTTGGGTAGATTGGCCACGATGTTGAAGGTGTTGCTCGCGACCGCATCCGTGTGCGTGCTCGCCGGATGCTCGTCGGGTGGCGATCCCGCCCCGGTGAAGGCGGACATCGGCAAGGTCGTCGGCGTCAAGTCGAGCTTCGGGCCCGATTACAAGGTCACCGACATCCCCGTTCGCGGCGTCGACCCTAAGCTGCTGTCGGCCCGAAAGCTGCCCGACGGCCTGAGTTTCGATCCGGCCAACTGCGCGAAAGTGGCGGTGGGCCCGGACATGCCACCCGACCTGCAGGGCAACATGGCCGCCGTCTCCGCGGAGGGCAACGGCAACCGGTTCGTCGTCATCGCCTTGGAGACCTCAAAAGCACTGCCGTTCAACGACCCCGGGAAGGACTGCACCAAGGTGGCATTCGCCGGAAACGGGGTGCGGGGCGGGATCGAGGTGATCGATGCGCCGCACATCGACGGGGCCCGCACGACGGGCGTGCACCGCGTCCTGCAGGCCTTGGTGGGCGGTGGGGCCCGCACCGGGGAGCTGTACGACTATTCGGCGCAATTCGGTGATTACCAGGTGATCGTCATCGCCAATCCGCTGGTCATTCCGGACCAGCCGGTGGCCAAGATCGACACTCAGCGCGCCCGCGACCTGCTCGTCAAGGCGGTGGGCGCCGTCCGGAGCTAGCTAGCGCACGTCGCGGGGCCGGAACTGGATGCTGACCCGCGGGCCGGTGGGCGCGGACGTCTTGGGCACCGCGTGCTCCCAGGTGCGCTGGCACGATCCGCCCATCACCAGCAGATCACCGTGCGCCTGCGGAAGTCGCAGCGACGGCCCGCCACCCTTCCGCCGCATCGCGAACGTCCGGGTGGCGCCCAGGCTGACGATCGCCACCATGGTGTCCTGCGAGCTGCTGCGCCCTATGGTGTCGCCGTGCCAGGCGACGCTGTCGTTGCCGTCGCGGTAACAACACAACCCGACGGTGGTGAAGGGCTCACCGAGTTCGCCCGCGTAGATGTCGTTGAGCCGTCGCCGCAGCTTGCCCAGCAGCGGGTGCGGGGGATCCTCGACGGTCAGGTCGTGAAAGCTGACAAGCCGCGGCACGTCGACCACCCGGTCGTACATATGGCGGCGCTCGGCGCGCCACGGCACCGTCGAGAGCAGGTCGGAGAGCAGGGCGTCGGCCTCGGCCAGCCAGCCGGCGCGGATCTCGATGAAGGCGCCGTCACCGAGCTGTCTGCGCTCGGTGTGCTCGAACAGCGAGCCCTGTACCGCGATGCTCACGGCGCCCAGTTTATCGCACAAGCGTTCGATGAAGGGGGCCCGTCTCGGGACCGGCTACCGTTTCCAGGGTGGGTGTTGTTGAGCTGGGCACCAATTCCGAGGTGGGCGCGCTGCGGGTGGCTATCCTGCACCGCCCCGGCGCCGAGCTGCGCCGGCTCAATCCGCGCAACAACGACCAGCTGCTCTTCGACGGGTTGCCCTGGGTCGCGCGGGCGCAGGACGAGCACGACGAGTTCGCCGACCTGCTGCGCTCGCGCGGGGTCGAGGTGCTGCTGCTGTCCGACCTGCTGACCGAGGCGCTCAACCACAGCGGGGCCGCGCGGATGCAGGGTGTGGCCGCCGCCGTGGACGCGCGCCGGCTCGGAACCCCACTGGCGCAAGAACTTTCGGCCTACCTGCGGGGGCTGAACCCCGGCACGCTGGCCAACGTGCTGATGGCCGGCATGACGTTCAACGAGCTGCCCGCCGACACCCGGACCGAGGTGTCGCTGGTGCTTCGCATGCACCACGAGGCGGATTTCGTCATCGATCCGCTACCGAACCTGGTGTTCACCCGCGACTCGTCGATCTGGATCGGGCCGCGGGTGGTGATCCCCACCCTGGCGCTGCGGGCGCGTGTGCGCGAGGCGTCGTTGACCGACCTGATCTATGCGCATCACCCGCGGTTCACCGGGGTGCGGCGCGCCTACGAGTCGCGCACCGCACCCGTCGAGGGCGGCGACGTGCTGCTGCTCGCGCCCGGCGTCGTCGCGGTCGGCGTCGGCGAACGGACCACCCCGGCCGGCGCGGAAGCGTTGGCGCGCAGCCTTTTCGACGACGATCTCGCGGACACGGTGCTCGCGGTGCCGATCGCCCAGCGGCGCGCGCAGATGCACCTGGACACGGTGTGCACGATGGTCGACACCGACACCGTGGTGATGTACGCGAACATCGTCAACACGCTGACCGCGTTCGCCATCCAGCGCACCCCCGGCGGCGTCACCATCGGTGACGAGACGCCGTTCCTGGAGGCGGCCGCCAACGCGATGGGAATCGACAAGTTGCGGGTCATCGACACCGGGCTGGACCCCCTCGTCGCCGAGCGCGAGCAGTGGGACGACGGCAACAACACCTTGGCCCTGGCGCCCGGCGTCGTCGTCGCCTACGAGCGCAACGCGCAGACCAACGCCCGCCTTCAGGACGCGGGCATCGAGGTGCTCACCATCGCGGGGTCCGAGTTGAGCACCGGCCGCGGCGGTCCGCGGTGCATGTCGTGTCCCGCCGCGCGCGACTCGGTGTAGGCGCCATCATCGAGTCTGCGCTCAGCGCGTCGAATTGGGCCGTTTGCGCGCGCTGGACGCAGTCTCGACGCGAGAACTACCGCCAGCTGGGCAGCCAGATCTCCATGTTCCAGGTCTGCTGGGAGATCGGCAGCCCGGTCAGCACCGGGAACAGCCACGCGAAATTGGTCACCACTAAAGCCACGTAGCAGCAGACCGCGATCAGCCCCAGCGTGCGCCGTTCGGAGCTTTGATTGCGGGCGTAGAGGACGCCACCGCAGATCAGCGCGATGCCCATGGCCAAAAACGGCGCCATCGTCGCGGCGTAGAAGAAGTACATCTGCCGGTCGATGTCGGCGAACCACGGCAGCCACCCCGCGCAGTAACCGGTCAAGACCGCGGCATAGCGCCAGTCGCGGCGCACCAGCATTCGCCAGAGCGCATAGAGCAGCACCGGCACCGCGAGCCACCACATCGCCGGGGTGCCCACCAGCATCTCCGCCTTGACGCACGACTGCGCGCCGCAGCCCGGGACGTTCTGCTGGTCGATGGCGTACAGGACCGGCCGCAACGACATCGGCCAGCTCCACGGTTTGGATTCCCACGGGTGGTAGTTGCCGGCGGAATTCGTCAGGCCGGCGTGGAACTGGAAGGCCTTGGCGGTGTAGTGCCACAGCGAGCGGACGGCGTCGGGCAGCGGAACAACGGAGTGCGGGCCGATCGACTGGCCGACCTCGTGGCGGTCGATCGCGTTCTCGGAGGCGAACCAGGGCGTGTAGCTGGCGAGGTAGACCGCGAACGGGATGAGCGCCAGCGCGTACGCGGTGGGGACGAGGTCGCGCCGCAAGACACCCAGCCATGGCCGGTTGACTTGGTATTGGCGGCGCGCCGCGACGTCGAACGCCAACGACATGGCGCCGAAGAAGAGCACAAAGTACAGGCCTGACCACTTTGTGCCGCAAGCCAATCCGAGCATGACCCCGGCTAGGAAGCGCCACCAGCGCACCCCCAGCCTTGGGCCCCAAACGGTTTCGGCGCTGCGGCCCTCCACCAGTGCGACGTGCAGCCGCTGGCGCACCTGGTCGCGGTCGACGATGAGCGCGCCGAACGCCGCGACCACGAAGAAGGTCAGAAAGCCGTCGAGCAGGGCGGTCCGGGCGGTGACGAAGCTGACGCCGTCGCAGATCACCAGCACCCCGGCGATCCCGCCGACCAGCGTCGAGCGGCTGATGCGGCGGACGGTCCGCATCACCAGCACCACCATGACGACGCCGAGCAGGGCGCCGGTGAACCGCCAGCCCACCCCGTTGTAGCCGAAGACCGCCTCGCCGAGAGCGATCAACTGCTTGCCGACCGGGGGGTGCACCACCAGGCCGAACCCGGGGTTGTCCTCCACCCCGTGGTTGTGCAGCACCTGCCAGGCCTGGGGCGCGTAGTGCTTCTCGTCGAACACCGGCGTGCCGGCATCGGTCGGCGAGCCCAGGTTGAGGAACCGCGTCACCGTCGCCAGCACCGTGATCACACCGGTCGCGACCCACCCGCGAATGGTGTCGGTCGGCCCGAAGTCCGCCACCGGAACGAGGGGGCCCGGGCTGTCGACGGGTACGACACGCTCGCGCTCGGCGACGGCGCTTTCGCGGGGCGGGGCGGACATCACGTCGATCGTAGGCTGTCCGTCATGACCTCCGGTCGCCTATTGCTGGGCGCGACGCCGCTGGGCCAGCCGGCGGACGCGTCGCCGCGCCTGATCGCCGCGCTGGCCGACGCCGACGTGGTGGCCGCCGAGGACACGCGGCGGGTGCGGATCCTGGCCAAGGCGCTGGACGCCGAGATCAAGGGGCGGGTGGTCAGCCTGTACGACCGGGTCGAGGCCGCCCGGGTGCCGGCCCTGATCGACGCGATGACGGCGGGCGCGACCGTGCTGCTGGTCAGCGACGCCGGGATGCCGCTGATCAGCGACCCCGGCTACCGGCTGGTGGCGGCCTGCGTGGAGGCAGGTCTGCCCGTCCAGTGCCTCCCCGGGCCGTCGGCGGTGACGACGGCGCTCGCGGTGTCCGGGCTGCCGTCGGAGCGGTTTTGCTTCGAGGGCTTCGCCCCGCGCAAGAAGTCGGCGCGCCGGACCTGGCTGGCCTCGCTGGCCGACGAGCCGCGGACGTGCGTGTTCTTCGAATCGCCGCGCCGGCTGGCGGCGTGTCTGCGCGACGCGGTCGACGAACTCGGCGGCGGACGCCGGGCGGTGGTCTGCCGGGAGCTGACGAAGGTGCACGAGGAGGTGCTCCGCGGGTCGCTCGAGGAGCTGGCGACGTGGGCGGACGAGGGGGTGCTCGGCGAGATCACGGTCGTCCTGGCGGGCGCGACGCCGCGCGCCGACCTGCCGTCGCTGGTGGCCGAAGTGGAGAACCTCGTCGCGGGAGGGGTGCGCGTCAAGGACGCCTGCAGCGAGGTGGCCAAGGGCCATCCGGACGTGCGGACGCGCCAGCTCTACGACGCGGTCCTGCGGTTACGCGGCGAGTAGATCAGGGTGTGCAGGCCTTGAACGGACCGATCCCCGGCGTGCAGACCTGGGGGTGCGGCGGGAGCGGCGGCGGGCCGGGTAGCGGCGGCAGCGGCGGCGGTCCCGGGGGCGGCGGCGGCCATCCCGGCGGTGTTGGCGGCCGCGCCGGGCGCCCTGCCCGCGCTGCCGGCGGTTCCCGGGGGATTGCCTGCCGGATTGCCCGCGCTTCCGGCGGCCCCGGCCCTTCCCGCGGCCCCGCCGCTGCCGGCCCGCCGCCGCCCCCGGGACCGCCGCCGCCGCCGCCGCCGTTGTACCGGGAAGCTGAGGAACCGCGATGTTCGGGATGCCCAAGGTGAAGCCGGGCGGCAGCAGGCCGGCGTTCTTGAGATAGACCAGCGCGATCGCGGCGGTGGACGCGGTGGCCACGACGCTGGTTCCGACGCCGACCACGGTGGTTCCCACGCCCACCACGCCCTGGACGATTGACCACGCGGCTTGCGCCCCGGCAGGTGCGGCTTGGATGGCCGCCGCGTTGTCTAGGGCGCCGGGGAGTTGGGGCAGGACCGAAGCCGCGGCGTCGGGCAAGCCCGAGTCGAATCCGCCGGGCGACGCGGCCCCCGAGGACGGCGCGCCGCCCCCCGAGCTGCCGCGCGGTACCCCGGACACGGCTCCGGTGGCCCCGGGGCCGCCGGGCGTGGGCGGCACATTGGCCACGTCCGCGGCCGGCTTGGGCACGTCTCCACCCGTGTTCGCGGCGGGCGCGACCTGCGTGCCGGGCGCCGACGGCGGCGTCTCGGGCATCAGGACCGACGCGGCCTTTTGGCATCCGTTGACGCATGGTCCGGCGGCCGGCAGCGGCGTGCTGACCGAGGTCAGCGGCGTGACCGCGAGCGTTCCACCCATCAGGGCGGACGCGACGGCGCCCAAGACGGCGATTCTCATGACGGCCCCCTCCGGCAGTCGACTCGCGATCGGCGCGGGTCAGTCCCTGAAGCTTAAGCAAAAACGGCACGTGGCGTGGGGGGTTAGGCGAAATTCACGGGCGGGGAGCCGACCCGTCATCTAACCGGCCGCCGCGATCAACGGCAGCCCGACGATCGGGGCCGCCTTGTGCAGGCACTCCTCCCATTCGGCGTCGGGATCGGAGTCGGCGGTGATCCCGCCGCCGACGCCCAGCACGGCGCCGCCGTGCGCATCGAACTCGACGGTGCGGATCGCGACATTGAGCTCACATCCCGCGATCGGCGAGGCCAAACCGATTGTCCCGCAGTAGATGCCGCGACGACCGTGTTCCCATTGCGAAATCAGTTGTCGCGCACGGTGTTTGGGAGTGCCGGTGACCGAAGCCGGGGGGAACGTGGCGTCCAGGAGCGCCGACGTGGGCAGCTCGACGGGAACCCGCGCTGACACCGTGGACACCAGGTGCCACACGCCCGGCGCGCGCCGCACGACCAGCAGCTCGGGCACGGTGACGGTGCCGACGGTCGCCACGCGGCCGAGGTCGTTGCGGACCAGGTCCACGATCATGATGTTTTCCGCGACGTCCTTGGCCGACGCCCGCAGCGCCGACGGCCAGGCGTCCAGCGGCAGGGTGCCCTTGATGGGGCTGGACGTGACGACCGTCCCGCGGCGCCGCAGGAAAAGCTCCGGGGACAGCGACGCCACCGCCCCCCATCCCCCCGCGACGTAAGCCGCCCGGGCCGGCGAGGTGCGCGCCACCCCGTCGGCGAAGAAATCCAGCGGCGCCCCGGTGACCGTCCCGGCAAATTGCGTGCATACGCAGGCCTGATAGACCTCGCCGGCGCGGATCGCCTCCAGGCAGGCCAGCACCCCGTCGCGGTGCGCGGCCCGGTCGGCGGCGCCCCAGTCGATCCGGCAATCGCGCGGCGGCGACGGCCTGGCCGCGAGCGCGGCGCGCAGCCAGTCCGGCATCGGCGCACCGGACAGGCTTTCGTACCACCAGCCGCCGTCGGGGTCCCGGCGCAGGACGCAGTCGGTCCAGCCGCCGGCGGCCTCGGGGATCCGGTTTCCCCGGCCGTCGGCGGCGGGATCGGGATAGGAAAGGTAGCCGACCCAGCCGCCGCCCACCGCCTCCGAGTGGGGCGCCGGCGTGTCCAGCGGGACCGCGAAGGCGTCGTCGGCGTCGACCGGCCGCGCCGACAGGCTGGGCGCGATCACCGCCAGCGAACCGAACCACTCGCCGGTCAGCGCGGCGGGCGGCGGCAGCCCGAGCCGGCCGGTGGCGTCACCGATCGCGCGCAGCACCCGGGGCGCGGCGCCGAGGTCGCCCAGCCGGTCGGTTCGCACCGCCCTAGTCTGCCGCCTAGCCGCGGCTGATGTCGCGAGCGGTGGCCAGGGCCGCCAGCTTTTGCGGGTTGCGCATCACGTAGAAGTTGGTGATCCTGTCGCCGGCAATCTCCAGCGTGATCACGCCCTCGAGCTGTTCGCCGAGGTAGAGCAGCACGGCCGGGGCGCTGTTGCAGGTCACCATGTCCACCCGCGCCCCGGCCATGGCGGCGGCCTTGCGGATCAGCCCGACGATCGCCCGGGCCACCCGGTCGGCGCCGACCACGGGCCGGCGGGCGGCGCTGACGATGCCGCCGCTGTCGGCGGTCCAGGTGGCGTCCGGCGCGAGCATCGCCATCAGCGCCTCGACGTCGCCGCTGGCCGCGGTGGCCAGGAACTGGGCGGTGATTTCGGCGTTGCGTTCCGGGTCCGCCGCATCGAAGCGCCTCCGCCGAGCCCGCACGTGTTCGCGCGCGCGGTGCGCGACCTGGCGCACCGTCGGGGCCGGCTTGCCGACGGCCGCGGCGATCTCGCCGTAGTCGAAGCCGAACACCTCGCGCAGCACGAACACCGCCCGCTCGTCGGGGCTCAGCGTCTCCAGCAAGACGAGCATCGCCATCGAAACCGATTCCGCCAGAACGACATCGGCCGAGGGGTCCTGGTCGTCGAGCAGCAGCGGCTCGGGCAGCCACGGCCCCACGTACTCCTCGCGGCGGCGCGCGTCGGCCCGCAGCGCGTTCAGCGCCTGCCGGGTGACCAGCTGGGCCAGGTAGGACTTGGTGTCCCGCACGGCCGACAGGTCCACCTCGGCCCACCGCAGATAGCTGTCCTGCACCACGTCGTCGGCCTCCGTCGCCGAGCCGAGGATCTCGTAGGCGATCGTGAACAGCAACGGTCGCAGCAGCGTGAATCGTTCGGCGTGCTCGGACGGGCCGGTCACCGCCGTCATTGCAGGGCGACCTGCTCGTCGGACGGCGACTGCGCGAGCCGCCTGCCGCCCTTCAGCCAGAAGTACGAGCCGGGCTTGGCGGCCTCGCGGCGGATGAACCACAGCGTGCCCTTGCAGACCGTCTCCTTCACCGACGCGGCGAACCGGCCCCCGACGTAGACCTCCACCGGGGTGTCGTCCTTACGGGCGAGCTGGATGGTGCCGCGGGAGCGGCCGAGGCTGATGCACTGCCCGGTGAACGCCTGGTTCAGCAGCGCCGGGGCCTCTCCCGCGATGCGGCTGAGCACCGTGTTGGCCGCCTGCACCCCGAGCGGCCCGGCGGCCTGGCAGCTCATCCGCAGCGGCTGGCCCGACGGCGCCGCCGCGTCACCCGCCGCGACGATGCGCTCGTCGTCGACGCTGGTCAGCGTCTCGTCGGTGAGCAGCCGGCCCAGCGCGTCGGTGCTCAGCCCGCTGCGCGCGGCCAGGTCCGGCACGGCGAAACCCGCCGTCCACACCGTCGCCGCGCTGGGCAGCACGGTCCCGTCGGCGAGCACCACCGCGTCCCAGCGCACCTGAGCTGCCAAGGCGGATTCGAGCACGTTCACCTCGAGGGCACGCAGTTGCTTGGCCACCGAACGCCGTCCCTTCTCGCTCAGCGACGGGCCGAGAATGCCGCCGCACACCAGGGTCACCGGGCGCCCCAGCTCGGCCAGCTCGGACGCGGTCTCGATGCCGGTCAACCCGCCGCCCACGACGGTGACGGGCGAGGCCAGCGGCAGGTCGGCGAGCGCGTAGCGCAGCCGTCGCGCACTCTCCAGGTCGGCGACCGAGTGCGCGAACTCGGCGGCACCCGGCACGTTCAGCGGCATCGCGCCGGTGCTGCCGACGGCGTAGATCAGATAGTCGTAGTCCAGCTCGGCGCCGGAGGCCAGCAGCACCCGCCGGTCGGCGGCTTCGATGCAATCCACCGCGTCGACGACCAGCCCGATGCCCTCGCCCAGCAGGCTGTCGTAGTCGGCGATCGCCGCGCTGGTGTCGGCGATCAGCTGGTGCAGCCGGATCCGCTCGACGAACACGGGACGCGGGTTCACCAGGGTGATGTCGACGTCGGCGCGCCGGCGCAGGTGATTGGCGGCCAGCGTTCCGGCGTATCCGCCGCCGACGACGACGACATGTGTTCTTGGGGTGGCCGGCTCGGTCATTTCTGTCTCCTACTCTCACGGGACTCGTGCCCTTGAGACACCGCGGGCCGGCCGCGCGTGACAGTCCCGGGCGGGACTGTGAGCTGTTTCACTCGCGAGGGACGAAGACGAAGTTGTTGACGTAGACGCCGTGGGCCGCCCACCCGTCCTCCCGGCCGCCGATGTTCGCCGGGTTCTGGTCCCGGGCCGCGTCGAACTCCTCGATCGGCCGCCGGCCGTCGCCGGTGTCGAAGTAGCCCTCGTACCCGAGCCCCGTCAGCAGCTCGGTGATGCCGGCGACGGCGCCCCGGTGATGGCGTTCCTCGGCCTCCACCAGGACCGCCGGCCGGTTGCGGGCGAGCGTGTCCGTCGCGCCGCGCAGCACGGCCAGTTCGTGGCCCTCGACGTCGATCTTGACCAGGCCGACGTCGTCCAGGCGCAGATCGTCGAGCCGCTTGACCGGCACCTCGATGCTCTGGACCGCGCCGCCGTCGGCGTCGCCCAGGGCGTTGTCGCCGTCGATCGTGCTGCGGCCCGGGTCGGATTCCACCACCCGCATGGTGGTCACGCCGGGCTTGTCGGAGAGCGCCACGGCTTCCACCTTGACGGGCGCGCCGACCGCGTCGAACATCGTCGCCAGATCGCGCGCCTGGGCCGGGCGCGGTTCGAACGCGATCACCGATTGCGACGAAGCGAGCATCGCGATCGTGAATTCGCCGACGTCGGCCCCGATGTCCAGCGAGACGCGGTTGGGATCGCATAGCGACGCGACCAGTCGCACGTCCGGGCGGGCCTCCCCCAGGCGTTGCAGGATGCCGTACTTGCGGCGCCAGAACAGGCGGGGCGCCAACATCTTTGCCGCCGGCGCGAGCCAGCGTTTCGCCGAGCGTGCGACAGGCATCTGCGGTGGTCGTCCGTCCTTTTCGCGGGCTTTGGGGGCAGCGCTTGACCGGGGCTGGGCCGGGTCGCACATGATACGCTTCGCAGCAATTCGTGACCTGCCCCGGGCCGAATGCAGCCACCGCGAAACTAGGGGGCTCCCCAGTGCGCAACGGTGTGCATCGGGCGAGGCAAACTGGAAAACGAACATCCCGTGATTGGGCCCCCGAACGGGCCAAGCCCAGCTGGGAAGCGCCCCATCGGAGGAGTCCTTGCCGCGCAGCCTGGATCTCGTCGTCACCTCCGTGGCCACCCAGCTGATGGAGGCGACGGGATCCACCGCGACCCAGGTCAGCCAGAAGGTGCTCGCGCAGCTGGTCGAGCAGTTCGATCTCGACGCCAGCTTCCTGCGCCACCACGACCACGACATCCGCGCCTCGGTGCTGGTTGCGGAGTGGCCGCCGCGCACAGGCGTCCCGGACCCGGACCCGATGGCCGTCGTCCACTTCAGCAGTGCCGACCCGGTGCTCGCGCAGTGCGAGCACGGCCGAAAGCCGGTCGTGATTCGGCCCGAACAGAACAACCGCGGGTTCGCGCGCCGGCTGGGGGGCGCCAAGCAGCCCACGACGCCCTCGGTGGCCGCCGCGCCGCTGGTTTCGGGGGAGACGACGACGGGCGTGCTCTGCTTCGTCAAGAACGGCGCGCGCAAGTGGAAGCAAGACGAGATCAACACCCTGGAGGCCATCGCGGCGCTGTTCGCGCAGCTGCAGGCGCGGATCGCGGCGGAAGAGAAGCTCCGCTACCTGGCCGAGCACGACGACCTGACCGGCCTGTACAACCGGCGGGCGCTGGTGGCGCACCTTTCCGAACGGCTCGCGCCGGGAAGCCCCGGGCCGGTCGCCGTGCTGTACCTCGACCTGGACCGCCTCAAGCCGATCAACGACTACCTCGGCCACACCGCTGGTGACTGGTTCATCCGGGTTTTCGCGCAACGCATTCGGGTGTGCGCGGGCAGCCAGAGCATGATCGCCCGGCTGGGCGGCGACGAGTTCGTCGTCATCCCGGACCAGGCGATGTCGACGGGGACGGCGGAGTCCTTCGCCCGCCGGCTCGGGGCGATGCTGCGCGAGCGGCTGGCCATCGGCGGCCACATGATCACCCGCACCGTGAGCATCGGGCTGGCGGTGGGCATGCCGGGCCGCGACAACAGCACCGACCTGCTGCGCCGGGCCGACGAGGCCGTGTTGACCGCCAAGCGCGCGGGCGGCAATCAGGTGGCGCTGTCCACCGACGACATGTCGCTGAAAAGCGCCTTCCGCAACGACATCGAGCTGCATCTGCAGGGCGACATCGACAGTGAGGCGCTGCTGCTGCACTACCTGCCCGAGGTCGACCTGTGGACCGGCGCCATCGTGGCCGCCGAGGCGCTGGTCCGCTGGCGGCACCCGATCTGGGGGCTGCTGCTGCCGGACTCGTTCATCGGGGTGGCCGAATCGACCAACCTGGCCGGGGAATTGGGCCGGTGGGTGATGCGAAGCGCCTGCGCCGAATTCAGCCGCTGGCGCGCCAACGGCGTTGGGCAGAGCGCGACTTTGCGCATCAACGTGTCGCCGATCCAACTGATCACGCGCGGTTTCGTGCGCAGCGTCGCCGACACCATCGACGAGTTCGGCATCGACGCCGGATCGGTCTGCCTGGAGATCACCGAGCGCGCCGTGGTGCACGACATCGAAACCACCCGCAAGACCCTGCACGAGCTCAAGGAGGTCGGGGTCCAGATCGCCATCGACGACTTCGGCACCGGCTACGCGGTCCTGTCGCACCTGAAGTCCCTCCCGGTCGACATGCTCAAGATCGACACCGGCTTCGTCCGCGACCTCGGCAGCAACGCGGGCGATCTTGCCATCGTCCGGGCGATCATCGGCCTGGCCGAGGCGTTCGGCCTGCAACTGGTCGCCGAAGGGGTCGAAACACCCGCCGCCGCACTGACTTTGATGCAACACGGATGCCACCGGGCGCAGGGCTTCCTGCTGTCCCGGCCCGTCCCGGGCAACGCGATGGAAGCGCTGCTGTCCGCGCGCTGGATGCCGATGCCGTTCCTCGCCGACCGCGAGGCGCTGTCGTTAGGCGCGAT
This sequence comes from Mycobacterium sp. 1554424.7, assembly GCF_001665295.1. Lineage (GTDB taxonomy): Bacteria > Actinomycetota > Actinomycetes > Mycobacteriales > Mycobacteriaceae > Mycobacterium. Next base: position 84,277 of record NZ_LZSE01000139.1, on the reverse strand, counting down.
CTAACCCAGATGTTCCGATCATTCAAAAGGGGCGCTGCCGCCGTTATTTCGTGCACGGCGCTGCTGCTGAACGGGTGCGGCGGCCACCCCAATCCCGGGCCGCTGTCGGCGATGGTCTTTCCGGCCATCCCGCCGACGGTTCAGGAAATCGCCAACCCGCTGCGGGGCCAGTACGAGGACTTGTTGATTCCGCTTTTCCCGCAAGGCAATCCGGCGCAGCAGCGATACCCGGCGTGGCCCGCGTCCTACGACGCCAGCCTGCGTGTCTCGTGGCGGCAGCTGCAGCCCACCGACCCGCGCACCCTGCCGCCCGACGCCCCCGACGACCGCAAGTTCGACTTCAGCGTCATCGACGACGCGCTGACGAAACTGGCCAACCGCAACATGCGGATGACGCTTCGGGTGTACGCCTACAACTCCTGCTGCAATGCGTCCTATCCGGACAACACGAACCTTGCGATACCCGACTGGATGCGTTCGGCCGCCACGAACTACCCCGCGCCGCCGAACAGCCCGACCCCCGGGGTGACGCAGGTGGTGCCGAACTGGAACGACCAGGCTTACCTGGACGCCTTCGGGCAGCTGCTCGCCGCGCTGGGCCGCCGCTACGACAACGACGAGCGGCTCAGCGTTTTCGAGTTCTCCGGGTATGGGGATTTCAGCGAGAACCACATCGCGTACCTGCGTGACGTGCTGGGCGCCCCGGGCCCCTCGGCGGACGACAGTGTCGCGAAGCTGGGGTACTACAGCCAGTTCGGTGACCAGAACATCACCAAAGCGTCCATCCAACAGCTGGTCGCCGCAAATGTAAACGCCTTCCCCCATACGCAATTGGTGGTCACGCCGCAGAATCCCGAGATCGTGCGCGAGCTGCTCGCCGACGACGTGACCAAGAAGCTGTCCGCGCCGGTGGGAATCCGGGGAGACTGCCTCGGTGTCTATGCGCCGATACAGACCTGGGCCGAATCCAACGACTCCTACTACGTGAAGACGAACGATCCGGTTGTCAACGCGCTGAAGCAGCGGCTCACGTCGGCGCCGGTGATCACCGAGTGGTGCCAGTTGCCCAACGGGACCGATCCGAGGTCCTACTACGAGAAGGGCCTGCACGACATCATCAGGTATCACGTGTCGATGACGTCGAGCGCCAACTTCCCCGACCGCGACTCGACTTCGGCGATGGATCCCAAGCTGTATCTGCTGTGGGCTCAAGCCAATACGTCCGCCGGCTATCGATACTCGGTCGCGGCTCGGCCCGGGTCGCAGTCCATACAGGGCAAGGTGGCGACCATCTCCGTCGAGTGGACCAACTACGGCTCGGCGGCCACCACCGAGCAGTGGACACCCGGCTACAAGCTGGTGGACTTTTCGGGAGCGGCGGTCCGCAGCATTCCGGCGACGGTCAACCTCAAGGGCCTGGTCCACGACGACACCAGCACGACGCGCGAGGAGGCGGTCCCGGCGTCGACGACGGAGTCGGTGCGCGTCGACCTGAACGGCTTGACGCCGGGCCACTACACGTTGCGCGCGACTGTGGACTGGCAGCAGCACAAGCCGGGCGCATCGCATGTGGTGAACTACGCGCCGATGGCGTTGGCCCGCGACGGCCGCGACGGGTCGGGGCTGTATCCGATTGCCACACTGGATATTCCGCGCGACTCGACCACGTCACCGAACGGTCAGTGAACCGTCGCGTCGCCATTCCTGATGGCGACCAGGGACTTGACCAATCCGGCAAACCGTTCGTACCAAATATCCGATGACGGGAAATATCGACGCATCTGCGAGATGCCGATCAACTCGATTTCGTCGACCTGGTCTTGCGCCGCCTCGCGACTGTGGGTCCGGATGTGACCGCGGTTCCAATGCATCGATACCTGCACGCGCGCCTCGTAGGGCAACCATTGGATGCCGGGGAAGAGCCAGTGCGGTTCGATCGGGAAATATCGGTACGGCGTTTGCACCCAATGTCGGTCGGCGAGCGAGTGGATGTTGTCAGCAAGTCGTTGCCGTTGGACGTGGCCGCCCACGTGCTCGAGCAGCGAGTTGGAGAACACAAGATCGAAGCGCTCCTTGGCAACCGAGCTCGGAAGCTCGCACGCGTCCCCCTGGACCGCGACGATGTTCGGAGCCTCCGATTCCGCAGGCGCCAAGTTGACCGTGACGACCGACTTGGGCCGAACGGGCGCGAGTCGCCACGACTCCGGCGTTCCGCCCAGATCCAGCACCCTCATTTCCGACACCGACGGAAAGCAGCTGTTGAAGCGCTGCCATCGTCGTGCGCGGGCGCGGCCAGACAGCGATCGACCTGAATTGACGTCTGTTGCGGTGTCGCGCAGCCAGTTAGACATTCCTACCCTCATACCTTGATGCGGTCGTGGCGCGCGAGGTCGCTCCACAGCAGGGCCAGCGACTGATGCCACTGGCTTAGCCCGAAGTCGAGAGCGCGCCGGCGTGCGGCAGTGCCTAACCGGATGCGGAGGTCCTCGTCGGCGACGAGCGCGGTCAGGGCCCCGGCTATCTGGTCCGACGATCCGGGCTGCACCACGATGCCGGTGACGCCGTCGGTCACCGCTTCCCCGATGCTGCCGACCGACGTGGTTACCGGCGCCAGCCCATAGGCCATGGCCTCCAACAACGCCATCGGCAGGCCCTCATCCCGGCTGGGCAGCAGGAAAACGTGTGCGGTCGAAAGCAACTCGTCGCGCTCCTTCGGGTCCAGCCAACCCGCCACGTGAATCGTTTCGCCGACACCCGCGGCCGCCACCGCGGCGCGCACCTCGTCGACCTCACCGTCGCCGGCCAGCGTAACGCGCAGCCTGCTGCGAACCGTTGGGTTGAGCGCTGCCACGGCTGAGACGATGTCGTAGCTGCCCTTGCGCGTACCCATCCGCCCAAGCGCCACGACGCCCACCCGCTCGACACCGGACTGGTTCACCGGGACCTCCGGAACCCGGACGGCATTGTGCAGCACACTTATTCGGCCATCGGGCAGCCCCAGTCGGCTCGCATACTCGTCGACGTGACGCTCACCCAGGACCACCCAGTGGTCGGCGACGAGGGCGCGGCGCACCGCGGCCCGCGCGGGCGACGGCAGCCGATCGAACCAGCCGCCGAAGTCGTAGCTGTGCCCGTGCACCACGGTCGGTACGCCAGCCAACCGGGCGGCGCCCAAGGGCAACGCCTTGCGGTACACGCTGCCGCCATGGGCCACATGCACGTGCAGCACATCGGCATGGCCCCGCAATACCAGCCAGCTGGCGTAGAGCATCCCACGCAGACCCAACACCAGCTTCACCCAGCGCGACCTCTCCACGTAGGTCGGCACCACCATGACGCGAATCCGTTCGTCCGGGTGGGCCGCCATCAACGCCGCCACCGTCGCCATGCCACCGCGGCTGTCGGCTGCGGCCGGCGCCGGCCCCACCACCAGCACTCGCACCGCGCTCATCGCGGCGCCCCGGCCAGCATCATGGGCTCGGTCGCGGGCTCGGCGCTGTCGTCGGTCGCGCTTGACCGCCGTCGCAGGCGGGCGAACGCCAGGGCCGCTCCCAGCGCCATGCCCAGCGTGAGGGCGTTGGCCGGATCCTCGGGCAGCGGGTCGATGATCGACATCACCAGCAGACCGGCGCTGACTGCCGCGCTGGCCTTCGCGGGGGCCGAGGCGCTGCGCAGCGCCTGGATCAGAGGCGTCAGCGCGAACACCGCGAAGGCGGTCATGCCCACCCCACCCGATTTGGCCAGCCACCAAAGGTAGAAGTTGTGCGAATAGGTGGTGCCCAACGTGTTTGTGAATTCGTCGGGGTCGTCGCCGAACGGCTCCTGATACGCGTAACCGAGGCCGTGCCCGAACATCGGGGCCTGGGCGATCGCCCGGTCGAGGTTGGCATCTTCGGCCAGCCTGGCCAGCGTCGAGGGGTCGACGGCGAGCGCATCGCTCGACGCGCGGCCGAGCACCCGGTGGCTGAACCCGCTGATCTGATCATTCAGCCACTCCCCAGCGGTCGAGTGCTGCAGGAGAAACAGCGCGGCCGGCACCATCACGGCTAGCAGGCATGCGCCGACAACGAGCAATCTCGCCGCTCGGCGCAGGGACGACCAACCCAGGCTGGCCAGGAAGGCCACAACGGCGGCCACCCCCAGGGCAATCAGGGTATTACGCGAGAACGCCAGCACCGAGATGATCAATGCGGGCAGGCCCAACGCGAGGTACCACACGGGCTTGACCCGACCGACGATCTGGGCTGCCACCAGGGCGGCCAGCACGGCGATTGCCGGGGTCAAGGTGGCGGTGATCACGCGGTTGGCCGCGTCGCCGGTGTCGGCCTGCAGGCTCTCCAAGCGGCCCGCCAGCCGCAGCCCACCCGAGGAGCTCGCGACTGCCATGCCCGCCGAAAACCACAGGGTGACAACCATTGTGTGGATCACCAGCTTGACGTAATTGCCGTACACGATCACCATGGCCAGCACCAGGCCTATAACCATTTCGAGCAGTATGGTAGCTTCGCGCACCACCACCGAGGCCGTGTGCCCGGCCACGAATCCGACTGCGGCGAAGTACGCCACCGTCAGCACGAACATGCCCGGCAACAGGTACTCCGAAAAGCGAAGCCGCACAACCGGAAGGACGAAGCAGATCGCCAGCAGCAGTAGCACGTGGTAGGCGCTGATTGAGACGGGCCCTATCACCTTGGCGACGTGCAGGCCCTGCGGCAGCGCCGCAAACGCCAGGAAAAGGGCGACGCCGATCATCGACGCGGGTCGCGTCCAATAGATCACCAGGCAGAACGACAGGCCGATCAGCATCACGCCCTGGGTGGTGTTGCGCACCGAGAGCACGCCGAAGGCGAAGCACCCCAACGCGAATGCCGCCAGGGCGGCTCCGGACATGGCCAAGCGGTGCCGGTTCCGCAGATACAGGATCACCCCGGGCGGCCCACCTTGGCCCGGTAGGTTCGGGCCGCGGCCCTGGCGTGCCGGGGTATCCGGGCGTCGGTCAGCACTGTGCCGACGACGTCGGCGCCGGCCGCGCGCAGCGCGGTCAACGCGTCGTTGAGTTCGTCTTCGGTAGTGCGGCCCGCTCGTACCACCAATACCGTGGCTTGGGCGGCGGAGCCCAGCAGGCCCGAGTCGGCCGCTGCGAGCACCGGTGGACCGTCGATCACGGTTCGGTCAAAAGTGGCCGACACGTCTTGCAACACCTTGTCGAGCACCTCGGGTAGGTAAGCGCTGCAGGGCAGCGCATCCCGGCGGACCGCACGCGCCGCCAGAATGAACAGCCGCGGAATCGCGGTCGGCTTAACGGCTTCCGTCGCAATATCGGGATCGGCCAACGCGTTGGCCAACCCCTCTCCGGAATCGACCTTCAGCAAGCCGGCGATCACCGGTCGGCGGGTATCGCCCTCGACGAGCAAAGCCTCTTCGCCGGACTCGGCGAATGCCCTCGCCAGGTTCAGCGCCGTCGTCGTGGTTCCCTCGCCGCCGAACGGCGCCGTCAGCAATACCTGGCGCGCTCCCGGTGCCAACGCGCGCAGCAGACGCGCACGCAAACCGCGGACCGCGTCGTCGAATGAGATGTCGGTGCCGAATCGCGGTGCGGTGCCGCGCTTGCCGGGGAGCTCGGCCAACGTCGGTAAATCGGAAAGCCGTTCCAGCTTCGCGCGGTCGCGCACAGTGCGATCGGCCGCCTCGCGCGTCAGAGCCGCCCCGGTCCCCAGCAGCAAGCCGGCGGCGAGGCCCATGGCCATGTTGCGCACCGGCACCGGTTTGATGGGGCTATCCGGCACGCCGGGCTGCTCGATGATGGTGGCCCGGGCGATCGGGATGTTGGGCGATGTTTGGGGCGGCATCGCTTGCGGCTGCGCCGGCTGAGGCGGCGCGACCGACGTGTCCGCGGGCGGGGTGGGCTCGCCGCTGGGTTGGGTGGCGGGGTGTGCGTCGGTGTCGGGCGGCGGCGCCTGGGGCGCGGGTGCCGGGGGCGGGGGAGCCTGTGGCGGTGAGCTGTTCACCAGTGCGACCGGGTCCTTCGGGTTCACGCCCAACGTGGCGACCATCCCGGTGAACGTGTCGGCCATCGCCTTCGTAAGTGCGGCGGCACGGTTCGGGTCGGTATCGCTTACCGAGATGGTGAACAGCGTCGACTTCGGCGTGTACTCGACGTGGGTCGCGCTCGCCAATGCGTCGGCGCTGATGGGTAGGTGGAACTGCTTGACGGCGCGCTCCGCGACCGCATGACCGCCGGCGATCGCCGCGTACGAAGACAACCGCTCCTGGACGGCCTGCGTTCCCGAGTACACCTGGGCCAGGTCGGTCTCACCCGAGAACGAAATGAGAACGCTGGCCGACGACTGGTAGGTCTTCGTCTGGAACGCGGTGACGGCCGCGGCGCCGGCGAGGCAGGCCAGCAGCGCGCCGAGGAACAGCTTCCAGTGAGCTGTCAGCGTTCGTACAAAAGTGCGAAAATCCATGGGCTAGAACCTTTCCCGGCGCCTTCCGGCGCTCTCGAGCTCACGCACGCCGTGCGGCGGGTGCGTGACCAAGACCTCTGTAAGAATATCCAGCATGCGGTCGGCGACCCGGTCGACACTGAAGCGCTCCGCGTAGTGGCGCGCCGCCTCGGCGCCGAGGCGGGCCGCCGTGGCCGGGTCCGCCAGCGTGTCGAACGCGGCGGCCAGCGCGGCGACGTCGTCGACGTCCACGGTTGGGCCGCCCGGCGGCTGGTATTCGGGCAGCCCGCCGATGCCGGAGACGATCGGCATCACGCCCAGCTGCATTGACAGCACCTGCACCCCGCTTTGCGAGGCACGCCGGTAGTGGGCGACCGAACCCTTTGCGGCGGAGAGCGTGTCGACGACATCGCGGTAGCGGTACTTGCCGGACCACCACCGCGTGTGTGGCGGCAGCGCTGCGCTGCGCAGGCCGATCGGCGCGTCGCCGATGAGCACCAGGTCGTCGACGCGCCAGCCGGCGCCGGTGGTGTGTCGTTGCCAGGCCCGCAACACCACGTCGATGTTCTTGTACGGGTTGAGCCGGCCCACCATCACGAAATCCCGGCGCCCCTCGGCGCGCACCGGCGGCGGCACGAGGTCGACGTCGAGGTCGCTGGTGAGCGGCAAGATGTGCACGGGTGTCCGGGCGACGTCCCGCCGGGTGCTGATGGCCTCCGCGACGTAGTCGCTGTAGGTGACCGTTGCCGCCGAGCGGGAGCCCCAGCGGTCGAATACGGCGCGTTCGTAGGCCGGTCGCGCTTCGCCGGCGTCGTGGGGGCTGTCGTCGTGGACCAGCTGGACCCGGGGCACGCCGCGGGCCAACGCCATCCAGCGTGGATCGCGGACCAGTTCGGTGATCGCCACCTGTGGCTTGTAGCCACGGATGCGGCGCAAGGCCGCAAAGCTCGACGGCCACGTCGCCGCCGTGCGAAACCGCGGGTCGAGCACCAGCTCGTAGTCGCGCGCGGCGTCGGACTCGGGGTGCTGGTCGGAGGTCACCAGCAGCACGTCGACCCCCCGCCGCTGCAGCGCCTCGGCCTGAATGCGCGCCAGCGGCCGCATCCATGGCGAAAGCCAAAGCACCCTAATGGGATTCATAGCAGCGCCCGGCTCCCGTCGGCGCCGGGGTCGACCGACCAGCGCCCGTCCAGTTGCGGATATGCCCGCCGGACCTCGTCGTACAGATCCGGCAGGGTCAGCATGACGCGATCGGGCGCTGCCGCGATGAGTTCCTCCGGTGAAATGATCCCGACGTCGGTCCCCGGAATCCGGCGCCCCTGCTTGGCCGGTGACGCGTCGGCCACGGCGCGCAGCAGTCGCCGGTCGACCCCGGCGATGCTGAACAACGAAACGACGCGCGATCCGGCGCCGTACCCGTACACCGTGTTTCGGTCGCACGCCTGCGACACCAGCCAGTCGCGCAGCTGCGTGGCGTGGCGCTCGGCGGCGCACTGCAGACTGTGAACGACGGCCGCGTCGGTGATGCCGATGTTGTGTTCGCGCCGCAGGATTTCCCCGGCGCGGCCATCGGGTTCGGCGCGGCCGTGTACCGCGGCGACCAGCACGGTGCCGCCGTAGAGGTCGAACTCCCACGCCGAGGCGACGCTCATGCCGGCCGCGGCGAGTAGCCGCGTCAACGCGGTCAGCGAGTAGTACGCGAAGTGACCGTGGCGCAACGCATTCCATTGACCGTGAGTCACGATGGTCAACAGGGAGTGGAACTGCAGCAGCAGCACGCCGCCCCCAGCGGTGGCCTCCGCGCGGAGCTGGAAGGCCCGCCGCTGGTCCGGCTCGTGCATGATGCCGAACGAGTCGAGCACGACGTCGGCGCGCTCGGCCTCGGCGAAACCGCGCTTGGCCAGCAGCGGCAACCACGTTCCGCCGTGCGGGCTGCCGAATTCTCGTACGGTGGTGCCGCGTAGCCAGCCCGCGTCGGCGACGCCCCGGACGGCCTCGGCCGCCTGATCGCGCAGGGCCTGCGGCTCGATGCCGCGCGGCTCGGCGGCCGTCGTGTCGTCGTGCGCGAGCTGGGCCAGGCCGCAGCGGCCGCAGAGATCCATCGCCAGGGGATGCGCCGATTCCTCGGGCCGCACGGGTTCGGCGGCCGGGGGGAAGTCGTCGCCCGCCGGCACGGTCCCCAGGTCGAGGACCCGCGCAAGATCGGTGCCGCCGCACCCCCGGCAGGTGCTCATCGGCGCACGCTACCAATTTCCGCGGTGTGCAGGGTCGGAAGCGGAAAGACGAGCTGACCGCCCCACTCGGAAATGTAATGAAGCTGGTGGGTCAGCTCCGGCTCGAGGTTCCACGGCAACACCAGCACCACGTCCGGGCGATCATCGGCGATGCGCTCCGGCTCGTAGATCGGGATCCGGGTCCCCGGGGTGAAGCGCCCGTGCTTGTACGGGTTGCGGTCGACGGTGTACTCGAGCAGGTCGCTTCGAATCCCGCAGTAGTTGAGCAGGGTGTTGCCCTTGCCCGGCGCCCCGTAGCCGACGACGCGCTTGCCGTCGGCGCGGCACTGCAGCAGGAAGCGCAGCAGGTCGTGCCGGATCGCCTCCGCGCGCGGGCGCAGTTGCAGATAGCCGTCGGCCCGGTGCAGTCCCGCCGCTTCCTCGGCGCGCATCACCTTCTCCACGCGTGGGGTCGGCCGCGAAGCGATCTCCGCCGAGCGGGCCCAGATACGCATCGACCCGCCGTGGGTGGGCAGCAGCTCGACGTCGACGACGGCGAGCCCGGAGGTCGCCAGGGCGCAGATCGCCGAAAACAGCGTGTAGTACTGGAAGTGCTCGTGGTAAATCGTGTCGAACTGCCCCAGCCGCACCAGGTTCAGCGCGTGGTGCACCTCGATGCTCAGCCAGCCGTCGTCGTCCATCAGCCTGCGCAGCGAGCGGGTGAAGCCGCGCAGATCGGGGATGTGCGCGTAGACGTTGTTCGCCACCACGAGGTTCGCCGGCCCATGCTCCTCGCGGACCTTGGCGGCCACCTTCTCGTCGAGAAACGCCGTCAGCGTGGGTATATTGCGCGCGCGGGCTGCGGCGCCGACGTTCTCGGACGGCTCGATTCCCAGGCACGGCACTCCCGCCGCGACGACGTGCTGCAGCAGGTAGCCGTCATTGCTGGCGACCTCGACCACCCGCGACTGCGGACCGAGCCCCAGCCGCTGGACGGCTTCATCGACGAAGAGCTTGGCGTGCTGCACCCAGCTGTCCGAATACGAAGCGAAGTAAGCGTATTCGGTGAAGGTGTCCTCGGGCGTGATCAGCGCCGGAATCTGCAACAGCAGGCAGTCCTCGCACAACCGCAGGTGCAGCGGAAAGGTCAACTCCGCTAGGTCGAGCTCCTCGGCGGTGAGGAATTTCTCGCACGGCGGGGTGGCGCCCAGATCCACCACGCTGCGCAGGCGGTCGGAGTCACATAACCGGCAGAGCATATGACTCCCTTTTCTCAGTGGCGCTGGGTGTTTCAGCGCGGTCTATGTTCAGGGCGAGGCGTTGTGCCCGCCGCCGGGTGGCATCGTGAATCAGCTTGCCAAGGCCGTTTTGGTATAGCCAGAGGCTGTTCTGCTGACCGGAGAAAGACTCCTCTCCCGCCATCGCGCCCCAGGGCATAAACCCGCTGCCCAGCCCGATGCCGAAGACTCCCGGGATCGGCGTGCCGTCCCGGGTCAGCAGCCGAGCGGTCGCGTCGACCGAGGGGCCGGTGTGCGCCAGCGGGAGTCGCGCGCCGCGCGCGTCGTAAATGGGTGGCGCCGCAAGGCGATACCCCAGGGCCGGAATGATCAGATCGCAGTCGGTCAGCAGACCCAGCAGATCCGCGCGGGACAGGGTACCGATCGGCATGGCCACCGCGCGGTCGTCCGGCTCGGTGCCGGGCTTGCGATGCATGCGCCGCCACACTTCGCGGCCGTCGCCCTGCAGCCCACCAAGCCGATGCACACGACCGGTGGCCTGGCATACATCCGATTCGGAGAATTCGTAGAAGTCGATATGGGCCGCGGCGCGCGACACGTACGTCGGCCGGGGTTCGCTGCGATGCAGGATCTGCACGCCGCGCGGCCCGAAGCTCAGCCCCGGAATCCGTTCCAGCAGCATCCATGCCGCCGAAAAAGCGCTGTGCGCCCCGCCCAGGATGACCACCCGCGGGCTGCCCTGCACGCGGGCGAGCCGTCGCGCCACCTCCTGGGCGCCACCACGGCTGAGGAGCCGGTGGCTGGACACGATCTTCTCGCGCCACTGCCCAAGGTGGACACCGGGAGTGACCTCGATCTCGGACCACGACGCGTTCGGCCGCCCGCCGATCGCCACGACCGCGCTGCCGGCGCGCAAGACGGCGCGCTGCGCGTCGTCGGCGGCGGTGAAGACCGCGACCGACCCGTCGTGCTGCAGTCGGATCGCCTCGGCGCGGGTGCTGGTGAAGGCGTGGCTGTTCGTCTGCCGGTCGAACTCGGCCAGAATGGCGGCACCGAGGCGCCGCTCGAACCGATCGACCAGCTCCAGAGTGGGGTGCGCGGTGAGAAAGCGTTCCAGTTCTTGCGCAACCGGATCGGCCCGAACCTCGGCCAGCAGCGGCCCGCAATCCGGGCCGTCAAGGCATTCCAGGAAGGAGGTGCCCCGTGAGTCGGCGTTAAGCGCGTACCGGCCGAGGGTCCCGCCCAGTTCCTCGGTCCGCTCCACCAGCGCGACGCCGGCGTCCAGCCACGCGCCCAACCGGCCGTGGCGCGCCGCCCAGACCAACGCTCCCGTCCCGGCCGGCCCTCCTCCGAGGATCACCGTTTCGTAGAGCGGGATCGGCTCGACGGCCGCGGGCTCACGATGCTTGGTGTGGCGGGCCGGTTTCCAGTTGAGTCTCAAAGCGCTCACAGCACGGCCTCGATGGCCTCGAGGTAATCGTCGGTCATCGCCTCCACCGTGTAGTGCAGGCGCATGCGCTCGTGGCCGCGCATTCCGACCGAGGGCAGCGCGCTGGGTTCGGCCAAGATCTCGGCGAGGCAGTCACGCCACGCCGCGGCCGACACGGGCTCGACGACGAAGCCGGCCTTTCCGAAGTCCAGCATCTCCGGCACGGCGCAAATCGCCGACGCCGCAACGGGTACCGCCCGTGCCATCGCCTCGAGGATGGCCAGCGGGAACGCCTCGGAGCGGCTGGGGACGCACAACAGATCGGCGTCGGCCAGCGCGGGCCCGGGCCCCGCCGACCAGCCCCGCCAGTGCACCCGGTCGCGCAGCGCGGCCGGGGTGCGCGCCTGTAACCGCTCCCGATCGGGTCCGTCGCCGAATATGGATAGCTCCCAAGGCATGTCGATCAGGCCGCCGAGCGCCTCGATCAGCAGGTGCGGGTTCTTGTGCTCGACGATGCGCGAGAGCATCACCAGATGCACCGGCTCACCGGCGGCGCGAAGCCGGGGCTGTGGCTCACCGGCGACGGCCACGCCGTTGGGTGCGACGAATCGGCGTCCCCGAAGCCGATGGTGCTCGGTCAACATGTCCCAATGCCGTTGTGCCAGCGCGATAAAGCCATCGGCGCGGCTCATCGCCGCCGCCAGCGGCCGCGAATAGATGGGGCGGTCCGGTTCCGGCGGAACGTGCGGTGCGACCAGCCAGCGCCGACCCCGGCGGGCCGCCCGCCACAACGTCGCGAAACCCGTCTCGGTGTTGGTGTCGCCGCTGATCAGCACCGCGGGGCCGGGAGGAACGTCGACGACCGGTGCCCACCAGGGCTGCCGCACCACCCGCACGGTGTGGGGGATTTCCTTGATCAGCGGACCGAACCGTTGCATGCAGGCGATGGTGACGGGATACCCTCGACGGTCCAATTCCGTAGCTAGCAATGCCTTTTGACGCTCGGCTCCGCCGTAGACGAGACGGTTGGTGGTGATCACGATGGCAGGCTTGTCGGTTCGGCGGGCGACCATGTGGCGCTTGCGAATGGCCCGCCTGGACCGCTGAAACCGATCCAACAGAGTGGTGGCCGCCAGGTACAGGTCGGCTTGGTGAACGCCGTTTTGGTGTTCGAGTAGCAGTGCGGCGTTGGCGCGCGATAAGTCCTGGTTGCGGCGGCGTTCTGGGCTCTCGACCTCTGCGCCGTGAGTTGAGCCAGGCTCGGCACCATTCTTCGTGGCCGCGGGATTGCCATGGTCGATCTCGAGTTCGTCGGCAAGCAGGACCTGCCAGCCCGCGGCGGTGGCGCGGGTCTGCCAGTCGGCTTCTTCCCCGTACAGGAAGAACTCTTCGTCGAAGCCGCCGATTTCGTTCCAGGCCGCGCGGTTGATCGCCAGGCAGGCGCCACCGATATAGCCGTCGATGCTTTCCGATTCGTCGGGTTGACGGGAGTAGAGGTGGGAAATCGGTGTTCCCCGCAGCAGGTCCGAATAACCCGCGGCCGCGACCAGCGCCCGGCCGAGGGTCCGGCGCCGCGTCGCGATGTCCCACCGCGCCGGGCCCGGCGCCCCGTCGTCGCGCACGAGGGGAGACACCGCAGCGACCCGGGTCTGGTGTAGCAACTCCCGGGTACGCGTGAGCGGGCCCTGCAGCCTGGCGTCGGCATTGAGCAGCAGCAGATCGGCATCGGGCGGGGCGTGCTCGACCAGGGCGTTAAACGCCGCCGCGAAGCCAAGATTGACCGGACCCAGCACCCAGTGCACCTCCGGGTGCCGGGCCGCCAGCTCCTCGCGACCGGGATAGCTGTCGCCGCTGTTCTCGTAGACGTACACCGGCAATTCGGGCAGGTGCTCGGCGACACCGGCCAGGCACTGCTCCACCAGGTCGTGGCTCTTGTACGTCACGATCATGACCACCATGGGCCGGCCGGACCTGGTGAGCGTGCCGACCGGGCGCTTCAGGTATGCCCGGTCCAATTCGCGGGTCACGCGATCACCGGCCCTTTGCGGAGGGCGGCCAACGTCGACCACGTGAACGGCCCGAACGCGGCGCTCGTGGCCAGGTAGGTCGCGGCGGCGGCGGTTACGACCAACACGACGTGCTGACCCGAAAGCAGCACTGCCACAGCCACGCAGGCCGCCGTGGGCAGCAGCAACCGGAGCAGGAACGCCGCCGGCGTAGCGTAGCCGCACTTACGCCGCAGCCACCAACTGGCGATCACCATGCCGAACACCTCGGTGCCCACTAACGAGAGACCGGCCCCCACCGCACCAAAGGCCTTGTCCAGGAACAAGTTCAGGATGATGTTGACCCCCAGGGTCGCGATCGACAACCGGAACAAGAACTTCTGCTGACGACACGCGAAGAGGCCCTCGCCCAAAGTGCCGGTGACGAAACGCAGTGCCACCGCGACGAACAGCATCGCCAGCGTCGGTGCGCCGCGCCCGACGAATTCTCGATCGCCGAACAATTCGATCAGGGGTCGGGCCAGCAGTGCTCCCACAACCGCTACGGGAACCGCAGCGAAGTACATCAGCTCGACGCAGCGCCGCAGGAAATTGGTGAACGCGGCGACGTCGCGTGCAAACAATTCGGTGGCGGTCGACAGCGTTGCCTTGAGGAAGAACATCGACACCACCAGGGTGTTGAAAGCGACTGTGTAGGCCAGCCCATATACGCCAACTTCGGAGTGCGTGCTCACCTTGGACAGGATGACGCCGTCCGTGCGCCAGTACAGGATGCCGACCACGGCCACACCGATGGGAAATGCACTCTCCCGTAACAGGTCCGCGATCTCTCCTCGCGCGAAAATCGGGCGCAACGATACGTGGCGCGCCGCCGCGGTTCCCTGGATCAACAGCTGCAGCGCCGGTGGTATGAGCTGTGCAACCGCGAACCAGACGACCTCGGCGCGGACCGCAACCAGGTAGCTCACCAAGGTCAGCGTGCCCACCCGCCCCGCGACATCGGACACCGCCACAGCGGAAAATCGGACGGTGGACAGGAACACCGGTTCAAACCGCGTTGCCATCGTCAGCATCAGCAGCTGGCCCGACAACACCACGAGCATCACCCGCACGTCGGCGTCGCGATAAAGCAGCAGTCCCGTACCCGCCGTCAGTGCCGCAAGCGGGACGCAGTACATCAGCGACAGGCCGCCGTTGACTCGGACGAGTCGCTCCAGGTCGCCGGTACCGGCTGCGACGCGGCGCACGATGACGCTGCCGATGCCGAGATCTGCCAAACTGCCCCACATCCCGACGAAGGCGACCGCGATCATGAGCTGGCCGTAGCGCCCGGGCCCGAGGTAACGCGCGGTCATCGCCACCGAGACGACCGACGCCACCATGCCCAATGCCCGGCAGATCAGCTGGACGGAGAATGCCCGCGCGATCCGCGATCGCGGCACCGAGGCCGCCGCCGGCACCGTCTGCACCGCCTGCACCGCCGGCGACGACGGGGCCGGCTCGATCGTGGTTTCCTGCGCCATCAGTACGCCCCGTCGCTACTCAGCACGGCCTTCAGGGTCCGGGCGATGATCAGCAGGTCGCCGGTCATCGACCAGTTGTCGACGTAGGAAAGGTCGAGCCGAACCGAGTCCTCCCACGACAGGTCCGAACGGCCGCTGACTTGCCACAGCCCGGTAACCCCCGGCTTCACCAGCAGCCGCCGCTTGACCTCACCGTCGTAGTTCTCGACCTCGCGCCGCAGCGGGGGCCGCGGCCCGACGACGCTCATGTCCCGCTTGAGCACGTTGATGAACTGTGGCAACTCGTCGATGCTGAATCGGCGCAGTATCTTGCCGACGGGTGTCACGCGCGGGTCCTGGCGGATCTTGAAGAGCATGCCGCCGACGCTCTCGTTGAGCGGCAGTAGCCGTTCGATCTGGGTGTCGGCGCCGTCGACCATGGTGCGGAACTTGAGCATCGTGAACGGCTTGCCGTCCAGGCCGATGCGCTCGGCGCGGTAGAAGACGGGTCCCCGGCTCGTCGCTTTGATGCCGACGGCGGCCGCGACGAGCAGCGGCGACGTTCCGATGATTGCGGCCAGGGCGAAGCAGAAATCGAAGGCGCGCTTCTGAAACCGTTGGGTCCCTTCGTATTGCGGCTTGTCGACATGCAGCAGGGGGAACCCCGCGATCGGCTTGAGGGTCAACCGAGCGCCGGCGACATCCACCACCCCGGGCGCCACCACCAGGTCGACGTCCATCGTCTCCAACCGCCACATCAGGTCCCGGATCCCGTGGACGCCGAAATGTTCGGTGCGGGTAACGGCCACCGTGTCGGCGCCGCAGCCGGCGATCGCGGCTACCGCGGTGGTTTCGTCGCCGAGGATCGCAATCTTTTGACCCTCGACCGTCAGCGTCTCGCCGCGCGCCGGTCCGTAGCCGGGAATGCACACGCCGACCACCGTGTAGCCGTCGTTCGGGTTGCGGATCAGCTCGCGGGCGAGGTGCGAAACGCCGGGCCGATCCCCGATCGCCAATACCATCGACTGGTATTCCCCTTGCGCCCGTTTGCGCCAGACATGCTTGCGCCACAGGTTGCGGCTCGTCAGCAGTCCGATGGTACCCACCGGCAGCGCGACCGCGAGGTAACCGCGGGCCAGTTCGATCTTGACGAGCAGCGTGACGATGGCGATGAAGCCGAACGTCCAGAACGAGGCGCTGGCGATGCGCCGGTATTCGTCGATTCCGGCGCCGACGATGCGGGTTGACCGGGTTTGGAACATCGACATCGACGAAAGCCACAGCGCGGCAAAGAGAACCGAGAAGAGCGTCATGATCGGCCCCGGGTAGCCGGACGTGTTCGGCGAGTCGCCGAACCGGACGATCTGGGCGAGCGCGACCGCGGCGCAGACGATCACCGAGTCGGTAAGGCGCAGACGAGCCGAGTACCGCCGCTGCCAACGGGCGACGGCCTTGGCGGCCGCCCGCGGCGCGGGCCGCACGGCAAGCGGTGCCGGACCCGTGTCGGCTCGAAGCGTCGTCGTCATGGTGGTCGTTCTTTCGCTTACGCCGTCGCCGATTGTGCTGCGGCTATCAAGGTCTCGTCTGGTGCGGTAGGACCGGCGTAATACACGCCCGGGTAACAGATGAGCTGGGCCCGCGACGCGCGCAGCAACGCCAGCGGACCCTGCAGCAGGTATCGGCGCGCGAGCCGGCGCGGCTCGCGGGTCAAGCGGTAGAACCATTCGAGCCCGACTCGCTGCATCCAGTGCGGCGCCCGGCTGGTCATGCCGGCCAGGAAGTCGATGGCACCACCAGACGGCAGAAAGACCCTTGCGCCCGTGGCCGATCCGTGCCGGTCCACCCACTGCTCCTGGCGCGGCTTGCCGAGGCTGACCACCAGGATGTCGGTGCGTGCCGCGCGGATCTCGGCGGCCAAGGCGTCGGAGCACGAGTCGACATCGGCGGGGTCGGGCGCCCACATTCCCGAGACCGCCAGCGAGGGATAGCGCACCCACAGGCGTTGCGCCAACAGTCGATGGGTCTCGGCGCTGCCACCGAAGAAACCGACCCGTTGGCCCGTCGACTCGGCCAACTCCAACACCGCCGGCAGCAAGTCGGCCCCGGTGACCCGCGGCCACGGCTTTGCGGTCAGCAGTTGTCCCCGCCACGCGATGGGCATGCCGTCGGCCAGCAACAGCCATTCCAGCCGGCTTGTGGGCGCCGCGCCGAGGGTGCGGAAGTGGTGGAGGTGGTCGAGGTTCACCGAGCCCACCGCCAGGCCGCCCGCCTGCGAGCGCAGGCGAGCCGAGATGATCGACAGCACCTGGTCGGTGTCGCAGCGCTCGACGACGGTCCCGCTGACGACCATGCGCACCGGGACTGCTGAGGATTCGTGGCCCATGGCAAACCTATCCCAGGTGCTTTCGGGCCGGGTGGCACGACGTCATGACGCCTCGCTCTCGGCGGGCGATGTCTCCTCCATAACGGGCCAGCTGGCGTCCTTCTCCGACATGACGGTCACCGGCAGCGGCCACTTGATGCCGAATTCCGTTTCGTCCCAGCGGAATCCCTCTTCGCTCTCGGGCACGTACGGGCCGCTGACCTGGTAGAGGACCTCGGTGTCGTCGACGAGGGTCTGGAAGCCGTGGGCGACATACGGCGGCAGGAACAGCGCCCGGCGGTTCTCCGCGGTCAGCTCAACCATCACGTGCTTGCCGTAGGTCTGCGATTCGGGCCGGACGTCGACGGCGACGTCGGCGATCGCGCCGCGCACGCAGCGCACCAGCTTGGCCTCGGCGTGCGGCGGCGCCTGCCGGTGCAGGCCGCGCACGGTCCCCCGGGTGTAGTTGAAGCAGAGGTTCGTTTGTGCCACCTCGGAAATCAGCCCGTAGGTCAGGAATTCGTCGGCGCAGAAGGATCGAGAGAAGAAGCCGCGATGGTCGCGATGGGGTTCGATGTCGATGATCGTCACCCCGGCGACACTCGTGGGCGTGTACTTCACTGCGTCTCCTTCCAGAACAGCCGCTCGTCGACCTGCCCGGTTTTGAGCAGGTATTCGATCTGTTTGAGGCGGGTGTGCCCGCGGCCGTGAAACGTCTCGGGATCCATTGCGACAGACTGGAAGACGCGGTGCAGTTGCGCCGCCCCGGCCGCGACATCCCACGCGGCGCGGAAGCCGGGGAAGACCTCGCGGATCTTGCCGAACGCCACCCGGTAGCTGCGGTTGTCGGCGTTGGCCGGGCCGAATGTGAGGTCGCAACCCGGGAACTCGGCGCTGACCGCCTCCGCGATTTCCCGCACGGTGCGGTTGTTTTCGTCGCTGCCGACGTTGACCACCAGTTTGTGCACGGTCTGCCGGTCGGCGCGCAGCGCGCATCGGATGGCCTGCGCGATGTCGAGGGCGTGTACCAGCGGCCGCCACGGGGTGCCGTCGCTGGTCATCGCGATGCGGTGCTCGGTCCAGGCGTAACCTGCCAGGTTGTTCAGCACGATGTCGAAGCGCATCCTGGGCGAGGCGCCGAATGCCGTTGCGTTGCGCAGGAATGCCGGCGAGAAGTCGTCGTCGGCCATCGCGGTGAGGTCCCGTTCGACCAGGGCCTTGCACTTGGCGTAGGGAGTCAGCGGGTTGATGGGGCTGGTCTCGTCGACCGTCCCGTCGGCGATCCCGTACACGCTGCACGACGACATGTACACGAACCGGCCGACGCCGGCGCGCTTGGCGCACTCGGCCAAATGCACACTGCCGCGGTGGTTTATCTCGAACGTCACGTCGCCGATCAGATCGCCGATCGGGTCATTGCTCAGCTCCGCCATGTGCACGATCGCGTCGAAGCCGCCCAGGTCCGCGACGGTCACATCGCGAATGTCCTTGATTAGGGTGAGCGGTGCCACCCCGTGGGCGCTCCCGGCGAGCGGCCCCGGGCACAGCCAACCTGCGCGGTAGTAGCCGGTGTCCAAACCGACGACGTCGTGGCCGTCCTCGAGAAGCAGTGGCGCGAGGAGGCAACCGAGATAGCCCTCCGTGCCGGTGACCAGCACTCGCATGGTGTCGTCGCTCCCGTCGAAAAGTCAGTTGAGTGAATGGGCGCCGAAGGGGCTCACGACCGCCTTCTCGCCCACGAAGGCTTCGGCGTAGCGCGCGCGGCACTGGACGCCCCGGACTCGCATCAGGCCGAGGAACGCCTCGTCGTCGAACCAGTCGCGGCCCGCTTGCGACGGGTATGACTGCGCGAGCAGCTCCGCCTTCTTGTGGGCCAATTCGCTCGAAACGCCCACGTACAGAGTGGGATTCGGCAGGTCTGACTCCCATTTGAGAATCTCGTAGCCCAGCACCAGGTGCCCACGAAACTCGGTCGGGATGAGTTCGGCGACCAAGCGATGGTCCTGGTGGTAGTCGTGGCGGTGCGGCCCGATCACCAGATCGGGCTGGCAGTCGCGCCGGAACTCGGCGAGGTAGCCCTTCACCGCACCCCAGTTGTCCGGCAGCCGGCCGTCGGGCAGGTCGGCCACCGTCAACCGGACCTCCGAGTCGGGGAACAGCGCCGCGAAGGCGTTCTTTTCCTCGATCTCGCGCTCGGTGCCGGCGCCGGTGAGCACCAGGGCGTGCACCACGACACCCGGATTGTGGTGCGCGATCTGCAACAGCGTTGCGCCGGCGCCGATGACGATGTCGTCACAGTGCGCCCCGATGACGGCGATCGAATTGATGGCGCCGGTGTTCAGCCGGTTCATGCCGAAAGTCTCGCGTGGCGTCCCACCGACACCGGTGCTGCGCCGGCTCGGTGCGCCTGCTCCCACACCATCCACGGGCGGACTCCCGCGTTGTAGTCGGCGTCGAGCTCGGCGCGCTCCTTGAAGGTGTCGGCCGGCTTCCAGAAACCGTCGTGTTGATACCCCAGCAGCCGGCCCGTCCCGGCGAGCGCCATGCAGGCGTCGCCGACGAGGTCGCCGTTCTCCGGAATGAGGTCGAAGACCTCTTGAGTCAATACGAAGTAGCCCCCGTTGACCCAGATCGGAAACTTGGCGATCGGGGCGATCTCCTTGATGTCACCGTCGGCGCTGACGTCCACGCAGTGGAAGGACGACTGGGGCGGCACGACCAGCATGGACGCCGCCGCGCCGCTTGTCTTCAGCCGGTCGATCATGGTGTCGAGCGGCGCGTCGGTAAGAACATCGGCGTAGTTGGCCAGGAAGTACTCGTCGTCGCCGATGTACTTGCGCACCCGGCGGAGCCGCTCGCCGATCGGCGACTCCAGCCCGGTGTCGACGAACGTGATGCTCCAGTCGGACATGTCCGAATCGAGCAGCTCGATCTCACCGGCGCGCATGACGAAGTCGTTCGACTCCATCTCGCGGTAGTTGAGGAAGAAGTCCTTGACCATCGCCTGCCCGTAGCCCAGGCACAGGATGAACTCCTTGTGGCCGTAGTGGGCGTAGTAGCGCATCACGTGCCACAGCAGCGGTCGGGGCCCGACCATCTGCAGCGGCTTGGGAACCTGGTCGTCTTCGGCGGTCCGCATCCGCATGCCGTAACCGCCGCAGAAGAGCACGACTTTCATGACACCCATCCTTTCGACGTGGCGAGACCGAATATCCGCCTAAGGGCTAAAAAAGATACTTCTGGTATTTCACGTTTTGAGCCGGCTCCGGCCCGCGCGGACACCCTCACGGCGGTCATACGATCGCCGCCCCATAGCCGCCGGACGGCGGTTGTGCCATGACGGTCGGTATCTGCCCGTACCGCGGACCCGGGGTTTGGCGTCCGGCGGCGCTGGGCAGACCGCCCAGCATGCTCGGCGGCAGGGCGCCGAGGCCGCCGGGACCGCCGACGTTGGGCAAGACCGCGCCCGCGCTGGTCAGGTGCGCGGTCGGGATGACGCTCGTCCAGCTGGCCGGCACCGACAGCGGGCCCAGCGAGGCGGCCTGGCCCAGAGCTCCCGCCACGCCCGCACCAGCGGCTTCAGCCGCTCCCGCGGCCTCGGCCGCCGCCTGCCCGGCGGCGTCCGCCACACCCGCGACCGCCGTGGAGGCGGTGGCCGCCATCCCCTGCACCGTCTGGGCCATGCCCAGCACGCTGGACAGCGCGTATACCGGGGTCGCGGCCACCATCAGATAGCCGGGGAGGAGGGAGGGCAGGTTGCTCTCGAAGTTGCTCATGAAGCTCGACAGCGAGAGCCCGCCCGTCCCGGACGTGGCCCCGCCCAGCAGCGTCCCCCAGGGCGTTTCCGTACCCGCGGCGCTGGCCGAGGCCGGTGTTGCCAGGCTCTGCAACATCGAGGAAACCGTGGACATCAAGCTGGCCAGGGAGAACTGCTGGGTGGCCGCCCCGGACGCGGCCTGGGAGACCGCGGTGGCCTGCCCCGCCGCGGCGACGGGGTCGGCGACCTCCGGGGCGGAAGTGAACGGTGTCAGCTCCGCGGCCAGCGCCGAATTAGCGGCGTATTCGTACATCGCCACGGCGTCTTGAGCCCACATCTCGGTGTATTGGGCCTCGTTGGCCGCGATGGCCGGCAAGTTCTGACCGAAGAAGTTGGTGGCGATCAACGTCGCGAGCTGAACCCGGTTGGCGACGACCGCCTGCGGCGGCACGGTCGCGGCCCAGGCCGCGTCATAGACTTCCGCGGCAAGCCTGGCCTGACCGGCCGCCTCCGCGGCCCGCGCGGCCGCCCCGGCCGTCCAGGCGACGTACGGTCCGAAAGCAGATGCCATGGTCAGGGACGACGGACCCAGCCACCGCCCCACCGTCAAGCCGGAGATGATCGACCGATACGAGGCTGCGGCGGAATGCAGTTCGGTGGCCAGATCGTCCCAGGCCACCGCGGCCGCTATCAGCGACCCCGGGCCGGGGCCGGCGTACATCCTCGCGGAATTGATCTCCGGGGGAAGGGCGCCGAAATCGATCATTTCGACTGGCCCCTGTCGGTCAGCGACGTGACGAAAGACACACGTCGTCCTGGGTCCGAGAGGGTCTCCCGGCGCACTGCCTCACGCGGCGATCGAGGCGCGTTGCGTGCCCGCGGCCCACAAGAAGCGCGCTGACCAGGCAAGGAAACTGAGGGCCACATAGATGTCGATTCTACATACTTTTAGTTCGAAGTGCAGCATCATCGCGAACTGAAAGTATTTGTGAGTTCGTCAACGCGACCCGCTGCGTTGAATGCCTTTCGGCGACTGCTGACTGCTAACCTCAGAGACGGCCCATATGCCGCCCGAGGCACGCCGGTGACTACTGGCTCTAGAACCGAGGTGTGTGCCCTGCTCGAGGAAGGCATCGAGAACGTGACTGCGATCGATCCGGGCCATGGTGTCGGCTTCGGAGTGATCACTCACCCAGCTCATGCGGCGGTGCGGTCCACCCGCGCCGGGAAGCTGAGTTTCCCGTTCCGATGACCACTCACTCGACCGACGGCCGCGCGGACGCGACGCGGCGACAGATTTTGCGGGCCGCCTCGCATCAGTTCGCTCGACGGGCCTATCACGACGTCGGCTTGGACGACATTCTCGCGGAAGCGGAGCTGACGAAGGGGGCCATGTATTTCCACTTCCGTTCCAAGCACGCGCTGGCGGTGGCGATCATCGAGAAGCAGACAGCGGCGGGGAACATCGCGGTGGAAGAACTGCTCACTCGCGGGCTTTCCGGCTTGGAGACCCTCATCGACTTCTCGTATCTGATCGCCGTCGGGGATATCAAGACCGACGGGGTCAGGGCGGGGCTGAACCTGCTCGAGTCGGTCGGCCGGTCGGAGGGACTGCAGAAGAAGCTGTTGGAGGAGTGGGCCAAAGCGCTGGCGAGCGTCGTCGAGCAGGCCATCGCCGAGGGCGACATCAGCGGGGATTGTGATCCCCAAGACGTGGGACGGCTGATCGTCTCGCTGCACATGGGGCTGCGACAAACCAGCAATCTGGAGGAACCGGAGCAGTTCTTGCAGCACCTCGAGAAGTGCTGGCTTTTGATGTTGACCGGAATCTTGCAGGCGGGCCGCATCGATTACTTCCGCCAATTCCTCAGGCGCCGTGCCGCACTCGCGGTCACCTCCACCGCGACGGCCGCGGATTCTGATTAGCGCCATGTGCAGTCCGCGCGATCGGCACCGCGTGTGGGCGGCTGTTACGCTTACGCCTCCGACCGGAAGGTTGGTGAAAGGGTCGAGACCCGCGCCCGGGGGCATCGACGGAGCTCCGGGGGTGTAGAGGGATGGCGCGCCAGGTTCGATCGGAAGCCACCCGGCGAAAGATCCTCGATGCCGCGATAGACGTCTTTGGCGACGTCGGGTACGCCGCGGCCGGGTGGAACACGATCATCGAGCGGACCGGCATGACCAAGGGTGCGCTCTACCACCACTTCGATTCGAAGGAATCGCTGGCGTCGGCCATCATCGAGGAGGGTTCGGAGACAATACTTGTCGCCTTCCGCAACGTGTGCGGGTCGTCGTCGCCGGCGCTCGAGAACATGATTCACGGCACCTTCACGATCGCCAACATGCTCAGCACCGACAAGACGGCCCGCGCCGCCGAGCAGTTGACGGCCGCTTTGACCGGGTTCAACGAGGCGGCTATGCGCTTCTGCGCCAACATGGTTGAGCTGATGGCGGCTCAGGCCCAGCGGGGGGCCGCCGAAGGGGATGTGCGGCAGGATCTCGACCCGGTCGTGATCAGTGAGTCGATCGTCGGCGCCATGTTCGGAACGCGCTTGCTGTACAACGCGATTGCGGCCAAGGGCTTGGCGGGGCGCGATGGGAGCGCGGCGGTCGAGGGGGGTCTTGCCCCCCACACAAATCAGTTCTGGGAGCTCCTGCTGCCGGGCATCGTCACGGAAGCGTCGCTGCCTTACTTCCGCGAATTTCTTTCGCGCGAGGCGCTGAGGCATGGACCGCCGGCCGGATCGTCTTCCGGCGACGCGGTCGCCGTCCCGGAGGTCGGCTAGGCGTTGGCGACTGCGGTACTTCGGGAATCCACCGTGATTATCCGGGCCGGAGCGCCGGCCACCACCGCGTCGTTGGGAACCGGCTTGGTCACGACGGCGCCGGCCATGATGGAGGCGCGATCTCCCACGTGGACATCGCCGAGCACCATAGCCATGGGATAAATCCATACGTCGTCGCCGATTACGGGGACCTTGCCTCGGTTTTCCCCGATGGAGACGCCGTGGTGGATGTTGCAGTTCGCGCCGATGCGCGCATTGTGGTGGATCCACAGCCCGCCCGGATGCGCTAGGCGGAGGCCGGGACCACACACGTTCCGCGGGACGTAGAGTCCGAGTCGTTCGCCGAGGAGCTTTGTCCGCAGTCTCAGCCAGAATGCGATGGCATGGCCCAATGGCGTGTGGGCGGTATTGGTCCAGTACTCAGATTTTCGCAGCATCCGCTGGAAGTAGGCGGGGCGTTCCAAGAGCTGGTAGCGGAGCTTCCAGCGATCGAGGCCGTGCGCCTTCAAGTCAGCCGCCAGGTACGTTCTCAAGTCCTCCCGAGTCTTGATCACGCTAATACCATACTACAGGTATTGTTCAACCGCTATAATCATACGTAGTGTAGGTTCTGCTAGTGGCAGTGTTGCTCGAGCGCCGTCGGAGAGACGGGTTCTTTCGCCAGGTAACTACAGAAAGCGGACCGAACCGTGGTTTCGAACGCCTCAGCGGCTACGGATGGATCAGCAAGCGCACGAACGCGTCGCATCAGCATGCCGCTTCGGTCGGCTAGCGTCCGGCGTGCAAGACCATCGACGCACTCCCTCGACGAGAAGGTCGTTTCGAACTTGTCAGCAAAAGACCGTATGTCGCGCAGCGACGTGGCCAACTGGGCTGCGAAGTACGTGACAATGCGAAATGTCGGGCGCTACCTGGGCCGCCCGGCGTTGGAGACGGCGACCGAGATGCTTTGGCGCCGAAGGCAGTCCGCAGACCTGGCCATGGTCGTGGCGGATCACCTTGTAACCCCCGGGGCGACGGTCATCGACGTGGGAGCGAGTTGGGGACTGTTCACCTACCATCTGGCACGCCGGGTCGGAGAACTGGGGACCGTCTACAGCTTCGAACCGCATCCGCGCAATCGCGTGATGCTTCAGAAACTCGCCAAAGCCCGTCCGCGCGTCCGCTTCAGTCCCGTTGCCGTCTCCGACGAGGCCGGATGGGCGGAACTGCTTGTCCCGACACAACAGAACCGGCAGGTGACCGCTCAGGCGAGCGTGGCCCACGGATTTGACGGGCAGGGGGTCGGCGTCGAGAAGATCGAGGTCCCAACCGTGCGGCTCGGTGAGGTGCTGGGCCCCGAGGTTCGGGTTGATTTCGTGAAGATCGATGTCGAGGGACATGAGATGAGTGTCCTGCGCGGAGGTTCTTCGATGTTCGAGCGCTGGCGGCCCTCGCTTCTCATCGAGATCGAGCAACGGCATCTCTCTGTGCCGATCGAGGAAGTCTTCCAGCAGATAGAAGGATTCGGCTACCACCTCTATTACGTGACCGAGAGCGCGTTGCGGCCGATTTCCGCCTTCGATGTGCAGCGTGACCAGATGTCCATGGTGACCTCGGGCGAGTTTCATCCCTTTGCCATGCCGAAGTCCTACGTACACGACTTCTGCGCAGTGCGAACCCCTAGCTTGCTGGGCGGTCTTCCGGTGGATTCCTGATGGGCAATACGCAGTATGGCGTGCCGACTCGATGCGAACTCGAAATCCATAGGGGCAGTTGGAGATTCGGCCAGAAGCGGGCTTTTAGTGCTCGTCTTCCCACAACTGCTCGGTCAGATCCTGGAACGCCGCGAGCACGAACTGATCGTCGGCTCGCAGCAGCGCGGACTTGCTCATCAGGGCGCGCACCATCGAGCCGTCCTTGTGAGCCAATTTGACGACCATGTTCGCCAGGGCGTGAACCACTGATAGCAGGGATTCCGACTCCGGAGCCCCGTGGAATATGTCTTGGAACCGCAGCGACAAGACTTCGTCGGGCTCGAATCCCAGCATCTCGGCGAACGCGGTGTTGGTGAACAAGATGCCGCCGTCATTCCCGATCGCGAGCACGGGCACCGGGATCCGTTCCAGGACCACCAGTGCAGGCAACTGCTGCAAGGTGGCCAGCGGCTCACTCGATTGCGGGTTCCGTCGTCGCTCTCGCTCCACACGCCGATTATGTCCTATGACTGCTGGTCGCCCGGACGCTTTCCCCGGCCCGTCGCGATTCCGTCAAATGGTATGCGTGATAGCCGAAAACAGAACTTTCGTTATTCGCTGGCGGTGGGCGGCTGGTATCGCGGGAACACGCCCGCGGGCGTCGGTAGCGCCGTTCCCGGGGCCAGCCGGGTGCCGATGGCGGTGAAATCGCGCCGGTCCGGGCCCTGGCCGAGCAGGTCCAGCAGCTTGCCGGCCGACTCGGGCATGACGGGCTGGACGAGCAGCGCCGCGATGCGGACCGCCTCGCAGGTGGTGTAGAGGACGGTGCGAAACCTCGCCTGGTCCGCCTCGGCCTCGCTCTTGCGCAGGACCCACGGTTCCTGGGCCGAAAAGTATTTGTTCGCCTCCCCGAGCATCAGCCAGACCGCCTCCAGCGCCAGATGCATGGCCTGCGCGTCGAAATGGGCGCGCACGCGCTCGAGCAAGCCGTCGGCCGTCGTCAGCAGCTCGGTGTCCGCCGCGGCGAACTCACCCGGCTCGGGCACCACCCCGTCCAGGTTCTTGGCAACCATCGACAGCGACCGCTGGGCCAGGTTGCCCAGCTCGTTGGCCAGGTCGGCGTTGACCCGCGTGACGATGGCCTCCTCGCTGTAGCTGCCGTCCTGGCCGAACGGCACCTCCCGCAGCAAGAAGTAGCGCACCTGGTCCACACCGAACGTGTCGACCAGGGCGTCGGGGGCCACGACGTTGCCCACCGACTTGCTCATCTTCTCACCGCGGTTGAGCAGAAACCCGTGCGCGAAAACCCTTCGGGGCAGCTCGATTCCGGCCGACATCAAGAACGCCGGCCAGTAGACGGTGTGAAACCTGATGATGTCCTTTCCGATCATGTGCAGATCGGCGGGCCAATAGCGGCGGAACGCATCGGAATCGGTGTCGGGGTAGCCGACGCCCGTCAGGTAGTTGGTCAGCGCGTCGATCCACACGTACATCACGTGGTCGGGATGGTCGGGGACCTTCACCCCCCAGTCGAACGATGTCCGCGAGATGGACAGGTCGCGCAGCCCGCCGGAGACGAAGCTGACAACTTCGTTGCGCCGCACCTCGGGGGCGATGAAGTCGGGGTTCGCCTCGTAATGGGCGAGCAGCTTGTCCGCGTACGCCGAGAGCCGGAAGAAGTAGGTCTGTTCTTCGGTCCAGGTCACCGGGGTGGCGGTCTCCACCGCGATCCGGGTCCCGTCCACGACCTCGGTCTCCGATTCGACGAAGAACCGCTCGTCGCGGATCGAGTACCACCCGGAGTAGGTGTCGAGGTACAAGTCGCCGGCCGCCTCTATCCGTCGCCAGATCTCCTTGGACGCCTCGTGATGGTCGGCGTCCGTGGTGCGGATGAACCGGTCGAACGAGATGTTCAATTTCTCCTGGAGCCGCTGAAACACATCCGAATTGCGGCGGGCCAGTTCGGCCGTGGGCAGCCCCTCGGCGGCCGCGGCCTGGGCCATCTTGAGGCCGTGCTCGTCGGTTCCCGTCTGAAAACGCACATCAAAGCCGTCCAGCCGCTTGAACCGCGCGATGGCGTCGGTGGCGATGTACTCGTACGCGTGCCCCAGGTGCGGCGCGGCGTTGGGGTACGTGATCGCGGTGGTGACGTAATACGGCCTCATCGAGACTCACCCTATTGTGTGGCGGTGAGCTCCAACCGCTGCGGTAAACGAGAAGCGCCGCCCGCCCCCGAGCCGCTGGCGCCGCTGATCGACGCCCACACCCACCTCGACGCGTGCGGCGCCAACGACGCCCAGGGCGTGCGGGCCATCCTCGACCGCGCCGCGGCGGTCGGGGTGGGCGCGGTGGTCACCATCGCCGACGACCTCGATTCGGCGCGCTGGGTGACGCGCGCGGCCGAATGGGATCCGCGCGTCTACGCAGCCGTGGCGCTGCACCCGACCCGCGCCAACGCCCGCGACGACGCGGCCCGCGCGGAGATCGAGCGACTCGCGGCCCACCCCCGGGTGGTGGCGGTCGGCGAGACCGGGATGGACCTGTACTGGCCGGGCCGCCTGGACGGCTGCGCGGAGCCGACGGCGCAGCGGGAGGCCTTCGCCTGGCATATCGACCTGGCCAAGCGGTGTGGAAAACCGCTGATGATCCACAACCGGGAGGCCGACGCCGAGGTGCTCGACGTGCTGGCCGCCGAGGGCGCCCCCGACGCCGTGATCTTTCACTGCTTTTCGTCGGACAGCACGATGGCCCGCCGGTGCGTCGACGGCGGGTGGTTGCTGAGCCTTTCCGGGACGGTCAGCTTCCGCAATGCGCGCGCCCTGCGGGAGGCCGTCCCGCTGATACCGCCGGAGCAGCTGCTGGTGGAAACCGACGCACCCTTTTTGACCCCGCACCCCTATCGGGGCGCAGCGAACGAGCCGTATTGCCTTCCTTATACTGTGCGGGCGATCGCTGAACTGCTGGATCGTCGCCCCGAGGATGTGGCGCAGGTCACGACCAGCAATGCCCGGCGGATTTACGGACTGGCTTCGCAGTAGCTGCGGCGGACCGGTGAATTCGATAGCACCGTCCCGTTGGAGTTGCTGAACATTGGCCGGTTCGTTACCGTCTTGTGATCGAACGGCGGGGCCTTTGGGCCCTATTTGTCATTTTCCTGCTGAGTGGTTCGTGAGTTGTTGCTGAGGTCGGAGTAGCGCGCGTTGAGTGTATTGACAAAACTTCATCACAATTCATCGCCGATGTTGCGGCTTGTCGTCGCCGGGCTGCTGTTGGTCCTGGGCTTCGCCGGTGGGTTGGCGGTTTCCGCGTCCAAGACGGTGACGTTGACCGTGGACGGAATCGCGATGAGGGTGTCGACCATGAAGTCGCGGGTGATCGACATCGTCCAGGAGAACGGCTTCCGGGTCGACGAGCGCGACGACCTTTACCCCGCGGCCGACGTCGAAGTTCGCGACGCCGCCAACATCGTGTTGCGGCGCAGCCGGCCGCTGCAGATCTCGTTGGACGGCCACGACTCAAAGCAGGTGTGGACGACCGCGTCGACGGTGGACGAGGCGCTGGCCCAACTCGCGATGACCGACACCGCCCCGGCCGCGGCCTCCCGCGGCAGCCGCGTGCCGCTGGCGGGGATGGCGCTTCCCGTCGTGAGCCCCAAGACGGTCCAGATCAACGACGGCGGCGCGGTGCGCACCGTCCACCTCGCCGCCGCCAACGTCGCGGCGCTGCTGAACGCCGCGGGCGCGCCGCTGCTCGAGAGCGACCAGGTGGCGCCGGGTGCGGCGTCCCCGATCGTCGACGGGATGCAGATCCAGGTGACCAGAAACAGGATCCAACGCGTCACCGAGCGCGTTCCGCTGCAGCCGCCCGCCCGCCGGATCGAGGACCCGGACATGAACGTCAGCCGCCAGGTCGTCGAAGACGCCGGCAGCCCGGGCACGCAGGACGTCACGTTCGCGGTGGCCACCGTCAACGGCGTCGAGACCGGGAGGCTGCCCGTCGCCAACACGGTGATCACCCCGGCCCGCGAGGCCGTCGTCCGCGTGGGCACCAAGCCCGGCACCGACGTGCCCCCGGTGAGCAACGGATCCATCTGGGACGCCATCGCGGGCTGTGAGGCCGGCGGCAACTGGGCGATCAACACCGGAAACGGGTACTACGGCGGTGTGCAGTTCGACCAGGGAACCTGGGAGCGCAATGGCGGGCTGCGCTTCGCCGCGCGCGCCGACCTCGCCACCCGCGAGGAGCAGATCGCCATCGCCGAGGTGACCCGGTCGCGCCAGGGCTGGGGAGCCTGGCCGGTGTGCAGCGGAAGAGCTGGTGCAAGCTGACCATCCGGCTTCTCGGGCGCACCGAGATCAGGCGGCTGGCCAAAGAACTGGAATTTCGGCCACGAAAGGCTTTGGGGCAGAACTTCGTCCACGACGCCAACACGGTGCGCCGGGTGGTCGCGACGTCCGGCGTCGGCCGGTCCGACCACGTCCTGGAGGTCGGTCCCGGGCTCGGTTCGCTCACGCTGGCGTTGCTTGACCGCGGCGCCACCGTCACCGCCGTCGAAATTGACCCGGTGTTGGCCGGCCGGCTGCCGCAGACCGTCGCCGAACATTCGCACAGCGAGATACAGCGCCTGTCGGTCCTGAACCGTGACGTGCTGACCCTGCGCCGCGACGAGGTCCCCGGGGAGCCCCCGACTGCCGTCGTCGCCAACCTGCCGTACAACGTCGCGGTTCCGGCGCTGTTGCACCTGCTCGCCGAATTCCCGTCCATTCGGGTCCTCACGGTGATGGTGCAGGCCGAGGTCGCCGAGCGGCTCGCGGCCGAGCCGGGCGGCAAGGACTACGGCGTGCCCAGCGTGAAGGTCCGCTTCTTCGGGCGGGTTCGCCGCTGCGGCATGGTGTCGCCGACCGTCTTCTGGCCGATCCCGCGGGTCTATTCGGGGCTGGTCCGCATCGACCGGCACGAGACCTCGCCGTGGCCGACCGACGACGCCTTCCGTCGCCAGGTGTTCGAACTCGTGGACATCGCGTTCGGGCAGCGGCGCAAGACATCCCGCAACGCCTTCGCCGAGTGGGCCGGTTCGGGCAACGAGTCGGCGAATCGGCTCCTGGCCGCCAGCATCGATCCGTCCCGTCGCGGCGAGACGCTGTCCATCGACGACTTCGTGCGGCTGTTAAGGCGATCGAGCGACGCGGGAGACACCGCCGCCACACTGCCGAGCGTTTCGGGGCACGCTTCGGCGAGCTGACCGGAGCGCCGCGGCGTGTGGTTCGCCCGGCGCGGCGTTAGTCTGCTGCGGTGGTTGACGGGGATTTTCGTGTCTGACGGCAACACCGCCGCGCAGTGGGTGCCCACCGGATCCGTGACCGTGCGGGTGCCCGGAAAAGTCAACCTCTACCTGGCCGTGGGGGACCGCCGCAAAGACGGCTACCACGAACTGACGACCGTGTTTCAGGCCGTCTCGCTGCTCGACGAAGTGACGGTTCGCAACGCCGACGTGCTGTCGCTCGAGCTCGTCGGGGAGGGCGCCGACAAGCTGCCCACCGACGAGCGCAACCTCGCGTGGCAGGCCGCCGAGCTGATGGCCGAACACGTCGGCCGCGCGCCCGACGTCTCGATCATGATCGACAAATCCATTCCGGTGGCCGGTGGCATGGCGGGCGGCAGCGCCGACGCGGCGGCGGTGCTGGTCGCGATCAACTCGCTGTGGGAACTCAACGTGCCGCGCCGTGACCTGCGGGCGCTTGCCGCCCAGCTCGGCAGCGACGTGCCCTTCGCCCTGCACGGCGGCACCGCGTTGGGAACCGGCCGGGGCGAGGAGCTGGCCACCGTGCTGTCGCGCAACAGCTTCCATTGGGTGCTGGCGTTCGCCGACCGGGGGTTGCTCACCCCGGCGGTGTTCAAGGAGCTGGACCGGCTCAGGAAGGCCGGAAAGCCGCCGCGGCTCGCCGAACCCGGGCCGGTGCTGGCGGCCCTGGCCGCCGGCGATCCGGAACAGCTCGCGCCGCTACTGGGCAACGAGATGCAAGCGGCCGCCGTGAGCCTGAACCCCGCCCTGCGCAAGGCGCTGCGCGCGGGCGTCGAGGCCGGCGCCCTGGCCGGCATCGTGTCCGGCTCGGGCCCGACGTGCGCGTTCCTGTGCACTTCGGCAGCGGCGGCGGTGGACGTCGGGACCCAGCTGTCCGGGGCCGGTGTCTGCCGGACCGTCCGCGTCGCCAGCGGGCCGGTGCCCGGCGCCCGCGTGGTGCCCGCCCCGACCGAAGTGTGAGATCGCCCTCACGACACGCGACAGTTTGGCAGTTACTTAAGAGGAGTTTAAGATGGCTCCCGGTGACGAGCAGCGGTAAGCAAGACCACTCGATTCCATCGCCCACCGGATACGCCGGTGGGCTCGTTGGCTCACCACCGGTTCGAGACCTAACCGCTGCGCAATCGTGCTCGCGTGGCTGCTACAAAGTGGCACCCAACAGGCGGAACATGAGATTCCGGGCCTTGGGGCAACTGCCGGAACCGAGGAGGTTTTTGTGAGCAGGTTTACCGACAAGATGTTCCGCAATGCCCGCACCGCGACGACGGGCATGGTCACCGGTGAACCGCACGCACCCGTCCGGCACACCTGGGGCGAGGTCCACGAGCGCGCCCGTTGTATCGCGGGCGGCCTGGCCGCCGCCGGCATCGGCCTGGGCGACGCGGTCGGCGTGCTCGCCGGCTTCCCGGTGGAGATCGCCCCGACGGCGCAGGGGCTGTGGATGCGCGGCGCCAGCCTGACCATGCTGCACCAGCCGACGCCGCGCACCGATCTGGCCGTGTGGGCCGAGGACACCATGACCGTCATCGGCATGATCGAGGCCAAGGCCGTCATCGTCTCCGAGCCCTTCCTGGTGGCCATCCCCGTGCTCGAGGAGAAGGGCATCAGGGTCCTCACCGTCGCCGACCTGCTCGCGTCGGAGCCGATCGATCCCGTCGAGGTGGGCGAGGACGACCTGGCGCTGATGCAATTAACGAGCGGATCGACTGGGTCTCCTAAGGCGGTCCAGATCACCCACCGCAACATCTACTCCAACGCCGAGGCCATGTTCATC
This sequence comes from Mycobacterium sp. 1554424.7, assembly GCF_001665295.1. Lineage (GTDB taxonomy): Bacteria > Actinomycetota > Actinomycetes > Mycobacteriales > Mycobacteriaceae > Mycobacterium. The sequence goes on along the minus strand of NZ_LZSE01000139.1, from coordinate 51,786 downwards.
GGCGCGCAGTACGACGTCGAAAAGGACGTCATGGTCAGCTGGCTGCCCTGCTTCCACGACATGGGCATGGTCGGCTTCCTGACCATCCCGATGTACTTCGGCGCGGAGCTGGTCAAGGTCACGCCGATGGACTTCCTGCGCGACACACTGCTGTGGGCCAAGCTCATCGACAAGTACAAGGGCACCATGACCGCGGCGCCCAACTTCGCCTACGCGCTGCTCGCAAAGCGGTTGCGCCGCAACGCCAAGCCCGGCGACTTCGACCTGTCGACGCTGCGTTTCGCGCTGTCCGGCGCTGAGCCCGTCGAGCCCGCCGACGTCGAGGACCTGCTCGACGCGGGCAAGCCGTTCGGCCTGCGGCCCTCGGCGATCCTGCCGGCCTACGGCATGGCCGAGACGACGCTGGCCGTGTCGTTCTCCGAGTGCAACGCCGGCCTGGTCGTCGACGAGGTCGACGCCGACCTGCTGGCCGCCCTGCGCCGCGCGGTCCCGGCCACCAAGGGCAACACCCGCAGGCTGGCCACGCTCGGCCCCCTGCTGCAGGACCTCGAGGCGCGGATCATCGACGAGAACGGCAACGTGATGCCCGCGCGTGGCGTCGGGGTCATCGAGCTGCGCGGCGAGTCGCTGACGCCCGGCTACCTCACCATGGGCGGCTTCATCCCGGCCCAGGACGAGCACGGCTGGTACGACACGGGCGACCTCGGCTACCTGACCGAGGAGGGCCACATCGTGGTGTGCGGCCGCGTCAAGGACGTCATCATCATGGCGGGCCGCAACATCTACCCAACCGACATCGAGCGGGCGGCCGGCCGCGTCGAGGGCGTCCGCCCCGGCTGCGCCGTCGCGGTTCGCCTCGACGCCGGCCACTCGCGCGAGACGTTCGCCGTCGCGGTCGAGTCCAACGCCTGGCAGGACCCGGCCGAGGTGCGCCGCATCGAGCACCAGGTCGCCCACGAAGTGGTGGCCGAGGTCGACGTGCGGCCGCGCAACGTCGTGGTGCTGGGCCCGGGCACCATCCCGAAGACGCCGTCGGGCAAGCTGCGGCGCTCCACTTCGGTCAGCCTGGTCAGCTAGTTTCGCTCGGCCTGACGCCCGGCGTCACGCCAGGGGCGCAAGCCCCGACCGCACCAAGTCCAGACATGTCGCGGAGATGGCCGCCAGGTCGTCGACACAACCGTTGCGCCCCCACGTCTCCACCCCGATGACCATGGCCGCGGCCAGCGTGGAGCCCGCGACGTTGGCGACCAGCTCGATGTTCTCCACATCGGGGTAGCGGTGCAGGACGAAGCCGGTGATGACCGCGGCGAACGACGCCTGGACCACCCGCAGGTGGCCGGCGATCTGCTCCCCGGTGATCAGTTCGGCCCGGGCCAGCGCCGCCTGCCGAACCAGCTCCATGTCGTGCGGGTAGCTGGCCATGCTCGCCAGCACCGCGTCGAACACCGACTCGGAGCGCGGCCGTTGCGCGAGCGCGTCGGCCAGCCACTCCACCTGCGTGTCGTAGTCCTGGAACAGCACGGCTTCCTTGGTGGGAAAGTGCCGGAAAAACGTGCGCTCGGTGACGCCCGCCTCCTGTGCGAGCTGTTGCACCGTGACGTTCCCGAAGCCCTCGCTGGCGAACCTCTTCAGGGCCACCTGCCGCAGCGCCTCGCGGGTTCTGGTGCGGCGCAGCGTGTGCAGGTTCGTCCGCTCGCTCATACCTGGCATCCCATCACATCGATCCGGTCAGTGCCGACGTCTTCCAATTGAGTCAGTACTGACATATATTAAGTCGGCCCGCTACGGGTGTCGGCCCAGGTCGCCTCGAAGGCCATTCGGATAAGGAGTCAGCGATGACGGATTATGACGCGATCGTGGTCGGAGCCGGCCACAACGGGTTGACCGCGGCGGCGGTCCTGCAGCGCGCCGGCCTGCGCACCCTGTGCCTGGAGGCGAATACCTACAGCGGGGGAATGGCGGCCACCGTCGAGCTGATCGACGGATTCCGTTACGAGATCGCGGGTTCGGTGCAGTTTCCCACCGCCCCCGCGATCACCAAGGAGCTGGGGCTGGACACCCTGCCGACCGTCGACGCCGAAGTCCAGTCGGTCAACCTCGGCGACAACGGCGAAGAACCCATGATCTTCTACCGCGATCCGATGCAGCTGATGACCCACCTCGCCGAGAAGCTCGGGACCGACGCCGTGACGGGCATGGCCGAGATGATCGGCTGGAGCCAGGGGCCGGCGAAAGCGCTCGGCCGCTTCGAGGTGTGTACGCCGCCCAAGACGATCGACGAGATGTACGCCTGCGCGGCAAACGAATCCGAGCGCAGAGCCATCCACGAAGTGCTGTTCGGCTCGGCGATGGATCCCATCGACCGCTTCCTGCCCGACAAGGACAAGCACGCGGTGCTGCGCGGCATGCTCGCCTTCCTGGCCATCAACTCCACCTATCGCGGGCCCTACACCCCTGGCAGCGCAACGTGTTTGGCGTTCGCGCTCGCCGTCCCGACCGAGGGCGCGGCGATGATGACGAAGCTCGAGGGCGGCATCGGAGCACTCGGCCAGCACCTGCACGACCTGTTCGTCTCCCACGGGGGTGAGATCAGGTACCGCGCCAAGGTCGAGAAGATTCTCGTCGAGGGCGATCGCGTGACCGGCGTGCGCCTCAAGGACGGCTCGGAGATCAGCGCCCCGGTCGTCGTGTCCAACCTGTCGCCCGACTTGACCATGATGGACCTGGTCGGCGCCGAGCACCTGCCCGCCGACCTCGTCGCCCGGCTCAGCGGGCGTGACCACCGGGCGCCGTTCGTCCAGATCCACTTCGCGCTCGACGGCCTGCCGGAATTCGCGCCGCCGTACGACTTTCTCAACGAACCCGGCATGCAATCGTCCATCGGCATCTTCGGTTCACCCGAAGAACAACAGCGCCAATGGGAGGAGTGCAAGCGAGGCATCATTCCGGACAATCCGTCGATGGGCATGCAGATCCCGTCCGTGCACGACCCCGGCATGGCGCCCCCGGGGAAGCACGCGGCGAGCGCGTTCGCCTATGCGTTCCCGGTGGAAACCCCCCGCGAACTCCACGGCCAGCTCAAGAACGTGATGGCGGAGAAGGTCATCGACAAAATCACCCGCTTAGCGCCCAACTTCCGCGACATCCAGATTCGGCACATCACGTTTGCCCCGTACCACATGCAGACGATGTTCGCGGCTCCCGCCGGCGACTTCTGCCACGGCATGCTGCATCCAGACCTGATGGGGCCCAACCGACCTGGGCCCAAGGGCTTCATCGACATGCCGATTCCGGTCCAGGGGCTCTACCTGGGCGGCGCGGGATGCCATGGCGGCCCGGGCATCACGTTCACCCCCGGCTACAACGCCGCGCACCAGGCGCTCGAGGACATCTCGCGATGACCTACGTGATCGCCGAACCCTGCGTCGATCTCAAGGACAAGGCCTGCATCGAGGAATGCCCGGTCGACTGCATCTACGAAGGCGCCCGGATGCTCTACATCCAGCCGGACGAGTGCGTCGACTGCGGTGCCTGCGAGCCGGTCTGCCCGGTCGAGGCCATCTACTACGAGGACGACCTGCCCGACGAGTGGGGCGCCTACACCCAGATCAACGCCGACTTCTTCGAGCGGCTGGGCTCGCCGGGCGGCGCGGCCAAAGTCGGTGTGTGCGAGCATGATCCGCCGGCGGTCAACGGGCTCGCGCCGGCTGGAGGGCAGGGTCAGTGACGCGAACCCTCGACGGTGCGGTCGCCCTCGTCACCGGCGCCAGCCAGGGCATCGGCCAAGGCATCGCGATCGAGCTCGGCAATCAGGGCGCCACCGTCTGGCTCACCGCCCGCAACGCCGCCGGGCTCGAGCACACCGCCGATCAGATTCGCGAGCTCGGCGGCGCGGCGGTGCCCCGGCCCTGTGATCACGCCGACGACGACCAGGTGGTGGCGGTGTTCGACGAGTTGCGGCGCGAGGCGGGCCGCCTCGATATGGTGGTCAATGTCGCGTCGCCGGACTTCACATCCATGGTGGGGCAACCGTTTTGGGCGTTACCGTTCCAGGCGATCACCGACAGCCTCGCCGTCGGGCCGCGCGCGAACTTCGTGACCTCGGCGCTCGCGGCGCCGCTCATGATCGAGCAGCGGGGCGGGCTGATCGTCAACATCTCCTCCCACGGCTGCGAGGACTACCTCCTGGCCGTGCCCTACGGCGCGGCCAAGGCCGCCATCGAGAAGATCACCCATGACACCGCGCTCGAACTGCGCGAGCACAACGTCGCGGTGATCGGATTGTGGCCGGGCCTGGTACTCACCGACCGCATCCTCGCCTTCGCGACCGAGGGCCCGTCGGGATCGCGTCAGCTGTTCGGGCTCGACCTCGACATCTGCGAGTCCCCGCGGTTCCCGGGGCGCGCCGTCGTCGCGCTGTTCACCGACCCCGACCGGATGGCCCGCACGGGCCGATCGTTCTTCGCCTCCCGCCTGGCCCGCGAGTACGGCTTCACCGACGTCGACGGGCATGTACCACCGGAGGTGCGGCTGCTGGTCGACCACCTGGGCGACGGCAACGTGCCCGACTATTGGCGGCTGGTCGAGCGGTTCGGCCGCGGCTTCGCGGAACCCTCACCGGCGTAGGCGCTCACAAAATTTGTCAGTTATGACATCTTCCAATTGCGTCAGCACTGACATATTCTGACGTCACTCGGCGGGGTGCTTAGTGAACCGCCCTGGGGTGCGGACAAGGAGCTCGAGCCATGACTGAGCCAAGGAGGTTGGCGCGCAACGTCTCCGGGCTGATAGCCGGCTTCCCGGCCCACTTCGACGTGTGCCGGCGAGGGAATTGATGTCAGGGAGCGTGGTTCGTCCGCTGATGGGCGTGGTAACCCTTGCGGCGATCGCCGGGCTCGTCGCCGCCACAGCGGGCGCGTTCCGCGGGGATTTCGCCGAGAGCGTGCCGATCACGGTGCTGTCGACGCGCGCCGGGCTGGTGATGAATCCGGACGCCAAGGTGAAATGGCTTGACGTGCAGGTTGGTTCGGTCTCCTCGATCGAAGAGCGGCCGAACGGCCAAGCCGCCCTCCACCTGGCGATCGATCCGTCGAAGCTACGCCTGATTCCGGCGAACGTGCTCGTCGACATCGCTTCGACGACGGTATTCGGGGCGAAGTTCGTGCAGCTGATCCCGCCCGCCGATCCCTCGGCCCAAAAGCTAACCGCCGGTCAAGTTCTCGACGCCAAGAACGTCATGGTGGAAATAAACACGGTGTTCGAGGAACTCACCTCGGTGCTCTCGAAGATCGAACCGGAGAAACTCAACGAGACGCTCGGCGCGCTCGCCTCGGCGCTCAACGGCCGCGGTCACAAGGTCGGCCAGATGCTCTTAGACCTCGATTCGTTCCTGGCCAAGGTGGATCCGAGCCTGGCCAACCTGGGCCACGACATCGCGGCGTCGCGGCAGGCGTTCGGCGCTTACGCCGATGGCGCGCAGGACCTGGTCGAGGTGGCCGACAACGCGACACGGATCAGTCAGACGGTCGTCGACGAACAAGCCAACCTGGACGCGCTGATGGTCAGCGCGATCGGCTTGGCGGACGTAGGAAACGACGTCGTCGGCAGTAACCGGGGCGCCCTGACCGACGTCGCTCATCTGTTGGTGCCGACCACCGATCTCGCCAACCAGTACCACGAGGCGCTCAATTGTGCCGTGGCCGGTCTGGTGCCGATGGCCAAGAACCCGCCGCCGCCGGCGCCCGGCGTCGTGGTCTCCGTCAGCTTCACGCTGGGCATCGAACGCTATAGATACCCTGGTCATCTGCCGAGGGTTGCGGCCACGGGTGGTCCGCATTGCGCGGACCAACACCTGCCCGAGGTGCCCTTCGAAACGGCTCCACCGTTCGTGGTCGCCGACGTGGGAGCCAACCCGTGGCAATACGGCAATCAGGGCATCCTGCTCAACTTCGATGGGTTAAAACAGTTGCTGTACGGTCCGATTGACGGGCCGCCGCGCAACTCCGCCCAGATCGGACAGCCCGGATGAGCCGTTCTGCGCGCGCGACCTTCCTCAAGTTCGGGGCCTTCGCTGTCGTGATGTCGGTGCTGACCGCGTTTCTCTTCTTCATCTTCGGCCAGTACCGCACCGGCGCCACCAACGGCTATTCCGCGATATTCATCGACGCGTCGCGGCTGAAGGCGGGAGACTCAGTGCGCGCGTCGGGCATCCGGGTGGGCACTGTGAACCTCGTCGAACTACGAGCGGACAACACGGCTTTCGTGGAATTCGACGCGGATCGCGGCGTGGTGCTCACCACGGGGACAAAGGTGGCGGTTCGCTACCTCAACCTGGTCGGCGATCGCTACCTCGAGCTGGTCGACGCCCCCGGTTCGCCCCAGGTGCTGCCCGCCGGGGCGCAGATCCCGGTCGACCGCACGGCGCCCGCACTCGACCTTGATCTCCTGCTGGGCGGCTTGAAACCCGTTATCCAAGGGCTCAATCCGCAGGATGTCAACGCGCTCACGGCGTCGCTGGTGCGGATCTTCCAGGGTGAGGGCGACACGCTCGACTCGGTGCTCGCCAAGACGTCGTCGTTCTCGGACACGCTGGGCGAGAACAACCGAACCGTGGAGCAGTTGATCGACAACCTGCACACGGTGCTCGCGACGCTGGTCAACGATGGGGACAAGTTCTCCGGCGCCATCGACCGGCTGGAGCGGTTGACCACCGGGCTTGCCCAAGACCGCGACTCGATCGGCGCCGCGATCGAATCATTGGACAGCGGAACGGCATCCATCGCCGACCTGTTGAGGAAGGCACGGGCGCCATTGGCGGGCACGGTGGCGCAATTGGGTCGGCTGGCTCCGCTGCTGGATCAGGACAAGGACCGACTGGATGCCGCGCTGCAGCGGGCGCCGGAAAACTACCGCAAACTCGCCAGACTCGGGGCATACGGAAGCTTCATCCAGTTCTACATCTGCGGGATGACCGTCAGGGTCAGCGACTTGCAGGGGCGGACCGCGGTATTCCCCTGGCTCAGAAGGGAAGGCGGGAGGTGCGCGGAACCCAATGCGTAAATACGGCGGACCGCATCTGATTCGGTCGGGCTTCATCGGCATCGTCCTGGTGGCGCTCGTCATCGCCGTGGGTCTGCAGCCCGAGCGGCTGCTGTCGCTGGCGACCTCGGTTCGCTACCAGGCGTTGTTCACCGAAGCCGGCGGGCTGGAGGTCGGCAACGATGTGACGGCCTCGGGCATCAAAGTCGGTGCGGTGTCGAATATCGCGCTGCGGGACGGCGATGCCTTGGTCACGTTCACCGTCAGCGGGAAGGTTCGGCTGGGGTCGACCAGCACCGCACACATCAGGACGGGCTCGCTGCTGGGGCAGCGGGTGCTTACCGTCGACTCGGCGGGCGCCGGGCGATTGCACCCGTCCGACCTCATCCCGGTCTCGCGCACCTCATCGCCGTACTCGCTGACGGAGTCCGTCAGCGATCTCACGACCAATCTCGCCGGAACCGATACCGCATCGCTCAACCAGTCGCTCGACACGCTGTCGTCGACGATCGACCGGATCGCACCGCGATTGAGACCGATGTTCGACGGCCTCACCCGATTGTCAGAATCTCTCAACGGCCGCAACAAGACGCTCGGGGAGGTCCTCAAGAGCACCAGCACCGTGGCCGGCATCCTGTCGGAACGCAGCCGGCAGGTGAACGGGTTGATCCTGAACACCAATGACCTGCTTGGTGTGCTGGCCCAGCGCCGCCAGGCGATCGTCGAATTGCTCGCCAACACTTCGGCGGTTGCCAAGCAGCTTTCGGGGCTCGTGCACGACAACGAACAAGGCCTGGCGCCGGCCTTGCAAAGGCTGAACTCGGTGACGGCGGTGCTGCAGAAGAACCGGGACAACATCTCCAAAGCCCTTCCGGGCCTGGCCAAGTTCGAGATCACCCAGGGCGAAGCGGTGTCCAGCGGGTTCTATTACCAGTCCTATGACCCCAATGTGCTGCCGCCGCAGTTCTATCAGCCGTTCTTCGACTACGCGTTCGGATTCCGCCGGGGCAACATCCCGGGGCAACCGCCCGACAACGCCGGCCCGCGCGCAGAGTTTCCGTTCCCGTTCAACGGGATTCCCCAGCGGTGACGGCGGTGAACAACGCGATGGCCCGAAACAAGCTAGTGGCAGCGGTGGCAATCGTGCTGATCGGCGTGGGCATCGGTGGCGCGGCTTTGATTGCCCACCAGTCGTTCTCGCGTCCGCGGACGATCACGGCGTATTTCACCACCGCGACCGCGATCTACTCCGGTGACCTCGTGCGGGTCTCCGGTGTCAGGGTGGGCAAGATCACCTCGATCCGCCCGGACGGCCCGGCGGTCAGGGTGACGATGGAAGTCGACCGCGACGTGCGGATACCGGCCGACGCGAAGGCGGTGATCGTCGCGCAGAACCTCGTCTCAGCGCGCTATGTCCAGCTGGCGCCGGCGTATCGCTCCAGCGGTCCGACGATGGCCGACGGCGCGGTGATTCCCGCGGAACGCACCGCCGTACCCGTCGAGTGGGACGAGGTGAAGACCCAATTGACCCGCTTGGCAACGGAGTTGGGGCCCAACAGCCAGATGTCGACGTCGTCGATGGCGCGGTTCATCGACAGCGCCGCCAACGCGCTGGGCGGTAACGGGGAAAAGTTGCGCCAGACGCTGGCGCAACTGTCCGGGGTGGGCAGGATCCTGGCCGACGGCAGCGGGAACATCGTCGACATCATCAACAATCTTCAGGTCTTCGTCACGGCGCTTCGCGACAGCGACCAGCAGATCGTTCAGTTCGAGCATCGGCTCGCCACGCTGACCAGCGTGCTCGACGACAACCGCTCCGACCTGGACGCCGCCCTGACCGACCTGTCGACCGCAGTCGGCGAAGTGCAGCGGTTCGTAGCCGCAAGTCGTAATCAGGTGTCCGAACAGGTGCAGCGGCTGGCGGACGTCACGCAGAACCTCGTCGATCACCGCACCGACCTGGAGAACCTCTTGCACGTGGCGCCGAACGCGTTCGCCAATTTCTACAACGCCTTCAACCCCGACACCGGCGATGCCATCGGATCCATTGTGTTCAACAACTTCTCGAGTCCCATGCAGTTCATCTGCGCACAGATCGGAGCGATCGAAAACGTCACCGCGGGCGAGACCGGGAAGCTGTGCGCCGAGTATCTCGGCCCCGCGCTGCGGTTGTTGAACCTCAACTACCCGCCGATTCCGTCGAGCCCGTTCCTGATGAAATCGGCCAACCCCGACAACATCATCTACTCCGAGCCGCGCCTGGCGCCCGGGGGCGACGGCCCCAAACCCGGGCCACCGGTCGCGCCGCCGGCGATTTCGGCATACACCGGCCTGCCCGGTGACACCCCGCCGGCGGCGCCGCCGCCCCCACCGCTGCCGCGCATTCCCGGCCTGGCGCAGCCCGATCCGCCGCCGACCGTCGCCACCGAGGCTGCGTCGCAAGCGTTCCCGGCGCCGGCGACGTGGCAGGACATGGTGCTGCCGGCCGCGAGGCCGGCCCCGTGAGCGGGTTGCGGCGGGCGCGCCGCATACTGACCGTCGGCAGCTGCGTCCTGCTCAGCGTGACCGGGTGTGCGTTCCAGGGGTTGAACTCGCTGCCGCTGCCCGGGGCGGTCGGACGGGGGTCCGGCGCCAACACCTACCACGTCGAACTGGCGAATGTTAGCTCGCTTGAGCCCAATTCGCCGGTGATGATCAACGACGTCGTCGTCGGCAGCGTCGGCAAGATGACCTTTCATGACTGGCACGCCGACGTCGAGATCTCGGTGAAACCCGATGTCGGCATTCCCGCCAACGCCATCGCCCGCGTCGGGCAGACCAGCCTGCTGGGATCGATGCATCTCGAACTCGATCCGCCGCTGGGTCAACCGCCGAGCGGCCGGCTGCGGCCCGGAACCACCATCCCGCTCAACAGGTCGTCGACCTATCCGTCGACGGAGCAGACGCTCTCGTCGCTATCGGCTGTGGTCAACGCTGGGGGATTGGGGCAGATCGGCGACATCATCCACAACTTCGGCGCCGCGTTGGCCGGGCATGAAGACCAGATCCGTGATCTGCTGACCCGCCTTGACGACTTCGTCGGCACGCTGGACGCCCAGCGCGACAACCTCGTTGGATTCATGGAGGAACTGAACCGCCTCACCGCGACGGTCGCCGGGCAGCGAGACGTGATCACGCGAGCGTTGCACAAGATACCGCCCGCACTGGATGTGCTGATACGCGAGCGGCCGCGCATCACTACCGCGCTGGACAAGCTCCGAGTTTTCAGTGACACCGCAACCGGGCTGGTCGCCGATACGCAGGCCGACCTGGTGCGCGACCTGACCAACCTGGAACCGACCATCCAGGCCCTCGCCGATGTCGGCCCGGACCTGGACACCGCGCTCGCCTACGCGACGACGTTCCCGTACGGCCAGAACCTCATCGACCGGGGCGTGCGAGGTGATTACATGAACATGTATCTCGTCGCGGACCTCACGCTGCCCCGGCTCAAGCGGACATTGCTGCTTGGCACCCGGTGGGGCCAGCCCGGCGCGAAACTGGTTCCCGCGCCTGGAGATCCGTCGTATCTGAATTACACCTATGACCCGCTGGGCGCGGCGTTGGCACCCCCACCGGCAACCGCACCCGCGCCCGCGGTCGGACCGACGCCCCCGCCGGGCGGGGTGGAGCAGCGCGAAAAGCCGCCACCTGCTGGCGTCCCGCAGCCCACCGACTTCCCGCCGAAAGACGAGGCCGGCGGCTGATGCTGACGCGTTTCGTCAGAATCCAGCTGACGATCTTCACGATCGTGTCGATCGTCGGGGTCCTGGCCATGGGGCTCGTCTACATACAGGCCCCAACCCTGTTGGGCATCGGGCGCATCACCGTGCGGCTGGAATTACCGTCCGGCGGAGGGCTATACCGGTTTTCCAACGTGACCTACCGGGGTGTGCAGGTGGGCAAGGTCACCGCGGTCGACGTGGAGCCCGATCACGTCCAAGCGACGCTGTCGCTCGACACCTCCGTGCCGATTCCCGCGGACCTGAGGGCGGAGGTGCGCAGCGTCTCCGCGGTGGGGGAGCAGTACGTGGATCTGCGGCCCCGGGACCGGTCGGGGCCCTACCTGACCAACGGCTCGGTGATCCCCGTCGAGAGAACCACGATCCCGCAACCGGTTGGGCCGATGCTGGACAAGGTCAGCGCGCTGGTCAACAGCATCCCCAAGGAAAAGCTCGGCGCGCTGCTCGACGCGTCGTTCAAGGGGCTCAACGGCGCGGGCTACGACCTTGGCTCCCTGTTTGACTCGTCCGCGCGGGTGGCCGGAGACATCGAGCCCGTCGCCGATCACACTCGGACTCTGGTGGATGGTGCTGTGCCGCTGCTGGATTCGCAGGCCGGTAGCGCCGAGTCCATCCGGACCTGGGTGCACGGTCTGGCCGGGGTTACGCGCACTGTGGCGGCAGACGACCGCCAGCTGCGTACGCTGCTGCAAACCGGCCCGGCCGCCGCCAACGAGGTTTCTCGACTGCTCAACCAGTTAAAGCCCACGCTGCCCGTCTTGCTGGCGAACCTCACGACCGTCGGTCAGGTTCTGCTGACCTACAACCCGTCGCTGGAGCAGCTGTTGGTGTTGCTGCCGCCGGCGATTGCCGCGTTGCAGTCCGCCGGACTATCGAAGAACAACGCGACGGGGATGGCTCTGGGTGAGTTTGCCATCAGCATCGGCGATCCGCCGCCGTGCACGGTGGGATTCCTGCCGCCCTCGTCGTGGCGTTCCCCCGCCGACACCACCACGATCGACACGCCGGACGGGCTGTATTGCAAACTCCCGCAGGACTCCCCGATTTCGGTTCGCGGCGCCCGCAACTATCCGTGCATGGGCAAGCCCGGAAAGCGCGCCCCGACCGTGGAGCTCTGTAACAGCGACAAGCCTTACGAACCGCTCGCCATGCGCCAGCATGTCTTCGGGCCCTACCCGCTCGACCCCAACCTGCTGTCGCAGGGCATCCCCCCGGACGATCGGGTCACCGCCAATGACCACCTGTTCGGTCCGGTGGAAGGAACCCCCGTCCCGCCGGGTGCCGCACCCTCGGGAACACCGCCGGATGCGGCCCCGAGCGCATTGACGACCGACGGGGGCGGGGCGAAGCCGTCGGTGGCCGTCGCGCAATACGATCCGCGCACCGGCAAGTACATGACGGCCGACGGCCAACTGTTCAACCAATCCGAGGTCACCGGGGTGCCGAAGTCGTGGACGGACATGCTGCCGAGGTGAGGTGCGAGGCCGCACTCACCAGGCGTGGACGCGGTTCTGCGCCGGCTCCAGCCCCAGTTCGATGAGCGCCTCGGTGGCGTCCGCGGCCTGCTCGCAGATCGTCGGGACGTCGGCGCGCTCGGCGGCGGTGAAGTTCTCCAGGACGAACGCCGCCGGGTCCTTGCGCCCGGGCGGGCGCCCGATCCCGATGCGCACACGCTGAAACTCCTTGGTGCCCAACGCCGCAACCACCGAGCGCAGCCCGTTGTGGCCGCCCTCGCCGCCGCCGAGCTTGAGCCGGATGCGGCCGAACTCGAGGTCGAGGTCGTCGTGGATGACGATCATGTCGGCCGGGGCGACCGAGTAGAACTTCGCGAGCGGCCCCACCTGGCGGCCCGACTCGTTCATGAAGCAGCGCGGCTTGGCCACCAACACCGAGTGCCCGGCCAACCGGCCGCTGACAACTTCGGCGCCGGAACGCTTGTGCGCCTTGAATTTCGCGCCCAGCCGCGCGGCGAGCAGGTCGGCGACCATGAACCCCAGGTTGTGCCGGGTGCGCGCGTAGTTGTCTCCGGGGTTGCCCAGGCCGACCACCAACAGCGGTTCGGCCACGTTGTTGGCCGCCTACTCGGACTCGTCGCCGGAGGCCTCGGCTTCGCCGCCCTCTTCGGCCGCGGGAGCTTCCGCCTCGCCCTCGGCCGCCTCGCCCGCGCCCTCTTCCGCGAGGTCCGCGGCCGTCGGCGCGTTCACCACGTTGACCACCAGCATGTCCGGGTCGGAAACCAGGGTGACGCCGCTGGGCAGCGCGATCTGCCCCGCGGTGAACTGGGTGCCGGGTGGGGCGTCCTCGACCGACACGGTCAACTGCTCGGGAATCGACATGGCCTCGGCCTCGATCTCGATCGTGTTGGTCTCCTGGGTGACCAGGGTGTCGGGTCCGGCCTCGCCCTCGACGACGACGTTGACCTCCACGTGCACCTTCTCGCCGCGGCGCACGATCACCAGGTCGGCGTGCTGAATGGTGCGGCGGATCGGATGGATGTCGAGGGCCTTGGTCAGCGCCAGCTGTTCCTTGCCCGCGATGTCGAGGGTCAGCACCGCGTTGGTGCCCGAGTGCCGCAGCACCGCCGCGTAGTCGTGTCCGGGCAGTTCCAGGTGCTGGGGGGCGGCGCCGTGTCCGTAGAGGACGGCGGGAATCTTGCCGTCGCGGCGCGCCCGGCGGGATGCGCCCTTGCCGGTCTCGGCTCGCACCTCGACCTTGAGTTGGTTGACTGCGGACTTGGCCATCGTGTCGCTCCTATGTGCTCTGGTTCGGGAGCACGGCGAAGGTCGCGACAATGAAGTCGGTCTCCGTCGATAACGGTGCTGGTCGGCCAGCCACCCTCGCCGTGACGCCCGGTCAGGTTAGCGCATGCGCGGGTCGGAGCGGAAATTGGCGAGTGTGCTGACGGCTTTGCGTGGTGCGCCAGGGTTGAAAATCGGCCGAAATCGTGCCCCCAGCACACACTGAAAGCCCTCAGTTCACACTGAAAGCCCTCAGCGCACACTGAAAGCCCTCAGCGCACACAGAAAGCCTCAGAGCGGAAATTTGGTGCCCGTGAGCTGCTCGGACAGCTCCCACAGCGCGCTCGCCGTGGCCGCATCCTGCGCCCGCCGGCTGCGACCGACCGGCTGGGTTGCGCCGACCCAGCCGAATCGCGGGCCGATGAACGAGTCGCCCGGCACGTCCTGCGACGCGGCGTACAGCGTTTGCCGGGCGCCGAAATCCGCGTCGGTGGCCACCACCCGGGTGGCGGCCGACATCAGCGCGTCCCCCAGCTTGCGGCCCGACGCGCCCTGCAGGTTGGTGTGCGAGTAGCCGGGATGGGCCGCCAGCGCCCGCAGCGGCGAACCGGCCGAATCGAGCCGCCGCTGCAGCTCGCTGGTGAACAGCAGGTTGGCCAGCTTCGACTGGCTGTAGGCCAGCCAAGGGGAGTAGCGCCGGTTCTTCCAGTTCAGGTCGTCGAAGTTGATGCGGCCCGGCCAGTGCGCCATCGACGACACCGTCACGACGCGGTCGGTGAGTTTGGGCAGCAACAGGTTGGTGAGCGCGAAGTGCCCGAGGTGGTTGGTGCCGATCTGACTCTCGAATCCGTCGGCGGTCAGCGCGTAGGGCGCGGCCATGATGCCGGCATTGTTGATCAGCACGTCGGCCTCGGCCACCCCCTCGGCGAACTCGCGCACCGACGACAGGTCCTGCAGGTCCAGCCGGCGCACCTCGATGTCACCGGTCATCTGCTTGGCGGCGGCGTCGCCCTTGCCCGTGTTGCGGACGGCCATGACGATCTTGGCGCCCTTGCCGGCCAGCTCGCGGGCCGTCACCGCGCCCAGCCCGCTATTGGCGCCGGTGATGATCACGGTGCGTCCGGCGAACGACGGCAGGTCAGCGGCGGTCCAGTTCGTCATGGCTGATGAGCTTAGTGAAGGGACGCCACAAATTACTTTGCGGCCACCACGAATCCGTGGATGATCGCCTCGATGTCCGACGCCTCCGCGGCCGCCTGGTTGGCCAGGCTGGTGATGGTCAGCTGGACGAGGTACCGCTGGTTCGCGGGCGGCGACCCGGTGGCGATGACGATCCGGTTCCAACTGTGCAGCCGCTGGCCGTCGAGGTCGTAGCTGCCCTGGATCATCGACGACGGAAAGCCGTTGTAGTTATCCGTGGAGGCGTCCAGCTGTTTGAAATTCTCGAACAGCTGGGCATCGTCGTTGCCGTGCTTGACGACCTGGGCCGGGTCGAAGTCGCCCCGCAGTTTGAAGACCACGAGCCGCGCGGTCGGGTACTTGCCGCCGTGGGAGATGATCAGGGTCTCCTTGGCGATGTTCGGGTTGCTGAACGGCGACCACCCCGGCGGCGTCGGGATCGACACGTTCAGGTCGGGCGGCGAGCCCGGCGCCACCTGCTGGCCGTTGACGCCGATGTTCTCCAGATACTGCGACAACGGGACGGGCTTCGCGGTGGTGGTCGCCGCGGCGGTCGTCGAGCTCTTCGTCAGGATCGACTGGTAATCAGGGGCTTTCGGCGGCGAGCACGCCACCACCGTCAGCAGCAGCCCCACCACCGCGGCAGCGCGCCGTCTCACAGAATCTCGCGCACCGCGTCGATCGGCCGCGCCAGCCGGGTGCCCTTCGCCGTGACGACGAACGGCCGTTCGATCAGGATCGGGTGTTCGGCCATGGCGTCGAGCAACTCGTCGTCGGTCGCGTCGGCCAGACCCAGTTCGGCGTACAGCGGTTCGCGCTTGCGCACCGCGGTGCGCACGTCGATGCCCGCGTCGCGGATCATGCGAACCAGCTCGGCGCGCGACGGCGGGGTTTTCAGGTACTGGACGACGGTGGGTTCAATCCCGTTGTCCCGCAAGAGATCCAGCGTCTTGCGGGAGGTGCTGCATTTGGGGTTGTGGTAGATGACGGTCTCGCCGAAAGCCATCTAGGCGTCCCCGTCGAAAAGTCCCGTGACGGAGCCGTTTTCGAAGACGGCGCGGATGGTGCTGGCCAGCAGCGGCGCGATGGACAAGACCGTGAGCTGAGGGAAGCGCTTCTCCTCGCCGATCGGCAGGGTGTTGGTGACGATCACCTCGCGCGCGCCGCACGCCGCCAGCCGTTCGGCGGCCGGGTCGGACAGCACGCCGTGCGTCGCCGCGATCACCACGTCGCTGGCGCCGTCTTCGCGCAACAGGTTCACCGCGCCGGCGATGGTGCCACCGGTGTCGATCATGTCGTCGATCAGCACGCAGGTGCGGCCCTCGACCTCGCCGACGACGCGGTTGGAGACCACCTGGTTGGGCACCCGCGGGTCGCGGGTCTTGTGGATGAAGGCCAGCGGAACGCCGCCCAGCGCGTCGGCCCACTTCTCGGCGATGCGCACCCGGCCGGAGTCGGGGGAGACCACCACCATGTTGCCGTCCGGGTAGTTGTCCTTGATGTAGCCGGTCAGCAGGTTCTGGGCGCGCATGTGGTCGACGGGCCCGTCGAAGAACCCCTGGATCTGGTCGGTGTGCAGGTCGACGGTCACGATCCGGTCGGCGCCGGCCGTCTTGAGCAGGTCGGCGACCAGCCGCGCCGAGATCGGCTCGCGGCCGCGGTGCTTCTTGTCCTGGCGCGCGTAGGGGTAGAACGGCATGACCGCGGTGATCCGCTTCGCGCTGCCCCGCTTGAGCGCGTCGATCATGATCAGCTGTTCCATCAGCCAGTTGTTGACCGGCGCGGGGTTGGATTGCAGGACGAAGGCGTCGCTGCCGCGAACCGATTCATGGAAGCGGACGAAGATCTCGCCGTTGGCGAATTCCCGGGCCGTCTGGGCGGTGACGTGGACGTCGAGTTCCTTCGCGACCTGCTCGGCCAGCTCGGGATGCGCACGGCCCGAGAAAAGCATCAGATTTTTTCGATTATCGGTCCAGTCGTGGCTCAACGCACTGCCCTGCCTCGGGATCGAAATGGAAGCCCCATCGTACGCAGCGAATGGTACGGAATTGTGGCCGGGTTGCCAGGGACCAAACTCACGGTGTCTATTCGGTCTCGGAATTCTCGTCAGTTTCGTCAGTTTCTTCGGTGGCTTCGGGACCCGCTTTCGCCGCCGCCCGCTCCGCGGCCTTGGCCGCCGCGCTGCCCGGCCGCTTGCGTTGCACCCAGCCCTCGATGTTGCGTTGGGGTCCCGCCGACACCGCCAGCGCCCCCGGCGGCACGTCGTCGCGCACCACCGTGCCGGCGCCGGTGTAGGCCCCGTCGCCGACGGTCACGGGGGCGACGAACATGGTGTCCGACCCCGTCCGCACGTGCGAGCCCACGGTGGTCCGCCGCTTGGTTTCGCCGTCGTAGTTGACGAACACGCTGGACGCGCCGATGTTGCTGTGGTCGCCGATGTCCGCGTCGCCGACGTAGGTCAGGTGCGGGACCTTGGTGCCCGTGCCGATGACGGAGTTCTTGGTCTCGACGAACGCGCCCAGCTTGCCGTCGGCCCCCAGCACGGTCCCGGGTCGCAGGTAGGTGAAGGGGCCGACGGTGGCGCCGTCCCCGATCGACGAGGAGGTGCCGTGCGTGCGCACCACCGACGCGCCGTCGCCGACGCTGACGTCGGTCAGGTCGGTGGCCGGGCCGACGACGCAGCGAGCCCCGACCCGGGTGCGGCCCAGCAGCTGGGTCCCGGGGTGGATGACGGTGTCGCGGCCGATCGTCACGTCGACGTCGATCCAGGTGGTGGCCGGATCGATGACGGTCACGCCGGCCATCTGGTGGGCGGCGACGATCCGGCGGTTCAGCTCGGCGCCCAGCTCCGCGAGCTGAACGCGGTTGTTGACGCCGGCGACCAGCGCGCTGTCGGCGACGTGCTGGGCGCGCACGGCCCGGCCGTCGCCGCGCAGGATGGCGACGACGTCGGTCAGGTAGAGCTCCTGTTGGGCGTTGTTGGAGCTCAGCCGGCTCAGCGCGGAGCGCAGCGCAGCGACGTCGAAGGCGTAGACACCCGCGTTGACCTCGCGGATCTCGCGTTGCGAGGGCGTCGCGTCGGTGTGCTCGACGATCGCCATGACCTCGTTGTCCTGGGTGCGCAGGATGCGCCCGTAGCCGACCGGGTCGCTCAGCGTGGTGGTGAGCACGGTGACCGCGGCCGACTCCGCGGTGTGGGTGGCGATCAGGCCGGCCAGCGTGTCGGAGTCCAGCAGCGGCGTGTCGCCGGAGGTGACGACGACGATGCCGACGTAGTTATCGGGCAGGGCGGACAGGCCGCACAGGACCGCGTGGCCCGTGCCCAGGGGCCGGTCCTGCAGCGCCACGTCGATCGAGCGCCCCAGGGCGTCGGCCAGGTCGGCGACCAGCGGCGAGACGCGCTCGTGGTCGTGGCCCAGCACCACCACCAGGTGCTGCGGCGCCACCTTGGCGATCGCGTGCAGGGAATGCGACAGCATGCTGCGGCCGGCGATCGTGTGCAGCACCTTCTGGGTGTCGGACCGCATCCGGGTGCCGGGTCCGGCCGCGAGCACCAGGACCGCGGTGTCACCACAAAACGACATGAACTCTCCTATTGCCCTTCGCGCCAGCGTGCGTGTTTGCACGCCTACACGCCGTCAAGCGTGTCATTTCATGCACGCTCGCCGCAAAGGGCCACGCTGCTCCGTCGCCAGGACTCGAACCTGAACTCTCAGAACCAAAATCTGATGTGCTGCCGATTACACCACGACGGATGGAATACCCACGGTGACTCTAGACGGTAAGCGGCCTGGTCGCGGCGAGCGGAACCGATAGGCTGATTGACGTGGCCGTTCTCGATAAAGAGCCGGACAAGGAGGCTCGGCCGGCGCGCGCCCGGATGACGGGCAGCGATCGCCGGCAGCAGCTCATCGGCATCGCCCGCTCGCTGTTCGCCGAACGGGGTTACGAGGGCACCTCGATCGAGGAGATCGCGCTGCGCGCCAACGTGTCCAAGCCCGTCGTCTACGAGCATTTCGGCGGCAAGGAGGGGCTGTACGCCGTCGTCGTCGACCGGGAGATGTCGGCGCTGCTGGACATGATCACCTCGTCGCTGACCAACAACCGGTCCCGGGTGCGGGTGGAGCGCGTTGCGCTGGCGTTGCTCACCTACGTCGAGGAGCGCACCGACGGCTTCCGGATCATGATCCGCGACTCGCCGGCCGCCATCAGCTCGGGCACGTACTCCAGCCTGCTCAACGACGCCGTCAGCCAGGTCAGCTCCATCCTTGCCGGCGACTTCGCCCGCCGGGGTCTGGATCCGGACCTGGCGCCGCTCTATGCCCAGGCGCTGGTGGGCTCGGTGTCGATGACGGCGCAGTGGTGGCTGGACACCCGCGAGCCCAAGAAAGAAGTGGTCGCCGCGCACCTGGTCAACCTGATGTGGAACGGCCTGACCCACCTGGAAGCGGATCCGCGGCTGCAGGACGAGTAGGAGCTACGGCCGCGCCCCGTCGAGGAAGTTGTTCAGGGCGTGTTTGCCGATTTCCCGGATGCCCAGGGGTCGCGGAAGCAGGCGGGTCACGACGAACATCATCCGCCGGTTCGGCGCCCCCACCTGCATGCTGGGCCGCTTGCCGAGATACAGCACCGCCTCTTCGACGTTTTCTGCGGGCGTGTTGATGAGGCTGCCCCTGGCCCGCGCGACCTCGAGCGCTTCGGCGGCCCCCGGCGAACTCGTCAGCCCGGCCATGCACGCCAACACGTGCACGTTGTCGGGTTTCAGTTCGTACCAGAGCCCTTCGGCGAGGATGATGTTGTACGCCCTCGTCGCGCCGTAGTGCGTGTAGTACGGGCTGCCGATCAACCCCGTGCCGCTGCTCATCAGGACGATGCCGCCACGACGGCGCGCCTTCATGAGCGCCCCGTAGTGGTAGGTCAGCCCAAACGGGCTGCAGCAGTTGATGTTTATCCGCCGCCGCTCGAATTCGAGGTCATCGGCCCAGAACCCGCCGACCGTGGCCAGCGCGGCGTTGGATACCAGCAGTCCGATTTCGCGATCGCCGACGGCCGCGACGATGTTTTCCACGGCATCCGGCGCCCCGAGTTCCTGGGAGATGGCGAGCACCTCCACGCCGAACCGTGACACCAATTCCTGACGTTTCTTCTCGAGCTTGTCGGGGTCGCGCGCGACGATCGCGACCGACAACCCTTGGGATGCCGCATAATCCGCCCAGGCACCGCCGATGCCCTCACTGGCGCCGGACACGAGCGCCCACGGCCCGTACTGCCCGGCGAAGTTCTTCGGTGGGCGCCGGGCCAGCGGGCCGTGCGAGCGCCATTGCTGGGCCACCATGGATTTCAGCGCCAGAGCCGATTGTGCTGCGTTCATTGCTACCTTCCTGGTGTTTGTTCCCCGAGCGTGGGAATGAACTTGAGGCGATCGATGAGCATGGCCAGCACGTCGTCCGGCACGTCGGTGACCGGCAGGCTCAGGCCGGTGCACACGCCGGAGTACCAACGCTCGAGCACCGCGGGAATTTCGTCGTAGGTGCCTTGCGGCACAACCCGATCCATCACCTCGTCGGTCAGGTGCTCGGGCAGGTCGGTCCATTCGTTCCGGCGCGCCATGGCGCTGAGCGCCTCGCCGATGTCCTCGAAACCGAAGAATTCGAGCTGCCGGCGGTAGGCGGGAGTGCTGTAAAGGAAGGCCAGCTCCGACCGGCGGTGTTCGCGCAGTCGCGCCAGTTCGTCGCCGGTGGCCGCCATCAAGGGTTGCGGGTTGGCCACCACCGCGAGCGGGGGGTCTATGCGACGCCCGTTCGCGGCGCCTTCGGCGAGGGCGGGCAGCGTCTGCGTCGCGAGGATCGACGGATGCGAGTTGGTCGGGTGGCAGACGAAGCCGTCGGAGAGTTCACCGGCTAGGACGCACATCCTCTTGTTGACCCCACCGGTCCAGATCTGCGGGGGTCCGCACCGGATCGGGCCGGGGTTGAAATACGGCTGCAGGCGGTCGAATCGGTAGAACCGCCCGCTGTAGTCGAGGGGCTCCCCGGTCTGGAAGGAGTGGAAGATCGCCAGCACCGATTCGATGTACTCCCGCATGCGCAGCGCCGGCTGCGACCACGGGACCGAGAATCGTCCGACGATGTTGCCGCGCACCTGGGAGGCCAGGCCGAGTTGGAAGCGACCGTCGGAGTAGCCGGCGAGATCCCAGGCCGCATAGGCGGTGATCATGGGGCTGCGCGGAAACGCGAGGGCCATGCTGGTCCGCACGGTGAGCCGGGTCGTATGCGCCAATGCCATTGCCGCGACGGCGAATACGTCGTGGATGGTTTCGGACACGTGGACGACCCCGAAGCCGACGCGCTCCATGCGCGCGGCCCACGGGCCGATTTCGGCCAGGCCCAGCCGGGCCGGTGCGGAGGCGACGATCTGCATCGGCGTCGCGCTCATCT
Organism: Mycobacterium sp. 1554424.7; assembly: GCF_001665295.1. Taxonomy (GTDB): domain Bacteria; phylum Actinomycetota; class Actinomycetes; order Mycobacteriales; family Mycobacteriaceae; genus Mycobacterium. The sequence goes on along the minus strand of NZ_LZSE01000139.1, from coordinate 30,612 downwards.
GCTCAGCCCGCGGACGATCAGCGTGGTGTTGTGCTCGAGCCAGGCGTCGTCCAGGGTCCGTTCGGTGGCCATCGACATCATGACCGTGCCGCCGATCATGTCCATGAGCAGGCGCGCGTCGAGGCCGTCGGCCGCCAGTCCCTTGGCGGCGGCGTGATCGAGGTAGCGCTGCAGGCGTTCGTACGTGCCGCCCTGCAGCCGGTCCAGCAGCCGCGCCGAAAGCCCGGGCTCCGAGGGCAGTTCGGCCGTCAGGCCCGACACCGCGCTGTGCACGGCCGGCCGGCTGAACAGGTGGATCGATCCTTCGAGCAGGCTCCGCACGACGGTGGGCAGGTCACCGGTCAGGGGCAACTCGGCGCGCGGCGTCGGGGGAAACACTGCCGCGAAGACGAGTTCGATCTTGGTCGGAAAACGTCGGTACACGGCGGGCGGCGTGGCCCCGGCCCGCGCGGCCACCAACGGAATGCTCAGCCGCGCGTAGCCGATCTCCTCGAGCAGCTCGTTGGTGGCTCGCAGCACGGCATCGTCGATGCGCGCATCGCGGGGCCGCCCCTGCGACCTGGCCTCGCGACTTTTGCGCTCGAAAGGTGTTGATTTCATTACGTTCAGATCGTAATGTTTTGCGAGAGCGAGCACAACGGTGCAGCGGGAGGCGACCAATCGGCATGGTTCCCGTAGCTCGTTGCGCGCCAATAGGTTTCTTATCCCCTCAACGGTGAGGCACGCCCGTCATGGCTATCGACATACCGCCCAGACCGATGCCGTTTCGCATCCTCAACGGTGCCTACCGCGCGGCCCGCGCCCTCGGCGCTCATCCGCTGCCGCTGCGCAAGTACGCGCTCATGGACCGCGCCAGCCGTCGCGCGGGTGGTCTCACCGACTTCGGCGACCCCCGCTTCGAAGAGGGCCTGGACAAGCTGATCGAATCGATCAACGACGACGACAAGCTGAACGGCTTCGGTCGCATCCTGGCCACCACGCACATCACCAACCTGTTGCGCCAGCGGTTGCTGGTCATGGAGCACATCCGCAAAAACCCCGCGATCCGGGACGAGATCATCACCAAACCCGTCTTCCTGGTCGGCGCGCCCCGCACCGGCACCACGATCACCCATCACCTGCTGAGCCAGGACGACCGGTTCCGGTTCCCGTTCACCTGGGAGTGCGACGAGTTGTACCCGCCGCTGGATCCCGCCACGATGCGCAGCGACCCGCGAATCGCCCGCAGCGAAAAGCAGATCCGCCGCAGCCTGGCGCTGGCCCCCGACCTCGACGCCGCGCACCCGGTCGGGGCGTGGGAGGCACAGGAGTGTGCGCTGTTGCACGCCTACGCCTTTGCCAGCGAGACGTTCCTGGTGATGTTCAACTGCCAGGGCTACGACCGGTGGTTGGCCGCCCAGGATCGCACCTGGGTCTACCAGGAGGAGAAGCTGCTCCTGCAGTACATGCAGAGCGGGGGGCTGCGCCCGAAGGAGAGCTGGCTGCTGAAGACCCCGCCGCACATGGCCAACATCGACAAGATCCTCGACGTCTTCCCCGACGCCCGCTTCGTCACCACCTACCGCGAACCCACCGAGGTCATCGCCTCCAGCTGCAAGCTGTCCGGCACCGTGTTCGCGATGGTGACCGACGACGTCGACTGGCACGATCACGGCGGGTACATGACCTGGCGCAATCAGGGCATGCTCGCCCGCAACGTCGAGCTGAGGCGCCAATTCTCCGATCGCTCGGCGCAATTCATCGATTTCCCGATGGATCGCATGGTTCGCGACCCCATGGCCTGCGTTGCGGAGATCTACGACCACTTCGGCATCGAGCTGACCGCCGAGGTGCACCGCAAGATGCGCAGGTTTATGGACCAGCGCGGTGCGTCCACCCGCAAGCCCAACATCTACCGCGCCGAGGACTACGGGCTCGACATCGCGGCGCTCTGGCCGGAACTGCAGTATTACCGGGAGTTCTACGGAATCGAGGACAAGCCATGACCCAAGAGTGGGGTGACGCGCTACGCGGGGCGTGGCGGCGCTTCGGCGATCTCCACGACGACCTGCTCTGCGTCGCGCTGGCGCAAGGTGACCTCGACGAGGGCTCCGCCAGTTCGCTTCTCGGGCGCCTCGTCGGCCACATCCAGTACATGGGACTGCAGCTGCGCAGCGACCCGGTACGCCCGACGCTGATCAACGCGCAGTACGCGCCGTGGAATTGGGGCCACTCCAACCCCGACACCCTGTACCTGTCGGCGCGAATCGACGACGCGCACGACTACCGGGTCTACGGCACGCTGGGCTCGGTCGCACAGACCACCTTCGGCGTCTACGCCGGCAAGGATGACCAGGCCCGAGCGGTCAAGACGCAGTCCGAGGACCTTCACATCGCGGCGGACGGATCCTTCGAGATCTACTTCAGCCGCCAAAAAACCGGCGATACCAACTGGTTTGAACTGCCACCGGGAGCCGAGTCGTTCTGCTGCTATCAGACCTACGGCGACTGGCAACGCCAGTCCAAGGGCACCGTCCGCATCGAATGCCTCAATCCGCAAGCACCGGCGCGCCCGCAGTCCGCGGCGCAGACGATCGCCGCGTTCGACGAACACTTGGCCGCGTCGCGCGACCTATTCACCATGTGGGTCAAGGACATTCCCGCACGGGTGTTCGGGGCCCTGCCGAAGAACTTCGCCATCCCCCCGATGCAGCCGCCGTCGGCCATGGCCGGCGCGTGGTTCGTCCCCATTGCCTGGGAACTGGACGACGGCCAGGCCTTGGTGATCGACTACCAGATCCCCAGCGGCAGCCCGTATGTCGGCATCTGCCTGACCAACCGGTGGAGCGAGATGATCGACGTCGCGACCCGGCAAACGAGTCTGAACCTCGGCCAGTCGCACACCGACGGCGATCGGGTGCGCGTGCTGGTGTCCACCGAGGACCTCGGCGTGGACAACTGGCTCGACGCGCGCGGGTATCGCAGCGGGGTCGTCACCTGGCGGGCCACCGCGGCCGAACAGCCTGCCGCGCCGACCGCGACGGTGATCGACCTCGACCGCGTCGACGAGTACTTCGACCCGTCGCGTCGCGTCACCGCCGAGCAGCGGGCGGCGGCGCTGCTGGCGCGGCAACGCCACTTCGCCGAGCGGGATACGCCGTAAGGCCGGTTAACCGCAGTCGCGCGCCAGTAGATCGGCCACCGTCTCGCGGCGGACCAGGACGCGGGCCCGACCGTCCCGGACCGCCAGCAGCGGCGGGCGGCCGACCATGTTGTAGTTCGACGCCATGCTGTGGTGGTAGGCGCCGGTGCAGGCGACGGCCAACAGGTCGCCGGGGTGCACGTCCACCGGCAGCTCGATGTCCCGGGCGATCTCGTCGCCCGCCTCGCAGTGCCGGCCGGCCACGGTGACGCGCTGCTTGGCGCCCAACGGGTGCCGGTTGGCCAGCATGACGGTGTACTGCGAGCCGTACAGCGACACCCGCGGGTTGTCGCTCATCCCGCCGTCCACCGCGACGAAGGTGCGCCCGCCCCGTTGCGTCTTCACCGAGCAGACCCGGTACAGCGTCACACCCGCCCGGCCGCTGATGGCGCGGCCCGGCTCCACCACGATGGCCGGCCGCGGGAAATGCTCGGCGGCGCAGGCCTCGTCCAGCGAGTCCTCGATCACGCGGGAAAGCCCGTCGAGGTCGAGCTCCCGATCGCCCGTGATGTACGGGATGGCGTGCCCGCCGCCGATGTTCAGCTCGGTGAGGATGACGCCATGGCGGGCGCGGACGTCGGCCATGGCGGCGATCATCCGGCGGATCGCCTCCCCGTAGAGGGCCGGGTCGCTGACCTGCGACCCGATGTGGCAGTGCAGCCCGACCAGGTCCAGGATGGGGTGCGCCAGCACGCGCCTGACCGCGTCGGCGGCGTGGTCGCCGGCGAGGGTGAAGCCGAACTTCTGGTCGCTGACGCCGGTGCTGACGGCGCGGTGGCCGTGGATATCGACGTCCGGGGTCACCCGGACGAGCACCGGCTGCCGGCGCCGCGCCAGGCCCGCGAGGTAGGCGATCTCCATGGTCGAATCCAGCACGATGCGCCCGACGCCGGCATTAGTCGCGTCGCGCAGCTCGCCGGGCGACTTCGCGTTGCCGTGCATGACGATGCGGGCCGGGTCGACCCCGCCGGCCAGTGCGACGGCGAGTTCACCGCTCGAGCAGACGTCGACGCCGAGGCCCTCTTCGCGCGCCCACCGCGCCACCGCGGTCGTCAGCAACGACTTCCCGGCGTAGACGACCGTCACATCGCGCAGCGCCTTGCGGTAGCGGCGGGCGCGGCGGCGGAAGTCGGTTTCGTCGATGACGTAGGTAGGGGTGTGGAACTCGTCGGCGACGTCGACCAGTGGTACGCCGCCGACGCAGACCCGGCCCGCCTCGTCGCAGTGTGCGGTGACGGGCCAGATCGCAGAATCGAACCGTCGGGGGGCCGCATGACCGAGCGACGGCAAGATGTCCAGCAATGTCATGAGTCAAACGTGCGCCCGCAACGGGGCCGGGTGCCGCGTCCTTACGATCCCTTGACGGCGCCGGGGCCAATTTTGACGTGGTTTGGCGCCCTTAGAATGGATTCATCATGACCGGACCGGGGCCTGCTCGCCCAGAAACCCCGATCGCGGGGCTCGTGGACCTGGCGCTGACGGCGCCGACGTTCCAGCAACTGATCGAGACGGCGGCCGGCCGGCCCGCCGAGCTGAGCCTGGTCGGACCCGCCAGCGCCCGGGTGTTCGTCGCCGGCGCGCTGGCGCGGCTGGGGCCCCTGCTCGTGGTCACCGCGACCGGGCGCGAGGCCGACGACCTGGCGGCCGAACTGCGCGGCGCGCTCGGCGACGCGGTGGCGGTCTTCCCGTCGTGGGAAACCCTGCCGCACGAACGGCTCTCACCGGGCGTCGACACCGTCGGCGCCCGAATGATGGTGCTGCGCAGGCTGTCCCACCCCGACCTCGGTCCTGACGGGCGCCCATTTGGGCCCCCTTTGCGGGTGGTGGTGACGGCGGCGCGTTCGGTGCTGCAGCCGATGACGCCGCGCCTGGGCGAGGTGGAACCGGTCACGTTGGCCGTCGGCCAGGAGATCGCGTTCGAGGACGTCATCGCCCGGCTGGTCGAGCTCGCATACACCCGGGTGGACATGGTCGGCCGGCGCGGCGAGTTCGCGGTGCGCGGGGGGATCCTCGACGTCTTCCCGCCGACCGCCGAACACCCGGTGCGCGTCGAGTTCTGGGGCGACGAGGTCAGCGAGATGCGGATGTTCGCGGTCGCCGACCAACGCTCGATACCCGAGATCGACGTCGAGACCGTGATCGCGGTCGCCTGCCGCGAGCTGCTGCTGACCGACGACGTGCGGGAGCGGGCCGCCGCGCTCGCCGCCCGGCACTCCGGGGCCGAGCCGGCGATCACCGGCAGCGTCACCGACATGCTGGCCAAGCTCGGCGAGGGCATCGGGGTCGACGGCATGGAGGCGCTGCTCCCGGTGCTGCGGCCCGGCGAACATGCCCTGCTGACCGACCAACTCGCCGAGGGCACGCCGGTGCTGGTGTGCGACCCGGAGAAGGTGCGCACCCGCGCCGCCGACCTGATCAAGACGGGCAGCGAATTCCTCGAGGCGTCGTGGTCGGTGGCGGCGCTGGGTACCGACGCGCCCGTCGACCTCACGCAGTTCGGCGGATCCGGGTTCGCCGAACTGGACGACGTGCGCGCCGCGGCGGCGCGGTCGGGTCATCCCTGGTGGACGCTGAGCCAGCTCTCCGACGAGTCGGCCGTGGAGCTGGACGTCCGGGCGGCGCCGTCGGCCCGCGGGCACCAGCACGACATCGACGGCATCTTCGCGATGCTGCGCGCCCACGTCAGCACCGGCGGGCACGCGGCGATCGTCGCGCCCGGCACCGGGACCGCCCACCGCGTGGTGGAGCGCCTTGCCGAGTCCGACACCCCGGCCGCCATGCTGGAATGCGGCGCCGCTCCCAAACCGGGTGTGGTGGGCGTGCTCAAGGGCCCGCTGCACGACGGTGTCGTGATTCCCGGCGCCAACCTCGTCGTGATCACCGAGACGGACCTGACCGGCAACCGGGCCACGGCCGTCGAGGGCAAGCGGCTGGCCGCCAAGCGGCGCAACACCGTCGACCCCCTGGCGCTCACGGCCGGGGACCTGGTCGTGCACGACCAGCACGGCATCGGGCGGTTCGTGGAGATGGTCGAACGCACCGTCGGCGGCGCGCGGCGCGAATACCTCGTCCTGGAGTACGCCTCCAGCAAGCGCGGGGGCGGGTCCGACAAGCTGTACGTCCCGATGGATTCGCTGGACCAGCTGTCGCGGTACGTCGGCGGGCAGGCGCCGGCGCTGAGCCGCCTCGGCGGCAGCGACTGGGCCAACACCAAGACCAAGGCGCGGCGCGCGGTGCGGGAGATCGCCGGCGAGCTGGTGGCGCTGTACGCCAAACGGCAGGCCAGCGCCGGGCATGCGTTCGGTCCGGATACCCCGTGGCAGGCCGAGATGGAGGACGCGTTCGGCTTCACCGAGACCGTCGACCAGCTCACCGCCATCACCGAGGTCAAGGCCGACATGGAAAAGCCGGTCCCGATGGACCGGGTGATCTGCGGGGACGTCGGCTACGGCAAGACCGAGATCGCGGTGCGCGCGGCGTTCAAGGCGGTCCAGGACGGCAAGCAGGTCGCCGTGCTGGTCCCCACCACGCTGCTCGCCGATCAGCACCTGCAGACGTTCACCGACCGGATGGCGGAGTTCCCGGTGACCGTCAAGGGCCTGTCCCGGTTCACCGACTCCGCCGAGTCCCGCGCCGTGATCGAGGGCCTGGCCGACGGGACGGTCGACATCGTGATCGGCACGCACCGGCTGCTGCAGACGGGGGTGCGCTGGAAGGACCTGGGCCTGGTCGTCGTCGACGAGGAGCAGCGGTTCGGCGTCGAGCACAAAGAGCACATCAAGTCGCTGCGCACCCACGTCGACGTCCTGACCATGAGCGCCACCCCGATCCCGCGCACGCTGGAGATGAGCCTGGCCGGGATCCGCGAAATGTCGACGATCCTGACCCCGCCCGAGGAGCGCTACCCGGTGCTGACCTACGTCGGCCCGCACGACGACAAACAGGTCGCCGCCGCGTTGCGGCGCGAGCTGCTGCGCGACGGCCAGGCGTTCTACGTGCACAACCGGGTGAGCTCCATCGACCGGGCCGCGGCCCGGGTGCGCGAGCTGGTGCCCGAGGCGCGCGTCGTCGTCGCGCACGGGCAGATGCCCGAAGAGCGGCTGGAACGCACCGTGCAGGGCTTCTGGAACCGCGAATACGACATCCTGGTGTGCACCACGATCGTGGAGACCGGCCTGGACATCTCCAACGCCAACACGCTGATCGTCGAGCGGGCCGACACCTTCGGCCTGTCCCAGCTGCACCAGCTGCGCGGCCGCGTCGGCCGCAGCCGCGAGCGCGGTTACGCCTACTTCCTGTATCCGCCGCACGCGCCGCTGACCGAGACGGCCTACGACCGGCTGGCGACCATCGCGCAGAACAACGAGCTCGGCGCGGGCATGGCGGTCGCGCTGAAGGACCTCGAGATCCGCGGGGCGGGCAACGTCCTGGGCGTCGAGCAGTCCGGGCACGTCGCCGGCGTCGGCTTCGACCTCTACGTGCGGCTGGTGGGCGAGGCTGTCGAGGCGTACCGGGCGGCCGCCGACGGCGAGACGGTGACCAGCCCCGAGGAACCCAAGGACGTCCGGATCGACCTGCCGGTGGACGCGCACCTGCCACCGGACTACATCGCCAGCGACCGGCTGCGCCTGGAGGGCTACCGGCGGCTGGCCGCCGCCGGCGACGACGCCGCCGTCGCCGCCGTCGTCGAGGAGCTCATCGACCGCTATGGGCCGCTGCCCGAGCCCGCCGAGAGGCTGGTGGCCGTGGCGCGGTTGCGGCTGCTGTGCCGCGGCGCCGGCATCACCGAGGTCTCGGCGCCGTCGGCGGCGACGATCCGGCTGTCGCCGGTGACGCTGCTGGATTCGGCCCAGGTGCGGCTCAAGCGGATGTATCCGGCGGCGCACTACCGCGCCACCACGTCCACGGTCCAGGTGCCGATTCCGCGGGCGGGTGGGGTCGGCGCGCCGCGGCTGCGTGACGTCGAGTTGCTGCAGATGGTGGCCAACCTGGTGACGGCGCTGCAGGGTGAACCGCAGAAAGACATTGGTATAACGAGCTCAGGCCCAGCGAGAAGTGAGGAGCGGCGAGCGCGATGACGTCCATCGTGGTCTTGTTCGACCCGCGCCGGCCATCGCTGGTTCCCGTCGAAGCCATCGAGCACCTCGCGGGCGAGGTGCAGTACACCGAGGAGATGCCGGTCGCCGTGCCCTGGTCGCTGGCCGCGGCGCGGCCCGTGCACTCGGGGGACGACGCGCCGGTGTTGCTGTCATCGGATCCGGACCACCCGGCCGTCACCGCCCGGTTGGCCGCCGGGGCCCGCCTGATCTCGGCGCCGGACACGCCGCGCGGCGAGCGACTTGTCGACGCCGTCGCGATGATGGACAAGCTGCGCACCGCGGGCCCGTGGGAAAGCGAGCAAACCCACGACTCGCTGCGCCGCTTCCTGCTCGAGGAGACCTACGAGTTGCTGGACGCCGTGGGCAGCGGCAATGCCGACCTGCTGCGCGAGGAACTGGGCGACGTGTTGCTGCAGGTGCTCTTCCACGCTCGCATCGCCGAGGACGCGCCACAGCTTCCCTTCACCATCGACGATGTCGCGGTCACGCTGATGCGCAAGCTCGGCAACCGGGTCCCCGGGGTGCTTGCCGGACAATCGATTTCGCTTGAAGAGCAGCTGGCGCAGTGGGAGGAGCGCAAGGCCGCCGAGAAGTCCCGCAATTCGGTGATGGACGACGTCCACACCGGGCAGCCGGCGTTGGCGTTGGCACAGAAGGTGATTCAGCGCGCCGAGAAGGCGGGGCTGCCCGCCGACCTGATCCCCTCCGAGATCACGTCGATCTCCGTGTCGGCCGCCGTCGACGCGGAAAGCGCCCTTCGCGCCGCGGTTTTGGAGTTCGTGGACACCGTCCGCGGTGTGGAGAGGGCGATCGCGGCCACCCGTCGCGGCGGCGACAGCGTTCCGATCGAGCTGGATGTGGCGCCGCTGGGAGAGGTCACCGAAGAGGAGTGGCGCGCGCACTGGCCGTCCGCTGCGGTAGCCGCCAAGCCCGAGGCCGGCGAGGGATCCGGTGCCGGGTCGAAGGCGGCCGACGGGGGCTCGAAGAAGCGCCGGGGCCGGAAATAGGCCCGGTTTCGGTTGTGTCGCCCATCACTCGGCCATAGATGCTGGTAGCTAACGCCGAATCGGCCGACGACGGACGCCGTCTGGGCGGGCTCGGGGCCGGAATCGACGGGGCAGCGCCGAAACCCCTGGGACGATGGTCGTGGTCGAGGTTGTATAGGGAAAGTCCAGGGGAGTTTCACAGGGGAATGGTGTCGCCGAGGCGTTGGTTGCGTGCGGTCGCCGTGATCGGCGCGACCGCCATGATCCTCGCCTCCAGCTGCACCTGGCAGCTCAGCCTGTTCATCCCCGAAGGCGTCCCGCCGCCGGCCGGGGACCCGGTGCCGCCGGTGGACACCCACCTCAGCGGCCGGCCCGCGGATCAGCTGCGCCAATGGGCCGAGCAGCGGTCGGCGGCGTTGGAGATTCCGGTCGTCGCGCTCGAGGCCTACGCGTACGCCGCGCGGGTCGCCGAGGTGGAGAACCCGAAGTGCCACATCGCGTGGACCACGCTGGCCGGCATCGGGCAGGTCGAAAGCCACCACGGCACCTACCGGGGCGCGACGCTGTCGCCGAACGGAGATGTGAGTCCGCCCATTCGGGGTGTTCGCCTGGACGGAAGCGGCGGCACCCTGCGCATCGTCGACAGCGAGGAGGGCGCCGCCGGCTCGAAAGGGGACGCCGGGGTGGTGCGGGCCATGGGGCCGATGCAGTTCATCCCGGAGACGTGGCGGCTGTACGGGGTCGACGCCCACAACGACGGCGTCGTCAGCCCCGACAACATCGACGACGCGGCCCTGGCGGCGGCGGGTTACCTGTGTTGGCGTGGAAAAGATCTCGCCACACCGCGGGGGTGGATCACCGCGCTGCGGGCCTACAACAACTCCGGCGTCTACGCGCGGGCGGTGCGGGACTGGGCGACCGCCTATGCGGCGCATCATCCGCTGTAGCAGGATGATCGCTGACGGCGCCAGCTACGACAAGGAGAAACCCAGTGCCGATTATCGAGCAGGTCGGGGCCCGCGAGATCCTCGACTCCCGCGGCAACCCGACGGTCGAAGTCGAGATTGCTCTGATGGACGGGACGTTCGCCCGCGCGGCGGTGCCGTCCGGCGCGTCGACCGGCGAGCACGAAGCGGTCGAGTTGCGTGACGGCGGTGAGCGTTACGGCGGCAAGGGCGTGCAGAAGGCGGTGCAGGCCGTCCTCGATGAGATCGGTCCGGCCGTCATCGGCCTGGCCGCCGACGACCAGCGGCTGGTGGACCAGGCGCTGGTGGACCTCGACGGCACCCCCGACAAGTCACGGCTGGGTGGCAACGCGATCCTGGGCGTCTCGCTGGCGGTGGCCAAAGCGGCCGCCGATTCCGCCGAGTTGCCGCTGTTCCGCTACATCGGCGGGCCGAACGCGCACATCCTGCCCGTGCCGATGATGAACATCCTCAACGGCGGCGCCCACGCGGACACCGGCGTCGACATCCAGGAGTTCATGGTCGCGCCGATCGGCGCGCCCAGCTTCGCGGAGGCGTTGCGATGGGGCGCCGAGGTGTACCACTCGCTGAAATCGGTGCTGAAGAAGGAGGGCCTCGCCACCGGCCTGGGCGACGAGGGTGGGTTTGCCCCGGACGTCGCCGGCACCACCGCGGCGCTGGACCTGATTGGCCGCGCGATCGAATCGGCGGGCTTCAAGCTCGGGACCGACGTGGCGCTGGCCCTCGACGCGGCGGCCACCGAGTTCTACGCCGACGGCACCGGTTACACCTTCGAAGGCAGCGCCCGCTCCGCCGAGCAGATGGCCGAGTTCTACGCCGGCCTGCTCGGCTCTTATCCGCTGGTGTCCATCGAAGACCCACTGGCCGAAGACGATTGGGATGGTTGGGCGGCCCTGACCGCGTTGATCGGGGACCGGGTGCAGATCGTCGGCGACGACATCTTCGTCACCAACCCGGAACGGCTCGAAGAGGGCATCGAAAAGGGCGTGGCAAACGCGTTGCTGGTCAAGGTGAATCAGATCGGCACGCTCACCGAGACGCTCGACGCCGTCGCGCTGGCCCACCACAGCGGGTATCGCACGATGATGAGCCACCGCAGCGGCGAGACGGAGGACACCACGATCGCCGACCTGGCGGTGGCGGTCGGCAGCGGCCAGATCAAGACCGGCGCGCCGGCGCGCAGCGAGCGCGTGGCCAAATACAATCAACTGTTGCGGATCGAGGAGGCCCTCGGCGACGCGGCACGCTACGCCGGCGACCTCGCGTTCCCACGGTTCGCGCTGGAGCAGAAGTAGGTTGAAATAGGTTGACGCCCAAGCCCGATCCGAAGCGCCGCGCCCCGGCATCGCGCCCGGGGAAGGCCGGTGATTCGGTTCGGCGCCGCCGAGCGGTCAAGCCCTCGCCGACGGCGAACCATCCGACCCGGTCGCTGCAGGAGCGTGTCGTCGAACCGATCAAGCGACAGGTCGCCGAATCCGTCGAACAGCGGTCCGATCAGCGGCTGGGCTTCACCGCGCGGCGGGCGGCGGTGCTGGCCGCGGTGATCTGCGTGCTGACCCTTACCATCGCCGGCCCGGTGCGCACCTACTTCGCGCAGCGCACCGAGATGAATCAGCTGGCCGCGAGCGAAGCCGCGCTGCGCCGCCAGATCGCCGACCTCGAGCAGAAGAAGGTCAAGCTCGGGGACCCGGCATACATTGCGGCGCAAGCCCGCGAGCGCCTCGGATTCGTGATGCCCGGGGACATCCCGTTCCAGGTTCAGCTGCCGCCGACGGCGGCGGTGTCCCCGCAACCGGGGGCCGACGCGACGAAACCGGCGAACAACAATCCGTGGTACACCTCGCTGTGGCACACCATCGCCGACGCCCCGCACCTGCCGCCCGCCGCACCGAACCCCACGGCGCCCGGTGGTTGATCGTGCCGACCTGGAAGCGGTGGCGCGCCAGCTCGGCCGCGAGCCGCGCGGCGTGCTCGAGATCGCCTACCGCTGTCCCAACGGCGAACCCGCCGTGGTTAAGACGGCACCGAAACTCCCTGACGGCACGCCCTTTCCGACGTTGTACTACCTCACGCATCCGGTGCTGACCGCGGCCGCGAGCAGGCTCGAGACGACCGGACTGATGCGCGAGATGACCGAGCGGTTGCGGACGGATGCTGAGTTGGCGGCCGCCTACCGGCGGGCCCACGAGTCGTATCTGGCCGAACGTGACGCGATCGAACCGCTGGGAACGACGTTCTCCGGCGGGGGAATGCCGGACCGGGTCAAGTGCCTGCACGTGCTGATCGCGCACTCGCTGGCCAAGGGCCCCGGCGTGAATCCCCTTGGGGACGAGGCATTGTCGGTGCTGGCCGACGACCCGGCGGTGGCTCCGCTGTTGGTGGCGGGGCAGTGGTGAGGCGGTTGGCCGCGATCGATTGCGGCACCAACTCGATCCGGTTGCTGATCGCCGAGGTGGGCGGTGGCCGGCTGCGCGACGTGCACCGCGAGACGCGGATCGTGCGGCTGGGGCAGGGCGTCGACGCGACGGGCGAGTTCGCCCCGGACGCGATCGCCCGGACCCGCGCCGCGCTGGTCGATTACGCGTCACTGCTGAAGGCGCACGGCGTCGAGCGGGTGCGGATGGTGGCCACGTCGGCGGCGCGGGATGTCGCCAATCGCGATGTGTTCTTTGCGATGACGGCCGACGTGCTGGGCGCGGTGCTGCCCGGCGCGATGGCCGAGGTGATCAGCGGCGCCGAGGAGGCTTCGCTTTCCTTCCACGGTGCGGTCGGCGAATTGGACAGCGCCGCCGCGCCTTTCGTCGTCGTCGACCTGGGCGGCGGCTCCACCGAGATCGTGCTGGGCGGTGAGCGCGTGGTGGCCGCCTACTCGGCCGACATCGGGTGCGTCCGGCTGACCGAGCGCTGCCTGCACTCCGACCCGCCCACGCCCGACGAGGTGGCGGCTGCCCGAGCGGTGGTGCGCGAGCGGCTCGACGTCGCGCTGCGAGCGGTGCCCGTCGATGCGGCGCGGACCTGGGTGGGCCTGGCCGGCACCATGACGACGCTGTCCGCGTTGGCGCACAACATGACGGCGTATGACTCTGTGGCCATTCATCTTTCGCGCGTCCCGGGTGCTGACCTGCTGGCGGTGTGCGAGCGGCTGATCGGGATGACGCGATCGCAGCGCGCGGCGCTGCCGCCGATGCACGAGGGACGGGCCGACGTGATCGGCGGCGGCGCGATCGTGGTGGAGGAATTGGCGCGCGAGCTGCGCACCCGCGCCGGCATCGACGAGTTGATCGTGAGCGAGCACGACATCTTGGACGGCATCGTGCTGTCCATCGCCGGCTGAGTCACATCGGCCCCATTAGTCCCCGGGCCGAGGCGGCACCCTTAGTGCCCGCCTCAGAGCGACAACTTCGAACCCCTGCCGCAATTCCCGGGCAAGTCACATCCGCCACACTGGCCTCTGCGCGGAGGCGGCACCCTTTGTGCCCGCCTCACAGCGACAACTTAGCCGCCGCCCGCAACGCGAGCACCCGTTGATGTATTCGGTGTTCGGTGGAGCGCGGCATATAACCCGGCCCGTACAACCCGCGCCGCAGCCGGCGCACCCGGTCCCGCTGCGTCTCCCAACGCAGTGCATCCGAAACGACTTTCGACGCCCTACCCGGGACGCAAAAGCCTTGTGCTTTTAGCGCATCGACCATTTCGGCGATGGTTGCCCGCCCATTATGAGCGAGATGCATTGCGAGCACATAGCGCAGTTCGATTCCTCGAAGGTTCATTGCCGCAAGGTCGCATACCGGTACGACATCGGCTCAAGTTGTCGCTGTGAGGCGGGCGCAACGCCCCATGCTCCCGAACCAAGGCCCGTGTTGCGGACGTGACCCAGCCAGGAATCGTTGTGAATTGAGGGCTTTCGGTGTGAGCCTATGGCGGCGAGAACGCGAATTTTCCGCCATCAATGCACACGCCGCGTCGTGGCTTCACACTCACGCCTCGAAGCGGTAGCCCATGCCCGATTCGGTCAGCAGGTGCTTAGGGTGCGACGGGTCGTCCTCGAGTTTGCGCCGCAGCTGCGCCAGATACACGCGCAGGTAATGGGTTTCGGTGGCGTACGCCGGGCCCCACACCTCCTTCAGCAACTCCTCGCGGCCCACCAGCTTGCCGCGATTGCGCACCAGCACCTCGAGCATGCCCCATTCGGTCGGCGTGAGATGCACCTCGGCGCCGTCCTTGGTGACCTTCTTGGCGGAAAGATCGACGGTGAACGCATCGGTTTCGACGACGGGCTCGTCCGTCTCCGACGCCGCCGCGTTGCGTCGGACCGCGGCGCGCAGCCGCGCCAGAAACTCGTCCATCCCAAAGGGTTTCGTCACGTAGTCGTCGGCGCCGGCGTCGAGGGCCTCGACCTTGTCCGACGAGTCGGTGCGCGCCGACAACACGATCACCGGCGCCGAGAGCCAGCCGCGCAGACCCCCCAGCACCTCGATGCCGGAGATGTCCGGCAGGCCGAGGTCCAGGATCACCACGTCGGGTTTGTGCTCGGCGGCCGCGCGCAGCGCCCCAGCACCCGTCGACGCGGTGATCACCTCGTAACCCCGCACGGACAGGTTGATTCGCAGCGCACGCAGGATCTGCGGCTCGTCGTCGATCACCAGCACCCGAGTCATAGCCCGCCAATCTCTTGCGGCGCAGCCAGATCCACCACGACGGTGAGCCCGCCGCCCGGGGTGTCACCCGCCGAGATGGTGCCGCCCATCGCCTCGACAAAACCGCGGGCCACCGACATGCCCAGTCCCACGCCCGTGGTGTTGTCGTGATCGCCCAGCCGCTGGAAGGCTTCGAAGATCTGATCCTCGGTGCCCTTCGGGATTCCGGGGCCTTCGTCGATCACATTGATCAGGACGCGATCGCCCACCCGGCCCGCGTTGACGCGGACCATGCAGTTGGGCGCGTAGCGCAGCGCGTTGTCGATCAGGTTTGCGAGCACGCGTTCCAGCAGCCCGGCGTCGGCCATCGCCACCGCGTCGCCCACGTCGACCTTGACCCGGTCGATCGCCGATCGGTAGAACCCGGTGGCGCCCTTGCCGATGCTGACCAGCGCGCGTTGCACCGTCTCCTCGAGATACACCCGGCGCAGGTCCGGATGGAGCACCCCGGCGGCCAGGCGCGAGGAGTCGAGCAGGTTGCCCACCAGCGCGGTCAGCTGGTCGATGGACTCCTCGATGGTGGCCAGCAATTCCGCCGTGTCGGCGGGGGAGAAGGCGACGTCTTCGGCGCGCAAGCTGGACACCGCGACCTTGGCCGCCGCCAGCGGAGTGCGCAGGTCGTGGCTCACCGCCGACAGCAGCGAGCGCCGCAACTCGTCGGCCCGCACGATCGCCTCGGTCCGGCTGGCCTCTTCCGCCAGCTCGCGTTGCCTGATCAGGCCCGCGGCCTGCTTGGCCACCGCGCTCAGCACGCGGCGGTCGCGGGTGGACAGCTTCTTGCCGGCCATCAGCATCCAAAACACGTCGTCACCGACCTCGATCGCGGTGTCGGCGGAATCAACGCTCACACAGGGATCGTTGCCCACGCACGCGACGATGTGGCCTTTTTTGCCGGCGGCGCGCTCGTCCTCGCTCGGCTCTCGCAGCATGCTGACCGCGCGCTGCGAATAGGTCTCCCGAACGCGTTCCAGCAGCGTCTCGAGGTCGGCGCCACGCAGCACCGATCCCGCGAACAGGGTCAGCAGTTCGGCTTCCTGGGCGGCGCGGCGGGCCTCGCGGGAGCGCTTGGTGGCGCCGTCGACCAGAACGGCGACCGCCACCGCGATCAGCAACAGCACCAATTCCGTGATCGCGCTGTTGGGTTCGGCGATGGTGAAGCTGTGCCGCGGTGGTATCAGGTAGTAGTTCAGCAATAACCCGGAAAGCACCGCCGAAAGGGCCGCCGGCGCAACGCCTCCCAACAGCCCGACCAGCAGCACCCCGACAAAGAACAGCGCGCTCTCCCCGGCGTTGTTCAGGTACGGGTCCAGCAGCGTCACCGACACCGCACAGATGACGGACGGCACGATGACGGCGGCCAGCCACGACGTGGCCCGGCGCTCGCGGGGCGACAGCGACCCGATCCGGAATCCGCCCTTGGATTCCTCGTGTGTCACCATGTGCACGTCGATCTTCCCGGACCGCTCGACGATCGTCGGGCCGATGCCCTCCTCGAAGATGCGCGCCCACCGGGGCCGGCGCGACGTGCCGATGACCAGCTGGGTGGCGTTATTTTCGCGCGCGAAATCGAGCAGCGCCGCGGGCACGTCGTCGCCGACGACGGTATGCAGCGACGCGTCCAGGCTGTTCGCCAGCTCTCGGATCTTGCCCATCCTGCGCTCCGACGCGCCGGCCAGGCCGTCACCGCGGATGACGTGCACCACCATCAGCTCGGCGCTCGATTTCGACGCGATCCGGGACGCCCGCCGCACCAAGGTCTCGGATTCCGGGCCGCCGGTGACTGCCACCACGACCCGCTCGCGGGCCTCCCACATGTCGGTGATCTTGTTCTCGGCCCGGTACTTGGCCAGCGCGGTGTCGACCTGGTCGGCCAGCCAGAGCAGCGCCAGTTCCCGTAGCGCGGTGAGGTTTCCGGCTCGGAAGTAGTTCGACAGCGCCGCGTCGATCCGGGCCGGAGCGTAGACGTTGCCGTGGGATAGCCTGCGGCGCAACGCCTCCGGGGTGATGTCGATGAGTTCGACCTGCGAAGCCTGGCGCACGATCGAATCCGGTATGGTCTCCTGCTGCTCGATGCCGGTGATCTGGGCGACGACGTCGTTGAGGCTCTCTAGGTGCTGAATGTTGACGGTGGAGATCACGGTGATGCCCGCGTCTAGCAGTTCCTCGACGTCCTGCCAACGCTTTTCGTTCTTGCTGCCTGGCGTGTTGGTGTGGGCGAGTTCGTCGACCAGGACCACCTGGGGATGGCGCGCCAGCACGGCGGGCACATCGAGCTCCGGGAAGGTTCCTCCGCGGTATTCGATGAAGCGCGGCGGAATGATCTCGATACCGTCAAGCAGCTCGGCGGTTTTCGCCCGACCGTGGGTCTCGACCACGGCCGCCACCACGTCGGTGCCGCGTTCCAAGCGCCGGTGCGCCTCGCCGAGCATCGCGTACGTCTTGCCGACACCCGGTGCGGCACCGAGGTAAATGCGTAGTTGTCCACGCTTGGGATGGTGGTCGGTCACGCTCACGTCAACCATCATCCACCTAATCTCAATGTCCCGGCTCCTTACTCGCGCCTTTCCGGCGCTCGCCGTCGCCGGGCTGGCGCTAGCTCGAGACCGGATACTGGTGATCGAGTTGCAGGTTGAGCTCCAGCACGTTCACCGTCGGCTCGCCGAAGATCCCGAGGTCTCGCCCGCTGCGATACCGCGCCACGACGGCACGGATCTGATCCGGGCTGACGTGCCGGGCCTTTGCCACCCGCGCGACCTGGATGTCGGCGTAGGCGGGCGAGATGTGCGGGTCCAGGCCGCTGCCGCTGGCGGTGACCGCGTCGGCGGGGACGGCCGGGGTGGCGGGTGCGGCCCCGCGGATGGGCACGATCTGGCCGATGGAGTAGTCCTCTCCGGATTTTGCGCACTCGACCCGCACGCCCTCGTACATCGTGACGAACGGGGCCGCGGTCGACTGGCACGGCTCGTTGACGCTGACCACGCGGGTGGGGTGGATGACGTTTCCGCGGGCGTCGCGGGGTCCGATCACGGACAGCACCGCGCCCACACCGCCGCCGGTGCAGAACGGCCGGGACCCGTCCACACCCTCCAGCTGACCCACCGCGGTGCTGCGCGTGCACACCTGCGTCAGCAGGCTCGGCTTGCCCGGCGCGTCGACGATGCTTTCCGGACCCAGGTTGCTCGCGCTCGACGACAACGGGTCGTAGCCGGCGCCCGCCGCCGAGGGGCGGCTCTGAAAGTACTGCGGCAGCGCGTTGCCGTCCTTGTCCGTGAACAGCTGGCCGATCAGCCGGCTGCCGACCGGCCTGCCGTTAGCCGTGAGGATCGACCCCTCGGCCTTGTCGTGCAGGCCGGGGATCTGCGCCACCAGCCAGACGAACGCCGGGTAGGCCAGGCCGGTGATCACGGTCAGCACCACCAGCGCACGGAAGGCGGCCCAGTGCACGCGGGCGAAACTGGAGAACTTCATGTCAGGACATCCCGGGGACGAATTGGACGATGAGGTCGATTGCCTTGATCCCGATGAACGGGGCCACGATGCCGCCGAGCCCGTAGATGTAGAGGTTGCGGCTCAACAGCTTTGACGCGCTGCTCGGGGTGTAGCGCACGCCGCGCAGCGACAACGGGATCAATGCCACGATGATGATCGCGTTGAAGATCACCGCCGACAGGATCGCCGACTGCGGGCTGTGCAGCCGCATGATGTTGATCATGTCCAGCCCGGGGAACAGCGCGACGAACATGGCCGGGATGATCGCGAAGTACTTCGCGATGTCGTTGGCGATCGAGAAGGTGGTCAGCGCCCCGCGGGTGATCAGCAGCTGCTTGCCGATCTCGACGATCTCGATGAGCTTGGTGGGATCGGAATCGAGATCGACCATGTTGCCGGCCTCTTTGGCCGCCGAAGTCCCGGTGTTCATCGCGACGCCGACGTCGGCCTGGGCCAGCGCGGGCGCGTCGTTGGTGCCGTCACCGGTCATCGCGACAAGCTTGCCGCCCTCCTGCTCGCGCTTGATCAGCGCCAGCTTGTCCTCCGGCGTGGCCTCCGCGAGGAAGTCGTCGACCCCGGCCTCGTCCGCAATGGCCTTGGCGGTCAACGGGTTATCGCCGGTGATCATCACGGTGCGGATGCCCATCTTGCGCATCTCGTCGAAGCGCTCGCGCATGCCCTGCTTGACGACGTCCTTGAGGTGAATGACGCCCAGCACCCTTGCATTTTCGTCGGCTATGCCGACCCCGCACTCGCCGACCACCAGCGGGGTCCCGCCGCCGGCGGAGATGCCGTCGACGATCTCACCGAGCTGGCTGGGCACCTTGCCCCCTTGTGCGCGAACCCATTCCGCGACCGAACTGGCCGCGCCCTTGCGCAGCTGGTGCCCGTCGAGGTCCACCCCGGACATCCGGGTCGAGGCGGAGAACTCGACCCAATGCGCGTGCGCGAGTTCGCCCGGAGCGCGCTCGCGCAGCCCGAAGTGTTGCTTGGCGAACACGACGATCGAGCGTCCCTCCGGCGTTTCGTCGGCGAGGCTGGACAATTGCGCGGCGTCGGCGAGCTGCTCACTGGTGACGCCGTCGAGGGGCACGAACGCGCCGGCCTGCCGGTTGCCCAGCGTGATGGTGCCGGTCTTGTCGAGCAGCAGCGTGTTGACGTCACCGGCGGCCTCGACCGCGCGCCCGGACATGGCGAGCACGTTGCGCTGCACCAGCCGGTCCATTCCGGCGATCCCGATGGCCGACAACAGCGCGCCGATCGTGGTGGGGATCAGGCACACCAGCAGCGACACCATCACGATGCCCGTGACGCCACTTGCGTTGAGCGCCTGGCTGTCCGGGACACCCGGGTTGTTCGCCTTGGAGTAGATCGCCAGCGGCTGCAGGGTCGCGACGGCGAAGACGAAGATGATCGTCAACGCGGCAAGCAGAATGTTCAGCGCGATCTCGTTGGGGGTTTTCTGCCGGTTGGCGCCCTCGACGAGCGCGATCATCCGGTCGATGAAGCTTTCCCCGGGCTTCTGGGTGATCTTCACGACGATCCGGTCGCTGAGCACGGTGGTGCCCCCGGTGACCGCCGAACGGTCGCCGCCGGACTCGCGGATCACCGGGGCCGACTCGCCGGTGATCGCCGATTCGTCCACCGAGGCAATGCCTTCCACCACGTCGCCGTCGCCCGGAATCACCTGTCCGGCCTCGACCACGACGATGTCGCCTTGCTGCAGCAGCGGCGCCGCCACCTCTTCCTCGACGGCGGAGCCACCGGGCGCCCAGTTCTTGAGCCGGCGCGCCAGGGTCTGGGTCTTGGCGCGGCGCAGCGTTTCCGCCTGGGCCTTGCCGCGGCCCTCGGCCACCGCCTCCGCCAGGTTGGCGAAAAGCACGGTCAGCCATAGCCATACCACGATCAACCAGGCGAACCAGGTTTCGTTGGTGATCGCCAGCACGGTGCTCCAGGCGGCGCCGATCTCGACGATGAACATCACCGGGTTGCGCCACAGGGTGCGCGGGTCGAGTTTGCGCAGCGCGTCCGGAGTCGAGCGCCACAGCATCTTCGGGTCGAGCAGGCCGCCCTGCACCCGCTTCTTCTCTGCGGGAGTCGCGGGCTGCGTCTGCTCGGACGAATGGACGGCGGTCGCGGTCATCAGTGGATTCCTTCAGCTAAAGGCCCGAGCGCGAGCATGGGCAGGAAAGTGAGGGCAACGAGGATCACCGTCACGCCGGCGACCATCCCGACGAACTGCGGACGATGGGTCGGCAGCGTGCCCACCGATTCCGGCGTCATGCCCTGCTTGGCGAGCGAGCCGGCCAGGGCCAGCACGAGCACGATCGGCAGGAACCGGCCGAATACCATCGCCAGCCCGAGCGCCGTGTTGTACCAGTCGGTGTTGACGCTGATCCCGGCGAAGGCCGACCCGTTGTTATTGGCCGCGGAGGTGAACGCGTACAGCACCTCCGACAGCCCGTGTGGGCCGGTGTTCAGCATGCCGGCACGCTCGCCCGGCAGCGCCATCGCGGCCGCGGTCCCGGTCAGCACGATCAGCGGGGTGACCAGGAAATAGCTTGCGGCCAGCTTGATCTCGCGGGGATTGATCTTCTTGCCGAGGTATTCCGGTGTGCGCCCCACCATCAGTCCGGCGACGAAAACGGTGATCACCGCCAGGATCAACATGCCGTACAGACCCGAGCCGGTGCCGCCGGGCGCGACCTCCCCGAGCTGCATGTTGAACATCGTGATCATGCCGCCGAGGCTGGTGTAGGAGTCGTGGAACGAGTTGACGGCGCCGGTGGAGGTGGCCGTCGTCGAGGCGGCGAACACCGCGGAGTCCGCGACGCCGAACCGCTGCTCGACTCCCTCCATCGCCGCGCCGACCGAGGTCGGCACCGTGCCGTGGTGCTGCAGCTGGAACCACATCATGAAGGACACGCTGAACACGTACAGCGTCGCCATCACCGATGCGATCGCATAACCCTGCTTGGTGCTGCCGACCATCCGCCCGAACGTGCGCGGCAACGAAAAGCTGATCACCGTCAGCAGGAAGATTTCCAGCCAGTTGCTCCACGTCGTCGGGTTCTCGAACGGGTGCGCGGAGTTCGCGTTGTAGAACCCGCCGCCGTTGGTGCCGAGCTCCTTGATCGCCTCCTGGCTGGCGACCGGGCCGCCGGTAATCGTCTGCTGGGCGCCCCCGAGCGTGGTCGCGACCTGGTCGTGCAGGTGGAAGTTCTGGATCACGCCACCCGCGATCAGCAGGACCGCGGCAGCGATCGAAATGGGCAGCAGGATGCGCAGCACCGTGCGCACCAGGTCGACCCAGAAGTTCCCGAGGTCGCCGGTGCGCTTGCGGGCGAAGCCGCGCACCAGCGCGATCGCCACCGCCATGCCGACGGCGGCCGAGACGAAGTTCTGCACCGCCAGCCCGGCCATCTGCACCAGGTGGCCCTGCGTCGACTCACCGGAATACGCCTGCCAGTTGGTGTTGGTGACGAAGCTGACGGCGGTGTTCCACGCCAGCGCGGGCGTCATTTGGGTGGCCGGATCGTGCAGGTGCAACGGCAATTTGCCCTGCACGAGCTGGAACACGAACAGGAACAGGATGCCGATCGACGAGAAGGCCAGGACGCTGCGGGCGTAGGCCCCCCACGTCTGCTCCGAGCGCGAATCGACACCGATCGCCCGGTAGATGACCCGCTCTACGTAGGAGTCCTTTTCCGACGTGTACACCCGGTACATGTAGTCGCCGAACGGCACGTGCACCACCACCAGTGCCACGACGAGGAAGGCGAGAAAAATGATGCCCGCGGTTGTTGCGCTCACTAGAACCTCTCCGGAAACAGCAGGGCGGCTGCGAGATACAGCGCAAGGACGACGGAAAGCGCCAAGCCGACAACGTTTTCGTAGTTCACAGCCGCTCCACCAGCTTCTGCGTCAGGCCGAGGAGGGCAAACACCCCGATCGTCAGCAAGACGTAGACCAACACGCCCATCTCGTCTCCGTTCCGCGCTTAGAAACCTCAACGAGTTTCCTCGGAGGCAAGGTCAGCTTGAAGTTAAACGGCGGCCGGCGCGATAGGGCCGCTGCTTGACACTTTCCTAACGGCGCCGTAGTGCCCCTTTACGGTCTCTTTACGCCGAGTCATCGGCAATATCGCCGACCCTGTAAATCTGCAGACAAAGTGCGAGTAACGGCCCGCAGGATTACAGGCTCGACGCTTGGGGCACAAACCCGAGTTCATGCGAAGGACGGCGAGCCGTGCGTCCTTCATCACATTTGCCTTGACATTCCCCCGGACTGGAACGTTTATCGTCGGGCGACTACGACGATCGCGCGCCAGAGGCAGGCCATGAGTACGACGGATGAATCGACCCAACGCGAGCTGGGCACACAGCGGGTCGAGTTGGCTGTCGGAGGCATGACATGCGCGTCGTGCGCCGCCCGAATCGAACGTAAGCTCAACAAGCTCGACGGCGTCACCGCCGCGGTTAACTTCGCCACCGAGAATGCGCAGGTCGAGTTCGCCCCGCCGCTGTCGACGGATGATCTGATCCGGGTGATCGCGGACACCGGCTATACCGCAGCCGTGCCGAAAACACCTGCGTTGCAGGATGACTCGCCGACCAAAGCAGACGATGACGGCTATGACGAGCACACACTGTCGCTGCGGCAACGCATGCGGGTGTCGCTGGCGCTGGGGCTGCCGGTGATCGCGCTTTCGATGATTCCCCCGCTGCAGTTCACCTACTGGCAGTGGCTGGCGTTGACGCTGGCATCGCCGGTCGCGGTGTGGGGGGCGTGGCCGTTTCACCGTGCCGCGCTGGCCAATCTGCGTCACCGGACCGCGACGATGGACACGCTGATCTCGATCGGGGTGCTGGCGGCGTTCGCGTGGTCGGTGTATGCGCTGTTTTTCGGTGGTGCCGGTCACGAAGGGCTGCACGACGGGTTCAGCCTGACCGTCGCGCGGGGCTCGGCGGGCGCCAACATTTACCTCGAGGTGGCGAGCGGGTTGACCGCGTCAATCCTCACCGGCCGGTTCTTTGAGGCCCGCGCCAAGCGGCGCGCCGGATCGGCGCTGCGAGCGCTGCTGGAGATGGGCGCGAAGGACGTCGCTGTCCTGCGCGGTGAGGAGAAGCTGCGCATCCCGGTCGACCAGCTGGCCGTCGGCGATCGTTTCGTGGTGCGGCCCGGGGAAAAGATCGGCACTGACGGCGTCGTCGAAGACGGTTCCTCGGCGGTCGACGTGAGCATGCTCACCGGCGAGTCGGTGCCGGTCGAGGTGGGCCCCGGCGACGCCGTCGCGGGGGCGACGGTCAATTCTGGGGGCCGGCTCATCGTGCGCGCCACCCGCGTCGGCGCCGACACCCAACTGGCGCAAATGGCCAAGCTCGTGGCCGATGCTCAAAACGGCAAGGCCGAGATCCAGCGGCTCGCCGACCGGATCTCCGCGGTGTTCGTGCCCGTCGTGATCGCGCTCGCCGCAGCCACATTCGGCTTGTGGCTGGTATTCGGGGCCAGTGTGGCAACGGCGTTGTCCACGGCGGTGGCGGTGCTCATCATCGCCTGCCCGTGCGGTCTGGGGCTGGCGACTCCGACGGCGCTGCTTGTCGGCACCGGCCGCGGCGCGCAGTTGGGCATCCTCATCAAAGGCCCCGAAGTTCTCGAATCCACCCGGCGAGTGGACACCATCGTCCTGGACAAGACCGGCACCGTCACCACCGGCAAGATGAGCCTGACCGCCGTGCACACCACCGAAGGCGTCTCCGAGGCCGAAGCGCTGGGCATCGTCGGGGCGCTCGAGAACGCGTCCGAACACCCGATCGCGGCCGCCATCACCGCCGCGGCCCGCGAGCGCATCGGGGATCTTCCCGAAGTGACCGACTTCGCCAACTTCGAAGGGCTGGGCGTGCGTGGCAGAGTGGATGGACGTGATGTGCTGGTGGGGCGGGCCGTCCTACTCGAGCAGCCAGGCATAGAACTGTCACCGGATCTGGCGGCCGCCCAGCGGGACGCCGAATCAGATGGCCGCACGGCGGTTTTCGCGGCCTGGGACGGTGCGGCCCGCGCCGTCCTCGTTGTGGCGGACACCGTCAAACCCACGTCACGCCAGGCCGTCGCGGGCCTGCGGGCCCTCGGGCTGCGTCCCGTGCTGCTGACCGGCGACAACGAGGCTGCAGCCCGTTCCGTGGCCGGAGAGGTCGGGATCGACGAAGTGATCGCCGAGGTTCTTCCGGCCGACAAGGTCGACGCCATCGCGCGTCTGCAGCGCGAGGGCCGGGTAGTCGCGATGGTTGGCGACGGTGTGAACGACGCTGCCGCGCTGGCCCAGTCCGATCTCGGGCTGGCGATGGGCACCGGCACCGACGTCGCGATCGAGGCCAGCGACCTGACCCTGGTCCGCGGCGACCTGCGCTCTACGGTCGACGCTATCCGGCTTTCCCGTCGCACACTGCGCACCATCAAGGTCAACCTCTTCTGGGCCTTCGCCTATAACGTGGCGGCGCTGCCGCTGGCCGGACTCGGCCTGCTCAATCCATTGATCGCCGGCGCCGCGATGGCGCTGTCGAGCGTGTTTGTCGTGTCGAACAGCTTGCGGCTGAGACGATTCAACACCGCCTACCCCGCCCACCTTGAAGACGACGTGACGGCGGCAACGCGATGGCCCTTTACGACGAAGCCGAGCGTGACACGCAACCACCAAGCTTGCAGCGACGCCAACCTGTCCGTAAATTAGCCGGCAACGGTCTACTATCGATGTACGTAGATAGTAGATTCACGGGGTCGCACCGCGACCGGGACAAGCATCGACCTCACCGGAAGGACATTCGTGAATCTCGTCGCGGTGCTGATCACAGGACTGTTCGCCGGCGGCATCTCGTGCGCTGCGGTCCAAGGGGGACTCCTCGCGGGGCTGATCACGCGTCAGCAAGCGTGCCGCGAACAAGACCAAACCGCCCTGGCCGGCAACGAATCCCGGCCGTGGCCGACCCGGTTGGGTGACGACTTGGCGCCCGTGGGCGGATTCCTGGGCGGCAAACTCGCGGCCTACACGCTCCTGGGCGCGTTGCTCGGGGCGCTGGGCGCCGTCGTGCAGCTGTCGCCTGCGGCACGGACCTGGCTGCAGATCGGGGCAGGGCTGCTCATCCTCACCTTCGGACTGGCCCAACTCGGCGTCCCCGGATTTCGTCGCATCGTGGTCGAACCGCCGGCGTCATGGACACGGCTGGTGCGTAACCGCGCGCGCTCACAGGCCGTGCTCGCGCCGACCCTGCTCGGCGTCGCGACGGTTCTGTTGCCGTGCGGGGTCACGCTTTCGGTGGAGGCGTTGGCGCTGGCATCGGGGTCGGCCTGGCGAGGTGCGGCGATCATGGCCGTCTTTGTTGCCGGCACCAGCCCGCTGTTTGCCGTCCTCGGCTACGCCGCTCGGAAGGCCGCGACAGCGTGGCGGGGTCGGCTCGTCGCCGCAACCGGAATCGCCGTCGTCGCAATGGGCCTCTATACCCTCAACGGAGGCCTTGAACTCGCCGGGTCACGGTTCGCCGCGACCAGGATCGTCGAGGCGTGGTCCGGCACCGCCGCCGCAGACCCCAACGCGACGACGGTCACCGACGGCCATCAGGAAGTCGTGATCACCGCGTCACGCGGCGGGTACAGCCCATCGAACGCCAAGATCGCGGCCGGCATTCCTACCACACTGATCGTCCGCTCCGACGGTGCTGCCGGATGCGTGCGCGGATTTACCATCGGCGACAACCTAACGGTGCTGCCCGAATCCGGCGACACTCGTATCGACCTGGGCACCCCTAAGCCGGGCACGCTGCGATACGCCTGCAGCATGGGCATGTACACCGGCGTGATCACCGTCAGCTGAGTCGAAGGAACCCACATGGCCACCAGCCCATACGTTTTCCGTGTCGAAGGCATGCATTGCGGCAGCTGCCCGCTACTGATCGACGACACCCTTGAAGACCTTCCCGGGGTCAGCCGCTCACGCACCGAACTGAAGGCCGGACTTTCGACGGTGTGGCTGGACGCCGGCACCGATCCCCAACAGGTCCTCGACGCCATCACCGGCCTCGGATATGCGGCCTCCGCCCAAGGCCGCTCGGGCTAACCCGAGTCTTCGACCGGATCCTCGATCATCGGCAGCCGCACCCGAAAAACCGTTCGGCCATCGGCGGATTCGGCGGTCACCGAGCCGTGGTGGGCCTCGGCGATCGAACTGACGATGGCCAGGCCCAGCCCGATGCCCGACCCGTTGGACCTTGCGGTGTCGGCGCGCGCGAACCGCTCGAAAAGCCGGGGAAGCAGATCCGCGTCGATGCCGGGGCCGTCATCCGCGACGGTCAGTTCGACGTAGGGCGGTTCGGCGCCGCGGCGCCGGCAGGTGATCGCGGTCGTCACCGTGACGCCGGGCGGCGTGTGCACCCGGGCATTGCTGAGCAGGTTGCTGACCAGCTGGTGCAGCCGGGCATGATCGCCGCGAACCCAAACCGGTTCGTCGGGAAGGTCTTTGACCCAAGAGTGTGTCGGCGCCGCGACCGCAGCGTCGTTCACCGCGTTGACCACGAGATCCGCCAGGTCGACGTCCTGGGTCTGCAGGTCTTCGCCCTCGCCCAGGCGCGAGAGTAGCAGCAGCTCGTCGACGAGCACCGCCATGCGCCGCGCTTCCGACTCGATGCGGGCCAGCGCGTATTCGGTGGTGGGCGGCAGCGCCGAGCTGTCCTGACGGGTCAGCTCGGCATATCCCTGAATCGCGGCGAGGGGGGTCCGCAGCTCGTGGCTGGCGTCGGTGATGAATTGCCGCATCCGCAAGTCGGAATCGGCGCGGTGCGCCAGCGCGGTATCCACGTTGTCCAGCAACCGGTTCAGCGTGTGCCCGACGATGCCGACCTCGTTGTCGGGATCGGTGTCGTTGGGCTGCACCCGGACGCTGATCCGGTGGTCGCCGTCGGTCAGCGGCATGGCGGCTACCTCGGCGGCGGTGGCCGCGAGCCGCCGCAGCGGGCGAAGGGTGATCCCGACCACCCAAATGGTCAGCCCCGCCGTGATCGCGAGGGCCCCCGCGATAAGCGCCGTGGTGGTGATGTTCTTGCGGGCGATGATCTCGTTGGCCCGCGCTTGCGATACCCCGACCACCAGGAGGTCGGATCCGTAGGCGCGGCTGTCGACCCGATACGAACCGAGACTGCCCAGCTTCTCGGTGCGCGGCGGGGCGTCGTCGGGCCAGGGCTCGGACTCGATGGCGTGCACCGCGTCGGCCGGGGCGGGCCGCGCCTCGGCTTCGGAAAAGACCGCCGAGCCGATCACCGCGCCGTCGTGCAGCACGGCGATGACGTTTCCGGGCGTTTGATCGGTGAACTCCAGCATCGCCTGCGCGATGGGCTGGGCGCCGCGACCCGTCGAACCGTGGTCGCCGTTTCGGTATCGCGTGTACGAATTGCTCAGCGCGTCAAGGGATTGCGCGACATCGGCGTCGCTCATCGCCGTGACGTAGCCGCGCAGGCTCAGCACCGAGACGACGCCGACCGTCACCAGTACCACGCTGACGACGGCCAGCACGCCCAACAGCAACTGGCGGCGCAACGAATGGGGCAGCCACCGCGGAAGGTCCCTGGATCCGGTGTCCGGCTCGCCGGTCATTCGGGCGGTCGCAGCATGTACCCAACGCCGCGGACGGTTTGGATCATGGGTTCCCTGCCGGAGTCGATCTTTTTCCGCAGATACGAGATGTACAGATCCACGATGCTGGTGCGGCCGGCGAAGTCGTAATTCCAGACGCGATCCAGTATTTCGGTGCGGCTCAGCGCGCGGCGGGGATTGCGCATCAGGAAGCGAAGCAATTCGAACTCGGTCGACGAAAGCGAAATCTGGGTCCCGCCGCGGGTGACCTCCCGGCTGGCCGTATCCATGTGCAGGTCACCGATTTTCAAGGTTTCGGCCGCGGGCGGGGTCAGCTGGGTGGAACGGCGCAGCAACCCGCGCAGTCGCGCGACCAACTCCTCGAGGCTGAACGGCTTGGTCATGTAGTCGTCGGCGCCGGCGGTGAGGCCCGTGACACGGTCCATCACCGAGTCGCGCGCGGTGAGGAACAGCGTGGGCGTGTAGGCGTCGGATTCACGGATTCGCTGCAGAATCCGCAGGCCGTCCACGTCCGGAAGCATGATGTCGAGCACCAGCACGTCGGGGTTGACGCTCTCGAACTTCGCGATGGCCTCCCGGCCGTTGTGGGCGATGTCGACGACCCAGCCTTCGTAGTGCAGCGCCATCTTCACCAAGTTGGTCAGCGCGGGTTCGTCGTCCACCAGCAAAACCCGGATCGGCGAGCCATCGGCGCGATAGATGCGGGGCAGCTGCCCCAGAATGGCCTGGCGGGGCCGTTGGCTGCTGGTGTATCCGGACATCACAGTCATGTTCCTACATTCTGGCAAGCGCACATGTGGTTGTCACGAGCTTCATAGAGTTCTCAAATATTGCGCAGTGGGGGCTGCTTACGCCGGGCGCAGGTCAACTATCTGTGTTATATCTGTTTGATCGGCAAAACCGAGAAGAACTGAATTCCCAAAAATGCTGGCATGCAGGGTTGTAGGTCCGAAACGCGAAACAACTTCGCTGGGTAGCGTTCCAAATCTATTCGTTGAGAACGGAATTCCTTGATCACAAGACGCCGCACATCCGCCGATGCCGCCAAAGTTCGAAACGCTCGCGCGACGGGGAAGGGCGCCGCCGTCCCGAATTGCGTTACCGCGAAGTTACGTGACGTGACGAAATACGGTAGCGCCGAATGAGTTTCGTAACAGTTCCCTCCGACGCGCCGCCGGTATCGACGTCGGCGAAGGCCGATGACGTCCCGGGCGTCGGTCCCCCGAGGCTGGCGACAGCCACCGCGGACGTGACCGATCCGACGCCTGCCGGGGCGTGGCCGTCGACGTCCGCCGAGGCGGACGTGCGTGCGTTCGCCGGCGCCGCCCGGCCCGGTCGCCCCCACCGCCCGACGGGGCGCCGCACGGCCCTTGCCGCCCCGCGACGGGTTGTCGACCACGACCACGTTCCGGGGCCGCGGGCGCGGCGACGCCCCTCGCGCGCGACGAGGCCAGCAAACCCGTGCGCGAGGCGGGGATAGGCGATGGACTTTGGCGCGCTGCCGCCGGAGATCAACTCCGGCCGGATGTATTCGGGCCTCGGCCCCGGCACCCTGTTGGCGGCCTCCGACGGCTGGGGGTCGCTGGCCGCCGAGCTGACCGGCGCCGCGAGCGGCTACCGGTCGGTGATCGCGGCCCTCATCGACGAGTTGTGGCTGGGGCCGGCGTCGGCGTCGATGGCGGCCGCGGTGACGCCCTACCTATCGTGGATGACCGCCACGGCCGCGCAGTGCGCGCACGCGGCCGTGCACGCCACCGCCGCCGCCGTCGCCTTCGAGACGGCGCACGCGATGACGGTGCCGCCGCCGCTGATCGCGGCCAACCGCGCTCAGCTGATCGCCTTGACGGCGACCAACATCTTCGGGCAGAACACACCGGCGATCATGGCCACCGAGGCCGAGTACGGCGAGATGTGGGCCCAGGACGCGGCGGCGATGTATAACTACGCCGCCAGTTCGGCTTCTGCTGCAGCGCTTTCGTTGTTCACGTCGCCGCCGCGGACGACCAATCCCACCGGGCTGGTCGGCGCTGTCGCTCGGGCGACCGGCACGAAGGCCGCAACCAATGCCCCGACGGCGCGGTTGATTTCATCGGTGCCCCAGACGCTGCAGACGCTTGCGACACCGGGATTGTCACCCGCGTCCGCGGATACCGCCGCCACGGGTGGGAGCACCGGCGCCGGTCTCGGTCGGGCGGCCTCGCTCGGCGCGTTATCGGTGCCGTCGGGTTGGGCCGATGCCGTGTCGGAGGTCACGCCGACCCCGGTGCTGGACGCCAACATCATGCCGGGCGGTTGGGGCGCGGCGCCGTCGATCAGGCGTGACTCGGCGGGTTCGGTCCGGCGAGTTGGGTTGCGCCCCAAGATACTTCCCCGTTCCCCGGTGGTCGCAGGCTAGCGCGCCGGACAAACAACGGGGCCGCACACCGATCGGTGTGCGGCCCCGCCTTTGAAGCTGCGAATCAGGCCCAGCTGGAGCCGACGGCGCTGTCCGTGCTGGACATGTTGCTGCCAGCCGTCTGCACCTTCTGGCCGTGAGCG
>NZ_LZSE01000138.1 GCF_001665295.1 Mycobacterium sp. 1554424.7 | reverse complement strand
CGGTCAATGCCCCGACCCTCGCACTGTTCGGCCGCCCGCCGAGCAGGCCGCCGTCGCCACCGGTCCCGCCGGCACCCGCGGCGACCGGGCCGGACCCGCCGCTGCCACCCGTGCCGCCGGATCCGATCAGGCCGCCGGCGCCTCCGGCACCGCCGGTACCCCCGGTCGCGCTGTTGGTGGCTTGCCCGCCGGCTCCGCCAGCGCCCCCGGTGCTGATCAACCCGGCGGCGCCGCCGGCCCCGCCGGTACCGCCGTGATGTCCGGCGCCGTCGCCGGGCCCACCGATGCCGCCGAGGCCGCCATGTCCGAAAGGCCCGCCGGTCCCGCCGGCCCCCCCGGCACCACCATCGCCGGTAACGCCGAACCCGCCGGCTCCGCCGGCCCCTCCGTTGCTGAACAGCCCGCCGGCGCCGCCGGCTCCGCCGGCCCCGCCTGCTCCGGTCAGGGAGTTTCCGCCGGCTCCGCCGGCCCCTCCGGCCCCGATAAGCCCTGCGGCCCCGCCGTTGCCGCCGGTTTGGCCGGCCGCGCCGGAACCGCCGGCCCCGCCATTGCCGATCAGGATTCCGCCGGGTGACCCATTAGCCCCGGTGCCCGGCGCGCCGTTGGCGCCGTTGCCGATCAGCGGGCGGCCGAACAGTGCGAGGGTCGGGGCATTGACCGCGTCCAGCAGAGTCTGCTCGGCGTTGGCGGCCTCGGTGCCCGCGTACGATGCCGCACCGGCGGTCACGTTCTGGACAAATTGGTCGTGGAAAGCCGCCGCTTGGGCGCTGAGCGATTGATGTGCCTGGCCATGCGCGCCGAACAGCGCCGCCACCGCTGCTGACACCTCGTCGGAACCCGCGGCCAATATCGTCGTGGTCGCGGCGGAGGCGGCGGCATTGGCCGCGCCGATGGCCGACCCGATATCGGCCAAATCCCTTGCCGTCACGGCAACCATCTCCGGCGCTGCGATGACAAATGACACCTGATACCTCCCAAGGACGCCGGTGGACCAAATCGTACTGGCGCCGCGGCAAGGGCTGGCCGTTTCGCGTGTAACCCCGCAATCGGTTTGGCGCGAGCCGGGGCGGTCGTCGAGCCGATGCTATCGATCGCAATGGTCAAAACATTTGCGGTTTAGCTGGATTCGACGCGAGCGCAATCCGCACATGTTTGTGACCGCGACCGGCCGTGTCATTCCGCCCGTGCGTGGCCCCGCGTGATGGTAGGTTGAAGCTTCTTCAGCAGTGAGGAATGGCGCCGTCACGACGCACGTTCGTGGAGGTCGACCGTTGAGGGGTCGGTCGCCGTCCCGGTACTGCCATGCGTAAATCGCCGCCCAACTACGGCAACCCGCCAACCCCGTTCAGTCCCAGCAGCAGGCCACCGGTGCCGCCGGCGCCGGCATTGCCGGTGGTGGCGCCCGTCCCGCCATTGCCGCCGTTGCCGCCATCGCCGATCACGACGGCCGCGCCGCCGGCACCGCCATTGCCGCCGCTGCCGCTGCCGCCCTGTCCGCCGGACCCGCCGGCACCCCCGTCGCCCAACAGCAGCCCGCCGGTGCCGCCGCCGCCGCCGCTTCCCCCGTTGATAAACCCGGTTCCGCCTGCGCCGCCGGCGCCACCGAACCCGAACAGCCCGGTCGTGTTGCCGCCCGTTCCGCCGCTGCCGCCCGCGGTGGCAAAGCTGCCGCCGCCGGCCCCGCCGGAACCGCCGAAGCCGAACAGGCCGCCGCCCGAGCCGCCGTGCCCGCCCGCACCGCCGGCACCCAGGTTGCCGCCCTGCGTGAATCCGCCGGTCCCGCCCTGGCCACCGCCGCCGAACAGCAGGCCGGCATTGCCGCCGGCGCCGCCGGCCCCGCCGGCGTCGTTGCTGGCGTAGCCACCGTTTCCGCCGGCCCCGCCGGACCCGCCGAGCAGGCCGGCGTTGCCACCTGTCCCACCGGTCCCGCCGGCGTCGATGCCGAACCCACCGGCACCGCCGGTACCGCCCGCGCCGTGACCAACCAGCGCGCCGAGCAGCCCGCCGGTTCCGCCGTTCCCCCCGGCCCCGCCGTTGCCGGCGGTGCTACCTCCGCCGACACCCCCGGTCCCGCCGGCGCCGAAGATTCCGCCTGCGCCGCCTGCGCCGCCGGTCCCGCCGTTGCCGAAGGAGCTCGGTCCACCCGCTCCGCCGAAACCGCCGGTGCCGGACAACCACCCGCCGGCCCCGCCCGCTCCGCCGGCCCCGCCGGTGCCTGCGGGGGTGCTACCGCCGGCGCCTCCCGCGCCGCCGGCGCCCAGCAGCCCGGCGGACCCGCCGGCACCGCCCGGGTTGCCGGTGCCCGTCGCGCCGGATCCGCCGACGCCGCCGTCGCCGAGCAGCCAGCCGCCGGCGCCCCCGGTGGCTCCGCTGCCCGCGGCGCCGGGGGCGCCGTTGCCGATAAGGAGGCGGCCGGTGAAGGTCTGGAATGGTGCGTTGACCGCGTTGAGCACCTGTTGTTGTGCGGCGTGCAGCGGCGACGTGGGAGCGGGGGCGTTGAATCCGTCGAGGCCCAACAGCTGCCCGCCGATGCCGCCGACGCCGGCAGCTCCCGTCGCCGAGCCGGTTCCGCCTACGCCGGCGTTGCCGCCATCGCCGATCAACACGGCGTTGCCGCCGGTCCCGCCGCTGCCGCCGGCGCCGTTGGGGCCCTGCCCGCCGACGCCACCGGCGCCTCCATTACCCAGGAGCAGACCGCCCCGCCCGCCGGTCCCGCCCGTTCCGCCGTTGCCGACAAGGCTGGTGTCGCCACCGGCTCCGCCGATTCCGCCGAAGCCGAGTAGGCCGGCCCTGCCGCCCGCCCCACCGTCGCCACCGTTGCCGACATCGCTGTATCCGCCGGCGCCGCCCGCGCCGCCGCTGGAGAAGAGCAGCCCCGCGTTGCCGCCGGCGCCACCGCGGCCGGCGGTGGCGGCGCCGACGCTCGCGCCGCCGTCCCCGCCGGCGCCGCCCTGGCCGAACAGGAGGCCGGCATTGCCGCCGGGGCCGCCGGCGCCACCGTTGAGTCCGCCGGCCCCGCCGGCGCCACCGGCGCCCGCGAGCAGCCCGCCGGGGCCGCCGGCGGGGCC
>NZ_LZSE01000137.1 GCF_001665295.1 Mycobacterium sp. 1554424.7 | reverse complement strand
GGTGTCCCCGAGAGTCTCACGTGGTCGCAGCTGTCCCGCCGAACGTTGAAGGTGGCGCGCGAGCTCGGCGTGCATGGGTCGGCCGGGGACCGCGCGGTCATCCTGGCCCCCCAAAGCTTCGACTACGTCGCGGCCTTCCTCGGGTCCATGCAGGCCGGGCTGATCGCCGTGCCGCTCCTCTTGCCGCACCGCGGATCGAGCCACGAACGGGTCAGCGCAGTCCTGGCCGACACGTCGCCGTCGGTCGTCATCACGACGTCCGCGGTCGCCGAAGACGTCGCCGGGTACGTTGACCAGGCCCGCCTGGACACCGCCCCAAAGATCGTCGCGATCGACGCAATCGATTCGAAGAACCTGGAGATCGATCCCGGAACGAGCGTCCGCTCGGCCGATCTGCCGAGCATCGCGTATCTGCAATACAGCTCGGGTTCGACCCGGGCGCCGACCGGTGTCATCGTCTCGCACCGCAATCTCCAGGTGAATTTCGAGCAGCTGATGCGCAGCTTCTTCGCCGATTCCAAAGCCCCTGCTGATCTCACGATCGTTTCGTGGTTGCCCTTCTACCACGACATGGGTCTGGTGCTGGGGATCTGCGCGCCGATCCTGGGCGGCTATCGCGGCGAACTGACCAGTCCCGTTGCGTTTCTCGAGAGGCCGGCCCGGTGGATGCGATCACTGGCCGAGAATCCTCACGCGTGGTCGGCGGCGCCCAATTTCGCCTTCGATTTGGCCGCCCGCAAGACGACCGACGCCGACCTGGCCGGGCGCGACCTCGGCGGGGTCCTGGGCATCATCAGCGGTGCCGAACGCGTGGAGCCGGCCACCTTGCACCGCTTCGTTGATCGGTTTTCTCACTTCAATTTTCGGGACCACATGATGCGTCCCTCGTACGGCTTGGCGGAGGCGACCGTCTTCGTGACGGCCGGCACCTGGAGTGAATCGTCGGACGCGGTCCGCTTCGATGTCGGGGAGCTGTCCGCGGGCCGCGCCCGGCGCTGTGCGACCGGGACGGGCACCGCGTTGGTCAAATACAAAGTGCCGCATTCACCGTCGCTGCGGATCGTCGACTCCGCGACGAGCCGGGAGTGCGAAGCGGGCTACGTCGGCGAGATCTGGGTGCACGGCCCCAATGTCGCCGAGGGTTACTGGGGCAAACCGCCCGAGGAGCAGCACTGCTTCGGGGCAACGCTCGTCGACCCCTCGCCGGGCACGCCCGAGGGACCCTGGCTGAAAACTGGCGACCAGGGTTTCCTCTTCGAGGGCGAGCTGTTCATCGTCGGCCGCATCAAGGATCTGCTGATCATCCATGGGCGCAATCACTACCCCGAGGACATCGAGGCGACGGTCCAGGAGATCACGCGGGGTCGGGTCGCGGCGATCGCGGTCCCGCTGAACAGCACCGAGAAGCTGGTCACGATCGTTGAGCTCAAGAAGCGTGGCGAGTCCCACGAGGAGGCGACGCACTGGCTTCGCGGGGTCAAAAGCGACGTCACCTCCGCGATATCCAACGAGCACGGCTTGAACGTCGGGGACCTCGTACTGGTGCCGCCCGGCTCGATTCCCACCACGACGAGCGGCAAGATCCGCCGCGCGGCCTGCGCCGAGCAGTACCGGCAGGGCCAATTCACCCGGTTGGACGCCTAGAATCCAATCGCCGAACGTCGAGTTGTTGGGCTGTTCCGTCGGATTTCGGCCCAACAAGTCGACGTTCGCGCAGGAGAAAGGGAGCACCCATGACCAGAGCCGGCACCGATCGTCCCCTGCGCGTGATCCAGTGGACGACCGGCAACATCGGGCGGCGATCGCTGCACGCCATCATCGGCCGGCCGGACATGGAATTGGTCGGGGTGTACGCGCACGGCGCCGAAAAGGTCGGGGTCGACGCCGCCGAGCTGTCCGGGTGGCCCGAGCCGACCGGGGTCAAGGCCACCAATGACATCGACGCGCTGCTGGCGCTGCGACCCGACGCCTGTTGCTACAACCCGTTGTGGCCCAACATCGAGGAACTCGTGCGACTGCTGGAGGCGGGCGTCAACGTCTGCACCAGCGCCGCCTGGATCACCGGCGGCAAGCAGACAGCGCAGGACCGCAAGCGCATCGAGGACGCCTGCCAGCGGGGCGGTGCGACGATCTTCGGCAGCGGTGCGCACCCCGGGATGACGAACATGGTCGGGATGGTGCTGTCCGCCTCCTGCGAGCGCGTCGACGAGATCCGCATCACCGAGTCGGTGGACTGCTCCACCTACGAATCGGCGGAAACGCAAACGGCGATGGGGTTTTCGCAGGACCCCGACACCCCGGGGCTGGCGGAGAGCGTGCGCAGGGAAAGCGAGGTCTTCGCGGAATCGGCCGCGATGATGGCCGACGCGATCGGCGCCAAGCTGGACAAAATGACGTTCGACGTGACGTTCACGGCGGCCACCGCCGACTCCGATCTGGGCTTCATGAAGATTCCCGCGGGAACCGTCGGCAGCGTGTACGGCTACCACCGCGGCTGGGAAGGCGACCGCAACGTCGTCAGCGTCGGATTCAACTGGACCATGGGCAGCCACGTGGTTCCGCCCAAGCCGCTCGAGCACGGCCACGTCATCCAGGTGTTCGGGTTGCCCAACATGCGCACCGTCCTGCACTGCCTGCCGCCGAAGGATTGGACGGAGCCCGGCTTCATGGGGCTGGGGATGATCTACACCGCGATGCCGGTTACCAACGCCGTCCCGGCCGTCGTCGCCGCCAGGCCCGGGATCGTCACGCTTGCCGATCTGCCTCCGGTCACCGGCAAGGTGGCGCGCTAGCCCAGGTGCCGGCCGTCACAAAGCCCGCCCCGGGAGGAACGGTTCCGTGCACTAAGGTTTACGATGCTTAGCTGAGCAATGTATCGGCAAGCGGCGTTGTCGACGGCGGTGCTCCGCAGGGGCGAGCGGAAGGCGGTCACAGGTGAAGGCCCTAACCCGGGCGCTCAGGCGAGCGTGGATTCCTCTGCTGTTGGTGGTCGTGCTCGCCGTCTCGACCTTGGTGGTGTCACGGCTGCACAAAATTTTCGGGTCCCAGGACCTCAATGCGAACGCGGGCAAGGGGATCGAGATCGTGCAGTTCAATCCGAAGGTGGTGGTCTACGACATCTCCGGCCCGCCGGGATCCACCGCGAACATCAACTACTGGGACGAGAACGCCAACACCCACCAGATCAACAACGCCCCGCTGCCCTGGTCGACCACGATCTCCACCACGCTTCCCTCCGTGAGCGCCAACATCATGGCGCAAAGCGACGGCAGCCGAATCAGCTGCAAGATCACCGTGGACGGCGTCGTCCGCGACAACCAGAATTCCGACGGCCATAACGCCCAGACCTTCTGCCTGGTGAAGTCCGCATGACCGACATCGACAAGGCCGATTCCGGCGCCAGAAGCGCCGGAGACGAGGAAGCCACCGGCCCCATCAGGACCACCAGGCCCAGCATGGCGGATCGCGGCCACCGCCCATACCTTCCCCACGCGATCCGCATCTTCGCGATACCGATCATCCTGGCGTGGGTGTTCGTCACGGTGCTCGTGAACGTCATCGTTCCCACGCTGGAAAAAGTCGGCGAGGCGCACTCGGCGCCGATGGCGCCGCTGGACGCGCCGTCGATGAAGGCGATGCTGCGGATGGGCCACAACTTCCACGAATTCGATTCCAACAGCACGGTGATGATCGTCCTGGAGGGCCAGCAACCCCTCGGCCCCGACGCGCACCAGTACTACGACAAGCTGATTCGGCAACTACGCCAGGACTCCAAGCACATCCAGCACATCCAGGACTTCTGGGGTGACCGGCTGACGGCGGCGGGCGCTCAGAGCGCCGACGCCAAGGCCGCCTATGTGCAGATAAATCTCGCCGGTAATCAGGGCACCACGCTGGCCAACGAGTCCGTGGACGCGGTCCGCAAGGTGATCGACGAGAACAAGGCGCCACCCGGCGTGAAGGCCTACGTCACGGGTCCCGCCGCGCTGTCCGACGACATGCACATCATCGGCAACGCCAGCCTGGCCAAGATAACCCTGTTCACGCTGGGCGCCATCGCGATCATGCTGCTGCTGGTCTACCGGTCCATCGTCACCACGCTGCTCCAGCTGTTCATGACCTTCGTCGCGCTGGCGTGTGCGCGGGGGGTCGTCGCGGTTCTGGCCTATCACAACGCCTTCGGGCTCACCACCTTCGCGGCGAACATCCTCACCATGCTCGCGATCGCCGCCGGGACCGACTACGGCATCTTCCTCGTCGGCCGCTACCAAGAAGCACTCGCCGCCGGCGAGGATCGAGAAAGCGCGTACTACACCACATTCAAGGGCGTCGCTCCCGTCGTCTTGGGCTCCGGCCTGACGATCGCCGGGGCGACCTATTGCCTGAGTTTTTCGCGGTTGCCCTGGTTCAACACCATGGGCGCGCCCGTGGCGATCGGCATGCTGGTGGTGGTCGCGGCCGGGCTCACGCTGGGCCCCGCGGTCGTCTTCGCCGGCAGTCGCTTCCACCTGTTCGAAAAGCAGGCCAAGCGTGGCCGGCTGTGGCGGCGGGTGGGCACCGCGGTAGTGCGTTGGCCCGCACCGATTTTGACCGTCAGTGCCGCGGTGGTGCTCGTCGGCATGATCGCCCTGCCCAGCTTCCACACGAGCTACAACGACCGCCACTACCTGCCGTTGTCAGCGCCGTCCAACCAAGGGCAGGAAGCGGCGAACCGGCATTTCTCCGAGGCACGAATGAACCCCGACCTGTTGATGGTCGAGTCCGACCACGACATGCGAAACCCGGCCGACATGCTGGTGTTGGACCGGGTGGCGAAAAACGAGATGCGCACGCCAGGCATCGCCATGGTCCAGGACATCACCCGGCCGCTGGGAATCCCGATCCAGCACAGCTCGATTCCATTCCAGAACAGCATCCAGAGCCAGACGACGATGCAGAACATGAGCTTCCTCAAGGACCGCATTGCCGACATCCTGAGGATGGCCGACGATCTGCAGACCCAGATCGACACCACGCAACGCCAGTACGAGGTGTCGCTGGACCTGGCCAACGCCGCCGACGACAGCGCCAAGACCACCGAGGTGACGTCGCAGATCACCGACAAGTTGCGCGACCACGTCGCGGATTTCGACGACACCTTCCGGCCGATGCGCACCTACTTCTACTGGGAGAGGCACTGCTACGACATCCCGTTGTGCATCGGCATACGGTCCCTCTTCGACACGTTGGACGGCTTCGACCAGCTCGCCGAGCAGTTCCACTACCTTTCGGCCGACATCAACCACACGGCCAAGGCCACCCACGACCTGAATGCGCTATTCCCCGTACTGATCTCGACCCTGAAGAACACCAGGGGCATCACGCTGACGCTCTACCAGACGTTCAAGGCGATGATCGATCAGATGGAGGCGATGAGCAACACCGCCATCGTGATGGGGCAAAGCTTCGATCAGTCCAAGAACGACGACTTCTTCTACCTGCCGCCGGAGGCCTTCGACAACCCCGATTTCCAGACCGGGCTTCGCATGTTCCTGTCGCCGGACGGCAAGTCGGCCCGGTTCTTCATCACCCATCAGGGCGATCCGATGAGTCCTGAGGGCATCGCACGGGTCGACGCCGAACGCACCGCCGCGCAGGAGGCGTTGAAACAGTCCTCGCTCTCGGATGCCCGGGTGTATCTCGGCGGAACCGCCGCGACGTTCCGGGACATGGCCGACGGCGAGAAATACGATCTGATGATCGCCGTGGTGTCGGCCCTGACGCTGATCTTCATGATCATGCTGCTGCTCACCCGGAGCGTGGTAGCCGCGCTGGTGATCGTCGGCACCGCGGCCAGTTCGATCGCCGCGTCATTCGGGCTGTCGGTGCTGATTTGGCAGGACCTGTTCGGCATCAGAATCCACTGGATCGTGATGGCGCTGTCGGTCATCATCCTGCTGGCGGTCGGATCCGACTACAACCTGCTGCTGGTGTCGCGGTTCAAAGAGGAAATCCACCACGGGCTCAAGACGGGGATCATCCGCTCGATGGCCGGCACTGGCGGGGTGGTGACGGCCGCGGGTCTGGTGTTCGCCTTCACCATGGCGGCGATGCTCGGCAGCGAGCTGCGCGTGCTCGGGCAGTTCGGATCCACGGTATGCATCGGCCTGCTGCTCGACACCCTGATCGTGCGCACGCTGCTGATGCCGTCGATCGCCACCCTGCTGGGGCGGTGGTTCTGGTGGCCGCTCGTCGTCCACCCGCGCGGTGACTACGGTCGTCCCCGCGCCGTCACGGCGCCGGTCGCGTCAGCCGCCAGGGCCTAAGTCCAGGCACACCGCGACGGCCCCCGGGCCGACATGCAGGCCGAGCACCGGCCCCAACGGGCTGACAATCGCCGGCTCGCACGCCGGCAGCCGCTGCGCGAGTGCGGCCGCGACCTCGTTCGCGCCGTCCGGGTTGGCCACATGGTGCACCGCCAGGGCCGCGGGCGCGTCGCCGACGACCTCGCAGACCCGGTCGATCATCGCCGCGGTCGCGTGGGTCACGGTCCGGACCCGTTGCGCCAGAACGAGTTTGCCGTCGTCGATGCGCAACAGCGGCTTGAGCGCCAGCGCGGTCCCCAGCCACGCCTTAGCCCCGCCGATCCGCCCGCTGCGCCGCAGGTTGTCCAGCCGGTGCACCACCACGAACGCGTGGCCGCGCGACACGGCCGAAGTCGCGGCGCCCGCGACGGCGTCCAGGTCGGCGCCATCGGCAGCCGCCCGCGCGGCGGCCAGTGCCACGAACCCGGTGCCCATCGCGGCCGACCGCGAGTCGACGACGCGCACGTTCGGGTCGAGGTCGGCCGCGGTCCGTTGGGCCGCGCCGCAGGTTCCGGACAGCGCCGAGGACAGGTGCACCGCCACCACGCCGTCACCGCCGCTGTCCGCCAGCGCCTGCTGGTAGGCGTCGGCCAGTTCGGCCGGGGTGGCCGCCGCGGTGGTCGCGTGCTGCCGGTAGATCTCGTCGGGGATGTCGTCCACGCCGTCGCGCAAGTCGCGGCCGTCGAGCAGGATGTGCAACGGAACCACGCGGATGGACCACTTTTCGAGCAGATCGGCGGGCAGCCGCGACGACGCATCGGTCACCACCACGACAGCCATAGCGCTACCCGCGCGGTTTCTCGCTCTGTACACCGGCTTCGGCCAGTGCCTTGAGCATCAGTTCCGCGACCGCCTGGTGGGCTTCGAAATTCCAGTGGATGCCGTCGGGGTTGCCGCGCCCGCTCATGACCTGTTCGGCCACGGCGGCTTTGAGATCCACCAGCGGAACGTCGTGTCGCTGCGCCCATTCGGTGATCGCGGCCACCGTGCCGGCGCGGCCGTGGTGGGCCTTGCCGTACGTCTCGGCGATGTGCACCGACGGCAGCGACGCCACGATCGGAATGCCGGGGCGGTTGAAATCGATTGCGCCGCGAGTCTGTTCGAGGTATTCGGCGCTCAGGTGCGGCGGCAAGGCCGAACGGGCGACCGGCGAGAGCCGGGGCTGCAGCCACGCGTAGCCGTCGCGCGCCCAGCGCCGCAGCCACGGCGGCCGCACATAACGGATCAGCTCGCGCACCGCGGTAGGCAACACTGACGGCAGCGAATCCATCCCCCCGGTCGCGAAGATCACCGCGCCCGCCCGCGGCAGCGCCGCCCACGCCCGCGGATCCTGCGTCGCCGCCCACCACACGTCGCGGCAGGTCCAGCCGATGCGCCCGATCAGCTCCACGTCCCAACCCAGTTGGGTGGCAACGATATTGGGCCAGATACGCGGATCGTCGGCGGGCAGGCCACCGGTGGGCCCGTAATAGGAAAGCGAATCGGCGAACACCAGCAGGGTGGGCCTGGGCTGCTCAGAGGACATCGTTGGCAACCTGCGCAGAAGCGTTCCACACATCGAGGCGCCAGCGGATGGCTTCGAGATCGGCGCCGCCGTCGTCGGAGTGGCCGGACAACTGCACCCAGCTGGCGTTGCCCATGCCGCCCAGAACCGGCCAGTTGTCGACCGGCAGCTTGAGCAATGCCGCGGACAGGGCGGCGATCAGACCCCCGTGCGCCACCAGCACAACGGGTCGGTCCGGCCCGTCGGGGTCACCCCATTCCGGCTCGCCGGCCACCAGCTCGGCGACCACCGGCGCGCTTCGCGCGGCGACGTCGACCCTGCTTTCCCCCCCGTGCGGCGCCCACCTGGCGTCGTCGCGCCAGGCCAGCCGCGCGCCGGGGGCCTGCGCGTCGACCTCGGTGTGCGTCAGGCCCTGCCAGTCGCCCAAATGGGTCTCGCGCAACCGGGCGTCCACCCGGACCGTCAACCCGGTTCGCTCCCCGAGCGTGACCGCGGTGTCGTAGGCGCGATGCAGGTCCGACGAAACGATCAGCAACGGCGGCAGCTTGCCCAGCACTTCGGCGGCGGCGACCGCCTGGGCGCGACCGAGTTCGGTGAGCGCGGAGTCCAGCTGTCCCTGCATCCGGCTGCCCGCATTGAAGTCGGTCTGGCCGTGCCGCAGCATCACCAGGCGTCTGACCCTCATCGCGCGCTCGCCGCGTCGTCTGCATCGGCTGAATCGTCTGGGTCCTCGCCCCGTTCGTCCAGATCCACCGGCAGCACCGGGCAGTCGCCCCACAGCCGGTCCAGCGCATAGAAATTGCGGTCGTCCTGATGCTGGATGTGCACGACGATGTCGCGGTAATCGAGCAGCGTCCAGCGCCCTTCCCGGGCACCCTCACGCCGCGCCGGGCGGTAGCCGGCCTTGCGCATTTTCTCCTCGACCTCGTCGACGATCGCGTTGACCTGCCGCTCGTTGGACGCCGAGGCGATGACGAAGCAGTCCGTGATCACCAGCTGGCCCGAGACGTCGATGACGATCACGTCGTCGGCCAGTTTCGAGGCGGCCGCGCGGGCCGCCACGGTCGCCATGTCGATGGCTTCCCGGGTTGCGGTCATGTGTTGTTACCCGCCGCGAAGGTCGTTGGGCGCGTGGAGCTTTCGTTCGCGCGGTAGAGCCGGCGCTTGGAAACGTACTGCACCACACCGTCGGGCATCAGGTACCACAGCGGGCGGCCCTCCTCGGCCCGACGGCGGCAATCGGTCGACGAGATGGCCAGCGCCGGGACCTCGACGAGTGTGAGGGCGTCCTCGGTCAGCTCGCCCAGCACGCCGGTGACGTGCTCGCGGCGCAGCTCATATCCGGGTCGGCTGACGCCGATGAAGCGCGCCAGGCCGAACAGCTCCTCCCAGCCCTGCCACGACAGGATCGACTCGAGCGCGTCCGCCCCCGTGATGAAGTACAACTGCGAGTCGGGGTTCAGCGAGTGCAGGTCCCGAAGCGTGTCCCGGGTGTAAGTGGGACCGGCGCGGTCGATGTCGACCCGGCTCACCGAAAACCGCGGGTTGGACGCGGTGGCGATCACCGTCATCAGATACCGGTCCTCGGCGGCCGAGACGTGCCGGCTCTTCTGCCAGGGCTGCCCGCTGGGCACGAAGACCACCTGGTCCAGGTCGAACAGGTCGGCGACCTCGCTGGCGGCCACCAGGTGGCCGTAATGGATGGGATCGAACGTCCCGCCCATCACCCCGAGCCGGCGAAGCTGCTTTTGCACGGTTTGCCAGCTTACTTGAGCCGCGGCGCGGGCCCGATTTGCCAGCTCAGACGCATTACATATTCCCGCGGCACCCACCGTCGTGTAGAAGGAGTCTGTGGACGATCTGCCGCTCGGAGCGGCCGACCCCGAGTCATCGCTCAAGAGCTCCATGACCCAGCGCTTCTACACCCGGTCGGTGGTCACGGGCGAGATCTCGCTGCCGGCCGTGCCCAGCATGCTCGACGAGTACGTGACGATGTGCGCCAACGTCTTCGCCGGG
This sequence comes from Mycobacterium sp. 1554424.7, assembly GCF_001665295.1. Taxonomy (GTDB): domain Bacteria; phylum Actinomycetota; class Actinomycetes; order Mycobacteriales; family Mycobacteriaceae; genus Mycobacterium. The sequence continues at coordinate 50,077 of NZ_LZSE01000137.1, read as the reverse complement.
GTGGGCAGGAAGTTCTCCGACGAGGAACTCGGCCACCTCCGAGCGGTGCTCGAAACCCAGCTGACCGAGGCATACTCGGCCTCGCCGCGCTCGAATGTCGTCATCTCCTACAACGCCCCCATCGGCCCGACGCTGCACTACCAGATCAGCGCCCGCTGGTTCACCCTGTCGGAGGCCTACGAAAACTGGATAAGCACCCGCGAGCCGCCGCTTTTCGGCAGCGAACCCGACGCCCGCGTCTGGGCGCTGGCCAACCAAGCGGACGACCCGGCCGCCCATCGCATCCTCGAAATCGGCGCGGGCACCGGGCGCAACGCGCTCGCGTTGGCCCGCCGCGGGCACCCCGTCGACGTGGTGGAGATGACGCCCAAGTTCGCCGCCATGATTCGCGCGGACTCCGAGCGAGAATCCCTCGGCGTGCGCGTCATCGAGCGTGACATGTCCTCCGCCAAAGATGTTCTGCGGCAGGACTATCAGCTGATGGTGCTGTCCGAGGTGGTGTCGGACTTTCGCACCGCGCGGCAGTTGCGCAACATGTTCGAACTGGCCGCCGGCTGCCTGGTGCCCGGTGGGCGCCTGGTGTTCAACATCTTCCTGGCGTGCGGCGCCTACCGGCCTGACCAGGCGGCGCGCGAATTCGCGCAGCAGGAGTACACGTCCATCTTCACGCGGCACGAGCTGTCGACCGCGGCCGCCGACCTGCCGCTCGAACTCATCGCCGACGACTCCGTCCACGACTACGAGGAAACCCATTTGCCCCCGGGCGCCTGGCCCCCCACGAGCTGGTACGCCGATTGGGTCAGCGGCCACGACGTGTTCCCCGTCGACCGCGAATCGAGCCCGATCGAGATGCGCTGGCTGGTCTTTCAGAAGACGCGCTGAGGGCCCGGCCTCAGACCGGCAGCAGCTGGTCGATCACCGCGGCCAGCTGCTTGGCGGACCGGCACTCGTGCATCGTGATGACCTCTTGGTAGCGCGGCACGGCCGAGTCGCCGCTGCCCCACAGGTGCTTGGGTTCGGGGTTGAGCCAGTGCGCGTGCCGGCTGGCGGTCACCATGTCGACCAGCACGTCGATGGCCGGGTCGCGGTAGTTGGTGCGCCCGTCGCCCAGCACCAGCAGCGAACTGCGCGGCGACAGCGCGTTCGGGTGCGCCTGCAAAAACGAGACGAACGCGTTGCCGTAGTCCGAGTGCCCGTCGCGGCTGTACACGCCGGCCTCCCGGGTGATCCGCTGGATCGCCACGGCCAGGTCGGCTTCCGGCCCGAACATGTGGGTCACCTCGTCGGTCGTGTCGATGAAGGCGAACACGCGAACCCGGGAGAACTGCTGGCGCAGCGCGTGCACCAGCAGCAGGGTGAAGTGGCTGAACCCGGCGACCGAACCCGAAACGTCGCACAGCACAACGAGTTCCGGCCGTGCCGGGCGGGGTTTGGCCAGCACCACGTCGATCGGCACTCCGCCGGTGGACATGGACTTGCGCAGCGTCTTGCGCAGGTCGATGGTCCCCGCCCGGGAGCGCCGCCGGCGCGCCGCCAGCCGGGTCGCCAGGGTGCGGGCCAGCGGCGCCACCACCCGTTGCATCTGGCGCAACTGTTCGCCGGAGGCGCGCAGGAACTCGACGTTCTCGGAAAGCTGTGGGATGCCGTACATCTGCACGTGGTCGCGCCCGAGCTGCTCGGCGGTGCGGCGCTTGGTCTCGGCGTCGACCATCTTGCGCAGCTGCGTGATCCGCTGGGCCGCCAGCGCTTTGGCGATCTGCTCCTGGGTGGGCGTGGGCTCGTCACCGTACGGCGCCAGCAGGCCCGCCAGCAGCTTGCCCTCCAATTCGTCGAGCGCCATCGCCTTGAGCGCCTGATACGACGAGAACGACGGACCGCGGCTGGAACTGTACTTGCCGTAGGCCTCGACGATCCGGGCGATCATCGCGACGAGGCGTTCGTCCATGTCGGCCAACTCGGGGTTTTCGGTCAGCAGGTCCAGCAGCATCTGGCGCATCGCCTCGACGTCGTCGGGCGGCAGCGCGTCGTCCCGCGGGCCGACGGCCCCTTCGTCGGTGACCACCGCGCGTGCGCCCAGCGCCGCGGGAAACCACAGGTCGAACATGGCGTCGTAGGTCTCGCGGTGATCGGGGCGCCGCAGCACCGCGCAGGCGATCCCCTCCCGCAGCACCTCACGATCGGCCAGGCCCAGGGTCGCCATCACCCGCCCGGCGTCCACCGTCTCCGACGGCCCCACCGAAATTCCCTGCGCGCGAAGCGCTTCCACGAAACCGACCAGGTGTCCCGGCAGCCCGTGGGGGGCGAGCGGACGGCTGGGGCGGACGCGGCGGGGGGCCATCTAGTTCAGCCTCAATTCCCCGGCGGCGCGTTGCTGGTCGGATTGATGCTTGAGGACCACGCCGAGCGTCTGGGCGACCACCGCGTCGTCGATGGTGTCCAGGCCCAGCGCGAGCAGGGTGCGGCCCCAGTCGATCGTCTCGGCGATCGACGGCACCTTCTTCAGCTGCATTCCGCGCAGCACGCCGATGATGCGGACCAATTCCTCGGCCAGGTGCGCGGGCAGGTCGGGAACCCGGGACAGCAGGATGCGCCGCTCCAGATCGGGGCTCGGGAAGTCGATGTGCAGGAACAGGCAGCGCCGCTTGAGCGCTTCGGACAGCTCCCGGGTGGCGTTGGAGGTCAGCACCACGAGCGGTGTCCGCTCGGCGGTGATGGTGCCCAGTTCGGGGACGGTCACCGCAAAGTCGGACAGCACCTCGAGCAGCAGCCCCTCGATCTCGATGTCGGCCTTGTCGGTCTCGTCGATCAGCAGCACCGTCGGGTCCGTGCGGCGGATGGCGGTCAGCAGCGGACGCTGCAGCAGGAACTCCTCGCTGAACACGTCGTCCTTGGTCTGGTCCCAGTCGCCCGACCCGGCCTGGATACGCAGGATCTGCTTGGCGTGGTTCCACTCGTAGAGCGCGCGGGCCTCGTCGACGCCCTCGTAGCACTGGAGGCGCACCAGGCCCGAGCCGGTGGCCTGGGCGATGGCGCGGGCCAGCTCGGTCTTGCCGACCCCGGCGGGGCCCTCCACCAGCAGCGGCTTGCCGAGCCGGTCGGCCAGGAATACGGCCGTCGCGGTTGCGGTATCGGGCAGGTAGCCGGTCTCGGCCAACCGCCGCGAGACGTCGTCGATGTCGGCGAACAGCGGCGCCGGCCGGGCGGGCACACTCACGATCTCAGTTCTCCTAAGGCCTTGGGCGTCAAGCCGGGCGCGTCTGCCCGTCTCCCCACGCGATCCACTTGGTCGAGGTCAGTTCCGGCAAGCCCATCGGGCCGCGCGCATGCAGCTTCTGCGTGGAGATGCCGATCTCGGCGCCGAAACCGAACTGCTCGCCGTCGGTGAAGGCCGTCGAAGCGTTGACCATCACCGCGGCCGCGTCGACTCCGTCGCTAAACCGTTGAGCCGCAGCCATATTCGTTGTCACGATGGCCTCGGTGTGCCCGGTGCCGTATTCATTGATGTGGGCGATCGCGGCGTCGACGCCGTCGACGACGGCCACCGCGATGTCCATCGACAGGTATTCGCGGCGCAGGTCGGCCTCGTCGGCGTCGAGATGAACCGTCACCCCGGCGTCCTGCAGGGCCCCGACCAGCCTGGGCATTGCCGCCCCGGCGATCGCCGAATCGACGAGCAGCGTCTCGGCGGCGTTGCAGACGCTGGGCCGGCGGGTCTTGGAGTTCAGCAGGATCCGTTCCGCCACGTCCAGGTCGGCGGACTCGTGCACGTACACGTGGCAGTTGCCGACACCGGTCTCGATGGTGGGCACCCGGGCGTCGCGCACCACGGCGTCGATCAGGCTCGCTCCCCCGCGCGGGATCACCACGTCGACCAGCCCGCGCGCCTGGATCAGGTGGGTGACGGTGGATCGATCCGCCGCCGAGAGCAGCTGAACCGCGTCGGCGGGCAAATCCTCGCTGACCAGCGATCCGCGCAGCACGTCGACGAGGGCCTGATTGGAGTTCGCCGCCGACGAGCTGCCGCGCAGCAGCACAGCGTTGCCGGACTTGAGCGCCAATCCGAACGCGTCGACGGTGACGTTGGGCCGGCCCTCGTAGATCATGCCGACCACCCCGAGCGGAACCCGCTGCTGGCGCAGGTGCAGCCCGTTGGGCAGGGTGTATCCACGCAGCACCTCGCCGACCGGGTCGGGCAGCCCGGCGACCTGGCGCAGGCCGGCGGCGATTCCGTCGACGCGCTTGGGGTCCAGCGCCAACCGGTCGAGCATCGCGGTGGGGGTACCGGCGGCCCGCGCGGCGTCGAGGTCTTCGGCGTTGGCGGCGAGGATCCGCTCGGTGTGGGCGCCTATCGCGTCGGCCGCCGACTGCAGCGCGGCGTCCTTGGCGACGGTCGGCAACAACGCCAGCGCGCGGGCGGCGACGCGGGCGCGGCGCGCGGCGTCGTGGACCTCCCGGCGCAAGTCAGGGCGCGTTGGGGCTTGCAGACTCATTTATTAAGGGTAACGGTCCTTCGCGGGCCAGGTCGGAGCGGGCGCCTCAGGCGACGCGCTCGCCGCGTCGCGCCTGCCGCACCTTGCTTTGCCGCTCTTCGAGGATGTGGCCGAAGTTCTGTAGCAGCAACGGTTCACGCATCACCAGGTGCTCGATATATTCGCGTTCGATCTCCAGCGCGGTCACCTCGTCGAGGGCGTACGCGCTCGCCATGTTCGGCTGGCGGGTCAGTGCGGTCAGCCCCAGGAACGACCCCTCGAGCAGCGTGCTGATCGGGGTGATCGATCCGTCGTCGGCCATCGCGGTCAGCTGCACGCGGCCCTCGACCAGAAACGTCATTCCGCTTGGAATCTGACCGGCGTATTCCACGGTCTCGTCGGCGCCGTATCGGACGAGTTTCGCGCATGAAAGCAGCGACCGCTGTTCGTCGGCGTTCAGCCGCAGCGCCGGCGCCACCACGGTGCGCAGCGCCTTTTCCAGCCGTTCCGGGCTCGAATAGTCGTCGTCGCTGTCGTCCAGGTGCAGGCCTTCCCGCCGCGCGGCGTACCAGACCCAGCGCAGGAACGTTGCTTTGGCGGCGCCGTCGTCGGCGGGCGAGGTCAGGCCGATGGAGGTGCGGTACTCGCCGGCGCCGAGCGGTACCGAACGGGGCGCCACGTCGGCCTTGAGCTGCGGCAGGCCGAGGGCGACGCGCGACAGCATGGCGCACACCCGGTCGGGCGGGTCGGCGGTCGAAAACGTCGTCGTCATCGCCAGTTTGTGGGTGCCGGCCGGGCGGCTGAGGTTCGTGAACGCCGTCGTCGCCAGCACCGAGTTGGGGGTGACCCGCATTCCGCCGCCGGTGTCGATGTGGACGGCCCGCCAGTTCACCTCGACGACGCGTCCCTTCGCGGTGCCGGTGTCCAGCCAGTCGTTGATCCGGAACGGCTGCTCGAACAGCATGAACAAGCCCGACACGATCTGGCCGACGGAGTTCTGCAGCATCAGGCCGATGACGACCGAGGTGACGCCCAGCGCGGTGAACAGGCCGCCGACCCGGACGCCCCAGATATACGACAGGATCAGCACCAGCCCGACGCCGATCACCGCGAATCGCGCGACGTCCAGGAAGATGGCGGGCAGGCGCGCGCGCCAGCTCTCTTCGGGCGCGCCCTCGAACACGGTGGCGTTGAGCCCGGACAGCAACAGCACCAGCACCAGGAAGCCGAACACCGTGGTGAGCAGCCGCACCGGGACCTCCCCGGCGGGTATCTGCGACGCCTTGACGAGCAGCAGCAAGAGCGCGACGAGGGGCAGCAGGTAGTTGCGCAGCAGGCCAACCTGCCTGGCCACGCGGCTGTTCCGGCGGACGAGCGCGTGGTGCAGCTCGGTCAGGAAGATCAGCCCGACCGGGAAGCCGACCGAGATGCCGATCGCCCAGTAGAACCACGAGGCGTTCCAGACGTTCATCATCGCTCAGACAGCCGATACATGGCCTGATCCGTTCCGCCCACCGAGATCGTTCCCGCGGGGGTGAACTGCCGCACGTCGCGCATCGCCTCGTACACCGGGGCGCTGACATAGATGCCGGACTGCGGTGCGCCCCTGTGCATCTGGGAGGCCAGGCTGACCGCGGCGCCCCACATGTCGTAGACGAGGCTCGATCGGCCCACCAGCCCGCTGATGACGTTGCCGGTGTTGATGCCGACCCGAAGGCCCAGGTCGTGGCCGGTCTGGCTGTTGAACCGGTCGATGATGCGGCGCATCTCGATGGCGAAGTCGACGGTTCGGTGAATGCTGTCCAATCGCGGCGTGATCACGCCACAGGTGGCGAGGTAACCGTTGTGGAAGGTGCGGATCCGTTCGACGCCAAGGGTTTCGGCGGCCGAATCGAACTGGCGGAACAGCTCGTCGACGATCCCCACCAGCTCGTCGCCCGGAAGATCGTTGGAAAGCTCGTCCAGCCCGGCGATGTCGGCGAAGATGATGGCGACGTCCTGGTGCTTCTGCGCGATGGTCGCCTCGCCGTCGCGGTACCGCTGGACGAGCGACTCCGGCATCAGCGCCAGCAACAGGCGGTTGTTTTCGTTGCGCTGCTCGTTGAGCAGCTCCTCCTTGATCGCCAGGTTGCGGCTCATCTCGTTGAAAGCCGCGGTGAGGTCGCCGATTTCGTCACGCGTCATCACCGGGATGTTGACGTCGTAGTCGCCGGAGCTGATCTTTCGCGTGCCCTCCTCCAGGCGCCGGACCGGTCGCATCGCCGTCCCGGCGATCAGCATCGAGGCCACGCTGATGACGAAAACCAGCGCGGTGACCGCGATCACCAGGGTCTTGCTGAACCGGCCCAGCCGCGCAAATGCGTCGGAGTCGTCCCGCGTCGCCAGGATCGCCCAGTGCAGGTCGGAATTCGGAATGTCCAGTGGGGCATAGGCTTCCAATTCCTTGTTGCCCGTGTAGTCGGTGGAGCTCATGGTGCCGGTCTCCCCGCGCTCGGCGGCGCGAAGACCCGCCGTGTTGACGGGTTGCACGAGCGTCGTCCCGCCCAGCCGGAGCGCCTTTTCCACGACGTCGGGCGCCGTGCCGGCGGAGATGGCGTCCCGCTTGTATTGCTGTGGGTTTTCCAGGAATTCCCGTGAATCCGAACGCATCAGGCCGTCGGCGCCGGCCAGATAGGTCTCGGTCGCGGCGCCCATGCCGGCGGCCTGCCAGTGCTTGTTGGCGGTCATGATGTTGTTGATCTTCGCGATCGGCACCGGAAGGGCCATGACACCGTCCATCTTGCCGTTCATGCCGACCGGCGAGACCACCCACGCCGTGGGTGCATCGAGCGCCGGCTGATACGGCTGAAAGTCGGTGATCCAGACGAAGTCCACGTCGTTGGAGCGCACCGCCTTGTCGTAGGCGTCGCGCAGCTTCGATTCGCGGTAGGGCCCGGTGAGGATATTCGTGCCGAGGTCGGGGCCCTTCCGGACGGAGTAGACGACGTTGCCCTGCATGTCGAGCAGCAGCGCGTCGCGGTAGTCGAAGCGGGTGACGATGTCGCGCATGTAGAAATCGAAGCGGGCGTTGGCCGCCGACCATGCGCTGCCGTCGCCGGCATCCTCGACGGGCAGCGCGTCGGCGGTCGGCCGCGGCGGCGCTGTGTAATACGCCTGAATGTATTTCTGCGCCGGGGAACTCGGCAGCACCGCGTTGAGGTCGATCTCATTGCCGTTGATCCGTTTGATCGGCGCGATCATCTGATTCTGGTAGTAGTTGACGAGCTCCTGCTGTTGGGCGGGGGTGATCGTCGAATTTCCCAATTGGTTGAAGCCGGCCGTCAACGCCGCGGTGGCCTCGTTGACGCTGAATCCGCCGCTGTAGACGATCAGGGAGTTCGTCACCTCCCGGAAAAGCGCCTGAACCTGCCGCTTTTGCGACTCGCGCAACTCGATCAACCGCTCGGACTCGACCTGCCGCAGCGCGTTGCGACCGGATATCGCGCCGATTAGCCCGATCACCCCGACGCCGAGAATGCCCGAGAGCAGCATCGCGATCAGGATCTTGGACTGGATGCCGAAGCGGAAGCGGTGCCACACCAGCGGCCGGCGCGCACCCTGCCGCGGCTTTTCGGGCGACACGGATTCAGGGACGGTTTGCGGCGTGTCGTCAGACGCCGGTTCGGCCGTTTTCGGCTCGGTCAACGTCATTCGCCTTTCCCCCTCCCTCGGACGGGATTCAGCACCGATCACGCTGCAGACTAACGCGCGGACGTCACGATATTGGCGATTGCCGCGAAAGGATTAGCCGCAAAATGCCCGGGCTGGGTTTAGCGTCGGGTCATGGCGCGGGTCTGTGTGGTCGGCAGCGTGAACATGGACCTGACGTTCGACGTCGACGCCCTGCCGCGGCCGGGCGAGACGGTGTTGGCCTCGTCGCTGACCTCGGCTCCCGGCGGCAAGGGCGCCAACCAGGCGGTGGCGGCGGCGCGCGCCGGCTCGCACGTGCAGTTCGTCGGCGCGCTCGGCGACGACGCGTCCGCCGCACGGTTGCGAGCCCACCTGCGGGCCAACGGCGTTGGGCTCGACGGGACGATCGAGGTTCCGGGGCCCAGCGGTACCGCCGTCATCGTGGTCGATTCCGGCGCCGAGAACACCATCGTCGTCGCGCCGGGCGCCAACGGGCGGCTGACTCCGGCCGCCGCTTGCCGGGCGATCGCCGCCTGCGACGTCCTTTTGACGCAGCTGGAGATTCCGGTGCCGACGGCGGTGGCGGCGGCGCGCGCAGCCGGCTCGGCGGGGGCGGTGGTCGTCGTCAACGCCTCACCCGCCGGCCGGGACCAGGGCGGATTGGCCGAACTGGCGGCCGCCGCGGACGTGGTGGTCGCCAACGAAGCCGAGGCCGACCACTGGCCGTGGCGGCCGCCCCATTTGGTGGTCACCCTCGGGGCGCGCGGCGCGCGCTACGTCGGCGAAGACGGCGATTTCGTCGTACCGGCGCCGGCGGTCGAAGCCGTTGACACCACCGGCGCGGGCGACGTGTTCGCCGGGGTGCTGGCCGCGAGCTGGCCGCGTGGCCCGGGAGCGCCAGCCGAGCGGCTGGCCGCTCTGCGGCGTGCCTGCGCCGCAGGCGCGCTGGCAACCCTGGTGCCCGGCGCCGGTGACTGCGCGCCGCGCGCGGGCGCGATCGACACGGCTCAGCTGGACGCTTTTCCCGACCAAACCGATTGATGTACCCTCGCTGCGATGCCTGCGGTCATGCGAGCCTGCATGCCGGCGAGCGCCGCCGCCGACATGGCCCTCGTGCTCTTCGCGATATTCGGCGCGCTCGGATTCGGCTGGCGCAGCTGGCTGCAGTATCGACGCACCGGGTCGACCGGCTTTCGCGGCATCCGCACCGGTGGCGCACTGGAACGCCTGGCCGGCGTCGGCTTCGTCGCCGCGCTCGCGGTCGCGGTCAGCGCCCCAATCCTGCAGGAGGCCAAGGTCGTTGAACCCGTCAGCGTCCTGGACGAGGCTTGGGTCCAGGCCGTCGGCATCGTAGTGGCGACGGCCGGCATCGCGGCGACGGTATACGCACAACTCGAGATGGGTGATTCCTGGCGGATCGGGGTGGACCAGAGGGAGACCACGACGCTGGTACACACCGGCGTGTTCGGCCAGATCCGCAACCCCATCTACTCCGCCATGTTCACGTTCGGCTTCGGCACCGCGCTGGTGACGCCGAATGTCGTTGCCTTCGCGGGCCTTATCCTGCTCGTCGCCACGATCGAGCTGCAGGTCCGTCGCGTCGAGGAGCCGTATTTGCTTCGGACGCACGGCGACGCCTATCGCGCCTACGCCTCCAGGGTGGGTCGATTCGTCCCCGGGGTGGGGCTCGTTCGTTAGCGCGGCGTGGCCACATCGTGGGCGATCGTCAAACCATCGCCCGTTTCCAGTTCGTCCGCCGTCTGGCTGAGCAGCACGCGGCTGCGGTTGGGCGATAATTGAACCGACAGGTGGTGATGCGGCGCGTCGGCCACGAATGCCAGGCGGTTGACGCGCAGCAGCGCGGCGCCGATCGGGGTGTCCAGCAGATGTGCGTTGCGCGGGCCGGCGATTTCGGCGGAGCCGTCACCTGGGCCAAGGCATCGCCGGCCGCGATGGCCGGAAACGTGCTCGCCCGCGGCACACTCACCGGCACCTACGAACGCTAAAGCGGACGCCCAGCGATTAGGTCGCGGCATCCGCCACCTGAGTCACCGCGGGGTCGGGTGTGACTTCTTGCCCACCTCGGAGCGACGTCGAAGGCCGAACGTCACGACGCATCGGAGTCGCTACGAGGCGGGCACATCGGCATGTCCCGTCTGCCTCTGACCTGCGGTTGGCAGTGGTTGGCAGCGTCTGGCGTCGATCTGGCAGCGGTTTCCGAGCAGCCTGACCCGTGTCAGCCATCGAGAAAGGAAACCAATGTCCACCACCAACATTGACCGCATAGCAACCCGCGACGGGTTGCTTCGATTCACCATGCGTGCCGACGCCGCCATCAGCGGACTTATCGGCCTGGCCGGTATCCCGCTGGCCGGCTGGCTCGCCGAGCTCTCGGGCACCACGAAGGCGTTCGAATACGGCATGGCCGCGTTCTTGATCTCTTACGGGGCGGTCGTGTTCGGGTTGGCCGCCTTCCCGTCGGTGCGCCGCGCCGGCATGGGCGTCATCATCGCCAACCTGCTGTACACGGTGGCCGCCGTGGTTTTCGTGCTCGCGGATGTCTTCCCGTTGACCGCGGCCGGTGTCGTGGTGAACGTGGCCGCCGGCGCCTACACGCTGCTGTTCGCGGAACTGCAGTACCAGGGCTGGCGCCGGGCGAAGGCGTGAGCCGCCTACCGCTGCCTAATCCTCCGGCACCTCGCGCTCGATCTCGTCGAGCCAGATGCGCGCCGACATGTCCGAGGGGGCGCGCCAATCGCCGCGGGGCGAAAGTGCGCCGCCGTGCGACACCTTGGGGCCGTTGGGCAGGGCCGAACGCTTGAACTGGCTGAACGAGTAGAACCGCTGCACGAACACCCCCAGCCAGTGCCGGATCTCCTTGAGCGAGTACGACGGTCGCTTGTCCTCGGGGAATCCCGCCGGCCAGTTGCCCTGCTCGGGGTCGCTCCACGCGTGCCACGCCAGGAACGCGATCTTCGACGGACGGAACCCGAAGCGCAGCACATGGAATAGCGAAAAGTCCTGCAGGGCAAAGGGTCCGACCTTGGCCTCGCTGCTCTGCAGCTCTTCCTCCTCGCCGCTCGGGACGAGCTCGGGTGTGATTTCGGTGTCGAGCACCGACTGCAGCACCTCGCACACGTCCGATTCGAACTGGCCCGAGGAAATCACCCAGCGGATCAGGTGCTGGATCAGCGTCTTGGGGACCCCTCCGTTGACGTTGTAGTGCGACATCTGGTCGCCGACGCCGTACGTCGACCAGCCGAGCCCCAGCTCCGAGAGGTCACCGGTGCCCAGCACGATCCCGCCGCGCTGGTTGGCCAGCCGGAACAGGTAGTCGGTGCGCAGGCCGGCCTGGACGTTCTCGAACGTGACGTCGTAGACCTTCTCGCCCCGCGCGAACGGGTGGTCCATCTCCTTGAGCATGAGCCGCGCGGTCTCGGTGATGTCGATCTCCGAAAAGGTGACGCCCAGCGCGCGGCACAGCTCGATCGCGTTGCGCTTGGTGCGATCTCCCGTCGCGAAGCCCGGCAGCGTGAACGCCAGAATGTCGCTACGCGGCCGTTCCTCGCGGTCCATCGCGCGGGCGGCGACGATCAGCGCATGCGTCGAATCCAGCCCGCCGGAAATCCCGATGACCACCTTGGGGTAGTCCAGCGCCCGCAGCCGCTGCTCGAGCCCCGAGACCTGGATGTTGTAGGCCTCGTAGCAATCCTGTTCCAGCCGTTGCGGATCGGCGGGCACGAACGGGAAGCGCTCGATCTCGCGGCGCAGCCCGATGTCGCCGGCGGGCGGATCGAGCCGGAACTCGATGCGCCGGAACGACTCCGCCGTCGCGCGGTGGTGGCGCCGGTTGTCGTCGAAGGTGCCCATCCGCAACCGTTCCGAGCGAATTAACTCGAGGTCGACGTCGGCAACGCTGCGCCGCTCCCCCTTCGGGAAGCGCTCGGACGTGGCGAGCAGCACGCCGTTCTCCCAGACCATCGTCTGGCCGTCCCAGGCCAGGTCGGTCGTCGACTCGCCCTCCCCCGCGGCGGCGTAGACGTAGGCGGCCAGGCACCGCGACGACGCCGAGCGCGCCAGCAGGCAGCGGTCCTCGGCGCGCCCGATCGTGATCGGGCTGCCGGACAGGTTGGCCAGCACCGTCGCGCCCGCCAGCGCCGCCTCCGCGCTGGGCGGGATCGGCACGAACATGTCCTCGCAGATTTCGACGTGCAACACCAAGCCCGGCAGGTCGGACGCGGCGAACAGCAGATCGGGACCGAACGGCGCCTCGAGCTCGCCGATGCGGATGACGCCGCGTTCGTCGTCGCCGGGCGCGAGCTGGCGGCGCTCGTAGAACTCGCGATAGGTGGGCAGGTAGGACTTGGGCGCGACGCCGAGCACCTCGCCGCGGTGGATGACCACCGCGGTGTTGTAGATGCGGTGCCGGTAGCGCAGCGGGGCGCCGACGACCAGCACCGGCAGCAGGTCGGCCGACGCCGCGACGACGTCGGCGACGGCTGCTTCGACGTCGTCGAGCAACAGGTCTTGCAGGACGATGTCCTCGATGGAGTAGCCGGACAGCGTCAGCTCCGGGAAGACGGCCACGGCGACGCCGTCGTCGTGGCATTGGCCCGCGAGCCGCAGCACCGACTCGGCGTTGGCCGCGGGATCGCCGATCGTGGTGTGGTGCGTGCACGCGGCGACGCGGACAAAGCCCTGCTCGTAGGCGTTGTAAAAGTCCATGGCCCTCCCATTGTCGCCCGTCGGGCGTCAACTCGTCGCCGCCGGGTATCCCCAACCGCATGAGCGATACCGCCGTCGTCGTGGTCGACATGATGAACACGTATCAGCATCCCGACGCTGAGGATCTGATACCCAATGTCGAGAAAATCATGGACCCACTCGCCGACCTGATCCGCCGGGCGCGGGCAACCGACGGCGTCGACCTGGTCTACGTCAACGACAACTACGGCGATTTCACCGCTCAGTTCTCCGACATCGTGGGATCCGCGCTCGACGGCGCCCGGCCCGACCTGGTCAAGCCGATCGTCCCGGCCGGGGAGTGCCGCGTCATGACGAAGGTCCGGCACAGCGCTTTTTATGCGACGGCGCTGGCCTACCTGCTCGGGCGGCTGGAGACCAAGCGGTTGATCCTCACCGGCCAGGTCACCGAGCAGTGCATCCTCTACACCGCGCTCGACGCCTACGTGCGCCACTTCCCCGTCGTGATCCCGACCGACGCCGTCGCCCACATCGACGCCGATCTGGGCAAGGCGGCGCTGAAGATGATGCAGCAGAACATGTCCGCCGAACTCACCACGGCGGCCGACTGCCTCGATTAGCGCTACGGCGCGAGCGTGCGCAGAATGCCGGCCTTTTCGGCGTGTCGGCGGACGAACACGCACGCTCGCTACCCTGGACTCGTGGAATCGCCGGAACTCGTCGCGCTGCTCGCCGGCCGCCGGGTCGCGGTCCTGACCGGCGCCGGGATGTCCACCGACTCGGGCATCCCCGACTACCGCGGCCCCGATTCGCCGCCGAGCAATCCCATGACCATCGGCCAATTCACCTCGGATCCGGTGTTCCGGCAGCGGTACTGGGCGCGCAACCACGTCGGGTGGCGGCACATGGACGACACCGCGCCCAACGCCGGGCACCGGGCGCTGGCCGCGCTCGAGCGCGCCACGGTGGTGAACGGGGTGATCACCCAGAACGTCGACCTGCTGCACACCAAGGCCGGCAGCAAGAACGTGATCAACCTGCACGGCACCTACGCGCGGGTGGTGTGCCTGAGCTGCCGGTATGGGATGAGCCGGGCCGCGCTCGCCGAACAACTCGAGGCGCTCAACCCGGGCTTCATCGAGCGCGCCGAAGCGGTCGGCGGACTGGCGGTGGCCCCCGACGCCGACGCCGTCATCGCCGACACCGCGTCGTTTCGCTACCTCGATTGCCCGCGCTGCGGCGGCATGCTCAAGCCCGACATCGTCTACTTCGGCGAGAGCGTTCCCAAAGACGTTGTCGCGGAAGCGTATTCGTTAGTCGACGAGGCGGACGCGTTGCTGGTGGCCGGCTCGTCGCTGACCGTGTTCTCCGGCTACCGGTTCGTGCGGCATGCGGCCGCGCTCGGCATCCCGATAGCCATCGTCAACCGGGGCCCGACCCGCGGGGACGACCTGGCCACCGTGAAGGTCGACGGCGGGTGCTCGGAGTTGCTGACGCTGCTGGCGTGCGAGCTGGGCGCGCTGTCGCCGCTCTAGAAGGTGCAGGGCATGCTGCGGACGGCGTGGACGAAGTTGCCCGCCACGTAGGTCGGCTCGCCCGCCTGGATGCCGGGGACCTGGCGCAGCAACTCACCGAAGATGGCGCGCAGTTGCGCCCGGGCGACGTGGGCGCCCAGGCAGAAGTGCAAACCGCCGCCGCCGAAGCCGAGGTGCGGGTTGGGACTGCGGCTCAGATCAAAGCGTTCCGGATGGTCGAACGCCTCTTCGTCCCAGTTGCCGGACGCATAGAACATCACCACCTTCTCCCCCGCCGCGATCCGCTGGCCGCCCAGCTCGAAATCCGTTGCCGCCGTTCGGCGGAACGTCATGACCGGCGTGGCCCACCGGATGAACTCCTCGACGGCCGCGCCGATGCGGTTGTCGAAATCCTCTAGCAGCCATGCCCTCTGCTCGGGAAAGTCGCTGAGGGCCTTCATCGCGTGGCTGATGGTCTGCCGGGTGGTGTCGTTGCCCGCCACCGAGAGCAGTACGAAGAACGCCGCCACGTCGGCGTCGGTCAGCTGATCGCCGTCCACCTCGGCATTGACCAGGCTGCTGAACAGGTCGTCGCCGGGGTGCTCGCGGCGCTCGGCGGCCAGCGCACCTGCCACCTGGTGCACATACGTCTGGTTCTCGAACAACACCTCCATGGGGTGGCGACCCTCGAGGTGGGCGGGGTCGGCCCAGGACACCATGGCATCGGTGGCATGTGCCATGCGCTGCCGCTCGGATTCCGGGATCCCGACCATGTCCGACAGCGTGCGGATGGGCAGCTCCTTGGCGCAGAGGTCGACGAAATCGGCACCGCTGCCGGCCGCCCGGAGCTCTTCGACGATGGTTTTGGCGTTCGCCTGGATCGACTCCTCGATGCGGCGGACCTGCCTGGGCGTGAAGGCGGCGTGGGCGAGCTTGCGCAGCTTGGTGTGCCGCGGCGGGTCCATCGCCAGGAAGGACTGCGACGCCTCGAGCAACTCCACGGGGATGTTCTCGAACATCACTCCGTGGCCGGACCGGAACACGTCGTTGTTGCGGCTCACCGTGACGATGTCCGCGCGACGGGTGATCGCCCAGTAGCCCGGGTCGGCCGGATCGGGCATGAGCGCATCCTCGACGGGGGGATGCCAGCTCACCGGGCGCTCGGCCCGCAGTACCGCAAAGGAGCGCTCCCGATCCGCCGCGGTCGTCGACCAGAATGCGCGCGACGACAGATCGATCGGGTCGTACGCACGGCTGCTGGACACCCCGGTCGCCACTGTCATCGTCGGCCCTCCGTCTTATGACCCCAGTCACTTGACAATATGATTAGACACTACGTCTAGTCAATATGTTGAACCCCCGGCTATGCTGGGCGAATGCCGTCGGTCACCCGAAAGGCGCAGGCCAACCGCGAACACGAACGCCAGCAGCGCCGAGAGCAGCTCGAGCGCCGGCTGCTGGACGCCACCGAGCGGCTGATGCGCGACGGCGCCAGTTTCACCGAGCTCAGCGTGGACCGGCTGTCGGGCGAGGCCGGCATCTCGCGCGCCAGCTTCTACATCTACTTCGAGGACAAGGGCCACCTGCTGCGCCGCCTGGCCGGCCAGGTGTTCGCCGACCTCGCCGACAGCGCGGACCGGTGGTGGAGCATGGCGTGGCGGCACGACCCCGACGACGTCCGCGCGGCCATGGCCGGAATCATCGAAAATTACCGGCGCCACCAACCGGTGCTCGTCGCGCTGAACGAGATGGCCGGCTACGACGCCGTGGTCGGGGCCACCTACCGAAATCTGCTGACGGCGATCACCGGCCGGGTGACCCGGGTCATCGAGGACGGTCAGGCCGACGGCTCGATCCGTCCCGAGTTGCCCCCGACCGCGACGGCCAGCGCGCTGACCTGGATGGTCGAACGCGCCTGCCAGCAGAACCTTCCGAGCGCTCCGGGGACCTACGACGCCGAACTGGCCGAGTCCCTGGCTCAAATCATCTGGGGCGCACTGTATCTCAAGGCGATACCGCCGAATTGATCGGTTAGCGATTCCCCACCGGCATCAAGACGGGGCGCAGAGCATGCAACACGTCGGGATCCTCGATGGTGGCGGGCATCTCGTCGTCGTGACCATGCGCGATCCGGTGCATCGCCTTGCGGAGGATTTTGCCGGAGCGCGTCTTGGGCAGCGCTGCGACGATGTCGACCCGCTTCAGGCACGCCACCGCGCCGATCTCGTCACGGACCAGCGCAACCAACTCGTCTTCCAGTCCGTCCCGTGACGATCCGGCCTGCAGGACGACGAATCCGCGCGGGACTTGACCCCTGATGTCGTCGGCGACGCCGATGACCGCGGCTTCGGCCACGGCGGGATGGGACGCCAGCACCGCTTCCAGCGCACCGGTGGACAGCCGGTGGCCGGCCACGTTGATGACGTCGTCGATGCGGCCCATGACGAACAGGTAGCCGTCCTCGTCGACGTACCCGCCGTCGCCGGTCAGGTAGTAGCCGGGATGCTCGCACAGGTATGACGATTCGTACCGCGCGTCGTCCTGCCACAGCGTGCGGAAGGTGCCGGGCGGGAGCGGCAGACCCAGGCAGATCGCCCCCTCCTCGCCGGGTGGGCAGCCGGTGCCGTCCGGCTGAAGGATCGCGACCTGGTAGCCCGGCATGGGCACACCCGGCGAACCGATCTTGACCGGAAGCTCCTCCGCGCCAACCGGATTGGCCGCGATCGGCCAGCCCGTCTCGGTCTGCCACCAGTGGTCGACGACGCGGACCCCGAGTTTCTCCGACGCCCACAGGTACGTGTCGGGGTCGAGCCGCTCCCCGGCCAAGAACAGCGACTGCAAGCTGGCGCGGTCATACGGTGTCAGCCAGGTGCCGTCGGGGTCGTCCCTGCGGATCGCGCGGATGGCCGTCGGCGCGGTAAATAGCGCCTTCACGCCGTGCTCGGTGATCACCCGCCAAAAGGCGCCGGCGTCGGGGGTTCCGACCGGCTTTCCTTCGTAGAGCACGGTGGTGGCGCCCGCGAGCAGGGGGCCGTAGACGATGTAGGAGTGCCCGACGACCCAGCCGATGTCCGAGGCGGCCCAGAACACGTCGCCGGGGCCGATGTCGTAGATGTGACGCATGCTCCACAGCAGCGCCACCGCGTGACCGCCGTTGTCGCGCATCACGCCTTTGGGTTTCCCCGTCGTGCCCGAGGTGTGGAGGATGTACAGCGGGTCCGTCGCGGCGACGGCGACGGCAGGCGCCGGTTCGGCCCGTGCGATCAGCGTGTCCCAGTCGTGGTCGCGCCCGTCGACAAGGCCGCAGCGCAGCTGGTCTCGTTGGACGATGACGCAGTGCCGCGGCGGATGGGCGCTGGCGTCGATCGCCGCGTCGAGCATCGGTTTGTACTCCACGACCCGGGTCGGTTCGATGCCGCACGACGCCGAAACGATCACCGTGGGACGGGCATTGTCGATCCGCGTGGCGAGTTCGCGCGCGGAAAATCCGCCGAAGACGACGCAATGTACGGCGCCGATTCGCGCGCACGCCAGCATGGCGATGACGGCTTCGGGAATCATCGGCAGGTAGATGACCACGCGATCGCCCTTGCCCACCCCCAGGTCGCGCAGGACCCCGGCGAAACGCGCTGTGCAGTCCAACAATTCGGCATAGGAGAAGGTGCGCTTCGTGCCCGTCACGGGTGAGTCGTAGATCAGCGCCGCCGTGCTGCCGCGGCCGGCATCGACGTGTCGGTCGAGCGCGTTGGCGCAGGTGTTCAGTTCCGCGTCGGGAAACCAGCGGTAGAACGGCGGGCGGCTGTCGTCGAGGATCCGCCGTGGCGCCCGGATCCATGTCACGGCCGACGCGGCCCCGGCCCAGAATGCCCCCGGATCATCGAGGCTGGACTGGTAGAGCTCGCGATAACCGTTCATGTATTCCCTCTGCCGGGCGAAGGTGGCTCTGCCAGATGATTGCCAGATGATATGACCGGATCCCGAGGAACAAAAGGGGCATTGGCGTCACCGCCGAGGGCCTCCCACTTGCAGAATTCTTGCGTTCGCTGCCGTGGCGGCAGCCGGGTCGGCGGCCGGCTTGGCGCCAAGATCACGATGCGGAGTCTGTGCGCGGGATGACGCGTTCATCGCGGGCGAACCTCCCAGCCCCCGTTCGTTTCAATGGGCGTGCTTCCGGCCCGGACGCAGGCTTGATAAAACAGGGCGGCCATGTCGCGTGGTCCGACAAAATAGCCTTCCGCAGTGTGCCAGCGGTTGAAGAACAAGACGACGCGCTCCTCATCGACCCGTGGAAAGAGGACACTGCCCAGCCATGTCCAAATCGTTGGCCGCGTCTCGCGATAGAGCACCATCATGCTCGGATAGTTCGACGCACCACTTTGAGTAGTGTGCATCCGGATGTAGCGATAACGGCTGGGGGCGAAGGGAATTCTGACGTCACCGCGTATCAGGGTGATAGCGCCGTATATGTCGACCTCGCAGCCCTGGACCGCCCGTTTCGGGCGCACGTACGCCAGGGCTGCCAACGATAGCGGGGCAGCCGCCGCTGGCACTGCTATCGGCAGCGGCAGTCCGATCATCATGGGGATAGCCACAACAACGCCGGGGATCACCCCCAGCCACGCGGCCGCGGATTTGAAGTGCAGGAGGCCCACGACATCCGTGGTCATCACAGCGGGACCCCTTGGCCGCCTCTGGAAAAGAGTTGGTTGGCCTGGCGCTGCAGGTCTCGGTGTGTAGCGATTCCGGAACCGGGGGTGCAGGCTTATCAGCACGCCCACGACAGCGAAGACCACACACGCCGACACGCCTGGCAACCAAACCGGCACGTTCGATGTCACGGCCATAGTTGTCTTCATCGACGCCACCCACGGCGAATTCGTGGTCGAGCCCATTTCCACTCTCCAGATGGTGTGGGCTCGGCGCTCGGAAAGATGAACCGAGGACCGTTCAAGCCGTTATGCCTTGCACGGAGGCTTTGGGGGCCAGCCAGGCCCGTAATTGCACTCCATAGGCCCCTGTGCCACCTCGCCGATCGGCAAACTCGGGTCCATTAGCCGGGGATTGTGCCAGTCGTGGCACGCAGTCATATCCCAATCCCCCACAACATGTCCGGGTAGGGGCTGCCCTGGACACCAACAGCTGGGTTGTGTGCAACCGGGTGGGTAGGCCTCGGCGATGCCCGCGGCCAGAGCTATCCCGGCCACCGCGACACCGCCCGACAGCAGCGTCCCGGTAATGATTCGGTTCAGCGTGCGAAAGGTGTTCATGGTGGCGCCTTTCGGTTTTCACATCTAGTTCCATAACGCTTCCTCGTGCGATTGGACAGATGGGTCGCGGCGAGTATCTGGTGTGCGTTATTCCGGCGAACAGGGGCGTGCACGGGCCGCCGCGGCGATAGACTTTTACCCGCATCTGGACCGATGTCGGATTTTGCTGGTGTCGCAGCAGTTGCCCGCGCACGCTCAGTTCGTAGTGTGGGCGGCGACTGGCCGCGGCGCATGGGCAAATTTGCCTATTTTCGTCGACGGCCGCCCGCCGCGGTCTCGACTCAACCGAACAGTCCCAAGGCGGAAGGCTAAGAGGCCGGTGAGGACGCTGCTCGAGCGTGACGTGGTGCTGGCCGAGTTGGCTGGGTTGGGTCGGCGCGTGGCCGGCGGCGCCGGTCAGGTGGTGTTGTTGCGGGGGCCGGCCGGGGTGGGCAAGACCGCTGTCATCGACCGGTTTGTCGAACAGTGGCGCCGGAAGGTGCAGGTGTTGCGAGGCTGGTGTGATCCGCTGTCGGTGCCGCGGCCGTTGGGGCCGCTGATCGACATGGCGGCCCAGCTGCCGGCCGACCAGGCCGCCGGGTTCGTAACGGTGATCAATCGCGGTGAGCCCGAGGCGATTTACGCGGCCCTGTTGCGGCTGCTTGGTGTGGGTCCCCCCTGGGTGTGTGTGATCGAGGATTTGCATTGGGCCGACGAAGCCACGCTGGATCTGCTGCGGTTCTTGGCCCGTCGCATCGGTAGCCTGCCGGTGCTGCTGATCGTGTCGTATCGCGACGACGAGGTCGGGCCCGCCCACCCGTTGGCGGTGGCGCTGGGCGATGTGGCGACGTGCTCCGCGGCCACCCGGGTCGAGGTGCGGCCGCTGAGCCGACGCGCCGTTGAGGTGCTGGCCGCCGGCAGCGGTGTGAACGCCGAGCTGCTGCACCAGCTCACCGGTGGGAATGCATTTTTTGTCACCGAAGTCTTGGCCGCCGGCCGCGATGCTTTGAGCGGAAATGCGTTGCCGCGCAGCGTGTCCGAGGCGGTGTGGGGCCGACTGGGGCGGTTGACGCCGGCCGCGCGCGACACCGCGTACGCCGTCGCGGTGTGCGGTCCGTGGATCGATGCGGATGTGATTACCGAGGTGTGTCCGGGCGCGGCGCTGGACGAATGCTTGGCCGCGGGAGTTCTTGTCCCTGACGGCGCAGCGGTGGGGTTTCGGCATGAGTTGGCCCGCCGCGCCACGTTGAACCACATCCCCGACCACCAGCGCCGCCTGTTGCATGCCCGCGCGCTGGCTGTGCTGGCCGAAGATCCGATCCCGCCGGAGGCGTTGGGGGCGTTGGCGTTTCATGCCGATCAGGCCGGCGATGGCGAGGAAGTCGTGCGGCATGGCGTGGCGGGCGCCGAGCGGGCCTCAGCGCTCGGCGCCAATCGGCAGGCCGCCGATTTGTACGCGCTGGTGCTGCGCCATGCCGAAACCGCATCACGCGAGCAGAAGGTCGTGTGGCTGGAAGGCCACGCATTCGCCAGCTACCTCAGCGGGTCGGTCGAGGAGGCGGCGGCGTCCTGGCGAGCGGCGATCATGCTACGCCGTGAGATGGGCGACCGGCGCGAAGAGGGCGACGACCTGCGCTGGCTGTCACTGGTGCTGTGGCCGCTGGGCCACGTGACCGAGGCCGCCGAGGCCGGGCGGGCAGCTCTGCGGCTGCTCGAAGAGCTCGGCCCGTCTGAAGAACTGGCCTGGGCGTTGGTCAATGCGGCGGTGTTGGCGGCACACACCTACGACCCGGCGTGCGCAGACTATGCGGCCCGAGCCGTAGCGCTCGGCAACGAGCTGGGCTTGCGCGCGGTCGTGATCAGGGCCCGCGGGGCGGCGGCGGTGGCCACCGTGTGTCGCAGCGACACTGGTTGGGACGAGTTGGAGGCCGTATGGCGCGACGCGATCGCAACGCCAGGACTTGCCGAACACGCCGGGATGATCGGAGCGTCCCTGTCCGTTTTCGCGGCCCTGCACTATCAGCTGGGTCGCACTGAGGGCTACATCGCCGACACGATTACGTTCTGCGCCGACCACGACTTGGGCATGTTCCAGCTCCTGGCCGTCGCCGCCGATGGGCTTGTGCAACTGCACCAGGGCGATTGGGACCGTGCTGCCGCGCTCGCCGAGCACGTGCTGACCCGGCCCGGGCTGGCCCCGGTGCATCGAATTCTGGCGGTTCTCACTGCAGCGTTGATCATGGCGCGCCGCGGGCAGCGACCCGTCGGGCCGCTGCTCGACGAGGCGCTCGGCTGCACGGAACCGGATGACTTCTTCCGACTTGGGCCGGTGTGGGCCGCGCGCGCCGAGGCGGCATGGCTGGCCGGCGATGACAACACCGCGCGCGCCGAGGCGCACAAGGGGCTGGAGTGCGCGACCGGTGTGATGGCCGATCCATGGCTGGCGGGCTCACTGCGCCGCTGGGCCCACCTAACCGGCGGCACGCCAGACCCGCCCGGGGCGGTCGACAGCGTCACCCCGTTCCGTTTTGAAGTCAGTGGCGATTGGCTCGCCGCCGCCGCCGAGTGGACCCGACTGGGTTGCCCCTACGACGCTGCCATCGCCCAACTGAGCGGCGACATCGAAGCCGTGGAGGTCGCGCTGACCACCTTCCGCGGGCTCGGTGCCCGCGCCGCCACGCGGCGCGCCCAACAACGGTTGGCCCAGCTGCGTGGGCGCACCCACAGCAGGCGGCGCGCCGACACCCTGGCCGACCCTTACCAGCTGACCCGGCGCCAACGTGATGTGCTCGCACTGCTCGTCGCCGGCCATAGCGACGCCAACATCGCGACCAAGCTGTGCATCAGTCCTAGAACCGCCGCCCACCACGTGGAAGCCATCCTGACCAAACTCGGCGTCAACAACCGGACCCAAGCAGCCGCCGTCTACAAGGTAGAGACCGCAGCGGGCGGTCGTCGATCAAAATAGGCAAATTTGCCCATGCGCCGCGACGCGTCGCCTGTCCATACTGCGAACGCGGGCGTCGATCCGATGGCGCACCACCATGGGGGAACGAAGATATTGTCAACCCCGCGGCGGCCGTAGCACTTGGGGAGGATTGCTCGATTCCAGATCGACGACGGGTCACGTCACCGGCGGTCGGCGGAAACGTAGGAGGCCACGATGGCGAATTTTGCGGTGTTGCCGCCGGAAATCAATTCTCTGCTGATGTTCAGTGGTGCCGGTTCGGCACCGATGCTTGAGGCGGCGGCAGCCTGGGACGGCCTGGCTTCGGAGTTGGGATCGGCGGCGTCGTCATTTTCTGCCGTCACCTCCGGGCTCGCCGCTCAGGCCTGGCAGGGCCCGGCGTCCCAAGCGATGGCGGCCGCGGCAACACCTTACAGCGGATGGTTGAGTGCCGCGGCGGCGCAGGCTTCCGGTGCGGCCGGGCAAGCCCGGGCGGTGGTTAGCGCGTTCGAGGCGGCCCAAGCCGCGACGGTGCAGCCGCTCATGGTCGAGCTCAATCGCAATTCCCTTGTGCAGATGGTGATGTCGAACTGGTTCGGGCTCAACGCGCCGGCGATCGCCGAACTGGAGGGCGACTACGAGGCGATGTGGGCCCAAGACGTGGCGGCGATGGTCGGCTATCACGCCGGCGTTTCGGCCGCGGCCGCGCAGTTGGTGCCCGCGCAGACGCTGCAGGACATCCTCGCCACCCTGCCAAACATCGGAATCGGCAACAAGGGCAACGCCAACCTGGGCAACGGCAACACCGGCATCGCCAATCTCGGCAGCGGGAACACCGGCAACAACAACATCGGCGGGGGCAACGGCTTTGCCGGTGTGACGGCCAATGGGAATATCGGCTCCGGGAACCAGGGCAACGGAAACATCGGATTCGGCAACGGCTCCAACCCGGCCCTGGTCACCGATGCCGGCCACAATGTGGGCTTCGGCAACGCCGGCAGCAACAACTGGGGATTCGGCAACGCCGGGGACGGGAACCGGGGCGTCGGAAACAGCGGCAACAACAACATCGGCGGCGGAAACGCCGGCAACAACAACATCGGCGGCGGGAACACTGGCAGCAACGACATCGGCTTCGGGCTTACCGGCAGCAACGAAATCGGTATCGGCAATACCTATTTCAACACGGCCACCAACCAGTTCAGCTTCGGCGGACTGAACTCGGGCAGCGGCAACATCGGCATCGGCAACTCGGGTACCGGAAACATCGGCTTCTTCAACTCCGGCAGCGGCAACGTCGGCTTCCTCTCTACGGGCACCAACACCCATTTCCCGGGCCAGCTCAACAGCTTTGGCTTCGGGAACGCGGGCGCCGGCAACATCGGCTTCGGCAACGCGGGCGACTGGAATTTCGGCTTCGGGAACTCGAGCAACGTCAACACCGGCTTCGGGAACTCGGGCGGACTTGACACCGGTTTCGGCAACGGCGGCGCTTTCAACACCGGGTTCTGGAACTCCGGCAACGTCAACACGGGCTGGGGAGATTCCGGCAGCATCAACACGGGCGCGTGGAATTCAGGACTGACCAATACGGGCTTCGGCTTCACCACCGACACCGGCGCCAGCCAGTCGGGATTCAACAACACCGGCACAAATGTCTCGGGGTTCAACAACACCGGCACGAGCGGATTCGTCTCGGGCCTCTTCAACACCGTCATCGGCGGGGGTGCAATCTCCGGGATTGGCAACGCTGGCGTCCCCACGTTCAACCCTCTGTTCAGGGGCTCGGACTCCGGTTTCTTCAACACGGGCACCGACTTGGCGGGATTCTTCAGCCTCGCTCGGCTGCTGGCGGGTTAGGACAGCCGCAGCAATCCCGCCAGTCCCGCGACCCGACGGACTTCATTCCGCGCCGCCGATAACACCCGACTCTGTCGTTGGCATCGCGACCGGTGCAGTTGATGCGCTGGCGACCCGTTGCCGTAAGTAGCCTGCGCGTCTGCTGGGCATGTTCCTGTGACCAGAGCAACATAGTTAGCACCCTAACTATTAGGGTACGATGCGAATATGTCCGCACCGACGGCTCCGGAAATGGACCCACTCGCCCTCGAGCAGCAGGTCTGTTTCGCGCTGAGCATCACCAACCGCGCGGTCTTGGCGGTCTACCGGCCGCTGTTGGAGCCATTAGGGCTGACGCATCCGCAGTATCTGGTGATGCTGACGCTGTGGGATCACCAGAAGGCCGGTCAACCGAAACCGCTGTCGGTCAAGGAGATTGCCGCCACGTTGCAGATGGATCCGGCAACGTTGTCGCCGATGCTCAAGCGCTTGGAGGCGCTAGGCCTGATCACCCGTACCCGAAGCGCCGTCGACGAGCGCTCCACCGACGTCAAACTCACCGACAGCGGCACCGCCTTGCGCCGGCGAGCCCTCAAGATTCCGCCCGCCGTCGTCGCGCGTCTGGGCGTCGACATGGACGAACTACGGCACCTCCATCAGGTGCTGACGCGCATCAACTCGGCCGCCCTGGCGGCCGGCGCACTGCAGTCCTGAAAATCACCCTGGGAGCAAAGCATGACCACCACCAAGCCGAACCTATTGCAATACATCGGCTATTCGTACGGTCGATGCCTACCGGATTCGATGCGCAGCTGGGTCGCGAACGATCTGGCGGGCCACGGAGCCGTGCGCCGTCACATGATCCGGTGGGCCATCCCGCCGCTGTTCGTGCTCGCACCGTTCTGGCTGCTGCCCGCTTCGCTGTACGTGCACACGGAGATGACGGTGCCGCTCTACGTCTGGGCGCTTCTGATATCGCTTGCGCTGAACAAGGTCTGGCGCCGCCACCGGCTGGCGCAGCACGGCCTCGACCCGAACCTGGTCGACGTGATCAAGCGCGAGAAGGAATCGAAGATGCACGAGGACTATGCCCGCCGTTACGGGCCGCGTCCCGAATCGGCCGCGTGGCAGGACAACAGCAGCCCGTTCAGTTAGCCGACTACACGGCCACCAGGTCGTCGGCGTGCACCGCCGGACGGCGCAGCTCACCGGGCAGGTCGGAGGTCGACCGGCCGATCATGGTGGCCAGTTCCGTCGCGTCGTAGGCGACCACGCCCCGGGCCACCATGGTCGCGTCCGGTCCGCGTAGTTCGACGACGTCCCCGGCGTAGAACCGCCCCGAGACCGTGGTGATGCCGGCGGCCAGCAGCGAGCGGCGTTGGCGCACCACCGCGCGCACCGCGCCCTCGTCCAGCGTCAGCGAACCGGCCGCCTCGGCGGCGTAGCGCATCCAGAACCGGCGGGCGGACATCCGAATCGGCCGCGGGGCGAACACCGTCCCGCTTGAGGCGTCGCTGAGGGCGGTCGCGGCGTCGGTCGCCGCGGCCAGCAGGACCGGGACCCCGGCGTCGGCGGCCAGCAGCGCCGACGACATCTTCGACGCCATCCCGCCGGTGCCCAGATCGCTGCCCGGGCCGGCCACCACACCGTCCAGGTCCGCCGCGCCGGTCACTTCCGGAATGAACCTGGCGCCCTTCGTTTTCCGCGGGTCGGAGTCGTAGAGCCCGTCGATGTCGGAGAGCAGCACCAGCGCCTCGGCGCCGATCAGATGGGCCACCAGCGCCGAGAGCCGGTCGTTGTCACCGAACCGGATCTCGTTGGTGGCGACCGTGTCGTTTTCGTTGACGATCGCCACCGCGTGCAATGCGCGCAGGCGGTCCAGGGTGCGCTGGGCGTTGGTGTGCGAGGCCCGCACCGAAATGTCGTGCGCCGTCAGCAGGACCTGCCCGACCGTGCGGCCGTAGCGGGCGAACGCCGCGCTCCACGAGTTGACCAGCGCGACCTGGCCGACGCTGGCGGCGGCCTGCTTGGTCGCCAGATCTTTTGGGCGACGGGATAATCCGAGCGGCTCGATGCCGGCGGCGATGGCGCCCGACGACACGATGACGACGTCGGTGCCCGCCTTCATTCGCGCTTCGATGGCATCGGCCAGCCCGGCCAGCCGGCCCGCGTCGAACACCCCGGACGGCGTGGTCAGCGCGTTGGTCCCGACCTTGACGACGAGACTGCGCGCGGTTCGGATGGTTTCGCGGTGTGAGCTCACGAGTCGTCACCGCGCTCGCGGCGCTGGCGCCGGGCGGCCTTGCGCTCGGCGGCGCCGATCCGCTCGCTGCGTTCCAGCCGCGCGTCGGTGCCCCGCCCGGACAACGTCACGTGTTCGCCCGCGGGGGTTTGCGGCTCCCAGTCGAACGTCATCTCCCCGATGGTCACGGCGCAGCCCGGTTTCGCGCCGAGCCTCAGCAGTTCCTCCTCGACACCGAGACGCGCGAGCCGGTCGGCGAGATAGCCCACCGCTTCGTCGTTGTCGAAGTTGGTCTGGCCGACCCACCGTTCGGGGCGCGCGCCGGTGACGACGAAGCCGCCCTCGCCGTCCGGTTCGACGGCGAAGCCGCTGTCGTCGACGGGCAACGGACGGATCACCGGGCGCCGCGCCACGATCTGGGGCCGCGCCGCGTTGTACTCGGAGATCATCTGCCAAAGCCCAAAGATTAAGGGCTGCAGCCCAACACGGCTTACCGTCGACA
Source organism: Mycobacterium sp. 1554424.7 (assembly GCF_001665295.1). Classification (GTDB taxonomy): domain Bacteria; phylum Actinomycetota; class Actinomycetes; order Mycobacteriales; family Mycobacteriaceae; genus Mycobacterium. Next base: position 22,945 of record NZ_LZSE01000137.1, on the reverse strand, counting down.
CCAGAAACACCGGCCAGCCACGCTCGGCGATCTCGTCGCGGACGAACTCGGCGAGCTCACGGGCCTCGGGCACGTCGATCTTGTTGAGCACCACCGCGCGCGGCCGCTCGGCGAGATCGCCCAGCGCCGCGTCGCCCTGCAACGTGGGGGTGTATGCGGCGAGTTCGGCTTCCAGGGCGTCGATGTCGGAGATCGGGTCGCGGCCCGGTTCGGCGGTGGCGCAATCCACCACGTGCACCAGCACGGCGCATCGCTCGATGTGGCGGAGGAACTCGAGCCCCAGGCCGCGCCCCTCGGACGCCCCGGGGATGAGGCCGGGGACGTCGGCGACCGTGAAGGTGTGCTCGCCCGCGGAGACGACTCCCAGGTTGGGCACCAGGGTGGTGAACGGGTAGTCGGCGACCTTCGGTTTGGCCGCCGAAATCGCGGACACCAGTGAGGATTTCCCGGCCGACGGGAACCCGATCAGCCCGACATCGGCGACGGTCTTGAGCTCCAGCGTCAGGTCGCGGGCCTCGCCCGGCTCGCCGAGCAGCGCAAAGCCTGGGGCCTTGCGGGCGCGCGACGCCAGTGCGGCGTTGCCGAGGCCGCCGCGGCCACCGGCGGCCGCTTCGAAGCGGGTGCCGGCGCCCACCAGGTCGGCGAGCAGGCGGCCGCGTTCGTCCAGGACCACGGTGCCGTCGGGCACCTTGACCTCGAGGTCCGCGCCGGCGGCGCCATCGCGGTTGTTGCCCATCCCCTGCTTGCCCGAGGGCGCGGTGACGTGCGGGTGAAAGTGGAAGTCCAGCAGGGTGTGCACCTGCGGGTCGACGACCAGGATGATGCTGCCGCCGCGGCCGCCGTTGCCGCCATCGGGGCCGCCGAGCGGCTTGAACTTCTCGCGGTGGACCGACGCGCAGCCGTTACCGCCGGAACCGGCTCGCGCGTGGATGACGACGCGATCGACAAACCGGGGCATCGAGGGTCCTCTCAACTACCGCGGGCGCCGACCCGGCCCGGGCCGGGGCCCGGGCAGCGACGCTAGTCGGCGCTCTGCCCGGCCGCGACGATGTTGACGGTCTTGCGTCCGCGCTTGACGCCGAACTCGACAGCACCGGCCGCCGTGGCGAACAGGGTGTCGTCGCCGCCGCGGCCCACGTTGGTGCCGGGGTGGAACTTGGTGCCGCGCTGGCGGACGATGATCTCGCCGGCCTTGACGACCTGGCCGCCGAACCGCTTGACACCCAGCCGCTGTGCGGCGGAGTCGCGACCGTTGCGCGAGCTGGAAGCGCCCTTCTTGTGTGCCATCTGGTCCTCGCTACTTGATGCCGGTGACCTTCAGGACCGTCAGCTGCTGACGGTGACCCTGACGCTTGTGGTAGCCGGTCTTGTTCTTGAACTTGTGGATGCGGATCTTGGGGCCCTTGGTGTGCTCGAGCACCTCACCGGTCACCGCCACCTTGGCCAGCGCGGCGGCGTCGGCGGTGACCTTGGCACCGTCGACGACAAGGGCGACCGGCAGCGTCACGTTCGAACCCGGCTCGGAGTCGAGCTTCTCGACCTTGACGACGTCTCCGACGGCGACCTTGTACTGCTTGCCGCCGGTCTTGACGATTGCGTACGTCGCCATCGTTGCTCCTGCCTCTTTCTCGCTTCGCGCGCGTTGCACCTGCGGTGCGCGTGGTGGGTGCTTGGCGCGGGCCCATATGTCCCGCTCGCCGGCCGAACTCTGGTCGCTCGGCCTGACGACAACTGTCCAAGGGTACGTGACCAGCGGCTACAGGGTCAAACCGGCTCGCTTGACCGCCCGAGGTGGGGCAGGTCAGTCCATGTGGATCGGCGGTCCGGCCGGCCGGCCCGCCGCGCGGCGACGACGCGGGCGGGCGAAGGACGATCCGGCGTCAAGGGCGGCTCCGGCGTCTCCGTTGTCCTCGTCGTCGAGGTCGTCATCGTCATCGTCATCGTCGTCATTGTCCTCGTCGTCCAGGTCGAGGTCCTCGTCGTCGAGCTCGTCATCGTCGTCGTCGTCGAGTTCGTCCTCGTCGTCGTCGCTGTCGTCCCCGTTGTCCTCGAAGTCGTCCGGCTCGGTGCCCGCCGGGACCGCCGCTTGCTCTTCGGTGTCGTTTTCGACCTCGTCGATGACTTCCTCAGCGGACTCCTCGGATTCCCCGTCGGCCTGGGCCGCTTCCGATGCCCCGGACGCGCCCGCCGCCATCGCCTTGAACATCGGGTGTTCCCCGGGAGCGTGGGCGGGCACCTTGGCCACGGCGGGCTGGTCGGAGGCCTCTTCGGACCCCTTCTTCTTCGATCGCCGGCCCCGGCGGCCACCCGACTCGGACTTGCGCCCGTTCGCGGGGGCCGAATCCACAGGATCGCTGTGCAGCAGCAGGCCGCGCCCGCCGCAGTTGGGGCACGTCGACGAGAACGCCTCGATCAGCCCGGTCCCCAACCGCTTGCGGGTCAGCTGGACCAGGCCCAGCGACGTCACCTCGGAGACCTGATGACGCGTGCGGTCGCGGGCCAGCGCCTCGGTCAGCCGGCGCAACACCAGGTCGCGGTTGGACTCGAGAACCATGTCGATGAAGTCGATGACCACGATGCCGCCGATATCGCGCAGCCGCAGTTGGCGCACGGTCTCCTCGGCCGCCTCGAGGTTGTTCTTGGTCACGGTCTGCTCCAGGTTGCCCCCGGAGCCGGTGAACTTGCCGGTGTTGACGTCGACGATCGTCATCGCCTCGGTGCGGTCGATTACCAGCGTGCCGCCCGACGGCAGCCACACCTTGCGGTCCATCGCCTTGGCGAGTTGCTCGTCGATGCGGTGCACCGCGAACACATCCGGTCCGCTCGCCCCGTCCGGCCCGGTGACGGGCTCGTACTTCGTGAGCTTCGAAACGAGTTCCGGGGCAACGGAATTCACGTACTCGTTGATGGTCTTCCAGGCGTCGTCGCCAGAGACGATGAGGCCGGCGAAGTCCTCGTTGAACAGGTCGCGGATGACCTTGACCAGCACGTCGGGCTCTTCGTAGAGCGACACCGCGGCGCCGGCCGCCTTCTGTTTGATTTCGGCGGCCTTGGCCTCGATTTGTTCCCAGCGTTCCTGCAGGCGGGTGACGTCCTTGCGGATGTCCTCCTCTTTGACCCCCTCGGACGCGGTGCGGATGATCACCCCCGCGTTGGACGGCACCACCTCGCGCAGGATGTCCTTGAGCCGCTGGCGCTCGGTGTCGGGCAGCTTGCGGCTGATCCCCGTCGACGACGCGCCCGGCACGTACACCAGGTAGCGGCCGGCCAGGGAGACCTGCGTGGTCAGCCGGGCGCCCTTGTGCCCGACCGGGTCCTTGCTGACCTGCACGACGACATAGTCGCCGGGTTTGAGGGCCTGCTCGATCTTGCGGTCGGATCCGCCCAGGCCGGCGGCCTCCCAGTTGACCTCTCCGGCGTAGAGCACGCCGTTGCGGCCCCGCCCGATGTCGACGAACGCGGCCTCCATCGAGGGCAGCACGTTCTGCACGATCCCGAGGTAGATGTTGCCCACCAACGAGGCCGAGGCGGCGGAGGTCACGAAGTGCTCGACGACGATGCCGTCTTCCAGCACCGCGATCTGGGTGTACCGCGCGCCGGGGTGCGGTGGCTCGGTGCGCACCCGGTCGCGCACGACCATCATCCGTTCGACGGCCTCGCGGCGCGCCAGGAACTCGGCCTCGGTCAGCACCGGCGGGCGGCGCCGCCCCGCGTCGCGCCCGTCGCGGCGGCGTTGCCGCTTGGCCTCCAGCCGGGTGGAGCCGTCGATGCCCTTGATCTCGGTGGAGCCGCTCCCGTCGCTGCCGTTCTTGCCGGCGCGCGGCGGCCGCTCGTGCACCACGGTGTTCGGCGGATCGTCGGGCGAGCCCTCGTCGTTGTCGTCGCCGGATCCCGACTTGCGCCGCCGGCGCCTGCGGCGGCGGCGGGTGGCGGCCTCCGAGGATCCGTCCTCGTCGTCGTCGGACTCGTCGGACTCGTCGGCGTCCTCGGAGTCAGCGTCCTCGTCGGCGTCCTGGCCGTCGGGTCCGCCCTGTTCGCCGCGGCCGCGGCCCCGGCCCCGCCGGCCGCGCCGCCGCCGCCGGTTGGCCGGCCGGTCGGCCTGATCGTCGTCGTCGCTGTCGGACTCGTCGGAGTCGTCGCCCGAATCGTCCGCGTCGGTGTCGCGGTCGCCGCCGGTCTCGACCGGCTGCGGCGCGACGAACAACGGCATGTAATCCCTTCCCGCGCTTGAGGCGTCGAGGAGCAGCGGTTGTTGCGCGGCGGCCGCGCTGCTGAAGCCCGGGATGTTCGGCAAGGGTTGGGCGAAGAGCAATTCGCGCACCTTGAGCGCGTCCTCGCGGTCCACGCCGGAGTGCACGTTGCGGTCCCGCCCGTCGATCGCGTTGAGCGCCGCCAGCACCTCTTTGTTGGTGCTTCCCAGCGCCCGTGCCAGCTGGTGGACTCTCAGGCGGTCCGGCAGGTCCTCGTGCGGGGCCGGCTCTCGTGACGAGTCTGTGGGTGGTGCGCTGTCTACCACGAATTCTCCTTTAGCCCCCGGGCGCGTCGTTTCGACGCGGCCACGCGAGGGCTTCGCTATAGGCCTGGGTCGCTTCTCCCAGGCTTGTGATGGTCTCGCCCCGAGCGGCTCAGGGAGAACTCACTCGGCGCCGTGCTGAATGTAGGCCTGACATGCGGCGCAACATCGCGGGGTCGCAATGGTCGCGCTTGTCTAAGTCTTCATTCGGGTGTCCGAAGCCGGTCCGGCGACGTTCACCCGCTGTCAGTATCCCACATCACTTCCAGTGCCCACCCGCGCCCGATCCGCGCGCGTCAGCAAACACCGCCAGGGCCGCGATGCGGCCCGTATCGTCCCAGCGCTAAATTCCGGGAAACCAGAGCGCGATCTCGCGCTGGGCCGACTCGGCCGAATCGGACCCGTGCACCAGGTTGAACTGCGTCTCCAGCCCGAAATCGCCCCGAATGGTGCCGGGCGTGGCCTTGTCCACCGGGTCGGTACCGCCAGCCACCTGCCGAAACGCCGCGATCGCGCGCGGCCCCTCCACGATCGCCGCCACCACCGGCCCCGAGGTGATGAACTCCAGCAACGACCCGAAGAAGGGCTTGCCTTCATGCTCCGCGTAGTGCTGGCCGGCCAGTTCTTCGCTGACGTGCCGCAGCTCCAGCGCCGCGATGGTGAGCCCTTTTCGCTCGATGCGGCCGATGATCTCGCCGATCAGGTGCCGTTCGACGGCGTCAGGCTTGATCAGTACCAGGGTCCGTTCGGTCACGGCGGACAGCGTACAGAACCGATTTGCGGTTAGCCCGGCGGCGACTGACGGCGCCGCACCTCGGCACGGAAGTACGCGATCAACGCCCACAACCCGGTGAACAGCACGCCGATGAACCCCACACCCGGATACACCAGGAAACCGGCGAGCAGGATCACCTGGACGCCCAGGTTCACCCAGATCGCCCACGGCCTGCGCTGCAGCCCGGCCAGCAGGATCAGCACCACGGCCAGGCCGATCAGATAGGCCAGCGACGCGGTGGTCAGCCCGCCGCCGACGGCGCCCACCACGGGTATCGCCAGCAGCACCACGATGGCCTCGAGGATCAGCGTCGCGGCCATCACCGCGCCGAAGCTCTTCCAGGGGTCCGGACTCTGCTCGGTCATTCGGGGTCCCGACCGAACAGGGTCCGCGCGGCCCCGGCGGTGACCACGGAGCCGGTGACGACGATGCCGGTGCCCGAAAACGATTCCGCCGCACCGGTTTCCGTCGCGGCCTCGTCGACCAGGGCGGTCGCGACGTCGACGGCGTCGCGCAGGTTGTCGGCCGTCGTCACGCGGTCGGGCCCGAAACGCTCACGGGCGGCCAGCGCCAGCGACTCGACGTCCAGCGCCCGCGGCGAGCCGTTCTGGGTCACCACGACCGAATCGAACGCCGGCTCCAGCGCGGCGAGGATGCCGTCCACGTCCTTGTCGGCCATCACGCTGAGCACGCCGACCAGGAACCGGAAGTCGAATTCGCCGGCCAGCGTCTGCGCCAGCGCGGCCGCCCCCGCCGGATTGTGGGCGGCGTCGATGAACACGGTGGGGGCGCTGCGCAGGCGCTCCAGCCGGCCGGGGCTGGTGACCGCGGCGAAACCGGCCCGGACCGCGTCCACGTCCAGCTGGCGCTGCGCGCCCGCCCCGAAGAAGGCCTCCACCGCCGCGAGCGCCACCACGGCGTTGTGGGCCTGGTGTTCGCCGTGCAGCGGCAGGTAGACGTCCGAATACATCCCACCCAGGCCCTGCAGCTCCAACATCTGCCCGCCGATCGCGACCTGGCGGCCCAGCACCGCGAACTCCGAGTCCTCGCGGGCGACCGCGGCGTCGGCGCGCACGGATTGGGCCAGCAGCACCTCCATGGCCTCCGGCGCCTGGCGCGCGATGACGGCGACGGTGTCCGGGGCTCCCCCGGGTGCCCGGTGGATGATGCCGGCCTTCTCGCCGGCGATCCCGGCGAGCTCGCCGCCGAGGTATTCGACGTGGTCGATGCCGATGGGGGTGATCACGGCGACCGGCGCGTTGATCACGTTGGTGGCGTCCCATCGGCCGCCCATGCCGACCTCGACCACCGCCACGTCGACGGGCGCGTCGGCGAAGGCGGCGAACGCCATCGCGGTAAGCACCTCGAACTTGCTCATCGCCGGCCCGCCGTCAGCTTGCGATTGCGCGTCGACCATCTGGACGAACGGTTCGATCTCGCGGTACGTCGCCACGTATTGCGCGGGGCTGATCGGCTGCCCGTCGATCGCGATGCGCTCGACCGCGGATTGCAGGTGGGGGCTGGTGGTCCGGCCGGTGCGCCGGCCCAGCGCGGTCACCAGGGCGTCGACCATGCGGGCCACGGAGGTCTTGCCGTTGGTGCCCGCGATGTGAATCGACGGATACCCCAGCTGCGGCGACCCGAGCAGGTCCATCAGGGCGCTGATCCGGGTCAGGCTGGGCTCGATCTTGGTTTCCGGCCAGCGTTGATCAAGCAGGTGCTCGACCTGCAGCAGCGACGCGATCTCATCCGGTGTGGGAGCCGCGCTGGTGCCCCGTTCGGGCGGCTCCAAAGTCATTGCAGCCCGGCCAGCCTCGCGTTGATCCGGTCGGTTTCCTCCTGGGCGATGCGCTGACGGTCGCGAATCTTGGCGACGACCTGTTCGGGCGCCTTGGCCAGGAAGTCGGCGTTGCCCAGTTTGGCGGCGGTGGACGCAAGCTCCTTTTGCGCGGCGGCCAGATCCTTTTCCAGGCGCCGGCGCTCGGCGGCGACGTCGATGGTGCCGGAGGTGTCGAGTTCGACGACGACGGTGCCGCCGGACAGGCGCACCTCCACGGACGCCGACGGCTGGAAAGCCGGATCCGGCGCGGTGAGCCACGCCAGCGACGTCACGGAAGCCACCTGGCCGCTCAGGTCGGAGGCTTCGACGCCGGTCAGCCGGGCGGGCACCCTCTGCCGATCGGCCAGGCCCTGGTCGCTGCGGAACCGGCGGACCTCGGTGACGAGGCGCTGCATGTCGGCGATCCGTTGCGCCGCAACGGGATCCAGGCCGATGCCCGACGCCGTGGGCCACTCGGCGATCACCAGCGACTCCTGGCCGGTCAGCGCCTGCCACAGCGCCTCGGTGAGGAACGGGATCACCGGGTGCAGCAGCCGCAGCAGCGTGTCGAGCACCGCGGCCAGCACCGCGGTGGTGTGGGCGAGCCCGTCGGCCAGCTGCGTCTTGGCGAGTTCGACGTACCAGTCACAGAATTCGTCCCACGCGAAGTGGTACAGCGACTCGCACGCCCGGCTGAACTCATAGCCGTCGAAGGCCGAATCGACCTCGGCGCGAACCTCTTCCAGTCGCCCGAGGATCCAGCGGTCCGCATCGGTCAGCTCGCTGTGGGCCGGTAGCGGAGCGAGTGCGGCCCCGTTCAGCAGCGCGTAGCGGGTGGCGTTGAACAGCTTCGTGCCGAAGTTTCGCGAGGCCCGGACGGCATCCTCGCCGACAGACAGGTCACCGCCCGGGCTGGCACCGCGCGCCAGCGCGAAGCGCAGGGCGTCGGCCCCGAACTCCTCCATCCAGTCCAGCGGGTCGACGACGTTGCCCTTGGACTTGCTCATCTTGCGGCCGAACTCGTCGCGGATCAGCCCGTGCAGGAAGATGTCGGTGAACGGCACTTGCGGTCCGCGGCGGCCACCGAGCGTGATCGCGTCGTCGGCGCCGACGAAGGTGCCGAACATCATCATCCGCGCGACCCAGAAGAACAGGATGTCGTAGCCGGTGACCAAAACGCTTGTGGGATAGAACTTTTCCAGCTCCGGGGTCTCCGACGGCCAGCCCAGCGTGGAGAACGGCCACAGCGCGGACGAGAACCAGGTATCCAGCACGTCGGGATCCTGCTCCCAGCCCTGCGGCGGCGCCTCGTCGGGGCCGACGCACACCTGCTCGCCATCGGGCCCGTACCAGATCGGGATGCGGTGACCCCACCACAGCTGCCGCGAGATGCACCAGTCGTGCATGTCGTCGACCCAGGCGAACCAGCGCGGCTCCAGGCTGGCAGGGTGAATCACGGTGTCCCCGTTGCGAACCGCGTCGCCGGCCGCCTTGGCCAGCGATTCCACCCGCACCCACCACTGCAGCGACAGCCGCGGCTCGATCGGCTCGCCGCTGCGCTCCGAATGCCCGACGCTGTGCAGGTAGGGCCGCTTCTCCTCGACGACTCGGCCCTGCGCCGCCAGCGCTTCGCGCACCGCGACACGGGCCACGAAGCGGTCCATTCCGTCGAATTGCGTTCCGGTGTCGGCGATCCGGCCCTTGGTGTCCATGATCGAGATCATCGGCAGCTCGTGGCGCAGCCCGATCTCGAAGTCGTTGGGATCATGCGCCGGCGTGACTTTGACCGCGCCCGTGCCGAATTCGGGATCGACGTGCTCGTCGGCGACGACGAGGAGTTGCCGGTCCAGGAAGGGGTGCGGCAGCGTGGTGCCGACCAGGTGGCGGTAGCGCTCGTCGTCGGGATGGACCGCGATCGCGGTGTCGCCCAGCATCGTCTCCACCCGGGTGGTGGCCACCACGATGTGGGGTTCCGCGTCGTCGAGCGAGCCGTACCGGAACGACACCAGCTCGCCCTCGACGTCGAGGTAATTCACCTCGAGGTCGGAGATCGCCGTCTCGAGCACGGGCGACCAGTTGACCAGCCGCTCGGCCCGATAGATCAGCCCGGCGTCGTAGAGCCGCTTGAAGATGGTGCGCACCGCGCGCGAGAGTCCCTCGTCCATGGTGAAGCGGTCGCGGCTCCAGTCCACGCCGTCACCCAGCCGGCGCATCTGCCCGCCGATGGCGCCGCCGGACTCGCGCTTCCAGTCCCACACCTTGTCGACGAACAGCTCCCGGCCGAAGTCCTCCTTGGTCTTGCCGTCGACCGCGAGCTGCTTTTCCACCACGCTCTGCGTTGCGATGCCCGCGTGGTCCATGCCCGGCTGCCACAGCACCTCGTAGCCCTGCATGCGCTTGCGGCGGGTCAGGGCGTCCATCATGGTGTGTTCCAGCGCGTGGCCCATGTGCAGGCTGCCGGTCACGTTGGGCGGCGGCAGCACGATCGAGTAGGCGGGCTTGGAGCTGCTCGCGTCAGCCTTGAAGTAGCCCGCATCCAGCCACTGCTGATAGATCGCGTCCTCCATCGCGGCCGGATCCCACGACTTGGGGAGCTGGTCGGCGGCGGGGTGGGGGGTGGCGGTCACCGGTCAATTCTAGGGAGACCTGGTTGCCCGCGCGTAAGCGGTCGAATCCGCTGGTCACACGGATCCGACCGCTGTCGCGATCCCCGGCGATCAGGGAATAGTCAGCACTTGACCGGGCTGAATAACGTCCGGGTCGGAGATGCCGCTGGCGTCGGCGATCACCTGATACTTGCTGCCATCACCGTAGAAGCGCTCCGCGATGGCCCACAGAGTGTCGCCGGATTCGACGGTGTACGTCCGCGCGGAGGGTTCCGGCTCTGGCTCGGCAGGAGCCTCGGGGGCCGCCTCGGTCGCGGGCTCTTCAACCGCGGTTTCGGCGACGGGCTCGTCGACGGCGGCCGTTTCCTCGGAGGCCGCGGCCTCGGGCACCGGGGGCGGTGGCGCGTCGGTCTCGGTCTTGGTCGACCACGCGGCACCGTCGGCGGCGTAGAGGACCAGGTTGCGGTCGTCCTGCAGCACGAGCTTGACGTCCTTCTTGCCTTGCGTGGCGGTGTGCCACACCGGCTTGTCAGCCGCGTACACAACGAAATTGCCGTCGGGTTGCACTTCGGCCCGCACCACATCCTGACCGTCGGTCCCGGTGGCCCAGAGGGCCTGGCCGCGCGCGGCCAGCACTAGGTTGCCGTCGTCCTGCAATGTGAGGGTGTAGGCGCCGTTGTGCGAGGTGAGCGCTTCGCCTCGCACCAGCTTCTGTCCCGCGGTGAGTGTGTCTGACACTTCATTCCCCTCTCGTTGTCGCCGTCCGGCCGATTGGGGTCGGACGTCATTTCCCTTGTCCGATAAGGACAAACCTACTCATCCTGGTTCGCCTTGGGCAGCCGTGAACTCGACGCAATCGAAACCGTCCGGGAACCGCCCGTGAACACTCCGAACGAGCGCCGTACTACTTCTTGCCGCCGAGCAGGCCGCCGAGAAGATCGCCAAGTGCGCCACCCTTGCCGCTCAACACACTTCCGAGGATGCCGCCGAGGGATTTGTCGCCGGAGCCACCACCGAGGATGCTGCCCAGGACTTCACCCAGTCCGCCGCCGGAAGCCGCCTCTTTCTTCGGCGCGCCGCTCTCCCCGCCTGAGCCGAGCCGTTTCCCGATGTACGCCAGCACAATTGGCAGCACTACCGGCAGCAACTGCTTGAGCAGCTCACGGTCGCCGGCACCCCGATCGGCCAGCGCCGACGCGACCTGATCGGCGTCGTTGCCACCGAACAGCGTCGCGACCGCCTGGTGCCCGCCGGTCTCGTCCGCGCCGCCGCCGACGTCGAGCAGGCCCCGCGCGGCGTGGGTACTCGCCATGGATTCGATCCGGCCGGCCTGCTCGGGATCTTCCGAGTTCTGTTGCAGCCCGCCGAGCAGCGCCGGGACCAGGGTATGAACCGCCTTGTCGACGTCGCCTGCGTCGGCGCCGAGCCTGTTCGCGATTTCAGCAGTGGGAATCTGGGAGTACAGATCATCGAGACCGGCCATCGGTGTGTCCACCTTCGTCGAGTAGAGCCAAGTCGATTACGACACTAGACCCAGCGGACCCGGATCGAAAGTCGTTGCGGCAACCCGGATCAGCTCAGCCGTTCGGTCTGCAGCGACACGCCGACGGCGGGGAACCGCGCCAGCAACGCGTCACCCATCGCGGCCGCGGGCGTCAGCACGCCGAGCAGACCGGACAGTTTGTCGCGGTCCAGCGCGAGCGCCAGGCCGCACTCCCCCAGCAGCACCGAGGTCGCCTTGTAGCCCGGGTCTCCCCGCTGCTCCATGCGCGCCACGTAACGGGCGCCGGTGGTCGTGGTGGTGTAGGTCTCGGTCCGGTAGTAGCCACGCTCGCGCGTCTTCGCGCTCGGGCCGGTCCCCGGTTTGGGAACGACCCGGCCCACCAGGCGACGCGGAAGCAGCCGGAAGTAGCGGCTGCTCAGCTCGAACATCGCGTTACCCACACCGCCGAGGACGGCCGAGGCCACCGGCGCCAGGGCCGACGACCCGACGCTCATGTTCTCGTCGTAGCGGAACCGGCGGCCGTACGCCCAGTCCAGCAGGGCGTTGCTGCGTCGAACGATCCGGGTGTTGTAGGGCGCCATCAGGAATCCGGCGGTCCACACCCCGGACAGTTCCGGCGCCAAGCGGTCTCCGCGGCGCCACGGCAAGTCGGGTTGGCGGCCGAACTCGGGTTCGGCGGCGCGGTCGGTGCTCAACGTGTAGGGGTCGGCGAGCTGGCGGCGCGCCTCGGGATCGCTCGAGGACGTCTGCAGCACCTCGAGCAACGAGGCGTAGGTGCCGCCGGAGAATCCGCCGCGCAGGGAACGCACCACGAAGTGGGTGTCGCCCAGCTCCCCGGCGCCGTCGTCCCGCGCCGCGCGGTACAGCGCGTAGACGCTCAAATCCGACGGAATCGAGTCGAATCCGCAGGCGTGCACGATGCGGGCACCGGTGTCGGCGGCCTGCTTGTGGTGTAGATCGATGCTGTCGCGGACGAACAACGCCTCCCCGGTCAGGTCGGCATAGTCGGTGCCCGCGGCCGCGCAGGCGGCCACCAGCGGCAGCCCGTAGCGCGCGTAGGGCCCGACGGTCGTGACGACCACCCGCGTCCGGGCGGCCATCTCGTCCAGCGTCGACGGGGACGCGGCATCGGCGGCCAGGACGGGCCAGTCCCGCGCCGAGTCGCCCAGGGTGTCGCGTACGGCGCGCAGCCGGTCGGGGGACCTGCCCGCCAGCGCGATCCGGGCGCCGGCTCCGGCGCGCGCCAGGTATTCGGCAGTGAGCTTCCCGACGAACCCGGTCGCCCCGTACAGGACGACGTCGAATTCGCGCGGCGTCGCGGTCACCGGCCCGACGCTACCCGACCAAACCCCCTAAACAAGTAGTGCCGGGCCGCGCGCCCGGCACTACTTGTACCTCTAATAATGCGATGGTCAGCCGCGGCGACCGCAGACCGGCCAGGCGCCGATGCCCTGCGAGTGCAGCACGTTCTCGGCCACCCGGATCTGCTCCTCACGGCTGGCGCTGGACGGCGACCCCGACCCACCGTTGGCGTGCCAGGTGCTCGAGGTGAACTGCAGGCCACCGGAGAAGCCGTTACCGGTGCTGATCCCCCAGTTGCCACCCGACTCGCACTGCGCGATGGCGTCCCAGTTCACGCTGTACGCCTTGTGAACCGGCGGAGGGGGCGGGGCGTCCGGCGCCGGCGGCGGCGGAACGTTCGGGTCGAAGCCCGCCGGGGCCGGCGCAGGCGGCACGTCAACGGGCGCCAGGGCGTCCGGGAGCGCCGCCGGCGGCGGAACGTTGGGGTCGAAGGCCGCCGGGGCTGCCGGCGGAGCGTCCGGAGCCGGCGCCGGGGGCGCGTCGGGGGCCCCGATGGGGGGAACGTTCGGGTCAAAGCCCATCGGTTCCGCGTTGGCGGAGGGTACCGCCACCAGGCTGCCGCTGATCGCGGCGAGGATGAGCGTCTTGCGGACGTTCTTCAAATTTCTTCCTTTCGCGGTGCGCGCGCCAAAGCAGACCCACCGGGGTGGGTCGAAGGTCTTGATTGGTGCTCGAAGGTGCTCTGGGACGTGCCGTCTCGTTCAGGCACGACAGCGGCGGGCTCTCGATATGCCCGGCGGGGTAAAACCCCGGGCCGCGACGCGGCTCTGCCGCCCGCAGCCCCGCTCACACGCGGGTCCGTGGATTCAATTTTCGATTGTTTTCCGTTGACCCGTTTCGGGCTACCAGGGACCGTACGAAACCCGGGCGCATTCGTCATCTTCGGAAACTGGATATCTCGGTTCGGTAACAAGCCGATCACGCCGCGATCGCAGAACCATTTCTGCAGGTCAGTCGCGGGTTTTTGCGCGGTGCCCATCCGTCGGAATCGCAATCGAATCGTGAGCCGAATCACGCCATTTTTGTGAGCTGGCCCACGCGTTTGCCGGTGCCACGGAGCGATCGGAGGGCGCGATCGCGGTCAGGCCCGGGCGCGACGAACGGCCGGAGGATACAACAAGATGCGCGAGTTCGCCTCCGACACGCTGAAGCGATTGAACGAGACGGCGATGCCGCGAAATCCACTGCACTGCAACGTGTTTCGTAAACTTGGCCCAATTGGTAATTGTTCCAGCCTCTTTCGATCGAGGCCGGCATCAAGACGGCGTGCCCCGAGTTTCGAGCGACAATTTGCCACGAACCCCACGAATTCTCGCGGTGGCGGCGAGTATGATTTACCGGCAGCGTGGCCGAAAACCGCTCCGCGCCAAGGGATTCAACGCCACAGGAGCGCAGGGAGCGGACACCACTCTGCAGATAACGACGAAAGGGGGAAAAGCCTTGTCCATTTAATTGGACTTAATGCGAATTCGCGCAAAGAAATTAAAGAGAATAGCGTTTCAGGTCGCCAATAAAATGGCGGTGCTACCCGGCGTCAGACGCGCGCGTGCGTGGCCGCACGCAGTTCGGCGTCGGTGTTGACGTTGGTCAGCGGGCGCGAATCCGGCAGCACGATCTGCTGGGCGTCGGAGGCGTCGATCAGGGCGCTCATCCTGCGCTCGCCGGCGGCGACCAGGGCGTCGATCCGATCGGCCAGATCGGTGCGGTAGACCGCGGCCAGGTAGTGGCTGCGCCCATCCCACGGCAACACCACCTCGGCATTGGTCTCCGTAGCGAGGCGGACCAGGTCGTCGATCAGTTCGGCGGCCAGCAGCGGCATGTCGACGGCGCAGACGAACGCCAACCGGGCACCGGCCTCGGCGGCTGCGCGCAATCCCCGCCCGGCCGCCGGCAGCGGTCCCAGCCCGCGCACCTCGTCGCGCACGACGCGCGCCTGCAGCGACGGCAACGGCTGCCCCGGGGCGGCCATGACGAAGACCGGCTCGCAGCGCTGCGCGACGACACCGACGACATACTCGGCAAGCGTGGCGGCTCCGCCGGGTCCAGGGAGGGTGGCCTTGTCGCGGCCCATGCGCCGCGACTCGCCTCCAGCGAGGACTACCCCGGCCAGTGAAACTGTGTCGGGTCTCTGGTCGGCCATGTCAGTCGACGGTCCAGGTGTCGCGCCCGCGCAGCAGCGATTGCAGCGCGGCGGAGTCGAACGGCTTCGATGCCTGGGCGGCCTGGACCTGAGAGCGTGCCGCGTCGTCGTAGGTGGCCCGGCTGATGTTGCGGAAGATGCCCAGCACGGTGTGGTCGAGGTTCTGGTCCGAAAGCCGGGACAACGCGAACGCGTAGGCCGAGTCGTCGGCGTGCGCGTCGTGCACGACGATCTCGTCGACACTCACGTCGGCGGTCTTGGCCACCTCCAGGCTGAAGCCCGATTTCACCACGCAGTATTCGCCGTTGGCGCCGAACACAATCGGCTCGCCGTGGCGGACGTTGATCACCCGCTCCTCGGCGCCCTCCTTGCGCAGCGCGTCGAAGGAGCCGTCGTTGAAAATCGGGCAGTCCTGCAGGATTTCGACGACAGCGGCGCCCCGATGTTCGGCGGCGGCGCGCAGGACCTCGGTCAGCCCGTTGCGGTCGGAGTCCAGAGCGCGACCGACGAAGGTCGCCTCGGCGCCCAGCGCCAACGACACCGGGTTGAACGGCTGATCGAGCGAGCCCATCGGCGTCGACTTAGTGACCTTGCCGACCTCCGACGTCGGCGAGTACTGGCCCTTGGTCAACCCGTAGATCCGGTTGTTGAACAGCAGGATGGTGATGTTGACGTTGCGGCGCAGCGCGTGGATCAGGTGGTTGCCGCCGATCGACAGCGCGTCGCCGTCGCCGGTGACCACCCACACGGAGAGGTCCTCGCGGGCCAGCGCCAGACCGGTCGCGATGGCGGGCGCCCGGCCGTGGATCGAGTGGAAGCCGTAGGTTTCGAGGTAGTACGGGAACCTGCTCGAGCAGCCGATGCCGCTGATGAAGACGATGTTCTCGCGGCGCAGGCCGAGATCGGGCAGGAAGTTGCGGATCGTGTTGAGGATGACGTAGTCACCGCAGCCCGGGCACCAACGCACCTCCTGATCGCTCGTGAAGTCCTTGGCCTTCTGCGGCTGGTCCGTGGTAGGGACCCCGTCGTTCTTGGTCAGCTTCACGTTTTTGTTCGACCCGGGAGTTATCCCGAGGTCCGTGCCAATCAGGTCGGTCATTCGCTAGCTCCCGCTCCAACCGTTGCTGCCGCCATCCTGGCGACCATCTTCTTGTCTTGCTCGACTTCGGCCAACCTGCCGCCCAGCGCAGCGCGGATGAGACGCCCGATCTCGTCCGCGAGGAAGGCGACGCCCTGGACCTTGGTGACCGATTGCACGTCGACCAGGTACTTGCCCCGCAGGATCAGCGCCAGCTGGCCCAGGTTCATCTCCGGGCACACCACCATCGGGTAGCGCCGCAGCACGTCGCCGAGGTTCGCGGGGAAGGGGCTGAGGTGGCGCAGGTGGGCGTGGGCGACCTTGATGCCCTTGCGCCGCGCGCGCCGGCAGGCCTCGCCGATCGGCCCGTACGAGCTGCCCCAGCCGATCAGCAGCAGCTCGGCGTCCCCGGTCGGATCGTCGACTTCGAGGTCGGGCACGGCGATGCCGTCGATCTTGGCCTGGCGGATCCGCACCATGAGGTCGTGGTTGACCGGCTCATAGGAGATGTTGCCGGAGCCGTTCGCCGCTTCCAGGCCACCGATGCGGTGCTCGAGGCCCGGGGTGCCCGGCACGGCGAACTGCCGCGCGAGCGTCTCCGGGTCGCGGTTGTACGGCTGGAAGGGCTCGTCGGGTTTGGCGAAGGCATGCGTGATCGGCTGTAGCGAGCCGAGATCCGGGATCCGCCACGGCTCCGAGCCGTTGGCGATCGCGCCGTCGGACAGCACGATCACCGGGGTGTGATAGGACACCGCGATGCGCACCGCCTCGATGGCGGTTTCGAAGCAGTCCGACGGCGAGCGCGGCGCGACCACCGCCACCGGGGACTCCCCGTTGCGGCCGTACAGCGCCTGCAGCAGGTCGGCCTGCTCGGTCTTGGTGGGCAGCCCCGTCGACGGGCCGCCGCGTTGAACGTCGATGACCAGCAGCGGCAGCTCGGTCATCACGCCCAAGCCCAGCGCCTCGGACTTCAGCGAAATCCCGGGCCCGGACGTGCTGGTGACGCCGAGGGCACCGCCGTAGGAGGCGCCGATCGCCGCGCAGATGCCACCGATCTCGTCCTCGGCCTGGAAAGTGATCACGTTGAAGTTCTTGTGCTTGGACAGCTCGTGCAGGATGTCCGACGCCGGCGTGATCGGATAACTGCCGAGCACGACCTGGATCCCGGCCAGCTGGCCGGCCGTGATGATGCCGTACGCCAGCGCGGTGTTGCCGGAGATCTGGCGGTATTCGCCCGACGGCAGCGACGCCCGGGAAACCTCGTACGTGGTGCCGAACGCCTCGGTCGTCTCGCCGTAGTTCCAGCCCGCCTTGAGCGCGAGCACGTTGGCCTCCGCCACGTCGGGTTTGCGGGCGAACTTCTCGCGGATGAACCGCTCGCTGGTCTCGATCGGCCGCCCGTACATCCACGACAACAGGCCGAGCGCAAACATGTTTTTGGCGCGCTGACCGTCCTTCTTCGACGCGCCGATCGATTCGACCGCCCCCAGCGTCAGCGTCGTCATCGCGACGGAATGAACGACGTACTCCTCGAGCTCGTCGGTCTCCAGCGGGTTCGTCACGTAGCCGACTTTGGTCAGGTTGCGCTTGGTGAACTCGTCGGAATTCGCGATGACCATGCCGCCGCGCGGCAGGTCCCCGATGTTGGCCTTGAGCGCCGCCGGGTTCATCGCGACGAGGACGTCGGGTCGGTCGCCGGCGGTCAGGATGTCGTAGTCGGCAATCTGAATCTGGAAGGACGAAACCCCGGGCAACGTGCCTGCGGGCGCGCGGATCTCGGCGGGGTAGTTCGGCTGGGTCGCCAGGTCGTTGCCGAAAAGCGCTGCCTCGGATGTGAATCGGTCGCCGGTGAGCTGCATGCCGTCGCCGGAATCCCCGGCGAATCGGATGACAACTTGCTCTATACGCTTGCGACCCGACGACCCATTCCCAGAGGAGTCACTGTGAGAATCAGACGCGGCTCCGCTGCCGTTCGGATCCACGTATCCGCCTTCCATTCGTTATCCGGATAGGCACTGCGCCGGAGCTCTAGGTTACGCGCCGTTGGGGCGCTCCCTGGCCCTTGAGCTTGTGTGTCACTAGTAGTACCAATTATGGCACTTCTCTAAGGGGTGTATGAGCGTCTTGGCCCCATTACATATAGCGCATTTAGTGTAAAAAGCCGAAGTCAGGGCCGGGGATGGCTGGCGGATGGCGCAAGAATGTGTTATTGATCACGTCTTCGTCGCGCGGACGAAGGGTGGCGTTTAGGCGCTCTTGTCGCGGCGTTCGCTGCGCGACGGCTTGCGCGGCACGATCGTCGGCAACACGTTGTCTTGCACCGTCTCCTTGGTCACCACAACCTTGGCGACGTCGTCGCGGCTCGGGATGTCGTACATCACCGGCAGCAGGACCTCTTCCATGATCGCCCGCAGGCCGCGGGCGCCCGTGCCGCGGTGGATCGCCTGATCGGCGATCGCCTCCAGCGCCTCGTCGGTGAACTCCAGCTCCACGCCGTCCATTTCGAACAGGCGCGTGTACTGCTTGACCAAGGCGTTCTTCGGCTCGGACAGGATCTTGACCAACGAGTCCATGTCCAGGTTGGTGACCGAGGCGACGACCGGGAGCCGGCCGATGAACTCGGGGATCAAACCGAACTTGATCAGGTCCTCGGGCATGACGTCGGCGAAGTGATCGGTGGTGTCGATCTCGGCCTTGGAACGAACCTCAGCGCCGAAGCCCAAGCCGCGCTTGCCGACCCGCTCGTAGATGATCTTCTCCAGCCCGGCGAACGCCCCCGCGACGATGAACAGCACGTTGGTGGTGTCGATCTGGATGAACTCCTGGTGCGGGTGCTTGCGGCCGCCCTGCGGCGGGACCGACGCCTGGGTGCCCTCCAGAATCTTCAGCAGCGCCTGCTGGACGCCCTCACCGGAGACGTCCCGGGTGATCGACGGGTTCTCGCTCTTGCGGGCGATCTTGTCGACCTCGTCGATGTAGATGATGCCGGTCTCGGCGCGCTTGACGTCGTAGTCGGCGGCCTGGATCAGCTTGAGCAAGATGTTCTCGACGTCCTCGCCGACGTAGCCGGCCTCGGTGAGCGCGGTGGCGTCGGCGATGGCGAACGGCACGTTGAGCATCTTGGCCAACGTCTGCGCCAGGTAGGTCTTGCCGCAGCCGGTGGGGCCGAGCATCAAGATGTTGGACTTGGTCAGTTCCACGGGCTCGGACCGCGAGTCACGGCCCTTCTCGCCGGCCTGAATTCGCTTGTAGTGGTTGTAGACCGCGACGGCCAGGGTGCGCTTGGCGGTGTCCTGCCCGATGACGTAACCCTCGAGGAATTCGCGGATCTCGGCGGGCTTGGGCAGTTCGTCGAGCTTGACGTCGTCGGCGTCGGCGAGTTCCTCTTCGATGATCTCGTTACAGAGGTCTATGCACTCATCGCAGATGTACACACCGGGGCCAGCAATGAGCTTCTTGACTTGCTTTTGGCTCTTCCCGCAGAACGAGCACTTAAGCAGGTCACCGCCGTCTCCGATGCGCGCCATGGTGCAGAAGGCCTACTTCCTGTTTCGCCGTTCGTCGTGCTGTGCCGCATGTATGCCACGACGCTACCCGCTTGCTTGGGCCCCCCGCGACCATTACCGCCGAATCGCGTCGTTGGTATTCATGTCTGTCTGTCTGGATGAAACATATAGGCAGACGGTGCCCCTCACTCGCCGAGACGCGCAATCCGTGTTTTGGCGTGTCGCGCTCGTTACCCGATCGAGTCCGGAGGGCTGACACAACCCTACAGTTGCGGAGTGGGATTGGCTTTCGATTTTGGAGGGCCAAGTGAGTCCGTCCTGATCAGCGACGGCGGCCTGGCCACCGAGCTGGAGGCGCGCGGGCACGATCTTTCCGACCCGCTGTGGTCGGCCAAGCTGCTGACGGACGCCCCGCGGGAGATCGTCGCCGTGCACGCCGCGTATTTCCGGGCGGGCGCCACCATCGCGACGACGGCCAGCTATCAGGCATCGTTCGAGGGCTTCGCCGCGCACGGAATCGACCGGAACACGGCGGCCGGCCTGCTGCGCCGCAGCGTCGGGCTGGCGAAGGCCGCGCGCGACGAAGCCGACGCCGACGGCCTGATCGTCGCCGCCTCCATCGGCCCGTACGGCGCGGCGCTGGCCGACGGCTCCGAATATCGCGGGCGCTACGGGCTGTCCGTCGCCGCCCTGAGGCGCTGGCACCGGCCCCGGCTGGAAATCCTGGCGACCGCCGGAGCCGACGTGCTGGCGTGCGAGACGGTGCCCGATGTCGACGAGGCCGAGGCGCTGGTGGATCTGGTCGGTTCCGTCGGCGTGCCGGCGTGGCTGAGCTACACCATCGACGGGACGACGACCCGCGCCGGACAACCGCTGGCCGAGGCGTTCGCGGTGGCCGCCGGCGTCCCGGAGATCGTGGCGGTCGGCATCAACTGCTGCGCGCCCGACGACGTGCTGCCCGCGATCGACATCGCGCTGGCCGTCGGCAAGCCGGTGATCGTCTACCCGAACAGCGGTGAGCGCTGGGACGGCCGCGCGTGGGCCGGGCCACGCACCTATTCCGCGCAACTCGCGGCGCGTTGGGTGGCGGCGGGCGCGCGCGTCGTCGGCGGGTGCTGCCGCGTGGGGCCGGCCGAGATCGCCGAGGTTCGCCGAGCGTGTCGTCAGGGCGCAAAATCTGCCGAAAACTCGCCCTGAGAGCACGCTCGGCGAAAGAACGTTAGGCCGTCTGCGCGGACAGCTTCCGGTACTCGAGGACGGTGTCGATGATCCCGTAGTCCTTGGCCTCTTCGGCGGTCAGGATCTTGTCCCGGTCGGTGTCCTTGCGGATGACCGACGCGTCCTTGCCGGTGTGGCGGGCCAGCGTGGTCTCCATCAGCGTGCGCATCCGCTCGATCTCGGCGGCCTGGATCTCCAGGTCGGAGAACTGCCCCTGGATCACACCGGACAGCGACGGCTGGTGGATCAGCACCCGGGCGTTGGGCAGCGCCATCCGCTTGCCCGGCGTGCCCGCGGCCAGCAGCACGGCGGCGGCCGACGCGGCCTGGCCCAGGCACACGGTCTGGATGTCCGCGCGCACATACTGCATGGTGTCGTAAATCGCCATCAGCGAGGTGAATCCGCCGCCCGGCGAGTTGATGTACATGGTGATGTCGCGGTCGGGGTCCAACGACTCCAGCACCAGCAACTGCGCCATGATGTCGTTCGCCGACGCGTCGTCGACCTGGACGCCCAGGAAGATGATGCGTTCCTCGAACAGCTTGTTGTACGGGTTCGATTCCTTGACGCCGAAGCTGGAGTGCTCGATGAACGACGGCAGGATGTACCGCGCCTGGGGTTGGATTTCGGGATTCACTGGGCTTCTCCGTTGGTGATGTGGGCGGCGCGGGTGATGATGTGGTCGACGAAGCCGTATTCGAGGGCTTCCTGGGCGGTGAACCAGCGGTCGCGGTCGGAGTCGGCCTCGATGCGCTCGATCGGCTGGCCGGTGAATTCGGCGTTGAGCCGGAACATTTCCTTCTTGATGACGGCGAACTGCTCGGCCTGGATCGCGATGTCGGCCGCGCTGCCGGTGACCCCGCCGAGAGGCTGGTGCATCAGGATGCGGGCGTGCGGCAGCGCGTAGCGCTTGCCCTTGGTGCCGGCCGCCAACAGGAATTCACCCATCGATGCGGCCATGCCCATCGCGTAGGTGGCGATGTCGCACGGCGCGAGGACCATCGTGTCGTAGATCGCCATGCCGGCGCTGATCGATCCGCCCGGCGAGTTGATGTAGAGGGAGATGTCCTTGGTGGCGTCCTCGGCGGCGAGCAACAGGATCTGTGCGCACAGCCGGTTGGCGATCTCGTCGCTCACCTCCGAACCCAGGAAGATGATGCGCTCGGAGAGCAAGCGCTCATAGACCGAGTCCGTGAGGTTGAGACCCTGCGAATTCGAACGCATGTCAGTCACGACTGAGTTACCTGCTTTCTCGAGTACTTCTCTGTTCCGACCCTAACCAACCAAGCCCACCGTGTGCCGGTCGCGCACCCCCTGAAATGGGCGCGTTCGCTCACAGCGTCATTGAGGGTCACTTCGCCTCGTCGGCCGCCTCATCGGTTTCGCCGGCCTCCTCGGCCTCATCGGTTTCGCCGGCCTCCTCGGCCTCGCCCGCCGGCTCGGCCTCCCCGGCCTGGGCGGCGTCCTCGTCCGATTGACCGCGCTTTCCGAAGAACTCGCTCGTGTCGATGGTGTTGCCGTCGGTGTCGGTGACCGTCGCCGCGTCCACCACCGCGGCGATGGTCATGCCGCGGCGCACGTCGGCGAACATGGCCGGCAGCTGGTTGTTCTCCTGCAGATAGGCGACCAGCTGCTGCGGCTCGATGCCGTACTGGCGCGACGTCATCACCAGCCGCTCGGTCAGGTCTTCCTGGCCGACCTGGATTTCCAGCTCGTCGGCCAGCGCGTCCAACAACAGCTGCTTCTTGACGTCCGTCTCTGCGGCGTTGTGCGCGTCGACCTCGAACTGCTGGCGCGACTTGCCCTGTTCCTGGAGCGCCTGCGCGAACTTGGCCTCGTCGTGGTCGAAGCTGTGCAGCGCGTTGTGCACCGCGTCGTCGACCTGGGCCCGCACGACCGCCTCCGGTAGCGGCACGTCGACCTGCTCGAGCAGTGCGTCGATCGCGGCGTCGCGGATCTGCTCGGCCTGCTGGGCGCGCTTGACCCGACCCACCTGCTCGCGCAGGTTGGACCGCAGCTCGTCGATGGTGTCGAACTCGCTGGCCAGTTGGGCGAACTCGTCGTCGGGCTCGGGTAGCTCGCGTTCCTTGACCGATCGGACGGTGACGGTGACCTGCGCGTCCTTCCCGGCGTGCTCGCCGGTCGCCAACTGCGCGGTGAATTCCTTCGACTCGTCGACGGACAGGCCGACCAGCGCGTCGTCCAGGCCCGCGATCAGCCGGCCCGAGCCCACCTCGTGCGACAGTCCCTCAGCGGCCGCGTTCGGCACCCTGAAGGGGGTCGAGCGCCCGGTGGCCCTCGGCGACTTCGTCTCGATCGACCTGTCGGCCACCGTCGACGGCGAGGAGGTGCCGAACGCGGCCGCTGAGGGACTGTCGCACGAGGTGGGCTCGGGCCGGCTGATCGCGGGCCTGGACGACGCGC
>NZ_LZSE01000136.1 GCF_001665295.1 Mycobacterium sp. 1554424.7 | reverse complement strand
TACGACAGACTTCAACGCGCGAGGGCCCATAGCAACACTCCTAATTAGACGTGTTGCATCGACCCCTTGAAGCTAAGCGCCGAGATCCCGCCCTGAGCGCACGCTGAAAACCGCCACTGCACACCCAAAGCCCTGAATGCACTCTCCCCGGCTAGGGCGCCGTCAGCCCGCCCAGGGGCCGATGCCGCCGACCTTGTCGATGCGGATGCGGGTGAGGAATCCCGGTGGCGCGCCCTCCGGCGGGAAGTTCATGTTCGGGTCGCCCAGGACAGGATTGAGCTCCGCCAGGAGCTCGGGCGCCCCGCCCTCGACGATGCGCGCGGTACCGGTGACTGACAGGTAGGGCCGCATCCCCTGCCCCGCCTTGTCCAGCGCCAGGATCGTGACGGCGACGCGGGGGTCCTTGCGGACATTGCGTACCTTCTTGTGTTCGGCGAGGTGCGCGGTGACGAGTTCGTCTCCGCCGGGCGTCGACTGCAGCGCGACCCAGACCACGCTCACCTGGGGGCTGCCGTCGGGATTGATGGTGACCAGGGTGGCGTCGGCACCCTTGCCAATGAGATCGCGCGCGGCGTCGTTGAGTTTCATGCGTCCTTATACCGTCGCGCGCGGCGATTCATTCCCATTACATATGCGGCACGAATGACATTTGAATCTGACCAGTTGGCTGTACAAGCGCCGGACGGCGCTCTTAGCGTCGTTCACGACATGAGCGATCAACAGGACCCCACCGGAATCGAGCACCTGCGTTGCGAATTGCTCGATCGCATGGACGCGCAGCATTTCGACGACTGGTCCCCCGCCCTCTTGCGTGCCCTCATCGCCGTCTTCGATTTGAACGGGGTCACGCCGGCGGCCCAGCGCGGCTTCCGGCCCTACCTCGTCAGGTAGCGCAATCGCCGAAGCGTCTTCGCGGATTAGGCTCGCGACGGTGGAGATGTGGGAACTGGTCGCCCGTGAGCAGATCCGGGACACCCTCGCGCGGTACAACTGGGCGGGGGACGCCGGCCGTCTCGAGGCCCTTGCCGAGACGTTCTGCACGGACGGCGTCCTCGAGATACGCGGGCTGGAGTCATTGCGCGGGCGGGCCGAGATCGCCTCGTTCCTCGCCGGTGTCACGGGGAACGTCGCCCGCAACGTCGACGTCAAACCGCTCGTCCGGCACAACGTCGCCAATGTGCTCTTCACGGGGCTCACACCCGACGAGGCGCGGGTCTCGTCATACTTCACCGTCGTCACCCACATCGGGCTCGACCATTTCGGCCGCTATCGCGACACCCTGGTGCCGCGCGGTGACACCTGGCTGATCAGGCATCGCAGGGTGTCGACCGACTGGGCGGCCCCGGGCTCGACGATGGCCCGCTGAGCCGAGCGGCCGGCTAGGTGAACATAGGTGGCGATTTCGTTAAATGTATCGCCGAGATGTTTGCCAAATCCCGCTCAGCGGCTACAGATTAGGGATCACATCAAGAGATTGCGGTCCGCTCTGATGCTGTGCGTCATCGGGGCCCGGGGTTGACCGCCGGTCATGTGACCAGGGGTCACGACCGCGCGAACGAGATGGGCGGGGAATGCAGCGACTTAGTGGGCTGGACGCGTTCTTTTTGTACCTGGAGTCACCAACGCAGCCGTTGAATGTTTGCTGCGTCTTGGAATTGAACCCGGAAACGAAACCGGGGGGCTACACGTTCGAGGGCTTCCGGGCGGCGCTGTCGGCACGGGTGGACGCGGTCCCCGAATTCCGCCTCAAGCTGGCCGACAGCCAACTGAACCTCGACCATCCGGTCTGGGTCGACGACGATCGCTTCGACCTGTCACGCCACCTGCACCACGCGGCGCTCCCCTCGCCCGGCGGACCGAAGGAGTTAGCGGACATCTGCGGGCACGTCGCGGGCCTGGCGCTCGATCGCGACCGCCCGCTCTGGGAGATGTGGGTCGTCGAGGGCCTGCACGGCGACGACGCGCTCGCCGTCGTCCTCAAGGCCCACCATGCGGTCGTCGACGGGGTCGGCGGCGCCAACCTGCTGGCCCAGCTGTGCAACACCGTGGCCGACGCCCCGCCGCCCCAACCGGCGGACCGCACCGGCGGCGCGAATCCCCTGCAGATCGCCGCGTCGGGGCTGATCGGGGCCGCGCTGCGGCCTTGGCGGCTGGCCAAAGTGGTGCCGGCGACCGCGTTGACGCTCGGGCAAACCATCCTGCGCGCCCGAGGCGGCAGGCCCACGATGGCCGCGCCGTTCGCCGCGCCGCCGACGGCGTTCAACGGCTCGTTCACCCGGCGCCGCAACGTCGCCCTGACCACCGTCGACCTCGACGACGTCAAGACGATCAAGAACCGGTTCGGCGTGACGATCAACGACGTGGTGACGGCGTTGTGCGCGGGGGCGCTGCGGCAGTTCCTGTCCGACCGGGGCGAACTGCCGGACAGCCCGATGGTGGCCAGCGTGCCGGTCTCGGTGCGGGGCAGGTCCGACCGGCCGGGCCGAAACCAGACCACCTGGATGCTGTGCCGGCTCGAAACCCACATCGACGACCCGGCCGAACGACTGATCAGCATCGCCGAAGGCAACGCCTGCGCCAAGGAGCACGCCGCCGCGATGGGGCCGACCCTGCTGCAGGACTGGACGCAGGTGGCCGGGCAGACCATGTTCGGCGCCGCGATGAAGCTGCTGCCGCGAATACCGCTGCCCGAGAAGCCGCCCCACAACCTGGTGATGTCCAACGTGGCGGGCCCGCAGGAACAGCTCTACTTCCTGGGTTGCCGGGTCGACGCCATGTATCCGCTCGGCCCGATCATCGCCGGCGCCGGCCTCAACGTAACCGTCATGTCGCTCAACGGCCGGCTCGGTATCGGCATCATCTCCTGCCCCGACCTCGTTCCGGACCTGTGGGAACTCGCCGGCGCGTTTCCCGCGGCGCTCAAGGAATTGCTGGACTGCGCTCCGCCGACGGAGGGCTAGTCCGGGATCGGTACGGTTCGGCGCGGCTGTATTTCAGGCCGGCGCCTCTGAACCGATCGTCATGACGGCGAGGCGGCATCCCTCCGGTCCCGCGCGCCAGGCGTGGTCGACGCCCGTGACCACCGCGCTGTCCCCGGCGGCGAGCGGGTGCGCGCCGTCGTCGAGGATCAGATCCACCGAGCCGGAGAGCACGACGTCGAAATCGACCGTGTCCGTGTGATGCATGGTGAACTCGGCGCCCGGCGCGTATTCGATCATCGTCCAGCGCAGCGCGCCGGGCGGGACCACCAGGTCCAGCAGGTCAGCGACCCGCCCGCCCGCCGCGATGGACGGCAGGGACGGCGCCGCGTAGAGCACCGAATAGAGCAGGCCGCCGCGGCCGGCGTCCCCTTGCAGCACGACGGGCTCGTCCCGCGTCGCGCACGACCGCCCGGACGCATCGACGCCGGTGATCAACAAGCGGCCCGACATGGGCACCGACTCTAGATGACCGATCGGCGGGACATCGCTCCCGCTCGCCGCGGCGGCATGGCAGGGTGACACCCGTGGCCAACACTTCTGAACTCGTCGAATACGACCTGCGCGAAATCGCAACGCCGAAGGGGGCATTGCGCTACTACGACTGCGGCCCCGATGCCGCGCCGGCGCTGCTATTCCTGCACGGCTCGGGTCCGGGGGTCACCGGCTGGCGTAACTTTCGCGGGATATTGCCGACCTTCGCCGAGCACTACCGCTGCCTGGTCCTGGAATTCCCCGGGTTCGGGGTCAGCGACGACTTCGGCGGCCACCCCATGATCATGGCGTTCGGCACCGTCGGGCCGTTCCTCGACGCGCTCGGTGTCCAGAAGACGCACATCGTCGGCAACTCGATGGGTGGCGGCGTCGGCATCAACTTCGCGATCCAGAATCCCGACCGCGTCGACCGGCTGGTGACGATCGGCGGCATCGGCACCAACATCTTCAGCCCCAGCCCCAGCGAGGGCATCCGGCTTCTGCAGGAGTTCGTCGAGGACCCGACGCGCCAGCGACTCGTCGACTGGCTGAAGTCGATGGTGTACGACCAGTCCCTGGTCACCGACGAACTGATCGAGGAACGCTGGGCGCTCGCAACCGATCCCGTGGCCCTGGACGCGGCCCGCCGGATGTACGGCAAGGCGGCGTTCGCCGCCATGAACGCCGGGATGGCCGCCTCGGACCGGCCGATGCCGTGGGCGGTCATGCACAAGCTGGCGGCGCCGACCCTGCTGACGTGGGGCCGCGACGACCGGGTGAGCCCGCCGGACATGGCGCTCATCCCGATGCGCACCATCCCGAACGCCGAACTGCACATCTTCCCGAACTCGGGGCACTGGGCCATGATCGAGGCCAAGCAGGCGTTCGAAAGTACGGTGCTGGCTTTTCTGGCTCGCTAGATAGCCTCGCCCCGTCTACTGGCGTTGCGGGGCGAGCCGCTTCAACGCGAGCCCGCCTTCAAAGGGCCGGTAGCCGAAGGCGGCCGGGGCGTGATAGCCGGTCTTCTCCAGGGGCGTGTGCACTTCGGCCACCGTGGGGCCGATTTCCGCCGCGATCGGCGCCAGCGCGTCGAGGTCGAACCGGTACAGCCGACCGGCGTTCTCGGAGAGAATTTTTCGGCATTCGTCGTCGGTTCTGTCGTGCAGCGCCCACCGGATGGCCAGCTTCGAATGCGGAGCGAAGCCCTCCTCGTGGGGGTAGTCGCTTCCCCAAAGTATGTGGTCAGCGCCCATGAAGTCGATCATGCCCGATTCGAAAGGCGTCAATTCGCTGGCGAGGTAGCAGTTCCGCTGAACGTACTGGGTTGGTGTCAGGGTCAGTTGATCCACCGAGGACCCGCCGAACATGCCGTAGGTGCGGTTACCGGCTTCCGTCTTCAGCGTCGGCACCATCGCATCCAAGGTCATCAGCTGCTGTTGCACCCAAAGGGTCCCCTGCTCGGTCGGCGCGAACCGCAGCGTGGGATGACGTTCGAATACTCCGGCCAATATCAAGTGCCCGAGGGTGCGCTGGGCCCACAGCGCCATCTCCGTGATGAGCACTGCATTCGATGCCGGCTGATCCATCGGCATCGCCGGGCTTCCGGGGCCCCCGTGCTGGACGATCGTGAGATCGAGTTCGCTGCACAATTCCCAGATGGGCTCATACCGGGTGTGGAACAGCGGAGCGACGTTGGGGTCGCCGGGCGATACCGCGGGCAACAGCACTCCACCGAAGCACTCTTTCTGGTGCCCCCACCGTATTTCGTCCAACGCGGCGTCCACGTCATTGGGGAAAACTTGGATCAATCCTCGCCGCCGCGCCGGCGCCAGGGAACAGAAGTCGACCTGCCACCGGTTGTGCGCCTGCACGCCCGCCCACCGACGTTCGAGCTCGTCTCGAGTCTGAGGCAGCGAGATCGTGATGTTCGGAGATGTCGGAAAGAAGGGAGGAACGGTGTTCGGAAGCAACAGCTCCGCCGCCACCCCGTCGTCGTTCATTTCGGAAATGCGCAACTCGCTGTCCCAATTGCGCTTCGCTGTGGCAATGATCAGATCGTCGAATGGGCTCGCATAGGTCTGGGCCCACGCATCGAAGTCGTCGTGGAACTTCCGCGGCAGGTAAGGCTTGTAGTCGTAGAGGTCGGCTCCGGCGTGAGTATCCGCGGAAATGACGGTGTAGCGGGAAAGAGCCTCAGGCGCAGCCATGAATTCATCTCCTCGACGGGAATGTGCCTAATCGTAATAGTCCCCCCGGCCGATAGCTATCGAACGGCGGACGTCTCGTTCAGCGGGAGCCGACCTCTGCTTGTCGCATCGACGGTCCCGGGCTGTTGATCATCGCGCCGTCATCGTGGGGTGATGAACACGCCCTCGGCGGTGACGGTCGTTCCCTCGCCGTCGGCGATCTCGCCCACCGCGAAGGTCTTTGCGCCATCGATGCGGTCAACGCGCGCTCTCGCACGTATGAGACCCAAGGGCGTTCCCCGGACGTAACGCAAGGTGAGCGTGCCGGTGTACGCCGGACGTCCCGGCCGGTGCGCGGTCGCGCCAAGGACGTGGTCAAGAATCAACGCGCACACGCCGCCATGGACATGGCCGGGCGGACCCTCGTAAGCGGCACCGAGGGTGACCTCAGTCCACACTTGGCCATCATCGCCGTGGTGTATCGCCAGGGGCGGCGCGACGGGATTGCGTACCCCGATCGCCACGTTGCCTGACGCCATGGATTGTCCGTCGGCGGCTTCGCGCAGCCCGAATGAGCCGGCCATCAGGGCTGCGCTCAACTCTCCGACCGCGCAGTCGATGTGGGCTTTGGCCGCCGCTACGGCCGCGGCGTCCACTTCGGTGCGGATGGTGACATCGATGAGCCGGCGCACGGATCCGGTCAGCGCCTCATACCCCATCGCCGTGCCGTCGCCCTTGTCGTCAGCCACCACTGGCCACCCCTTGAATCAGCCCGGTCTGCCGGGGTCGCGCGTCGCGTGCCGGTTTCACGTGGGCGCTTCGAGCCTGGCGGATCACGGCGGGACGAACAAACGAAAAAAGCACTAGCGGACAAGCCCTCACGTCGGCCCCGCGCCCAACGCCGGCGCCGCCGCGCCCGTCAGCCCAGCCGTCAGCAACTCCCGCGCTCCAGGATCGCCATCGAGGACGCGACTGGTGCGTTTGGTGATCCGCCAGCGCCCCTCGATGCGCTGCAGCTCGAAATGGTTTGCCGTCGAACGCCATACGCGATAGCTCTCACCATCCCGGACGAGCACCAGCGATTCGGCGACCGCCACCGCCGCATCTTCGGTCACCGTCACGACGCTGGGCCCGATGAAGTGACAGCAGCCATTGGCCACCAGGTTCTGATGGGTCGCAGAACTCACCATCGCATGAACGTCGTCCTGGCTGTTCATTTTCCAGCCCTCGACGTCGTAGGTGCCGTGGGTCGCCCAGAGTCCCGCGGCCGCCGCAGCGTCCCCGGCATCTACAGCGGGACCGTACGACGCGATCAGCCGGGAGATTTCGCGTTCGTCCTCGAGATGGCGAAGCCGTGCCGCAAGGTCGTCGATCTCGGTCATGACCCGATTCCTTCCTCATCCCTCGCCAGGGCCCGCAGGGCTGATAACTGGTCGACGTAGTGCGCCGCCGAGTGCGCGTGCACCGAGCATGTCACCGCGGTGGCCCCGCCATCACGCAGCCCTATCGCTGGGTGGCGCCGGCGTCCACCGGCAAGGTCACCGAGGTGATGTAACGCGCCTCGTCGGACGCCAAGAACAACGCCGCGTTGGCCACGTCGATCGGATCGATCCACGGAACCGGGAGCATGTTCATGTTCCGTGCCGCCTCGGCGAACTCGGCGCGCGTCGGCGGCCGGTCCAAGTCGAGGCGGAAGGCGGCGCGCACCGCGTCGTTCTGGTTCAGCGGGGTGTCGACGTTGGTCGGGTGCACGCAGTTCACCCGAATATTGTGTGGCGCAAGCTCTTTGGCCATGCTCTGCATCAGGCCGACCACGCCGTGCTTGGCCGCCGTGTAGTGCGCCACACCGACGAGACCGCGGAGCCCGGCAATGGAATTGGTCAGGATCATCGCGCCGGCGCCGCGCGCTATCAGGTGCGGCGCACCGGCCCGGCAGGTGTGCCACACACCGGTGAGATTGACGTCCAGCACGGTGCGCCAGGCCTTTTCGTCGAGTTCGAGCGCCATGCCGCGCGACGTGATTCCGGCGGTCGCGCACACCACGTCCAATCCGCCGAACCGCTGCACGCCGCGGTCGGTGGCCGCGTCGACGGCGGCGAGGTCTCGGACGTCGACCGTCTCGGTGTGCACCCGGCCACCGGCTTCCGCGACTAACGAAGCCGTCCGGTCGAGGTCGGCGACCGTGCTGTGCGGGACCACCACGGTGTCGATCGGCCCGCACACATCGAGCGCCACGATGTCCGCGCCCTCCTGCGCGAACCGCACGGCCTGCGCGCGGCCGATCCCCCGTGCCGCACCGGTGATCAGCGCGACCTTGCCCGCCAAACGCTTGTTCATGCGGCGCTAGAACTCGACGCGGACATGATCACTGAGCGGGCGGGCCTGGCAACACAGGATCAAGCCCTCGGCGCGGTCTTCGGGTCCGAGGACATCGCCACCGACCATGTCCACCTGCCCAGACACCAGCGTCGCCACGCACGAGCCGCAGTGGCCCTCGCGGCACGAATGTGGCACGTCAATTCGCGCGTCGAGCATGGTGTCCACGAGGGACTTGTCGCGGGGCCACCGCAGCCGATGAACCTGGCCGTCCAAGTCGACCTCGGCGGTAGCGGCCTCCGTGTCGATGTGGGCGATGGCGTCGCGCCTTCCGACTTCTGGCATGCCGCGATTCTTACGAGGCGGCCGGCTGCGGCGGCGGCTTCATTCCGATGGCCGGGAGGCCGCTATCCCGGCGTCCGGTCACCGGGACACCGCACCCGACGGCGCCCGCCGCGACCTACCGTAAACAGCCGTGAGCACTGGCAGTGATCGGCGGGCGGCCGTGGAAGTCGATGCCGTTGTCGTCGGTGCGGGCTTCGCGGGCCTCTACGCGCTGCACAAGCTTCGGTCGGACGGGCTGAGCGTCCGGGTGTTCGAGAGCGGACCCGACGTCGGCGGTACCTGGTACTTCAACCGATATCCCGGTGCCCGCTGCGACGTTGAGAGCGTGGACTATTGCTATTCGTTTTCCGACGAACTGCAGCAGGAGTGGGACTGGTCGGAGAAGTACGCCACCCAGGCCGAAATCCTGGCCTACATCAACTGGGTCGCCGACCGACTGGACCTGCGCCGCGACGTGACCGTGAACGCCCGCGTGACGTCGGCGGTATTCGACGAGCGGAGCCTGCGCTGGACGATCACCACCCATACTGGCGAACGGGTCAACGCACGGTTCTGCGTGATGGCGACCGGTCCCCTGTCGGCGGCGATGACTCCCCCATTCCCCGGATTGGAAGGCTTCGCCGGGGAGGTCTACCACACCGCGTCGTGGCCACACGAGCCGGTGGACTTCACCGGCAAGCGCGTGGCGGTCATCGGCACCGGATCGTCGGGCATCCAGTCGATTCCGATCATCGCCGAAGCCGCGTCCCAGCTGTATGTCTTCCAGCGCACGCCGAATTACAGCGTGCCGGCCGGCAACCGGCCTCTCACCGCCGCCGACCGCGCCGAGGTGAAGGCCAATTACGCGCAACGGCGCCGGGCGTCATGGCGCAGTTCCGGCGGTTCGCCCCACGTCGCGCATCCCAAGTTGACGATGGAGGCGACCCCCGAGGAACGCCGCGCGGCCTTCGAGAAGCGTTGGGATCTCGGCGGCGTGCTGTTCTCCAAAACCTTCACGGACCAGATGATCGACCCGGCCGCCAACGACGAGGCCCGCAAGTTCTACGAAGAGAAGGTCCGCGCCGTCATCGACGACCCGTCCGTGGCCGAACTGCTGATCCCCAACGACCACCCGATCGGCACCAAGCGAATCTGCACCGACACCAACTACTTTCAAACGTTCAACCGCCCCAACGTGAAGCTAATCAGCGTCCGCAACACACCGATCGAGTCGATCACCCCGACCGGGATCACCACCACCGACGCCCACTACGACGTCGACATGATCGTCCTCGCGACCGGCTTCGACGCGATGACCGGTGCGCTGGGCAGGATCGAGATCGTCGGCCGGGGCGGCCGGCGGCTCCGCGATCACTGGAGCCACGGACCACGCACCTACCTCGGCTTGGGCGTCGACGGGTTCCCCAACCTGTTCGTGGTCTGCGGCCCGGGCGCCCCTGCGGTGCTGGCCAACATGGTGCTGCACGCCGAGGCGCACGTGAACTGGATCGCCGACTGCATCGCTTATCTCGACGCCCACGGCTACGTCGCGATCGAGGCGACCCCGGACGCGGTCGATGACTGGGTCGCCGAGTGTGCCCGCCGGGCCGACGCCACCTTGTTCACCAAGGCCAACTCCTGGTACCTCGGTGCGAACGTCCCCGGAAAGCCGCGCGTGTTCATGCTCTTCATCGGCGGGTTCGGGGTCTATCTCGACATCTGCACCGAGGTCGCCGAGGCCGGCTACAAGGGTTTTTCGCTGGTCAAGGAATCTTGATGTCGGGCCTGCACGGCCGCGTGGTCTTGGTGACCGGCGCCGCCCGGGGCAGCGGGCGCTGCCACTGTGAGCGGTTCGCCGAGGAGGGTGCCGACGTCATCGCGCTGGATGCGCCCGACGCGGCCGGCGACCTCGAACAGACCGCGGCCGCCGTCGCCGCGCGTGGGGTGCGCGCCGTGACCGGTGTGGCCGACGTCAACGACTTCGCCGCGGTGGCGGTCGTGGTGGATGCCGCCGTCGCCGAACTCGGTCGCATCGACGTCGTCGTCGCCAATGCGGGGATTCATCCGGCGGGCGCCCCGGCTTGGGAGATCAGCCCCGAAAACTGGCAGCAGGTGCTGGACGTCAACCTGACCGGTGTCTGGCACACCGTCAAGGCCGGCGTGCCACACATTGGCGAGCAAGGCGGATCCGTCGTCATTGTCAGTTCCACCAACGGCATTCGGGGCACCGCGAACACCGCCGCCTACACGGCCAGCAAGCATGCCGTGGTGGGACTGGCACGCACGCTCGCCAACGAACTCGGACCCCGAGGCATTCGCGTCAACACCGTTCACCCCGGCGCGGTCGCGACCGCGATGGTGCTCAACGAGGCGACGTTTCGACGGCTGCGGCCCGACTTGGACAATCCGTCGGCGGAGGACGCCGCCGAGGTGCTGAGGGCTCGGCACCTGCTGCCGGTGCCGTGGGTCGAGCCCGTCGATGTCAGCAACGCCGTCGTGTTCCTGGCCTCCGACGAAGCGCGTTACATCACGGGCACCCAGATCGTGGTCGACGCCGGATTGCTCGCGAAGGCGTAGTCCGGCTGGTTGGGCTCGACGGTCGTATCTAGCCATTTCGTTGACAACGGCCCCTATGCCGAGTTATGACGCAATTTCGTCCGCTGATCGGGATCAGCGGCGAGTCGGCACCTGGACTGCGGTAAACCATTCAATAAGCCCACACAAGTAAGGACGAAGAAATGAGCGAGCGGGTACTTGACCAGGTTGTGGCCATGGCCGACCAGTTGCGCGACCAGGCCGCCGAAGCCGAGCGGATCGGCCGGCTCACCGACGACACCGTGAAACTGATGAAGGGCGCCGGTTTAATCCGACTGCTGCAGACCAAGCAATACCAAGGCTTCGAGGCCCATCCCCGCGAGTTCGCCGAAACGGTCATGGCCACCGCGGCGCTCGACCCGGCCGCCGGTTGGATCGTCGGCGTGGTGGGCGTGCATCCCTACCAGCTCGCCTACGCCGACCCGAAGGTGGCCGCCGAGGTGTGGGCCGATGACGTCGACACCTGGATGGCCTCCCCCTACGCGCCGCAGGGCGTGGCCAAGCCCGTCGACGGCGGCTACATCTTCAACGGCCGGTGGCAGTTCAGCTCGGGCACCGACCACTGCGATTGGATCATCCTGGGCGCGATGCTCGGCAACGAGCAGGGCATCCCGCTGATGCCGCCGCAGATGCTGCACATGATCCTGCCCCGCAAGGACTACGAGATCGTCGAGGACTCGTGGAATGTGGTGGGGCTGCGCGGAACCGGCTCCAAGGACGTCATCGTCAAGGACGCGTTCGTCCCGACCTACCGGACCATGGACGCGACCAAGGTGATGGACGGCACCGCCCAGCGTGAGGCCGGCATGACAGAGCCGCTCTATCTGATGCCGTGGTCGACGATGTTCCCGCTGGGCATTTCCGCGGCCACCATCGGGATCGCCGAGGGCGCGCTGGCCGCGCACCTGGACTATCAGCGGGAGCGCGTGGGCGCCACCGGAACCGCGATCAAGGATGACCCGTACGTCATGCACGCCATCGGTGAGGCGGCGGCCGACATCAACGCCGCCCGCCAGGAGCTGCTGGCCAACGCCGACCGCATCTACGACATGGTCGCCGCCGGCAAGGAGGTGTCGTTCGCCGACCGGGCGGCCGGTCGCCGAACCCAGGTGCGTGCGGTGTGGCGCGCCGTCGCGGCGGTCGACGAAATCTTCGCCCGCTCCGGCGGAAACGCGGCCCGGATGGACAAGCCCCTGCAGCGGTATTGGCGTGATGTGCACGTGGGCCACCTGCATGCCATCCACGTCCCCGGCACCACCTATCACGCGTCGGCGCTCAGCTCGCTGGGCATCGAACCGCCGGAAGGCCCGCTGCGGGCGTTGATTTAACGGCGAACTAGGAGCACGCGATGACCGACCTGAAAAGCCTTGGCTACATCACCATTTCGACGAACGACGTCGACCGGTGGCGGCATTTCGCGTTCGCCGCCTTGGGTTTCGCGGAGGGCTCGCCCAGTCCCAAGGGGCCTGACCCGTCGGCGCTGTACCTGCGCATGGACGAACGCGCGGCCCGGATCGTCGTCGTTCCCGGCGAGACGGAGCGGGTGCTCACGATCGGCTGGGAGGTGCGCGATCGTGCGGCGCTGCAACGGGTCAAGGCCACCCTTGACGGCGCCGGCGTCGCGTTCAAGCAGCTGTCGCTCGACGAGGCCGAGGAGCGCCGCGTTGAAGAGGCGATCGCGTTCGAGGATCCCGCGGGCCACACGCTCGAGGTGTTTCACGGGCCGGTGCTTGACCATAGCCCGGTGATCACGCCGTTCGGCGCGAAGTTCGTCACCGGCGATCAGGGCCTCGGCCACGTCGTGGTGCCCGCGATGGACCCCAACGGGCTGTTCGACTTCTACACCGAAGTCTTGGGTTTCCGTTCGCGCGGCGCGTTCCGGGTGCCGCTGCCGAAAGAGTTCGGCCCGGTGCGGGTTCGCTTCCTCGGGATCAACGAGCGCCACCACAGCCTGGCGATCGTCCCGGCCGCACACATGCGCGACCCGCGCGTCGTCCACATCATGGTGGAGGTCGACACCCTCGACGCGGTGGGCCAGGCGCTGGACCGGGTCAACGCCGAGGGCTTCCAGTTGTCCTCCACCCTGGGCCGCCACACCAACGACAAGATGATCTCGTTCTACGTCCGGGCGCCCGGCGATTGGGACATCGAGTTCGGCACCGACGGAATGCGCGTCGACGAAACCTACTACACCGCAGAGGAAATCACCGCGGACAGCTACTGGGGTCACCAGTGGACCGGCGAGATGCCCGCGGCGATGCGGCTATGACGCCCGACGCGGACGTCACCCCCATCCCGGCGTCGTCGATCGCGTCCTGGGACCAGGAGGCCGACGTCGTCATCGCCGGCTACGGGGTCGCGGGCGCCGCCGCGGCGGTCGAAGCGGCCCGCTCCGGCGCAGACGTGCTGGTGTTGGAACGCACCGGGTCGTGGGGCGGTGCGGCGGCGATGGCCGGCGGATTCATCTACCTCGGCGGCGGCACGCCACTGCAAACGGCTTGCGGCTTCAGCGATTCCGTCGACAACATGGCCGCCTTCCTCAACGTGGCGATGGGCCCCGGCGCCGACGAGAACCGGATCGCCGATTACTGCGCGGGCAGCGTCGCGCACTTCGACTGGCTCGTCGACTGCGGCGTGCCGTTCAAGGCGGAATTCTTCTCCGAGCCCGGCTGGGAGCCGATGGGCGACCAGGGCCTGATGTACAGCGGCGGCGAAAACGCCTACCCGTTCAACACCATCGCCTCCCCCGCCCCGCGCGGGCACGTCCCGCAGATGCAGAACAAGAAGCAGGGCGAGGCCAGCGCCGGCTACATGCTGATGAAGCCCCTCGTCGAGACGGCCACGGCGGCCGGCGCGCGGGCGCTCTACGACGTCCGCGCGCAAAGCCTGATCGTCGAATCCGACGGCAGGGTCGTCGGCATCCGCGCCCGCCAGTACGGCGCGGAGATGACGGTTCGCGCCCGCCGTGGGGTCGTGCTTGCGACCGGCAGCTTCGCCTACAACGACGCCATGGTGGCGCGGTACGCCCCGCGGATCGCCGGGCGCCCGGCCGCCTCGATCGAGCAGCACGACGGGCAGGCGATCCGGATGGCGCAGGCGCTGGGCGCCGATCTGGCCCACATGGACGCCACCGAGGTCGCGATCTTCATCGATCCCCAGCAACTGGTGCGCGGCATCCTGGTCAACGGCCGCGGCCAGCGCTACGTCGCCGAGGACACCTACCCGGGCCGGGTGGGGCAGCTCACGCTGTACCACCAGGACAACACCGCGTTTCTCATCATCGACGACGACGCGCAGCAGGAGGCGATGGCCTCGTGGTCGCCCAAGTTCATGCTGCGCGAGGCGACCTGGGTGGCCGACACCGTCGCCGACCTGGAGCGCGACATGGGCCTGGCCCCCGGTTCGCTGCAGGCGACCGTGGCCGCCTACAACGAGGGCGCCGCGCGCGGCGAGGATCCGCTGCTGCACAAGAAGCCCGAGTGGCTGAGACCGATCGGGTCGCCGGTCGGGGCCATCGACCTGCGGGAGAACACCGGCGGCTTCACCCTGGGCGGCCTGGCCACCACGCTGGACGCCGAGGTGCTGCACGTCAGCGGCGAGCCAATCCCGGGGCTCTTCGCCGCTGGCCGGTCGACCGCGGGACTGGCCGCGTGGGGTTACGCCAGCGGCGTCTCGCTCGGCGACGGCAGCTTCTACGGCCGGCGCGCGGGCCGGTCCGCGGCCAAGGGCTGAGTGTTGCCTGTTTGCCGCAGCGACGTTTCATCGAGATCTACGTCAGCGTGAAGAAGTGCGAGTGCGGTCCACGCTAGCGTCGATTTCGGTGGGCAGCGAAAGGAACGGCCCGTGGACACTCAGCGGCTTCAGCTCCTGTTCGACGAGCGTGACATCCAACGCACGTTGACGCGATTCGCCCGCGCAATGGACGATCGCGATTGGACGACGATGGCCGAGATCCTGGCGGACGACGCGGAGGGCGACCTCGGGACCGGACGGCTGCGCGGCAGCGCGGCGATCATCGAGCTGATCCGCGGGTTCCTCGACAACTGCGGTCCGACCCAACACCTTCTCGCCAACGTCGTCGTCGATGTCGACGGCGACACCGCGATCAGCCGCGCCTACGTCCACGACGTTCACCTGAGTTTGGACGCCGATCCCTCGATCCGGTTCTACACGCTCGGCGACTACACGGACACCTGGGAACGGCGCTCCGATGGATCGTGGGAATTGAAGGTGCGGATCAAGGCCAATCGGGCCCACGTCGGTTCTCTCGACATCTTTCGCGGCTGACGGCGCCGCGCCGAAAGCCTGCTCCCTTACCGCCATGCGTGACAGGGGCCACACCCATGTGATAGAACTATATGCCTATTAGGAATATAGCAGCCAGATACATGGAGGTCCGATGACATCAGCCGTCAAGACTGCCGAGACTCCGACGGCCGTCATCGACCGCATCTCGCTGGTCCTCGACGCGTTCGACGGACCGGGCCGGCTCACGCTCGCGCAGATCGTGCGCCGCACCGGCCTGCCGCGCTCATCGGCGCACCGCATGCTCGAGCGCCTGGTGCAGCTGCGGTGGCTGCGCCGCAGCGGCCGTGACTACGAACTGGGCATGCGCCTGGTGGAGCTGGGCTCGCTGGCCGTGCACCAGGATCGCCTGGTGCGCGCGGCCGGGCCGTTGCTCGGCGAGTTGCACCGCGCCACAGGGCTTGTCGTACACCTGGCGGTCTTGGACGGCGCGGACGTCGTCTACCTGGACAAGATCGGCGACCAACGGTTACCCACTCGGGTGGGCGGTCGCCAGCCCGCGCACTGTACCGCCGTTGGGAAGGCGATCCTCGCGTACCGCGACGACGCCGAGGTCGATTTGCGCGTTCGCAAGACGAAATACTCGATCTCCAGCGGCCCGCAGCTCGCCGTCGAGCTAGCCAAGGTGCGCGCCCACGGAGTCGCGTTCGAACGCGAGGAGTCGCTGCTCGGATTCGGTTGCGTGGCAGCGCCGATCGGCGGTCCGGGTGAGGGCCAAGAAGTCATAGCCGCCGTCTCGGTCTGCGGTCCGATGAACCGCATGATGTTCGACCAGAGACTGGCCGCCCCCGTGCGCATGACCGCGATGGGCATCTGGCGGAACGTCGAGGACGGCCCACAGCGCGTCGCACCCGCCCTGCAGCCGCTGCGGCCGCTGCGCCCGGCCCGTCCGGCGCTGCAGTACGCGTGACCCTCGATCCGCAGATCGCGCCCCTGATCGACATGCTCGACGCGGGCTTCCCGCCGGTGCACACCATGAGCGGCGCGGAGGCCCGGGCGCTCATCCGCTCCAGGTTCGTCCCACCCGCCAAGCCCGAACCCATCGGTGAAGTCACGGACCGCATCGTCGACGGCCCTCACTGCCCGATCCCGGTGCGCATCTACCGGCCTGACGCCACGGGCCCGCTGCCGGTCGTGGTCTACGCGCACGGCGGCGGGTTCGTGTTTTGCGATCTGGACAGTCACGACGGCCTGTGTCGCAGCATCGCCAACCTCGTTCCCGCCGTCGTAGTTTCCGTCGGGTACCGACTGGCACCGGAGCACCCGTGGCCAGCGGCCGCCGAAGACGTCTATGCGGTCACGCGCTGGTGCGCCGACAACGCCGCAACGCTGGGCGGCGACGCGGGGCGGCTGGTCGTCGGCGGCGACAGCGCCGGCGGCAACCTGGCCGCGGTGACCGCGATCATGGCCCGCGACCGTGGCGGCCCGGCACTGTCCGGCCAGTTGCTGCTGTACCCGGTGATCGCCGCCGACTTCGACACCGAGTCCTACCGCCTATTCGGCGAGGGCTACTACAACCCGAAGCCGGCGCTGGAGTGGTACTGGGACTGCTATGTGCCTGCTGCGCAAGACCGCACTCACCCGTATGCAGCGCCCCTGCGCGCCGAGCTGCGCGGGCTTCCGCCCGCGGTGGTCGTGATCGCCGGCCACGATCCGTTGCGCGACGAGGGACTGGCGTTCGGCGCCGCGCTACAGTCGGCCGGCGTGCCAACCGTGCACCTGCACTACGAGGGTGGCATCCACGGGTTCATGACGATGCCGATGCTCGACATCGCGCATCAGGCCCGCAAGGCGGCCGCGGCGGCGCTAGCCGATCTGCTGCATCGGTAAGGCGTTCGCGCGCAACGGCTTTGCCGCACCGTAGCGCTGCTGTGGATCCAGCACGCAGTGCGTCCGGCCGAACACCGTGACCATGCACTTGTTGTTGTGGGTACACCGGCTGCGCGCCTGCGGATCGGCGATCATCTTCGCGACCAAGTCCGGCTCGCGCAGTAGCGCCCGCCCCATCGCCACGAAATCGAAGCCTTCCCGCATTCCGGTCTCGACGTGGTCGCGGTTCGTGATGCCGCCGAGCAAGATCAGCTTCGTGTTGCGCACCATCGGGACGAACTGCCGGGCGTTCTCCAGCATGTACAGATCATGGTAGGGATAGTCACCCATGGCCCATTTGCCGATGAGCCGGATGCCAGTCCGCATCGGCTGCGCCATCACCTGCGCGAACTCTTTGACCGGCACGTCGCCGCGGAACAGGTACATCGGCCTGAACACCGAAGAGCCCTGGGTCAATTCAATCGCGTCGAGCGTTTCGTCGGCATCCAGCAGTGCCGCGGTCCGCAATGCCTCATCGACCCAGATGCTGCCGGGGAGACCGTCGTCCATGTCCAGCTTGGCCGTCACCGCGATGCGCTCGCCGATCTCGTCGCGCACCCGCCGGGCGATCTCGCGACAGAACCGCGATCGGTTGTCGATGTCGCCGCCGTATTCGTCCCTGCGGCGGTTGATGATCGGGCTCAGGAACGAGCTCGGCAGATACAGGTGGCCGAAATGCAGCTCCACGGCGTCGAAGCCGGCGTCGGCGGCCACGCGGGCCGCGGCACCGAATTGGTCGATCACGGTTGCGATCTCGGCGCGGGTGATCTCACGGCAATAGCCCATGGACGCGGGGTTGATGAACCGGCTCGGCGCCACCGGGGTCACCCCGGTGAGCTTCTTCTGCGCCACCACGCCGGCGTGGCCCAGTTGCGCCGAGATTGCGGCCCCTTCGGCATGCACGGCATCGGCCAGCCTCGCCAGGCCGGGCAGCGCTGCCTCGCTCATCACAATCTGGCCGGGCGCGCTGGCCCCTTCGGGCGCCACACAGCAGTACGCGACAGTCGTCATCCCGACGCCGCCACGGGCGACGCCGCGATGGAACTCAATCAGATCATCGGTGACCAGGCCGCCAGGTGAGCGGCCTTCCGATGTCGCGGCCTTGATCACTCTGTTGCGCAACGTCACCGGACCCAAGGTGGCGGGTGCGAACGGGTCCGGCGGGGCTGTGCTCATCCGGCTACCGTCACGCGGATTCCTGCGCCGGTCAACGGGAGGTTCCCGATGGCCGGGAGCCAGCCGCCCCGAGCCGGAGCGATGGCATACGGTCGGCTCATGGCCGGTCGTGAAGTCTTCGTGATCGACCGGGTGGTCACACGGCCCGGATGCGCACGGCAATTCGTCGACGCGTACCTCACCGAATACGCGCCCGGCGCGCGAGAACGGGGCATGGCGCTGCGCGACGTCCTGGTGAGCCCGCCCATCTGGTTCGATGACGAGCACGTCAACACCATCACCATCACCTGGACATTGCCCGACGCACAGGCATGGTGGGAGATGACCTGGAAAGGTCGGCCCGATCCCGCGCTGGGCCAGTGGTGGGCGCGGATAGGCGATTTGGTGGCCGAGCGGTCCCGGTCGTTCGCCGCGGCCGCTGGCGACGTGGACGCACTTTGCGATGTATAGCGTCACCCGGCTGATCGACGTCGCCGAACCAGACCGCGACCGGATGCTCGCCAGGTTGCGCTGCGCGGCGTCCGACGCTGGGGCGCAGCGTTGGGTGGTGGAACCTACGCTGTCCGGCTCGCGCAACGGTGGCGACATCCTGGCCCACCTCCGGTTCGGCACGAAAGACCAATGGGATTGCGTGGCGGGACGTTTCGCCGAGGTCTTAGACGACCCCTCGGTCATCCGGATGAACGGCGCGGCCTACTGGGGAATGCCCGTGCAAACCGGCCGCGAGCCGGGAACCGTGTATCGGGCGCTGCTCTTAAGCGTGGTGCCCGGCACCGACGGGGCCGCGATCGCGCGTTTCGAGGCCGACCTGCAACTGATGCCGCGCTACGTGCGCACGATCACCGACTGGCAGCTCAGCAGCGTGGACGAATCGACCGGGACCTCGACGTGGACTCACGTGTTCGAACAACTCTTCACGGACGCGGACGGGCTGATGGGCCCCTATCTGATGCATCCGATCCACTGGGCGGTGGTAGATCGCTGGTTCGATCCCGAATGTCCCGACGTCATCGTGCGCGATCGCGTCTGTCACAGTTTCTGCCGGAGCGACACGGCCGTGCTGCGGCTGAGCGGATAAACCAAGGCGGCCGAAACAGCGCGACCTGATCGGCTT
The DNA here is from genome assembly GCF_001665295.1 of Mycobacterium sp. 1554424.7. GTDB lineage: Bacteria > Actinomycetota > Actinomycetes > Mycobacteriales > Mycobacteriaceae > Mycobacterium. The sequence continues at coordinate 68,111 of NZ_LZSE01000136.1, read as the reverse complement.
GCGCGTCAAAGTCCCGTGGCGGAGATATTTGGATTGGCCGTCGGCGGAGGTTGCAGAGGTGGGAACAACTCGTCGCCGTCGAGGCTGTGCACGGGCAACTGTTGCGACCAGGGATAGTGCAGGCTGAACGCGACCAGTCCGGTGCGCTCGGCCGCGGGCAGGTGGCACATCGCCAGTACGGTTTCGGCCAGGTACTCGACGGGTTCGGTCGGGAACGAGTCCGGAATCAGCTGTGCCGCACCGGGTGTGCGGACGGCCGTCGACGGTCCGACGCAGTTGACCGCGATGTTGGCGTCGAGCAGTTCGGCTGCCACGCCCTGGGTGAACCGGTGCAGTGCGGCCTTCATGGACGCGTAGATGACGTCGCCGGCCGTCTTGTTGTAGTCCCGGTACGGCCGCACCGGCGGGACGCCCGTGACCGAGCCGATGTTGACGATCCAGCCCGCGCCTTGTTTGCGCATGTGCGGCACAGCGGATTTCGTAAGGACGAATGGAACCCGCAGGTAGTGTTCCACGGTGCGGTCGAAGGTTTCCAGGCTCATCTCCTCGACCAAGGAGTAGTCGGCGAAACCGGCGTTGTTGACCAGGATGTCGATCCGGCCGGTGCGGTCGAGCACCGCGTCGACCAATCCGTCGCGCTGCTCGGCGTCCTCCAGGTTGGCCGCGACGCCGAACGCCTGGCCACCGGCGGCCTCGATCAGCTCGACGGTCTCGTCGATGGTGCCCGGCAGCGCGGAAGTCGTTCCGGCGCGCACCGACAAGGACGGCGTGTGCGACCGGGCCGTGACCGCCACGGTGGCGCCTTCGGCCGCCAGCCGCTGGGCGATTGCGCGGCCGATTCCCCGGCTGCTGCCCGTCACCAAAGCCGTTTTGCCGCAGAGTAACCGGCTCATCGCAGCGTGAGATCCTCTTCGAGCGGAGCCCTGTGATCGCGCCAGAAGTCGATCAGGCGATACGGGAAGGCGGTCACGATCCGCCCTCCTCCGGAGCGGTAGTAGGTATGGGCAGAGGGGGTATGGCACCAGACGGTGCCGGCCATGGTCGCATCGATATCGGCGACATACCGCTCGTACGCGCTCTGTGTCACCTCGATGGTGGCTGCTTTGCGCAGCGCCATCAATTGCAGGCACTCCATGACGTAGTGCACCATCACCTCGACGCCAAAGTTATGCCCGGCCCCGTGTCCCGGGCTGTAATTGGGCGCCGAGGAAATGAACATGTTCGGAAAGCCCGGCACCATCCCGCCGCGGTAGGCGCGCGGGATGTCGGCCCACTCCTCGTTCAGCGTCCTGCCGCCGCGGCCCCGGATATCCACGGTGGAAAGGAAATCGAGGTAGTAGCCAGTCGCATAGATGATGACGTCGACGTCGATCTGCCGACCGTCGGGTGTCACGATTCCAGCCTCGTTGACCCGGGCCGGCTCGCTGGCCTCGACGTCCACATGCTCGCGTGCCAGCGCGGCGTAATACCCGCCCGGATCGCGGATGATCCGCTTGCCGTACGGAGCGAAGTCCGGTGTCACCTTGCGGGCGAGCTCGCTGCCGGCGCCGAATACCCGGTCGATGTAATCCAGGCACATCTTCAGCAGCGCGTCGTTGGCCGGTGAGATCGACAGGTGCTCGGCCGCCCATTCCGGGTCGTGCAAGATCACCGGGTAGTTGTTGTCCGATGTGCCCCAATAGGATTTGAGCCGCACCCAATTCGCATAGTACGGCAGCCGGGTGCCCAGCCAGCGCTGGTAGTCGGGAACGTCGTCGGTCGCCCGCCTTCGCGGCGCCACCCAATGGGGCTGACGCTGGAACACGGTCAGGTGCGCGACTTGGTCCACGCAGGCGTCGACGATCTGCACCGCGGTGCAACCGGCGCCGATGACGGCAACCCTCTTGCCCGTCAGGTCCAGATCGGGATCCCACTGCGCGGAATGGATGGAAACTCCCGAGAACGTCTCGCGGCCAGGCAAATTCGGCCAGCGGGGCCGGTTGAGGTAACCGGCGGCCGGGATCACCACGTTGGCATAACTCACATCCCGGGCGCCGTCGGGGCCGACCGAGTGGATCTGCCATTGCCCGCGCGTTTCGTCCCACCAGAGTGCTTCGACCTCGGTACCGAACCGGGTGCGCTTGCGCAGATCGTTCTTGTCGGCCACCGAAACCAGGTACGACTGGTACTCCGCGCCCATGGGGTAGTAGCTGGACCAATCCCCTTTGATATCCCGCGAAAGCGAGTAAAACGCCGATGGTGTGTCAACGCCGATGCCCGGATAGGTGGTGGTGTACCAGGTGCCCCCGACTTCGTTGTTTCGGTCGAAGATCTGGTAGTCGATGCCGGCATCGGCCAACTCCAGCGCGGCGGTCAGCCCGGCGATACCCGCGCCGACGATCGCGACCCGAAAGCCATCAGGGAGCTTGGCGGTGCGCGGCAGCACCGGCTGTGACGGTTGGAACCCGCCCTGCTCCAACAGCAGCGGGATGTAATCGGAGCCGACAGTGCCTCCGAGCGCCACCGGCGCAATTCGTGCGAACAGGTCGGCGTCATCGGCAGGCACGGCGGTGGCCGGGCGGGGTGAACGCAGTGCCGCGACCACCGCATCGACGAGCGCCGCGGCCGTCTCGGGGTCGGTGACACCGGCCTGCTCCGGCGGGTCGGGCACATGAGAGATCTTCGCGGCGAACCGGTCAACCACCGCCGGGTCGCCGGTCAGTTGCGCCAGCACGGCGACCAGCACGCCAGGGTCCGCCTGGCGCAGGTTGGCCCGCAGCTCGTCAGGATCCGAATCCACCCGTCCGGTGCTTTCAGCCGTGACGGGGACACCAGCGCTCATGTCAACGAGTATCGAGGCCGTCCGCACGGATGTGAGGGTCCCTGTCTACTCAGCGGGACGCCGACGGCCCCCCACTCTGTGGCGGCGCCTAACGTGGCGGCATGCAGTCCGACGACCTGGACGCGATCATCGCGCGGGCGCGCAGCCACGGGCTCGGGGATATCCCCCGCCGGTCGGCCCGCCGACACCCGGACAAGACCGCGGTGATCGACGGCGACGTCGTGCTGAGTTTCGCCGAGTTCGACAGGCTGGTCGACCGCGCGGCGGCGGCGTTGCACGACAACGGCTTTGGGCCCGGGGATCGCGTCGCTCTCCTGTCGCACAACTGCTGGCAGTATGCCGTGCTGGCGTTCGCGACGGCCCGGGCCGGGGTGGTCCTGGTCCCGGTCAACTTCATGCTGACCGCCGAGGAGATCTCCTACATCCTCGGCCACAGCCGGGCCGCCGGGTTCATTGTCGAAGCGGATCTGGCGGCGACGGCCGAAGAGGCGATGCGCCGCGGTGGCGTGGTCAAAGCGCGCGTCGCTCTCGTGCCCGCCGGGCAGCACAGCCCCTCCGGCTGGGACGATTTCGCGCGGTGGCTGACCAGCGACACCGTGGCGCCCGACCCGTACGTCGACGACGACCAGCTGGTGCGATTGATGTACACGAGCGGCACCGAGTCCCATCCGAAGGCGGCCATGCACACCAGCCGCAGCCTGATGTGGCAGTACGTGAGCACCATTCTGGCCGGCGAGATGGCCCGCGACGACGTCGAGATCCATTCGCTGCCGCTGTACCACTGCGCGCAGCTGGACAACTTCCTTGCGACCGACATCTACCTCGGCGCCACCAGCATCATCCTGCCGCGACCGGACCCCGAAACGGTGCTTCGCACGATCGAGCGGTACCGGGTCACCAACTACTTCGCTCCCCCGACGGTGTGGATCTCGCTGCTGCGATCGCCGGTGTTCGACGTGGTGGACCTGTCGAGCTTGCGCAAGGGCTACTACGGCGCCTCGGCGATGCCGGTCGAGATCCTGGCCGAGATGCGGGAACGACTGCCGAGGTTGAGGTTGTGGAATTTCTACGGGCAGACGGAAATGGCACCGCTGGCCTCCGCACTGGGCCCTGATGAACAAGACGCGCATGCCGGTTCGGCCGGGCGTCCGGTTGCCAATGTGGAGACGACGATTCTCGACGAGGACGACATCCCGGTCGCCACCGGGGTCGTCGGTGAAATCGCGCACCGCAGTCCGCATTTGATGCTCGGCTATCTGGACGACCCGGAACGCACCGCCGATGCCTTCAGGGGCGGCTGGTTTCACTCGGGCGACCTGGGTTTCTACGACGAGCACGGGCTGTTGCATGTCGTCGACCGCAAAAAGGACATGATCAAGACCGGTGGTGAAAACGTCGCCAGCCGCGAGGTCGAGGAGGTCCTCTACCGCCACACCGGAATCCAAGAAGTCGCGGTCTTCGGCCTGGCGCACCCGGTGTGGGTGGAGGCCGTGGTGGCGGCGATCGTTCCCCGCGACGGTGTCACGCTGACCGAGGAGGACGTCGTCGGCCACTGTCGCGAGCACTTGGCCGGATTCAAAACGCCCAAGCGTGTCTTCTTCGTCGATTCGTTGCCGAAAAATCCGAGCGGCAAGCTGATGAAACGCGTACTGCGAGAACGTTTCGGTTCTGCGAACCGCTAACCGGGCCGAGGCTATGGAATCGGTCAGGAGACTCCGATGATGGGAATCTTTTTCATGGCGCTGGCGCGCGGGTCGGGCGCCGCTGCGGCGGCCTGATGGTTCTCCTCGCCGCGGGTGTAGGTCCAGACGCAGAATGGCTCGCCTTGGGCGAACTTGAAATCCTTTGGCGGCAAGTTGATATCGAGTTTGCATCCGGGAAAGAACGGTGCGGAAATCCGCTGCTCGAACGTGCAGTTCATCCAAGCACGTGCCGGCGGGTAGAGGCCTTCGTCGGTGTATTTTTGCAGCACTTCACATCGACGCATGTTGAGGACCACGTGGTCGGGATTGTGAACGATGTACTCACCGCCGTAGCCGAGCGTCCCGTCGATGCTGAGGCAGGCCAATTTGAGGTAGTCGACGACATGCACCGGCTCGATCCCGAGCACCTTGGCCAGCTTGGGGTATTCGTAATCGATGATGAGTTGATACATGTCTGGCAGACCCAGCCAGACTTCGTCTTCCGGGATGATCTTCGTCCACTGATCGATGAAGTAGTTATGCCCCTTGAGATACTGGTCCCAGTAGGTCTTTATCAGCCGGATGAGAGCATCTTTGGTGAGATCCTCCGTCTGGACGTCGAATGGGATGGCTTGGTACTGAGCGTTTTTCCAATCCCACCCTGGGGGTGCGACGAAGCGGCCCATGGGCATTACCTGTCGCATCCCGGCGCGGGACACCTCGGCGGCGACATCCATGGCAGCGTTGATGCCTACCTTTGGGCCGTAGATGGTGACGTGAGCGTAGGGAACGAAGTTCAGGGTGTCCTCGAAGACACGGGCCAGCCCCACCAGGAAATCTCTCGAGAAATCCTGAATGTTGCCGACTTTGCCCATGAAGTCGTGCGTGTAGTCGTCATAGTTCAAATCGTGTTCTGCCGTGGCCACCGGACTTCACTCCTCTGTAGCGATGTCGCGCCCCTGTCAGGTTCTGTACGGTGTGGCAGAATCTGACATCAGCATGTTAGGCACACCCGACACCACCGGATCACTCAAGATGGCCACTGAGTGGGACACCGGATGCCATCTGGATCGCGATTCAACCCGTGCGCGGAAAAGGAGCCCGAGGTGAGCGGGCCCGCCAGATCAACTTTGAGCGAACGGCGCGCGGAGCAGCTGCGCTTGGACATCGCGATAGCTGCGCGTGACATCTTCCTGTCCGAGGGTTCGACGTCCGCGACCGTCGAGCGCATCTGCGAGGCGGCCGGCATCGCGCCTCGCACCTTCCACCGCCACTTTCCGGTCAAAGAAGACGTTGTCATGCCACTCTTTCGCGAGTTCGGCAGGCTGAGCGTTGAAGTCCTCCGAGATGCGCCACCCACGAGCAGTGCCGTCGACACGTTGGTGGATGCGTTCAGCACCGAAGTCCCCAAGCGCGGGCAGGTTGAGACGGACCGCCGGTTCCTCGCGCTGATGATCAAAGATCCGCAGTACCGACTGCGCTGGCTTGATTGGGGGCAAAACCTCGCCGAGCCCATCTCAGAGTTTCTTGCCGCACGGTTCGATCTCGGTGCGGATCCCTTTCACCGCGAACTGCCGGCGCAACTCGTGATCCAATGCTGCAGACACGCATACGTTCGCTGGGTTGAGGATGGCAACTTTCGCCGCTTGAAATCCGGGTTGCGGATGGGCGTCGAGATGGCACTTGCATCCCTGTCGCCGCTTCCAGTCGGTCCGCGATAGCGGCGCATCACGTTCCACTGACCGGGCATCGGGCCTGTCACCCGGGCCGCACCCGGAGTTGACTAACCCCCATGGCCAACGACATCACGCTGCCCGAATTGCAGGAGTTCATCGCCGGGTTCTGGTTCCACTACGACGAGGCCCGCTACGACGAGATGGCGGCCGGCTACGCCGAGGATGTGCACTACCTGACCCGAAGCGACTCCGGCGCAAGCCCTTTCGAGGAACTGATGTCGCCGGAGCTCAATGGTCGCGAAGCGGTGATGGAATGGCTGACGGAGCACCGCAAGCAGAGCCCCTATCCGCTGCGCCACCACGCCACGAATGTGCACCGCACCGGCACGGTCGGTGACGTCACCCAAGCGCGCTTCTACATCTTCGTCAACCAGATCGCCAACTTCGTACCGTTCGCCGTATCGAGCGGGGTCGTCAACGTCGGCGTCCGGCGCGGCGCCAACGGCCTTGAGTTCACCGAGATGGACGTCGTCCTCGACGCCACCAACTCGGTGCTGCTCTCGGAGTTGGCCGCCGACAGCACCGCGGGTTCGTGAGCGCCCCGGAAGCATTTTCCGGCGGGGTGGCCGTCGTCACCGGAGCCGGCTCCGGCCTCGGCGCGGGCCTGGCGCGCCACACCGGCGGGCTGGGCATGACCGTGGTGCTGGCCGACATCGACGGTGCGGCGGCCGCGTCAGTTGCCGACGGACTGCGTGCCGCGGGTGGGTCCGCGGTCGACGTCGTCTGCGACGTGCGCGACCCCGACGCCGTGCAGGGCCTCGCCGAGCGGGTCTACCGGGACGTCGGCCCGGTGCGCCTGCTGGTCAACAACGCCGGCGTCGAACAGTTCGGCTACCTGTGGGACACGCCGGTGGCCAACTGGCAGCGCATCATCGACATCAACGTCAGCGGCGTCTTTTACGGCGTGCGGGCGTTCCTGCCGAAGATGATGGCCGCCGGCGAGCCGGCGTGGGTGTGGAACATCGCGTCGGTCGGCGCGGTGGTGGCGATCCCGCTGCAGGCCCCCTACATCGTCAGCAAGCATGCGGTGCTGGCATTGACCGAGTGCCTGTACCTGGAGGTCGAATCGGCCGGGCACGCCAATCACATTCACGTGCAGGCCGTGCTGCCCGGCCCCGTGTCGTCCAACATCTTCGAGTCGGCCGGCGGGATCGACGCCAATGGTGCCGGTGATGTGGTTGCCGCCGAGGCGCAACGCTCGACGATGCTGGACCTCAAGGCGACGGCCATGGACCCGGCGGAAGCCGCCCAGACGTTGTTCCAGCAGGCCACCGACGGACGCTTCTACCTACACACCCACCCCGACACGGTCGGCGCCGCGATGGCCGAGCGGGCCGATGTGCTTGCCTCACAACGCCCCCCGGCGCCGCGCGCCCAAAGTCGCTTCGGCACCACACAGCACTGACATGGCGACGCCCACGCTGGATCCCGACGCCGCGGCACGCGTCGCATCCTTTGGTGAGATCCCGCCCATGCGCCGACGCGGCTTGGCGGCGGTGCGCGCCGGGCTGGAATCCGCTCCCCTGCCCGACTCGATGCCTGAAATGGCCCGCATCACCGAGGCTTCCATCCCCGGACCGGACGGAGCGATCCCGGCACGCATCTACCGACCCATCGATGATTCACGGCAGCCGGTGATCGTCTACTTCCACGGCGGCGGGTTGGTGATGGGCTCCAATCACTCGTTCGAACCGCTGGCGCGCGGGCTGGCGTCGGAGTCAGGAGCCACCGTCGTGGCGGTCGAGTACCGGTTGGCCCCGGAGTTCGCACCGCCGGCACAGTTCGACGACGCCTACGCGGCGACCGAATGGGTTTCCCGAAACGCCGCCGGGCTGGGCGTCGACCCCGCGCGGCTCGCGGTGGTCGGCGACAGCGCCGGTGGCTCGCTCGCCGCGGCGGTCGCGCTGGCCGCCCGGGACCGCGGCGGGCCGGCGATCTGTGCGCAGGTGCTGCTGTACCCCGGGCTGGATCGCGACATGTCCGTCGCTTCCGTTGCGGCGCTGGCCGATGCGCCGCTACTCGCGCGCGACGACATCGACTACATGCACGCGCTCGTCGACGGTGACGTGGGTCCGCCCACCGAGCCTTATCTGGTGCCGGCCTACGCCTCGGATCTGTCCGGACTTCCGCCGGCGATCGTGGTGACCGGCGGCTGCGATCCCATCCGCGACTGGGGCGAGCGGTACGCCGATCGGCTACGCGACGCAGACGTGCAGATCACCTGCACCCGCTATCCGGGGATGTACCACGGCTTTTTGATGCGCTCCGATGCGACGGCGCGTGGCCGGCTGGCCATCACGGAGCTGGGCGCGCTGCTGCGGGCGAAGTTCAGCCATCCCGTTCATTTTTAGACGTCCCGATGAACGGACAGCAGTCGCCCGCATCGCGTTAATGCTGCACACAATCGATCGGTCCAGAACTGCAGAGGAGACAGCTGATGCTCACCGACGAGCGGCGAATGGAGCTTTCCGACGTATTGCGACCCGCGGCACCACCCCGAGAGATCGACAACGTCTACACAGGCGACCAACGCGAACGCCTACTTGACGTCGTGCGCACCGAGGGTCCGTGGAAGCTGATCATCGCCCAGCACTTCGCGTCGGCCGACGAACTGATGGCCACGATGAGCGGTATGTTCCCGGAAGGATTCAGCCCGTCGCTGGATTTGTTCCTGACCCCGACGTTCCGCGGCTACCTGGCCAACTACGGCGCGGTGCTCTACCCGCAACTGCATGACTGCTTTTACAACGCGCAGTTCCTTGAGTTCGCTAAGTCCTACTGGCATGCCGAGTACGCAAAACCCCAGATGATGCTGTTCAACATCAACGGGCCGTGCGCCAATCGCGATCCGGGCCACCTGGATTCACCCAGCTTCCGCGGTGTGCGATCCGAGAACGCACCGACGTGGCTGTGCAGCGTCATGGGCAAGTCAGGTCTTTTCCGCGATTACCTCATCAAGATGGCGCAAGTCATCACCTGGTTCTCCCTGGATGCCGGCAGCGGCTTCACCTACTGGCCCGATGGGCCGCTCAGGGCGCCCAAGCGCATCCTGCCCCCGATCAACAATCGCGGCGTCGTCGTCCAGAACGAGATGATGGTGCACCGCGGTGAGGCCAACGGACCGCTGGCTCAACAGATTCCGGCCGGCCTTGCCTTCGACACGGTGTTCACCGGGGATCCGAGTGACCGCGACCGCTGGCTGCTGAAGAACGGTGACAACGTCATCGCGCGCCACCACACTGACGAACTGCGCTTCCTGGTGCACTGGTCGGCCGAGGTTTTCGCGGACTACGACGAGCTCAGGAAGAACATGGACGGCTCCGACGACCTTTCGGTCGACAAGGCCATCGACATCATGGTCGACGACCTGGGGAGCAAGGGCGTCAAGCTCGACATCCCGAGCGAACCGCTGCACGATCCGGCGTTCGTCAGCGCCCTCAACGCCGCATACGACCTCGGCGGCCCGGCGGCCTACCCCGAGGAAGCTCCCCTCAGTGCCTTCCAGCTGGCGTGACCGAAAGGGCTTGGGTGATGGATCGTTTCGCAGACAGACGCGTCGTCGTGACCGGCGCTGGTTCCGGAATCGGACAGGCCACGGTGGCCCGACTACTCGATGAGGGCGCCACAGTCGTGGCTTACGACGTGGCGGCGGACGGGCTGGCACGAACGGCGGCCGCCGCCGACGATGCCGGCAGCGGTAAGCGACTGACCACCGCCGTCCTCGACATTTCCGACGAGGGCGCCGTAACGGCCGCCGTGGATGCGGCGCTGTCCGAGCTTGGCGGGCTGGAGGTGCTTGTCAACGCGGCCGCTATCCAGCGCTGCGCCAACACGCATCAGCACACGCTGGCCGACTGGAACGCTACCCTCGCGATAAACCTGACAGGCACCTTCCTGATGACCCGGCAGGCGCTTCCGGCGCTGCTGTCCTCGGGGCGGGGCGTGGTGGTCAATTTCACCTCCACCGCAGCGTCGTTCGCGCATCCCTACATGGCGGCTTATGCCGCCAGCAAGGGTGGAGTGTTGTCATTCACGCACTCGTTGGCGCTCGAGTACTCCAAACAGGGGCTGCGCGCGGTCAACATCCAGCCCGGAGGGGTCTCGACGGCTCTGGCACTGAGCACCCTGGACAAGATGCCCGAAGGCTACGACCTCGGCCTCTGGGCCAAGCAGACACCGCTGTTGCACGGGAAAGACAACGCTATCCTCGGCGACCCGAGCGCCGTGGCGTCGGTAATCGCGATGGTGGCCTCGGACGACGGCGCGTTCATCACCGGCACCGAAATCCGCATCGACGGCGGCGCGCACGCCTGAACTCTGCTGGCGGACCGCCCAAGTCATCGAGTCCCTTGTGTCAGATGGCGGACATCGTTTTCCGGTCGCCATGGTGGCCTCCACCGACGCCACATTCATCGCCGGCGGCGGGAACCGTGTCGTCGGCGACCCGCACATGCCGAAACTCCCCTGGTTTCGCTCCCTCTTTGCGGCGCCCGATACGTGTAATCTCCCGTACCGAATGGTGCGGATTAGTCGCGGGGGCCCCGCGCCGGCATGAAGCCCGCAGGGACTCCCTGCCCGAGCCATTGCGAGAGGACGCATGCCAGAAAGTGCTCAACGCCTGCGGCCCCACTTCGAGGACGTCCAGGCCCACTACGACCTGTCCGACGACTTCTTCGCGCTGTTCCTAGACCCGACACGGACGTACACCTGCGCGTACTTCGAGCGTGACGACATGACGCTGGAAGAGGCCCAGATCGCCAAGATCGACCTGGCGCTGGGCAAACTTGGCCTGCGGCCGGGCATGAAGTTGCTCGACGTGGGCTGCGGTTGGGGTTCCGCGATGCTTCGTGCTCTGGAGAAATACGACGTCGACGTCGTCGGCCTGACCCTGAGCAGGAACCAAGTTGCCTACGTCGAACAGCAGCTCGCGGCATCGAACAGCCCGCGTTCCAAGCGGGTGCTACTGCGGGGTTGGGAGCAGTTTCACGAGCCGGTGGACCGGATCGTGGCGATCGGTCCGCTCGAGCATTTCGGCTACGACCGCCACCTCCCCTTCTTCAAGTGGGCCTATGACCGGCTGCCGGCCAACGGCACGATGCTGCTCCACACGATCGTGGTGTTGAGCCGCGAGCAGATCGAGGAGCGCAAACTCCCGTTGACGATGTGGCATGTGCGCTTCGTCAAATTTCTACTGGAAGAGATCTTCCCCGGCGGGCGGTTGCCAACGGTGGAAATGGTCGAGGAGAACGCCACGAAGGTGGGGTTCAGGATTAGCCGGATCCATCGGCTGCGGCCGCACTACAAGAGGACGCTCGACATGTGGGCGGCGGCCCTCGAAGCGCACAAGAGCGAGGCGGTCGCGATCCAATCCGAAGAGGTTTACGACCGCTACATGAGGTACCTGACCGGCTGCGCCGAGTTGTTCCGCGACGGCTACACCGATTTGTGCCAGTTCACGCTCGAAAAGGGATGATTGTCGAATTACGTTGTGGCACACGCTATTTCGTCGACGACCGGCAACGACCCGCAGCGCACCGCCTCGGCTATCGACTCGCTCAACGCCGAGCAGGCGAGGAACACCCCGCGGCTACCCGGTCCCGAGATCCGCTTCGCGTCAAGGCGTTCGGCACACCGGGCGGTCGCGTCGGCCGTCCACTGCACGCTGGTCTGATTCCAGGTGCTCTTTCTCGCCAGCACTTGGGCACCGCAGGTCTGGCACGCCAACGGAATCATCGGCATGTCGTCCAGGCGGTTGTCTTGCCTGATCGGCGAATCGTGGGTCATCACGGCTGGGCGGCCATGTTCGCCTCGACCTGTTTCATCCACGCCTCGTAAGGCCGCGTGGTGTCCAGCTCGAACTCGAAGCGATCCACCATGTCCGGCTGCACGTCGGCGACGTCGACATAAAACTGCTGGTACCAGCGACGCAGCTGATAGACCGGACCGTCCTCCTCGACCAGGAGCGGGTTATCGATACGCGCCTTGTGGCGCCAGATCTGCACATCTTGCTCGAAACCCAGCTTCACGAAGTCGCCCAGACTGATCGCGGTCTGCATCGCGAGATCGTCCGGCAGGGCTTCGGATTTCTTGACGATGATGCCGTATTGCAGCACAAAGGAATCCGCATCGATCGGGTAGTGGCAGTTGATGAGCACCGTGTGGTGGTCGGCCTCGGCGTAGTGGTAGGTCAGGTCGTCGACCATGAAGGACGGACCCCAGTAGGACGCCACCGAGGTAGTGCCGAGCATCCGCGCGCCTTCCGTGCCGCCGAGGTCGGGGCGGCCCGCACTGTTCATGTACTGCGTCGCCACGTGTCCTTCGAAGATGTTCTTGAAATGCGTGGGCAACGAGCCGTGGATGTAGAAGAAGTGCGCCATGTCCACGACGTTGTCGATGATTTCGCGGCAGTTGGTGTTCACGACGGTGCTGTACCAGTGCCAGTCGGTCCAGTCGTCGCTGGTGGCACCCTCGATGCGAGGGATGCCGACCTCGGGTGGGGGCGGGTTGCGTTCCGGGTCGTTCCACACGAACAACATGCCGTCCTGCACCAGCGTGTTCCAGGCCTGCGTACGTGCCAGCCGCGGGGTGCGCCTGCTGTAAGGGACTTGCTTGCATCGCCCGTCGCCGCCCCAGCGCCAGTCATGGAACGGGCACGCGATCTCGTTGCCCTTGACCTCACCCTGCGAGAGGTCACCGCCCATGTGCCGGCAGTAGCCGTCGAGGACGTTGATGTTGCCGTCCGCGCTGCGGAACACGACAAGCTTCTGCCCGAAGGCGTTGACCGCGTGCGGCTTGCCGTCACCGAAATCTCTGACCAGGCCGAGGCAGTGCCAGCCGCGGGCGAACCGCGTCGGCGTGACCTGCGCTTCAATGAGCCGAACTTCGCCGGCGTCGGGCTGCGATGTCATATGCGCTATTTGAACCCGCGGGCGGTGCCGCGGGGGCGGCTTGTTCCACTCATCAGGAGGGCTCTTCCGCCGCCGCGTCGGCGCGGCATACGGTTCTCAGCGTGACTGAGCACAGCACGACGATTCCCGCCGGGCTAGCGGTGGCCGATACCGTGGTCGACCTGCTGGTGATCGGCTCGGGCACCGGCATGGCCGCTGCGCTGGCCGCGCACGAGCTGGGATTGTCGGTGCTTATCGTCGAGAAGTCGTCCTACGTGGGCGGCTCGACCGCCCGGTCCGGGGGCGCCCTGTGGCTGCCCGCGGGGCCGGTGCTGGCCGACGCCGGCGCCAACGACACCGCCGAGCGAGCCGCAACCTATCTGGGCGCGGTGGTGGCCGGCTCGGCGCCTGCGGGGCGTTCCGTCGGCTTTCTGACCCACCTGTCCGCGACGGTCGAAATGCTGCGCCGCACGACGCCGCTGCGGCTTTTCTGGGCCCGCGATTACTCCGACTACCACCCCGAGGAGCCCGGTGGCAGCGCGGCCGGACGCACCTGCGAGTGCCGGCCGCTGGACACGTCGATTCTCGGCGAGTACCGCACCCGCTTGAGACCGGGCGTGCTCGAGGCCGGCGTCTCGATCCCGACGACCGGTGCCGACTACCGCTGGATGAACCTGGTGGTTCGGATGCCCCGCAAGGGCATTCCGACGTTCGCCAAGCGGGTGGCCCAGGGGTTCGGCGGCCGTCTGCTGGGCCGACGCTACGCGGCGGGCGGCCAGGGCCTGACGGCCGGGCTGTTCGCGGGCGTGCTGCGCGCCGGCATCCCGGTGTGGACCGACACCACGCTGCTGCGCCTTGACGGCGACGGCAGCCGTGTGAGCGGCGCGGTCTTGAACCACGACGGCCGTGAGGTGACAGTCACCGCTCGGCGCGGGGTCGTGTTGGCCACCGGCGGTTTCGACCACAGCATGGATATGCGGTGGAAATTCCAGTCCGAGTCGCTGGGCGCCAACTTCAGTCTGGGCGCCGAATCCAATACCGGCGACGGCATCCGCGTGGCGCAAGAGCTCGGCGCGGACATCGATTTGATGGATCAGGCGTGGTGGTTCCCGGCCGTCGCACCGCTACCCGGCAAGGCGCCCGTAGTGATGCTCGCCGAGCGGTCGCTTCCCGGTTGCCTGATCGTGGACCAACACGGCCGCCGGTTCTGCAACGAGTCGACCGACTACATGTCGTTCGGCCAGCGGTTGCTCGAACTGGAGCGGTCGGGCAGCCCGATCGAAGCGATGTGGATCGTCTTCGATCAGAAGTACCGCAACAGCTATGTGTTTGGCGCGGAACTGTTTCCGCGGATGCCGCTTCCGCAATCGTGGTACGACGCGGGCATCGCCGCGCGGGCCGACAGCCACGCCGGACTGGCCGGACGCATCGGTGTTCCCGTGCAAGAGTTCGTAAGGACGATGACCCGCTTCAACGAAAGCGCCTGCGCCGGTGAGGATCCCGATTTCGGCCGGGGCCGCAGCGCTTATGACCGCTACTACGGAGACCCGACGATAACCCCGAACCCCAACCTGCGTCCGCTGGTCAAGGGTCCCTTCTACGCCGTGAAATTGGTGCTCAGCGATCTGGGCACCTGTGGGGGCCTGAAGGCAGACGGACGGGCCCGGGTGCTGCGCGAGGACGGCAGCGCGATCGCCGGGCTGTACGCGATCGGCAACACCGCCGCCAACGCGTTTGGCACGACGTACCCGGGGGCGGGCGCGACGATCGCGCAGGGACTCGTGTACGGCTACATCGCGGCGGTCGACGCGGCCGGCGCGTGTTAGTCGGCTTCGCGTTTCGCCTGGACCTGCTTTTCGATCTCGCGCCAATAACCCGGCACGGGGCGCGGTTTGCCGAAGCCGCCCTTAGCGGCCTTCTGCAATATCGCGTCGGCCTCGTCGATGTCCTTCATGAGTTCAAGCGCGAACTCGCGCTCGGCGGCGTAGTACTTGGCCGCCCAGCGCAGCGCGATTACCGAATACGCCCAGGCCGGTTCCGCCTCGGCCCCCTCGGCGTCCTCGATCGCTTTCTGGTGCCGGGCTTCCGCATATGCGACGTGTTCCTGCAGCAGTTCTTTGAGTCGAGCCGGGTTGCTGAGGTGGCCGAAGGTGACTCGCAGTAGCACGCTGTGCTTGAGCACCGGCGGATCCACCGGTGCGTGATTGGTCCACTCGGTGACGGCGTCCATCCCCGCCTGGGTGACTTTGTAGAGCCGGCGGCTGCGGGTCCCCTCGTCGTGCTCAACGCGCGACGTCACCAGCCCCAGTCCCTCGAGCTTCTTCAGTTCGGTGTAGATCTGGCTGTACGACGGGCTCCAGTAGTACAGGTCGACGCTCCAGTCGATCCATTTTTTGAGGTCGTAACCGGAGACTTCCTCTTCGTAGGACATCATGCCCAGCAGCGCCCAACTGGTGGCGGCCAGTGCCGACTTCACCTGCTTGTCGCTGTCATCCATTTCGCAAGATTAACAACACAGCTCACATGGAAGTGCCCGACGGACCGCTGGCCGGGAGACCGATGTGCTACGGCCTCCCTTCGGCCTGTCTGGTCTTCGATCGATCCATCCACAGCAGCACGACGCCCACGGCGGTGACGATGACGGCCGCGCCGTACACCATGATCCCGAACGCGGGCGCGACGTTGACGAAGCCTTCGCCCTCGCTGTTCTTGGTGGACACGGTGTGAAACCACACGAACGTCAGGGCGCCGAGGAGGCCGACGACAACGCTGAGTCCGATGAGCCGGGCGGTCTGTAGTTGGGCTCCCGACAGGACGGGCAACGCCAAAAACGCGGCCACGACGGCCAATACGATGACGACCAACTTCGCCGTTCCGTCGGCGGCAACGCCGTGCGAAGTCAGGGTCCGCCCGAACAGCCTGAGGCTGACCGTCGCGAACGGCAGGAAGATTGAGATGACGGTGACGGCGAGTCCAGCGAGCACAATCCAGGCCGGGACCGACATTTTTGCCGCGGCGCCCTTGACCGTCGCGAGGCCGTCAGACGCCGGTTGTGCGCCGGCGCGCGGAATTTGGAGTTCCGGGGGCCTGTCCGGCCCGGGGCGGCGGGCCTGCGGTGCGGAATAGCTCGGCGGGGGCGGCCGATTGGGCCCCGGCGGCGGTGGCAGAGGCGCCGCCCGGGTCCCTGCCGCGGACGGCGGATTGGGCCTGGGCGGCGGGGGCTGCAGGGGTGTCACCTGGGTCGGCGCGGCAGACGGCGGGACGGGAGGTTGCTGCCGGGGTGTGACCGGTGGTCGCGCGGCCCGCGCATCCGGTTTTCGCTGGCGGTGCGGGGTCCAGCTCCGCCCGTCCCAGTACCGCTGGGCGTTGGGGTCTTGCGGATCGTCGTACCAGCCGGGCTGGTTGGGTGTCGTCATGGGCGGATCCTCCCCGGGTTAACTACGCTGCACCCACCAAGGCGACGATACGCGGGCCCGCCACGCACCTCAGTCGCGTAGCGGGCGCCCCTCCGAGTCGGGCACCTTGCCGACGAGGATCATGATTCCGTCGATCAGCGGCCAGACGGCGCCGATCCCGCAGGTCAGCCAGGACACCGCGATTTGGGCGATACCGATGTTGGTGTAGCCGAGGTAAAAGCGACCGACGCCAAAACTCCCCACAAAGATCTGCAGCAGCCCGGCGAGGATCTTGCTCTTGTCCGACAGCGGCCGCCCGTAGGCGTCGACGCCGAACGGCGCGCCACCGTACGCGGCGACGCCCGAGCCCGCGGCGGGCGCGTTGTCGTGCCATTGCTGGCCGTCCCAATACCTTTGGCCGGGCTGACCGCTCGGGTCCGGGTACCAGCCGGCGGATGGCTGTTCAGTCATTGGGTGTCCCTCTCTCCTGAAGGCGATGAATGCGGGTGCGGCTCAGCCGGTTGCGACGCAATCATCGCACCGGCCAGCCGGATTTGTCCGGTATCGGCCTCAGTTATACAAACGTTCGACGATGAGGGCGCGCGCGGCGCGGCCCTCCCGCGTCGGGGTCAGGGGGTAGACGTGCACCAGGCCGGGCTGTTCGTGGTAGTCGATCTCGACGCCGGCCGCCGCGGCCTTCTCGGCCAGGAGCCGCGCGTCGGGGTTGAGGATGTCGCGGGTGC
This sequence comes from Mycobacterium sp. 1554424.7, assembly GCF_001665295.1. Lineage (GTDB taxonomy): Bacteria > Actinomycetota > Actinomycetes > Mycobacteriales > Mycobacteriaceae > Mycobacterium. Next base: position 50,847 of record NZ_LZSE01000136.1, on the reverse strand, counting down.
CGCTGAACACCGTCAACGGTCCCAGGCCCGACAGGTCGGCGTTCAGCGGGCTCACCATCGGGTCGGTCAGCGGAAGGTCACCACACCAGCGCTTGGCGAACTCGAGAAGGCCCACCCGCGTCAGCCACGGATCATCGACCGCGTCGATCAACGGGTTGGTCAGCGACGCGTCGAGAACGGGCGAGATCAGCACCGTTTCGGGCAGGACCAGGCGGTGCTGGTCGCGCAGTAGCAGCGCCGCCGACAGGGCCATCTGCCCCCCGGCGGAATCGCCGGCCAAGCACACGCTGTGGTCGGGCGCCACCCTCTCGGCCACCAGCTCGGCGATCCTGGGCACCACCTCGGCCGCGGTGGCGAACGGCGCCAACGGGTAGATCGGCACGACGACTCGGACGCGCGCCTCGGCGGCGATTTGTACCGCCAATTTCCAATGCTGCGAGGCGATTTCGTTGACCCACGCGCCGCCGTGAAGGTAGACGACCGTCGACTGCGGCTCGTGCAACTGCTGCGATGTCAGGGAATAGATCGGCCAAGCCGATTCCCGGTCCAAGTGCAGGTTGACGTCCTTACGCAACCCCGGCGGGGGTCCGTAGAACTGCGGGTTCGACGCGCGCCGGTCGATGTGCTCGCGGGCGGTTTGCGCGCTGCGGTACGCGCGGGCCCGCGTCAGGTGAACGACGGCCGGCAGGGCCCGGCTCCTCCAGCTGAGGCTCACCTGATCTGGACCCCGCGCCTGCGCACCCACATCAGGGCGGCGACGGTTCCCGCGATCCAGACCGCGGTTGCGATGGCGAGGTGCACGAAGCTCTTCGTATCACGCCCGAACACCGGCCAGATCAACGCCGGGAGTTTCGTCCACAGCAAGCGGTGCTCTACCCCGTTCATCGGGTCGGCAACGTAGTACAGCGCATACGGCAGCGTGAGCGCCAGGATCCAGGCGCCGGTGCGGCGACGATCGCCACGCTGCCGCCAACGGCGAATCAGCGGCTCGACGCTCACCGGGTGCAGCACCGAGAACAGGTTGCCGACGCCCAGCCAGGACACGATGGGCACCGCGACGGTGGGAATCGTGACCGCCAGGCTGGCGGGCGTTTGGAACCACAGCGTGAGGATCATCGCGGTCACCAACGTCGGCAGCCCGACGATCGCCAGCAGCGCCAGGTTCTTGATCAAGAGCAATCGCCAGAACGGCACCCCGTCGGCCAGGGCCTGCTGCACGCGGTAGTGGTCCGCGCCGAGCAGGTTGGTGGTGGTGACGTCCGCGAGGACCCACGAGGAGAAGTAGGTGCCGACCAGGACCGCCCAATCGTGGTGGTGGCGTCCGGGGGTCAGCGGCTGCACCAGCAACCACGCCGCGGCGAAGACGGTGTTGGCCACGACTCCCATCAGCCAGGTGCGGGGCGGCGTGAACGCCCAGCGGATCTCGGCTCCGACCGCCGGCCCGAGCTTTTGCCGCAGGTCCTTGGCGGCCCGCCTGGCCGCGGCGGGTCGCGGTGCCGTCGCGCGCGCCGCGGCACGCAGCGCGGCGTCCATACGTGGACGCATCGTCGCCGGTAATTCCAACATCTGCTCCCCCACATTAGAGCGGTTGTTCGTGGGATCACCCGCTCTGCCAACGGTTTTCGCGGTGTGTCGTAGTCGTTGTTAACTCGGCGGTCCGATGTAGCGCCGGTGCAGTTCCTCGGTGAGGATGTGGATCTCGCGGGTGAGCTCGGTGTTGGTCTTCAGCTCCAATTCCTGAGTCTGGAAGTCGTGGTCAGCCCTGACCTGCTGGAAGGCCGCCTGACGATTCTGGCCGATCATGACGAAGGTCGACAGGAAGATCGCCTCGAGCGACACCACGAGGGTCAAGGTGGGCCATGGATTGGGTTCCAAGAACAGCATCCACACGCCGAACAGCGCCGCATGGATCCAGACGAAGGTCATCGACCCCGCGAAGGCCGTTATCCGGTCGGCCAGGCGCAGCTGCAGGTCCCCACTGCGCCTCCTGGCCTCCGCCAGGACGGCCGGGTGGTGCACCTGGCCGCTTCGCAGCAGCCGGCGCGGAATCAGTTGCGGGCTGTGGTGATGGGGATCGGCCTGTGTCGTCATGGGACCCGTTCCTTTCGGTGCGGCGCGGCGCGCGCCGCTGGCTAATGCTACTGATGCGACTGCCGGGCGAGCCGACGCCCGACGACGCACAGGTAGAACGTGTTACAGTTTGCCCACCACGCGCGTAAGGAGGCCCGCATGGACGCCGTCGTAGTGGCCTGGCCGACCGAAAACCGCAGCGGCACAAGCGAACCGCGCCGCGCGTGATGTCGGCCCGCAAGCGCGTCGTCGTCGCTGGACTGGGCGACGTCGGTGTCCTGACCGCCATCCGCCTGGCCCGGCACGCCGACGTTGTCGGGATCTCGGCCAAACCCGCGCTGGTGAGCGGCCAGGAACTCGGCGTCCGGCTCGCCCGCCCGGACGACTGGGCCCGCGACTACTGGATCCCGTTCGACAGGTTCCGCCGCCTGGACGGCGTGCGCACGGTGCAGGCCACGCTGACCGGGCTCGATCTGGCGGCCCGGACCGTGTTGGGCCGGCGCGAAGACGGCGCGCCCCTCGCCGAGAAGTACGACGCGCTGGTCATCTCGACCGGCGTCAGCAACGGCTTCTGGCGCCGGCCGACCCTGCAGTCGCCCACCGAGATCGGCGCCGACCTGCGAGCCGCCCATGACCGGCTCGCCGCCGCGGAGTCCGTGATCGTCGTGGGTGGTGGCGCGGCCGCGGTCAGCAGCGCCGTCAACCTCGCCACCACCTGGCCGGACAAGCGGGTCGACCTCTACTTCCCGGGCGAGCGGGCGCTGGGCGAGTATCACCCGGCGACGTGGAAGCGCATCCGCGACAGGCTGATCGGCCTCGGCGTGGGCCTGCACCCGGGCCACCGCGCGCGGGTTGCCGACGGCTTCTCGGGCGAGGAGATCACCGGCGAACCGGTCGAGTGGAGCACCGGGCAATCCCCGGCGTCGGCCGACGCCGTGCTCTGGGCGATCGGCCGGGCGCGGCCCAATACCGATTGGCTGCCACCGGAACTCCTCGACGAACGCGGGTTCGTCCGCGTGACGCCGCAGCTGCGGGTGCCCGGGCATCGGGGCGTGTTCGCGGTCGGGGATGTCGCGGCCACCGACCCGCTGCGCAGCTCCGCCCGCAATCGCGGGGATGCCTTGGTGGCCAACAACATTCGCGCCGAATTCGCCGGTCGGGAGCTGCGCAGCTTCCGGACGCCGGGCCGGCGGTGGGGTTCGTTGGTGGGCATCCAGCCCAATGGGCTGGAGGTCTTCTTCCCGACCGGCCAGTCGTTGCGCTTCCCGACCTGGTCGGTCGAACGGGTGGTGATGCCGTGGATCGTCCGGTGGGGCATGTATCGGGGCGTGCGCGAAAACAGCCACTCCGATAGCAGCCTCGGGCTCAGCTCTTGATGGACCCGGTTCGCTTGGCGGTAAACGTCGCGACGCACACCATGGCGCGGTCGCCGCGCTGCCACGATTCCCGCGTGGGGGGCATGATCGCCAGGTCGATGTCGGGATCCAGCACCGCCGGGGGCGAGTACGACGCCAAGTCGTCCTTGCAGCTGCTGCCGTAGGCATCGAATCCGGACTCGCCGGGGAACGGGCCGTCGGGAATGGTCACGATCCCGGCCACCTCCGCCGCGTGCGGCCTGTCGCAACTGGTGGTGTCCACCGAGGAGATCCGGTTCCCCCTGGGCACCTCGACGAAGCAATCCCCGACCTTGATGTCCCGAGCGCTGACGGTGTGCGTCGGCGACAGCGCGACCACGACGATGACGACCGCGATGCCCACAGCCCAGGCGCCGGAGAGCGCGAGCCCGCCGATCGCCAATCCCCGGCCGCGCTGGCCGCCGGGTTTCGTCTTCCCCAGAGCGATCACACCGAAGATGACGCTCAACAGGATTCCGCCGACGGCGCCGAAAATCAGTGAAGCGACGGCGAATCCGCTGGTCGTCGCGGCCTGGGGCGGCGGCGGGTAGCCAGGCGGCGGGTACGGGCCCGGCGGGTAGGGGCCCGGCGGGTAGGGCGCTGCGTATGGACTCGGCGGGTACGGCGGGGGGTACGGCCCCGGCGGGTACGGCGGCGGATATCCGCCCAGGGGTGGAGGCGGTTGGTACGGGGGCGGCGGGCCCGGGTCCATCGGATGCGACATGCCTAACTGTACGACCGGCGGTGTCGTCGCGCCTCATGGCGGCGCTCGCGGGCGGCCTGTGCTGATCAGACGGCTCTAATCGCCTGTGCGCGTGTATGTTTCGTCGAAGTCGACGCTCCACTGGCAGTCGGCGCGGCCCGACGACTCGTCCAGATGGTCGTGGCCGACGAGCTGCGTGATCGGATCCTGTGGCGGTTGCGGCAGCGCATAGTGCCCGGTGGCCCGCGCGTAGACGGCCCCGCCGCAACCCGGATCGTTGTCGTCGTGCTCGACGTGCAGGGTCCAGTTCCCGCCCTCGAAGACCAGCGGTGTGTCGCTCGTCTTCGAGTGGAAATAGCTCATGCACCGATCCCCGCTGCGGAGGCAGTCGGTGACGACGTCCTGATCGGTCTGCTGCGGCGCGATTCCGCTCTTGAATTTTCGCATCAGGTGATAGCGCCCGTGCAGCGCCTCGGCCGGCGACACCACCCGTGGCGGCAGCGTGCTCGGGTCGGGAAGCGTGTTGATGTCGACGTCCCCGGACCGGGTGAAGGTCACCGTCCGCTTTTCGTTGCAGGCGTTGGCGGAGCCCCCGCGATATTCGCCGGCGAAGGTGCCGTCCGGCCGCGGCTGCAGCGTCAACACCTGCCACACCTCGGCCGGAGCCTCTCGGCACTTGTCCGAGCCGATGGTCACGGCCAACCAGCGGCCGTCCACCTCGTCGAACACCGCACTGGATGCGAGCCTCAGCTCGCCACCGATGCGTCGGGCGGTGGCCCGGCAACCGCTCGACCCGCATGCCGAGCGGACGGCGTACGTGTCCGTTTCGGCGGCCGCGCCCTGACCCGGGACACCTTCGAGGGTGGTGCCCTGGCCGAAGCGCACATGGTAGACACCGGTGAAGGGCCCGGTGTTGGGCGGCGTGGCGCCGGTGTGCCCCGGTGCGGCGGTGGGATTGGTCGGGGCGGGATGGCCCGGATCGGGGTGCCGGAGAAGTTTCACGCCGGCGAACACCCCGCCGGCGACGGCCAGCAGCGCGACGCCCGCCAGGGCGCCGATCAGCGCCCGGGGGCGCCGCCGGGGTCGGATGGCGGGGATGGTCGCGTCGATCCGGGGTTGGGTGTCCGGGAAGGCAAGATCGCCGGGCCGGTCGAAGCCCGGGCTCAGCTGGCGGGCCAGGTGGTCCGCGAATTCCCGGCAGCTGCCAAACCTTTCGCTTGGCTCCTTGGCCATCGCGGTGGCGAACACCGGATCCAGCGCGGCGAGCTCGGCGCGGCGGGAACCGATCGAGGGCGGGGACGCACTGATGTGCTGGCTGATCACCACCGCGGGGTTGGAATCGGCGTATGGCGGCGATCCGGCCAGCAGGTGAAATGCGGTGCAGGCCAACGCATATTGGTCGGCGCGCCCGTCGACCCGCTCGCCCTTCAGCTGCTCGGGCGCGACGTAGGCCACCGTGCCGACCGTCATGTTGGTCGCCGTCAGCCCGGTGGCATCGTCGATGTGGCGCGCAAGCCCGAAATCGGCGAGATAGACCCGCCGCGCCTGCCCGTCGGGGTCGGCCAACAAGATGTTGGCCGGCTTGACGTCACGGTGCAGCAACCCGCGGCCATGCGCGTAATCCAGGGCCGAGCCGACGGCCGTGATGATCGCCACCACGTCTTGCAGCGGCATCCCGCCGGGGTGGTTGTCACCCAGCAGCCGGCCCGCATCGGTGCCGGCCACGTAATCCATCGAGATCCAGAACTGGCCGTCCTCTTCGCCGCGGTCGTGGATCGTCACGATGTGCGGATGGGACAACCCGGCCGCCAGGTCGGCCTCCCGCATGAAGCGGCCCCGAAACTCCGGGTCGCCGGTCAGGTCCGCGGGCAGGACCTTCAACGCGTCCTCGCGCGGCAATCGGGGATGCGCCGCCAGGTACACCTGGCCCATCCCGCCAGCGCCCAACACCCGCACGATCGTGTATCCGGCAAACACCTGACCGGTCTCGAGCGACATGGGAAAAGCGTAAATGGTCAAGCCGCAGCGGCACCTATATTCGGCCCGAATACGGAGCCGCGCCGTCCCGGCAAACGGCGGCCGGCCGCCCGTCGCCCTTAATCGCCGGTGCGGGTGAAGGTTTCGTCGAAATCCGTGTTGAGCTCGCACGGCGCGCTCTGTTCCTGGTGAGCGCGGCCGGTGAACTTCGCGATGGGGTCCCCCGGCGGTTGCGGCAACGGATACTGCCCGCTGGATTTCATGCGCGCGGTGCCGCCGGAGTGCGGGCAGGTGACGTCGGCGTCGACGTTCCAGGTCCAGCGTCCGTCTGCGAACACCAGCGGTTGGTCGGCCGATGCTTCGTGGAAGTAGCTCATGCACCGATCGGCGGTGCGCAGGCAGTCGGTTCTGACGGCGGTGTTCAACTGCTGCTGCGGGAGGCCGTTCGCGAAAGTTCGCGTCACGCGGTAACGGCCGCGCAGCCCCTGGGCGGGCGACGCCACCCGCGGCGGCTGGGCGCCCGGGTCGGCGACGATCTTGACGTCGCCGTCGCCGTCGCCGGTGCGGGTGAGGGACACGGTGCGCTTGGTGGCACAGGCGTTGGCGGCGGTCGCGGTGTATTCGCCGTCGAAGCCGCCGTCGGGGCGGGATCGCAGCGTCAAGACCTGCCAGAATTCCGCGGTTGCCGCGCGGCACGTATCCGGCGCGACGGCTACCGCCACCCAGGCCGCACCGATCTGGTCGAACACCATCGTCGGTTGCCCCGCGGTTTCCCCGCCGAGGCGGGACGCGGTCATCACGCAACCGGCGGGCCGGCACACCGAGCGCAGGCCGTACGTGCCCGTCAGCGCCGGTGGCGAACCGGCCTCCGGGACGTCGTCCAGGGCCATGGTCAGCCCGAACTCGGCCCGATAGGTGCCCGTGACGGGGCTCGCGGGCGCGGCCGGGCGGTGCGAACCGGTGAGCTTCAGCGTCGCGACGACGCCGGCGGCGACGAGCAACACGATGCCGGCCAGGGCCGCGACGAGGACGGCCGGGCGGCGGCCCACCCGCCGCCAGGCGGATGGTTCCACCCATTGGGGCGCAAGCACAGTCGGATCCGACGTTTGTTGGGGATCCGCCTGGGCCGCGTCGAGGCGCCGGCCCAACTCCTCGGCGAGCTCCCCGCAGCTGTTGAACCGGCCGGCGGGGTTCTTGTCCAGCGCGGCGGTGAAGACGGGATCCACGCCCGTCAGCTCCGGCCGGTGGCCACCGATCGACGGCGGCGTGGCGCTGACGTGCTGGCCGATGACCACCGCGAGGTTGGGTCCGCTGTACGGCGGCGACCCCGCCAACAGATGAAATGCGGTGCAGGCCAAGGCGTATTGATCGGCGCGGCCGTCGACCGACCCCGCCATCAACTGCTCGGGCGCCGCGTAGGCCGCCGTGCCGACCGCCATCCTGGCGGTGGTCAGCCCCGCCGCATCGTCGACGCGCCGCGCGATCCCGAAGTCGGCCAGGAAGATTCGCCGGGGCTGCCCCGCCGAATCCGTCACAAGAATGTTGGCCGGCTTCACGTCTCGGTGCAGCAGGCCCCGATGATGCGCGTAGTCGAGCGCCGAGGCGACCGCGGTGACGATCTCCATCGCTTCCTCGACGGGCATGCCGTGCGGGAATTGCTCGCGCAACAGCCGGGCCACGTCGGTGCCGGGCACGTATTCCATTGAGATCCAGAACTGGCCTTCGTATTCACCGCGGTCGTGGATCGCCACGATGTGGGGATGGGACAGCCCGGCGGCCAGCTCCGCCTCCCGCTCGAATCGCTCCCGGTATTGGGGATCGGCGGTGACCTCGGCCGGCAGCACCTTCAGCGCGTCCTCGCGCGGCAATCGCGGGTGCGACGCCAAGTACACCCGCCCCATGCCGCCCGAGCCCAGCACCCGCAGGATGGTATAGCCGGCGAACACCTGACCGATCTCAAGCGCCATGGCCGAATCGTAGGTCCTCGGGCGTCAGCGGCTGTTGAGCAGCAGCATGAGCCCGTAGTCCATGTGGATCTGCTGATGGCAGTGCAGCAGCGACAGACCGGGTTGGTCGGCGACGAAGTCGACTTCCATGCTCTGGTAGCCGCCGAGCATCGCGACGTCCTTGCGCACGCCGGCGGTGGGCGTCCCCGCGATTCGGGTGATCTCGAAGGTGTGCCGGTGCAGGTGCATGGGGTGCAGGTCGTCGCTGGCGTTGCGGAAGCGCAGCCGATAGCGCTTGTCGCGCTGCAGATCCAGCACGGGCTGGTTGGTGTCCATCGAAAACGCGGTGCCGTTGAACGTCCAGACGTTGAAGCCGTTGTCGGCGGCGTTGCGCTTCTCGATCAGCATCTCGATGGTGCGTTCCGGCGGCGGCACGGGCGCGGGGTTGGGCGGCTCGAACAGCCGGTAATCCCACTTGAACGGGGGCGGTGCGGCCCACCGCGGGTCGCCGCCGCGCCCGGCGTATTCCACCACCACGCCCATGCCGTGGCCGCGGTCGTCGTCGGACAGGTCGCCCAGCACCCACACGCCCGGGTTGGTCATGTTCACGAACGCCGAAATCCGTTCGGCCGCACCGAGCCACAGCACGGGCACCGGCGCCGGATTGGGCACCGGGTTGCCGTCCAGCGCGACCACGTTGAACGTATGCCCGGGCAGGGCCAGGCTGCGGGATTCGGTGGCGCTGCCGTTGAGGACATGCAACAGCACGCGTTGACCGGGCCGGACGCGGATGGGGTCGCCGTGGCCGAGCATGCGCCCGTTGACGGCGAAGGCCCCATAGCTGACCTCGAAGCCCTTCGGCTCGCCGCGGGCCATCGAGGCCGTCATCGACGCCTCGCCCTTCTCCTTGAGCTCGGCGTCCGGCTCGCCGGCCAGGAAATCGCTGGCCATGTCGCCCCCGCGGGTGAAGCTGGGCTCGAATTCCTTGAGCGTCAAGAAGATTTCCTGATCGTAGGCGCCGGGGTTCTCTTTGGGTTCGATGTAGACCGGGCCGACGAGGCCCGCGTACTGGCCGCGGGACAGGTCGGCGCGGGGCACGACGTGGCTGTGATAGAAGCGGAAGCCCGCCGGGCCGGGCATAAACGAGATGCGCCGCATGCCGTGGGCCGGGATGTCGGGTGTGCCCTCCTCGGCCGAGCCGTCGACGTCGACGCCCACGTGCTGTCCGTGCCAGTGCAGTTGCTCGGGGGAATCGGTGTCGTTGAAGATATCCACCGACGTGCGTTGCCCCTCCTTGAATCGCAGCAAGGGACCCGGAAATTGGCCGTTGTAGGTTGAGGTCGACACGATGTGGTCCGGCGCCAACTCCACTCTTGCCGCGCCGATCCGCAGGGTGTAGTCGGGCTTGCCGTTGGGCGGGGCGGGCGGCGCGGTTCGTGAACAGGCCGCCGCGACGCCGCCGCTCGCGGTGATCAGCGCCAGCCCGCCGAGGAAGGCACGTCGGTCCAACGGCATGCTCATCGCTCCGCGGCGAGGGTGGGCAGCAGGAACTCGATGCGGTCGTTCAGTTCGCTTGCCACGCGCCGGAATTCGGGGTAGCTCGCCCTGCCCGCGGCGGACGGGTCGGGCAGGCTCCAGTGCATCGTGGTGGCCACGCCATGGTCGTCGGCGTACTCGCGTACCTTGTCGCACAACGTGATCACGCAGTCGAAGCGCCGGCGCGCGACCGCGGCCAACGGCCGTGGCCGGGCGCCCCCGAGGTCGATGCCGTACACCTCGCGCATGATTCGCACCGCGTTCGGATGAAGCTGCGCTTTGGGGTGGCTGCCCGCGCTTGCGGCGCGGATGCGGCCCCCGCCCTTCTTGCGCAGCAGCGCCTCGGCCATCGGCGAGCGCGCGCTGTTGCCGGAACACAAGAACAGCACCGAGCCGGCCGGCCGGTGTGCGGGAGCGGACGCGAGCGCCGGATGCAAAGCGCTTGCCGCCCCGGCGAATTGCGCCGCGCACCGCGCCACGTTCAGGTGGTAGTAGGTGTCGCGCGCATCGAAATTGCTGCGCCGCGCGTCGATGAGCCCCGCCGAACGCAACAGCCGCAGGTGGTACGAGACGAGGTTTTGCGGCTCGTCGACGGCGGCGGCCAATTCCCGCACCCTGTGATCGCCCACGGCGAGCTCGGCCAGCAGCGCCCAGCGCACCGGGTGCGACGCCATCTGCATCAGCGCTGGGACTTCCGCCCGCTTGGTTGCCGCCACCTTGGGAAGAATACATCAAACTGATTTGATATGTTTGGCCGCGTGAACGAGCTGCGCCGCACCCTGGGCCTGTTCGACGCGGTGGTGATCGGGCTGGGCTCCATGATCGGCGCCGGCATCTTCGCGGCGCTCGGCCCCGCGGCACGCGCCGCCGGCTCCGGGCTGCTGCTGGGCTTGGCGTTGGCGGCGGTGGTCGCCTACTGCAACGCCACCTCCTCGGCGCGACTGGCCGCCCTCTACCCGGCCTCCGGCGGCACCTATCTGTACGGGCGCGAGCGGCTCGGCGATTTCTGGGGCTATCTGGCGGGTTGGGGCTTTGTCGTCGGCAAGACCGCCTCCTGCGCGGCGATGGCCCTGACCGTCGGCGCCTACGCGTGGCCGGCCCAGGCACACGCGGTGGCCGTCGCCGCGGTGGTCGCGCTGACGGCGGTGAACTACGTCGGGGTGCAGAAGTCGGCGTGGCTGACCCGAATCATCGTCGCGGTCGTCCTCGCGGTGCTGGCCGCGGTGGTCGTCGTCGTATTCACCTCCCGCAGCGTCGGCGTCGAGAACCTGCGCCTGTCCGGTGTCAGCGTCGGTGGCGTGATCCAGGCCGCCGGCCTGCTGTTTTTCGCCTTTGCCGGCTATGCGCGCATCGCCACGCTGGGCGAGGAGGTGCGCGACCCGGCGCGCACCATCCCACGGGCCATCCCGCTCGCGCTGGCGATCGCCCTGGCCGTCTACGCGTTGGTGGCCGTCGCGGCGCTCACCGCGTTGGGCCCGCGGCGACTGGCAGAGGCGTCGGCGCCGCTGTCCGAGGCGGTGCGGGCGGCGGGCATGGGCTGGCTCGCGCCGGTCGTGCAGGTGGGCGCGGCGGTCGCGGCGCTGGGCTCGCTGCTGGCACTGATCCTGGGGGTCTCGCGCACCACGCTGGCGATGGCGCGCGACCGCCACCTCCCCCACGCGCTCGCCGCCGTGCACCCAAGGTTCGGCGTCCCCCACCGCGCCGAGCTGCTGATCGGCGTCGTGGTGGCGGCGTTGGCCGCGACCGCAGACCTGCGGGGGGCGATAGGTTTTTCCTCGTTCGCGGTGCTCATCTACTACGCGGTCGCCAACGCCTCGGCGTTCACGCTCCGGCCGGACGAGGGCCGCCCGCGCCGCGCGATACCGGCGGTCGGGCTGGTCGGGTGCCTGGTGCTGGCGTGCGCGCTGCCGCTGTCTTCGGTGCTGTCCGGCGCGGCGGTGCTGGGCGCCGGTGTTGTGGCGTACACGATTCCCAGGCGATCCCAACGGGAAGACTGAGCGGGTGACCGAGCCGGAAACCGACGCCTTCGAAAAGCTGGTGGCGCTGCTGAACTATCCGATGTTCGTCGTCACCACCCATTCCGACGGCGTGCTGGCCGGTTGTCTGGTCGGCTTCGCCAGCCAGGCCAGCATCCATCCGCCGCGCTTCCTGGTCGGTCTGTCCAAGCAGAACCACACGTTCCGGGTGGCCGCCGGGGCCAGCCACCTGGCGGTGCACGTGTTCGACCACGAGCATCTCGGCGTCGCGGAGTTGTTCGGCAGCCAGACCGGCGACAACATCGACAAGTTCGACCGCTGCTCCTGGCATCGCGGCCCGGCGCAGCTGCCCATTCTCGACGACGCGGCCGCCTGGTTCGCCGGCAAGATCCTCGATCGTTTCCCCCTCGGTGACCACGTCGGGCACCTGCTCGAACCGGTGGACGGCCGCCCCCCGCAAGAGCTCGAGCAGTGGGTGTCGTTCGGCGACGTCCGCCACCTGGAACCGGGCCACGAGGCCTGATGTGACATCCCGCGTGGGCGCCGTCGGCGACATCGCCGAACTCGCGTCGTTCTACGCCGATCCCCCACCCGGCGTGCGCGCCAACATGATCTTCAGCGCCGACGGCGCCGCCGCGTTCACCGGTCGCGCCGGCCCGCTGTCGTGTCCCACGGATCAGCGGCTGCTCAGGATCCTGCGCGGCTTCGCGGACGTGGTTCTGGTCGGCGCGGGCACGGCGCGCGCCGAGAACTACGGGCCGGTGCGGCTCGCCGATGTGCGACGGGGCGGGCCGCCGCCGATCGCCGTGATCACCCGCACCGGTGAACTGCCGGCCCGGCTGTTCAGCGACCCCACGCAGCCGCCGATCGTGGTGACCTGCGCGCGCTCGGCCGCGCGCCACGACCCGCGCGGGCGGATCCTGGTGGCCGGCGAGGATTCCGTCGACCCGGCGCGCGCCGTCGCCCTGCTGCGGGCGCAGGGCATGGACCGCATCCTGTGCGAGGGCGGCCCGACCCTACTCGACGAGCTGGTCGAGGCCGACGAGGTCGCCGAAATCTGCGTGACGCTGGCCCCGAAGCTCGCCGGGAACCAGCCCGTCGGCAGCCGGCGGTCCGCACGGCTGTCCGTGCCGATCGAGATGCGGCTCGAGCACGCGTTGACCTACGACGATTACGTGTTCCTGAAGTATCGCCGCTGATGCGGCCGTCAGGCCCGGGGATAACCTCGGCGGACCGTGCGGTCGAGAATGCCCAGGGTCGCCCGCAGCGCGCCCTCGGAGAGCACCGGAAAAATCCCGGCGTCCCGCCACTTCGGGTCGATGTTCGACCAGTCGTAGAACGACGTGACCACGGTGGACGCACCGTCGTCGGCCGGCTCGAGAAGGTATCCGTAGACGTGGCCGATCTGCGGACGGATCTGGCCGAGAATCGTCCAGGAAATTAGCCGATCCTTTTCGAACTCCTTGATGTCGACCGTGACGTCGTATTTGCCCAATTCCGGATAGTCGTTGAGCGAGTCGCGGTCCATGTGCACAACAAACCTGTCGCCGACGGCCGTCACCGGTTCGCCCTCGGCGTCCTGGAGCATTCCCGAGGAATCGATGGCGACGTGGCCCTGCGGGTCGCACAACACCGCGAAGATGTCGGCGGCCGGGGCTCCGATGGTGCGACGGGTCTCGATGCGTTCTTCGGTCATGGGTCCTCGCAGCCGGCGCAGACAACCTGATTTGCCTCGCCGGTCACTCTACGTCGCCGCGACCGGTCGGTGTCAGGCCCGTCGCAGTTGCTGAACGGTCGCTCGGCATGCGGTCACGCACGGGTCTTCCTATGATGAAGGCTTGGGGAAAATTTCATCGAATTGCCTGCGCGACAAAATCTTCAGTCCATCGCCGTCCGACTTCTGCTCGCGGGCACAACGAGGAGGATGACCGCGACGTGAGCGATTCGAACGGCGAGGACGAATTCCGCAATCTGGCGGTGAACCGGCTGCGGCCCGGCGAGCTGCAATGGGCGCTGAACAACGATTCCGTGCACGGGATCGCCTACGCGTTCCGCAACCCCGTCGCCGTCGCCGAATCCATCGACGATCCGCAGGACGACCGCAAGACCTACCTGATCCGGGTCAGGCGCGACGATTTGGCCTCCGCGCTGGGAAAGATCAACGATTGGATCGTCAGGAATCCCGGCCCGGCCGGGATGCAGGCCTACGGCTTCGTCCGGGCGCTGTCGCGGGAGGGGCTCAGCGAAAAGACCGGCGACGAGGAATGCCGCTGATCCGGCCCGCCGGCACCCGGGTGTCGTAGCCAGCCGACCGCGAATGAGCTGGCTTTCTGGCAATTCAGCGTGCCCCGCGGTTACCCGAACCATTAGCCTTATGCCTGGCACGCCGCGTTTCGGTGCGGGTTTGCGGCGCGTGGCGGCGGGTGAGGAGTCGGCGATGGGTGACACGACCGCGGATTCGCGGGAGGGCTCGCAGTTCGGGCCGTATCGGCTGCGGCGGCTGGTCGGCCGCGGCGGCATGGGCGACGTCTACGAGGCCGAGGACACGGTGCGCGAGCGCATCGTCGCGCTCAAGCTGATGTCGCAGACGCTGTCCAGCGATCCGGTCTTCCGCTCGCGCATGCAGCGCGAGGCCCGCACCGCGGGACGGCTGCAGGAACCGCACGTCGTGCCGATCCACGACTTCGGCGAGATCGACGGCCAGCTCTACGTGGACATGCGCCTGATCGACGGCAACAACCTGGCCGCCACGCTGAGCCGCTTCGGGCCGCTGTCCCCGCCGCGGGCGGTGGCGATCGTGCGCCAGATCGGCTCGGCGCTCGACGCCGCGCACGCCGCCGGGGTGATGCATCGCGACGTGAAACCGGAGAATATCCTCGTCAGCGCCGACGATTTCGCCTATCTCGTCGATTTCGGCATCGCCAGCGCCACGTCCGACGAAAAGCTGACGCAGTTCGGCACCACGGTGGGCACCGTCAAATACATGGCGCCGGAACGGTTCAGCGAAGCCGAAGTCACCTATCGGGCCGACATCTACGCGCTCGCCTGCGTTTTGTACGAGTGCCTGACCGGATCCCCGCCGTACACCGGCGACACGATCAGCGTGATGGGGGCCCACCTCAACCAGGCGATCCCGCGCCCCAGCGCCGCGCGCCCGAGCATTCCGGCGGCCTTCGACGGCGTGATCGCCCGCGGCATGGCCAAGGATCCCGCGGCGCGCTACGCCACGTGTGGTGACCTGTCGGCGGCCGCGTACGCCGCGCTGGCCACGCCCGATCAGGATCGGGCCACCGACATCTTGGAGCGCAGCCAGGTGGCGAAGCTGCCGCCCGCGTACGCCGGTCAGCAGCCCAGCGGTTTCGCGGCCATGCCGCCGCCCGTGATGGCGAACGACGCGCCGCCGCAGGGGTGGCCGACGGGATCCGCCGTCGCCGGTGGACCGGTGCCGCAGCCGACGGGCTGGCCCGGCACCCCCACGTGGGGCACCGGCGACATGGGCAGCGTCGGCGCACCGCTGTGGGGACAGCCGCCCCGGAGCAGTCGTAAGCCCTGGCTATGGATCGGCGCCGCCGTGGCGGTGGTCGTGGCCGTGGTGATCGGACTGGTCGTCGTTGCCGCGCATCCGTGGGAGTCGGCGGCCCCGCCGACCCGCTCCTCCACCTCGACGTCCGCGGCGCCCCCGCCCGACGCGGTGGAGCTCAAGGTGCTCGAAGACGGTGTGTCCGTCGGCAGTTCGGCCGCGCCGACGTCCATCGATATTTTCAACGAGCCGATCTGCCCGCCGTGCGGCAGCTTCATCCGGTCGAATGCCGCCGACATCGACAGCGCCGTGAACAACAAGAAGCTGGCGGTGCGCTATCACCTGCTCAACTTCCTCGACGACAAGTCGCGCAGCAAGAACTACTCGACTCGCGCCGTGGCCGCGACGTACTGTGTTGCGGCGCAGAACGATCCGAAGCTCTACATGAACTTCTACTCCGGCCTGTTCGCCAGCAACTTTCAGCCCGCGGAGGACGCCCCCGAGGACCGCACCGACGGCGAACTGGCCCAGCTGGCCAAGACCGTCGGCGTCGACGCCAGCGTGATCGACTGCATCAAGGCCGGCGATGACGTCGGCACCGCGAAGGCCAAGGCCGCGGCCGGGGACGCGACGCTGACCGGGCTCAACGCCACCGGCACGCCGTTCGTGTGGGACGGCACCAAGTCGGTGAACTACCAGGACCCGACCTGGCTGACCAAGCTGCTCGGGTAGCGCGCGGAATGCCGTTGCGCGCCTTGGCCCTGCGACCCCGGCCGCGAGCCGAACCTGGCTGCGAAAAATGGGGGCGGATTTCGCAGGGTGGTTAGGCTCGCGTGGTGATGCGCGCTAATCGCCGGTGCGCGCGAACTTCGCGTCGACATCCGTGCTGCCGCAATTGGTCCCCGCCGAATTCTTCACGTCCTCGTGGCCGTGCCCGGTGATCAACGCGACCGGGTCCTGTGCGGGCTGGGGCATCGGAAAATGCACGACGATCCTGACGTGCGCGGTGCCGCCCTTCGAGCACCGGCCGTCGAACTCGCGGTCGTAGACCCACTCCCCGGCCCCGAACACCAACGCCATGGCCGAAGCCGGGGGGGCGTGGAAAAAGCTCATGCAGCGATCGCCGGTGCGAAGACAGTCCGTGCGTACGACGTAGTCCTGTTGACCCTTGAATCCGGTGGGCGTGACGTCCGATTCGTGGTAGTGCCCGTGCAGCGCCTCGGCCGGCGACACCACCCGCGGCGGCAGCCCATTCGGGTCGGCCACGCTGCCGAGGTCGACGTCTCCGGTACGGGTGAAGGTCACGCTCCGTTTGTTGGCGCAGCCCTTGCCCATGATCTCGGTGGCCTCCCCCGCGAGCGTGCCGTCGGGACGCGGTTGCAGCGTGAAGGTTTCCCAGATCTCGCCTTCGGCGTTGCCGCCGCCGCACGTGCTCGAGCCGACGGTCACGGACCGCCAGGCTCCGTCGACCTGATCGAACACGATCGTCGGCACCTGCATAGTCTCGCCGGTGAGGCGCGTCGCGGTCGCCACGCAACCCGTGGGGCGGCACGCCGAACTGATTGCCCAGGTTTCGGTTGACGGCGCGGCGCCCGGAGGCGGCATGCCTTCGATGCTGGTGATCCGGGCGAAGTCGGCCCGGTAGACGCCGGTGAGGGGACCCGTGTTGGGCGGCGGCCCCTTGGGACCGGGGCTGGCCGTCGGCGCCGCGGTGTTCGCCGGTTTGTGGGACTGGGTGAGCTTCTCGGACGCGAAGACACCGCCGGCGATCAACAGCGCGACACCGGCGAGGGCGGGGATCAGGACCGCCGGGCGCCGGCCCAACCGCTTCCAGGCGGGGGGTTTCGGCAGCAGCGGGACAGTAGGCGCGGCCACACCGAACGAGGGCTGGGTGATTTCGCTGTCCGGGCGCACCGGAATCTCGCCGGCATAGGCGAAGCTCGGGAGCGGCCGGCCGCCCAGGTGGGCGGCAAACTCCCCGCAGCTGGCGAACCGGCCGGACGGCTCTTTGGCCATCGCGGTGGCGAACACCGGGTCCAGCGATGCCAGCTCCGGCCGCAGCGCGCCGATGGCGGGCGGCGGGGCATTGACGTGCTGGCTGATGACAACGGCCGGGTTGGAGTCGATGTACGGTTGCGCGCCGGTCAGCAGGTGAAATGCCGTGCAGGCCAACGCGTATTGGTCGGCGCGCCCGTCGATGTGCTCGCCCTTCAGCTGTTCGGGAGCCGCGTAGGCCGCCGTGCCGACCGTCATGTTGGTCGCGGTGAGCCCGGTGGCGTCCTCGATGCGCCGGGCGATCCCGAAATCGGCAAGAAACACCCGACGCGCCTGCCCGTCGGGTTCGGCCAGCAGGATGTTGGCGGGCTTGACGTCGCGGTGCAGCAGTCCACGGTGGTGCGCGTAATCCAGCGCGGCGGCGACCGCGGTGATGATCGGCACCACCTCGTCGAGCGGCATTCCGCCGGGATGCTTTTCGCGCACCAGCCGGCCCGCGTCGGTACCCGGCACATAGGCCATCGAGATCCAGAAATGGCCGTCCTCTTCGCCGCGGTCGTGAACTCTCACGATGTTCGGGTGCGACAACCCGGCCGCCAGGTCGGCCTCGCGCACGAACCGGGCGCGAAACTCCTCGTCGGCCGTCAGTTCCGGCGGGAGCACTTTGAGCGCGTCCTCGCGCGGCAATCGCGGATGCGCCGCCAGATACACCTGGCCCATGCCGCCCGAACCCAGCAGCCGCAGGATCGTGTATCCGGCGAACACCTGGCCGGCCTCGAGTGACATGGCCGAATCGTAAGTCTCGCCTTCGCGGCTGTGCGGCACTTTGCGTCCTTTCCGTCTGATGCGGGGCAGGGCCCGTCAGCGAAAAGGTTGCGGCACAGCACTTGGCGGATGTTGGCGAGTTTCTTGCGAAATTCTTGCGCTCGCGCCGTGCCAGGATCGTCGGGCGTGGGGGCCGCGGATCACCGCCGCTGACGCGGCCGGCCCCCACACCCGACGATGTCTGTCACAGGATGTACAGCATCTCCTGGTAGGTGGGAAGCGGCCACAGGTCGTCGGCCACAACGCTTTCCAGCGCGTCGGCGGCCGCGCGCACCGCCGCCATGGCGGGCAGCAGCTCTTTCTGGGCGTGCGTGGCCTCGGCCAGCGCCGTCTCCGCCGAGTGGTCGGACAGCGCCGACTTCAGCGTCGCCAGGCCCTCTTGCAGCTCGGCGATCGGGGTCGAAACCGCTTCCAGCGCAACCGTGCTCGCTTCGACGCCGGCCTTCTTCAGCGTCGCGACGTTCTGGGCCAGCTCGGTCTGGTACCGGATGGCGGCCGGCAGGATCACGGTCGTACCGAGTTCCAGCGCCAGTTTCGCCTCGACCGCGATGGTCAGGGCGTACTGCTCCAACCGGACCTCATAGCGGCTGTGCAGCTCGCGCTCGTTGAACACCCCGTACTTCTCGAAGAGTTCAACCGACTCCGGCTTGATCAGCTCCGGAATGGCGTCCAGCGACGTCTTGAGATTCGGTAGACCGCGCTGGGCCGCCTCGATCTGCCATTTCTCCGAATACCCGTCGCCGTTGTACACGACCGCGCCGTGCTCGGTGATGATGTCGGTGAGCAGCTGCTGAACGGCATGGTCGAAGTCCTCGCCGCCGGCGACGGCGTTCTCCAGCACCGTCGCCATGTAGTCGAGCGAGTCCGCCATGATCGTGTTGAGGACGATCAGCGGCACGGCGACCGTCTGCCCGGAGCCCGGCGCACGGAACTCAAACCGGTTGCCGGTGAACGCGAACGGACTGGTCCGGTTACGGTCGCCCGGGTCGGTCGGCAGCGGTGGGAGCGTGTCGACACCGATGATCATGGTGCCCTTGCCCTTTGACGAGGTGGCCGCCCCTTTGGCGATCTGCTCGAACACGTCGGCGAGCTGTTCGCCTAGGAAGATCGAGATGATCGCGGGCGGCGCCTCGTTGGCACCCAGGCGGTGGTCATTGGTGGCCGATGCTACCGACACCCGCAGCAGTCCGGAGAACTTGTGCACGGCGCGAATCACCGCGGCGCAGAACACCAGGAACTGGGCGTTCTCGTGCGGGGTGTCGCCCGGGACCAGCAGCGAGCCCAGCTCGGAGTTGCCCATCGAGAAGTTGACGTGCTTGCCCGACCCGTTGACGCCGGCGAAGGGTTTTTCGTGGAAGAGGCACTCCATGCCGTGCTTCTTGGCGATCGTCTTGAAGATCGTCATCAGCAGCTGCTGGTGGTCGGAGGCGATGTTGGCCCGCTCGAACATCGGCGCGATCTCGAACTGGCCGGGGGCCACCTCGTTGTGCCGCGTCTTGGCCGGGATGCCGAGCTTGAACAGCTCCCGCTCGGTGTCCATCATGAAGCCCAACACCCGCTCGGGCACCGCGCCGAAGTAGTGGTCGTCGAACTCCTGGCCCTTGGGCGGCTTGGCGCCGAACAGGGTCCGCCCGGCGTTGACGAGGTCCGGGCGCGCCAGGAAGAAATGGCGGTCGACCAAGAAGTACTCCTGCTCCGGGCCGCAGAACGAGACGACGTGGTTGAGGTCCTTGTGGCCGAACAGCTTCAGGACGCGCTCGGCGTGTTTGCCCATCGCCTGCTGACTGCGCAGCAGCGGCGTCTTGTAGTCCAAGGCCTCGCCGGTCATCGAGACGAACACCGTCGGGATGCACAGCGTGTTGCCGTTCGGGTTCTCCAGGATGTAAGCCGGGCTGGTGACGTCCCAGCCGGTGTAGCCGCGCGCCTCGAACGTGCTGCGCAGCCCGCCCGACGGGAAGCTCGACGCGTCCGGCTCACCCTGGATGAGGGTCTTGCCGGCGAACTCGGCCAGCGTCTGGCCGTCGGAGATGGGCTCCAGGAAGCTGTCGTGCTTCTCGGCGGTGAGCCCGGTCATGGGGTAGAAGACGTGCGCGTAGTGGGTGGCACCCTTTTCCAGCGCCCAGTCCTTCATCGCCACCGCGACCGTGTCCGCGACCGCGGGGTCGAGCTTGGTGCCCTTCTCGATGGTCGCGACGATGGACTTGAACACCGACTTGGGCAGCCGGGCTTGCATCTCGGCCTTGGTGAAGACGTTCGAACCGAAGACCGCGCCGGGCTCTTCGCCCGCTACGAAACTGACGGCTGGGGGGACATACGCCTCGACATTGTTGATCGCCTGGAGGCGAACCGCGTTTCCGCTCAATTGAGTTCCTATCGCTGAGGGGGGCCCACGATTTCTGATCCGGAAAGTGGACCGCCCAACAGTAGGAACGCTCGATGGCAATTTTGTTACGCACGTGTCAACGGCGGCTCCGCAATGGTTTCGATCGTGAGTCGCGCGCCGGCGGCGTCAGCGCCGGCGGCGCGTTCGAAACGGCCGTCGCCCGCGGCTGAACGGAGGACCCTGCAGGCGCGCGATCCGCAAGGTGCCGACGATCAGCACCGCCGCCAGCGGCAACTCCACCAGCCCGGCGATGAGCGCCGACACCACGAGGTCGCCGCCTTCGGCGGTCAGCACGTCGAACCAGGCGTCGCATACCAGCAGAACGCCCGTGGCGAACGCGAACAGCGTCAGGAGTTGGTGCTGCACGAAGCCGAGGACCGCGGTTGCGATCATGAACGCGAGCAGCAAGACGTCGAAGCCGACCCAGGTCGCCTGCCAATGCTGCGCGGTGTAGTCCTGCGGCAACGTGAGCGCGAGATAGATGGTCCACGGGATCAACGTGATCGCCGCGCACAACGCCAGCCATGCGCGGATCCGGCGGATCTGGATCACGCGCCGCGACCGCATCACCGGGGAATCATCCCGTGAACGGTCCCTGCGCTGCCACGTGGGGAGGATTTCGTTGCGCCGAACGTGAACTCAGGGCTTCGTGTGAAGCGATGGCTTTCAGTGTGAGCTGACGGCGCGGCCGCTCGGCGTGTCGCCGCCCAGGATTCACACGCAACGCCCAGGATTCACACGCAACGCCGAGGATTCACACGCAACGCCCAGGATTCACCCGCAACGCCCGGAGACCGCGGGCTCGGCGTGAGCGGCTATTCCTCGCGCTCGGCGTCGGCCACCGTCAACGGCAAGGCCAACTCCTCCAGCGGGCGTCGTTCGGCCGCGACGCCGAGCCATAGCTCGACCAGGCCCGCGATCGCCATCACCGCGGCCCCGATGAGGAACGACCAGACCACCTGGCCGCGCTGCCCCGAATTGATCAGCTGGCCGAACAACAACGGGCCGCTGATTCCGCCGATCGCGGTTCCCACCGCGTAGAAGAACGCGATCGCCAGCGCCCGAGTCTCCATCGGAAAGATTTCGCTCACGGTCAAATAGGCCGCGCTCGCGCCCGCCGACGCCAGAAAGAACGCCACCGCCAGGACGGCGATGAACGTCCAGACGCCGCCGGTCTGCGTCACGAACAGGATCGCGAGGACGACCGCCACCACGGCGGAACCCAGGTAGGTCGCGCTGATCATCGGTTTGCGGCCGACGGTGTCGAACAAGTGCCCGAGCGCCAGCGGGCCGACGAAATTGCTCAGGGCCCAGAGGATGAAGAACACCGGCACCTTCGCCGACGGGACACCGTAGAACCCGCTCAACAGCGTGCCCAGGTTGAACGTGACGCCGTTGTAGAGGAACGCCTGCCCGATGAACAGCGCCAGGCCGAGGACCGCGCGTCGCGGATACAACGTGAATGCCACCCTGGCGATCTCCCGGAACGGAATCGCCTCGCGCTGACGGATTTTGAGGGGTTGGCCCGCCGGTTCGGGTAAGGGTGCGCCCCGTTGCCGCTGCACCTCCCCTTCGATCTCGCCGACGATCCGCTCGGCCTCCTTCGCGCGCCCGTGGATGAACAGCCACCGCGGACTCTCCGGAACGTTGCGCCGCACCAGCAGGACGAAGATGCCGAAGATGGCGCCGACGCCGAAGGCGAGCCGCCAACCAATGTTCGGCGCGAAATTCGACGTGTCCAGCAGGACCAGCGCGCCGGCCGCGCCGGCGGCCGAGCCCAGCCAGTAGGTGCCGTTGATCACCAGATCCACCCGGCCGCGCACCCGCGCGGGGATCAACTCGTCGATCGCGGAATTGATCGCGGCGTATTCGCCGCCTATCCCGGACCCGGTGAAGAAGCGGGCGATGAAGAAATACCAAGGCGCAAAGGCGAACGCGGTCGCCACGGTGGCGGTCAGGTACACGACGAGCGTCAGGATGAACAGGCTGCGCCGGCCGAAGCGGTCGGTCAGGTGACCGAAGACCAGCGCGCCGAGGCAGGCCCCGGCGATGTAGAACGCCGCGGCCACACCGATCTGCGCGGGGTTGAGGCCGATGCCGCTGCCCTTCTCGGTGAGGCGGGACGACACGTTGCCGACCATGGTGACCTCGAGCCCGTCGAGGACCCAGACGCCGCCGAGGCCGATGACGACGCGCCAGTGAAACCGCGACCAGGGCAACCGGTCCAGCCGCGCCGGGATGTGGGTGGTGATGGTTCCGGTTTGCACGCCCGCGCTCATATGACTCCTATCCGGGATCAGTGGTCAGGGGCGCGACTCCTCGGGAGTCCAGGCCGGCGGTTGGCCCGGCTGACCGGGGAACAGGTAGTCGATGAACGCCGCGGCCGTCGGTTGGGGTTCGTGGTTGGCGAGCCCCGGCCGCTCGTTGGCCTCGATGAACACGTAGTCGGCCCCGGTCACGTCGGGCACGAGCAGGTCGATGCCGGTCACCGGGATCCCGATCGCCTCGGCCGCCGCGACCGCGACCCGACACAGTTCCTGGTTCACCCGGGCGGTGACGTCGTGGATCGTCCCGCCCTGGTGCAGGTTGGCGGTGCGGCGCACGCGCAGCCGATTACCTTGGGGCAGAACGTCGTCCAGCTGCCAGCCGGCTTCGGCCACCGTCGCTTCGGTGATGTCGTCGATCGGGATCTTGGACTCGCCCCCGGTGGCCGCGGATCGCCGCCGGCTCTCGGCCGCGATCAGGTCGCGCACGGTGTGGTCGCCGGTGCCGATGATCTCGGGGGGCATCCGCAGCGCGGCCGCGACCACCCGGCCGTTGATCACCACCAGGCGCAGGTCGTCGCCGTCCGCCCGCTCCTCGATCAGCACCTCCGGGTAGTGCTGCCGGGCCCGCGCCAGCGCGGCCGCGAGTTCGTCGGGGCCCTTTTCCGCCGTGACGCCCACCGTGATGCCCTTGCCCTGCTCGCCTCGGGTCGGTTTCACGACGACCTCGCCGACCTCCTGCAGGAAGGCGAAGTCGCCGTCGTCGAAGGTCGCCAGGCGGGCGCGCGGCACGGTGATGCCGGCCTCGGAGACCAGGCGCCTCGTCAAACGCTTGTCGTCGCAACGGCACATCGCGACCGCCGACGTGAACTCGGACAGCGATTCGCGGGTGATGACGCTGCGACCGCCGTGGGTCAGCCGCATCTCGCCCGTCTCGGCGTCAAGGACCTCCACCCAGATTCCGCGGCGCATCGCTTCGTCGGCGATGATCCGCGCGTAGGGATTGAGATCCTCCACCGTCTCGGGGGGCGGCGTGAACAGCGGCTCGTTGATCGCGTTCTTCCGCTTGATCGCCAGCACCGGAACGCGGACGAAGCCGAGCTTCTCGTAAAGGCCGATGGCCGCGGCGTTGTCGTGCGCCACCGACAGATCCATGTAGGCCCGGCCCGCGCGCCGGAAGTGATCGGCGACCGCCCGGGTCAGGGCCTCCCCCACGCCCGGAAGCGCCGCGGCGGGGTCGACGGCCAGCGTCCACAGGCTCGACCCCTCCTCCGGATCGGAGAACAGCAGCAGATGGTCGACGCCGGTCACGGTGCCCACCACCGCGCCGTCGCCGTCACGCACCGCGAGCAGGTAGGTCACCGCGTCGGCGTGCAGGTGGTTGTCCCAGATCGTCTCGACCGGCGCCGGCACCATGCCGCAACGCACGAACACGCGGTTCATGGCGTCGGCGTCGGCCGGGTCGTTCAGGGTGCGCACCGTCAGGCCGACCGGCGACGGCGCCAGGTCCGCGTCGTCGGGGTGAAAGCGCAGCCGATAGGTGTGGCTGGGGTCGATGAACAGCTCGGTGGGCGCCCCGGCGACCACCACATGCGACTCGCGGGCGTAGATGCAGATGTCGCGCCGCCCCGGCGCTTCGCGGCGCAGGGTTTCGGCGAGCGTCTCCGCATCCGCGAAGGTCTGCCCGAATATCAGCCGGCCCCAACCCATTTCGAGCTCGACGTCCTTGGCCATCGCGTCCACCAGCTCCGGCGGCGAGGCGTCGTGCAGGCCCATGGTGATGGCCTCGGTGTGGTCCTCGGTGTGATGCTGCGTGTGATCCTCGGGGGGGTCGGCGATGGTCATGCGGCCGGGCCCGTCACGCCGTGACGTTGCAACCACAGCTCGAGCAGGGCGATCTGCCAGAGTTCATTGCCCCGAAGGGGCGTCAGCTTGCCGTTCGGGTCGGCCAGCAGCGCGTCGACGGCTTCGGAGTTGAACAACCCGCGCTCCTTGGCCACCGGCGCGTAGAGGGCGTCACGAACCATGTCCAGGTAGGGCCCCTCCAGGTGGGTCAACGCGGGAACCGGGAAGTAGCCCTTGGGCCGGTCGATGACCTCCGACGGGATCACCCGTCGCGCAGCCTGTTTGAGGACACCCTTGCCGTCGTGGGCGATCTTGAGCTCCGGCGGGCAGGTCGCGGCCAGCTCGACCAGCTCGTGGTCGAGGAACGGAACCCGGCCCTCCAATCCCCATGCCATGGTCATGTTGTCGACCCGTTTCACCGGGTCGTCCACCAGCATCACGGTCGTGTCCAACCGGAGCGCACGGTCGATGCCGGTTTCGGCGCCGGCGCGCGCGAAGTGTTCGGAGACGAAGGTCCGGCTGGGATCGCCCTGCACGAGGTTGCCCGGGCCCAGCAGACCCGCCAGCTCGGCCGAATCGCGATCGAAGAAGGCGCCGCGGTACTCGGCGACCGCGCCCTCGAGCGTCGCGGCCGCCGGCGAGCCCATTGGCGGGTACCAGTGGTAACCGGCGAACACCTCGTCGGCGCCCTGACCGGACTGCACGACCTTCACGTGGCGTGCGACTTCCTGGCTGAGCAGGTAGAAGGCGACGCAGTCGTGGCTGACCATCGGCTCGCTCATCGCGCCGATCGCCCCGTCCAGGGCGGGCAGCATCCGGTCCGTCCCGATGCGGATCTGGTGGTGGTCGGTGTCGAAGCGCTTGGCGATGATGTCCGACCAACGGAACTCGTCGCCCTCGACGCCGCCCGCCGACTCGAAGCCGATCGAGAACGTCGACAGCCC
Organism: Mycobacterium sp. 1554424.7; assembly: GCF_001665295.1. Lineage (GTDB taxonomy): Bacteria > Actinomycetota > Actinomycetes > Mycobacteriales > Mycobacteriaceae > Mycobacterium. Next base: position 25,469 of record NZ_LZSE01000136.1, on the reverse strand, counting down.
GTGCTGGCCCGCTTCGGCGAGCAGCCCGACGATGAGGCTCGAGTCGACACCGCCGGACAGCAGGCAGCCGACGGGGACGTCGGCGACCAGCCGGCGTTCGACCGCGACCCGCAGCGTGGCCAGAACCGCGTCCTCCCAGTCGCGTTCCGACCAGTCGGAGCGGTCGGCGCGCCGGGTGAAGTCCGGCGTCCAGTAGGTGGTGGTGGTGCGCCGGCCGTCGGGCTCGATGGCGACCAGCGACGCGGGAGGAATTTTGCGCACGCCGCGCAGAATCGTCAGCGGCGGGGGCACCACGGAGTGAAAGGTCATGTAGTGGTGCAGCGCAACGGGATCGATCCGGGTGTCCACGCCGCCGCCGGCCAGCAGGGCGGGCAGCGTCGACGCGAACCGGATCCGGTGCGCGTCCTCGGTCACATACAGGGGTTTGATGCCGAGCCGGTCCCGGCCGAGCAGCACCCGGCCGCTGTCGCGTTCGACGATGACGAAGGCGAACATTCCGTAGAGATGGCTGACGAAATCGTCGCCCCAGTGGTGGTAGGCCTTGAGCAGAACCTCGGTGTCGCTGTGCGAGAAGAACCGGTAGCCGTGGTCCGTGAGTTCGCGGCGTAGTTCCTTGTAGTTGTAGATACAGCCGTTCCAGGCGATCGCCAAGCCCAGCTCCGCGTCGACCATCGGCTGGGCGCCCGCTTCGGTCAGGTCGATGATTTTGAGGCGCCGATGGCCGAGGGCGACCCGGCCCTGTGACCAGGCCCCCGCCGCGTCCGGCCCCCTGGGCGCCATGACGGCAGCCATTGCTGACACCGCCGCTACGTCGGGAACCCGGCCGTCGAGTCGAACCTCACCGGTGAGTCCACACACTCCCCTGACCCTACCGCGAGCCCATCCCGGACGCCCAATGCGGCCCGCGCGGCAGGTAGCCGACACGGAGCCCGTTGACGCGATTTCATTTCCTGGATCGGCCAGGACAGCTTATCGTTTCCTGGACCACAGTTTGCTGGGAGGCTGATGTGGACGGGCCACGCTGATGCTGGTCGACTATTACCTGCGGATCCTGCACATGGATCGGCGGGTGCCGCTCAACTTCGACGTGGGTCCGCTGCACGTGCACCTGTACGCGCGGTCGGTGTTTTTCCTGTGGGTCACCGTGGTGATCCTGGTCATCGCCGGCGTCGTGGTGCTTGCGTCGCGCCGGCGCGAGCTGATCCGGCGGTGGACCACGTGGGTGATGATCGCGCCGGTCGTCGGTATCCCCATCTGGATAGGCCGGGGCACCACCGCGGCGCTGGCGGCCGCGCTGGCCGTGGTCGCGGTGTTCGAGTACGCGCGCCTGGTGAAGCTCGGGAAGGTCGACACGTATCTGCTGCTGGCGCTGGCCGTGCTGTATCCGCTTGCGGCCTGGCTGCATCCGCCGCTGCTGCGGCTCGCACCGATCATCGTGCTGGCGTGTGCGCTGCCCTCGGTCTTCAGCGGCGACGTCGAACACGGCAGCAGGCGAACCACGTTCACCGCGTTCGGTTCCGTGTGGATCTGTTGGTCCCTCGCGCACCTGGTGACGCTGTGGTCGGACGCGTATCTGGTGTGCTTCGCGGCCGCGGCCACCGACGTCGCGGCCTGGTGCGGCGGGAAGGGCATGCGGTTCTTCCGGTGGGCCCGAAAGCCGTTGTCCCCGTTGAGCCCCAACAAGACCGTCGGCGGGTTGGTCGGCGCGGTGGTGGGGGCGTTTCTCGTGCTGACGTTGCTCGGCACGATGACCCTCGGCCTGCTGGTGGCTGTGGCGTTCGGCGGTGTGCTCGGCGACCTCGTCGAATCGATGGTGAAGCGGCAGGCCCAGGTCAAGGACGCGGGCACGTGGCTGCCGGGATTCGGCGGTCTGCTCGACCGGATCGACTCGCTGTTGCTGGTCCTGCCGCTGGCCTATCTCCTCGGCTGAGCCGCCGCGTCACGCGGCGTGCACGTCCGCCGCGCCGAACGTGCACTGGCGGCGAAAAAGTCGCAAAATGTCGCACCCAGTTCACGCTCGGTGCGGGGCCCGATACGGCAGCATCACGCGGCGTGCGCCAGCCGCAGCGGCTTGGGCGACGAGCCGTCCCGCAGGGCCACGACCTGCTCCCGCAGCTGCGCCGCGGACGTGAGCGCCGGGTCGACGGGCTCGCCGATGCGGACCTGCATCGGCGCGTGGGAGATGAAGCTCGCGCCCTTGGGCAGCACCTCCGCGGTGCCCAGCACGGCGACCGGGACGATCGGCACGCCGCAGTCGCGCGCCAATCGGACTGCGCCGGAGCGGAATTCGGCGAGGGTGCCGTCGGTGGACCGGGTGCCCTCGGGGTAGATGACGACGGTGCGTCCGGCCTCGAGCGCCGGGCGGGCCGCGGCCAGCAGCTGGGCGTAGGTGTCCTTGCCGGACCGCCGCACGGGCAGGATGCCGATCAACGAGGACGCCACGAATCGGCGCACCGGCACGTCGAACCAGTAGTCGGCCGCCGCGGCGAACACCGGCTGGGCGCCGGCGGGCAGCGCGGCCAGCAGCACGGCGGTGTCGGCGTGGGAGGAGTGGTTGGCCACGACCACGCAACCGCCCAGCAGGCTCCAACTGCCGGTCACGGTCAGCCCGCCGGAAACGGCGCACACCGCCCGCCACAGCCGGTGCCGCAACACGCTGCTGATTCGGGTCGCGGTCATGATGCCCGCACCGCCAATTCCTGCGTGGCCTCGGCGGCCGGCCCGTCCTGACGCTTCGCCGCCAGCTCCCGGTGGGCGGCCCGCAGCCGCAGCGCGGCCGTGATCAGCGAGCCGTTCACCAGCTGGGTGCACACCACCGGCAGGATGACCGGGAACGCCGTGGCCAACAGGACGAACAGGCAGCGTTCGGTCTTGCCTAGCGGGCCGCCGTTGCGCCGCGGCGCGCCGGCGGCCGCCCCGGCCAGCGACGCGAAGGTGGGCAGGGTCGCGGCCAGCGCGGCCACCAGCACCATGAGCACCGGCCAGGACAGCCAGTGCAGCCCGGGCCCGCGCTGCCGCGCCGCCCACACCGCGAGCCCGGCGAAGGTCAGCAGGTCCGAGGCACGATCGCCGATCTCGTTGACGACGAATCCCCACGGCCGGCTGACGCCGCGAGCGCGGGCGACCGCGCCGTCGAGGTTGGCCCCGGCCAGGCGCAGCGCCAAAAACAGCGCCGCCAGCGGCCACCAGCCCAGCGCGACGGTGACCCCGGCCGCGCCGGCCGCCAGGACCCCGAGGACGGTGAACACGTCCGGTGAGATGTGCCGGCGCACGGCGACATTCACGATCGGCGTCAACCGGCGGGTGTACCACGGCTTCAGCGCGTAGAGGCCCTGCCATTTCCGCGGTGCCTTCGATGCCGTCGGCAACGGGGTCACTTCGACGACCTTGATCCGGGGAAGCGTGGACGTCTCGGTCGCCGCCAGCGCGCGGGATCCCGACGTGTAGCAGCCGCGGTGGGCGATGCGCGGCTCGCTCACGGGGGTCAGCGTGCTGATGCCGCGCGTGCGCGGTGTCGGCGCGTTGTCGAGGTCGGTGCTCACGGGGCTTCCTCTCGGGTGAGTGGTCTGTAGTTGTGTGCAAGTCGACCCGTTCCGCGCCGCTACCGGTCCCAAGATCTCCGACCGCCGAGACCCGGTGGGTCGCTCGCATAAATAAGAGCCACCGCTCCCCCGCGGTCGGACACTTTTTCTTACGAACTTTCTTGCGGACCGGTCGCCGTGACCGGCAGCCCATACGTTGCTCCCCGGCGCTTGCCGCTTCGTCGCGAAGTTCTTGCGGAATTCTTGCGGCCGCTCGACGAGAAGAATGCCCAGAGTTCGGTTACCGTTCAACGAAGTCGTTCTTGACTTGAAGCCGATTCACCCGTTGAGGGGGAGGCCATGACCCGGACGAACGCGGGTCCCGCGAAGTGGTCGACAGCCTGCGGGGTCTTACTGTCCGCTGCCGCGCTATTCGGCGCGGCGCCCGCCTCCGCGGAGCCACTTGACGACGCGTTTATCGCGGCGCTCGCCAAGAATGGGATCACCATGTCCGACCGCAACGCCGCGGTCTCGATGGGCCACACGGTGTGCGCCGGATTCGACAAGGGCGAGGCGTCGACCGCGGTGGCGATGGGGATTGTGAAGGAAACACCGCTTTCGCCGAAGCAAGCCGGATACTTCGTCGGCCTCTCGGTGGCGGCCTATTGCCCGCAATACAAGGGCAAGACCGACAATTCGATGATCTGGATGGTGCCGTTCCCGCCGATGATGTGAGCGCCAGGACGTGGCGCTTTCGTGCGGCGCGCGGCCGAGTTATTTTGCATAGGAGCAAATTCGTCCGCATAAAGAGGAACCGTGGCCCACGCGAGGGTAGGTCTTGGGACGTGGTCGACATTCATCGCGGCCCTGCTGTGCGCCGCCGCGCCGGCCTGGGCGGACCAAAACGACGACGCTTTCATCGCGGCCCTTGCCGCCCAGGGGATCCCGATTTCCGATAACAACACCGCCATTGCGATGGGCCGGAACATGTGTGCCCTACTCGACCAGGGCACGACGCGACCCCTGCTGGTGATGAAGCTGATCAAGGACGCGAATCTCTCGGCCCGGCAAGCCGGGTTCTTCCTGGGACTTTCGGCCTCCGCGTACTGCCCGCAATACCGCACGACGATCGGGTAACCGGGTGCGGGTCAGGCGGTCCTCAGTCCCGCCCGTTCCGCGTCGGTGGGACCCGTCACCTCGCCGGCTACCGGCGGCACCCGGGTGGCTCGCACGTAGACGGTGTCACCGTCGCGCAGGGCCAGGGCCTCGGCGTCGCCGCGGGTGATCTGGGCGGTGAACGGGCCCCCGGTCGCCTCGGCGGTCAGCTCCACGCGCACCTCGAAGCCCAGCGCCACCACCCGGTCCACGGTGGCGCGCACCACCCCGACCGACGCCGCGCTGCCGTCCCCGCCGGCCACCGCCATCTCGGGGTTGCGGCCCACCCGAATGTCGTGCGGGCGCACCAGCGCGCCGTCGAGCACGGACACCGCGCCCAAAAACGACATCACGAAGGTGTTCGCCGGGGAGTCATACACCTCCAGCGGCGACCCGACCTGCTCGACACGGCCCTTGTTGAGCACCGCGATGCGATCGGCCACATCCAGCGCCTCCTGCTGATCGTGGGTCACCAACACCGTCGTGACATGCACCTCGTCGTGCAGGCGGCGCAACCACGCCCGCAAGTCCTCACGCACCTTGGCATCCAGCGCCCCGAACGGCTCGTCGAGCAACAACACCTGCGGATCCACCGCCAGCGCGCGGGCCAACGCCATGCGCTGGCGCTGACCACCGGAGAGCTGATTGGGATAACGGGTCTGAAAGCCGCTGAGCCCCACCACCTCCAGCAGGTTCTCCACCTTCTCCTTGATCTCGGCCTTGGGCCGCTTGCGGATCTTGAGCCCGTAGGCCACATTGTCGCGCACCGTCAGGTGCTTGAACGCCGCGTAATGCTGAAACACAAACCCGATGCCCCGGCGCTGCGGCGGCACCCCGGTGACATCCTGTCCGTTGATGGTGACGGTGCCGCTGTCGGGCTGATCCAGCCCGGCGATCGCGCGCAACAGCGTCGACTTGCCCGAACCACTGGGCCCCAACAACGCCGTCAACGACCCCTTGGGCACCACGAAGTCGACGTGATCCAGCGCGACAAAATCGCCGTAGCGCTTGTACGCGTCGCGAACCGTGATCGCGTAGGCGGTCGGGTCGTTTCCGGTTTCGGTCATGGTTGCTATCTCCTTGTCATGCCTGCGCCCGCGCTCGCGCCCGGCGAATGAGCAGAATGGCCTTGACGATCAGAAACGCGACCGCGACGCCCATCATCAGCGTCGACAGGGCGTAGGCGCCGTATTCGGCCCCGCGGTTGTAGCGATCGTTGACCAGCAACGTCAGCGTTTGCGATTCCCCGGGGAGGTTGGACGAGACCATGATGACCCCGCCGAATTCGCCGAGGGTGCGCGCGGTGGTCAACAGGATGCCGTATATCAACCCCCACCGGATCGACGGCAGCGTGATCCGCCAAAACGTCTGCCACCAACCCGAACCCAGCGTCGCGGCCGCCTGCTCCTGCTCGGTCCCCACTTCCTGCAGCACCGGTTGGACCTCGCGGACCACGAACGGCAGGGTGACGAAGATGCTGGCCAGCACGATGCCGGGGGTACTGAAGATCACCGGAATGCCGAGGTCTCTTTCGACGAAGCCCAGCGCGCCGGCCGAGCCCCAGAGCACGATCAACGCCACCCCCACGATGATCGGCGAGACGGCGAACGGCAGGTCCACGATCGTCTGCAACACACCCTTGCCGCGGAATCTGCTGCGTGCCAACAGGAGTGAAACCAAGACACCGAATATGACGTTGAGCGGGACCACGATGGCCACCACCAGCAGCGACAAATCCAGGGCCGAGATCGCGGCCGGCGTGCTGATCCACGCGTAGAACTGGGCCAAACCGGGCCGGATCGTGCGCCACAAAATGATGGCCACCGGCGCGACCAGGACGACGCCGAGGTAGGCCAGCACCACCGAGCGCAGCGCGTAGCGGGCCGACGTCATGCGGCCTTCTCCTCGCGTTTGGCCCGCCGGCCGCCCGCGAGCCGCAAGAGCAGCAGGACGGTGAACGAAATCGACAGCAAGACAATGGATATCGCGGCGGCGCCGGTGCGGTCGTCGTTCTCGATCAGGGCGCGTATCCACTGCGAGGACACTTCGGTCTTGCCGGGCACCTGGCCGCCGATCGTCACCACCGAGCCGAACTCGCCGATACAACGCGAGAACGCCAGGCCCGCCCCCGACAGCAACGCCGGCGTCAGCGACGGCAACACGATCGACGCGAAGACCTTCGGACCGGTCGCACCCAGCGACGCCGCGGCCTCCTCGGCTTCCCGGTCGATCTCCAGCAGCACCGGCTGGATGGCCCGCACCACCATCGGGAGCGTCACGAAAATCAACGCCACCGCCACCCCCGGCGGGGTGTGCTGCAAATGGACGCCGATCGGGCTGCCCTTGCCGTACAGGGCCAGCATCACCAGGCTGGTGACGATGGTCGGCAACGCGAACGGCAGGTCGATGATGGCGTCGAGCACTCCTTTGCCGATGAAGTTGTCGCGCACCAGCACCCACGCGGTCGCCAGCCCGAACAGCAGGTTGACGACGGTGACCACCACCGAAACTGTCAGCGTCACCTTGAACGACTCCAGCGCGGCGTGCGACGTGACCGCCAGCCAGAAAGCCTGCCAGCCCCCGCCGACGGCCTGCCAGGCGATGGCGGCCAGCGGCAGCAGCACGATCAGCGAGAGCCATAGGGTCGCTACCCCGACCTGAAGCGACGTACCCCCCGGCGGGGCGGGCGCACGCGGGGGACGTGGCTCCGGGAGCTCCACGCGGGATGCGACGAGTTCCGGCCGGGTTGCCTCCGGGTCGGGGAGAACGGCGGCGGTCATCCGGTGGCCTCCAGATAGACCTTGGTGATGCTGCCGCCGCTCCTGTCGAACAGCTGCGCGTCCACCTTGCTCCAGCCGCCGAGGTCGGCGATCGTCCACAGTTTCACCGGCACCGGGTACTGGTCGCGGAACTTGTCGGCCACGGCGGGGTCGACCGGTCGGAAACCGGCCTGCGCCCACAACTTCTGCGCCTCGAAGGTGTATTGGAAATTCTTGAACGCGGTCGCGGAATCCAGGTGCGCGCTGGTGCTCACCACCGCCAGCGGGTTCTCGATCTTGAAGGTCTGTGTCGGGTTGACGTGTTCCACCGGTTTGCCTTGCCGCTCACTGGCGATGGCCTCGTTCTCGTAGCTGATCAACACGTCACCGCTGCCCTCGACGAAGACACCGGTGGCCAGACGCCCCGAGCTCGGACGCAATTTGACGTGCTCGTGAACCAGCTTGCTGATGAAACCGACGCCGGCGTTGGGATCCCGACCACCTTCGCTTTTAACCGCGTACGGGGCGAGCAGGTTCCACTTGGCGCCCCCCGAACTGAGCGGGCTGGGCGTGACGACCTCGACGCCCGGGCGCAGCAGATCGTCCCAATCGCGGATGTTTTTCGGGTTGCCTTTGCGCACAACGAGTGTCACCACCGACCCGAAGGGAATGCCGTTGCGGGCGCCCTTGTCCCAGTCCGCGGAGACCTTGCCGGCCTTGACCAGTCGGGTGATGTCCGGCTCGACCGAGAAGTTCACGATGTCCGCCGGCTTGCCTTCGACGACACCCCGCGACTGATCGGCGGAGGCCCCGTAGGACGTGATGACCTGCACTCCCCTGCCCTCCTGGGAGGCGTTGAATGCCGGAATCACCTTGCTCCAGCCGGGTTCCGGGACCGAATAGGCGACCAGCGTGATCTTGTTGTTCGCGCTGGCCGGGCCCGCCCCGCCCACGATGTCGCTGGCACCGCCGCCGCATGCCGCGACCACGCCGACCACGAGGGTCAGCGCGGCGATATGGCGGGCGTGCCGCCCGCGCGGTGCGCTCCTGATGTCGCTGAGCAATCGGTGGCCTTCCAGTGGGGGACTTTCTGTGGATCGGTCCCGTGGTCGCGGAAGGCGCTAGAAACTCAACGGTCTTCACCAACTCCCAGTCCGCGCACGGGCTTACGAGTCAGCGACAACAAAGCACGAACTGGGAGCAAAGAATGGCTTCCGCGTGCATGGCGCGAAGCCTAACAGCGCGCGCCCGCGTCGGCGCGCGGGCAGCAACGCGACCCGAGGGGCGCCACGAGCGCCACGCCAACGGCGTAACGGGCAACGCGGGCCGTTTTACCCGCACGTAACGCCGACATCGCGCGTGATCCGGATCGGCTCGGTTCCGTTGCTGACAGACACGTCCAGCAACCAATCGGGGCCGTGGACTGCAAACCCACAGGTCGCGGAGCGCTGCGCCGGTCGACGTGCGGGTGCGCCAGGCTCGAACGGCGCTGCGGTATGGGTCCCGCGGCCCGCGACGCCGCCGGCGTCGGGCCAAGGCCCAAGCGCGGCCCGTAGATACCCGTAGATAAAAGTCACGGTGAGAGAAACGCGCGCCCCCGCAGCAGCGCCGTGCCCGCGAAACATGATGCCCCCGCGCGCCTTGCGGACGGGGGCACCTAGCGCCCCCGGATACCGCTGTCGACGACCTTTACGGGCTTGTGCGGATAGCGGCGTTCGGCGTGCGCCTTGGCCCGCGAGTTCGGCAGCACGTACAACGTTTCCTTCTTGTCCTGAAGCGGTTTCAGCACCAAGTCCATGAAGCCCTTGCGGTTCTCCAGGTAGGGCTCGATGACGTCCTCCCCCGCCGGGCACACCGCCAGGCAGTAGGCGGCCTTGTAGTTCGGCTTGAACGACAGGCTCTGCCACATCGAGGCGTTCTCCGAATCGCTGACCCGCGAACGGAAGTCGGCCGCGTCCGCGCTGTCCGCGATCGTTTGGACCCAGTCGGTGAACCCACCCATGAACTCCCGGTAGTTGTGCACCGAGCAGGACACGAAGTCGAAATCGCCGTCCTTGCCGATCGCCCCCACCGGACACGCCGCCACGCACAACTTGCACTCGAGGCACGGGGTGTAGTCCAGCGGCTCGCCGTAGCGGCTGATCGGGGCGTCCACCAGGATCGTGCCGAGCAGGATGAAGTTGCCGAACCTGGGATGAATCACGTTGCGGTGGATGCCCATAACGCCAAGGCCCGCCGCCACGGCGACGGGCTTGTGCGCCACCACCCAGATGCGGCCGGGGAAATTGTCCATCTCCATCGGGAACGTCGCCGACGGGTTCAGGGCCCGATAACCGGCGTCCTGCAGCCGGCGCACGATGCGGTGGGCCGCCTCGTTGAGCACTTCCCCGCTGCGGTGGAACTCCTGGTTCGCAACGCTGCGCGCAGTCGAGCGGACGTTGTCGCGGTTCATCTTGACCACCAGCGAGATGTAGCTCCTGGTTCCCGGCAGCGCGGCCTGGACATGCTCGACCTCCGACGCCAGCTCGGGGTTGTCGACGCCGGCGAACGCGACGTCGTCGGCGCCGGCGGCCAGACACAGCTCGCGCAACCAGTCGGCGTCCAGCACACCGGGTTGGCGCTTCCGGCGCGAATTCACCTTTTTGACGGTGGGGTGATCGGCCAGCCGGCCCGGAAGTTTCTCTGCCATGCTGAGTATAGTACACAATACTCAGAGGCACGTCAGCGCTTCGCGGTGAACGAGGTTTGACTTCGATGTGAAGCGCATGCGAATCTTTCGCGGTGATCGAGTTGAGTGAACAGACGATCATCGCCCAGGTGGCCGATCGGTTGACCAGCAAGTATCCGACCATTCCAGCCGAAACCGTGACCGCGATCGTGCGAGGCGTCCATGACCGGTTCGACGGCCGGCCGGTACGCGAGTACGTTCCGCTTCTCGTTGAGCGGTTCGCGGTGCAGGAACTGGCGCTGCTCCTGCTGACCGGCCGCCGCCCGCTGTCCGAGCCGGCGCCCGACGAGGCCATCGCCGTTTGATCAGACGGGCTCGCCCCGGCCCGGCCCGCTCTGCACGCCGAACAACATCCGGCGGCGGATCGCCCGCCAATCGGTTTCTTCGGTATCCGCCCCGGTCTCACTGAACCCGAACCGGGCATGCAGGCGGGCCAACCAGTCCGGCGCCCACCAGTTGGCCCGGCCGAGGGCGTGCATGACCGCCGGCACCAACAGCGTTCGCACCAACGTGGCGTCGACCAGCACCGCCACCGTCAGCCCGAACCCGAACAGCCGCATGAGCGACACCTGCGCGGCCATCAGGGCCACGAACGAGATCGCCATGATCAGCGCCGCGGCCGTGATCACCCGCCCGGTGTGGGCGACGCCGAGCGCGATGGCCCTGTCGTTCGCGCCCCAGCCCCGGTGTGAGGCCAGCCAGTATTCCCGGATCCGCGAGATCAGGAACACCTCGTAATCCATCGAAAGCCCAAAAGCTATGCAGAACAACAATACTGGCAGATCCACCCCGATCGTGCCGGTCGCCGTCGTGCCCAGCCCGCCCAGATGCCCCTGCTGAAACACCCACACGACCGCGCCGAACGCCGCGGCCAGCGACAGCGTGTTCGTCACCAGCGCCTCGAACGGCAAGACCGCGCTGCCGGTCAGCAGGAACACCAGGACCAGGGTGATCACCGCGATGAGCGCGAGCACGACGGGCAGGTGCGTCGTGATCGCGTGCACGGTGTCGCGATCGGCCTGTGCCGGGCCCGTGAGCTGCACCGGTCGGCCCGACGGGGTCGCGACGGCGTGCAGCCCGTCGAGCTGCGCGCGGGAGGCGGCGGAGTACAGCGGTGCCATCGTGGTCGCGGTCATGAAGGCGCTGCCGTCGGTAATGCCGGCGGCACCCGACGGCGGCCCGGCCGGCCTGCCGCCGACGAACGTGCCGCCCGGCGAGGACACCGACGACACGTCCCGCACCCGCGACAGCGCGGCGGCGTAGGCGTTGAGGTCGGCGGGGCTCAGGCCGGTCGCGTTCGGAAGCACCACGGTGACATCGGGGACCCCGCTGCCGGGGAAGTCGGTGCGCAGCTGGTCGCCGACCTGGCGGGCCGAAGCCGAGGTCGGTAGGACCCGGTCATCGGCCACGCCCCAGCGCACGTCGCGGAACGGCGAGCCGAGCAACAACAGCAGCGCGACGATGGCGACGACGATCGGCGCCGCGTGGCGCGTGACCGCCCTCGTCCACCGGTACCAAAACCACCGCTCGACCGGCTCCGGTTGCGGCGCGGGCCGCCGCAAGATCCGGCGCACCAACCGGCGTACGTCCAGCGCATCGAGCCGATCGCCCAACAGCACGATCGCCGCCGGCGTCACGACGACCGCCGCGGCCACTGCGAACGCGATCACCGCGACCCCCGCGTAGGCAAACGATTTCAGGAAGTACTGCGGGAACAGCACCATCGTGGCCATCGACAGCGCCACCGTCGTCGCCGAGAACAACACCGTGCGGCCGGCCGTGGCCATCGCGCGGATCAGCGCCGCGTCACGAGTCTGCCCGCCCGCCAACTCATCCCGGAACCGGCTGAGGATCAGCAGCGTGTAGTCGATGGCCAGCGCTGCACCCATCGCGACGGTCAGGTTCAGCGCGAAGATCGACACGTCGGTGAACAGCGAGACCGCGCGCAGCGACGCCATGGACCCGAGGATCGCGAACCCGCCGACGGCCACCGGCAGCGCCGCGGCGAACAACCCCCCGAAGATCCAGACCAGCACCAGAAAGCTCAGCGGCAGCGCCAACGACTCCATCACCAGCAGGTCTTGGCGCGTTTGGTCGTCGACCTGCCAGAAGACGGTGGCGTCGCCGCCCGAACGCACCGTGACGCCGTCGCGGTCGTGTACGAGTTCGTGGGACAGCCGCTCGGCGGTTTTCTGGGCGTATGCCTCACCGCCGGAAATCGCGGCCGTGATCAGGCCGGTCTTGCCGTCCTTGCTGATGAACGCGCGGGCCGCTGGCGGCGGCTCCGTCCACGCCGATCGCACCTGCTCGACATTGCGCGAATCCTGCAGCCGCCGAACAAGATCCGTGCCCACCGCCCGCGCCCGGGGGCCGTCCGCGCCGTCGACGGACGTGACCGTGATCAGCATGACCATGTCGCCCTGGCCGAACTTGTGGGACAGCAACGCGGACGCCCGCGACGACTCGGAGCCGGGATCGAACCACCCGCCGGGCAACAGGCTCTTGCTCACCGGGATGCCGAAGATCGCGGCGGCGATCACGATCAACACCGCCAGGGCAATGACCCGGCGCGGCGCCGCGATGGCGAGACGAGCGCTCGCGTACAGCACGACACTCCCTTCCCACAGCAGTCCCGGCACTGACCGGCGGTCATACGATGATCCACGAGTGCGCTATCGCATGCGACAGCGCATCGCAAAGTCGCCTCGGGGCCGGCGTCAGCGCACAGCGTGCGGCACAACGCTTGCCGGATGTTCGCGAAGTTCTTGCGGAAGCCTTGCCGCCGATCACCGGAAGTCAGAGCGCCGATGAGTTTGGGCCGCCCGCCGCCTCTATATAGGCGTTCGGCGTGTTCGCGTACGAAAGGGAACAGAGATGACACAGGAGACACGCACGCGCTACCTGATCGCGGGTGCGGGTGGAAGCCACGGAGCCACGGGCAAATACACGGCGCGACAGCTGCTCGCGCGCGGACTGCCGGTGCGCGCGTTCGTTCGTCGGGCGGATGACCGGGCCGACGAACTCAGGGAGCTCGGCGCCGAGATCGCCGTCGGCGATCTCCTCGACTACCGCGACGTGCGCGCCGCGCTGGACGGGGTCCAGCGCGCCTATTTCACGTATCCGCTGGCCGAAGGGGTGCTGGAGGCCACCGCGAACTTCGCCGTGGCCGGCGCGGAGGCGGGCGTGCAGTCGGTGGTGAACATGTCCCAGATCACGGCGGCCCCGGATCATCGCAGCCCCGCGGCTCGCGCACACTGGGTGGCCGAGCGGGTGCTGGACCAGTCCGGAATCGGCGTCACACACCTGCGGCCCCCGTTTTTTCTGGAGAATCTCTTCAACGTCGCGGCCCCGACCGTTCGCGCCGAGGGCAGGATCTACCTTCCGTACGGCGACGGGGCCCACGCCCCGATCGGGGGCGAAGACATCGCGCGCGTGGTCGTCGGCATCCTGACCGATCCGTCCGCGCACCGTGGCAAGACGTATGTGCCCACCGGGCCGGCGTCGCTGACGATGACGGAACAGGCCGGTGTTCTCAGCCGGGTGCTGGGGCGCCCCGTCGAATACGTCAACATCCCGGGCGAGGCCTGGAGGCAGGCCCTGGCGCAGGTCGACGTCATGACGCCGTATTTGATCGAGCACCTCTCGCGGGTGGCCGAGAGTCACCAACACGGCGTTTTCGACGCGGTGACCGACGTCGTCGAAACGATTGGCGGCGTAGCGCCGCAGTCGCTGGACGCGTTCATCGGCCAACACCGGACCGCATTCGGGGTAGCGCAGGAGGCCTTCGGGGATGCCTAGCGGACCGGTCACCGTGATCGGCGCGACGGCCCTGGTCGACCAGGCGGTCCCGGTTCGGGCGGCGACGCGAAACCCGAACGGCGACAAGGGATTAGGGTGAGGGGAATGCGCAGAGCCGCCGTCGTGCAGTACCACACCAGCGCAAACTCGGCCGAGCACAACCGGGCGTTGATCGAGCGGGTCCTGGACGAGCTCAGGGCCCGCGATCCCGGCGGGCTGGACTACCAGGCGTTCCAGTTCGAGGACGGAACGGGTTTCCTGCACGTCGCCGTGTTCGACGGCACCGCCGACCCGTTCGCGGGTTGCGACGCCGACCGGGAGTTCCACCGCGAGCTGGATAAGCGCCTCGCGACACCGCCGCTGGTCAGGCGCGCCGTGCTGATCGGAGCCTACTTCGGCGGGAAGCGATGAGTTTCGGCCCGGCCGATCCTCAGTATGTGGTGAAAGGAGGCAGACCCCGATGAAGGTTTCGCGCATCGCACCCCGGCAGGACTGGCTTGCCGCGCGGTTAGAGCTGTTGGCCGAGGAGAAGGCCGCGAGCCGGCAGCTGGCCGCCCTGGCCGAGAAGCGCCGCGGCTTGCCGGCGGTGCCCGTCGACAAGGACTACGTCTTCGAGGGCCCCGACGGCAGCGCACGGCTGATCGATCTGTTCGACGGCCGCAGCCAGCTGATCGTCTACCACTTCATGTGGCTGCACGACATCGACGACGGCTGCCCGAGTTGTTCCTTCGCCGTCGATAACATGCCCGACCCCGTCCACCTCAACGAAGGCGCGGACACCACGCTGGCGCTGGTGTCGCGGGCACCGTACCCGCGGCTGAGCCGGTTCAAGGCGCGGATGGGCTGGCGGCTGCCGTTCTACTCCTCGCACGGCAGCGACTTCAATTACGACTTCCACGTCACCAGCGACGAGTCGATCGCGCCGGTCGAATACAACTACAAGGACAAGGCCACGCTGCTGCGGGAGGGACTGGACTATGCGGCCGCCGACGGCGCCGACGGGCAGGGCATCAGCGTTTTCGTCCAGGACGACGGCGCGGTCTTCCACACCTATTCGGCCTACGGGGTCGGCGCCGACGTCATGCTCAGCACCTACCGCTTCCTGGACCTGACCCCGCTGGGCCGCCAGCGCTACATCAACGAGTGGCCGTGGCACGACACCTACGGAGCCTCGGACGGCCATGCCCACCACCACTGACACCAACGAGGACTTCGGGCGGCTCGCCGAGCCGTTTCGGCGCGAGCTGATCGCCTACGGCTACCGAATGCTCGGCTCGCTGGACGACGCCGAGGAGATCGTGCAGGACGTGTACCTCGAGGCGTGGCGCGCCTATGACCGTTTCGAGGGACGCTCGTCGCTGCGCACGTGGCTGTATCGCATCGCCACCCGCGCCTTCCTCAAGGGGATAGAGCGACACAACCGCCGCCCGCTGCCGTCGGACCTGACCGGTCCGGCGATGGATGCCTTCGCCGGTGTGCAGGCCGGCTCGCCGGAGCTCGCCTGGTTGCAGCCGGCGCCCGACTCGGTGCTGACCGGCACCCTGACGGATCCCGCCGCGGTGGTGGCCGGGCGTCACACGATGCGGTTGGCGTTTGTCGCCGCGTTGCAGGCGCTGACGCCCCGCCAGCGGGCGGTGCTGATCTTGCGCGACGTGCTGAGCCTGAGCGCGGCCGAGGTCGCGGCCGTGCTGGAGCTCAGTGTCGCGGCGGTCAACAGCGCGCTGCAGCGGGCGCGTTCGCGGCTGCCGGCCGACCACGACAGCGTGGTCGAGCCGTCGGAGGCCCGGCAGCGCGAGCTGATCGACCGGTATGTGGCCGCGTTCGAAAACGCCGACGTGGCCGGGCTCATGGCGGTGCTCACCGAGGACGCCAGGTACGAAATGCCGCCATTTCTCACCTGGTTTCGGGGCGCGCACGACGTCGGGGGATTCCTCGGCGCACGGATGCGCGAGTTGGGCGGGGCGTCGGTCATCCGGACTTCGGCCAACGGGCAGCCGGCGGCGGCGCTGTACACCGGTCCGGCCGGCCGGCGGCGGTTGCACTCGCTGCACGTGCTCACCGTTGCCGCACAGGGCATCTCCCACGTCGTGGCGTTCATGGACGTCGCCACGCTAGGACGTTTCGACTTGCCGGCGACGGCGCCAAAGAAAGGACCACAACGATGAGCGCAACCGGAATCGACAAACCCGCCCCTCCGCAAGGCCCGACGGCCTTCCGGGTGTTTCTGCGCGTCTACGGAGTGCTGACGTTAGCGATCTTTGTGCCGCTGTTCGTAGGCTTCATCGCGCAGTCGCCGCTGCTGGCCGAGCACGGCGGCGCGTTGAACTGGACGATCTGGAACGACGTGCGTTGCGGCAGCGAACATTTGCACGTTCCCCCGATGCTGCTGGTGATCTACATCGTGTGGGGGATCTTCCTGCTACGCGCCGCCGGCGACCCGCACGGCTACGCGTCGTTTCTGAGCTTCACCATGTGGGCCAATCTCGTCCACGGGTTGTTGATGGCCGCCCAGGCGGCCACCGAGATCGATCACTACTGGAGCAAGTTCTTCACCGACATACCGTTCGTGCTGGTCCTCGCGCTCGGCATCTACCTGTGGCGGCGCAAAGAGCCTGTCGGCCGGATTAATTCGAAGTGAACGCCGAAAGGCGCCACGGCTAACAGCGTCGGGAAAAACCTCCGTACCAAATCGGCACGCCGCGATTAAAGCGCGCGGATATAGAGTGCTTTGTAGAGCACTGTTACGACAACGACTTTCACCACGGTGGCGTGCCGCGCCGGCCATAGAGTCCCGTTGCCGCTCAAGGGGATTGGCGACCGGAAAGCCCGCGCACCCGTCCGTCCGGAAGGTGCGCACCATGTATCGCCAGATACTCGACCCCGTCGCCCACTCGCTGGCTTGGAGCTCCCTGGTGGCCGCCCTGCCGCTGGCGGCGCTGTTCGTGATGCTCGGCGTGTTGCGGGTGCGGGCCTGGATGGCATCGGTGGTGTCGCTGGCCATCGCGATCGCGATCGCGATCGCGGTGTACGGCATGCGGATCGGGCAGGCGGCGCTGGCGGGCACCGAGGGCGCCGTCTTCGGGTTCTTCCCGATCCTCTGGATCGTGATCAATGCGATCTGGGTGTACCAGATGACGGTGGAGACAGGCCATTTCGACGTGCTGCGCCGCAGTTTCGCGACGGTCAGTGACGATCACCGGATCCAGGCGATCATCATCGCGTTTTCGTTCGGCGCGTTGCTCGAAGCGCTTGCCGGGTTCGGCACGCCGGTGGCGGTCACCTCGGTGATGCTGCTCGCGCTGGGATTCAAGCCGATCAAGGCGGCGGTGCTCGCGCTGGTCGCCAATACCGCGCCGGTCGCATTCGGCGCGATGGCCACGCCCATCATCACGCTCGCCAAGACGTCCGGGCTGCCGACCGACACGCTCGGCGCGATGGTCGGGCGCCAAACCCCGATCCTGGCGGTCTTCGTCCCCCTGGCGCTGGTCGCCATCGTCGACGGCCGGCGCGGCGTCCGCGAAACGTGGATCCCCGCCGTGGCGGGCGGCGTGGTTTTCGGCCTGGGCCAATACGCGACCTCGAACTTCGTGTCCGTGCCGCTGGCCGACGTGATCGCGTCCCTGCTGTCGGCGGGCGCCGTCGTGACGGTCGTGCGCATCAGGCCCCCGCGACCCGAACACGTTGGCGCGCCTGTGATTGCCGGCGGCGCGGCCGACACGCCAAGCCCGGACTTCGCCGAGGGCGCCGCGACTCCCGACTCCCGCGCCCAGGTCCTGCGCGCGTACGCGCCGTACGCGATCGTCATTGCCGTCTTCGTTATTTGCCAGATCTCGGCCGTGAAGAGGCTTCTCGACAAGGCGACCTTCGTCGTGCACTGGCCGGGCCTGCACCTCTACACCGCCAAGGGCGCCCCGTCGTCGCTGCCGAACTTCACCTTGAATCTGCTCACCACGCCGGGGACCCAGATGCTCGTGGCCGGCGTGCTCACCATGGTCGCGCTTCGCCTGTCGGTGGGCAGGGCGCTCGGGGCCTACGGGGCGACGCTGCATCAGCTGCGATGGGCCATCGTCACCGTAATGGCCGTGCTGGCACTGGCATTCGTGATGAACGCGTCCGGGCAGACCATCACCCTTGGCACCTGGATGGCCGGGGCGGGCGGCGCCTTCGCGCTGATCTCCCCCATCCTGGGCTGGCTCGGTGTGGCGGTGACGGGATCCGACACGTCGTCGAATTCCTTGTTCGGCGCCCTGCAGGTGACCGCGGCGACCAAGGCGGGACTGTCCCCGGTGCTGATGGCCGCCGGCAACAGCTCGGGCGGTGTGCTCGGCAAGATGATCTCGCCGCAGAACCTCGCCATCGGTGCGGCGGCGGTCGGCGTGCACGGCAAGGAAGGCGACATCTTCCGCCGGGTGCTCATTTGGAGCCTGCTGTTCTTGGTCTTCATTTGCGCGCTGTCGGGGCTGCAGGCCTCGGTGCTGTCCTTGATGGTGCCCTGATTCTTTCCAGAAAGATTGCCGCGGACGTCACACACAGCGCTAAGCTGCTGTTCGTGCGCAAAGGCGTGTTAGCCATCGGCAGGAGCCGCTGGTTGGCGTTGGCGGCCTCGCTGGTGGTCTCGGCCGCCATCATCTATGCGCAGGGCACCAAGCCCATCTACGCCCAGGGCGCCAAGCCGCCCGGCAATCCGGCCGCCGCCCAGGCGGCCCCGCCGGCTTCCCTCCCTGCCGCCCCAGCGCAGTCCGCCGCGGCCGCCCCCGGCCCGCTCGCCGCGCCGCCGCCGGCCGGCCCGGCGCCGCAGATCGCCAGTCCCGCGGAGGTGGAAAAGCTGGCCGCGGGCGCGCCCGCCGCCGCCCAGCAATTCCTGTTCCCGTTGTCCCCCGGCGTCGCGTCGGAGCAGCGGTTGCAGGTCAAGACCATCTGGGCGGCCCGCGCCATCAGCGTGCTGTTCCCGGAGATCACCACCATCTTCGGGTATCGCGAGGATCCCTTGCCGTGGCATCCCAACGGCCTGGCGATCGACGTCATGATCCCCAACCACGCCAGCCCGGAGGGCATCCAGCTCGGCAACGAAATCGCCGGGTACGCCCTGGCGAACGCGAAACGGTGGGGAATCAACCACGTGATCTGGCGGCAGAAGATCTACCCGGGCGTCGGAGCGCCGAGCTGGATGTCAAATCTGGGCAACGAAACGCTGAACCACTACGACCACGTTCACATCGCCACCAACGGCGGCGGCTACCCGACCGGACACGAAACGTATTACATCGGGTCGATGACCCCGGCGCCATCCGAGTGATCAACGGCGCCTTCGGGATTGCGGTCAGCCGCCGAGCAGGCCCAGCAGGGTGCCGGTGAGGACCGGGGACACCGTCAGCTGACCGCCACCGAGGCTCGGAGGCAGAGTCAGAGTGCCGCCGGTGATGATCGAGGGGATCCCGACGTCCCCGCCGCCGACACTCGAGGGCAGGGTCAGCACGCCGCCCGTCAGGATCGACGGGATGCTCACGTCCCCGCCGCCGGCGATCGGCGGCAGGCTCAGCACCCCACCGGTCAGGATCGACGGAATGCTCAGCTGCCCCCCGCCCAGGCTCGTTGGCAGCGTCCATGCGCCGCCGTCGAGGATCGGGGTCAGCACGCTGCTGATCGGTGGGACCGTGATGACGCCGCCGCCCAGGCTCGACGGCAGGCTCAGCAGGCCGCCGCTGATGATCGAGGGCAGCCCGAGGACCCCGCCGCCGAGGCTTGCGGGCAGGTCGACGACGCCACCGACGAGGATAGACGGCACGGTCAGTTCCCCACCGCCCAAGAACGCCGGCAGGTCCACCACGCCGCCGTTGACGATCGGGCTCGCGGCGGTGACGATCGCGGATCCGACGCTGTAGATCGAGGGCACGGTCAATTCCGCACCGCCCAGGGCCGGCGGCAGCTCCAACACGCCCCCGGTGATGAACGACGGCACGGCGAGCACGCCGCCGCCCAGGATCGGCGGCAGGGTCACCGTGCCACCGTTCAGGTTCAGGGTCGCGCTACCGCCCAGGAACGAGGACAGGTTCAAATCCGCGGCGGCGGCCTCCGCGTTGGCCAGCTCGGTGCCGAGGTAGGCCCGGGCGCCCGCGCTGACCAAGCCGACGAACTCGTCGTGAAACGCGTTGGCCTGTGCGCTGATCGATTGAAAATCCTCGCCGAATTCGCTGAAAATCGTTGCGACCAAAGCGGATACCTGGTCCTGGGCGGCGGCGGCCACCGCGGTCGTGGGGGCGGCGGCCGATGCGGCGGACCCAGACAGCAGCGTGCGGATGCCCGCCAAACCTTGGGCCGCAGACTCGAGCTGTTCTGGAGCCGTCACCAGATATGACACATGCGCCTCCCGCCGATCCGCCGCGACGGTCGCCCGACGACCTAAGCAACAAAATCGTAATAGGATATCGCCGAAATACCTATGAAAACCCCGCTTTTCAGCAATATGCCGCGGAAATGAGCCTCAAATGCGGCCGGCGCCGGAGGGCGGACCGAATCCCGTGAGCCGCATAGCGTCTCGGGCACGGACGGTCAAAATGCCGTGGGCCTCATTGGGCGGTCCAGCCGCCGTCGATCGAGTAGCTGGCGCCGGTGATGGTGGCGGCCGCATCGCCGGCCAGAAAGACCGCGAGCGCGCCGATGTCCTCCGGTTCGGTGTAGCGGGCCATCGGCTGCTTTTCGCCGACGAATTCCGGCTTGGTCTCTTCGAACGACTTGCCCGCCGCGTCGGCGCGGGCTTGGATCTGCTGGGCGATCAGGGGCGTCATCACCCAGCCGGGACAGATGGCGTTGCACGTGATGCCGTGGCCGGCGGTCTCGATGGCCACCACCTTCGTCAGGCCGACGACACCGTGCTTGGCCGCGACATATGCCGCCTTTTCGGCGCTGGCGACGAGGCCGTGCGCCGAGGCGATGTTGATGATCCGGCCCCAGCCCCTGCGTTTCATCCCGGGTAGCGCGCAGCGACAGGTGTGGAAAACGGCCGACAAATTCGTGGCGATCACCGCGTCCCACTTCTCGACCGGGAATTCCTCCACCTTCGCCACGTACTGGATGCCCGCATTGTTCACGAGGACATCGATTGCGCCGAAAGATTTTTCGGCGCCGGCAATCATGTCCGCGATCTCGTCCGGCTTGGTCACGTCGGCGCCCGAATACCCCGCCGCCACCCCGAACGTCTCCTCGATGTCGCGCCGCTGTTGCTCGACGGCCTCCGGCTCGCCAAAGCCGTTGAGAGTTACGTTCGCGCCCTCGGCCGCGAAGGCGCGCGCGATGCCCAGGCCGATGCCGGAGGTGGAACCCGTTACGACGACGGACTTTCCGCGGAGCATCGCGTCAGCGTTCGGCTGTCGGTGGCGCGGGTTCGACGGTGACCAGTTCGGTGATGCCGCTGACGGTGAGGACGGGCATCACCAGGGGGTGGGCGATGACATCGATGTGGGCGGAGCGGGCGAACAAAGCGTTGATGGCGGCGCTGTCCAGGTACTCCACCGCGCTGAGGTCCACGGTGAACATGCCGCCGTTGTTGCCCGCCTCGGCGGTGGCGCTGCTCAGCGCTTGGTTGAACGCGTCGATGTTGCTCAGGTCGATCTCGCCCGTCGCGGTGAGCACGAGCTGCCCGTCGTCGCGGCGAGCGGTGACGAGGATGAGCGACGTGGCCATCAGGTGATCCTCGCGCACAGGTGAACCGTGGTTCCGGCGGCCTCCGGGTTGATGGTCACGTCTTGCATGAGCCCTCGCATCAAAGCGATGCCGCGGCCTCGATTCGTTGAGGCGGCCGGTTGCGGAGCTTTCCACGAGCCGGTGTCGGTGATGGTCAACCGCACCTGGTCGACCAATATGGTGGCGCCCAGGCTGATCCTGCCGCCCGGGCTGTGCCGGTGACCGTGCTCGATGGCGTTGGCGACGGCCTCCCCGGCGGCGACGAGCACGTTCATCGTCTGATCCGGGTCCAGCTTGGCCCGGGTCAACCACCGCCGCAGTGCGGTGCGGGTGGGGGCGAGCTGGCTGACGTCGGCCGGAAACTCCAACTCCAGCGGGGCGGGATGACGGTAGAGCAGCAGGACGACGTCGTCCTGATAGCCGCCGCTCGGCGCCAGACCGGACATGATCTGGTCGGCCAGATCGTCCAGGGTTGAGTCGCGGCCCGCCTGCACGAGCTCGGCGGCGCGCGAAATGCCTTGCTGCAGCAGGCGACGGCGGCGTTCGACCAGCCCGTCGGTGTAGAGCAGCAAGGTGGCGCGCGGCGGGATGGTCACGCGTGCCTCGGGGCGCGGCCAGTCCCCCCGTATCCCCAGTGCGATGGTGTGGCCTTCGTCCAGCATTCGGGTGGTGCCGTCGGCGTCGACCAGGACGGGCGGCGGGTGCCCCGCGCTCGAGTAGACCAACTCACCCGTGTCGGGGTTCAGCACGGCGCACACGGCGGTGGTGCATTGGGCACCCGGCAGCCGCGCGGCGAAGCGGTCGAGGCCCGCCAGCGCGGCACTGGGGCTCGGGTTCTCGAACAGCAGCGCGCGGCAGGCGCTGCGCACCTGCCCCATCACGGTGGCGGCGTCCAGGCCGTGGCCGACGCAGTCGCCGACGATCAACGCGATGCGCCCGTCGTCCAGGTCGAAGACGTCGTACCAGTCGCCGCCAACCTGCAGGGGCCAACTGGCGGCCTGGTACCGGACGGCGAATCCGTGCGGTAGGTCCGCGGGCCCGAGGATCGCGTGTTGGAGCGCGAGGGCCGTTTCGCGCTGCTGGTCGACCTGGTGTACGCGCTGCAGGCCCTGGCCGAGGCGGCCCGCCAGCACGGTCAGCAGCGTCTGGTCCTCGAGGGTGAACGGCCGCGCCTCGACCAGGTCGATCCGGACGACGAGCACCCCCTCGGGGTGCTGCAGCGCGATCCCCGCCGTGCCGGGCTCCGGTGCGCTCGGGGTCAGCAGGTCGCCGTCGCGCAATGAGCTGACCATCTGCCGGGTCTCTTCCGGCAGGTCGGCCCACTGCGCGGGCTCCCCGACCGACTCCACCCGCGGTTCGCCCGAGGCGGTTTCCCTGGCGGAACCGTGGGTCGGGAAGGTGACGGCCAGGACGCGGCGGGCCCGCCACAGCCGGCGCAGTTCCTCGGCCGCGGCGTGCACCGCGTCATCGACGGTGTCGGCTTGGGCGAGTTCCTGGTTGAGCGCGTGTTCGCGGCCCGCGGCCAGCGCCAAGGCGATGGCGGCGTGCCGGGCGAAATCGCTGACGAGCTCCAGGTAGTCGTTGTCGAACGCCTGCTGCTGCGGCTGGCGCGCGACGGCGATCACCCCGAGCACCCTTTCGTCGGCGATCAGGGGCATGACGATCGCCGAGCGTTCACCGACGTCGGTGAACCCTTCGATCGGATACTGGAAGGAATCGGTGATCAACGGCAGGCCGCGACGCGCGACGCCGCCCGTGGTGGAGCCGTCCATCGGCACCTGCCGGCCGATCACCTCTGAGGCGTACTTCCCCGCCGTGGCGGCCACGACCAGGGTGTCGACTTGGTCGGAGGGCAAATCGGGATCGCGTGGTACCAGCAAGATCGCCTGTTCGGCGTCGGCCAACTCCAGCGCCCGGTTCACGATGAGCTGCAACGGCCCGGTCTGTGGGTCACCGGACAGCAGCGCCGTCGTGATTTCCCGGCTGGCCTTCGTCCATTTCGAAGATTCGCGTTCCCGCTCGAACAGTCGCGCGTTGTCGATCGCGGCCGCCGCCGCCGTGGCCAACGCCCGGACGGCGGCTTCGTGGGAGTCGGTAAACACCCGGTCCGGCCGATCGTCGGCCAGGTAGAGGCTCCCGAAGTCGGCCGCACGGACGGTGATCGGGATGCCGAGCAGCGCCCGCAGCCGCGGGTCGTGCGCCCGCAGGCCTGCGGCCTGCGGCTGGGCGCTCAGGTCGTCGGCCCGAATGCCCTCCCCAACGGGCAGGTCACCGAGCAGCCGGGCCGTGTCGGCGTCGATGCCGGAGTGGACGAATGAGGCCAGGGTTCCGTCGGGCGCCCGCATGCCCAGGGCCGCGTAGGGGGCGTCGGTCAGCTCCATCGCCGCGTTGACGATTCGATGCAACGTCGAATCCAGATCCAGGTCGGAGCCGATCTCCACGATGACCCGAACCAGTTTTCCCATCTGGTCGCGAGCCGCCGTCAACTCGTCGAGCTGGGACCGCGGGTCGTCCCGGTCGTTATGCCCCATAGCTTCAAATCTAATTGTTAAATTCCGGCTCTCCGTTTGGGGTTCGGTGGGCTGCCGGCGAAGGGGCGCGGTTGGTCTCACCGAGGGCGGGTATCGCCGTGGTGATTACCCATTCGGGAGTGAATTGCACGCGGCGTCCGGTCCCGCCGTCGTCACCGGCGGTGGCCGGGTCGTCCCAGCAAACGGACGCGGCACCGGAGAGCTGAAGCGTGACGCCGGCGCGGAAGTCGATGAACAGCAACGCCGCGGTGGGGTCGGCGGCGAGGTTGCCGAAGCTGTTGAACATGTTGTTGCCGGGATAGTCGGGCCACCGCAGGCGCCCCGCCTCGACGCGGACGAACCCCGGCGTGCCGCCGCGGTGGGAGGCGTCGCTGCCCGCCGTGGCGTGGGTGGTGCCCAGAAAGAAGGTGTCGGCGGCCGCTACGAGGCGAATGTCCTCCGGCCGCAACGTTTCTCCGGAATACAGCAGCGTCCGGTCCTCCTCGGGCGCTCCGTCGACGCTGACGCGGCGCTGATGGATGTATTGCGGGCAGTTGCCGTAGGCCTGGTCGACATCGACGGTCAGGGCGCCGGCCTCGGTCGAGGTGAGCACGCCGTTGATGCGAACGCGCCGCCGGGTGAGGAAGTTCATCGCGATCACGCCCACCGACTGCCCCGTACGTAGGCCGTACAGCGGGTCCGCGCTCGGCAACTCTGTGTGGATCTGCAGCGTGGTCGGCGACGCGGCCCGGAGAAGGCCGGGTGGCCCCAACAGCGGTGAGGTCCAGAGCCGTCCGGACCGGTCCCGCGCGGCCATGGCCGCGAATGTCGCCTCGGAGAGGAACGCCGCGGTGCCGGCGCTCAACTGTCCGGGGCCGACCATCGCCGCCAGCCGCGCGGCCTGCGCCTCGACGCCGGCTTGTCGTTGGACGGCCAGCTCGCCGTTGTGAAAGCCGATCATCCCCGGGGTACCTCGGCAAAGCCCGGTTCGCCGGCGTCGACGACGGAATTGAATCGGTATCGAGTTTCCAGGCTTTCGTTGATCTCCCGGATCGCGCTCTCGGGAAGGGCGGTGACGTCGAAGTTCTCGGCGATGCGCGCCGGCTTGACGGACGAGGTGAGGACGGCCGAGCCGCGCTGGGACACGCGCTCGAACCGCGATTGCTCGACGACCCGCTCGTCGTCTCGATCGCCCGGCGCGTCGGTAAGACGCCCGCGCAAGTGCTTCTGGCGTGGGGCATCCAGCGCGGCTCGGCCGTCCTCACCTCGTCCGTCAAGCCGGCGCGCATCGCCGAGAACTTCGACGTCACCGCCCTTC
>NZ_LZSE01000135.1 GCF_001665295.1 Mycobacterium sp. 1554424.7 | reverse complement strand
CCTGCAAGATCCTGGCATCGCAGGTGCTCAAATCGATTGCGCTGCGCGCGATTCAGGTCCACGGCGCCCTCGGCCTCACCGACCAGCTGCCACTGGTCAACGTGCTGCTCGGCGGCATCGCGCTCGGCCTTGCCGACGGCCCCACCGAGGCGCACAAGGTCAACCTGGCACGGATGCTGCTCAAGGGCTACGAGGCCGAGGAGGGCGACTGGCCGAGCGAGATGCTGGACGTCCGGCGCGAGGCGGCCCGCGCCAAATACGGTGAGCTCGTTGCCTTCTAGCCGGGTCACCGCCGCGGTCGAGCGCGCCCTGGACGACCGCCAGCGCGAGGCCACCGAGGAGGTCGAACGCATCCTGGCCGCGGCGGTGCGGGTGATGGAACGCGTCGCGCCCGAGGAGCCTCGGGTCAGCGACATCGTCGCCGAGGCCGCCTCGTCGAACAAGGCGTTCTACCGGTATTTCGCCGGCAAGGACGACCTCATCCTGGCGGTCATGGAACGCGGCGTGGCCATCGTCGTGTCCTACCTGCAGCACCAGATGGCCAAGGAGTCCAAGCCGCAGGACCAGATCGCGCGCTGGATCGAGGGCACGCTGGCACAGGTCGCCGACCCGCAGCTGATCCGCAAGAGCCGCGCGGCGGCCGGTCAGATGTCACCCGCCAACTGGCGCGCCGTCGACCAGGAGATGATGGGCCCGCTGCGGGATCTGCTGATCGACCCGGTCACCGAGCTGGGCAGCGCCGACGTCGACCGCGACGTCGAAGCGGTGTTCTGTTGCACAGCGGCGACGATGCGGCGATACGTCGGGTCGGCCGACCGGCCGGGTCACGACGACATCGCACACGTCGTCCGGTTCTGCTTGCGCGGCTTGGGGATCGAGTGATGCGCGCCGCCGTCTGCCGTACCTACGGGACGCCGGAGGATCTGGTCATCGACGACGTCCCCGATCCCGTCCCCGGGCCCGGCCAGCTGGTGGTTCGGGTGCACGCCGCGGCGGTCAACTTCCCGGACGTGCTGTTGATCGCCGGCAAATATCAGGTCAAGATTCCGGTGCCGTTCGTTCCGGGCAGCGAGCTGGCCGGTGAGGTGGTGGCGGTCGGCGACGGGAGCCCGTTTCGCCCGGGGCAGCGGATCTCAGCGACCACCCCGACCGGGGCGTTCGCCGAGCAGGCGCTGCTCGACGCGGGATCGGTGTCGCTGGTGCCCGACGGCGCCGACTTCGCGTCGGCCGCGGCGTTCGGCGTCACCTATCGCACCGCCTATCATGCCCTGCGATCGATCGCCGAAGTGGCGCAAGGTGATTGGGTGGTCGTGCTGGGCGCCGCCGGTGGCGTGGGGCTGGCGGCCGTTGACCTGGCGGTCGCGATGGGCGCCCGGGTGCTTGCGGCCGCGTCCAGCCCGGAAAAGCTCGAGCTGTGCCGGCAACGCGGCGCCGAGGCGACCGTGGACTACGACCGCGAAGACCTGAAGACGCGCATCCGCGAGCTCACGGGCGACGCCGCTCGCGTGGTTCTCGACCCCGTCGGCGGGCCGTATGCGGAGCCCGCGCTGCGGGGCCTAGCCCGCGGCGGCACCTTCATCACCCTCGGCTACGCGTCGGGCACCATCCCGTCCATCCCGCTGAACCTGGTCCTGCTCAAGGGGATCACCGTGCGCGGCATGGAGATCCGCACCTTTATGGGCGACCGGCCCGACGACGCCGCGCGTGACATGCGGGAGCTGGAGCAGATGTTCGCCGCCGGCACCGTCCGGCCCTACATCGGCGCGCGATTCCCCTTGTCCGAGACCGCGGCCGCGCTGCGGCACGTGGCCGAGCGCAAGGTGCTGGGCAAGGTCGTCATCGACGTGGCCTGAACTCGCGAACGTCGACTTGTTGGGCGACGCAAGCCGAAATCTCGACAACAAGTCGACGTTCGGGCAACTTTGAATGCCAGCTAGGGCGTGACGATGTTGAAGGCCGGGTCGGGTTGGTCGAGCGCACCGAGGAAGGCCTGCAACGCGGACTGGTCGCCCGAGACGTCCAGCCCGGGCGAGGAGAAGTCGCCGGTCGCCGCCGCGAGCAGCCGTAACTTGCTGGCCACCTTGACCGTAACGGTCGCCGTCGCGGGATCGGCCGCCGTCCGCCGGTAGACGAGCACCCCGTTGCGCAGGGTGAGCCGGTAGTTGGTGGCCGCGTCGGCGAAGCTGATGTCGACGGCGATGTCGAGGTCCCAGCTGCGCGGGCCGTTGACCGCGATGGCGAGGCCGTCGAAGATCTGCTCCGGCGTCAGTTGGGAAAGCATTGTGGGGGAGGCGACTTGGACCGAGGTGCCGAAGTTGCCGTCGCGCAGTTCGGCGGCCCCGCTCAGGAAGAAGTTGCGCCACGTGGCGTTCTCGGCGCCGTAGGCCAGCTGTTCCAGCGTGTCGGAGTACAACGCACGGGCGGCCGCATGCTCGCTGTCGGTGAAAATGGCGTGATCGAGCAGCGTTGCCGCCCAACGGTAGTCACCGGAGTCGAACGCCGCCTGGGCGAGCTCGACGACGCGGTCGATGCCGCCCATCGCGTCGACGTAGCGGGGAGCGATCGCCTCCGGCGGATGGGGCCACAGCCGCGCCGGGTTGCCATCGAACCAGCCCATGTAACGCTGGTAGACCGCCTTCACGTTGTGGCTGACCGACCCGTAATACCCGTGGGTGTGCCACGCCCGCTCCAGCGCGGGCGGCATCTGAAACGCCTCGGCGATCTCGGCGCCGGTGTATCCCCGGTTCAGCAGCCTCAGCGTCTGGTCGTGCAGATAGGCGTACAGATCCCGTTGCAACGAAAGGAATTCGACGATGCTCTCCCGGCCCCAGGTGGGCCAGTGGTGCGAGGCGAACACCACGTCGGCGCGATCGGCGAACGTGTCGATGGCCTCGGTGAGGTAGCCGGACCAGGCGTGCGGGTCGCGCACCAGCGCGCCGCGCAGGGTCAGCAGGTTGTGCAGGTTGTGGGTCGCGTTCTCGGCCATGCACAGCGCGCGGAACCGCGGGAAATAGAAGTGCATTTCGGCCGGCGCCTCGGTGCCGGGCGCCATCTGGAACTCGATCTCCACGCCGTCGATCGTGTGCTTCTCACCCGTCTCGGGGATGTCGAGGGTCGGGACGATGATGCCGATCTCGCCGGTGGACGCGGCCTGACCCAGCCCGCAGCCCACGTGGCCGCGCGGTCCGCGCGCCAGCATCGAGCCGTACATGTAGGTCGCGCGGCGCGTCATCGCCGGCCCCGCATAGACGTTTTCCTGAACGGCGTGCGCGGTGAAGCCGTCGGGGGCCAGCACCGCGACGGCGCCGCTGTCCACGTCGGCCTGCGAGGTGACGCCGAGAACCCCGCCGAAGTGGTCGACGTGGCTGTGGGTATAGATCACCGCGACGACGGGGCGCTCCCCGCCGCGGTGGGTGCGATACAGCGCCAGCGCCGCCGCGGCCACCTCGGTGGAGATCAGCGGGTCGATGACGATGAGGCCGGTGTCGCCCTCGACGAAGGTGACGTTCGAGATGTCCAGGCCGCGAACCTGATAGATGCCCGGCACCACCTCGTACAGGCCTTGCTTGGCGGCCAGGGTGGATTGGCGCCACAGGCTCGGGTGCACGGACGTCGGCGCGGCACCGCGCAGGAAGGAGTACGCGTCGTTGTCCCAGACCACGCGGCCGTCGGCCGCCTTGATCACGCACGGGGACAGCGCCGCGATGAAGCCGCGGTCGGCGTTGTCGAAGTCCCTCGTGTCATCGAACGGCAGGGCATGGTCTCGATGGGCCGACTCGATGGACGCCGCGGGGGGTTTGTTTTCCACGGCAACCACAGTGCCATTAACGCGTCCTTAGGAGGCCGAGCTGGCAGGTTAACCGATGCGAAACAATTTCGCCGTACCTCTTTTCTGCGGCCCGGCAAACCCGCATACTGCCTTGACGGTTCTCGATGAGGAGGACCGCAACGATCGGGCAAAGGAGAACAGGTGAAGCGTGGACTGACTGTCGCGGTGGCCGGAGCGGCGATTCTGGCCGCAGGCATTTCCGGGTGTTCGAGCAACAAGTCGAGCACGAGCGGTAGTGCCAATGGCACGTCGGTTGCTGTTGCCACCCCGGGAAGCGGCGCGGCCGCGCCGACGGTGACCATCGACGGCAAGAACCAGAACGTGACCGGCTCCGTCGTGTGCACGACGGTCGGCGGCAACACGACCATCGCGGTCGGTGGAGCGGCGACCGGCATTTCCGTCGTGCTCAGCGGCGACAACACGGTGAAGTCCGTCGGCCTGGGCAACGTCAACGGCGTGACGCTCGCGTACGCGCAGGGCTCCGGCCAGGGCAACGCGTCGGCGACCAAGAACGGCAACAGCTACAAGGTCACCGGCACGGCCACCGGCGTCGACATGGCCAACCCGATGCAACCGGTGAACAAGCCGTTCGAAATCGACGTCACTTGCTCTTAGCCCGGTGACGATGCGGGCCGGAATGGCCCGCTGAGGAGGCGGGCAATCCAGCCTCAGTTCAGTGATGCGGGCGGTTGCCACCCGTTGAGTGGCAACCGCACCGTGAACTCGGTGTGACCGGGTGCGCTGTCGACCGTGATTGTCCCGTTGTGCGCCTTGACAACCGCGGAGACGATCGCCAGTCCCAGCCCGGTGCTGCCGCCTTTGCGTGAGCGCGAGGAATCGCCGCGGGCGAACCGCTCGAATACCTCGGATTGCAGCCCGGCCGGGATGCCCGGGCCGTTGTCGATAACCTGCAGCACGGTTTGCGTCGGCTCGGTGCTCAACCGGGTCGTCACGACGGTGCCGGCTGCGGTATGGACGCGCGCGTTGGCCAGCAGGTTCGTCAGCACCTGCTGCAGCCGCGCCGCGTCGCCGGTGACGACGACAGGCTCTTCGGGCAGGTCCAGCTCCCATTGGTGATCTGGCCCGGCGACGTGCGCGTCGCTGACGGCGTCGACCGCCAGCCGCGACAGATCCACCGGTTGGCGTTCCAGCGGCCGGCCGGAATCCAGCCGGGCGAGCAGCAACAGGTCCTCGACGAGGCGCGTGATCCGCTCGGTCTCGGACGCCACCCGGCTCATCGCGTGCGCGACCGCCTCGCGGTCGTCGCCCATGCGCTGGGTGAGCTCGGTGTAGCCGCGGATGGCGGCCAGCGGCGTGCGCAGTTCGTGGCTGGCGTCGGCGACGAACTGGCGAACCCGGGTCTCGCTGGCCTGGCGCGCCGACAGGGCGGCCGCGATGTGGTCGAGCATCCGGTTCAGCGCCGACCCGAGCTGGCCCACCTCGGTGGACGGGTTGGCGTCGGACTCGGGCACCCGCACCGGTAACTCGACCTCGCCGCGGTCCAGCGGGAGTTCGACGACCTCGCTTGCCGTTTGCGCGACGCGGCGCAACGGGGCGAGCGCCCGCCGGATGATGACGACGCCGGCGCTGGTCGCGGCGACCAGCGCGATCACCGTGACGATCCCGAGGATCACCAGCATCCGGATCATGGTGGCGTCGATGTTGGACATCGACAGGCCGGTGACGATGACGTCCCCACCGCTGCGGCTCGGGGCGGCGACGACGCGGTATCGGCCGAGACCGTCGAGGTCGAGCGTCACCGGCCGGCGGCTGCCGGCGATGTGCTCCAGCTGCGTTTGCGCCGCCGGGGTCAACGCGGCCCGCGCGCCGTCGCTGGTCAGGTATCCGGCGTCAACGGTCTTGCCGTCGGTGATGACCGCCGCGACCATGCCGGCGGGCTGCCCCGGGGCGTCGAGGAACCGCGGGCCGGGGCCCGGTCGCGGATAGAAGTGCGATTCGTGGCGCCAGCCCGGGCGTTTCGGTTCGGGGTACATCAGCGCCGAGCGGTACGACGTTCCGGCGAGCTGCCCGTCCAGCTGCGCGACGAGGTGGTGCAGCAAGGCCAGTTCGGTGGCCGCGGTGATGCCGATGGATACGACGGCGAGCACGACGATCTGGCCGACCAGGAGCCGGAGGCGAAGTGACCAGACCCGCCGCGTCCTAGCGGGCCGGCTTGAGGACATAGCCCGCGCCGCGCAGCGTGTGGATCATGGGTTCGCGACCGTTGTCGATCTTCTTGCGCAGGTAGGAAATGTAGAGCTCGACAATGTTCGACCGCCCGCCGAAGTCGTAACTCCACACCCGGTCGAGGATCTGAGCCTTGCTCAGCACCCGCTTGGAGTTGCGCATCATGAACCGCAGCAGCTCAAATTCGGTGGAGGTCAACGAGATTGGTTCGCCCGCGCGAGTCACCTCGTGGCTGTCCTCGTCCAGCACCAGGTCACCGACCACCAGCTGCGCCCCGCTGTCCAGCGTCGTCACCCCGGTGCGACGAAGGAGCGCCCGCAGCCGCAGCACCACCTCTTCGATGCTGAACGGTTTGGTCACATAGTCGTCGCCGCCCGCGGTCAGGCCCGCGATGCGATCCTCGACCGCGTCCTTGGCGGTCAGCAGCAGCACCGGCAGCTGCGGATTGTCCTCGCGCAGCTTGTGCAGCACGTCGAGGCCGCTCATGTCGGGCAGCATCACGTCGAGGACGACCACGTCGGGCCGTTGGGCCCGCGCCGCGGCGATCGC
Organism: Mycobacterium sp. 1554424.7; assembly: GCF_001665295.1. Taxonomy (GTDB): domain Bacteria; phylum Actinomycetota; class Actinomycetes; order Mycobacteriales; family Mycobacteriaceae; genus Mycobacterium. Next base: position 85,744 of record NZ_LZSE01000135.1, on the reverse strand, counting down.
AGATGACCCGTCGCCCGCGGTGGAGATGGTCCAGCCCTCGTATCGCAGCGCCATGGACACCATTTCGGCCAACACCGCTTCGTCGTCGACGACGAGGACATTGATGGGGTTGCCGTCCGCGCGGCACATGACAACCCGCTCGACCGAAGCTCGGGACTGCGTCACAGGTTCCAGTATCCGCGCGCGACTGAGCCGGCGCTATGGCCTTCCTTTGCGTCTCCTGTGAAAAGATCGCGTGACTGGCGAGCAGTCACGCGATCCGGCTCCACGGGGTGGTTAGTACCAATACCGCCTGCCGGCGACCGGCCGGCCGACGGAACCCATGATCCACAACACCGCGCCGATGACGAGCACGACGATGCCGATCTCCCACAACAGCGGGAGGCTAAACACAAACCCCAGGATGAGTAGCACTACGCCGAGGATGATCATGTCAGTTTCCTTTTGTGAGGGTCCTAGGCCGCTTCTAGACCGCTGGACATTGAACTTGGCTGCGGGACATGGCAATCCTTGACTTTCGGGTTGACGCCCCCGTAGTTCAAAGGACCGGCGACCACCGTCAACGCGATGTTTCCCGCCGTGACACAACTTGTGTCGCCGCCCTTGAAGTAGTCGCGCTGGTAGGCCGCGAAGACCCCGATGAGCAGCCAGATCAGGACAACCGCGCCGATCACTCCACGACCAGCCATGGTGACCTCCGTTGTGTTCGAGAAAATTTCTCGTGCGCCTAGCGTTACCCGTTGGACCCACGTCTAAACGTGGGCGGTGCCGACCGGTTTCGGGGTCCGTTACTGCGAATGCGCCGCGAGCCAGGCCTCGGCCCGCCTCTTCGACGCACGTGAAAGCCACGCGTCCTGGATCAGCTCGGCCAGTTCCGTCGTCGTGATTTCTCCCAGTCGGCCGGCCCGCACCAGCACCGAGGGATGCCCGTCGAAATGGCTGGTCGTGAAGAACGGCGACGCGGGATCCTGGACGAGCGCGAGCTTGTCGCTTTCCGACTCCACCCAGAGCATGATCACGTCGGCATAGCGTTCACCGGTGTCCGGGTCCATCGCGTCGGGCTGCGGAGTGCGGAAGAACACGAACGACTTTCCGCCCACCTGATAGATGGGGTTGCCCTTCGGGCCTTCTATGCGCTTGACGTGTGGCATCGACGCGGCGATCCGATGCACGTCGCTCACCCGGGCCGGCCGATCAGCCATAACCGCGAGATTACCGCGATGGGTAGCATGGCGAGTGGGGTTGCGGTGAAGGGGGATTGAGATGGGTTGCTCCCGAAGCGCGGCGCCGTGACCGACACCCTGTTCGCAGACGTCTCGGAATTCCAAGTGCCCGTGGACGATTCCTATCCGTACCGGGTGCTTTCCATCCGCGTCTGCGACGGCACCTATCGAGATCACAACTTCGCGACCAACTACGCATGGCTGCGCGGCGCGTTGGACAGCGGGCGCCTGACGTTCGGGATCGTGTACACCTACGTGCGCCCGAACTGGTTGGCCAATGCCGACACCGTGCGCTCGATGATCGATGCCGCCGGCGGATTGCACCCACGGGTCGCGCTCATGCTCGACGTCGAAGCGGGCGGCAACCCGCCCGGCGACGGCTCGAGCTGGATCAACAGCCTGTACTGGAACCTGGCCGACTACGCCGGCTCGCCCGCGCGGATCATCGGGTACGCCAACGCTTATGACTTCTACAACATGTGGCGGACGCGGCCCGCGGGCTTGCGCGTCATCGGCGCAGGCTATGGCTCCAACCCGAACCTGCCGGGCCAGGTCGCGCACCAGTACACCGACGGCACCGGCTTCAGCCCCAACCTGCCGCAGGGGTGTCCACCGTTCGGTCAGTGCGACATGAACTCCGCCGACGGGCTGACACCGCAAGAGTTTGCCGCCGCATGCGGCATCGGTACGAACGGAGGATGGTTGATGGCGCTCACCGACGACGAACAAGTCGAGTTGCTGAGCAAGGTCCGCGACATCTGGGACCAGCTACGGGGGCCCGGCGGCGCGGGCTGGCCGCAGCTCGGCCAGAACAGCCAGGGCCAGGACCTGACACCGGTCGACGCGATCGCGGCGATCAAGCAAGACGTGGAAGGCTTGCAGGCCGCGAAACAGGCTCCGGCCCAGCAGAGTTCGTAGGAGCGCTCAGCCCGCGCGCCGCTGCGCCGACACGTACAGGGTTGGCGGCATCGCGTTTTCGGTACCATCCGGAATGCTGCGGCCGTAGCGCGCCATCAGCTCCGCAAAGGTCGCCGTCGACACGTCCCAGCCGTGCTCGCGCAGCCAGCCGTCGACGGGCGTCCGCTCCTCCGCGTACCAGAGGTCGTCGAAGTCGGTGACCTCCGTGTCAACCAGCCGCGCGGCGGCGGCGCGCATGCGCTGCATGTCCTCGCGCTGCCGCCGCACGAGGTCGGGGTCGGTGAAGCCCGCGCCCGGCACGTTGGAAGCGAGCCAACTGCCCGGCGCGCTTTGCGCATGGACGCGCTCGAACAGCAGGTCCTGCGCCTGCGCCGGCAGATACCGGACAAGGCCCTCGGCCGACCAGACCGCCGGCCGCGACGCGTCGAACCCCGCCTCCTGCAACGCCTTTGGCCAGTCCTGGCGCAGGTCGATCGCCACGTTGACCAGCTCCGCCTTCGGCTGCGCGCCGTGCTCGCGCAACGTGTTGGATTTGAATTCCAGCACCTTGGGCTGGTCCAGCTCGTACACGACGGTCCCGTCGGGCCACGGCAGCCGCCAGGTGCGGGCGTCCAGGCCGGCGGCCAGGATCACCACCTGGCGAACGCCGGCGTCGGCGGCTCCCAGGAAGAATTCGTCGAAAAACGCTGTGCGCGTGGCCATGAAGTCGATCATCAGCTGGATTCGACTCCGCACCTCCGGTTCCAGGTCGACCGCCTTGGCCAGCAGCTTGGGGTCGGCGTAGATGCTCCACATCCCCTCGCCCGCCGCGTCGACGAACACCCGCGCGAACGGGTCGTTGATGAGCGGGTTCTCGCTCGCGGTCTCGGCGGCCCGGGCCGCGGCGACGCCCAGCGCCGTGGCTCCCACGCTTTGCGTGATGTCCCAGGAATCGTTGTCGGTGCGCGGCATCGCGGTTTCCCTCCCAAGCCCGAAGTTCGTTAGTTGTCCACACTATTGTTCCAGGGCTCCGGCGGCGACGGGCGCGAGCCGCCGGTGACCTACGCTTCATCCCATGACCCGCACGCCGCAAGAAATATTTGCCCACCACGGGCAGGCGCTCGGCGCAGGCGACCTGGACGAGATCGTCGTCGACTACACCGAGGATTCCGTGGTCATCACCACGGCCGGCGCGGCCCGCGGCAAGGACGGCGTCCGCGCGGCGTTCGCGAAGCTGCTCGACGACCTGCCCGACGCGACGTGGGACCTCAAGAACCAGGTCTTCGAGGGCGACGTGCTGTTCCTCGAGTGGGCGGCCGATTCGCGGCTCAACCGGGTCGACGACGGCGTCGACACCTTCGTGTTCCGCGACGGCAAGATCTGGGCCCAGACCGTTCGCTACACCCCGCAGCCCAAGGGCTGAAGGTGGACCCCGTCAACCTCGAGGCCGTAGCGGCATGGATGTCGGAGCAGGGGCTCGGCGAGGGTCCGCTCGAGGACGTCGCCAACGTCACCGGCGGAACCCAGAACGTCATGCTGCGATTCACCAGGGCCGGGCGGCCCTACGTGCTGCGGCGTGGACCGCGGCACCTGCGCCCCCGCAGCAACAGCGTGATCCTGCGGGAGACGAAAGTCCTTGCGGCCCTGGCCGGCTCCGACGTGCCGCACCCGCACCTGATCGCCACCTGCGAGGACACCAGCGTGCTCGGCGACGCCGTCTTCTATTTGATGGAGCCGGTCGACGGGTTCAACGCCGGCGAGGGACTGCCGGCCTTGCACACCGGTGACGCGAGCGTGCGGTTCGGCATGGGCCTGTCGATGGCCGACGCCCTGGCGAAGCTCGGCGCCGTCGACCACGTCGCCGTCGGCCTCGCCGACTTCGGCAAGCCGGGGGGTTTCCTGGAACGTCAGGTGCCGCGCTGGCTTTCCGAGCTGGACTCCTACAGCGAGTACGACGGCTACCCCGGGCCCGACATCCCGGGGATCGAGGAAGTGTCCGCCTGGCTGGAGCGCCGCCGACCCACCAGCTGGAGCTCCGGCATCATGCACGGCGACTACCACGCCGCCAACGTCATGTTTTCCCGCACCGGACCCGAGGTGGTCGCCATCGTCGACTGGGAGATGTGCACGATCGGTGACCCGCTGCTCGACCTGGGCTGGTTGCTGGCGACCTGGCGCCAGCCGGACGGCTCCAGCGTGTTCAGCCACGCCCTGGGCGGACAGGACGGGCTGGCCAGCATCGACGACCTGTTGCAGCGGTACGCCGCCAACACCACCCGCGACCTGTCGAACATCGTGTGGTACACCGTTTTGGCCTGTTTCAAGCTCGGCATCGTCATCGAGGGCACGCTGGCGCGGGCCTGCGCGGGCAAGGCCGAAAAAGAGGTCGGCGACCAACTCCACGCCGCGACGGTGCACCTGTTCGAGCGGGCGCTGACGCTTATCGGCGGCGAATCCTGACGCACTAACATCTCCCTTCGTGCCGCCCTACCCCGAGAACCCCGACTTCTACTCCGAGCCGACCCAGGCCGCCTACGGCGGCTATTACGACGAGCCGGCCCCGCAGCCGCCCGAACCCCCGACACCCTGGTATCGCCGCCCGGCGGCGCTGGTCGCGGCCGGCGCGGTGGGCGCGATGTTGCTCGGCCTCGCGGCGTACGCGGTGGTCAAGCTGGTGGCCGGTTCGCCGTCGCCGGCCCCCACCGCCACGACGACGACCGCTCCGACCACCACGAGCGCTCCGGCGGTGACCACCACCACGGAGCCGCCGCGCCACCACGGCGGCGGCGGCGCGCCGACGCAGACCATCACCGAGACCGCCCCGCCGCCGAGCACGGACACCGGAACCCCGAGCACCGACACGGGAACGCCGAGCACCGATACCCCGACGACGACGGTCCCGCCGAGCACGGTCACCGTGTCCCCGAGCACCGAAACCAGCACGGTGACCCAGACCGTGACCATCCCGCCGCGCCGGCTGCCGTTCCAACCGCGCCCATAACCAGGACACCTTGGGGGCCGGGCGGTTAGCCTCCAAGCGTGGACGTCGGGGATTCGGTCAGGCGCTCGCTCGACCACTGGGAACACCGCGAGTGGGACACCGCGATGCTGCATGCCTGCAACGCGGTCGATGGAACCTCGAAGAAGCGCTATCCACAGGAGGGCGTCGCGACCCGGTTCAAGCGCACCATCCGGGACTCGCTGGACATCTTCCAGATAATGGCGGCACCGGGGATCGATTTCGAGCAGAGCCGCTTTCCCATCGCGGTGAAATCGGATATGCCCGACGGCCGCCCCGACATCGCCGACGTCCTGTACGGCGTCCACCGCTGGAGCCACGGCCACGACGACGAACTGCCCGAGGGTTTCGAACTGACCCCGCACGGCCCGCGCCCCGCGGGAGTGCAGATCTGGCGAACCGGGAAGATCCAGCTGCCCGCCTCGGCGGCGATCGGCCTGCTGGCGGTCGCGGTGTTCTCACCGGAAAACAAGGGCGAGGCCATCCCGGACGGCTACCAGCTCAGCTGGTATCAGCACGTCTTTCACATCTGCCTGTGGTGGGGTTGGCAGGACCACTTCCGCGAGATCATCGCTTCCGCCCGCATTCCCAGGGAGACTCTCGACTTCGCCGAGTCCTGGGACGACTGGACGCCGGTTTAAAGCCGAAGCCGCCCTGCGGCTTTGACGGTGACAGACTGCTGGCATGCAAGCGAGCATCGGCCTGGTGCGCCCGGCTTCCGCGCGGGACGCGGCCGCCTGCGTCGCGATCTATCGCCCCTACGTTCTGGACACGGCGATCAGCTGGGAAATCGAAGTCCCGAGCGTCGAGGAGATGGCCACGCGGATCGCCGCGGCCCACGAATGGCTCGTACTCGAACGCGACGATCGGATCATCGGCTTCGCCTACGGGCACACCCTCAATCGCATGCCGACCTACCGATGGTCGACCGAGACCGGACTCTACGTCGACCGCGACCATCACCGCACCGGCGGCGGCCGCGCGCTCTACACGCGGCTACTGCACCGGCTCGCCGAGCACGGCTATCGGCAGGCCTTCGCCGGCATCACCCAGCCCAACGAGCCCAGCAACGGCTTCCATCGGTCCTTCGGGTTCCAGGACGCCGGGCTGTACCGGCGCGTCGAGTGGAAGCACGGACGCTGGCACGACGTCGCATGGATGCAACTCGATCTGGTCGGTTCGGCCGACACGGAAGCGCCGCCCGGCCCGATCGTCTGAGCCGGGGGCGCTTTACCGAATGAAAAGGGTTAGGGGCTAGCGACCGCCGGCGCCACCGCCGAGGCGGCCTCCGGCGCCACCGCCCACGCGGCCACCCGCGCCACCGCCGAGGCGGCCTCCGGCGCCACCGCCCACGCGGCCACCCGCGCCACCGCCGAAACGGCCGCCGGCGCCGCCACCAATTGTCTGTCCAAAGCTGCTCGTCATCATGCGCGGGAGATTATCGCCGAATATTCGCGGCCACAACCAACTCCGGCTGAACGATTCGAAGTACATCGATCTGAGCGCGCCCGAAGGGATTCGAACCCCTAACCTTCTGATCCGTAGTCAGATGCTCTATCCGTTGAGCTACGGGCGCCTGTCTTCAGTTGTCTAACCCCGAGGGGCTCAGCGGAGGCGAGAGGATTTGAACCTCCGGTCCCCTTTGAGGGGGACAACTCATTAGCAGTGAGCCCCATTCGGCCGCTCTGGCACGCCTCCATCGGACTTCCTGAGGGTACCCGAACCCCTTCAGCCGTCCCCGAACCGCCGGAGGCATAGCGTACACAGCGCCGACATATGCTGTCGAAGTGACCGCCCGCCTGCGTCCCGAGCTGGCGGGACTTCCCGTCTACGTTCCCGGCAAGACGGTGCCGGGTTCGATCAAACTGGCCAGCAACGAGACGGTGCACGGCCCGCTGCCCAGCGTCCGCGCGGCGATCGAACGGGCTACCGACAGCATTCACCGCTATCCCGACAGCGCCAACCTTGCGCTCAAGGCGGCGCTGGCCAAGCACCTCAGCTCTGCGAGCTCCGCGGATTTCGCGCCCGAGCAGGTCGCCGTCAGTTGCGGTTCGGTCAGTCTGTGCCAGCAGGTCATCCAAATCACCGCCGCCGCGGGCGACGAGGTGGTGATGGGCTGGCACAGCTTCGAGCTTTACCCGCCCATGGTTCAGGTCGCCGGCGCCGTCGCCGTCAAGGTTCCCCTGACCGACCACACCTTCGATCTGTACGCGATGCTCGCCGCGGTGACCGACCGCACCCGGCTGATCTTCGTGTGCAACCCGAACAATCCGACGTCCACGGTCGTCGACCCGGACGCGCTGGCCCGCTTCGTCGAGGCGGTGCCACCCCACATCCTGATCGCCATCGACGAGGCCTACGTCGAGTACATCCGCGACGGCATGCTGCCCGACAGCCTGCAGCTGGCCCGCACCCGCAGCAATGTCGTTGTGCTGCGGACCTTTTCGAAGGCCTACGGGCTGGCGGGCCTGCGCGTCGGCTACGCCGTCGGCCACCCCGACCTGATCACCGCGCTGGACCAGGTCTACGTGCCGTTCGCGGTGACGAGCATCTCGCAGGCCGCCGCCATCGCCTCGCTGGATGCCGCCGACGAGTTGCTGGCCCGCACCGACGCCGTCGTCGCCGAACGCGCCCGCGTCAGCGCCGGCCTGCGGGACGCCGGGTTCGCCCTGCCGCCGTCGCAGGCCAACTTCGTCTGGCTGCCCCTGGGAACGCGCACCCAGGACTTCGTGGCGCGGGCCGCCGAGGCGCGCATCGTGGTCCGCCCGTTCGCGCCGGATGGCGTGCGGGTCAGCATCGGGGCGCCGGAGGAGAACGACGCGCTGCTGCGGTTTGCCCGCGACTGGATCAAGGAGAACCAATGAGCCTGGCCCGCAAGAAGTTCACCGAATTCAAGGAACGCGGCGGCGACATCGCCGATGCCGAGCTCGACGACTTCTGGGCGACATTGCAGCCGGCGACCATCGACGAAATGCTGGGCGAGTGGAAGGGCGGCGAGTTCGTCACCGGCCACAAGATGAACGGCCAGCTGGAAAAGGCCGGCTGGTTCGGCAAGACCTTCAAATCTGCCGCCGACGTGCAGCCGCTGGTGTGCCTGGACGGCGACGGGAACAAGTTCTCGAACAAGGCGATGGGCAAGGGCGAGGCCAGCCTGTGGCTAGAGGAGTTCCGCGGCGAGGTCACCGCGACGATGGTCTACGACGGCCAGCCGGTGCACGACCACTTCAAGAAGATCGACGACGACGCCGTGATGGGCATCATGAACGGCAAGGGCGTGCTGGACTTTCAAGATGGGGTGGGCCGCTATTACTACTTCTACCTCGAGCGGGTGTAGGCACCGTCTCTGTCGCCGAGCGTGACGTGACGGCGAAGATCCGTGAGGATTCTCGCCCTGAGAACACGCTCGGCGAAGGAAAGGCTAGGCCGACGGGTCGCGGCCGGTAAACGCGATCAGCCGCTCGAGGGCGCCGGCGTCGGCGGCCACGTCGACCGGCTCGTCGAAGCCGGCGCCGCCGCGGAACTCCGGGCGGATCAGTTGATGCGCCAGCCCCAGCACGTATTCGGCCAATGGTTCCGGGGCGTCGACATCGTGGCCCACGGCCTTGGCGTAATCCCATGCGTGGACCAGGAATTCGAGCGACAGGATTCCACACGCGCCCCTGGCCGGCATCTCACCCTTCCCGAACGGCACGGTGCCGTCGAGGCCGTGGCGATGCCAGGCATCCAGGGCCGGGCGCGCCGCGGCGATGACCTGCCGCTCCACCGAATCGCTCTCGTCGCGCTCGGGAACTTCGGCGCCGACCATGCCGCCGATCGCCGTGATCGAGTTCAGCAGGTGCCCGGTCAACTGCGTCACGTCGAACTCGCGGCACGGCGTCTGCCGGGCCAGGTCGCCGGTCGCGATGGGGTGCAGGACTTGCTGCAACACACGCAGCGTGCCCTCGGCGCTGTGCAGCTCGTCGGTGGGCGGGGAATCAGGTCCGGGTCGCAAGTCAGGATCCATATTTGCCACGCTACGGTCTCGATATGGGCGAAACATACGAATCCGTCACCATCGAGACCAAAGACCACGTCGCGCAGGTGACGCTGATCGGGCCCGGCAAGGGCAACGCCATGGGGCCCGCCTTCTGGTCGGAGATGCCGGAGGTGTTCGCGGGGCTGGACGCCGACCGCGACGTGCGGGCCATCGTCATCACCGGATCGGGCAGGAACTTCAGCTACGGCCTGGACGTGCCCGCGATGGGCGGCATGTTCGCCCCGCTGATGGCCGAGGGGGCGATGGCCCGCCCCCGCACCGACTTCCACGCCGAGATCCTGCGGATGCAGAAGGCGATCAACGCCGTCGCCGACTGCCGCACGCCGACCATCGCCTCGGTCCAGGGCTGGTGCATCGGCGGCGCCGTCGACCTGATCTCCGCGGTGGACATCCGCTACGCCAGCGCCGACGCCAAGTTCTCGGTGCGCGAGGTCAAGCTGGCCATCGTCGCCGACATGGGCAGCCTGGCCCGGCTGCCCCTGATCCTGAGCGACGGCCACCTGCGCGAACTGGCGCTGACGGGCCGGGACATCGACGCGGCCCGCGCGGAGAAGATCGGGCTGGTCAACGACGTGTTCGCCGACGCCGACGCGACACTGGCGGCCGCCCACGCGACGGCCGCCGAGATCGCCGCCAATCCCCCGCTGGCCGTCTACGGCGTCAAGGACGTCCTCGACCAGCAACGCACCTCCGCCGTCTCGGAGAACCTGCGCTACGTCGCGACCTGGAACGCGGCGTTCCTGCCGTCGAAGGACCTGACCGAAGGCATCTCCGCCACGTTCGAGAAGCGTCCGCCGCAGTTCACCGGGGAATAGCGCGCGCTTGGCTACTCTCGCTGAAGTGACACCCGACGGAAAAATCCGCGTCCCGGCCGACCTGGACTCCGTGACGGCCATCGGCGCGGAGGACGACTCCGAGATCGACGCCGCGGCCGTCGAACGGATCTGGCAGGCCGCGCGGCACTGGTATGCGGGCGGCCTGCACCCGGCGATCCAGGTGTGCATCCGCCAGCACGGCCGCGTCGTGCTCAACCGCGCGATCGGCCACGGGTGGGGCAACGCGCCCACCGATCCGCCCGACGCCGAGAAGATCCCCGTCACCACGGACACGCCGTACTGCGTGTACTCGGCGGCCAAGGGCGTCACCGCGACCGTCGTGCACATGCTCGCCGAGCGCGGCGTCTTCTCGCTGGACGACCGGGTCTGCGAATACCTGCCCACCTTCACCAGCCACGGCAAGGACCGCATCACGATCCGGCACGTGATGACCCACAGCGCCGGGCTGCCCTTCCCCACCGGGCCCAGGCCGGACATCAAACGCGCCGACGACCATGAGTACGCGCAACAGAAGCTCGGTGAGCTGCGCCCCCTCTACCGCCCGGGGCTGGTGCACATGTACCACGCCCTGACGTGGGGTCCGCTGATGCGCGAGATCGTCTACGCGGCCACCGGCAAGGAGATTCGCGAAATCCTGGCCGCCGAGATCCTCGACCCGCTGGGCTTCCGGTGGACCAACTTCGGCGTCGCCAAACAGGACGTACCGCTGGTCGCGCCCAGCCACCCCACCGGCCGCACCTTGCCGCCGGTGGTCGCCCAGATCTTCCGCAAGGCGATCGGCGGAACCGTGCACGAGATCATCCCGTACACCAACACGCCCCGGTTCCTGACCACGATCGTCCCGTCGTCCAACACCGTCTCGACCGCCGACGAGCTGTCCCGGTTCGCCGAAATCTGGCGCCGCGGAGGCGAACTCGATGGCGTGCGGGTGATGAGCCCGGAGACGCTGCGCGGCGCGGCGGCCGAATGCCGCCGGTTGCGACCGGATTTCGCGATCGGCCTGATGCCGGCCCGCTGGGGCACCGGATTCATCCTGGGAACGAAGCGGTTCGGACCGTTCGGCCGGGACGCGACGGCCGCGTTCGGCCACCTCGGTCTCACCAACATCGCCGTCTGGGCCGATCCGGAGCGCGACATGGCCGCCGGCGTGATCAGCAGCGGCAAGCCCGGCCGCGACCCCGAAGCCCGCCGTTACACGGCCCTGATGGACACCATCGCCGCAGAGATTCGCGCCGGTTGAGGGCGCGCGGCGATGGGAACACTGCCACGCATGGCTACATATCGAGTGCTCAACCCGAAGGGCGACGTCGTCGCCACCGAGGACATCGAAAGCGCCGACAAGGCGCACGCGTGGTTCGCCGACAACAAGGTCGAGGGCAACGAACTCGGTTGGCGCATGGAGGTCGAACGCGACGGCGAATGGCACTTCTTCGACGACAGCGAGGGCGATCGAAGCTACTAGGGTTTGTCCCCCGAGGGGCTGGGGCAACCAACTAGGCATGGATTCTGAACGCTTCCGCAAGCTGCTGGACGCACCGGCGCCATTCGCTTCGGTTTACTTCGACGACTCGCACGACACCCACGACGCCGAGGCGCAGCTCGAACTCAAATGGCGGGCGGTGCGCGACGAGCTTGAGCAGCGCGGCGCCGGCCAAGCGGTCATCGACGAAATCGGCGCCGCGGTCATGGACCTGCGCCCGCCGATCGGCCGCAGCGGTCGGGCGATTATCGCCGGCGCCGACGGCGTGGTGATCAACGAGCATTTGGCTCGCCCCGCCCCGACGACCGTCGTCCGCGTGTCCGAATTGCCTTACCTCGTCCCAATTCTCGAGCAGAATTTCGATCACCCCGACTACGTGCTCGTCGTCGTGGACCACAGCGGGGCCGACATCACCACCCAGATCGGGGGCACGCTGCACTCGGAAACCGTCGACGGCGGGGGCCACCCGGTGCACAAGGCCGCCGGCGCCGAAACCGCCGGTTATGGCGACCCGCAGTTGCGCACCGAAGAGGCCGCCCGCAAGAACATCCGCGCGGTCGCCGACCGCGTCGGCGAGCTCGTCGACGACAAGGGCATCGAGGTGATCTTCGTCGTCGGCGAGGTGCGCTCCCGCTCGGACTTCCTCGCGGCGCTGCCGGAACGGTTGCGCGACCGCGCAGTCGCGCTCGAGGTCGGCGCGCGGCACAGCGGTCACGACTTCGGCGAGATCGAGCGTGCGATCGAGGACGAATTCGTCAACCGCCAGCTGCGAACGGTCGACGCCGCCGCGCAGCGCTTCAGCGCCGAGATCGGCCGCGAATCCGGGCTGGCGGCCGAGGGCTTGGGCCCTGTCTGCTCGGCGCTGCGCCAGGGCGCGGTCGAGACCCTGATCATCGGCGAAGTCGGGGACGCCACCGTCGTGGCCGACGAAGGCCTGACGACGGTCGCCCCCAACGAGAACGTGCTGTCCGAGCAGGGCGCCGCTCCCGACAAGACGTTGCGGGCCGACGAGGCGCTGCCCATGTTCGCGGTTTCGGTCGGAGCGTCGTTGGTGCGCACCGACGAACGGATCTCCCCCGCCGACGGCGTGGGCGCGGTGCTGCGCTACGCGCCGACCCTGCATTGACCGGCGGTGGCGGAGGGATTTGAACCCCCGGACGGTTTTAGCCGTCTCTCGCTTTCAAGGCGAGTGCATTAGGCCGCTCTGCCACGCCACCAGGAACAAGGCTAGCTAAGGGTAGCGGGGGCCGGGCGTCCTAGTAACGTCGCCGTCATGCGCGCGATTGTCGCCGAATCCCCCGACCAACTGTCCTGGCAAGAGGTGCCCGACGCGACCGCCGGGCCCGGCGAGGTGCTGATCAAGGTCGCCGCGGCCGGCGTCAATCGCGCCGACGTGCTGCAGGCCGCCGGCAAGTACCCGCCCCCGCCGGGGGCCAGCGAAATCATCGGCATGGAGGTGTCCGGCGTCGTCGCCGATGCGGGCGAGGGCGTCACGGATTGGCCTGCGGGACAAGAGGTCTGCGCGCTGCTGGCCGGCGGCGGCTACGCCGAATACGTCGCCGTGCCCGCCGGCCAGGTGCTGCCCATCCCCGACGGCGTGGACCTGGTGGACGCAGCCGGGCTGCCGGAGGTGGCGTGCACGGTGTGGTCCAACCTGGTGATGGTGGCGCACCTGGGCAAAGGGCAGCTGCTGCTGATGCACGGCGGGGCCAGCGGCATCGGCACCAACGCGATCCAGGTCGCGCGGGCGCTGGGCGCCCGGGTGGCCGTGACGGCCGGGTCGGCGGAGAAGCTGGAGTTCTGCCGCGAGCTGGGCGCCGAGATCACCATCAACTACCGCGACGAGGACTTCGTCGCGCGGCTGCAGGAAAACGGCGGTGCCGACGCGATTTTCGACATCATGGGCGCCGCGTACCTGGACCGCAACATCGACGCCCTGGCCACCGACGGGCAGCTGGTCATCATCGGCATGCAGGGCGGGATCAAGGGCGAGCTCAACATCGCCAAGCTGTTAATGAAGCGGGCGCGGGTCATCGGGACCACGCTGAGGGCCCGCCCGGTCACCGGACCGAACAGCAAGAGCGAGATCGTGCAGGCGGTGACGGCGTCGGTGTGGCCGATGATCGCCGAGGGCCGGGTGCGGCCGATCATCGGCGCGCGCATGCCCATCCAGCGGGCCGGTGAGGCGCATCAAGACCTGGTGGCGAGCAAGGTGACCGGAAAGATCGTGCTGACCGTCTAGTCAGGGCATTGCGTGTGAGTCCACGGCATTGCGTGTGCGCTCACGGCGGCGACACGCCGCCGAGGGCCGCCCAGAGTGCACACGAAAAGCCCTGAGTGCACAAGAAAAGCGGCTCAGCCCAGCGACGCCAGCGCGCGCACCAGCTGGTCGACCTCCGCCGTCGTCGAGTAGTGCGCCAGGCCGACGGTGACGGCGCCGCCCACGTCGTTGACGCCCAGCACGTCGAGCGCGCGGGAGCTCGCGTTCGAGATGGCCAGAATGCCGTTGTCCGCCAGGCGCTGCACCACGCGTTCGGCGGGCACGTCCTGCAGCGCGAAGCTGACCACCGGGATCCGCGCCTCGGGGCGACCGATCACCATCACCAGCGGCAGCGACCGCAACGACACCATCAGGTAGTCGAACACCCGGTTCAGATACGAGTTGGCCGACTCGGTCGACACGGACAGGCGTTCGCGCCGGCTGCCGCGGGCCGACTCGTCGAGCGATGCCAGGTACTCGATGCTGGCGACCAACCCGGCCAGCAGGCCGAACTGATGCGCACCGACCTCTAGGCGCGCCGGGCCGGCGGCCTGCGGATCGGACGACACCGCGCCGAAGGAGTTGATCAGCGCCGGATCGCGAAAGACCATCGCGCCGATCGGGGGACCGCCCCAGGCCAGGGCGTTCACGGCGACGATGTCGGCGTCGGTCTCCTTGACGTCGAGCAATCGGTACGGCGCGGCCGCGGAATGGTCGACCACCACCAGGCCGCCCACTTCGTGCACCAGCTTGGTCATCGCCCGCAGATCGGTGACCGTGCCCAGGGTCGCCGACGCCGACGCGACGGCGACCAGCCGCGTCGACTTCCCGATCAGGCTCTCCCACTGCCACGTCGGCAGCTCACCGGTCTCGATGTCGATCTCGGCCCACTTAACCTTGGCGCCGTAGCGGTGCGCCGCCCGCAGCCACGGGGCGATGTTCGCCTCGTCGTCGAGCCGGCTGACGATCACCTCGTAGCCCAGGCCGGCCCGCGACGACGACGCCTCTGCCAGCGACGACAACAGGATGGCGCGGTCGGCGCCCAGCACCACGCCCGCCGGGTCGGCGTTGAACAGGTCGGCGACCGCCGCCCGCGCGGCCTCCAGCACGGCGGCGCTGCGCCGCGCCGACGGGTGCGCCCCCACTATGGTGGCGGCGGACCGGCGGAAGGCCGTCGACACCGTCGTCGCCACGGAATCCGGGATGAGCATGCCGACCGGCGCGTCGAAGTGCACCCACCCGTCACCCAGCGACGGATGCAGTCCGCGCACCCGGGCGACGTCGTAAGCCATGACAGCCACCTTAAAGCTTCCGCAATTTTGCGAAAATTGTGACGGTAGCGGGTGCCCCCTCCGCAATCCAAGCCGGACGGTGGCTTGGCGAGCCGAGTCACCCGGGCAGCCATACTAGTCCAGTGGGCCTTTGGACCGGAACGCTGATCGCACTGTTCTTGCTGATCGCACCGGGTGTGATCGTCGCGCGCATCACCCAACTGACGTGGCCGGTGGCCATTGCAGTTGGTCCGGCGCTGACGTACGGCGTTGTGGCGCTGGCGATTATCCCCCTCGGTGCGCTCGGGTTCCCGTGGAACGGATGGACCGCGCTCGCCGCGCTGGCGGTCGTGTGCGTGGGGGCGACGGGTTTGCAGCTGGCACTCGGCCGCTACCGCGACCCCGAGGCGGAGGCTCGCGGCGTCAGTCGCTGGCCGGCGGTGACGGTGGCCGCCGGTGTGCTGCTGGGCGCGGCGCTGATCATGTGGGCGGGCTATCGCGGGCTCACGCACTGGCAGTCCATTCCCAGCACGTGGGACGCCGCCTGGCACGCCAACGAGGTGCGCTTCATCCTCGACACCGGGCAGGCGTCGTCGACCCACATGGGCGAGCTCCGCAACGTCGAGACCCATCAACCGCTGTACTACCCGTCGGTGTTCCACGCCCTGACGGCGGTTTACTGTCAGCTCACCGGCGCAGCGCCCACCACCGGCTACACGCTGAACTCGCTGGCCGCGTCGGTCTGGCTGTTTCCCTCCAGCGCGGCCACCCTCACCTGGTTCCTGCTGCGCCCGATCAGCACCCAATGGCGCGCCGCGAGCGTGTCCGCCACCGCCGCCGCGCTGTCGGCGTCGTTCACGTCGGTGCCCTACGTCGAGTTCGGCGTCGCGGCGATGCCCAACCTGGCCGCCTACGGCGTCGCGATCCCGACGTTCGTTCTGATCGCCTCGACGCTGCGGCACCGCGACCGCATCCCGGCGGCCGTGCTGGCGCTGGTGGGCGTCCTGTCGATGCACCTGACCGGTGGCTTCATCGTCATCCTGTTCCTGTTGGCCTGGTGGCTCCTGGACGCCGTGTGGCATCCGGTGCGCGGCCGCCTCACCGACGCGCTCACCCTGGCCGCCGTCGCCGTCCCCACCGCCGCGATCCTGGCGCCGCAATTCCTCGGCGTGCTGAGGCAGGCCGACATCATCGCCGGGCATGCGTTCCCCAGCTTCAAGAGCGTGAAGCAGGGCGTCATCGACGCGCTGCTGCTGCACACCCGCCACCTCAACGACTTCCCGACCCAATACAGCCTGGTCGCGCTGGCGGCCATCGGCATGGCGATCCTGCTGTACAAGAGGATCTGGTGGCCGCCCGCCGTCTGGCTGGTGCTGACCGTGGCGACCATCTACTCCGGCGCGCCGTTTCGCAACCCCCTCGGCCGGGCCATCGAAGAGTTCAGCCAGTTCTTCTACAACGATCCGCGACGGCTCTCGGCGGTGGTGACGATGCTGGTGACGCCCATGGCGGGCATCGCGCTGTTCGCGATCGTGGTGGGAGTCGTCGCCGTCGCCAGACGGCTGACCGACCGTTTCAAACGGCTACCCGACCCGGTCTGGACCGCCGCCACGGCGGTCCTTCTGCTGGTGGCCGTGCTGGTCTCCGGCCGCCAATACCTCTACCGGCACCTGGTGTTGTTCGGCGACAAGTACGACTCGGTGATCATCGACCAGCGAGACCTGATGGCGATGGCCTATCTGGCCAAGCTGCCCGGCGCCCGCGAGAGCGTGATCGGCAACTCCAACGTCGACGGCACCGCTTGGATGTACGCGGTGGCCGACCTGCACCCGTTGTGGACCCATTACGACTTCCCGCAGCAAACCGGCCCGGGCTATTACCGCTACATATTCTGGATCTCCGCGCGCAAGGCCGATTCGGATCCCAAGGTGGCCGAGGCGATTAAGGCGCTCAATATCAGGTACATCCTGACCAGTACACCCAACGTCAGAGGGTTTGCCACACCCGAAGGACTAGTGTCTCTGGATAGATCGACGTCGTGGACGCTCATCTACGACAACGGCGGGGCTCGAATCTACGAGTGGCGCGAGGACACCGCGGCGCCGCACCCTTAGGCGCACAAGAGGATGGTGAATGCATTGACGAACGGCAACGACGGCCCGGACGCCGACGGCATCGAGGTGATAGGCGGCGTCGACCCGCGGATCATGGCGCTGCGCGACGCCGACGACGACTCCGACGAGCGCTCCCTGACCGACCTGGTCGAGCAGCCCGCCAAGGTGATGCGGATCGGCACGATGATCAAGCAACTGCTCGAGGAGGTGCGCGCCGCACCGCTGGACGAGGCCAGCCGCAACCGGCTGCGCGACATCCACGCCACGAGCATCCGCGAGCTCGAGGACGGCCTGGCGCCGGAACTGCGTGAGGAGCTCGATCGGCTGACCCTGCCGTTCAACGAGGACGCCGCGCCGTCGGACGCCGAATTGCGCATCGCCCAGGCGCAGCTGGTCGGGTGGCTGGAAGGGTTGTTCCACGGCATCCAGACGGCGCTGTTCGCCCAGCAGATGGCCGCCCGTGCGCAGCTGGAGCAGATGCGGCAGGGGGCGCTTCCTCCGGGCATCAGGTCCGGCCACGGCCCGGGTTCGGGTACCGGGCAATACCTGTAAACACATGACGCTGCCGGGGCCGGGTCCGCACATCGAGACGCGCGACGCGTGGGTGGAATTTCCCATCTTCGACGCCAAGTCGCGGTCGTTGAAGAAGGCGTTCCTGGGCAAGGCCGGCGGCACGATCGGTCGCAACAGCTCCAACGTCGTCGTCGTCGAGGCGTTGCGCGACATCACCATGAAGCTCGAGTTGGGCGACCGGGTCGGCCTGGTCGGCCACAACGGCGCCGGGAAATCGACTCTGCTGCGCCTACTTTCGGGCATCTACGAGCCGACCCGCGGGTGGGCGAAGGTCACCGGCCGGGTGGCGCCGGTGTTCGACCTCGGGGTCGGCATGGACCCGGAGATCTCGGGCTTCGAGAACATCATCATCCGCGGCCTGTTTCTCGGGCAGACCCGAAAGCAGATGATGGCCAAGGTCGACGAGATCGCCGAGTTCACCGAGTTGGGTGACTATCTGTCGATGCCGCTGCGCACCTACTCGACGGGCATGCGGGTGCGGCTGGCGATGGGCGTGGTCACCAGCATCGACCCCGAGATCCTGCTGCTCGACGAGGGCATCGGCGCGGTGGACGCCGACTTCCTGAAGAAGGCCCAGACCCGGCTGCAGCGCCTGGTGGAGCGCTCCGGAATCTTGGTGTTCGCCAGCCATTCCAACGAGTTCCTGGCCCGGCTATGCAAGACGGCGATGTGGATCGACCACGGCGTCATCCGCATGTCCGGCGGCATCGAGGACGTGGTGCGCGCGTACGAGGGCGAGGACGCGGCCCGGCACGTGCGCGAGGTACTGGAAGAGACCGCCGGACAACGATGAGTGAGACGATCTTCGCCGTCGTGGTCACCCACCGGCGCCCCGACGAGCTGGCCAAATCGTTGGATGTGCTCAGCACGCAAACCCGGTTGCCCGATCACCTGATCGTGGTCGACAACGACTGTGACGGCCGAGTCCGTGATCTGGTTGCCGGCCAACCCATTTCGACGACCTACTTGAGCTCGCGCCGAAACCTCGGTGGCGCGGGCGGTTTCGCGCTGGGCATGCTGCACGCGCTGGCGCAGGGCGCCGACTGGGTGTGGCTCGCCGACGACGACGGGCGGCCCCGGGACTCGCACGTGCTGGAGACGCTGCTGGCCTGCGCCGAGAAGTACGGCCTGGCCGAGGTGTCACCGATGGTGTGCAACATGGACGACCCGGCCCGGCTGGCGTTCCCGTTGCGGCGTGGCCTGGTATGGCGAAGGCGCGCAAGCGAATTGCGCACCGAGGAGGGGCAGGATCTGCTGCGCGGGATCGCGTCGTTGTTCAACGGCGCGCTGTTCAGGGCGTCGACGCTGGAATCGATCGGCGTGCCGGACCTGCGGCTGTTCGTTCGCGGCGACGAGGTGGAGATGCATCGCCGGCTGGTTCGCTCCGGCCTGCCGTTCGGCACTTGCCTGGACGCGGTGTATCTGCATCCGTGCGGGTCCGACGAGTTCAAGCCGATTCTGGGCGGCCGCATGCACACCCAGTACCCCGACGACGCCACCAAGCGGTTCTTCACCTACCGCAACCGCGGCTACCTGATGGCGCAGCCCGGCCTGCGCAAGCTGTTGTTCCAGGAGTGGGTCCGGTTCGGCTGGTTCTTCTTGGTGAGCCGGCGTGACCCGCGCGGCTTGCGCGAGTGGATCCGGTTGCGCCGTTTGGGGCGTCGCGAGCGATTCGGCAAGCCTGGAGGGACCCCTTGACCTTCATCGACGCCGCTGCGCAGTCGCGGACCTTCACCCGCGCCCGCAACGACCTGGTCGACGGTTTCCGCCGGCACGAGCTGTGGCTGCACCTGGGCTGGCAGGACATCAAACAGCGTTACCGCCGCTCGGTGCTGGGGCCGTTCTGGATCACCATCGCGACCGGAACAACAGCCGTCGCGATGGGTGGGCTGTATTCGAAGCTGTTCCACCTCGACCTGGCTGTCCACCTGCCCTACGTCACCCTGGGGCTGATCATCTGGAACCTGATCAACGCCTCGATCCTGGAGGGCGCCGACGTGTTCGTCGCCAACGAGGGGCTGATCAAGCAGCTGCCCACACCGCTCTCGGTGCACGTCTACCGGCTGGTGTGGCGGCAGATGCTGCTGTTCGCGCACAACATCGTCATCTACGCCGTCGTCGCGATCATTTACCCCAAGCCGTGGTCGTGGGCCGACCTCTCGGTCATCCCGGCGCTGGCGCTGATCGTGCTCAATTCCATTTGGGTGTCACTGTGTTTCGGGATCCTGGCGACCCGCTACCGCGACATCGGCCCGTTGCTGTTTTCGATCGTGCAGTTGCTGTTCTTCATGACGCCGATCATCTGGAACGACGACACGCTGCGACAGCAGGGCGCCGGACACTGGGCGAGCATCGTGGAACTCAACCCGCTGCTGCATTACCTCGACATCGTTCGCGCGCCGCTGCTGGGCGCCCACCAGGAACTGCGGCACTGGGTGGTGGTCCTGGTGCTGACGGTCGTCGGGTGGCTGCTGGCCGCGTTCGGGATGCGGCAGTACCGCGCCCGGGTGCCCTACTGGGTCTAGCACGCAGGGTGCGGCGACCCCTGGTGAAATCCGGGCCGCCGCCTTGCCGCGTTCGATACGACCGCTGCGCTCGATCTGTCCGGGGGCACCGCGGGAACACCCGGTAGCAAGGGCGGAAAGGGAGTTCCTTAGCTGACCCGCTCGACTGCGGTCGTCGCAGGCAAACTGCCCGGCCGGTGAGTTTCCGCATTTCGCTGCCGCTTCTGCGGTGTGGGAGTTAACTATCGGCTATCGAAGTCGAAGCGGATCAGCAATCATTCTTGGGATCGGTAAGCGGGGCACGCGCCGTTTACTGAGACGCGACGCCAAGCGCAAGATCAGCGAAAGGAAGCCAGGCGATGAGGATCGCTCACAACGCTCACGGCATGAAGCGCGCGCTCGCCGGCGCGCTGCTATCGGGTGGCACCGCGCTCGCCGCCCTGGGGCTTGCCACGGGGACAGCCCAAGCCTTCACCTATCCGAAATCGATCTGCAACTACCACGCGTGCAGCTATATCTGGTGCCCTGACATGCCGTTGCCACAGCCCAGCGGCGGGACGCCGAATTGGGACATGAATGCTTGCCACCACTTCATGATCGGCATCATGAGCCCGAATTCCCAGCCGTGGGTCAGCAACGGCGGAGCCAACCGGCAAGTGGCTCCCATGCTCATCGAGGGCGATCCAGGCCCCTAACCGCGCCGTGCGCTCAAGGCTTTGGGGGCGTAACAGTATTTCCATAAAGGCAGTCATGAAGTTCCTGACTGCCCGGGGCGAAGTCGAATCCGCAGTTGCACTCACGCGCATCCCGCGGCGGAAGCGAATCGCAAAAGGGCGTGCCGGCCGAGGCCGACGGTGCAGTCCACAGCACGCCGGCGGCCAAGGCCGCCGCAGCCCCGACCGTGGCCATCAAAACCCTCGGCTTCATGTTCATTCGCGTAATCGTTGATCGGTACGACGTCATGAACAACTCATAGCAGTGTGGGAGGAAAACCGCAGCGCGTAGAACCCACGCCAAGAATCCTCCGAGGATCCGTCAAGGCGGCGCCCCGACGCTGCACTCATGAATCACCTTGCCTTCGACGACGACGTCTACGTCGCCACTATTCACCGCGCCGACACGCCGATCGGCCGGGCGGCGCGGTTCCACATGCGCAAGCTCTTCGGCGAACTCCCGTGCTGCCATCGCTCGTGGGCCAATCGGGGCAAGCGCTTCTTCCTGCACGGCTACGAGCGGGCCTTTGAGATCGAATTCGCCTGCGCCGAAACCGAGCCCGGCACCGGCCTGGTGGTCGACGGCGGCGCCGTCGGCGAAATCCGGTCGGCGCTGCGCTACCAGTTCGACCACACCACCCTGATCGCGGCGGACGACCCGCAGCGCGACCTGTTCGAACTGCTGGCCGAGCGGGGCGTCGTCGATCTGCGGATCATGGACAACACCGGCATGGAGGGCTCGGCGGCCTGGGTGTTCGAGACCGCCGAGCGGATCGTCGCGCTGGCGACCGGCGGCCGGGTGTGGGTGTCCCGGATCGAGGCGCGGGAAAGCCGCAACAACGTCGTTACCCTCACCGCGGGACCGATGCGCGCCGGGGACTGGGCGTAGCGAATACATCGTGCCCAATTCCGAAACGAGCCCTCGCTAGCAAACGGGGGGTAGATCTGCCGCCCTACTGGGTATGTGTGTAACAACCAATTCGCCTGCGCGTAAGGTGGCGGCCGCCCTGCTGGTGGTGCAACACTGTAGCGCTACAGGTCAGCAAGTGACGGCAGACAGGATCGGGTCGACTGACGTGAGCAAAAAAGCCAAGTCGGCGGTGGACGTGGCGCGGGAGAACCTCGCCGCGGAGCTGGATCGGCTAAAGCAGCGGCGCGATCGCCTCGAGGTCGAGGTCAAAAACGACCGAGGCATGGTCGGCGACCACGGAGACGCGGCCGAGGCCATCCAGCGCGCCGACGAGCTCGTCGTCCTCGCCGATCGGATCAACGAATTGGACCGGCGCCTGCGCAGCGGACCGTCGCCCTCGGACGACTCCGAAACGCTGCCCGGCGGCACCGAGGTCACGCTGCGCTTCCCCGACGGGGAAGTCGTCACCATGCACGTGATCTCCATCGTCGAAGAGACCCCCGTCGGCCGGGAGGCCGAGACGTTGACCGCCCGCAGCCCGCTGGGGCAGGCCCTCGCCGGGCACAAAGCCGGCGACACGGTGACCTACACGACGCCGCAAGGGGAAAACCAGGTCGAGCTCATCGCGGTGAAGCTGCCCCGTTAGTTCACCAATGCCTCCAGCAGAGCGCCTGAGTCTGACGACGCAGGTCTGGCGTTTCGTCGTCACCGGCGGCATGGCCGGGATCGTCGACTTCGGCCTCTACCTGGTGCTCTACAAGGTAGTGGGGCTGCAGGTCGACCTGTCGAAGGCGACGAGTTTCATCGTCGGCACCGTCACCGCCTACCTGATCAACCGCCGATGGACGTTTCAGGCGGCGCCGAGCACCGCGCGCTTCGTCGCCGTCATGGTCCTCTACGCCATCACCTTCTCGGTGCAGGTCGGCCTCAACCACTTGAGCCTGGTGTTGTTGCACTACAAGGGCTGGGCAATACCCGTCGCGTTCGTGATCGCGCAGGGCACCGCGACGGTGATCAACTTCATCGTGCAGCGAGCCGTTATCTTCCGCATCCGCTGACCGACCTGGCCAAGCGGTACCCTCTTTGACGATGTTCACCACCAAGCGGCTCGCGGGCTGGGGGCGTACCGCGCCCTCCTTGGCGACGGTGCTTTCCACGCCGGACCCGGAGGAGATCGCCAAAGCCGTGGCCAACACGGCCGACTCGGGCGGGCGCGGCGTGATCGCCCGCGGGCTGGGCCGTTCCTACGGCGACAACGCGCAAAACGGCGGCGGCCTGGTGATCGACATGACCGAGCTCAATACCATCCACTGCATAAGCGCCGAAACCAAGCTGGCCGACCTCGATGCCGGGGTCAACCTCGACCAGCTGATGAAGGCGGCGCTGCCGTTCGGTCTATGGGTTCCGGTGCTGCCCGGCACCCGCCAGGTCACCATCGGCGGGGCGATCGCCTGTGACATCCACGGCAAGAACCATCACAGCGCGGGCAGCTTCGGCAACCACGTGCGCAGCATGGACCTGCTGACCGCCGACGGCCAGGTGCGCCACCTCACCCCGGCCGGCGAGGGCTCCGAGCTGTTCTGGGCCACGGTCGGGGGCAACGGGCTCACGGGAATCATCCTGCGGGCCACCGTCGAGATGACGCCGACGGAAACTGCGTACTTCATTGCCGACGGCGACGTCACCGCCAGCCTGGACGAAACGATCGCATTTCACAGCGACGGCAGCGAGGCCGACTACACCTACTCCAGCGCCTGGTTCGACGCGATCAGCCCGCCGCCGAAACTCGGCCGCGCGGCGATATCGCGCGGCTCGCTCGCCAAGCTCGACCAGTTGCCGCCAAAGCTACGGCGCAATCCGCTGAAATTCGATGCGCCACAACTGCTTACGTTTCCCGATGTGTTCCCGAACGGCTTGGCCAACAAATACACCTTCATGCCCATCGGCGAACTCTGGTACCGAAAGTCCGGCACCTACCGCGGCAAGATCCAGAACCTGACGCAGTTCTACCACCCGCTGGATATGTTCGGCGAATGGAACCGCGCCTTTGGCCCAGCCGGTTTCGGCCAGTATCAGTTCGTCGTGCCCACCACCGCCGTCGACGAGTTCAAGGGCATCATCCGCGACATCCAAAAGTCCGGGCACTATTCGTTTCTCAACGTGTTCAAGCTGTTCGGGGCGGGCAACCGGGCGCCGTTGAGCTTTCCGATTCCGGGCTGGAACGTGTGCGTCGACTTCCCCATCAAGCCGGGGCTCAACGAGTTCCTCAATGAACTCGACCGCCGAGTGCTGGAATTCGGTGGCCGGGTCTACACGGCCAAGGATTCGCGCACCACCGCCGAGACCTTCCACGCCATGTATCCGCGCATCGACGAGTGGATCGCGGTGCGCCGCAAGGTAGATCCGACGGGGGTCTTTGCCTCCGACATGGCCCGACGCTTGGAGTTGCTGTAAATGGTGCTCGACGCGGTGGGAAATCCGCAGACCATCCTGCTGCTCGGAGGCACCTCCGAGATCGGGCTCGCCATCTGCGAGCGCTACCTGCAGAACGCGCACGCGCGAATCGTGTTGGCGGACTTACCCGACCATCCTCGAAAGGCCGAAGCCGTCGCCGCGCTGACGGCGGCCGGCGCCAAGTCGGTCGAGTGGATCGACTTCGACGGCACCAAGAGCGACACCCATCCGGCGGTCATCGATCAGGCCTTCGCCGGAGGCGATGTCGACGTCGCGATTGTGGCGTTCGGCATTCTCGGGGACGCCGAGGAGCTGTGGCAGGACCAGCGCAAGGCGGTACTTGCGGCCGAAATCAACTACACCGCGGCCGTTTCCGTGGGTGTGCTGCTCGGCGAGAAGATGCGCGCGCAGGGGTTCGGCCAGATCATCGCGATGAGCAGCGCGGCCGGTGAGCGGGTACGGCGGTCCAACTTCGTGTACGGCTCCACCAAGGCCGGCCTCGACGGCTTCTACCTAGGACTCGGGGAAGCGCTGCGCGAGTTCGGCGTTCGGGTCCTGGTGATCAGGCCCGGCCAGGTTCGCACGTCAACGACGATCGCGCACTGGAAGGCCACCGGCGCCAAGGAAGCGCCGCTCACCGTCGACAAGGAGTACGTCGCCAACCTTGCGGTGACCGCGGCGGCACAAGGTAAGGAATTGGTTTGGGCGCCAGCAGCGTTCAGGTACGTGATGATGGTGTTGCGGCACATCCCGCGGAGCATCTTCCGCAAGCTGCCAATCTAGCCATGCGTAACGCACTGGCCAGCCTGGGCCAGATGGTCGGTGCGGTGGTGGTGGCCGTCCTCGTGGCGGTGCCGTCGCTCATCGCGATCGCCGGCGTGCAATGGCCGGCCTACCCGTCGTCCAACCAGCTGCACGCGCTGACCACCGTCGGGCAGGTGGGCTGCCTGGCCGGGCTGGTCGCCGTCGGCTGGGCATGGCGGCTCACCAAGGAAAGGCGCCGTCATCGGGTCCTCGCCCAGCTGGGCGGGCTCGTCTTCGTTTCGGCTTTCACCGTCGTGACGCTCGGCATGCCGCTGGGCGCGACCAAGCTGTACCTGTTCGGCATCTCCGTGGACCAGCAGTTCCGCACCGAGTACCTGACGCGGCTCGCGGACAGCCCGGCCCTGCACGACATGACGTACCTCGGGCTGCCGACGTTCTATCCGCCGGGCTGGTTCTGGATCGGCGGTCGCGTCGCGGCGCTCGCCGGGGCGCCGGCCTGGGAGATGTACAAGCCGTGGGCCATCACCTCGATCACCATCGCGGTCGCCGTGGCGCTCGTGCTCTGGTGGCGGATGATCCGCTTCGAGTACGCGCTCATCGTCACCACCGCGACCGCCGCCGTGACGCTGGCCTACGGCTCGCCCGAGCCCTACGCCGCGATGATCACCGTGCTGTTGCCGCCGGTGCTTGTGCTGACTTGGTCGGGGTTGCGCGCGGGTGACCGAGGCGGCCAAGGCTGGGCCGCGGTCGTCGGCGCGGGCTTGTTCCTCGGCTGGACGGCCATCTGGTATTCGCTGCTGTTCGGGTTCACCGCGTTCACGATGTTGCTGATGGCGGCGCTGCTGGCCGGGGCGCGCTGGCGGTGGCACGGCCCCGGGGCCGCGCTCGATCCGCTGCGCCGGCTCGCCGCGATCGCCGTCATCGCGGCGGCCATCGCCAGCACCACCTGGCTGCCCTTCCTGGTGCGCGTGGCGAGCAGCCCGATCAGCAACAGCGGCAGCGCCTTCCACTACCTGCCGGCCGACGGCGCCGAACTGACCTTCCCCATGCTGCAGTTCTCGCTGCTGGGAGCGATCTGCATGCTCGGCGCCCTATGGCTCGTGGTGCGCGCGCGATCGTCGGTGCGGGCGGGCGCCCTGGCCATCGGCGTGCTGGCCGTCTACCTGTGGTCGCTGCTGTCGATGCTGACCACGCTGGCACGCACCACGCTGTTGTCGTTCCGGCTACAGCCGACGCTGACCGTGCTGCTCGTCGCCGCCGGGGCGTTCGGCTTCGTGGAGGCCGTCAAACACCTGGCCCCACGCAGCCGCGCCATCGCACCCGTCGCCGGCGCGATCGGCCTGGCCGCGGCGATCGCGTTCAGCCAGGACATCCCCGACGTGCTGCGGCCCGACCTGACCATCGCCTACACCGACACCGACGGCCACGGCCAGCGCGGCGATCGCCGCCCGCCGAGCTCCGAGAAGTTCTACGCCGAGATCGACTCGGCCATCCTCAAGGTGACGGGCAAGCCGCGCGACCAGATCGTGGTGATGACCGCCGACTACAGCTTCCTGTCCTACTACCCCTACTGGGGATTCCAGGGGCTGACGTCGCATTACGCCAACCCGCTGGCGCAGTTCGACCTGCGGGCCGCGCAGATCGAGAAGTGGTCCACGCTCAAGACCTCCGACGAGTTCATCCACGCGCTGGACACGTCGCCGTGGCCCCCGCCGACGGTGTTCCTCATGCGCCGCGGCGCGAACAACACCTACACGTTGCGGTTGGCCCAGGACGTCTACCCGAACCAGCCCAACGTTCGCCGGTACACCGTGGAGCTGCCGGCGGCCCTGTTCGCCGATCCCCGCTTCGTCGTCGACACCGTCGGCCCGTTCGTGCTGGCCATCCGCAAGCCGAGCTGATGGCCACCGAAACCTCGGCTGACTTGGCCGCACAACTACGATCTACCCCCGTGGACGACGCGGGAGGTAACCACCGGCTCGCGCGGCTGGTCGCTGCCGTCGCCGGTCTGCTCGGCGCCCTGCTGGCGATCGCCACCCCGCTACTGCCGGTCAACCAGACCACCGCCCAACTGAACTGGCCGCAGAACGGCAAGTTCGAGAGCGTCGACGCGCCGCTGATCAGCTACGTGGCAACCGATTTGAACGTCAGCGTGCCGTGTCAGGCCGCCGCCGGGCTGGCCGGACCGCAGAACGCCGGCAAGACGGTGCTGTTGTCGACGGTGCCCAAACAGGCCCCCAAGGCCGTCGACCGCGGACTGCTCATCCAGCGCGCCAACGACTATCTGGTGCTGGTGGTGCGCAACGTCGCGGTGGTCACCGCCCCGCTGAGCCAGGTGCTCAGCCCCGCCTGCCAGCGGCTGACCTTCACCGCGCACGCCGACCGGGTCACCGCCGAGTTCGTCGGCCTGACCCAGGGGCCCAACGCCGAGCATCCCGGCGCGCCGCTGCGCGGCGAGAAGAGCGGTTACGACTTCCGGCCGCAGATCGTCGGCGTGTTCACCGATCTCGCCGGGCCGGCGCCGCCGGGCCTGAGCTTCTCCGCGACCGTCGACACCCGCTACAGCAGCAGCCCCACCCAGCTGAAGATGGCGGCGATGATCCTCGGGGTCGTGCTGACCGCCGCCGCCCTGGTGGCGCTGCACGTCCTGGACACCGCCGACGGCACCCGCCACCGCCGCTTCCTGCCCGCCCGCTGGTGGTCGATCGGCGGCCTGGACGCCCTCGTCATCGCGGTGCTGACGTGGTGGCATTTCGTCGGCGCCAACACCTCCGACGACGGCTACATCCTGACCATGGCCCGGGTGTCCGAGCACGCCGGCTACATGGCCAACTACTACCGCTGGTTGGGCACGCCCGAGGCCCCGTTCGGCTGGTACTACGACCTGCTGGCGGTGTGGGCCCACGTCAGCACCACCAGCATCTGGATGCGGTTGCCGACCCTGGCGATGGCGCTGACGTGCTGGTGGGCGATCAGCCGCGAGGTCATGCCCCGCCTGGGCCATGCCGTGAAGACCAGCCGGGCGGCGGCGTGGACGGCCGCGGGGCTGTTCCTGGCGACCTGGTTGCCGCTGGACAACGGGCTTCGCCCCGAACCGATCATCGCCCTGGGCATCCTGCTCACCTGGTGCTCGGTGGAGCGGGCCGTGGCGACCAACCGGCTGCTGCCGGTGGCCATCGCCTGCATCATCGGCGCGATGACCTTGTTCTCCGGTCCGACGGGTATCGCCTCGATCGGCGCGCTGCTGGTCGCGATCGGCCCGCTGCGCACCATCATCCACCGACGATCCCGACAGTTCGGGGTGCTGCCGTTGCTGGCGCCCATCCTGGCCGCGGTCACCGTCACCGTGATCCTGATCTTCCGTGACCAGACCCTGGCCGGCGAAATGCAGGCGACCGCGCTCAAGCGCGCGCTCGGACCCAGCCTGAGCTGGTTCGACGAACACCTCCGCTACGAGCGACTGTTCATGGCCACCCCCGACGGGTCGGTCGCCCGCCGTTTCGCGGTGCTGGCCCTGGTTTTGGCGCTGGCGATCACAGTCGCAATGTCGTTGCGCAAAGGGCGAATTCCCGGCACGGCGGCCGGGCCTAGCCGCCGCATCGTCGGGATCACCATCATCTCGTTCGTCGCGATGATGTTCACCCCCACCAAATGGACCCACCACTTCGGGGTGTTCGCCGGGCTGGCCGGCGCGCTGGGCGCGCTGGCCGCGGTCGCCGTGACCTCCGTGGCCATGCGATCCCGGCGCAACCGCACCGTGTTCGCCGCCGTGGTGGTGTTCCTGGTGGCGCTGTCGTTCGCCAGCGTCAACGGCTGGTGGTACGTGTCCAATTTCGGTGTGCCGTGGTCGAATTCGTTTCCCGCATGGCATTACGCCTTCGCCACCACGCTGCTCGCCGCGACGCTGCTGGTGCTGCTGCTGGCGGCCTGGTTCCACTTCGTCGCCCCGGATAACGGGCCACCCAAGACCCGCCCGGGGGCCCGTGTGGCCGGAATCGTCCAGTCCCCCTTGGCAATTGCTGCGTGGATCCTAGTGGTGTTCGAGGTGGCGTCGCTGACGCTGGCGATGACCGACCAGTACCCGGCGTGGTCGGTGGGCCGCTCCAACCTCGATGCCCTGGCCGGCAAGTCCTGCGGGCTGGCCGAGGACGTGCTCGTCGAGCCGGATCCCAACGCGGGCATGCTGGCGCCGGTCGGCGCCTCGGTGGCCGACGCCCTGGGGGCGGGTTTGTCGGAAGCGTTCACCCCCAACGGCATCCCGGCCGACGTGCGCGCCGACCCGGTGATGGAACGCCCGGGTGACCGCAGCTTCGTCAACGAGGACAGGTCGACCACCGGCGCCGAGCCGGGCACCGAGGGCGGCACCAACCCGGCGCCCGGGATCAACGGTTCGGTCGCCCAGCTGCCCTACAGCCTCGACCCGGCCCGCACACCGGTGCTCGGCAGCTGGCGCGCGGGCATCCAGGTTCCGGCCCACCTGCGCTCGGGCTGGTATCGACTGCCCGCCCGCGACGAGGCGCGGCCGCTGCTGGTCGTCAGCGCGGCCGGCCGCTTCGACCCGCGCGAGGTCCAGGTCCAGTGGGCCACCGACGACGAAGCCGCCGCCGGGCACCCGGGCGGGTCGTCCCAGCTGTCGGACGTCGGCGCCTCCCCGGCCTGGCGCAACCTGCGGCTGCCGCTGTCCGCCATCCCCAGCGCCGCCACCCAGATCCGCCTGGTCGCCGACGACGAAGACCTGGCGCCGCAGCACTGGATCGCGCTGACACCGCCGCGGATTCCGCAGCTGCGTACGCTGCAGGACGTCGTCGGGTCCAAAGACCCGGTGTTCCTGGACTGGCTCGTCGGCCTGGCCTTCCCGTGTCAGCGCCCGTTCGGCCATCAAAACGGCGTCGACGAGGCCCCGAAATGGCGCATCCTGCCGGACCGCTTCGGCGCCGAGGCCAACTCACCGGTGATGGACAACAACGGCGGCGGCCCGTTGGGCGTCACCGAGTTGCTGGCGAAGGCGACGACGATGGCGACGTACCTGAAGGACGACTGGTCGCGCGACTGGGGCTCGCTGCAACGGCTGACGCCCTACTACCCCGACGCCCAGCCCGCCCAGTTGCAGCTCGGCGTCGCGACGCGCAGCGGGCTGTGGAACCCGGCCCCGCTGCGCCGCACCTAGTTAGCTTCCCGGCGGCTCAGGGCACGCGAACAGGCCACAATTTCCCGGCGGCTTCCGGATCGGCGCGGGCGGATTGGCGCCGTCCCAAATGGTGTTCCAGCGGCCACCGACGTTTCCCTTCGGGCCGCCGACGAGCAGGTACCAGGTGTGGCAAACGCCCATGTCCCATGAGATGTCGGCCTGCGGCAGGGGCTGCCCCGGACACCATTGATGGGGGCCTTCCGCCCAGGGATCGGCGTGTGCAATTCCGGTTGCCGCGCCAAAGCCCGCAATCGCCACGCCGGTCGACAGCACTGCCCCGGCGATCATCCGCTTCAAAGTTCGACTGGTGTTCATGGCTTGATCCTTTGTCGTCGCTACAGCCCGGGCAGGCACAGACCGGGAATGCACCCCAAGTTTGGCGGTGGGTTGTCGCCCTCGTAGACAAAATGACCGCGATTGGCCTGGAATCCGTAGTCGACCCAGTACCAGGTGTGGCAGACGTTCATGTCCCAGACGACGTCGGTCTCCGGCAGGTGTTGCCCCGGGCACCATTGGTATGGGCCGCGGGTGTTGGCCTGGGCGGTGCCCGCGGCCAGCCCGAATCCGGCCACCGCGAAACTGACCGACAGCAAGGCCAGGGCAATCATCCGCCGCATGCACCGAGTGTCACCCGCGCCGATTGCGAAATTCTTGCGCCGGGGCGACGACACCTACCCGACCGCTTGGTCGCGGGGTTCGGGCCGCATCTCGCGGGCCGAGATGGGCGTCGGCCGCGGGCGACGCGGTTCGCGGACGCCCGCGCCCCCTTCACCGTTGAGCCATAACCGGACCGCGGAACCCGACTTGACCCGCGCGCCAGACTCGGGGACCTGATCAGTGACGATCCAGCCCCCGTCCCCGGGCTCGGATGGAAAGTCCGGTTGGGCGTTCATGGCGACCAGCCCCTTGTCGTTGAGCAAGTCGCGGGCCGCGATCCACTCGAGGCCAACGACGTTGGGCACCGTCACCTTCGCGCTCCAGGGCGCCTCCCGGAGGCGCACCTCCACCGCCTCGGCCGCCGCGTCACCAACAGCTGTCGATTCAGCACTGCCCGTGGCGTCGTCGAGGTCCCGCCAGCGTTCCCACGCGGATTGGCGCGTGACACCCAGTTCGGTGGCGATCTCTGCCCACGACTTGCCGTGCCGCCGGGCGGCCCGCACCGCAGCCAACTCCGCCTGGTCCAGCATCCGACGCACCATGCCGATGTCGGACAGCGCCTCCAGCCCGTCGCCGCTGGGACGCCCGCTGCGCGCGCCGAGCCGGCGCCACGCCTGTTGGGCCTGGTCCCATGCGTCCGCAAGGCTCATCTTGTCAGGATAGCCTGACAAGGCCGCACGATGAAGAACTCTTGATGCGACGCCATCGGTAACCCTAGACTTACGGTTCGTGGCCACTTACCGATCCGTGCGCGACGGCGACGCCTGGATGGCGCTGGCCGACGGGACCCGGCGCTCCATCGTGGAACGCCTCGCGCACGGCCCGGCGGCGGTCGGCGAGTTGGCCCGCGATCTGCCCGTCAGCCGGCCCGCCGTCTCGCAGCACCTCAAGGTCCTCAAGTCCGCGGGTCTGGTTCGCGACCGGGCCGCGGGAACCCGTCGCGTCTATCACCTCGACCCGACCGGTCTCGAGGCGTTGCGCGCCGAGCTCGACCGGTTCTGGGCCCAGGCGCTGGCCAACTACGCAGAAACAATCGAGGAGAGCAAGGGGGAACCGTCATGACCCGAACGCCGAGCATCACGCACCACGTCGTCGTCAACGCCCCGATCGAGCGGGCGTTCGCCGTCTTCACCGAGCGGTTCGGCGACTTCAAGCCACGCGAGCACAACCTGCTCGCCGTGCCGATCGCCGAGACGGTGTTCGAACCGGTCGTCGGCGGGCACATCTATGACCGCGGCGTCGACGGCAGCGTCTGCCGGTGGGCGCGCATCCTCGCCTTCGAGCCGCCGCACCGCGTGACCTTCAGCTGGGACATCGGCCCGACCTGGCAGCTGGAGTCCGATTTGTCCCGGGCGAGCGAGGTCGAGGTGCGGTTCACCGCCGAGTCCGACGAGCGCACGCGCGTGGAGCTCGAACACCGCCACCTGGACCGGCACGGTCCGGGCTGGGAGTCCGTCGCCGAGGGTGTCGACGGCGACGCCGGCTGGCCGCTGTATCTGGACCGCTACGGCAGGCTGCTCAGCGTGGGGGCGCATGGATGACGGCGACACTGATGGACATGGCGCGCGCCGAGCGCGCCGACCTCGCCGAATTCCTGGCAACCCTGGCGCCACGGGACTGGGAGACGCCCAGCCTGTGCACGAAATGGACCGTCAAAGACGTTGTGGCGCATGTGATCAGCTACGAAGAGCTGGGCGTCGCGGGGCTGCTGAAGCGGTTTGCGAAGGGCTGGGTGGTGCGGGCCAACCAGGTGGGCGTCGACGAGTTCTCCACGCTGCGCCCCGAACAGCTCCTCGAGTTCCTCCGCGGT
Source organism: Mycobacterium sp. 1554424.7 (assembly GCF_001665295.1). GTDB lineage: Bacteria > Actinomycetota > Actinomycetes > Mycobacteriales > Mycobacteriaceae > Mycobacterium. Next base: position 53,034 of record NZ_LZSE01000135.1, on the reverse strand, counting down.
CATCTCGAACCCCGCGGGCTGACCGCGGGGTTCGGCGGAATGATCGCGCTCGTTGACGGCACCGTCCACCACCAGGACATCCGCCGCTCGCTCGGCCGGCCGCGCACCGTGCCCCCCGATCGGCTCCAGCGGGTCCTCGGCTTGGTGCCCGGCAACCCGAGGCTGGGCGCGGGGCGCCGGATCCGCGGGCTGCGCCTGCGCGCCACGGACGTCGACTGGACACACGGCCGGGGACCCGAGGTCAGCGGCGCGGGCGAGGCACTGCTCATGGCGATGACCGGCCGGCCCGCCGCGCTGGCGGAGCTTTCCGGCCCCGGCCGGGACACGCTGGCCCGGCGACTGACGAAATAGCCTCAGCCGGGGCCGATTTCGAAGGTGAACTCGTGGCCGCCGATGCGGATCCGGTCGCCGTCGGCCAGGGTGGCGCTGCCCCGGATGCGGTGGCCCTGCACCTCTACCCCGTTGGTGGACCGCAGGTCGGTCATCATGAAACCCGTTCCGGTGTCGGTGACGACGGCGTGGTGGCGGCTGACGTCGGTGTCGTCGAGAACGATGTCGTTGTCGGTGAAGCGCCCGATCCTGGTGCTCGCGCCCGTCAGCAGATGAATCCGACCGGTCTGGTCGACCAGCCGGGCAAGCGCCGACTCCGCCACCTGGATCCCGGCGGTCGTCGACTCCTGTTTGTAAGCGCCGCGCTTGTGGGTGGTCAGGTCGGCCCGTTTCAGGCCCAACGGTTCCTGGCGCAGGATCCGCTCGTGCAGGGCGCTCACGGTGCGGCCGGGGTCGATGCCGAGGCCCTCGGCCAGGGCCGTCTTCAGCCGCCGGTAGGCGCCGAGCGCGTCGGACTGCCGTTCGGTGACGTAGTAGGCGGTGATCAGCTGCGCCCACAGCGGTTCGCGGTAGGGATGTTCGGCGGTGAGCGCCTCGAGCTCGGCGATGACCTCACCGGCGCGTCCGCACGCGATCTCGGCCTCGGCGCGCGCGGTGTGGGTGGCCACGTTTTCCTCCATCAGCGCGGTGGCGAAGGCGTCGACGAAGGCGAAGTCCCGCAGGTCGTCGAGCACCGGCCCGCGCCATTCGCCCAGCGCCAACGAGAAATGCCGGCTGGCCTCCTCGAACTGCCCCGCCGCGGCGGCCCGGTTTCCCGCCAGCTTCGCGGCCACGAAGCGCCCAAGGTCGCAGTCGGCGTCGTCGACGCTGAGCTGGTATCCCGGCGGGGCGCTGGCCAGCACCTGGTACGGGTCGGCCCCGGCGTCGCGGAGCAGCCGGCGCAGGTTCGACACGTGGGCCTGGATGCTGGTGCGCGCGGCCGGCACCGGGTCCTCGTCCCATACCGCGTTGATCAACGAATCAACGGACACCGGCCGGTTGCGGTTGATCAGCAGCATCGCCAGCACCGCCCGCTGCTTGGGCGCGCCCACCGACACCCGCACGCCGTGGCTGGTCATCAGCAACGGTCCCAAGACACCGAACCCGAGACCTGTGTTCGTCATCGCGCGGGCAGCCTCCAGGGTCATCGGGGCCGTTCTTGAAACGAGAGTTTATTTCGCGGGACGGGCGCGGCAAATCGCGACACCGATTTGGAAAACGGGAAGCGCGCTGCGGGCGCGGCCCTGCGTCCGAAACGCACAAAGCGCCGTCCCTTACCATCGAGCCTCGTGCCCCCCGACCGGAATGAACGATCGCTGCGCGTCCCGCGGTTGATCGCCGTCGTCGCGGGCCTCGCGGGTCTGCTGCTGTGCCTGATCGTTCCGTTGCTTCCGGTGAAGCAGACGACGGCGACGGTGCTCTGGCCGCAGGGCGTGGCCGACGGGCACGTCACCCAGATCACCGCCCCGTTGGTGTCGGGGGCGCCGCGGGCGCTGGACGTCTCGATCCCGTGTTCGGCGATCGCCACGCTGCCTCCCGACGGCGGATTGGTCGTCTCGACGCTGCCCGTCGGCGGCGTGGACACCGGCAAGAACGGGCTGTTCGTGCGCGCCGACAAGGAGATCGTCGTCGTCGCGTTCCGTGACACCGTGGCCGCGGTGGCGAAGCGGCCGGCCGTCGCCGCGGGCGCGTGCACCGTCCTGCACATCTGGGCCGACGCGGGGGCCGCGGGCGCGGATTTCGTCGGCATCCCGGGCGCCGCGGGGATTCTGCCGTCGGAGAAGAAGCCTCAGGTCGGCGGCATCTTCACCGATTTGAAGGTGCCGCCGCAGCCGGGGCTGTCGGCCCGCGTGGACGTCGACACCCGATTCATCACGGCGCCCACCACGCTGAAGACCCTTGCGATGGCCGTGGGAACCCTGGCCGTCCTGGCCGCCATCGCCGCGATGGCCGCGCTGGATCGGCGCAGCCGCGGGGGCGACATCGGAATCAACTGGCGGTCGCCGATCGCGTGGCTGTCGCGGTATCGCCCGCGGGCGCACTGGGCCACCTGGTGGCGGGTCGGCGCCGCGACGTGGCTCGCCGACGTCGGCGTCATCGGAACCCTGCTGGTCTGGCACGTCATCGGCGCCACGTCGTCGGACGACGGCTACAACCTGACCATCGCCCGGGTCGCCCCCCACGCCGGGTACGTGGTCGACTACTACCGCTACTTCGGGACGACGGACGCGCCGTTCGACTGGTATCTCGCGGTGCTGGCCAAGCTGGCGGCGGTCAGCACCGCCGGCGTGTGGATGCGGCTGCCGGCCACGCTGGCCGGGATCGCGTGCTGGCTGATCATCGGCCACTGGGTGCTGCGCCGGCTCGGACCGGGGCGGGGCGGGCTGGCGCGCAATAGGGTGGCGGTGCTCACCGCGGGCGCGGTCTTCCTGGCCGCCTGGCTGCCGTTCAACAACGGTCTGCGGCCCGAGCCGCTGATCGCGCTCGGCGTCGTGGTGACCTGGATGCTGATGGAACGCGCGATCGCGCTGGGCCGGCTGGCTCCCGCGGCGGTCGCGATCATCGTCGCGATGCTGACCGCGACGCTGGCGCCGCAGGGGTTGATCGCCGTCGCCGCGCTGCTGACCGGGGCACGCGCCATCGCCCAGGCGATCCGGCGCCGCCGGGCGACCGACGGGCTGCTGGCCCCGCTGGTCGTGCTGGCGGCCTCGTTCGCGCTGATCACCGTGGTGGTGTTTCGCAGCCAGACGCTGGCCACGGTGGCCGAGTCCGCACGCATCAAGTACAAGGTCGGCCCGACGATCGCCTGGTACCAGGACTGGCTGCGCTACTACTTTCTCACCGTGGAGTCCAACCCCGACGGGTCGATGGCCCGGCGCTTCGCCGTGCTGGTGATGATGCTGTGCCTGTTCGGGATGCTGGTGGTGCTGCTGCGGCGCGGCGGGGTGCCCGGGCTGGCCAGCGGCCCGGCGTGGCGGTTGATCGGCACCACCGCCGGCGGACTGCTGCTGTTGACGTTCACCCCGACGAAATGGGCCGTGCAGTTCGGCGCGTTCGCCGGCCTGACCGGTGCCCTGGGGGCGGTCACCGCGTTCGCCTTCGCCCGGATCGGCCTGCACAACCGCCGCAACCTGACGCTGTACGTGACGGCCCTGCTGTTCGTGCTGGCGGTTGCCACCTCGGGGGTCAACGGGTGGTTCTATGTCGGCAACTACGGGGTGCCCTGGTGGGATATCCAGCCCGTGATCGCGAGCCATCCGGTGACGTCGATGTTCCTGACGCTGTCGATCCTGACCGGGCTGCTGGCCGCCTGGCAGCACTTCCGGATGGACTACGCCGGGCACACCGAGGTGACGGACAACCGGCGCAACCGCGTGCTGGCGTCCACGCCGCTGCTGGTGGTGGCGACGATCATGGTGCTCGGCGAGGTCGGCTCGCTGGCCAAGGGGGCGGCGGTCCGCTACCCGATATACACCACCGGCAAGGCCAACCTGGCCGCCATCACCTCCGGGCTGTCACCGACGAGCTGCGCGTTGGCCGACGACGTGCTGGCCGAGCCCGACCCCAATGCCGGTCTGCTGCAACCGATTCCGGGGCAGACGTTCGGGCCCGACGGGCCGCTGGGTGGCCTGAACCCCGTCGGCTTCAAACCCGAGGGGGTGGGCTTGGACCTCAGGTCCAACCCCGTGGTCACCAAACCGGGGGTGGTGAATTCCGACGCGTCACCCAACAAACCCAACGCCGCCATGAGTGACTCCGCGGGCACGGCAGGCGGGAAGGGCCCGGCCGGGGTCAACGGGTCGCACGCCGCGCTGCCGTTCGGCCTCGATCCGGCCCGCACCCCGGTGATGGGCAGCTACGGTGAAAACTCCCTGGCCGCCACCGCCACGTCGTCCTGGTACGAACTGCCGCCACGAACGGGCGACCGACCGCTGGTGGTCGTTTCCGCCGCGGGCGCCATCTGGTCGTACAAGGAGGACGGCACCTTCACCTACGGGCAGTCGCTGAAACTGCAATGGGGCGTCGCTCGCCCCGATGGCACCACCCAGCCGCTCGCCGAGGTGCAGCCGATCGACATCGGTCCGGAGCCGGCGTGGCGCAACCTGAGGTTCCCGCTGGCCTGGGCGCCGCCGGAGGCTAACGTGGCACGCATCGTCGCCTACGACCCGAATCTGAGTTCCGAGCAGTGGTTCTCGTTCACGCCGCCGCGCGTCCCGGTGCTGCAGACCCTGCAGCAACTGATCGGGTCGCAGGCCCCGGTGCTGATGGACATCGCGACCGCCGCCAACTTCCCCTGCCAGCGGCCGTACTCCGAACACCTTGGCGTTGCCGAACTTCCGCAGTACCGCATCCTGCCCGATCACAAGCAGACGGCGTCGTCGTCGAACGGGTGGGAGGCCAGCGAGACAGGCGGGCCGTTCCTGATCACCCAGGCGATGCTGCGCACGTCGACGATCTCGACTTACCTGCGCGGTGACTGGTATCGCGACTGGGGATCGGTCGAGAAGTATTACGCGCTGGTGTCCGCGGATCAGGCGCCGCAGGCCGTCGTCGAACAGGGCGTGACCACCGTGCGCGGCTGGAGCCGGTCCGGCCCGATCAGGGCGCTGCCATGAGCATCACCGACCACGAACGCCCGGCGACCACCGCCCAGACGGACGCCCTTCGCGACGTCCGGGTCACCCGCTGGGTCGCGACGATCGCCGGCCTGATCGGTTTCGTTCTGTCGGTCGCCACGCCGCTGCTGCCAGTCGTGCAGACCACCGCGATGCTCAACTGGCCTCAGAGCGGTCAGTTGAACAACGTTACGGCGCCGCTGATTTCGCTGACGCCGGTTGACGTGACGGTGACCGTGCCGTGTTCGGTGGTGCGCGACCTGCCGCCGGAGGGCGGGGTGGTGCTGAGCACGGCCCCCAAGAAGGGCAAGGACGCCGCGCTCAACGCGCTGTTCGTCGTCGCCAGCAGCCAGCGCGTCGACGTCACCGACCGCAACGTGGTCATCGCCAGCGTGCCTCGGGACCAAGCCTCCTCGCCGCAATGTCAACGCATCGAGATCACGTCCACGCTCGCCGGCACCTTCGCCACCTTCGTCGGGTTAAACGATCCGGCGGGCAAGCCCGTGCGCGGTGGGTTCCCCGATCCCAACCTGCGCCCGCAGATCGTCGGGGTGTTCACGGATCTGACCGGTCCGGCGCCGCCCGGCCTGCGGTTCTCGGCGACCATCGACACCCGGTTCTCCACCACGCCAACGACTTTGAAGCTCGTCGCGATGGTGCTGGCGATCGCGTCCACCATCGTCGCGCTGGTCGCGCTGTGGCGCCTCGACCAGATCGACGGCCGCCGCATGCACCGGTTGATTCCGACGCGCTGGCGCAAGTTCACGCTCGTCGACGCCACGGTGATATTCGTTTTCCTGCTGTGGCATCTGATCGGCGCCAATTCCTCCGACGACGGCTACATCCTCGGCATGGCCCGGGTCGCCGACCATGCCGGCTACATGTCCAACTACTTCCGATGGTTCGGCAGCCCGGAGGACCCGTTCGGCTGGTACTACAACCTGCTCGCGCTGATGACCCACGTCAGCGACGCGAGCCTGTGGATGCGGCTGCCCGACCTGGTCGCCGGGCTGGTCTGCTGGCTGCTGCTGTCGCGTGAGGTGTTGCCGCGGCTGGGGCCGGCGGTGACGTCCAGCACCGCCGCCAACTGGGCCGCCGGCATGGTCCTGCTGACCGGGTGGATGCCGTTCAACAACGGGTTGCGTCCCGAGCCGATCATCGCGCTCGGTTCGCTGATCACCTACGTGCTGATCGAGCGCTCGATGTGCGCCTCCCGGCTCACCCCGGCGGCGTTGGCGGTGATCACCGCGGCGTTCACGCTCGGCGTCCAGCCCACCGGCCTGATCGCGGTGGCCGCCCTGGTCGCCGGCGGCCGGCCGATCCTGCGGATCCTGGTGCGCAGGCACCGCCTGGTGGGCACCTGGCCGCTGGTGGCCCCGATGCTCGCGGCCGGCACGGTGATCCTCACCGTCGTGTTCGCCGACCAGACGCTGTCAACGGTGTTGGAGGCCACCAGGATTCGCACCGCGATCGGCCCCAGCCAGGCCTGGTACACCGAGAACCTGCGCTACTACTACCTGATATTGCCCACCGTCGACGGTTCGCTGTCCCGCCGGTTCGGCTTCCTGATCAGCGCGCTGTGCCTGTTCACGGCGGTGTTCATCATGTTGCGGCGCAAGCGAATTCCGGGCGTGGCCCGCGGCCCGGCGTGGCGCCTGATGGGCGTCATCTTCGCCACCATGTTCTTCCTGATGTTCACCCCCACCAAGTGGGTGCACCACTTCGGGCTGTTCGCCGCGGTGGGCGCGGCGATGGCCGCGCTGACCACCGTGCTGGTGTCGCCGAAGGTGCTGCGCTGGTCGCGCAACCGGATGACGTTCGTGGCGGCGGTCTTGTTCTTGTTGGCGCTGTGCTTCGCCACCACCAACGGCTGGTGGTACGTCTCCAGTTACGGCGTCCCGTTCAACAACGTCATGCCGAGGTTCGCCGGAATCAGTGTCAGCACGGTGTTTTTCGCCCTGTTCGCGATCACGGCGGTGTGGGCGTTCTGGCTGCATTTCGCGTCGCGGGACCACGGCGAGGGCCGGCTGGCGCGGGCGGTGACGGCGGCGCCGGTGCCGATCGCGGCCGGATTCATGGTGCTGGTGTTCATCGCCTCGATGGTTGCGGGCATCGTGCGGCAGTACCCCACCTACTCCAACGGCTGGGACAACCTGCGCGAATTCGCCGGGGGCTGCGCACTGGCCGACGACGTGCTCGTCGAACCGGACAGCAACGCCGGCTTCATGGCGCCCCTGCCCGGGGACTACGGCCCGCTCGGCCCGCTCGGCGGCGTCAACCCAACGGGCTTCTCCCCCAACGGCGTACCCGACCACACCGTGGCCGAGGCGCTCCAGGAGACGTCGGTGCCGCAGCCCGGCACCGATTACGACTGGTACGCATACGACTGGCGCGCACCGACCAAGCTCAAGGCGCCCGGCATCAACGGGTCGCTGGTTCCGTTGCCCTACGGCCTCAACCCCGACCAGGTCCCGCTGGCCGGCAGCTACACCACCGGCGCCCAGCAGCAGAGCCGGCTCACCTCGGCGTGGTATCAGCTGCCCAAACGCGACGACGGCCATCCCCTGCTGGTGGTGACCGCCGCCGGCACCATCGCCGGCAACAGCGTGCTGCACGGGCACACCAGCGGACAGACCGTGGTCCTCGAATACGGCAGGCCCGGCCCCGGCGGTGAGATCGTGCCGTCCGGGCGGCTCGAGCCGTACGACCTGAACGGCGAACAGCCGAAGGCGTGGCGCAACCTGCGTTTCGCCCGGGACAAGATGGCCGCGGACGCGGTCGCGGTCCGGCTGGTGGCCGAGGACCTCTCCCTGACGCCGGACGACTGGATCGCGGTCACCCCGCCGCGGGTACCGGAACTGCGTTCGCTGCAGGAGTATGTCGGCTCCTCGCAGCCGGTGCTGATGGACTGGGCGGTCGGGCTGGCGTTCCCGTGCCAGCACCCGATGCTGCACGCCAACGGCGTCACCGAGATCCCGAAATTCCGGATCACGCCCGACTACAACGCCAAGAAGCAGGACACCGACACCTGGGAGGACGGCGTCAACGGCGGCCTGCTGGGCATCACGGACCTGCTGCTGCGCGCGCACGTGATGTCCACCTACCTGTCGCGCGACTGGGGCCGCGACTGGGGCTCACTGCGCCGGTTCGAAACCATCGCCGATGCGCATCCCGCGCAACTGGAATTGGGCACGGCGACGCGTAGCGGATTGTGGTCTCCGGGGCCGATCCGAATCAAGCCGTAATTGAACGCGAATACAGTTATTTCCGCTGATTTCCATAATTCGATTGTTAATTTGTCGTCGGTCGAATAACGGCCGGAATTTGACGTTCGCGTAATTACGCGGGAAATGTTTATTTCGGCACGCCGCGGGTCAATAACTACTTCCCCTGTGACGTAACTAACAGGAACGTTAAAAAGGTGACCCAATGCACACACTGGCCCGCTTTGGGAGTTGTACTGCGGCAATCGCCGTGGCGATTTCGCCTGCGGCGACATTCGGAATCGTCAACGCGGCCGCCGAGGGCGGCACCAGGGTCGCTCTGGATGCCGCCGAGCGGCGTTGCGATTTCAGCAAGGTGACGACGGCGGCTAGGGTGCCTCGCCCGCTGATGGGCAGCGGCTCGGCCGTCATAAGCACTTCGGGATCGAAAGCGGTCGCCCAGGTGCATGTCACGATTCCCAACGAGCCGGGGATCCATTACGACGTCGGCCTGATCCAGGAGCCCCGTCCGTCGTCGGCAACCTGTGGTCCGGGCGACCCGGGCACCGCCTTTACCGGAATGGACACCGACGCGGCGGGCAATGCAACGGTGACTGTCGCGGACGGCATTCGGCAGGGCACGACGGGTGTGTGGGTGATCGTCGCGCGCGCGGACCCCCACTCCCAGGACCCGGCCGAGTTCTATACGTCCGAATTCGTGGCGCCGGTATAAGCCGGCGGGGTCAGTTCACGACCCGGTGCCGCGCCCGTTCCTCGTCCCGTTGGTGTTCGGCCGCGCTGACGACGAGCGCGTCGGAGCCCGGGAACACCGTGGCCAGGTGGCCGCTGGCCGTCCAGCGCACCACGTATGGCGGGGCGCCGTCCGCGCCGCGGACCTCCGTGATCTCGCCGCTCTGATCCGCCAGCTCGGTCGTGGTCCCCTTGATCACGAGCCAGTCACCTACATCGGCTTTCATCATCGACCCCCTTGATCGTTGACCGACAGTCCGACTAGCCGATCATGCGCCGCGGCCGGCCGCCAGGGAAGGGGCCGCGGGGAACGAACGCCCCAAAGACGGGACTTCCTTCCCTATCTCGGCGCCCGGCCGGATGGTGCGATACAGGAATCCGGAACGGAGGCACGGTCATGGACGCTTCGCCACAAGCCGCAGAGGCGGGCCCGGACCTTAGGCGCGCCGCGTGACCGAGCCCGGGCCCGGCGAGACCACCGCGCACCTGCCCTCGCCGTTACGCACCGACGGGCTGGACGCGGTCGCCGACGCGGTGGTGGAGGACATGCAGACGCTGGGCAGCCGCGTGGGCATGCTCATCGTGAAGCGGGGCCCCAACGCCGGATCCCAATACCAGCTGGATCGGCCGGTGCTGTCCGCGGGCCGGCATCCCGCCAGCGACATCTTCCTCGACGACATCACCGTCAGCCGCCGGCACGCCGAATTCCGAAGGGAGAACGGCAAATTCCTTGTCGTCGACCTGGGCAGCCTGAACAAGACCTACCTCAACCGCAAGCCCGTCGACGTGGCGGTGCTGGCCAACGGGGACGAGATCCGGATCGGCAATTTCCGCCTGATTTTCGTGGCGGGACCGCCGCGGGGGTAATAGCGTCGCGGCATGAGCGAAAACGGCCCCCAATACGGGTCAGAGGGCGTGGACCGGCTGCCCTTCTCCAGCGAAGAAAAGTCGCAGCGCTACCGGACCGAGAACTACCGCGGCGCCGTGGGCCTCAACTGGTACCTGAGCGACCCCACCCTGCAGTCCACGATGGCCTACTACCTGCAGTCCGACGAATTGGCCGTGCTGGAGCCGCATCTGGCGGCCATGGGTGAGCTGATGGGCGGCCCGGTGGCGCGGTGGGCCGAGGAGACCGACCGCAACCCGCCGCGGCTGGAGCGCTACGACCGGTGGGGACACGACGTCAGCCGCGTCGTCATGCCGCCGTCGTTCACGCAGTCCAAACGCGCCGTGCTCGACGCCCAGCAGGCGCTGCGCAGCGACGCGCGGGCCGCGAAGGTGAGCTCGGGCCTGGCGCTGTTCGCGTCCAACTACCTACTCAATCAGGCCGATATCGGGATGGGCTGCGCCCTGGGGACCGGCGGCGGCATGGTGCAGTCGCTGGTGGCCGCCTACGCGCCGGCCGACGTGCGCGAGCACGTGCTAGCCAAGTTCGCCTCGGGTGAGTGGGCCGGGGAGACGGCGCAGTTGCTGACCGAACGCACCGGCGGCTCGGACCTGGGGGCGCTGGAGACGACGGCGACGCGCGCCGGTGACACGTGGATCCTCAACGGGTTCAAGTGGTTCGCGTCCAACTGCGCCGGCGAGGCGTTCGTCGTGCTGGCCAAGCCGGAGGGCGCCCCGGACTCGTCGCGCGGTGTCGCGAATTTCCTCGTGTTGCGCAACCGCCGCGACGGGTCGCGCAACGGGGTGCGGGTGCGCCGGCTCAAGGACAAGCTCGGCACCCGCTCGGTGGCCTCCGGCGAGGTCGAGTTCGTCGACGCCGAGGCGTTCCTGCTGTCCGGCGAACCGGGCTCGGACGCGGGGCCCTCCGACGGCAAGGGGCTGGGCCGCATGATGGAACTGACCAACGCCGCGCGGCTCGGCATCGCCCTGTTCGGGCTCGGCAACGCCCGTCGCGCCCTGGTGGAATCGCTGTGTTACGCCCGGCAGCGGCACGCGTTCGGCGGGGCGCTGATCGACAAGCCGCTGATGCGCCGCAAGCTCGCCGAGATGATCGTCGACGTCGAGGCGGCGCTCGCCCTCGTTTTCGACGGCACCGGCGCCGCCAACCACCGGCAGCCGCGCGCCATCCGCCAGCGCATCGCCGTGCCCGTCACCAAGCTCAAGGTGTGCCGGCTGGGCATCACCGCGGCGTCCGACGCGATCGAAATCCACGGCGGCAACGGCTATATCGAGACGTGGCCGGTGGCCCGGTTGCTGCGCGACGCGCAGGTGAACACGATCTGGGAGGGTCCCGACAACATCCTGTGCCTCGACGTGCGGCGCGGCATCGAGCAGTCCCGCGCGCACGAGGCGCTGCTGGCGCGGCTGCGCGACGCGGTCTCGGTGTCCGACGATGACGAGACCACGCGCTTGGTGGCCGGACGCATCGAGGATCTCGACGCAGCGATCACGGCGTGGAGCAAGCTCGACAGGGAGGTCGCCGAGGCGCGGCTGTTCCCGCTGGCCCAGTTCATGGGCGACGTCTACGCGGGCGCGCTGCTCACCGAGCAGGCCGCCTGGGAGCGCGACGCCCGGGGCGGTAACCGCAAGGCGCTCGTCGCCCGGCTGTACGCGCGGCGCTACCTCGCCGATCGCGGCCCGCTGCGCGGCATCGACGACGAATCCGACGAGGCGCTCGGGCGGTTCGAGGAGTTGGCCGACGGCGCGTTGGCGCTCTAATCACTCGCGAGCAGACGCAGAATCGCACGATTTCGCGATGAAGAGTGCGATTCTGCGACTGCTCGCGGTGAAAACTAGACCGGGATCAGGCCGTGTTTGCGGGCGACGCGGAACCACAGCTGCTTGTCCCGCAGCAGGTGCATCGACTTGCGGAGCAACAGGCGGGTGTCGTGCGGGTCGATGACCGCGTCGATGAAGCCACGCTCGGCCGCGGTCCACGGGATCGCCATGTTGAGGTTGTAGCCCTCGATGAAGTCCTTCTTGATCTGCTGCGCCTCGGGCGTGGTCGGGTCGGGGAACCGCTTCATCAGCAGCTGGGCCGCGCCCTCGGCGCCGATGACCGCGATGCGCGCGGTCGGCCAGGCGAAGTTGAAGTCGGCGGTCAGCTGCCGCGAGCCCATCACGGCGTACGCGCCGCCGTAGGACTTGCGGACCGTGATCGTCACCTTCGGCACGTCGGCCTCGACCACCGAGTAGAGGAACCGACCGCCGCGCTTGATGATGCCCCGCTTCTCCTCCTCGGCACCCGGCAGGAACCCGGGCGTGTCAACGACGAAGACGAGCGGGATGTTGAACGCGTCGCAGAACCGGATGAACCGAGCCGCCTTGTCGGAGGCCTCGTTGTCGATCGACCCGGACAGGTGCATCGGCTGGTTGGCGATGACGCCCACGGGACGGCCGTCGACGCGGGCGTATCCGGTGATGATGGCGGGCCCGTGCTGCGCGGCGACCTCGAGGAAGTCGCCGTCGTCGAAGATGCGCAGCAGGATCTCGTGCATGTCGTAGGCCATGTTGTCGGAGTCCGGCACGATCGAGTCGAGCTCGAGGTCGGTCGGCGTGATCTCCGGCTCCAGCCCGGGGTTGATCACCGGCGGCTTGTCGAAGCAGTTGGACGGCAGGAACGACAGGTAGTCGCGCACGTACTGGAAAGCCTCGGCCTCGGAGTCGACGACCTGGTGGATGTTGCCGTAGCGGGCCTGCGCGTCGGAGCCGCCGAGCTCGTCGAGGGTGACGTCCTCGCCGGTGACCTCCCGGATCACGTCGGGCCCGGTCACGAAGAAGTAGCCCTGGTCGCGCACCGAGACGAGCAGGTCGTCCTGGATCGGCGAATACACCGCCCCGCCAGCGCATTTGCCGAAGATGAGGGAGATCTGCGGCACCAGCCCGGACAGCGCCTCGTGGCGACGGCCGAGCTCGGCGTACCACGCCAGCGAGGTGACCGCGTCCTGGATGCGCGCGCCGCCGGAGTCCTGGATGCCGATGATCGGGCAGCCGACCATCGCGCACCATTCCATCAGCCGGGCGACCTTGCGGCCGAACATCTCGCCGACCGTGCCCTGGAACACCGTCTGGTCGTGGGAGAACACCCCGACCGGGCGGCCGTCGATCATGCCGTGGCCCGTGACGCACCCGTCGCCGTAGAGGGCGTTGGGGTCGTTCGGGGTCTTGGCCAGCGCCCCGACTTCGAAGAACGTGCCGGGATCGAGCAGCGCGTGCACCCGCGCGCGGGCGCTCGGGATGCCCTTCTTGTCGCGTTTGGCGGCGGCCTTCTCGCCGCCGGGCTCCTGGGCCAGCTCCAGGCGAGCGTGCAGCTCGGCCAGTTTTTCCGCGGTGGTGTGCTGAACGGGCGCTGGAGCTGGCACGGTCTCCGTCACTACTTGCCTACCTAACCTGTTCGGACTTGTCCTGCTGCCGTTCGGCATCGATCTTGTTCAGCGCTTGGGTCATGTGCGCGCCGACCTTGGCGATGATCGGCTCGTCGATGGCCTGGATGTGCTCGCCACCGATCGGCACGATCTCGAGGTCGGACACGTACTCCCCCCAGCCGCCGTCCGGCTTGCGGGTGGCGTAGCGCGGCTCGAACATGATCGCGTCGTCATGGTAGCGATCGGCCATGTAGAGCGTGACGTGCCCGTCGTACGGCTGGATCTGGGCGGTGTCGATGGCCCGGTTGTCCAGGTACGACGTGCGCTGGTGCTCGATGATGCCGGCGGGGATCTGCACCCCGCTCTGGCTGACCGCCTCCAGCACGAACTTGATCTGGCCCTCGTCGTCGAGCTGCTCGAGATGCTCGTAGGGGATCTCCGGGATGGTGACGTTGAACGTCTTCTCGGCGAACCGGGCGTACCGGTCCCAGCGCGCGCGGATCTCCTCCTTGGTCTGCGGAACCTCCTCGCCCGCACGCACCGCGTCGATCAACCCGACCCACTCGACGTCCTTGCCCAACCGCTTGAGCCCGATCGCGCATGCGTAGGCCAGCACGCCGCCCAGCGACCAGCCGGCGAGGATGTAGGGCCCGTCGCCCTGCATCTCGATCAGCTTCGGAACGTATTGCGCCGCACGCTCTTCGATCGTGCCCTCGACCCGCTCGAGGCCGTACATCGGGGTGTCCGCCGGCAACCGGTTGAGCAGCGGCTCGTAGACCACGGTCGAGCCGCCGGCCGGATGGAACACGAACACCGGTGTCCTCGTGCTGCCCTCCGGTCGCGCCCGCAGGGTGCGCACGAACCCGTCGACCACCCCGGCCTCCAGGTGCTCGCGCACCTTCTCGGCCAGCGCCTCGATGTTCTCCGACGCCAGCACGTCCTCGGCGGTGATCGGACCTTCGGCGCGCTCCGAAAGCCGTTGCGCCATCTTGGCGGCGGCGTCAGCGTCCAGCTTGGGCAGCGGGTTGAAGATGCCGCCCGGGGACTTGCCCGTCACGATCGCCCACGTGGCGAACGCGACCCGCTCGGCCGCGTCGCGCGGCGGCACGTCGGAGTTGAGCGCCTGGGCGACCGCCTGCTGGTTGAGCGCTTCGGCCGCCCCGGCCAGGTTCGGCTGCGCGCCATTGGTGGCCCCCTTCCCGGCCAGTCCGGTGGGTCCAGAAGGGTTGGTCGGCGGCGGCGGGATCGGCAGGTCCGAGGCCGGCGGCGCTTGCGTCTGCGGCTCCGCCTGCGGGTCGGGCGCCGGCGCCCCGACCGACGCGGCCGACGCGCCGCTGACCAATTCGGCCTGCGCCCTGGCGATTTCCTCCGGCGTCTGCGTCTTCTGGTGGTCGTGCAGCGCCTGCACCTCGTCGCGGTGCTCGACCGCGTACGCGATCAGCTGCTCGATGTTGTAGAGGTTGGCGTCGCGCACGGCCGTCAACTGGATCGGCGGCAGGTCGAAGTCGTATTCGACGCGGTTCTTGATGCGCACCGCCATCAGCGAGTCGAGACCCAGCTCGATCAGCGGCACCTCCCACGGCAGGTCCTCGGGCTCGTAGCCCATCGCCGCCCCGACGATGGCGCCCAGCCGGTCGGCGACGGTCTCGCCCGAATCCGGCGACCACCTGCCCATGCCGGCCGGCATGTAACGGTTGGTCAGGCTGTCCGACAGCGTTTCCGCCGCGGCGTCCTCGGCTGCCGCCTCCGGGGCGGCCTCCGCTGCGGGAGCCGCGCCGGTCTGGGCCGCTTGTACGGCGGGCAGGACCGACTCCGCGCCGCCGCGGGCGACCAGCGCGTCGTACACCAGCGTGAACGACTCGTCGATGCGGGCGTGCACCTGAACCGACGCGCCGCCGGGATGCCGAGTCAGCGTGGTCACCAACCGGGCGCCCTCCGCCGGCTTGCCGCGCTCCTCGGCGGCGGCCAGCTGCGCGTCCGGAAGCACTTCGGCCGCAGCCGCTTTCACCAACGACGCGAGATCCGTCAGGCCCTTGGGCGCGTACTCCCAGACGTGGCGGCCATCCGGCAGGGCGACGTGATTGCCCGGCATGATGATCGCGCCGCTGCCCGAGGCGACCTGCACGTCCAGCCAGTGCTCCTTGCGCTTGAACCGGGTCGGCGGGATGTTCGCGTAATCGGCGGGCCCCGCCGCGCGGGTGAACAGCGTGCGCGGGTCCAGGTCGTGGCCATAGACGTACAGCTGGGCCAGGGTCGAGATGATCGACTCGACCTCGTCCTGCTTGCGGGCCAGCGTCGGGATCAGCTGGGCGTCGTGCAGCCCGGCGTCCGCCGTGGTCAGGCCGACCTGCATCAGCGCGACGGGGTTGGGCGCCAGTTCGACGAAGGTGGTGTGCCCGCTGTCGACGGCGTTGCGGATTCCGTGGGTGAAGTAGACGGAATGGCGCAGCCCCTTCTTCCAGTAGTCCACGTCGTGGATCGGCTCGCTGCCCGGCTTGATGTAGCTGCCCTCGTGCACGGTCGAGTAGATGCCGCACGTCGGGCTCATCGGCTTGATGCCCTGCAGCTCCGCGGCGAGCTCGCCGAGCAGGGGATCCATCTGCTGGGTGTGGCTGGCGCCCTTGGTCTGGAACTTGCGCGCGAACTTGCCCTCGGCCTCCGCGCGGGCGATGATCGCGTCCACCTGGTCGGGCGGACCGCCGATGACGGTCTGGGTGGGCGCGGCGTAGACGCACACCTCGAGGTCGGGGTAGTCGGAGAACACCGTCTTGATCTCGTCGGCGGAGTATTCCACCAGCGCCATCAGCCGGATGTACTCGCCGAACAGCATCGCCTCGCCCTCGCCCATCAAGTGCGAGCGGGAGCAGATGGACCGGGTGGCGTCGCGCAGCGACAGGCCGCCGGCGAAGTACGCCGACGCGGCCTCGCCCAGCGACTGGCCGACCACCGCGGCGGGCTTGGCGCCGTGGTGCTTGAGCAGCTCGCCCAGCGCGATCTGGATCGCGAAGATGGTGACCTGGGTGGTCTCGATGCCGTAGTCCTGCGAGTCGTCCAGGATCAGCTCGAGCACCGAGTACCCCAGCTCGTCCTGGACCAGCGCATCGACCTTCTCGATCCACTCGGCGAAAACCTCGTTGCGCAGGTACAGGCTCTTGCCCATCTTGCGGTGCTGCGCGCCGAAGCCGGCCAGCACCCACACCGGGCCGTTGGTCACCGGCCCGTCGACGCTGAACACGTTCGGCCGCTGCTTGCCCTCGGCGATCGCGCGCAGGCCCTTGATGGCCTCGTCGTGATCGTGCGCCAGCACCACCGCGCGCGAACGGCCGTGGTTGCGCCGCGAGAGCGACCGGCCGATCGATTCCAGCGAAGACGCCTGGCCCTCGGGGCTTTCCATCCAGTCCGCAAGCTCCGCCGCCGCCGCCTTCTTCCGCGAGGTTAGGAATGCCGAGACGACGAGCGGGATAACCGGCGGCGGAAGCTCTTGCGCCGCAAGCTCTTCCAGCGCGGCCTTCTTGAGCTCCAGCGCCTCCTCGGTGACCTCTGGCAGGTCGGGCTCTTCCTCCTCGGCCGCGGCGGAGGCGTCGGGGATGATGTTGCCGAAGTCGTCGAACCGCAGCGAGTGCGCCTCGAACGCGGGCGCTTGAGCGGTTTCCGAGGCCGCCTCGGCGACCGCCTTGGCCTCGGGTTGCGGCTCCGGCTCCTTCTCGATGACGTCGCGGGGCAGCACCTCGCGCACCACGACGTGCGCGTTGGCCCCGCCGAAGCCGAAGCTGGACACCCCGGCCAGCGCGTAGCCGCCGTAGCGCGGCCAATCGGTCGCCTTGTCAATCACTTTCAGGCGCATCGCGTCGAAGTCGATGTAGGGGCTGGGCCCGGCGAAGTTCAGTGACGGCGGCAGCTTGTCGTGCTGCAGTGCCAGCACCACCTTGGCCATGCTGGCCGCGCCGGCGGCCGACTCCATGTGTCCCACATTGGTTTTCACCGCGCCGAGCAGCGCCGGACGGTCGGCCGGGCGCCCCCGGCCGACGACGCGGCCCAGCGCCTCGGCCTCGATCGGGTCACCCAGGACGGTGCCGGTGCCGTGCGCCTCGATGTAGTCGACGTTGCGCGGATCGATGCCGGCGTCCTTGTAGGCCCGGCGCAGGACGTCGGCCTGCGCGTCCTGGTTGGGCGCGATGAGGCCGTTGGACCGGCCGTCGTGGTTGACCGCGCTGCCGGCGATCACGGCCAGGATCTGGTCGCCGTCGCGGCGGGCGTCGTCGACCCGCTTGAGCACCAGCATGCCGGCGCCCTCCGAGCGGGTGTAGCCGTCGGCGTCCGAGGAGAACGACTTGATCCGGCCGTCGGGGGCCAGCACCGCTCCGATCTCGTCGAAACCGAGCGTCACCGCTGGCGTGATCAGCGCGTTGACGCCGCCGGCCACCGCGACGTCGGCCTCGCCGTAGCGCAGCGCCTGCACGGCCTGGTGGATCGCCACCAGCGAGCTCGAGCACGCGGTGTCGACGGCGACGGACGGCCCGCGGAAGTCGTAGAAGTAGGACACCCGGTTCGCGATGATCGACGGCGAGTTACCGGTGATCGCGTAAGGGTGCGCGGCGGTCGGGTCGGAGATGGCCAAGAAGCCGTAGTCATGGTTGGAGACGCCGACGTACACGCCGACGGCCTCGCCGCGCAGGCTCGACGCCGGGATGCGAGCGTGCTCGAGCGCCTCCCAGGTCAGCTCCAGCGCCATCCGCTGCTGCGGGTCGATGTTGTCGGCCTCGGTCTTGGCGATCGCGAAGAACTCGGAGTCGAAGCCCTTGATGTCCTTCAGGTAGCCGCCGCGGGTGCGGGCCTTCGTGATCCGCTCGGCCAGCCGCGGTTCGTCGAGGAATTCCTCCCAGCGGCCCTCGGGCAGATCGGTAATGGCGTCGCGGCCCTCGATCAGCGCCTGCCACGTTTCCTCGGGGCTGTTCATGTCGCCGGGCAGCCGGGTGGCCAGGCCCACGATCGCGACGTCGACGCGTTCGGCCGGGCCCTTGCGCGACCAGTCGACGACGTCGTCGTCCGACAGGTCCGGCTCGGGTTCGCCCTCGATGATCCTGGTCGCCAGCGACTCGATGGTCGGATGCTGGAAAGCCACCGCGACCGACAGCGTGACACCGGTCATGTCCTCGATGTCGGCGGCCATCGCCACCGCGTCGCGCGACGACAGGCCCAGTTCGACCATCGGCACCGACTCGTCGATCGAATCGGGCGACTGCCCGGTTGCGTTGGCGACATAGTTGCGCAGCCATTGGCGCATCTCGGGGACGGTCAAGTCTGCCTTTTTGGCGGGCAGATTCTCCTGGGATTCGTCGAATTCAGTCATGGTTCCTGGGTTCAGTCGTTTGCGCCCGCGAAGGCGGTCGGGGAACCGATGCCGCTGCGGAGGCTTCCGTCGAGGTAGGCGGCGCGGCAGGCGCGGCGCCCGATCTTGCCGCTCGAGGTGCGCGGAATGGTTCCGGCCTGCACTAGCAACAGGTCGCGCACGGTGACGCCGTGCCGCACGGCGATGGCCGCGCGGATGTCGTCGGCGATGGGCTGGTAGTCGAGCTTGTGCGTGCCCGCGGCGCGCTCGGCGACGATCACGAGCTGCTCGGAGGTGTCCTCGGGGTCGTGCTTGATGCCGGTGTGCGGGTTGTCGAACACGACCTGGGGCAGCTGGTTGGCCGGGACCGAGAAGGCGGCCACGTAGCCGGTGCGCAACGCGCGGCTGGCTTCCTGCGCCGAGTACTCGAGGTCCTGCGGGTAGTGGTTGCGGCCGTCGATGATGACCAAGTCCTTGATGCGGCCCGCTATATAAAGGTGGCCGTTGAAGTACGTGCCGTAGTCGCCGGTGCGCACCCACATCCCGTCGTCGGCGGCGCCCTCGGCGTGGGACTGGCTGATCCGCGACTTGAGGATGTTCTTGAAGGTCTCGGTGGTCTCGGCTTCCTTGCCCCAGTAACCGGTGCCCAGGTTCTTGCCGTGCAACCAGATCTCGCCGATCTGCCCGTCGGGCAGCTCGCTGGCCGTGTCGGGGTCGACGATGACCGCCCACTCGTCCACGCCGATGACGCCCGCGGACACCTGCGCGACGGCGTTGGGCGCGTCCGCGGGGACCTCGACGAAGCGCTGGTTGTTGAGCTCGTCGCGGTCGACGTGGATGACGGTCGGCGCCTGGTCCATCGGCGTCGTCGAGACGAACAGCGTCGCCTCGGCCAGCCCGTAGGACGGCTTGATCGCGGTCTCACGCAGGCCGTACGGCGCGAACGCCTCGTAGAACTTGCGCATCGACGCCGGCGAAACCGGCTCGCTGCCGTTGAGGATGCCCTTGACGTTGCTCAGGTCCAGTGGCGGCTCGTCCTCCTTGGGCAAGCCGCGCACCGCGGCGTGCTCGAAGGCGAAGTTCGGCGCGACGCTGAAGACCTCGCAGTCGGGGGCGTCGTCGGGCTTGCGCGCCATCTCCCGGATCCACCGGCCGGGCCGTCGCACGAACGCGGCCGGGGTCATGAAGGTGAAGTTGTGACCCAGCACCGGCGACAGCAGCGCCGTGATCAGGCCCATGTCGTGGAAGAACGGCAACCAGGACAGGCCGCGGTCGCCCTCCTTACCTTCCAGACCGACCAGCACCTGCAGCACGTTGGTGGGCAGGTTCAGGTGCGTGATCTGCACGCCCGTCGGAGTGCGGGTGGAGCCGGAGGTGTACTGGAGGTAGGCGATGGTCTCTTCGTCGGCCTCGGGCTCCTGCCAGGTGGAGGCGACCTCGTTGGGCACTGCGTCGACGGCGATGACGCGGGGACGTTCCTTGGCCGCGCGGGCGCGGATGAACTTGCGGACACCCTCGGCGGCCTCGGTGGTGGTCAAGATGGTCGACGGGGTGCAGTCGTCGAGCACGGCGTGCAGGCGGCCGACGTGCCCCGGCTCGGACGGGTCGAACAGCGGCACCGCGATGCGGCCCGCGTAGAGCGCGCCGAAGAAGGCGATCAGATAGTTGAGGTTCTGCGGGCAGAGGATGGCGACCCGGTCACCGGGCTGGGTGACCTGCTGCAGCCGGGCGCCCATGGCACGGTTGCGGGCGCTGAACTCCGACCACGAGATGTCCTTGTATTCACCGTCGCGTTCGGTGGAGAAGTCGACGAATCGATACGCCAGCTTGTCACCACGAACCTTCGCCCACTTCTCAACGTGACGAACCAGGTTCGTGTTATCCGGGAACTTGATTCTTCCGTTGACGATGAACGGGTTGTGGTACGCCATGCCGCCCTCTCCTGTCACAACCATCGTGGTCGGCTTCGCCGACTTACATCTCTAGGTCGGCTTCGCCGACTTACATCTCTAGGTCGGCCTCGGCCGACTCACATCTATAGGTCGGCTCCGGCCGACTGGTCCCTCTGGTGTCGGCTTCGCCGACTGGTCCTCTATACACGAGCCGGCTGTGCACGGCACACGGCCGCGAGCGCCGGTCCGTACCCGGACCCGCCACCGTCGACCCCGATCGGGGCCGCAACGACGTTCCGATTGCTCTTAATTTTCTCTTAATGTTAAGGGCCGCCCGGCGGCAGACCAAATCACAAGGTACCGCCGATCCCATCACGGATTCGCCTACGTCGACGCTGTGTCTAGTGCCCTCTTCCGCGGGCCGCCCCGGCGCCCCTCCTCCATGCCGATCGGGCGGAGTCACCCATGTTTGGGATGCGGCGCATTTTCGATCAGCCCGCGCGCCCAATTCAGCGTCCAATCGGTCGCCGGCGCCCCGTCGAGATTCCAGAACTGCGTCGTGGCATACAGGGCGTGAACCGGCTGACCGGCGCCTCCGGCCAGGGTGTTCAGGGTGTCGGGCAGCTTGGCGACGCTGAACGCTTCGTTCGGCGCCGAGCAGATCAGGTCACCCGGCGCGCAGATCTCATTCGTCTTGCCGTTGAGCGCGCCGAAGCCGCCCGGCCGCTCCCCCGTCATGGTCAGGCCGAGCCCGGACAGGACCGGAACCTCGTGCAGGGTGATCTCGGCGCCCTCGCCCGGCGGGTTCGGACCGATGTTGTTGCCGACGCCGTCCTGGCGACGGCCGTCGGCGATCAACGTCACACCCAGCACCAGGTCGTCGTCGACCGGTCCGCGGCCGTTGCCGATGTCGCTGGCGATATCGCCGATGATCACCGCGCCCTGGGAGAAGCCCATCAGCACGTAGCTGGTCAACGGGCACTTGTTGTTCATGTCCGTCATCGCCTGGACGGTCGCGCGGGTGCCCTCCGCCCGGCTTTCGTTGTAGGACATCTGCGTGTCGCCGCTCAGCGGGTTGTGGAACTGCGCCGTGTAAGGGGTGGTGTACGTCTGCACCCGGGAGGACGGGAACTGCTGGGAGATGTCCGCGGTCACCTTGTGCAGCAACGCATTCGGGAACTGCGCCGGGTTGAGCGCGTCGTCCTGCGGCGCGGACTCCCAGGTGCCCGGGACATTGATCAGCTGCACATCGGGGCACGAGGCGTCCTGGGACGCGGGCCGCGGCTTGTGGGGATGGGTCGTCGTGGAGGGCGGCGGCAGGACGCCGGGGGGCACCGCGCTGGGCGGGGTTTCGCGGTTGCGCAGCAGCGTGATGACCGCCACGACGACCAGCAACACGACGCCGGCCACGGCGAGGGCCGCGATCCAGGCGAGGATCCGGTGGCGTTTGCGGCGCGCGCTCGTCGTCATGTTCTCCTGCTAGCAGAGTCGGTCGATCGCAGCTCGGTTCCAGGCAAGCGGACGTCCCGCCCCCTGCTGCACTCTCTACACGGTACCGGCGTTTCGCGCGGCACCCTGGGCCTCGCCGTCCTAGCGGATCGCTCCGACAATGTCGCCCGACATGGCGCCCAGCTCACCCGACCACGAACCCCAGCCGTTGTCACCGCCGCCGGGAAAGTCGAAGTGGCCGTTGTGCCCGCCGTTGCTGCGGTACTGCTGGTAGAACATCCGGCTGTTGCCCATCGCCTCTCCGGCCTGCCCGATCATGGCGGCGGGATCGCTGGCCGCGTCGGTGGTGGGGCTCCAAACCCACACGCGGGTGTTGTTCTGCGCCAGCAGTGAGGAGTGCACGTACGGGTCGTGCCACTTCCAGCGGCCCAGCTGCGGGGCGCCCCACATGCCGTTGCCGTCAACGCCGCCGAATTGCTGCAAGCCGGCCAGGATCGAGCCGTTGGTTGTGGTGTTCGACGGGTACAGGAAGCCGGACAGCGAGCCGGCGAAGCCGTAGCGGTCGGGGTGGAAGGCGGCCAGCGCCATCGCGGCGTACCCGCCCTGAGAGGCGCCGACGGCGGCGTGACCCCCGGGCGCCAGGCCCTTGTTGGCCGCCAGCCAGTTGGGCAGCTCGCTGGACAGGAAGGTGTCCCACTGCTTGCTGCCGT
The DNA here is from genome assembly GCF_001665295.1 of Mycobacterium sp. 1554424.7. Classification (GTDB taxonomy): domain Bacteria; phylum Actinomycetota; class Actinomycetes; order Mycobacteriales; family Mycobacteriaceae; genus Mycobacterium. The sequence continues at coordinate 30,406 of NZ_LZSE01000135.1, read as the reverse complement.
CGTTCTCCCAGTTGGTGTACATGCTGTAGGCGCCGCCCGCGGGCGCCGCGACCGAGATGCCCTTGCCGGCCAGCGTGTTCATCGCGTTGCCCGCGGTGACCCAGTTGCTGACGTCTGGGGCGGCGTCGAACGCATCCAGCAGCACGACCATGTGCGGACCGCCCCCCAGGAAGGCCACCGGGATGTCACGGCCCATCGCCGCCGAGGGAACCATCAGGCTTTCGTAGCCCGCGGCCCTGGCCTTGCCGGCGGTCGCCGGCGCCACGACCGACAAGGTCACCCCCAGCCCGACGGACAGTGCGGCGAAGCAGAACATCCGCAGAAGCGCTGACAGACCCCGTACGACCCTCATGTCCACCCTCCATCGTCTAGTCGCTGTGTTTGCACATTAGCCAGGGCGGTGAGGCAGGCGGGCAGCAGGGTAGTGATATAGGCCACACCGCCGCACAGAAACTAACGGCGGCGAGCCCGAGGGATCGCCGCCGTTAGTCGCGTTGCTGTTTCTTAGGTGCCGGTGCCGGTGCCCTGGTTGCCGGCGGCCGCGGCCGTGGCCGGGCCGGCGCCCGGGGTGGCCCCCAGCGTGGACTGCAGGTCAGGCTTCATCGCCAGCAGCTGCGCGCCCCAGTACGGCCAGTCGTGGGTGCCGTTGGCGTCGAAGTTGAACACCGCGTTGTGGCCACCGGCCTGGTTGTAGGCGTCCTGGAACTTCAGGTTGCTGGTCCGCACGAAGCCCTCGAGGAACTTGGCGGGCAGGTTGTCGCCACCGAGGTCGGACGGCTTGCCGTTACCGCAGTAAATCCAGATGCGGGTGTTGTTACCGACCAGCTTGGCGACCTGCAGCGACGGGTCGTTGCGCTGCCAGGCCGGGTCGCTCGACGGACCCCACATGTCGTCCTTCTTGTAGCCGCCGGCGTCGCCCATGGCCAGGCCGATCAGCGACGGCCCCATCCCCTGCGACGGGTCCAGCAGCGCCGACAGCGAGCCGGCGTAGACGAACTGGTTCGGGTGGTAGGCGGCCAGGATCAGCGCCGACGAACCGGCCATCGACAGACCGACGGCGGCGCTGCCGGTCGGCTTGACCTGCTTGTTGGCCGACAGGTACGCCGGCAGCTCGCTGGTCAGGAAGGTCTCCCACTTGTAGGTGGTGCACCCGGCCTTACCGCAAGCGGGCTTGTACCAGTCGGAGTAGAAGCTGGACTGCCCGCCGACCGGCATGACCGTGGCGATGCCCGACTGGTTGTACCACTCGAACGCGGGGGTGTTGATGTCCCAGCCGTTGTAGTCCTCCTGCGCGCGCATGCCGTCGAGCAGGTAGAGCGCGGGCGCGTTGGCGCCGCCGCCCTGGAACTGAACCTTGATGTCGCGGCCCATTGCGGCCGAGGGAACCTGCAGGTACTCCACCGGCAGACCCGGGCGCGAGAACGCCCCGGCCGTCGCCGAGCCCCCCACGGCGCCAATCAGACCCGAGAGCAGGGCGGCGCCAACGGCCCCCACCACGAGTCGTCGTGGCATTCCAGCCACGGCGCCGCGAAACCTGTCGACAAGCGTCATCCTTGCTTCCTCATCCTTTCGGCGCGCCCTTAGTACAGGCGCATCGTCGAATTGGTGTCGTACTGCATCCGCGCGGAGCGCAGCAGTGCTCGTGTAGTCAACCACACCTTCGGTCATCCCCTCTCATCGAGCGGGTCAGGCAAACCCTCATTTGGCCGTCTTTTCCAACGATTTTCGGGCGCGGCACCCGTGCGGAGAATCGCGTTCCCGCATGTGCTTAGGCCGCGCGCAGCACTGGTGAGGGCACAGATGTGAAGTTGCTGGGAATATTCGGCAGACCCGGTGGCGGAGCCGCATTCAAGATCTGACGAAAAAATGCGCTCCGGCGCCTCATTCGCGGGGCGGTGGCGGGATCTCCGGCGGCACCGGCAGCCCGCACCGGGCGAGCTCGTAGAGCGGAACGCGATCGATGCGGTACTTGGTGAACTCGAACGCGTGCAAGACGTTGGAGACGAAGCGATGCAAGGTCATTGGGGCTCGCACCGAGCTCAGCATCGCCTTCGTTTCGGGGCATTGCAGCGCCGCCACGGCCTGCGCGACCCAATTCACGTCCAAGTAGCCCGGAATCCCCGGGGGCAGCTTCACCCACGGGCCGTCGGCGATCACCCAGTCCGGAAAGAGGTTCTTGTCGTGGCCGATGCGGCCGTGCTTCAGCCGCTCGGTGTGCTGGGCGAGCGGATTTGCCAGCCCGATCTGGTCGATCACCCGCACGTCGAGCCCGACGTTCATGCCCAGCATGCCCAGGTTGGTGAAAAACACCGCGTGCTCCGGCTTTTGCGGCGCCTTGGCGTCTCCGGGCGCGGGCGGCAGCATCGGCACCAAGTCCCACTGGGTGTAGTTGCCGGATGGCAGCAACAACGCGCCCTCCGGGGTGTTATCGAGCGCGGTCAGGACGGCGGCCATCCTCGGGTAGTCCAGGTAGTCGGCGGCCGTGAGCGGGTGCGCGTGCCCGGTGGCCTGCGCGTAGAAGCGGCGCTCGTCGACGATGCCCGAGTAGGTGACGTGGGTGGCGTCGTCGCCCATCCCCGGCGAGTTTGCTGCCCACAGCGACCAGGCCGCGATGCCCAGCCACAGGACGCCGGCCGCACCCGCGGCCCAATAACCGGTCTCCCGCGAGTAGTCCTGTCCGTCGGGAAGCGCGACCGGCACCACGGCCACCGGCGCCAGCAAACAAAATAGCGGCGCCAGCAACACCCTTGCGTGCATGAAATCGCCGCCCTGCCGGATCCAATAGAGCCCCTGCAGCAGGCCGCTCACGAGGACGAACGCGACCACCGCCGACGGGCTCTGCACCGCCCGGGCCAGGCGCCCGTAATCGGGCGACAACGCCGGACGAAGGAACGACGGGCGGCGCCGTGCGACCACCAGGAGCACCCCCAGCGGCACCAGCAGCACCACCGGCACCCAGACGGCGTAGGGCGCGTTGAAATTCGACAGGTAGATCATCCCCTGCGACCACTTGTCGCCCGCCGCGTCCTTAGCCAGCGCCGTCCCGGGCACCAGCAGGCCGTAGTAGCCCATCCGGAAGATTTGGTAGGCGACCGGCAGGAAACCCCCGGCCGCCACGATCAGCCCGCGGCGCCGCCAGCTGCCTGCGGCGACCAGCATCATGATCAGCGCCAGCCCGCCCATCAACGCCAGCTCCGGCCGGACGAGAACGCTGAACCCGGCGACGAAGGCAAGCGCGCCGAGGAAGACCGGGCCACCCGGACGTCCACGCACCGGCTGCGCCCAGCAGACCATCATCCACCACAGCAGCCCGAGGTAGGCCAGCATCAGGCCGCTCTCCAGACCGGAGGTGGCAAAGTCGCGCGCGGGCGGCAGCGCGATGTAGACCAGCGCCCCGGCGGGCAGCATGATCGCCCTGCGGCCGCGCAGGCTGGGCGCGTGCAACCGGCCAGCGCCCAGCATCAACAGCGCCACACCCAATACCGATAGCGTCAGGGCCAGCGCCAACGCGACGTACTCCATGCGCATCGGGCCGCCGACCCAGCTGCCCAGGTACATCAGATAGGTCCACGCCGTGGAGGTGTTGGCCTCGACCCGCTCGCCCTGGTTGAACACCGGCCCGTTGCCGGCCAGCAAATTGCGGACCGTGCGCAGCACGATGAGCCCGTCGTCGGCGATCCAGCGCCGCTGCCACGCGCCCCAGCCGAACAGGACGGCCACCACCGCCACGCTGATCCAGAGGCTGACCCGCACCGCGCTGACGTAGGGGAACAGCGGCCGACCGGCCCGCCTGATCGCCGGCCGGCGGCGCAGTACCCCCGCCCCCAACGCCTTCAATTGAGGGCTAGCCGAAGGCAACGGCGGCCCCCACCGTTGCGATCCACGCCAGCGCCAGCAGCTGCAGCACCCGGTCGCGCAACGCGATGTCTTCGGGCTCCCCGGCCAGCCCGCCGTCGACGTCGACCGCGTAGCGGAGGATCGCGATGGTGAACGGGACCATGGACACCGTGAACCAGCGCGCGGAGCCGTGGTCGCGCTCGAACGCCCACAGCCCGTAGCACATCACCACCGCGGTGGCCGACATCGTCCAGACGAACCGCAGGTAGGTGCTGGTGTAGCTTTCCAACGACTTTCGGATCGACGCGCCGGTGCGCTCGGCCAGTTGCAGTTCGGCGTAGCGCTTGCCGGCCACCATGAACAGCGATGCGAACGCCGCCACCAGCAAGAACCACTGCGACAGCCGGGTGTCGGTGGCCGCGCCCCCGGCGATGGCCCGCAACAGATACGCCGATGACACGATGCAGATGTCCATCACGGCCTGGTGCTTGAGGCCGAAGCAATAGCCCAGCTGCATGGCGATGTAGACCGCCATCACCACCGCCAGGTTCGGAGTCAGCCACCAGGCCACGCCGAGCGAGGCCACCGCGAGCACCACGGCCAGGGCGTAGGCCAGCCACTCGGGCACCACGCCGGCCGCGATCGGGCGGAACCGCTTGGTGGGGTGCTCACGGTCGGCCTCGACGTCGCGGACGTCGTTGATCAGATAGATGGCGGAGGCCGCCAGGCTGAACACCACGAAGGCCACCGATACCTGAATTGCCAGTTGGCTGTAGTCATATCGGTGGCCGCGGCCCGCCGCGCTGAGCGGCGCGGCCAGCACCAGAACGTTCTTCACCCATTGCCGCGGGCGGATCGCCTTGACCACCCCGACGATCAGGTTCGCAGGCGGCCCGACCACCACGTCTTCACTCATTCGCCGAAAGCCTCTCGCGCTCGGTCCGCGATCCCCGCGACGGCGGCGCCGAGGGCGATGCCGAAGGCCACGTCGCTGGGATAGTGCACGCCAAGCAGTATCCGCGACAGCGCCATCGGAGGGACGAGCAACACGGGTAGCGGCAGCCCGGTGGCGCGACTCATCAGGATGGCCGCGGCGGTGGTGGAGGTCGCATGCGCGGAGGGAAAGCTCAGCCGGCTCGGCGTGCCGACGTTCACCGCGACGGACGGATGGTGCGGCCGCTTGCGCCGCACCACGCGCTTGACCAGCACGGCGGCGGCGTGCGCGGCGAATGCGCCGGCCCCGGCCACCAGCCACTCCCGGCGACGGCTCGGCATCAGCACCGCACCCAGCAACGCCACGGTGAGCCAGCCGATGCTGTGCTCGCCGAAGTGGGACAGTCCTCGCGCCGCGGTCAACGCGCCGGGCCGGTCGGCCAGCGCCGATTGGACGGCCACCAGCGCGGCCACCTCACCGCGCGGGGCCGCCGAGTCAACCATGCTGGGGTCTCTTGTGCGGCTCGCCGGCCGGCAACAACGCCGTCTCCCACTTCTGCTTGCTGGACAGCACGGGCAGCGCCTCCCGATACACCCGGCGCATCTCGTTGAATCGGCTCAGCAGCTGACGCTGGCGCCGCACCGATTTCAGCAACAGCGACATCATCTTTCGCCGGTCGCGCTGCCGATAGACCACGCCGCAGCCGTCGGCGGTCGTGACGGTCACGCCGTCGACCGTGCACAACCGGAACCAGCGCGCGTCCTGGGTCGGCACGTTGTACTCGGGACGCGTGTGGGCCTCCGGGTCGGCGGCGGTCATGTTGTGCAATATCCCGCGCGCCAGCCGGTAGCCGATGGACACGGGGTTCACCGGCGGCTTCATCGCCTTCGTCTTCTGCTGCGGCGACGGCAGTTCGCTGGCGGCCGGCAGCACGACCGCGTCCGGGTATTCCTTGCGGATTCGGTGCACTTCGGGCAGCGCGCTTTCCAGGATCGAGAAGATGTGCTCGGGACCGGCCAGGAAGTCGTCGATCGCCCGGTTCTGGATTGCGACGGTCGAATACTCAAGGCAGGCAAGGTGTTTCAGCGTCGCCTTCAGGTGGCTGCGGACCAATCCGGTGATGTCGCCGTCCCAGTGCAGCGCCGCGACCACCAGCCGGTTGCGCAGGTGGAAGTAGGCCTGCCAGTCGATGGCGTCGTCCTTGTCGCTCCACGCCATGTGCCAGATGGCGGCGCCGGGCAGGGTGACCGTCGGATACCCGTGCTCGCCGGCGCGCAGCCCGTATTCGGCGTCGTCCCATTTGATGAACAACGGCACCGGCTGGCCGAGCTCCTCGGCGACCTGCCGCGGGATCATGCACGTCCACCAGCCGTTGAAGTCGACGTCGATGCGGCGGTGCAGCAGCTTGCTTCGATCGTTGTTGTCGTTCAACGGGAATTTGGCGAAGTCGTGGTCGTACTCGGCGTGCGGCGCGGCGGTCCACATGAAGTTCGACTGGTTGACGACCTCGCCCATGATGTGCAGGTGCGACGGCTCCTGCAGGTTGAGCATCTGACCGCCGATCAGCATCGGCGCCTTGGCGAAGCGGTTGAGCGCCAGCACCCGCAGGATGGTGTCCGGCTCGATGCGGATGTCGTCGTCCATGAACAGGATCTGTTGGCAGTCCGTGTTTTTCAGCGCCTCGTACATCACCCGGCTGTAGCCCCCGGAGCCGCCGAGGTTTGGCTGGTCGTGGATGGACAGCCGATTGCCCAGACCGGCGGCCGCGGCCGCGAAGTCCGGGTGGTCGCGCACCTTGCGCACGCCCTGATCCGGCACGATCACCGCGCCAATCACCTGGTCCACCAACGGATCTGCGGTGAGGTCGGCCAGGGCGTTGACGCAGTCGGCGGGACGGTTGAACGTCGGGATGCCGACGGCGACGTTGGCGGTGCCCGGCGCGGCCTCGGTCGCATACCAGCCGCCGCTGAGCAGGCTGACCGCGGTGTCGGTGGTGATGTCGAACCAGATCCAGCCGCCGTCCTCGAACGGCTTGAGCGGCACCTCGATTTCGACGACGGCGGGCTGATCGTCGGTACCGACGAATTGACGGCCCTCCACCGAGATCCGCACCCCGGTGGCCTTGGTCCGGTACACGTCGACGCGTCCGGTTCCGGTCAGCTCGACCCGCAATACGACCGACGTGCAGATCGACCAGCGGCGCCAGTAGCTGGCCGGGAACGCGTTGAAGTACGTCGCGAACGACACCTCGGACTCTTTGCCGATCTCCAGCGAGGTGCGACTCGTCGCGTGCGCACGCCGCGCGTTGGTGGTCGACTCCTCGAGGTAGAGCTTGCGCACGTCGAGGGGTTCACCCGGGCGGGGCAGGATTATCCGAGCCAGCAGGCTTACTGCGCTCATGCGTTTGCACCTTCGTCTTGCATCAGTGGTGCGCCGTCACGCAGGTGCGGCGCGAGGGTGTTGTCGTACATGTTCAGCGCGCTGGCAATCGCCATGTGCATGTCCAGGTATTGGTACGTACCCAGTCGGCCGCCGAACAGGACCTTCGACGACGCGGTCTCCGCCTTCGCCCGTTCGCGATAGGCGGCCAACAGGGCGCGGTCGGCCTCGGTGTTGATCGGGTAGTAGGGCTCGTCGTCGTCTTCGGCGAAGCGGGAGTACTCGCGCATGATGACCGTCTTGTCGGTCGGATAGTCGCGCTCGGTGTGGAAGTGGCGGAACTCGTGGATGCGGGTGTAGGGCACGTCGGGATCGTTGTAGTTCATCACCGGCGTCCCCTGGAAATCCCCGATCGGCAGCACTTCCACCTCGAAATCCAGTGTGCGCCAGCCGAGGCGGCCTTCGGCGTAGTCGAAGTAGCGATCCAGCGGGCCCGTGTACACGACGGGGGCGTCCGGGGACTCCCCGCGCAGTTGGTCGCGCACGTCGAACCAGTCGGTGTTCAGCCTGACCTCGATGCGGTCGTCGTCGGCCATCCGCTCCAGCCACGCCGTGTAGCCGTCGGCCGGGAGGCCCTCGTAGGTGTCGCTGAAGTAGCGGTTGTCGAACGTGTAGCGCACCGGGAGCCGGTTGATGACGGCGGCCGGGAGCGTGGCGGGGTCGGTCTGCCACTGCTTGGCGGTGTAGCCCTTGACGAACGCCTCGTAAAGGGGCCGGCCGATCAGCGAGATCGCCTTCTCCTCCAGGTTTTGCGCGTCCGCGGTGTTGATCTCGGCGGCCTGCTCGGCGATCAGCCGCCGCGCTTCGTCTGGGGTGAAGTACCGGCCGAAGAACTGCGACACCAGGCCCAGCCCCATCGGGAACTGGTAGGCCTGCCCGTTGTGCATCGCGAACACGCGGTGGCGGTAGTCGGTGAACTCGGTGAACTGCCGCACGTAATCCCAGACCCTCTTATTAGAGGTGTGGAACAGGTGGGCCCCGTACTTGTGCACCTCGATGCCGGTCTGCGGCTCGGCCTCGGAGTACGCGTTGCCGCCGATATGCGGGCGCCGGTCGACGACAAGCACGCGCTTCCCGAGTTGGGTAGCCGCGCGCTCGGCAATGGTCAGGCCGAAGAATCCGGAGCCGACGACGAGTAGGTCGAAACGAGCTGTCATCGGTTGCTTAGGGTATCCGACCGCGCGGGCCTAACCCATTTGGCGAGGCCGCGGAGTCGCCGTTCGCCAGGTAAAGACCGCTTTCGCGCGGCCGGACTCCGCGATCACGGTCGGGGTCGCAATTACCTCACGATTCAATATCAGCACTCTAGCCACAGCAATCCCACTCGTACCATCGACTCTGTGTGCTTCATGCCGGATAGGACGGGCAGGACGCGCCGACATAACGCAGTTCGAATAGTTGTCCAGATTTGAGGAGACTTCCGTGCCGAATCGACGCCGACGCAAGCTTTCCACAGCCATGAGCGCGGTCGCCGCCGTGGCAGTGGCGAGTCCGTGCGCATACTTCCTGGTCTACGAATCCACCGCGGGCAGCAAGGCGACCGAGCACCACGACTTCAAACAGGCCGCGGTCATGTCCGACCTGCCGGGCGAGCTGATGGGCGCGCTGTCGCAGGGCCTGTCGCAGTTCGGCATCAACCTGCCGCCGGTGCCCGCCCTGAGCGGCGGTACCGCTGCCGGCGCTACGGGTCTGACCAGTCCGGGCCTCACCAGCCCGGGGTTGACGGGTACTGGCCTGACGAGCCCGGCGCTGGCCAGCCCGGGCCTGACGAGCCCCGGCCTGACGAGCCCGGGGTTGACCAGCCCCGGCTTGACGAGCCCCGCTTTGGCGAACCCGGGCCTGCCGCCCACGACGCCGGGCACGCCCGGGGTGACCACGCCGGGCGCGGTGCCGACGACGCCGGCCGCGGGGCTCAACCCCGCGCTTGCCAACCCTGGGCTGACCAGCCCGGCCGGGGTCACGCCCGGGCTGACGAGCCCCAGCACCCTCTCTCCGAGCGAGGTGCCGATCGACTCGACGGCCGGATTGGACCCGGGCGCCGGCGGCACCTACCCGATCCTGGGTGACCCGTCGACGCTGGGCGGCGCTTCGCCGATCGCGTCCGGCGGCACCGGCGGGACCGGTGGCACCTCCGGCGGCGGCGGGCTGATGAACGACCTGATGCAGGCCGCCAATCAGTTGGGCGCCAACCAGGCCATCGACCTGCTCAAGGGCCTGGTGATGCCGGCCATCATGCAGGGTGTCCAGCAGAGCGCCGCGGGTGGTGCGCCGGCCGCCGCGGGTGCGCTGCCGGGCGCCGCGGGTGCGCTGCCGGGTGCGGCGGGTGCCCTGCCGGGCGCCGCCGCAGGTGCGCTGCCGGGCGCGGCTAAGGCCCTGCCGGGTGCCGCGGCCGCGCTGCCGGGTGCCGCGGGTGCCCTGCCGGGCGCCGCCGCGGGTGCCCTGCCGGGTGCCGCGGGTGCGCTGCCGGGCGCGGCGGGTGCCCTGCCGGGTGCCGCCGCGGGTGCCCTGCCTGCGGCCGCGGGTGCGCTACCGGCCGCGGCGGGTGCCACCGGCGCCCTGACCGGCGCCGCCGCGCCCGTTCTGCCCCACTAGGACCGGGAGGAACCTGTCCCCTGACGGCACCGCAGAGTCCGCCCTCTGCGGTGCCGTCGAACAGGTTTTCGTGGAGTTTTACCCCCGACCTCGTGTCGCCTCATAAATAACACCAGAAACACAAGTAACATCAGCTGGTGTCGTCCCGCCATCGCGCGCCAACGATGTTGCTCACCGCCGTCGCGGCGACGGTCGTCATCGTCTCCTGGGTGGGCGACGCGACGCGCGACCACGGAACCCCCGCTCCGCCGCCGCACCACGACACCCGACTTGCCGAGCAGCCGCTGATCGGTCTGGGTGGCGGGGTCACGGTTCGCGAAGTCAGCCAGGACACACCGTTTTCGTTGGTGGCGCTCACCGGCGACCTCGCGGGCACGTCCACCCGGGTGCGTGCGAAGCGCCCCGACGGCTCCTGGGGCCCCTGGTATCAGACCGAGTACGAAACCGCGGCTCCCGACGCCGGGCCCGAGGACGGCGGACCGACCGAGGGGCCACGAAGCACGGATCCGGTCTTCGTCGGGACCACCACGACGGTCCAGATCGCGGTCACCCGCCCGGTCGATGCGCCGACGACGCAACCGGCGCCTCCCGCGACCAACAACGACGCCCTGGGGTACAAGCCGGTGTCCAGGGAACAGCCTTACGCGGAGAACATCTCGGCGATCCTCATCTCCCCGCCGCAAGCGCCGGCAAGGACCCAATGGACACCGCCGTCGGGCGTCATGATGCCCGGCCAACCGCCGGCGATCATCAGCCGGGCCGAGTGGGGCGCCGACGAGTCGCTCCGCTGTGGTAGTCCGCAGTACGACAACGGGATTCGCGCGGCCGTCATCCACCACACCGCGGGCAGCAACGACTATTCCCCGCTGGAGTCGGCCGGGATCGTCAAGGCGATCTACACCTACCACAGCAAGACGCTGGGCTGGTGCGACATCGCCTACAACGCGCTGGTCGACAAGTACGGCCAGGTGTTCGAGGGCAGCGCCGGGGGCCTGACCAAGGCCGTCGAGGCTTTCCACACCGGCGGCTTCAACCGCAACACCTGGGGTGTGGCGATGATCGGCAACTTCGATGACGTGCCGCCCACACCCATTCAGCTGCGCACCGTGGGCCGGCTGCTCGGCTGGCGGCTGGGCATGGACGGCGTCGACCCCAAGGGCACGGTCGCCCTGGAGTCGGCCGGCAGCCACTACACCGTCTTTCCCGCCGGCGCCGTCGCGACCCTGCCCACCATCTTCACCCACCGCGACGTCGGCAACACCGACTGCCCCGGCAATGCCGCCTATGCCCTGATGGACGAAATCCGTGATATCGCTTCGCATTTCAACGATCCACCGGAGGAGCTGATCAACGCGCTGAAGGGCGGGGCCATCTACGACCATTGGCTCGCAATCGGCGGCATGAACAGCGTCCTGGGCGCGCCCACGTCGCCCGAAGACAGCGCGGAAGGCGATGCGCGCTATGTCACCTTCGCCAAGGGCGCGATGTACTGGTCGCCCGAGATCGGCGCGGTGCCGGTGACGGGCGCCCTCTACGACGCCTGGGCCTCGCTGAGCTATGAACGCGGTCCGCTCGGACTACCGACCAGCGCGGAAATACAAGAGCCGTTGCGGATTACGCAGAACTTCCAGCACGGGGTCCTGAACTACGACCGGCTGACCGGAAACGTCACCGAGGTCGTCGACGGCATCACGACGCCGCTGTCGAGCCAATCCCCGAGCGGTCCCGACGTGCCGTCCGAGCACTTCTCCCTGCCGGCCCACCCGACTGCCACCTAGACGCGCCCGGCGCGGTTTTTTGGGCCGAATGCGGCGTTTCGGACCGGATGTGCGCCAGGTCACATAGGCTCGAATTGCACCGGCAGTCCCGGGGTCGCGGGGATCGATTCGAGGGGAGGCGGCCATGTCTTTTGTGGTCACAGCGCCGGAGGTGATGGCGACCGCCGCCGAGAACATCGCGGGTATCCGCTCGACGCTGGGCGAGGCAAGCGCGGCCGCGGCGGCCCCCACGACCGGGGTCGCGGCCGCGGCCGCCGACGAGGTGTCGGTCGCGGTCTCGGAGGTGTTCGGGAGGGTCGGCCGGGAATTCCAAGCCCTCGGCGCCCAAGCCGTGGCTTTTCAGGACGAGTTCGTCAGCCTGTTGAACGGAGGCGCGGCGGCCTACCTCGGCACCGAGATCGCCAACGTCGAGAGCGGCCTGCTCAACGCGGTGAACGCGCCCAGCGCGGCCGCCGCTTTAGTCCCGGGCGGCGCGTACGCGCAGCTGATCGCCAACACAACGGCCAACCTGCAATCCGTCTACGGCACCTGGAGCGCCGACCCGTTCCCGTTCCTGCGCCAGGTCATCGCCAACCAGATGGGTTACTGGCAGCAGATCGCGACGGCGCTCACCTACACCATCGAGAACCTCCCGGCCGTGTTGGCGAACCTGCCGGCGACCATCCAGGCCGTGATCCAGCAACTGCTGGCATTCAACCCCGTTACCGCCCTGCAAGGGTTCGTCACCACGCAGATCGGCTTCGCCCAGGAGTTCGCGACCAACCTCTACGCCGCGACGTCCGGCATCGTGACCGGCCTGCCCGCCTTCGGCGCGCAGCTCGAGGTGGCCCTGCAGGCCGTCCTAGCGGGCAATTACTTCGGCGCGGTGCAGGACGTCGCGCAGGCGTTCGCCAATCTCCTTGTCACGGGGGCTAACCCGGGCAACCCCGTGGTTACCGTGACGGGGACGATCATTCCCTTCAATCCCACGGTGAGCGCCACGACGAACCCCACGCTTCTGGGCCCACTGGGGAATCTGTTCGCCGTCGCGAACATTCCCGGGCAGGAGGCGCAGTACTTCACCAACCTGATGCCTCCCTCGATCCCCAGGCAGATGGCGCAGAATCTGACCAACGTGCTCAATGTGCTTACGATTCCCAGCATTTCGGCGACCGCCTCATTGCCGCTGGCGAACCCTACGACCGGTTCCCTCAGCGCATTCTTCGGGTTGCCGTTGGTGGTCACCTACGCGGCCGCGGGTGCACCGCTCGCAGGCCTCGAGGGGCTCGCCACCAGCGCGACGGCGGTACAGACGGCCCTGTTGGCCGGGGACCCCGTGGGAGCGCTCGGTGCGCTCGTGAACGCGCCGGCGGTCGTGGCGAACGGCTTCCTCAATGGCGAACTCATCGTGGACATGACGATCCCGGTGCCGGTGAACTACCCACTGCCGCCACCGCTTCCTCCGATCGCGTTCACCGCGCAGATCGTTTTGCACATACCCTTCGACGGCATTCTTGTTCCGCCCCACCCCCTTACGGGGACGGTGGCACTCAGCAGCCCGTTCGCTACTGACCCGTTTCCGGTGACGATCTTCGGCACGCCGTTCATGGGACTCGTTCCGCTGTTCGTCAACTACATACCCGAGCAACTCGCGGCCGCCATCACGCCGACCGGGTAGCACTCTTTAAAGCCACCACCGTTCCAGCACCCGTCCCACCCCGTCGTCGCTGTTGGGCGCGGTCACCTCGTCGGCGGCGACCAGCACGTCGGGATGAGCGTTGCCCATGGCCACGCCGTGGCCCGCCCACAGCAGCATCGGGATGTCGTTGGGCATGTCGCCGAAGGCCACCACCTCCGCGCTGGTGATCCCCTGCGGTTTAGCGATCTCCTCGACGCCGCTGGCCTTGCTGATCCCCAACGGCACGATCTCGACCAAGCCGTTGTTGGTGGAGTAGGTGATATCGCCCTCGATGCCAACATGTTGGGCGAGTTCGGCGGCCATGTCCGAGCTGCGGGCGCCGGCCTTGCGGATCAGCAGCTTGATCGCCGGGGCGCTCAGCAGGTCGGCGATCGACACCTCGGTGTTGTCCGGGTTCAGCCACGCGTGCTCGTAGCCCGGCGAGCTGATGAACTGCGGGGTGGCCGTGTCGTGCGCGCGCTCGCCGATGCGCTCGACGGCCAGCCCCGCGCCGGGGATGACGTGCGTCGCGAGCTCGGCCAACTCGGCCAGCGTGTCGGTGGCCAGCGTTCGCGACGACACCACCCGGTCGTTCGCGGGGTCGTAGAGCACGGCGCCGTTGGCGCACACCGCGATCGGCGCGAAACCGAGCGCCTCCACGACGGGGCGAATCCAGCGCGGCGGCCGGCCGGTCGCCACGACGAACTGCGCCCCGGCGGCGACCGCGGCGCGCACGGCGTCGCGCGTGCGCGGGGAAATGGTTTCGTTTTCGTCGAACAGGGTGCCGTCGACGTCGCAGGCGATCAGCGCCGGCAAGGTCATCGAGAGAATCCGTCTTCTCTCAGTGCAATCCGCTTTGGGACTGCCCCGGGCGCGTCACGCCGTCGGTGCCAGATCGCTGGATCCGCTGCTGCAATTCGGCCAACCGGATCGCCCTGGAATCGTCCTGATTCGGCGCGGAGCCGCCGAGGCGCCGCGGGACCCAAAACTCGCCCTCGGGGTGCGGGTACTCCTCCTGCACCCGGTACAGCATCGCGTTCATCGCCTGACGCACCGCGGCGATGAGCTGGTCGGCGTTGCCCTGCGGCGCGAGCGGCCGCCCGGCGGCCACGGTGATCGGAACCTTGTTGCGGAACACCTTCTTTGGATGGTCCTTTGGCCAAATCCGGTGCGCGCCCCAGACGATCATGGGAATGATCGGCACCTGCGCCTCCAGCGCCATGCGGGCCGCTCCCGACTTGAACTCCCGCAGTTCGTAGCTGCGGCTGATGGTGGCCTCGGGGTGCAGCCCGACGAGTTCGCCCTCCCGCAGCTTCTGCACGGCCACCGCGTACGCCTCCTCCCCGTTCCGGCGGTCCACCGGAATGAGCTGGCAGTGCTTGATCACGAAGTTGACGGCCTTCACGTCCGCCATCTCCGCCTTGATCATGAAACGCAGCCGTCGCTTGCGTTCTTTGGCGGCGAGCGACGCCGGCATCCAATCCAGGTAGCTGGTGTGGTTGAGCGCGATCAAGGCCCCGCCCCGCGCCGGAATGTTCTCCAAGCCTTCGTAATTGAGCTTGGTTCCGTTCATCGCGGCGAACGCCGGAACAACGATCTCCGCCAAGCGGAAAAACGGCTCTGCCATGTTCCTTCCTTCCCCCTAACGCGACTGATGCGGGGTACGGTGGGCGGCCCTCCTGGCCGACCTCGCCGCCGCCTCGTCGGCCTCTATTTGCGCCGCCTCGGCCATGGTCGGCGCGCCCCCGCCGAGCCGGCGCGGCACCCAGTAGGCGCCGGCGGGGTGCGAATAGTCCTGCTGCGCGCGGTGCAGCTGCGTCGTCATCGATTCGCGCAGCGCGGCGTTGGTGGACTCGATGTCACCCGCGGCGCGCAGCGGCGCCCCCACCTGCACGCTGATCGGCAGCTTCTTGCGGCCGATGTTTCGCGGATGGTCCTTGGTCCAGATGCGATGCGCACCCCAGACGATCACGGGCACGATCGGGACGTTCGCTTCGGCGGCCATCCGGGCGGCGCCCGTCTTGAATTCCTTGAGCTCGAAGCTGCGGCTGATCGTGGCCTCCGGGTAGACACCGACCAGCTCGCCCTCGCGCAGCCGCCGCACGGCCACCGCGTAGGCGTCCGCGCCGGCGCCACGATCCACGGGAATGGTGCGCGTGCGCTTGATCAGGAAATTGACCACCTTCACCTGCTGCATCTCGGCTTTGATCATGAATCTAAGCCGACGGCGGCGGCGATGCACGGCTAATGCGGCAGGAAGGAAGTCGACATAGCTGGTGTGGTTGATCGCGATCACCGCCCCGCCGCGATCGGGGATGTTCTCCTCGCCGCTGTAGCTGATTCTCGTGCCGGTGGCCAGAACGACGAGCTGCGCCAGGATCTCGAGGGTGCGAAAGGTCGGTTCCGCCATTACTGCTCCGGCGGCCCCTGGGCCTCGGCGCGCCGGGCTGCCCGCGCGGCGGCGTCCTCGGCGTCCATCCGGGCCGCCTCGGCCAACGACGGGGCGCTGCCCCCCAGCCGGCGCGGCACCCAGAATTCCCCGGCCGGATGCGGTCCGTACAGCTCCTGGGCGCGCTCCAGCAAATGTTGCATCCGCGAATGCAACAGTCCCTTCAGTTCCTCGACGGCCAGCGTCGGTTCGATCGGTTCGCCGACGAGTACCACGATCGGCACCTTCGGGCGCCACAGCTTCTTGGGATGACCCTTGGTCCAGATCCGCTGCGCACCCCAGACGATGTGCGGAACGATCGGGACGCCCGCGTCGACCGCCATCCGCGCCGCCCCCGACTTGAACTCCTTGATCTCGAAGCTGCGGCTGATCGTGGCTTCGGGATAGACACCGACGAGCTCGCCGTCTTTGAGGTTCCTGACGGCGGCCTCGTAGGACGCGGCCCCGTCCTGCCGGTCCACCGATATGTGGCGCAGGCTGCGCATGATCGGCCCGGTGATCTTGCTGTCGAAGACCTCCTGCTTGGCCATGAA
This sequence comes from Mycobacterium sp. 1554424.7, assembly GCF_001665295.1. Taxonomy (GTDB): domain Bacteria; phylum Actinomycetota; class Actinomycetes; order Mycobacteriales; family Mycobacteriaceae; genus Mycobacterium. The sequence goes on along the minus strand of NZ_LZSE01000135.1, from coordinate 14,187 downwards.
CCGCACCTTGCGCCCAAGGCCCTGCTTGTAGGCGGGCAAACCCGCGAAAGTGAAGTCCAGGTAGCCGGTGTGGTTGATCGCGATAACCGCACCGCCCGTCTTCGGCAGGTTCTCCACGCCCGAGACGCGGATCTTGAGACCCTGGATCCGCCAGACCAAGCGGGCAAGCTGGATGACAGTCCCGTATACCGGTTCCACAGCGCTTCAGCCTAGTGCTCCGGACTGTGAGCCGCCTCAAGCGCCGAAGAGAGGCCACCGTTGTCCGTGCCCGCCTCCCCGCCCGACGTGCCGGCGGTCGTCGCCCGGCTCGCCGCCGGCCGGCCCGTGCGCGCGATCTGGGTCAACGAGCTGGGCGGGGTCACCTTCCGGGTGGGTCAGGGGCCTTTCGACGCGGAATTCGTCAAGGTGGCCGGCACCGAGGACGCCGTCTTGGCCGGTGAGGCGGAACGGCTGCGCTGGGCGGCGCGCTACGTCAGCGTGCCGCACGTGCTCGGCTGGGGCATCGACGGGGGCCGCGCGTGGCTGCGCACCCGCGCGCTGCCCGGCCTGTCAGCGGTGCACCCCCGGTGGCTGGCGGCACCCGACGTCGCCGTGCGCGCGATCGGCGCGGGGCTGCGCCTGCTGCACGACCGCTTGCCGGCGCCATCCTGCCCCTTCGAGTGGTCGGTGGACGGCCGGCTGGCCAGGCTGTCGGCTTCCGCCCGCGCGCGCTTGGGGCCGCCGCCGCCGATCGATCGGGCAGTGGTCTGCCACGGCGACGCGTGCGCACCCAACACGCTGATCGGTGACGACGGCCGCTGCTGCGGGCACGTCGACTTCGGCGAACTGGGTGTCGCCGACCGGTGGGCCGACCTCGCGGTGGCGACCCTGTCGTTGGGCTGGAACTATCCCGGCCGCCGCTGGGACGAGGAATTCTTCGCCGCCTACGGCGTCGAGCCCGACCCGGTGCGCATCGATTACTACCGGCGGCTGTGGAACGCCTCGGACGAGCACCGGGCCGAGCCGTCGCGCTAAGCTCGGGGGCTGACAAGCCGTCCACCCCTGAAAGGTATCAGTGCAGGTCACGAGCGTCGGCCACGCCGGATTCCTGATTCAGACCCACGCGGGCAACATCCTTTGTGACCCCTGGGTCAACCCCGCCTACTTCGCGTCCTGGTTCCCGTTCCCGGACAACAGCGCGCTGGACTGGGACCAGCTGGGCGACTGCGACTACCTGTACGTCTCGCACCTGCACAGGGACCACTTCGACGCCAAGAACCTGCGCGAGCACGTCAACAAGGACGCCGTCGTGCTGCTGCCCGACTTCCCGGTCCCCGACCTGCGAAACGAGTTGCAAAAACTCGGGTTTCACCGGTTTTTCGAAACCACCGACTCGACCACGCACCGGATCAGCGGGCCCAAGGGCGACCTCGACGTCATGATCATCGCCCTGCGCGCCCCGGCCGACGGTCCGATCGGCGATTCGGCGCTGGTCGTTTCCGACGGTGCGACAACGGTTTTCAACATGAACGACGCCCGGCCGGTGGATCTGGACGTGCTCGCCGCCGACTTCGGCCAGATCGACGTACACCTGCTGCAGTACTCCGGGGCGATCTGGTACCCGATGGTCTACGACATGCCGGCCCGCGCCAAAGAGTCGTTCGGCATCCAGAAAAGGCAGCGGCAGATGGACCGCGCCCGGCAGTACATCGCCCAGGTCGGGGCGAGGTGGGTCGTACCGTCGGCGGGGCCGCCCTGCTTCTTGGACCCTGAGCTGCGCCACCTCAACGACGACCACGGCGACCCCGCCAACATCTTTCCCGACCAGGCGGTCTTCCTGGAACAGATGCGCGCCCACGGGCACGACGGCGGCCTGCTGATGATGCCCGGGTCGACCGCGGACTTCACCGGCACGACACTGAATTCGCTTCGCCATCCGCTGCCCGACGATCAAGTCGAGGCCATCTTCACCACCGGCAAAGCGGCCTACATCGCCGACTACGCCGAGCGGATGGCCCCGGCGCTGGCCGCGGAGCGCGCGAGTTGGGCCCCCGCCGCGGGCGAGCCGCTGCTGGAACCACTGCGCGCCCTGTTCGAGCCGATCATGCTGCAAAGCGACGAGATCTGCGACGGCATCGGCTACCCCGTCGAGCTCGTCATCGGCCCTGAGACCGTGATCCTGGACTTCCCGAAAAGGTCTGTGCGCGAACGGATTCCGGACGAGAAGGTCCGCTACGGTTTCGCCATTGCGCCGGAGCTCGTGCGGACCGTGCTGCGCGACCGCGAACCCGACTGGGTCAACACCATCTTCTTGTCCACCCGGTTCGCCGCGTGGCGGGTGGGCGGCTACAACGAGTACCTGTACACGTTCTTCAAGTGCCTGACCGACGAACGGATCGCCTACGCCGACGGATGGTTCGCCGAGACCCACGACGACTCCGCGTCGATCACCATGGACGGCTGGGAAATTCAGCGCCGATGCCCCCACCTCAAGGCCGACCTCTCGAAATTCGGTGTGATCGAGGATGACACGTTGACCTGTAACCTGCACGGCTGGCAGTGGCGACTGGACGACGGCCACTGCCTGACCGCGCGGGGACACCAGCTGCGAAGCACTCGGAAATGAACTCCAGTTACGACGACGGGCTGGTGCAACTGGATCGCGCCGCGATCACGTTGCGCCGCTACCACTTTCCTTCCGGCACGTCCAAGGTGATCGCGCTGGACACGATCGACGGGTACAAGGCCGAGGCGTTGGGCATGTTCATGCAGCGCTTCCGCATCTGGGGCAGCTCCGACCTGCGCCGCTGGCTGCCCCTGGACGTGCAACGGCCGTTCAAGTCGACGCTGATCACCCTGGACGTGCCGGGAACCTGGCCCAGCCCGGCGTTCACGCCGGTGCGCCCCGACGAATTCGTCGCGCTGCTCGACGAACTGCTGGCCGAGCGGGGTTAGCGGCCTCTAGCGGCCCAAGTCGTCCAGCGCCGCCCGGGCGGCGTTGTAGCCGGGGATGAACGTGATCCCCGGTCCGCCGTGGCAGCCCGCGCCGCCCAGGTACAGGCCATGAATCGGGATCGGCTGGCCGCGAAAGCCTCTCGGGCCCGGCCGGTTCGGCCCGATCTGGTCCGAGCTCAGCAACCCGTGGCAGAAGTCACCACCCGGGGCCCCGAACATCACGCCCATGTGCCTGGGCGTGAAGGTGGTGTGCCGGATGATGCTGCCCTCGAAGTTCGGCGCCAGCCGGGTGATCTTGTCGATGACCCGCTGGCCCATCTCGACTTTCGCCTGGCCGTAGTCCGCGCCGCCCTCGATCGGGAACCACAGGGCGAACGCCGACGCGGCGTGCTTGCCCTCCGGCGCCAGGTCGGGATCGTTCTGCGACGGGATCTGCAACACCACGGTCGGGTCGGCCGGGACGATCCCGCGCTTGCAATCCTCCCACTGCTGCTGGACCTCCTCCGGGGTGCTGAAGATGCCGATCGAGGCCTGCATCGCCGGCTCGTTCAGCGCCTCGTAGGGCGCGGCGAACCGCGGTGCCTCGTTTAGCGCGAAGTGCATCTGCAGATAGCTGCCGCGGTGGTCGATCCCCGCGTACCGCTCGCGGATGTCGGCGGGCAGCGCGGCAGGGTCGACCAGCTCGTTGAGCGTCACGTCCGGCGCGAGGTTTGAGACGACGGTCTTCGCGGAGAGGGTGTCCCCCGACTCGGTGCGCACGCCGGTCACCCGCCCGTCGGCCACCAGGATTTCGGTGACCTTGGTGCGCAGCCGCACCTCGCCGCCCAGGCTTTCCAACAGCTGAGCCAGGTGCGCGGTCAGCGCGCCGATGCCACCGCGCAGCTTCTTCATCTGCATGGTGTCCCCGTCGGGAACTCCGAGCCCGAAGGCCAGCGCCGCGGCGCTGCCCGGGGTGGACGGCCCGCGGTACAGGGTATTGACGGCCAGCACCGTCATCGAGCCGCGCAACGCGCCGTGCTTCTCCCGATCCGGCAGGTACCGGTCCAGCACGTCGGTCACCGACCCGAACAGCATGTCGTCGATGGCCGAGCGTTCGAATTCGTTGGTGGCGCAGGCATACATCTCGTCGAAGGTCTTCGGCTCGGTCCCGGCCTCGAACCGGCCGAGCGCCCGCGTCGGCGCCTGGCTCCAGGCCATCAGCCCGGCCATCCCGTTGACCGCGTCCGCGCCGTGCACCTCGTTGAGATGGGTGAACAGCTTGATCGGGTCGCTGTACTGGATCAGCGGATCATCGCCGACGCCGCGCACCGCGACCGACATCACCTCGAGGTCGAGGGTCTCCAGGGCGTCCAGGCCCAGTTCCTCGACCACCACCGAGGCCGTCGGGAACTGCACCGAGCCGGCGATCTCGAAGTGGTAGCCGTCGAAAAGCTCCACCGTGGAAGCCATCCCGCCGGCATACAGCTTGGAATCCAGACACAGCGTCCGCAGCCCGGCCTTTTGCAGCAGCACCGCCGCCGCCAGCCCGTTGTGGCCCGCGCCGATGACGATCGCGTCATAGTCAGTCATATCCCTGCCCTCCGGAATGGAGGCTGGCATGGCCGCGAAGTTTTGTCAATTGTGACGAAACATCGATTCAGGCCCCGGCGGCCCAGACGTCGGTGATGCCGGCCCGCAGCGACTCGAGCGCGACATGGGACACCCGCGCCAGCTCGCCCAGCGACCGATCCTCGCCGAGCATCCAGAATTCCATCGCACCGAATACCGCGGCCGCGATGCAGCGCGCCGTCACCGTGGCGCGCAACCGGGCATCCGGCGACCCGGCCGCGGTGCAGCTACGCCTCAGCAGTCGCTCCTGGATCGCGTTCGCGAAGTCGGCCTGCACTTCCTGGATGTGGCGGACGATGCGGCCGGGATCGATCTCACCGCCCCGCAACGCGGCGATCTTCGTCACGGCCTCAACGTCATACGGGAACGAGAAGACCGCGGACTGCACCGAATCGATGATCGGTTCGTCGACGGGACGCGCGTCCAGCGCCGCGCGAAACCAGTTCAATCCCGTGTAGTCGGCAAACAGCAGGTCGTGCTTGGACCGGAAGTGGCGATAGAACGTCCGCAGCGACACTCCCGCGTCCGCCGCGATCTGCTCGGCCGACGTCTCCTCGACGCCCTGTGCGAGGAAGCGCACCAGGGCGGCCTGTATCAGCGCCTCCCGGGTGCGTTCGCTGCGCGCCGTCTGCGCGGGCCTGACCATGCTCAGTAAGGTACCCCAGGATCTGTATGTCAATATTGACAAAACTTCGCCACCCGGGCGACACTTCGGCCATGATCTGGCTCTACATTCACGCAATACTCGGGATCGCCGTCATCGGCTGGATTATCGCGTCGAACCCGAAGATCTACGCCAAACCCGCGGAGGGCCCCTGGTTCTCGCCGCTGGAACTCGTCTACTACGCGGCCGGCATCGCCTCGATCGTGCTGGGCTGGTACTTCAACATCCATTTCGTGCTCGCCGCGCACGGCGAGGGCAGCATCGTCTCGGGGCCGGCCAGCTATCCGCACTTCCTGGCGCAGCAGTTCGGCAACCCGGCCGCCGGCTCGGGCAGCCAGGACTACATCATCTCGAATGTCATTCTGCTGCCGGTGTTTACGATCGTCGACGGCTACCGGCGCGGCGTCCGGCGTCCGTGGCTGTTCTTCCTGGCCAGCTTCTTCACCAGCTTTTCCTTCCCGCTGGCCTGGTACTTCGCCACGATGGAGCGGATGCGCCGCCACGACCGTGCCCGCCAACCGGTGAACGCCTGAGTCAGCGGGTCGCCTCGGCCCATCGCTGGGCCCACCGCTCCAGCGGGGTCAGCGCCTGTCCGAGGGAGCGACCGACCTCGCTCAGTTCGTAGGACTGGTCGTCGCGCTGGACGACAAGACCCGCGTCGGTCAGCTCACGCAGGCGGTCATAGAGGACGCTGGGCGACATGCCGTCGCAGCGGTCGCGCAGCGGGCGGGCGCCCAGGGGGCCGTCCCGAAGCTCCCACAGGATCCGCAGCGACCAACGCCGGCCGAGCAGGTCGAGGGCGGCCATCAGCGGCCGACCCGTCGTCGACCCGCGCACCGGCCCGCCGGGACGGGCCACCGATTGACGTTTCGTTTTCCGTAACGTAGTTTCTTTTTCCATGGTTACGGAAATCGTAACGCCTCGGATCGGCGCACTCGAACCACCCCACGAGCCGGCGGTGGCCGCGCAGCTGCAAAAAATGATGCCGCCGGGCGTCCCGCCCATCACGTTGTTTCGGACCGTCGTGCGGAACCTGCCCATGGCCGAGGCCATGACGCTGTGGGGCAGTTACGAGCTGAGCCGCGCGCTGTCCCTGTCCCTTCGCGACCGCGAGATCGTCATCGACCGCACCTGCGCGCGATGCGCGTGCGAGTACGAATGGGGCGTGCACATCGCGTTTTTCGCCGAAAAGGCGCGCTTCGATCGGGACCAGGTCCGTTCCCTGACCCACGGCGGCGCCGACGACCCCTGCTGGGTCGCCGAGCGCGATCGCCTGTTGATTCGCGCCGTCGACGCGCTGTGCGACCACCGCGACATCGACGACACCCTGTGGGCGGCGTTGCGCGACGAGTTCGACGAGCGCGAGATACTCGACCTCACCATGCTGTGCGGCTGGTATCACGCGATCAGCTTCACCGCGCGCGCCGCCCGCGTCCCGCTGGAGCCGGGCAGCCCCACCTTCGCCGACACGAAGCTCTAGGGCTCCAGGAGCTCGGTGCCCACGAACGGCACCAGCGCGGCCGGCACCCGCACGCTGCCGTCGGGCCGCTGGTGGTTCTCCAGGATCGCGACCAGCCACCGGGTGGTGCCGAGCGTGCCGTTGAGCGTGGCCGCGATCTGCGGCTTGCCCGCGTCGTCCCGGTAGCGCGTCGCCAGCCGGCGCGCCTGAAACGTCGTGCAATTCGACGTCGACGTCAGCTCGCGGTAGGTCCCCTGCGTGGGCACCCAAGCCTCGCAGTCGAATTTGCGCGCGGCCGACGAGCCGAGGTCGCCCGCCGCGACGTCGATCACCCGGTACGGCACCTCGATCAGGGCCAGCATCTCGCGCTGCCAGCCCAGCAGCCGTTGGTGTTCGGCCTCGGCGTCGGCGGGTGCGCAATAGACGAACCCCTCCACCTTGTCGAACTGGTGCACCCGGATGATGCCGCGGGTGTCCTTGCCGTAGCTGCCGGCCTCCCGCCGGAAACAGGAGGACCAGCCCGCGTAGCGGCGCGGGCCGCCGGACAGGTCCAGGATCTCGTCGGAGTGGTAGCCGGCCAGCGGCACCTCGGACGTCCCGACCAGGTACAGGTCGTCGGCCTCGACCCGGTACACCTCGTCGGCGTGGGCGCCCAGGAAACCGGTGCCGGCCATCACCTCCGGGCGCACCAGCACCGGCGGGATCATCGGGACGAAGCCGTTGTCGACGGCCAGCCGCAGCGCCAGCTGCAGCAGGCCCAGCTGCAACAGGGCGCCCCGGCCGGTCAGGAAGTAGAACCGCGAGCCGGCCACCTTGGCGCCGCGTTGCATGTCGATGAGGCCCAGGGACTCGCCGAGTTCCAAATGGTCCCTGGGGTTTTCGAGCGTCGCCGGCTCGCCTACCACGTCGAGGACGCGGTAGTCGTCCTCGCCGCCGGCCGGCACCCCGTCGACGATGACGTTCGAGATCGCCATGTGCGCCGCGGTGAAGGCCGCCTCGGCGTCGGCCTGGGCGGCTTCCGCCGCCTTGACCTGCTCGGCGAGCTCCTTGGCGCGCGCCAGCCGGGCCGGGCGTTCCTCGGGCGACGCGGCGCCCACGCTCTTGCTGGCCGCTTTCTGTTCGGCGCGCAAGCCGTCGGCGGCCGAGATCGCCGAGCGGCGCTCGGCGTCGGCGGCCAGCAAGGCGTCCACGAGCGCCGGGTCTTCGCCCCGGCTGACTTGCGAACGGCGCACGGCGTCGGGGTCTTCCCGGAGCAGCTTCAGGTCGATCACGGCCCCGACACTACTTTTGCGGCCCCGGGCGGCTGCCAGAGCACCCGCCGTCGCAGGCCCCACATACCACATCTGCAACTTTTTTAACGTCACTCAGGGGGCCCTGTCAGAATGGAGCCGATGTCGCAAGCGCCGGAGAAGGAAGTTTCGGAAGCCAGCACCCCCGCCGGCTCCCGTGACGACGCAGCCAAACAACCGCCGGGCGGCTTCCAGTGGCCGCGCGGGTTGCAGGCCACGGCGACCAGGCGGGCGCTGTTGCTCACCGCCCTCGGCGGCCTGTTGATCGCCGGGCTGGTCACCGCGATTCCGGTCGGCGGCGGGCCGGGACGGCTGGCCGGCTACATCGACCCGGTGCCCAATACGGGGACCAAGAGCGACGCCGCGTTCAACCGCGCCAAGGCCGGCGATTGCCTGATGTGGCCGGACGCCACCCCCGAGTCCGCCAGCATCGTCAACTGCACCGAGGACCACAAGTTCGAGGTCGCCGAGTCCGTCGACATGCGGACTTTCCCCGGCTCGGAGTACGGGCCCAGCGCCGCGCCCCCGTCGCCGGCCCGGATCCAGCAGATGACGCAGGAGCAATGCGAGCCGGCCGTCCACAATTACCTGGGCGCCAAGTTCGACCCCAACAGCAAGTTCATGGTCAGCCTGCTGTGGGCCGGCGACCGCGCCTGGCGCCAGTCCGGTGACCGCCGCATGCTGTGCGGGCTGCAGCTGCCGGGCAGCAACAACCAGCAGCAGGCGTTCAAGGGCAAGGTCGCCGACGTCGACCAGTCCAAGGTCTGGCCGACCGGCACCTGCCTGGGCATCGATCCCGCCATCAACCAGCCCACGGACGTCCCGGTCGACTGCGCGACGCCGCACGCGATGGAGGTCACCGGCACGGTGAACCTGGCCGAGAAGTTTCCCGGTCCCCTGCCCGCCGAGCCCGACCAGGACGGGTTCATCAAGGACTCGTGCACCAAGATGACCGACGCCTACCTGGCGCCGACCAAGTTGCGCACCACCACGCTGACGCTGATCTATCCGACGGTGTCGCTGCCGAGTTGGTCGGCGGGCAGCCGCGAGGTCGCGTGCAGCATCGGCGCCACGCTGGGCAACGGCGGCTGGGCCACGCTCGTGAACAGCGCCAAGGGCCAGCTGCTGATCAACGGTCAGCCGCCGATCGCCCCGCCCGACATTCCCGAGGAGCGGCTGACGATGCCGCCGATACCGGTTCAGGCGCCGAGCCAGCCCGCCCAGGCCAGCACCGCGCCGGACGCCATACCGCCGAACAATCAGCACCTGCCCGGGCAGCAGCCGGTCGTGACGCAACCGCAGGCGCCAGCCACGCAATCGCCGCAGGACGTCCCGCCCCCGCAGGACGGCGGGGCGGCGCCACCTGCCAACCCGGCGCCACCGGCCAACCCGGCGCCGCAGGCACCCCCGGCGCCGCAGGCACCCCCGGCCAACAATCCCCCGGCGGAGGCACCGCCGCCCCCGCCGGCAGAACCGGCCCCGGCCCCGGCGGGCTAGCCGCGTGCCCGTGCGGATGGATCCGCGCCGGTTCGACGAGTTGGTCTCCGATGCGCTCGACCTGATCCCGCCCGAATTGGCCGCCGCGATGGACAACGTCGTCGTGCTCATCGAGGACCGCCACCCGGAGGACCCCGAGCTGCTGGGCCTGTACGAAGGGGTGGCGCTGACCGAGCGCGACTCCGATTACGCCGGCTCGCTGCCGGACGCCATCACGATCTACCGCGAGGCGCTGCTGGACGTCTGCGACTCCGACGACGACGTCGTCGAGGAGGTGGCGATCACGGTGATCCACGAGATCGCCCATCACTTCGGCATCGACGACAACCGGCTCGAGGAACTGGGCTGGTCCTGACGGGCGCGGCAACACCATTTTGTCCGGCCCGGGTGCTATGAACGGCTGATGAGCGCTGAGTGTCGCGAATGCCGGGCGGGCCTAGATCATTGCCACGGCACCATCATTCGCCATTCGCTGCGCCGGTGGGAATGCACCGAGCCGGACTGCGACAGCCCCGAGCTGTTGGTGCACACGTTCGTCATCGACTGCGACGCCGTCGGCTGCGATTGTGCGGAAGAGTCGTCAGCCCATCGGATCGGTGCCTGAGCTCACCGCGTCGGCGACCGCGCTGGCGTCGGCCGGCGCGTAGAACGGCGGCGTCAAGGATCCCCAACGCACGCAGCTCCACCGCCCGTCGGTGATCGGGGCCAGCACCACCGAATCTGTGTTGCCGAGGTGGTTGTCCACGGCGAAGTTGCCGTCCACCCCGGCCAGGACCGCCGAGGCCAGCCGGATCGCGGCGCCGTGGCTGACGACGACGATGTCGCCGTTCCAGCCATCGTCGTCCAGGTAGCGCATCCGCAGCTCGGTCAGCACCGGCACGTAGCGGTCCAAGACGTCGTTGCCCGTCTCCCCGCCCGGCAGTGGCACGTCCAAATCGCCGCGATGCCAGCGCTCGTAGATCGCGTTGAATTCCGCGACCGCCTCGTCGTCGCTGCGGTCTTCCAGCTCGCCGACCTGCACCTCGTGAATGCCGGTGAATTCCACCGCGCCCATTTCGAGTTCGGCGCCGATCACCTGCGCCGTCTGCGTCGCCCGGATGGCCACCGAGTGCGCGAGCATCGCCGGGCGCCCCGAGCCGCGGGCGAACGCGCGGGCCTGGTCGCGGCCCAACGGCGTCAGTTCCGCCCCGGGCGGCCGGGTGTCGAGCCTGCGCTCGACGTTGCCGAAGGACTGCCCGTGCCGCAACAGCACCAGACGACCACTCATCGCTCCAACTCTCCGGGCTTGCCCCCCCGCAGTCGCGCCAGCCAGCGCGCCGCCTCGTCCGCCGGCGGTGGCAGCACCCCGGCGGCCGACCCCGTCGGCCATGAACCCAGGTATCTCACATCGGCACAACGACGGTGCAACGCCTTCAGTGCCTCGGCGACGGCGCCGTCGTCGATGTGGCCGATGCAATCGGCGAAGAACAGGTAGGTTCCGAGTTCCGTTCTGGTCGGCCGGGATTCGATCCGGGTGAGGTCGATCCCGCGAATTCCGAATTCGGCCAGCGCGGACAGCAACGCGCCCGGCACGTTGTCGATCCGCAACACCACCGAGGTCCGGTCGGCCCCGGTGCGGGCCGGCGGCGGCCCCGGCAGCCCGATCAGCACGAAACGGGTGCGGGCGTTCGGCTCGTCAACGACGCCGTCGGCCAGCGACCCCAGCCCCCAATGCTCGGCGGCCAGCGGCGAGGTCACCGCGGCGTCGGCCTGCCCCTCGGCCACCTGCCGCGCCGCGTCGGCGTTGGAGTAAGCCGGCCGCAGCTCCACACCGGGCAAATGGGCGGCCAGCCACTGGCGCACCTGCGCCACCGCCACCGGGAACGCCGCCAAGGTGTGGACGTCGGCCGCGCCGAGGCCGGCCTTGACGACGATGCTGAAAGCCACGTCCAGCGTCGTCTCGGCGAACACCTGCAGGGGGGAGCCGATCGCGAGGCTGTCCAGCGTGGGTATCACCGAGCCGTCGATCGAGTTCTCGATCGGCACGCAGGCGTAGTCGGCATCGCCGTCGCGGACCGCATTGAGGGCCGCTGGGGTGCTCTCGATCGGCATCGTCCGCACGGCGCCCGGTCCCTGCTCGGGCACGAGGCCGGCGGCGGTGATTTGCAGCAGCGCCGCCTCCGTGAAGGTCCCTTCGGGACCGAGGTATGCGATGCGGACCACGCCCCAACCCTAACGGCGCTCAGCGGGATACGGCCCTTGCGACGTGATGGGTCGTAAGTTAACTTAGGCTTACCTAATTCTGCCGAGGAGACCGATGGCATCGCCGAGCTGCCCCACCCCGACGACCGCGGAACGCATTCGCAGCGCCTGCGCGCGCGCCGGCGGAGCCCTGCTCGCCTTGGAAGCGGGGGAAGAAACGGGGCGAGAAACCATGGATCCGATCGCCACCCCGGTGCACCACCTGCTGGCAGACGGATCCTTCGCCGTCGCGGTCCCCGTCGACCGCGAAGAGGGTCCCCACCTCTGCGGAGCGCAGGCCCTGCTGGAGCTGACGGACTACGCGCCGCTTCCGGTGCGCGAACCCGTCCGTTCCCTGGTGTGGGTGCGCGGCCGCCTGCAGCAGGTTCCGGCCGACGCGGTGACCGACACGCTGGACCTGATCGCAGCCGAGGACCCGAATCCGGCGTTGCTCGACGTCGAGACCCCGCGGTCGGCGCCGTGCGGGGAGGAACTCCGGTACCGGCTGCTGCGGCTCGAGATCGCCTCCGTCGTCGTCACCGATGCCACCGGCGCCGAGCCCGTCAGCGTCGCGGACCTGCTCGCCGCGCGCCCGGACCCGTTCTGCGAGATCGAGTCGAGGCTGCTGTGGCACCTCGATACCGTCCACAACGACGTGGTGGCGCGGCTGGTGTCGAAGTTGCCGCCGCCCCTGCGACGTGGTCAGGTCCGCCCGCTTGGGCTCGACCGATACGGCGTGCGGTTCCGCGTCGAAGGCACCGACGGCGACCACGACGTCCGGCTGCCGTTTCACAAGCCGGTCGATGACATGACGGGGCTGAGCCAGGCCATCCGGGTGCTGATGGGTTGCCCGTTCGTCAACGGGTTGCGCGCCCGCCGGTAATCCCTGCACGTACGTTAACCGGGTTCAGGACAGCTAGCGGTTTTGTTGGCTAGCGTTGGATGAGCCGGATGTGTCGGACCTGTCTACGAGAGTGTGGGTATGGCCGACCAGAAGCTGCGTGAGTGGCGTGGGGTGAAACTCATCGCGGCGCCCGCGGGGGTGGCGATCACCAGTCGGCTGCGTACATCGGCCGAAGACGAGTACGTGCTGGATCAGGTGGCCGCGCACCTTGGCCGGTTGCGTCGCGCTGATCTGGCGGCGACAGCCCAGCGGGATCCGGTGGATTCGCGATTGGGCGCTAAGGAGCGCCGGCAGGTCCGCCGGGATCGGCTCAACGCGCGTAAGAAGGTGTTGACCGCGCAGTCCAGTGCGCGGTGGGCCAACGCGATCATCGCGGGCAACGATGACCAGTACTGTCTGGCCCGCGAGGCCCAATACCGCCACATCGTGGGGCTGCGGGCGGCGATCGCCGCCATCGAAAAGCGACTGGCCGCTCCCAGCACCGACACATTAACGGGCGCGCAGCGTAAAGCCCGCCGCAAAGCCAACGGGCCGAAAGGTTATGCGACTCAGCACGAACGATTCACCAAACAGCAGCGGCTACAGGCTCTTCGCGGCCAGCTCGCCCAGGCCGAAGAGGATCGGCGCAACCAGCGAGTGCGTGTCACGGAGGGTGGGAAACGTCTGGTCCGCACCCGCCGCCACCTCGACAAGGCCGGTCTGACCGTCGCCGAGTGGACACAGAAGTGGGCGGCGGCGCGCTGGCGGATCACCGCGAATGGTTCCCCCGACGAACCATTCGGCAATCTGACGATCACCGTCACCCCAACCGGTGAGGTCAGTGTGCGGTTGCCCAAACCGCTGGAGCATTTGGCGAATGCGCCGCGGGGACGTTACGTACTGTCTGCTCCGGCGGTATTCGCGCATCGCGGGCACGAGTGGGCCCAGCGGATCAGTAACGGAAACTCGGCGTCCTACACCATCACCCGCAAGGCTGGCCGCGGCGGCCGATATCTGACCGCGTCGTGGGCGATGCCCGCGCTGCCGTATTGGGTCGGCCGCGACGACACCGCCGCCGGTGCGGACGTCTACGCCACCGGCCCGGTGGCGGCAGTCGATCTCAATGACGGGCACCTCGCAGTGCGCCGGCTGGACGCCCATGGCAATCCCACCGGTCGTGCTGAGCGCATCGACATCGATCTCACCGGCTGCGCGGCACGCCGCGACGCCCAGGTCCGTCACGGCATCACTCAACTGATCCGTTACACACGGCGGTTCGGGATCACTGCGATCGCGGTGGAGGACCTCGACTTCGCCGACGCCCGCACCGTGGGCCGCGAAACGATGGGCCGCGGCGCGCGCGGCAAACAGTTCCGCCGCGCAGTATCCACTATCCCGACTGCGGTGTTCCGCAACCGGCTGGCCGGTATGTGCCACCGCGCGGGTATTGCCGTGTTCGCGGTCAATCCCGCCTACACCAGCAAGTGGGGTGCCCAACACTGGCAGCACCCCTATCACAACGTCACCCCTCACCAGGCTGCGGCCACGGTGATCGGGCGTCGCGCCCAAGGTTTTTCGGCGAGGCGACGGAAAGGTGTGACACCAGCGCGACCGGAGGACCGCGCGGTGAGAG
>NZ_LZSE01000134.1 GCF_001665295.1 Mycobacterium sp. 1554424.7 | reverse complement strand
CGCCGCGGGACAGAACGGTCATGGCCTGAGAGTACCTGCGCGAGGTCACTCCGCGTGTCGCGCGGCTCCGGCGATTCCCGACCGGGTTGATCGCCGCGTCGGGAGAATGCGCTACGTTTCCGCACCCTCGCCGTGCTCGGTCGGGTCCTGCGGGGACTTGCAGCAATGCTGCAGCCACAGCGCGGCAACGACCAGCGCCAGCGCGCTGACTGCGGCCACCACGGTGCCGGGGGTGTCGTGCTCAGCCGCCCGCAGCCACGACCGCCGCGGCAGAAAATACACCAGCACCCCGGCCCACCAGCCGAGCACGAGCGCGCCCACCCAGGCGGACGCCTTGGCCACCACCACGCTGCGTGCCACCGCCAGCGGGTGCAGCCAGCCGGGCCCGGCGCCGATCTCGCCGTCGTTGATCTTGCCCCGCACATAACGCGCCCACAGCGCCTCGGCGATGGCCACACCGAGCAGCGGCAGCCCAGTCAATACCGTGATGGGTGGGAACCAGCGATACAGCGAGATCACCAGCAGATAGCCCAATACGGCAGCACCGACCACCGCGGCCGTCAGGTCACGCTTGCGGGTCGGGCCCATCAGGCGTCCGATTCCGGTTTCGTGTCGAGCTCGAGTGTCAGGTTGGACAGCCGGACCCCGGCCCGGTCCGCCGGGTCCAGCTCGGCCAGCAACCGCGCGACGGGCCGCCGCCCCTCGGCGACCGTCAACTGCGCTTCCGGCTCGATGGCCAGCCACGGCACCATCACGAAGGCCCGCAGGTGGGCCAGCGGGTGCGGCAGCGTCAGGTTGGGCTCACGGGTGATCACTTCCGCTTCGCCGTCGCCGTAGCAGGCGATCAGGTCGACGTCGAGAGTGCGCGGGCCCCAGCGCTCGCCGCGGACCCGACCCGCCGCCCGCTCGAACCCCTGCGCCCGGCTCAGCCAGGCCTGCCCGTCGCACGCCGGGTCGTCGGCGATGAGCACCGCGTTGAGAAACGGGGCCTGATCCATTCGGCCCCAGGGATCCGTCTCGTAGATGGGAGACACCGCGACGACGGCGTTGCCGAGCCCGTCGACGACCGACTGCAGCCGGGCCAACCGGTCACCCAGGTTGGAACCGATCGACAGCACGACGCGGCTCATGGGCGCCATTCCTCGATCCCGGCTTCGCCGGCATCATCGTCATCGAGGCGCGTCATAGCGCCCCGCCGGCCGGGATCACCGAACCGCGACCGCCGCGCCGCGACCGCCGAACGGCGACGGCCACGTCGGCGAACTGTTGCGGGATGGGGGCCTGCGGCTTGTGCACGACCACCTCGACGGCGTGCACGCGCGCGTCGCCCATCACCCGGTCGGCGATCTCACCGCCGACCGTTTCGATCAGCTTGCGCGCCGGCCCGGCGACGACGTCGGCGGCCAGCTGCGCCAGCGCGGCGTAGTCGTAGGTGTCGGCCAGCTCGTCGCTGGCGGCGGCGTCGGCCAGGTCGATCCACACGGTGATGTCGACGACGAAATCCTGCCCGGTGGCGCGCTCGTGTTCGAAGACCCCGTGCCGGCCGCGAACCGCCAAGCCGCGCAACTCGATTCGATCAGCCATTCCGCGTCCAGGCCTCGACGACCTTGAGGGCATCGACGGAGGCGCGCACGTCGTGCACGCGCACGCCCCAGGCCCCATGCAGGGCGGCCAGCGCGGAGATCACCGCCGTAGCCGTCTCGCGCCCGTCGGGCGGACGCGGCGACCCGTCGGGCCCGGCCAGCAACGTCCCCAGGAACCGCTTGCGAGAGGCGCCCAGGAGCACCGGAATCCCGGTGGCGACGAGCTGCGGCAGCGCGTGCAGCAACGCCCAATTGTGTTGTGCCGTCTTGGCGAATCCCAGCCCGGGGTCGATCACCAGCTTGTCGGGATCGACACCCGCGGCGACCGCGTCGTCGACGTTGGCAAGCAGCTCGGCGCGCACCTCTGCCACCACGTCGCGGTACTGCGGGGCCTCATGCGGACGCTCGGGCGACACCGGCCGCCAGTGCATCAACACCCACGGCACGCCGGCCTCGGCCAGCAGCGGCGCCATGGCGGGGTCGGCCCGCCCACCCGACACGTCGTTGACGATTCGCGCGCCGCTCTGCAGCGCCGCCCGCGCGACGTCGGCGTGCATGGTGTCGATGCTCACGGTGATGCCTTGTGCGGCAAGTTCTTTGACGACGGGAACCACGCGCGACGCCTCCACCCGGGCGTCGATGCGGACGGCGCCGGGCCGCGTCGACTCGCCTCCGACGTCGACGATGCCCGCGCCCTCGGCGGCCATCGCGAGACCATGGGCGACGGCGTCGTCGGCATCCAGATAGCGCCCGCCGTCCGAGAACGAATCGTCGGTGACGTTGAGGACTCCCATCACCTGCATGGGCATGGGCCTCAAAGGGCTCACTTGCGCAGGATCAGATCGAGGGCTTCGGCTCGGGAGGCGGGACTGGTCTTGAACATGCCACGCACCGCCGACGTCGTGGTGACGGCGCCGGGCTTGCGGACACCGCGCATCGCCATGCACAGGTGCTCCGCCTCGACGACGACGATGACCCCGCGCGGGTCGAGTTTTTTCACCAGGGCGTCGGCGATCTGGCTGGTGAGCCGCTCCTGAACCTGGGGCCGCTTGGCGTACAGGTCCACCAGCCGGGCGATCTTGGACAGGCCGGTCACCCTGCCGTCCTTGCCGGGGATGTAGCCGACGTGGGCGACCCCGTGGAACGAGACCAGGTGGTGTTCGCAGGTCGAGTACAGCGGGATTTCCTTGACGATCACCATCTCGTCGTGGTCCTCGTCGAACATGGTGTTCAGGACGCTGTCGGGATCGGTGTAGAGCCCGGCGAACATCTCGCGGTAGGCGCGCGCGACGCGGGCGGGCGTGTCCTGCAAGCCGTTTCGATCGGGGTCTTCGCCGATCGCGTACAGCAGCTCGCGGATCGCGGCCTCGGCGCGTTGGTGATCGAACGCCCGTATGCGCGGGGTCGCCTGGCGGGTGGCGGGCCCCAGATCGGGCTCCAAATCCGGAAGAGCCATCGAGTCCTCCGTTTCGTCAGCCGTGCGCCGGCGGGTTGGACCGGCTCACGTCGTCATCCTCTTGTTCCGGAGACTTTCCGGCATCCGGATGGGATTGACCGGGCGGCGGATAGGGCGGATACGGCGGGTAGGGCGGACGGGCCGGCGGGCCAGGCTGGCCCGGATAGCTGGGCACGGGTTGCGGCCAATAGGGCTGCTGCGGGGGCTGCGCGGGCGGATACCAGTAGTTCGGCTGCTGTTGGTGGTGTTGCGGCGGCGGCGGCCATCCCGGCGCGTACCAGCCCGCAGGCGCGCCGTAGTCCGGCTGGGTCGGGCCGTGCGGGGCGGGCTCGCGATTGCCGCCCGGCTGACCACCATGAAAACCGTTGGGGCCGTTGGCATTTCGGTCCGCCTCGGCCCGGGCGGCCTCGGCGGCTTGGCTGGCCGCGGCGATGGCAGCCTTGAACGCCGGCTCGGCGACCGGCGGCGGCCACGGCTCGCCACGCTCCATGGCCAGCTCGCCGGGCGTCTTGATCGGCGGCTTGTCCGACGGGATGCGTCCGCCGAAGTCGTCGAACATGGTGAGCCGCGGGCGCTTTTCGACGCCGGCGAAGATGCCCTCCAGCTCGGGCCGGTGCAAGGTTTCCTTCTCCAGCAGCTCGCCGGCCAGCGTGTCGAGCACGTCGCGGTATTCGGTGAGGATCTCCCAGGCTTCGGTGTGCGCGGCCTCGATCAGCTTGCGCACCTCGTCGTCGATGTCGCGGGCGACCTCGTGGGAGTAGTCCGCCTGCGTTCCCATGGTGCGGCCCAGGAACGGGTCGCCGTGCTCGGTGCCGTACTTGACCGCGCCCAGCTTGGAGCTCATCCCGAATTCGGTGACCATCGAGCGGGCGATCTTGGTGGCCTGCTCGATGTCGGACACCGCGCCCGTGGTGGGCTCGCGGAACACCAGTTCCTCGGCGGCGCGCCCGCCCATCGCGAACACCAGCTGGGCGATCATCTCGGAACGGGTCCGCAGGCCCTTGTCTTCCTCGGGCACCGCCACCGCGTGGCCGCCGGTCCGGCCGCGGGCCAGGATGGTGACCTTGTAGACCGGGTCGATGTCCGGCATCGCCCAGGCCGCCAGGGTGTGCCCGCCCTCGTGGTAGGCGGTGATCTTCTTCTCTTGCTCGCTGATGATCCGGCCCTTGCGGCGCGGGCCGCCGATCACCCGGTCCACGGCCTCTTCCAGCGCGGGTCCGGTGATGACGGTGCCGTTCTCGCGGGCGGTCAGCAGCGCCGCCTCGTTGATGACGTTGGCCAGGTCGGCGCCGGTCATGCCGACGGTCCGCTTGGCCAGGCCGTCCAGGTCCGCGTCCGGGGCGATCGGCTTGCCCTTGGAGTGCACCCTCAAGACGGCGCGGCGACCGGCCAGGTCCGGGTTGGAGACCGGGATCTGGCGGTCGAAGCGACCGGGGCGCAGCAGCGCCGGGTCCAGGATGTCGGGCCGGTTCGTCGCGGCGATGAGGATCACGCCGGCGCGATCGCCGAAACCGTCCATCTCGACCAGCAACTGGTTGAGCGTCTGCTCGCGTTCGTCGTGGCCGCCGCCCAGCCCGGCGCCGCGCTGGCGGCCGACCGCGTCGATCTCGTCGACGAAGATGATGCACGGGCTGTTCTGCTTGGCCTGCTCGAACAGGTCGCGCACGCGCGAGGCGCCGACGCCGACGAACATCTCGACGAAGTCGGAGCCGGAGATCGTGAAGAACGGCACGCCGGCCTCGCCCGCCACGGCGCGGGCCAGCAGCGTCTTGCCGGTTCCGGGCGGCCCGTACAGCAGCACGCCCTTGGGGATCTTGGCTCCCAGGGCCTGGTAGCGGCTGGGGTTTTGCAGGAAGTCCTTGATCTCGTAGAGCTCCTCGACCGCCTCGTCGACGCCCGCGACGTCTGCGAAAGTGGTCTTGGGCATGTCCTTGTTGAGCATCTTCGCCCGGGACTTGCCGAACCCGAAGCCCATCCGGGCGCCGCCCTGCATCCGGGAGAACATCACGAACAGGCCCACCAGCAACAGCAGCGGCAGCACGTAGACGAGCAGCTCGCCCAGGATGCTGCCCTCGTTCACGACGGTGCTGACCTTCGCGTTCTTGGTGTTGAGCGCGTTGAACAGGTCGACCGCGTATCCGCTGGGGTATTTGGTGATGACCTTGTCGGAATTCTCGGTGTCCTTATTGCCCTTCTTCAGGGTCAACCGCAGCTGCTGCTCACGATCGTCGATCTGCGCGCTCTTGACGTTGTCGCCGCTGATTTGGGCCATCGCGACCGAGGTGTCGACGGGCTTGTAACCGCGGGTGTCGTCGCTAAAGTAAAAAAACGACCAACCCAGCAGCACCACAACGGCGATCGCCGTGAGGGTGCGAATCACGTTTTTCCGGTTCATCAATCATCGGCCTCGTCGGCCAGGTCCTTCCCCGATACACGAAGCTGCAAAAGTCCAGGCTACCGCTAGCGGCTGCTGCCAGCCCCGGCAGAGCCGGGGCGCAGCATCCTCACGAGATAACGAGCGGCAGTTCCCGGTCTGGTTCCCGACGTGGCAAACCACACAATCGCGCCTCACTCGTAATAACGGGCCTCGATGACATTGCCGTCGGGGTCGGCGAAGTAGTACGTCTGCGGCGACCACCCCCGGGCCCCGAAGCTGTGGGTCAGCCGCGCGCTGGTGTCCACGCCTTCCTCACGCAGGCGCGCATCCAGCGCGTCGTATTCGGCTTTCGACAGCGCGAGGCAGACGTGGTTGACGGGTCGGCCGGCGCTTCCCTCGGCCACCGCGGACGACGCCGCGGCCGAAGCCATCTCGAGCGGCATCAGGTCGATGATCGAGTCGTCGCACACCCGCACGCTCGGGAACGGCGCCTCGCCGGCCTCGAACTCCGCGAACCGTACCGGCGCCAGCCCGACCACTCTCGTGTAGAAATCCATCGCCGCCGCGGCGTCCCTCGTCCAGAGAACCACGTGGTCCAATCGCATGCCCAAAATTATGGGGGCGGCGCGGGCGATAAAGGCGACGCGGGCAACAAAGAAGCCCTTCTCAGCCCGGGGTCCTTGTGATTTGGTGAGACGGTGCTTTCGTCAACCCAGCGGTTAGTAGACACAAACGGCGTGCAATTGCGGGTGACCGAGGCGGGAGATCGCGGCGCGCCCGTGGTGATCCTGGCCCACGGCTTTCCCGAACTGGCCTACTCGTGGCGACACCAGATACCGGTCCTGGCCGAGGCCGGCTATCACGTGCTCGCGCCCGACCAGCGCGGCTACGGCGGATCCTCCCGCCCGGATGCGATCGAGGCGTACAACATTCACGAGTTGACCGCCGACCTGGTCGGGTTGCTCGACGACGTCGGCGCCGAGCGCGCCGTGTGGATCGGGCACGACTGGGGTGCGCCCGTCGCGTGGCATGCGCCGCTGTTGCACCCCGACCGGGTCGCGGCGGTCGCCGCGCTCAGCGTGCCGGCGCTGCCCCGCTCCCAGGTGGCGCCGACGGAGGCGTGGCGCAAGCTGTTCGGCGAGAACTTCTTCTACATCCTGTATTTCCAGCAGCCCGGCGTCGCCGACGCCGAACTCGGCGGCGACCCCGCCCGAACCCTGCGACGGATGATGGGCGGCCTTACCGGCTCCGGCGGCGCCGACGCGATGCTGCGGATGGCCGCCCCCGGGCCCGCGGGCTTCATCGATCGGCTACCCGAGCCGGACGCGCTGCCGGACTGGATCAGCCAGGACGAGCTCGACCACTACATCGCCGAGTTCTCCCGCACCGGATTCACCGGCGGCCTGAACTGGTACCGCAATTTCGACCGCAACTGGGAGACCACCGCCGATCTCGACGGCGCGAAGATCGGCGTGCCGTGCATCTTTATCGCCGGAACCGGCGATCCGGTGCTGTCCTTCACCAGCCGCGACCGCGTTTCGGAGGTGATCTCCGGCCCCTACCGCGAGGTGATGATCGACGGGGCCGGACATTGGCTGCAGCAAGAACGGCCCGACGAGGTGAACGCGGCGCTGCTGGAGTTCCTCAAAGGAGTGGAATGGTAATGGGTGTCCCGCTGCGCTTCGGCGTCTTCATCACACCATTTCATCCCGTCGGCCAATCCCCCACCGTCGCTTTGGAATACGACATGGAGCGCGTCGTCGCGCTGGACCGCCTCGGGTTCGACGAAGCCTGGTTCGGCGAGCACCACTCGGGTGGCTATGAGCTGATCGCCTGCCCGGAGGTGTTCATCGCGGCCGCGGCGGAGCGGACGAAGCACATCCGGCTGGGCACCGGGGTGGTGTCGCTGCCCTACCACCATCCGCTGATGGTGGCCGACCGCTGGGTGCTGCTGGACCACCTGACCCGCGGCCGGGTGATGTTCGGCACGGGTCCCGGCGCGCTGCCGTCGGACGCGTACATGATGGGCATCGACCCGGTCGATCAGCGGCACATGATGCAGGAATCCCTCGAGGCGATCCTGGCGCTGTTCCGCGCGGACCCCTCCGAACGGGTCGACCGCCACACCGACTGGTTCACGCTGCGCGACGCGCAGTTGCACATCCGCCCCTACACGTGGCCCTACCCGGAAATCTCCACGGCGGCAATGATTTCGCCGTCCGGGCCGCGGCTGGCCGGGGCGCTGGGCACGTCGCTGCTGTCGCTGTCGATGTCGGTGCCCGGCGGCTACGCCGCGCTGGAGAACACCTGGGAGGTGGTGCGCGAGCAGGCCGCCAAGGTCGGCCGCGACGAGCCGGACCGGGGCTCCTGGCGCGTCTTGAGCATCATGCACATCGCCGACAGCCGCGAGCAGGCCATCGACGACTGCACCTACGGGCTACAGGATTTCGCCAACTACTTCGGCGCGGCGGGCTTCGTGCCGCTGTCCAACGCGGTCGACGGCGAGGCGCAGACGCCGCACGAGTTCGTCGCGGACTACGCGGCCAAGGGCAATTGCTGCATCGGCACGCCGGACGACGCGATCGCGCACATCGAAGACCTGCTCGAACGGTCGGGCGGCTTCGGAACGCTGCTGATGCTCGGCCACGATTGGGCCTCGCCGCAAGCGACTTACCACTGCTATGACCTGATGGCCCGCAAGGTGATTCCCCATTTCAAGGGACAGCTTGAAGCATCGCGGTCGTCCCACGAGTGGGCCGGGGGCATGCGCGACCAATTGATCGGGCGCGCCGGTGATGCCATCGTCAAGGCCATCACCGAACATGTCGACGAGCAGAAAGGCGTGGAAACCTGATGCGCGCTGCGGTGTTACGAGACGGACGGATGGTCTACCGCGACGACGTGCCCGAACCGGTGCCCGGGCCGGGGCAGGTGCTGGTCGGCGTGCGGGCGTGCGGGATCTGCGGCTCCGACTTGCATTTCGCCGCGCACGGCAACGAGGTGGTGGAGATGACGGCCCAGGTCGCCGCCCAGGCCGGCGGCATGGGCGTCGATCTGAACAGCGACGTCTACATGGGCCACGAGTTCAGCGCCGAGGTGCTCGAAGCCGGGCCCGACACCGAAACCCATCCGCCCGGGACGCTGGTCACCTCGCTTCCGGTGCTGCTGTCCGCGAAGGGTGTCGAGCCGATCGTCTACAGCAACAGCACCATCGGCGGCTACGCCGAAAGAATGTTGCTATCGGCGCCGCTGCTGCTGCCCATCCCCAACGGCCTCGATTTCAAGCATGCCGCGTTGACGGAGCCCATGGCGGTGGGGTTGCACGCGGTCAACAAATCCAACATCGCGCCGGGCGAGACCGCCCTGGTGCTCGGTTGCGGTCCGATCGGCATCGCCATCATCGCGTCCCTCAAGGCGCGAGGCGTCGAAACCATTGTGGCGTCGGACTTTTCGCCGAAGCGTCGGGAACTGGCGACCGCGATGGGCGCCCACCGGACGCTCGACGCCGCCCAGGGATCGCCCTTCGATTCCGTCAAGCCCGCGGTCGTGTTCGAGGCCGTCGGGGTCCCCGGAATCATCGACGACGTGCTGCGCCGGGCGCGACCCGGCACGCGCCTGGTGGTCGCCGGCGTGTGCATGCAGCCCGACACCGTGCATCCCTTCTTCGCGATTGCCAAGGAGATCAACGTGCAGTTCGTCCTCGCCTACAACCCGGAGGAGTTCGGCGAGTCGCTGCGCGCGCTGGCCGAGGGCGAGATCGACGTCACCCCGGTGATCACCGGGGAGGTCGGGCTGGACGGCGTCGGCCAGGCCTTCGACGACCTGGCCGACCCCGAGCGGCACTGCAAGATTCTGGTGACGCCTTAGGCCGACTCGTTACCCTGGGATCCATGCCGCGGGCCAATGCCGCTGGCTGGGGACTGAAGCGCCTGCTCGAGGCGACGCTCAACCGCGATATCACCATCGAGCAGCTGCGTGACGCCTGCGGCATCACCAAGGGCCGGTGGTACGGCGGCGTCGGGCGCGCAAACGCCGACGACTTTCCGGACGCCGAGGAAGCCCGGCGCGCGGCTCACGCCTTCGGGCTCAGCGCCACGTGGCTGCAGCTCGAACTCGGCCTCATCACGTTTGATGACGTGCGCGACGCCCTAGACGAGTCGAAGCCCCTAGACCCGTTCAAGGTCACCACCCACCGGCGGGCGCCGCAGATCCCGAATCCGCCGACGGGCCAGCCGCGCGACGTGTAGGTCGCGCTTGGCGTGGCCCGCCAGGCGTCATCCCCCGACCGACGGCTGCGGCACCACCGTGGGCTTGAATCCGTATCGGGGAGCGGCGAAGTGGGCGACGCCGCGCCCGCCCCCACCACCCATCAGCGGCACGCCACCAACGGCATTGGTGGCGGGTTCGACGGCCGCGCCGGCCGCGAGGCCGTTGAGCGTCACGACCGCGGGGCTGGCCGGCGGTGCCACACCCGTCCAGGACGCTGGGACCGACAGTCCCCCGACCGACGACGCCCTGCCGATGGTTCCGGCGGCACCGCTCGCCGCACCCGAAATGGCATGCGGCACGGTCTCGACGGCCTTGGCGGCGCCCTCGGCGGCCTTGGCCGCCTGCGGCATCGCCGCCTGAGCCAGGCCCTGGATGTCCTTGAACGCGGTAGTGAAAAGCCGTGTGGGAGAGATCAATCGGATGAAGGCGTCGAAACCCGAGCTGGCATCGACGGTCGCCGAACCGGTCAAGCCCTCCACCAGGTCGCCCAACGCTCCGGCAACGACGATACCGTCGCCGTTGGCGTTCCAGGCGTGTCCGGTCAGGCCGAGCGCGGCCGCGGGGTTCGCGAGCCAGGGCGGCGAATTCGTCAGCCCCGCAAGGCCGAACAGCACCTTGGGAATCTCGTAGAGGCCCTGAGCGTTGGCGGCCGTCGCGACCGCCTGGGCGACCGCGGCGGCCTGCGCGCCCAGGCCGGCCGGATCGGTCGTCGACGCCGCCGGGCCGAACGGCGTCAATGTCGAGGCCGCCGCCGAGGAACCCGCATAGCCGTACATCGCGGCCGCGTCCTGCGCCCACATTTCGGCGTATTGCGCCTCGGTGGACGCGATCGCCGCGGTGTTCTGGCCCAGGAAATTCGTCGCCAGCAGGGCCATCAACAGCGCCCGGTTGGCCGCGATCTCCGGCGGTGGCACGGTCGCGGCGAAGGCCGCCTCATAGGCGCTCGCCGCGGCCACAGCCTGGGTCGCGGCCTCTGCGGCTTGCCCGGCGGTGCCGCTGAGCCACCCGACCTGGGATCCGGCCGCGGCCGCCATGGCCGTCGCGGCCGGACCCTGCCATGGCCCGTCGGTCAGGGCCGTGATCAGCGACCGGTAGGACGACGCCGTGTCCTGCAGCTCGGTGGCCAGCGCGTCCCAGGCGGCCGCGGCATTCAGCATGGGCGCCGACCCGGGACCCGAATACATCAGCGCGGAATTGATCTCCGGCGGTAATTGGGCGAAATCCAGCATGGCTGCCTCTCGCCTAGCCGACCGCGTTGGTGTTGGCGGCTTCGGTGGCCTCATACGAGCCGGCGCTGACGCCGAGCGTCGTCGCCAGCAGATCGCGCAGAGCCGCGGCCTGGGCGCTGACCTCCTGGTAAAGCCTTGCGTGCGAGGCGAAGTGCGCAGCGGTCAGCATCGAGACCAGATCCGCGGCGGCGGGTACGACCCCTGTCGTCGGGGCGGCTGCGGCGGCATTTCCCGCCGCCACCAACGCATTCAGGGCCTGCATTTCCGCGGCGGCCCCGGCAAGGATCTCGGGTTGTGCGATCACGATCGACATGTGTCCTCCCAAAAATATGTGCGATCAACGGATTTCGGCGCGACGATGTCACCGAAGCAGCTCAGAGGTTAGGCCTGCCCCCGCCGGGCATCGCAACCCTCCACCGGCCGTGTTCATTGGCGGGCCGAAAACTGTTCATGTAGCTGCACCAATGTGCTGGACCTTTTGCGTATCGCATGAAAGATGTTGCAAACCAATATGATTAGAGTTCGACATGAGTTTCGGGCCCGTTGCCGCGACACGCACTAGGCTTTGCCGACGGTAAAAGCACGCCCGGGCGGGCTATGGTCCACACATGGTCCGCAAATCGATCGCATTGGCCGCCGCCGGATTGACCGTCGTCGCGCTGTCGGCGTGCGACAAGCACACCGCCGCGCCGGCCCCGGCGGCGAATCCGCGTCAGGTGACCGTGGTCGGCTCCGGGCAGGTCCAGGGCGTCCCGGACACCCTGACCGCCGACGCCGGCATCGAATTCACCGCGCCCGACGTCACCGCCGCCATGAACCAGACCAACGATCGCCAGCAGGCGGTGATCAACGCGCTCGTCGGCGCGGGCCTGGACCGCAAGGACATCAGCACCACCACGGTCACCCTGGAGCCCCAGTACGGCAGCAGCACCGCGACGATCACCGGCTACCGCGCGACCAACGCGATCCGGGTCAAGATCCACCCGACCGACGCCGCGTCACGGATGCTGGCCCTCATCGTCACCACCGGCGGCGACGCCACCCGGATCAACTCGGTCAGCTACTCCATCGCCGACGACTCGCAGTTGGTCAAGGACGCCCGCGCGCGGGCCTTCAACGACGCCAAGGCCCGCGCCGACCAGTACGCCCAGTTGTCCGGCCTGCGGTTGGGCCGGGTGCTTTCCATCTCGGAGGTGTCCGGCGCCGCACCCATGCCCGGTGGGCCGCCGGCGCCGCCGCGCAGCACGGCCGCGGTCCCGCTGGAACCCGGCCAGCAGACCGTGAGTTTCTCCGTGACCGCCGTGTGGGAGCTCGAGTAGCCCGGCTGACGGCGGCGACCCGCGAGCTACTGCTCGTAGACCCTGGGATCCAGGGTGCCGATGTAGGACAGGTCGCGGTAGCGCTCGTCGTAGTCCAGGCCGTAGCCCACCACGAAGTCGTTCGGAATGTCGAAGCCCACGTAGGCGATCTCGACTTTCGCGCGCATCGCATCGGGCTTGCGAAGCAGCGTGCAGACCTGCAACGAACGCGGGTGCCGGCTCTTGAGGTTGCGTAGCAACCACGACAGGGTCAGCCCGGAGTCGACGACGTCCTCGACGATCAGCACGTCGCGGTCGTTGATGTCGCGGTCGAGGTCCTTCATGATCCGCACCACGCCCGACGAGGACGTCGACGAGCCGTAGGAGCTCACGGCCATGAATTCGAACTGGGTGGGCACCGGGATCGCGCGGGCCAGGTCGGTGACGAAAATCACCGCGCCCTTGAGCACGGTGATCAGCAGCAAGTCCTCGCCGGTCTCGGCGGCAAGGCCCCGGTAGTGGTTACCGATTTCCTCGCCGAGTTCGGCGATGCGGGCCTGAATCTGCTCCGCGGTGAGCAGCACCGACTTGATATCCCCCGGGTACAGCTCCACGGGCTGCGCGGGGGTGACAGCCGGGGAGATCTGGGCCACGCCCACAGAGTGCCACGCCAGCGGACGAATAACCAATGACTGTCCCCGTTTACACAGGTTCGCGCCACATGCTGAGCACGCCGTCGCGCCGCCCGGCGATCAATCGCTCGCCGCGCAACGCGGAGCCCACCGCCACCCCGCCCTGCCCGCGCCACGCCGTGATGAGGGTGTCCACGCCGCGAATCTGCTTGTCGGTCAACCCGGTCGCGCCCCCGGCCAGCAGCCAGCCGCGGATCACCCGTCGTCGAACCGGGTCGGGCAGCGCGGCCAGCGCCCGGGCCTGCAATCCCGACCCGGCGCGCACCCCGGGCAGCGCCTGCGCGGCGAGCGCATCGATCATCTCGGTGTCCTCGCGCAGCGCGGTCGCGGTGCGCGCCAACGCCTCGGCCACGCCGCCGCCCAGGACGTCCTCCAGCAGGGGCAGCACCTCGAGGCGCAGCCGGGTCCGTGTGAAGCGCCGGTCCGTGTTGTGCGGATCCTGCCAGGCGGCCAGCCCCAGTTCGGCGCACGCGGCGTGCGTCGCGGAACGGCGCACCCCCAATAGCGGCCGACACCACGGGGGGTCGTGCGGGCGCATGCCGGCGATCGAGCGCCCACCGGAGCCGCGCCCCAGCCCGAGCAGCACCGTCTCCGCCTGATCGTCGAGCGTGTGCGCCAACAGCACCGGGTCGTCACCGTGGGCGCGCAGCGCCGCGTAGCGGGCCGCGCGGGCCGCCGCCTCCGGGCCGCCGTCCTTGCCCACCTCCACGCAAAGCACTTGCGCCTCAACACATCCCAGCGCGAGTGCCTGCGCGCGTGCGGTTTTGGCGACGGCGGCCGAGCCGGGCTGCAGGCCGTGGTCGACGATCACGGCGGTGGTGGGTCGCAGCGCAGCGGCGACCGCGGTGAGCGCCAGGGAGTCGGGGCCGCCGGACAGCGCCACGCGCCACCGCTTTCCAGTGGGGAGATAGGTGTTGGCGAAAGCCTCGACAGCCGTGCGCAGCTGCCCTACAGCACCCTGTCGATCCATCGCTGGGGGTCTTCGATTTCGGCGGGCAGCGGCAGCGTCTCGGGGCCCGACCAGACGGTGTTGAACCGCTGCATTCCGACCTTGCCCACCACGTGGTCGACGAACGCCTTGCCGCGCGTGTATTGGCTGAGCTTGGCGTCGAGCCCCAGCAGCGCGCGCAGCAGGCGCTGCAGCGGCGGCTGCTTGCGGTGGCGGCGCTCGTCGAATCGGCGGCGGATGGTGGCCACCGACGGCACCACGACCGGCCCGACGGCGTCCATCACGTGATCGGCGTGGCCCTCCAGCAGCGTCCCGAGCACCAGCAGCTGGTCCAGGGCCTCGCGCTGCGGCTCGGACTGCACGGCACGCACCAGGCCGAGGATGCCCGAGGAGGTGCCGTCCGACGCCGCCTCCCCGTTGCCGCGACTGCGGACGAACTCGGTGAGCCGGGTCGCCACCTCGCGGATGTCCTCGCCGGCGTCCTGGGTCAGCAGCGCCAGCGCCTGCGACATGTAGTCCGCCAGCCACGGGTTGGCGGTGAACTGGACCCGGTGCGTCACCTCGTGGAGGCACACCCAGAGCCGGAAGTCGGAGGGGTCGACGCGAAGCTGGCGCTCGACGGCAATGACGTTCGGATACACCAGCAGCAGGCTTCCCCCTTTTGCGGCCTGTTGGCCGCTGGCGAACGGGTCGTACTGGCCGAGGATCCCCGACGACACGAACGCCAGCACGGCGCCGGTCTGCGCGCCGGTGATGCGGCCGGTGACGAACCCGCGCGGCTTTTCGCTTCCGTTGGTCATCACCCGCATCGACTCGGCCGCCGCGCCGATCCACTGCAAGCGGTCGACGATGCGGGCGGCCGGCACCGCCTCGTCGGTGATGAGGCCCGTGACGTCGCGCACCGGAGGTTCGGCTTTCGCCGCCGCGCTCGTCAGCTCCTCGATCGCCTGCCGGCGGGTGTAGTCGCTGGCCGCAGGGCCGGGCCGGGCCAGGCGTTGGCCGACGGTAGCCGCGAACCGCCAGTCGACGGCCGTCCCGATGGTCAGGCTGGACGAGGCGGTCATGCGCACCCGCAGAACCAGAGCTTGGTGGCCAGGGCGTCCATCGCGTTGCGGCCGTTCGGGCCGGCATCGTTGGACAGGAACGCGAACGTGAGCACCCGCCCGCTGTGGTCGGTGAGCACCCCGACCAGCGAGTTGACGGCGGTCAACGAGCCCGTCTTGGCGCGCAGCCAGCCGGCGGGGCCGCGATCGGTGGCCGCGTCGAGGAACCGGTCGCCCAGCGTCCCGCTGCCGCCGGCGATCGGAAGGAGATCCAGCAGCGCCCGCAACGCCGGCTGGTCGGGTCCGGCGGCGGCCTGCACCACGCCGTCCAGCGTCTTGGCCGTCAGCCGGTCATCGACGGAAAGCCCGCTGGAATCCACCAGCCTGGCGCCGGCGGTGTCCACGCGTGCGGTGCTCAACCGGTTGGTCACCGCGTCGACGGCCCCGGCGAAGCTCTGCGGCCGGTTGATCGCGGCGGCGACCTCCCGGGCGATGCACTCGGCCAGGACGTTGTCGGAGTGGTCCATCATCTCGGACAGCCGCTGGACCAGCGGCGCGGACTGCACGACGGCCAGCTGCCGCGCGCCGGACGGTGCCGTGGCGATCGTCACCGCACCCGGGTCCAGGCCGAGCGCCTTGGCCAGCTCCCGCCCCGCGTCCAGCGCCGGCGTCTTGGACCGCCGCGAGTTGACCGTGGTCGGCTGGATGCGGCCGGCGTCGATCATCACCGACTCGATCGGCGCGATGTCGCCGTTGTCCACGTCTGCCGGGTCCCAGCCCGGCGCCATCGTCGGTCCGCTGAACGCCGAGATGTCCACCTGCACCGCGGTCGGGGTCACCCCGCTGCGGCGCACCTGCTCGGCGAGGTCGCTGATGCGCGCCGCACCGCGATACCACGTCTCCACTCCCGGCGGCGCCGCCGAGAGCACCGGGTCTCCCGCGCCCACCAGCACGACCGGCCCCTGGGCGGTTTGGCTGCCCGCGACCACCCGGGTGCTGATCCGGGCCTGGCGGTCCAGCGTCTGCAGCGCGGCGGCCGCCGTCAGGACCTTGTTCGTCGACGCCGGCACCAGCGGCAGGTCGTCGGCCACCCGCCAGAGTTCCTTGCCGGTGGCGGCGTCGGTGATGCGCCCACCCAGCCGGCCCAGGTTGGGATCGGCCGCCACCGGCCCCAGCGCGGCGGCCACCCCGGCGGGGCTGGGCGTCTCTGCGGTGTCGGCGACCGGGATGATCCCCGGCTTGACCGTCGGCGGGCGCGGCGGCGGCACGGGGACGTGCGTGGCGCCGACCCCGTGGCCCGCGGTGGTGAAAAACGTTGCCGCAGCCACCACCGCGGCGACGAACGCCAGCACGGCCAACCCGATGAACACCTGGGTGGATTTCCGCCAGCGAGTAGGACCCATCACTCTCCTGACTGTTTGAACCCATTCTGCCGAATCGGCCGCAAAGCGCTCGACTAGGGTGATGCCCGACCCACTGACCGACCCAGATTCACCCCTTAAGGAGCCCGTGCGGTGCAATTCGACGTCACCATCGAAATTCCGAAAGGTCAACGCAACAAGTACGAGGTCGATCACGAGACGGGCCGGGTGCGGCTGGACCGCTACCTCTACACCTCGATGGCCTACCCCACCGATTACGGCTTCATCGAGGACACCCTCGGTGAGGACGGCGACCCGCTGGACGCGCTGGTGCTGCTGCCGCAACCCGTGTTTCCCGGCGTCATCGTGGAGGCACGCCCGGTGGGAATGTTCCGGATGGTGGACGAGGCCGGCGGCGACGACAAGGTGCTGTGCGTGCCGGCCGGGGACAGCCGGTGGGATCAGATCCAGGACATCGGGGACGTTCCGGCCTTCGAACTGGACGTCATCAAGCACTTCTTCTCGCAGTACAAGGCCCTCGAGCCGGGCAAGTATGTCAAGACCGCCGACTGGGTCGACCGCGCCGAAGCCGAGGCGGAGGTGCAGCGTTCGGTGGAGCGGTTCAAGGCTTCCGGGCACTAACGCTCTGAGCGAAACCGCTCGCCGCCGCGCGGTGGCATCCTGGCGATGTGACCCCGATGTGGCACTTCGCGTCCAATTTCTGGTGGCTGATCTTCCCGCTGGGCGGCTCGATCGGCGCGGCCGTGCGGGCGGTCACCGCCGCCAATGAGCGCCGCGCTGACCGACGGCTGGAGCGCTACCGGTTGAAGCAGCAGGCCAAGATCGCCGCGGCCGAGGCGTCCGGACGTGCGCGCCAGAGCGAGGAACTATCGCGTCGCGAGCTCACCAAACTCATTGCGTCGCACGACCTTACCGACGCACGGTGGTTCGACTACGAGCTCGACCTGGCCAAATTGCTGGACTTCCCGATGATGACGGACATGCGCAACCCGCTCACCATCGCGTTTCACAAGGCGAAGCGGCGCGCGGATCTGCTGCGCCCGGAACGGGTCTCGGACGTGACCGGCGATGGCCCCGCGCAGCGGGAATACCGCGACGCCGTCCACGAGTACATCAGCGCGTTCGAAATCGCCGAGGCCGAGGCGTTTCGCCGCCGCCGCAGCGATTTCTCGGAGGACGATCAGCAGCGGCTGGCCCGCGCGCAGCACCTGCTGCACCTGGCGCAGGACGAGGCGGCCACGCGTGAGGAACGACAGAGCGCCTACCTGAGGGCCAGCAAGGAGCTCGACGGGCTGATCGTGCTGCCGGCGCCGGCGCGTGCCGCCATCGAACGGCGGATCGCCGGCCAAATCGAGGCCTAGCCCGACGACGATGGGGGCCGTGTAGCGGCCCGCTGAGAAGTCGGGCCATCGGACACAGCCGCGGCTGCGGCCTGGCGCCTGTTGCGCAGGATGCTCCAGCCCAGGGCCGCACCGATGAAGACGAAGCCCACCGAGGCCGTGACCGCCTCGGGCACCTGCAACCGCGGCTCGATGGACAGCAGCATGATCACCGCCAGCGCGCCGATCGCCCAGTGCGCGCCGTGTTCGAGGTACACGTAACGGTCCAGCGCGTCCTGCTGGACCAGGTAGATGGTGATCGACCGGACGAACATCGAGCCCACCAGTCCCAGGCCCAGCGCGATGACGATCGGATCTGAGGTGATCGCGAAGGCGCCGGTAACCCCGTCGAAGGAGAACGCGGCGTCCAGCACCTCGAGATAGACGAACAGCGTCAGCCCGGCCGTGCCGACCGCGCCGCCGGCCGGCCGGCCGTCCGTCACCGCGCTCAGCTCCGCCGGCCGAAATGCCCGGCTCAAACCGTTGACGACCAGATAGGAGATCAGGCCCAGCACACCGGCGATCAGCACCGTCGCACGCTCGTCGGCGGAGTGCGTCAGCTCCGTCGCCACCACGACCAGCGCCACCCCGGCCACCACCACCGACACCTGACCCAGGCGCCCGATACGGGCGAACGGAATCTCAATCCATTTGAGCCACTTGATGTCTCGGTCGTGAAACACGAAGTCCAAGAACAGCATCAACAGGAATATCCCGCCGAACGCCGCGATCTGGGGATGGGCTGCCTCGATCAGCTTCTCGTAGCTGGGTGAGCCGTCGGGGAATTCCAGCGCTCCGTGCGGCGGCGGATTGAGCGCCAACTCGAACGCGCGAACCGGCCCCAGGCCCGCGGTCGCCCAGACGATGAGCAGCGGGAAAACCAACCGCATGCCGAAGACGGCGATCAGGATGCCGAGCGTCAGGAACATCTGCCGCCAGAACGGGCTCATCCGCTTGAGGATCGCGGCGTTGATGATGGCGTTGTCGAACGACAGCGACACCTCGAGGACGGCCAGCACCACCAGCAAGAAGAGGGCGTTCAGCCCGCCGTGCAGATATCCGAGCGCGAGGGCCGCGAAGGTGACAAACAGCGAGATCCCGAAGATGCGGAACGCGGCCATGGATCCTTCCCCGACAGCCGCCAACGATAGCGACAGCGTCGCCGGCGCGCGTCGCCGGCGCCGGCGCACTTACTATTTTCAAATTGTGGCGATGCCCGAAGCCGGCGGTACCCAAGCCTCCACCGGGGCCGGCCCCGTCGCGCGCGGCAGCGTGGCACGGGTCGCCGCCGCGACCGCGCTCACCGCGCTGTGCGGGTATGCCGTCATCTATCTGGCCGCCCGGGACCTGGCGCCGCGCGGATTTTCGATCTTCGGGGTGTTCTGGGGCGCGTTCGGGCTGGTCACCGGGGCCGCCTTCGGCCTGCTGCAGGAAACCACCCGCGAGGTCCGCTCGGAGAGCTACCTGCACGACATCGGGGCCGCGCCGGTCAGCCGCACCCATCCGCTGCGCATCGCCGCCATGATCGGCGTGGCCGCGGCCGTCGTGATCGCCGGCAGCTCACCGCTGTGGAGCGCGCGGGTGTTCGTCGAGGACCGGTGGTTGTCGGTGGGGCTGCTTTCCGTCGGGCTGGCCGGGTTCTGCCTGCACGCCACCCTGCTGGGCATGCTGGCCGGCAGCAATCACTGGACCTCGTACGGGGCGCTGATGGTGACCGACGCGGTCATCCGGGTGGCGGTCGCCGCGGCCACGTTCGTGCTCGGATGGGGCCTGACCGGATTCCTGTGGGCGACGGTGGCGGGCGCGACGGCCTGGCTGATCGTCCTGGCGGCCTCGCCCACGGCCCGCGCTGCGGCCCGGCTGTTGACGCCGGGCAGCACCTCGACCTTCCTGCGCGGCGCCGCGCATTCCATCACCGCGGCCGGCGCCAGCGCGGTTCTGGTGATGGGGTTTCCGGTGCTGCTGAAGCTGACCAGCACCGAGTTGGGCGCACAGGGCGGCGTGGTCATCCTGGCCGTGACGCTGACCCGCGCGCCGCTGCTGGTGCCGCTGACCGCCATGCAGGGCAACCTCATCGCGCACTTCGTCGACCAGCGCAGCGACCGGCTGCGGGCGCTGATCGCCCCGGCCGCGATCATCGGCGGCGTCGGCGCGGTCGGCGTGCTGGCGGCGGGTTTCATCGGCCCCTGGCTGCTCCGGGTCGCGTTCGGGCCGCAGTACCAGGCCAGCAGCGCGCTACTGGCCTGGCTGACGGCGGCCGCTGTGGCGATCGCGATCCTGACCCTGACCGGCGCCGCCACCGTCGCCGCGGCGCTGCACCGGGCCTACGCGCTCGGCTGGGTCGGCGCCACGGTGGCATCGGGGCTATTGCTGTTGTTGCCGCTGCCGCTGCAGACGCGCACCGTCGTCGCCCTGTTGTGCGGGCCGATGGTGGGAATCGGCGCGCATCTGGTGGCCCTCGCGCGCGCCGGACGCTTAACCGGCTGATCCTGGCTACCCTGGTGGGCTTAGATGGTTACTGCATCCCAATACCCCGGCGTCTGGATCGTCATTCCCGCCTTCAACGAGGCCGCCGTCATAGGCGAGGTGGTCGCGGATGCGCGCACGACCTTCGACCACGTCGTCTGCGTGGACGACGGCAGCACCGACGGCACCGGCGAGATCGCGCGGCGCGCCGGGGCACACCTGGTGCGCCATCCCATCAACCTGGGCCAGGGCGCGGCCATCCAGACCGGCGTCGAGTACGCCCGCAGGCAGCCCGGGGCCGAGGTGTTCGCCACGTTTGACGCCGACGGCCAGCACCGGGTGAAGGACGTGGTCGCGATGATCGACCGGCTGGGCGCGGGTGACGTCGACGTCGTCATCGGGACCCGGTTCGGCTCGCGCGAGGGCAGCCGACCGCCGCTTTTCAAGCGGATCGTGCTGCGGACGGCCGCCCGGTTGAGCCCGCGTGGCCGCCGACTTGGCTTGACGGACACCAACAATGGGCTGCGGGTGTTCAACAAGAAGGTCGCCGACGGGCTGGACATCACCATGAGCGGCATGAGCCACGCCAACGAGTTCGTCCTGCTGATCGCCGAAAACCATTGGCGCGTCGCCGAACAACCCGTTGAGGTGCTCTACACCGAGTACTCGAAATCGAAGGGGCAGCCCCTGCTCAACGGCGTCAACATCATCTTCGACGGATTTTTGCGAGGGAGGATTCCGCGATGAACTGGATTCAGGTGCTGCTGATCGGGGCGATTGTCGCGCTGCTGGTCTATCTGCTGCGGTCGCGCAGGAGCTCGCGGTCCAAGGCGTGGGTCAAGGTCGGCTACGTCTTGTTCGTGTTCGGCGGCATCTACGCCGTATTGCGGCCCGACGACACGACGGTGGTCGCGCACTGGTTCGGCGTGCGCCGCGGCACCGACCTGATGCTCTACGCGTTGATCATGGCGTTCAGCTTCACCACGCTGAGCACCTACATGCGGTTCAAGGACCTGGAGTTGCGCTACGCGCGACTGGCCCGGGCGGTGGCGCTGGAGGGCGCGCAGGAGCCCGAGCAGCCGTCGAACGTGTAGTCACTGGGGCCCTGCGTGTGCGCCGATGGCCTTGAGTGTGAGCTGACGGCTTCGCGAGTGAACACACGGCGGGATTTCGGCGGATTCCCCGTCGGGAGTTAACACTGAAAGCCCTGACTGCACACTCGAAGAGTGCGCGTCTGACAAAAGTACTCGACGGTCGCCACCGCAAAATACTTTGGAATGAAACCGAAGTCGGACGCCTCAGCGATGTGGCTACTGGCCTAACCGATTAGCCCGTGCGTGCCTCGGTTGCCGTACAGCCGACCGCCGTTACCGCCGCCGCCGCCAATGCCGACGTTGCCAGTGGTGGAAGCGCCGCCGTTGCCACCGTTGCCACCGTTGCCGATCAGCCCGACGACGTTTCCGCCGTTACCGCCGCTACCGCCGTTGCCGGTAACGAGGCCGCCGTTGCCGCCGGTTCCACCATTGCCGGCGTTGCCGATCAGCCCGACGGCGGCACCGCCATTACCGCCATTACCGCCCGAGCCGTTTGCGACGCCGTTGCTGCCGTTGCCCCCGAAACCGCCATTGCCGTACAACCGCCCTCCGGTACCGCCGTCACCACCCTGAGCGCCGGCGCCGAACACGGGAGTGCCGCCATTGCCGCCGGCGCCGCCATTGCCGTACACGCCCGCGTTCCCACCCGCACCGCCAGGTCGGGAGTTCCCGCCGTTACCGCCGTTACCGCCGTCGCCCCGCAGGTGCCCACCGTGGCCACCGGACCCCGCGGAGCCGCCGGGGGAGGTGCCGCCGAAAGCCGTGCCACCGTTACCACCGCTGCCGCCACTGCCGAACATGCCGGCGTCGCCGCCAGCGGCGCCGGACCCGGCGCCGGCTCCGCCATTGCCGCCGCTGCCGCCGGCTCCGCCATTGCCGTGTATCAGTCCGCCGGCGCCCGCCGCGCCGCCGGCCCCGCCGACTCCAGGAAAGCCAGCGTTGCCGCCGTGGCCGCCACTGCCGCCATTGCCCCACAGCCCAGCGTTGCCACCCCCACCACCAACGGCGCCCACCGCCGTGGCGGCGTCACCACCGTTGCCGCCCGCACCGCCGTTGCCCCATAACGCCCCACCGTGACCACCGTTGCCACCGGGCTCACCGGGCCCACCGGGGCCGCCGTTGCCACCGGCGCCGAACAGCCCGGCAGCACCGCCGCCGCCGCCCGCTTCTCCGGCCCCGCCGGAGCCGCCGCCTCCACCGTTGCCGAACAGCAGCCCGCCGCTGCCGCCTGCCTGGCCCGTGCCGTTGCTCGCGTTCCCGCCGTTGCCGACGAGCTGTGCGTTGCCGCCCCTGCCGCCGGTCCCCGCAGTGACGGCCCCGCCGCCCGTGTCGCCGCCGTTACCACCGCTGCCGACGAGAGCTGCGTTCCCCCCGTTGCCGCCACTGCCACCGTTCATGCCGGCGCCGCCAGCTCCGCCGTTGCCGAGCAGTCCCACCGCGTTGCCGCCGTTGCCGCCGAGGCCCGCGCCGGCGTTCACCGGAATACCGGCATCCCCGCCGCGGCCGCCGTCGCCATACACCAGTCCTCCCGTACCACCAGCGCCTCCGGTGCCGCCGTTGTTATTGCCGCCGACACCGCCCGCGCCGGGCCCGCCCGTTCCGCCGGCCCCGCCTCTGCCAAACAGACCGACGGCATTGCCGCCGTTACCGCCGTTACCGCCGTTGACGACACCTCCCTGGAGGCCCACGCCGCCGTGGCCGCCGATACCGCCGTTGCCGGCCAGGATCCCGCCATTGCCGCCCGCCCCACCGGCCTGTTGCACGAGCGCGGCGCCACCGGCACCGCCGTTGCCGATCAGCCAGGCGTGCCCGCCATTACCGGGGGCGAGAGCCTGGCCGATGTACGGACCCCCGTCGCCGCCGTTGCCATACAGGAATCCACTGTTCGCACCGGCTTGACCGCTGCCGCCGGTGCCACCGTTGCCGACCAACAGTCCCGCGTGCCCGGCGGCGCCGCCCAGAACATTCCCGCCGACGGCCATCCCGCCCCTCCCGCCATTGCCGAACAGCTGGGCGTTGCCGCCGGCGCCGGCCGCGCCGGACGTCGCCACCGTGCCGCCGATACCACCGTCGCCGCCGTTACCAGCGTTGCCGTACAACAACCCGCCATCCGCGCCGGGCCGGCCGGCGCCACCGGTGCCGGTACCGCTGCCGCCGTCGCCGCCGTTACCGCCGGCGCCACCGAGGAGCCCGGCGGCGCCGGCTGCGCCGCCACTGCCACCGTTCCCGCCTCCGATGAAGCCGTTGCCACCGGTGCCGCCGTTGCCACCGCCGCCGCCGAACAGGCCACCGGCAGCGCCATTACCCCCGGCGCCGCCGGTTCCGCCCGCGGCAGTAGTGTTCGCGCCGGCCCCGCCGCTGCCGCCGTGACCCCACAGCAGCCCGGCCGCCCCGCCGTTGCCGCCGGGCCCGCCCGTGGCGGCCACGCCGGATCCGCCGTTGCCGCCGTTGCCGATCAGGATCCCGGCGTCCCCGCCGTTTAATCCGCTGCCGGCGGGCGCATTTGCGCCATTGCCGATCAGCGGGCGTCCCACCAGCGCCTCGGTCGGAGCGTTAATCAGATTCAGTGCAGCCTGCAGCGGATTGGCGTTGGCCGCCTCGGTGGCCGCATACGAGCTCGCGGCAGCCTTCAAGGCCTGAGCAAACTGCTCGTGAAACGCCGACGCCTCGGCGCTGATCGCCTGGTAGGCCAGCGCGTTTTCCCCGAACAGCGAGGCAATCGCCGTCGACACCTCGTCGGCAGCCGCCGGCAATATTCCAGCAGTCGGGGCCGCGGCCACCATGTTGGCCGCGCGGACCGCCGAACCGATATGCGCCAAATCCGTTGCCGCCGCGTGCAATTCCGGCTCCGCGCTCACCAACAGCATGACGATCCTCCACCTCGGGATAAGTCAGCCATGGCCAGCCAGGGCCGTTAGCACAGACCAATGGTATAGCGGTCCCCGATCCAGGTCCCCGGTTCCGCCAGGTTGGTGGATCCGCCTATAGATCCCGACGTTTCGCAATCGGCGATGTCACCGAACCAGCGTGACGTTCTTGGGGACAGGCGTTGAGCCCGGTCACCACCCGGCCAGGCGCCGGACGTGCCACTATGCAAGTCCGCCCGAACTTCGCCCTGGGTGCACGCCCGCCGCAGGGTCAAAGGGTGTGGGCGCTTCGGAAGTACTCGACCGTGCGGCGGACGCCCTCGTCGAGCTGAACCTGCGGCCGCCAGCCCAAAACCTCTGCGGCCAAACCGATGTCGAGGCACGAGCGCCTCAGGTCGCCCAGGCGATCCGGGTGGAACTCCGGGTCGTCGGGCCCCCCGACGGCCGCGGCAACCGCCGAATGCAGTTGGCGGTCCGAGGTTTCGACGCCGGTGCCGACGTTGAACCGCAGCCCGCCGCCCGCGGGCCCGGCGGCCTTGACGAACGCGTCCACGACGTCGTCGACGTACACGTAGTCGCGGGTCTTGCCGCCGTCGCCGAACACCTTGGTGGGCTTGCCCGCCAACAGCGCCTGGGCGAAGATCGCCACCACGCCCGCCTCGCCGTGCGGGTCCTGGCGGGGGCCGTAGACATTGGCGGGCGCGATGTGTGAGCAATCCAGGCCGTACAGATTCCGAAAGGTGTTCAGGTAGATCTCGCCGGCCACCTTTCCGGCGGCGTAGGGCGACGAGGGGTCGGTGGGCACCGACTCGGGCGTCGGGTACACCGGCGGCGTGCCGTAGATCGATCCGCCCGACGAGGTATGCACGATCTTGCGCACCCCGGTCTGGCGCGCCGCCTCGGCCACGCGGATGGTGCCGATGACGTTGACCGACGCGTCGAACTGCGGGTTGGCCACCGAGTGCCGCACGTCGATCTGCGCGGCCAGGTGAAACACCACCTCCGGGCGGTGCTCGTCGAGGATGGCGTGCAGGTCGGCCGTCACGATGTCCGCCTCGACGAAGACGTGTGCGGGGTTGTCGGCCAGGTGCTCGATGTTGGTCGCGCGTCCGGTGGCGAAGTTGTCCAGCCCCACCACCGCGTGACCGTCGGCCAGTAAACGGTCGACTAGCGTCGACCCGATGAATCCGGCTCCCCCGGTGACCAGTGCGCGCACCGGCCCACCATACATAGGGGTGGCCGCCGCGCTATTGATCGCGCTGCACCTGGGGATACGCGCGGCGCTGGCCTTCGGGGGCTATTTCTACTGGGACGACCTGATCCTCATCGGCAAGGCCGGCACGCAGGGCCTGCTCTCGCCGTCGTACCTGTTCGACGACCACGACGGCCACCTGATGCCGGCGGCATTCCTGTTGGCCGGCGCGATCATCCGGCTGGCGCCGCTGGACTGGACCGGCCCGGCGATCAGCCTGCTGGCGCTGCAGCTGCTGGCCTCGCTGGCGCTGTTGCGGGCGCTGTACGTCATCCTGGGCTGGCGGTGGGCGCTGCTGTTGCCGTTGACGTTCGCGCTGTTCACGCCGCTGGCCGTGCCGGGGTTCGCGTGGTGGGCGGCGGCGCTGAACTCGCTGCCCATGCTGGCGGCGCTGGCCTGGGTGTGCGGCGACGCCATTCTGTTGGTCCGCACCGGCAAGCGGCGCTACGCGGCGACGGGTGTGCTCGCGTACTTGGGCGGGCTGCTGTTCTTCGAGAAGGCCGCCGTCATTCCGTTCGTCGCGTTCGCCGTGACCGCGCTGCTGTACCACGTCCGAGGCGACGGGTCGGCGGTGCGGACGGTGTGGCGGGCGGGCCTGCGGCTGTGGGCCGCGTCGCTGGCGTTGACCGCCGCGTGGGTGGCGTTGTACCTCGCCGTGGTCAATCAAAAGCGGTGGAGCACCGACCTGTCGATGACGGCGGATCTGCTGTGGCGATCGATCACCCACGGCATCGTGCCGGGGCTGGCCGGCGGGCCGTGGCACTGGGACCGCTGGGCGCCCGCCTCGCCGTGGGCCACGCCCCCGCCGTCGGTGATGGCCCTCGGCTGGCTGGTGCTGGCCGGACTGTTCGCGCTGTCACTGGTCCGTAAGCGACACATCGGGCCGGTGTGGCTGACCGCGGCCGGCTACGCCGTCGCGTGTCAGGTGCCGATCTATCTGATGCGCTCGTCGCGGTTCACCGCGCTGGAGCTGGCCCAGACCCTGCGGTATTTCCCGGATCTGGTGGTGGTGCTGGCGCTGCTGGCGGCCGTCGCGCTGTGCGCACCCGACCGGCCGGCCGGGCCGCGGTGGCTGGACGCCTCGCCCCAACGCACCGCGGTGACCGCGGTTTTGGCGGTCGCGTTCGTCGCCAGCAGCCTGTACTCGACGTGGACGTTTCTGGTCAGCTGGCGCGACAACCCCGCGCAGCCGTACCTGCGGAACGCCCGCACGAGTCTGGCTGCGGCGCACGCTGTTTCGGACGCACCGCTGTTGGATCAGGAGGTCGACCCGCTGGTGCTCCAGCGCATCGCCGCGCCGCAGAACCTGGCCAGCCACATGTTCGCCCTGCTGCGCGAAAGGCCCGAATTTGATTCGGCGACAACGCAATTGCGGATGTTCGACAGCACGGGCCGGCTGATCCCCGCGCGGGTGACCTGGATCCGCACCATCGTGCCGGGCCCAATGCCGCAGTGCGGCTACTTCGCCCAACCGGACAGGCCGGCGCGGCTCACGCTTGACGGCCCGCTGCTGCCCGCCGATTGGACCGTCGAACTCAATTACCTTGCCAACAGCGACGGTTCGATGACGCTGGCGCTGTCCGAGGGGCCCGACGTCAAGGTCCCGGTGCACCCCGGACTGAACCGGGTGTTTGTCC
Source organism: Mycobacterium sp. 1554424.7 (assembly GCF_001665295.1). Taxonomy (GTDB): domain Bacteria; phylum Actinomycetota; class Actinomycetes; order Mycobacteriales; family Mycobacteriaceae; genus Mycobacterium. The sequence continues at coordinate 11,322 of NZ_LZSE01000134.1, read as the reverse complement.
GGCTGCCGGGCGCCGGCGACGCGATCACCGTGCGGGCCAACACCGCCGCGCTGTCGTTGTGCCTGGCGTCGGGGCCGGTGGGCTTCGTCGCGCCGGCCTAGCGGCTCGCAGGCCCTGTTCTCTCAGTGGGCGGCCCGGTCGGAGTTGGCCGCCTGGGAGCGAAGCCCGGCGACGACCCGCGGGAACGGCGGCGGCGTAGCGTCCCGCGGCTCGTGCTCGATGTGTGCCCATTGGTGTGGGGCGAAGTACCAGGACCACCGGCCTTTGGTGTAGCCGATCTTGAGAACGGCGCCGTCGGTGTCGAAATGAAGTTCGTCACCGTAGGTGTTCTCGCTGCCGTCGGCCCACACCACCTTGAATGTCATAAGCGCACGCTACTGGGCTGACCGCGATCCGCTGGCCCGCGCGAGGGGGCAGTGACGCGTTTTACGGTTCGTTAAGCAGCTCGTTTCGACTGCGCTACCGACCTTTCAGAATCGGGCCATCAATGCGACGATGCCTCGATGGGTGAATGCGATGCCGCCCAGGCCGCGGCGTTGGTCCGGGCTTTGCGCGATGTGATCGACGAAATGACCCGCCAGCTCGCTTGGCAAGAGCACCGGGGTTGTCGCCCGGAAGCAGCCGCACTGCGACGCGACATCAACGAAGCGCAGGGCCACATCAACCAGTTGCAACGCAAGTACCTCGCCGGTAGGCAGCTGGCGCCCGCGCGCCGCGTTGCTCAGCCGGCCCGCTGAGTGGGCCGGCTCGCATCATTCGCTGTACGGAGCCACCTAGGAGAATCGAACTCCTGACCTGCTCATTACGAGTGAGCCGCTCTACCGACTGAGCTAAGGTGGCGTGCCCTGCGGGCGGCACGAGTCTACGGCAGGCGGGCTGACCCACCCAAGTCGCCGGAGGTCAGTCCCGCAGCTCCTGCCCGAATGTCGCGACCATCGCATCCACGGCGAACTTGGGTTTGACGTTGATGGCCAGCGCCTCGCGGCACTCCAGGACAGCCTCGATGCAGCGCAGCAGCTTCTCGGGTGAGGCGTGGGCGGCCAGCGCCGCCACCCGGTCGGCCATGTCCGGGTGGTTGGCCTGGACGCCGCCGGCGTTCGCGGACACCACCAGTGCGTCGCGGAAGTACGTCGCGAGGTCGATCAGCGCCCGGTCCAGCGCGTCGCGCGACGCTCGCGTCTGGCGCGACTTCTGCCGTCGCTCAAGGTCCTTGATCGCACCCATCGCGCCCCGCATCGCGCCCGCGGTGCCCTTGCCCGTGCCGCCGGCACCGAGCGCCGTCCGCAGCTCCTCGGTCTCGGCCTCGGCCCGGTCGGCGGTCAGCACCACGGCCTCGGTCTCGGCCGCGGCCACCAGCTCCTCGGCGGCGGCATAGGCGCGCGACGGGGTGGCCGCGTCGCGCACCAGGCCCAGCGCCCGCTCCCGTCGCTGCCGCGCCTCCGAGTCGGTGGCCAGCCGCCGCGCGCGCCCCACATGGCCGCCGCTGACCGACGCCGCCCAGTTGGCGGTGTCGGCGTCCAGGCCGTCGCTGTCGACCAGGACCCGCGCGATCGCCTCGGTCGGTGGGGTGACCAGCGCGACGTGGCGGCACCGGGACCGCAGCGTGACGGCGATGTCCTCGGGATCCACCGACGGCGCGCACAGCAGGAACACCGTCGACGGCGGCGGCTCCTCGACGACCTTCAGCAGCGCGTTCGCCGCGCCCTCGGTCAGCCGGTCGGCGTCCTCGATCACCACGATCTGCCGGTGCCCGGTCGTCGGGCGCCGCGACGCGATCTGCACGATGGCGCGCATCTCGTCGACGCCGATGGACAGGCCCTCGGGGATCACCCGGCGCACGTCGGCATGGGTACCGGCCATGGTCGTCGTGCAGGCCCGGCACTGCCCGCAGCCCGGCTCGCCATCGGACGTGCACTGCAGCGCGGCCGCGAAGCACAGCGCGGCGACCGAACGGCCGGAACCCGGCGGGCCGGTGATCAGCCACGCATGTGTCATAGTCCCGTCGCCCGAATCGCTGTGAGCCGAATCACCGCGGGCGGCTCGGGCGGCCGCGAGCAGCGCGGCCACCACGGCCTCCTGGCCTACCAGCCGCGTAAACACCCCGGACATCACCGGCAACAGTAGTGACACCGGCGGACAGATACCGATCGGCGACCGTATCGCGATGAATCCGTTACATTCCGAGGGCGTTTCGGCAGGTATCGGCGACTTGCCGAGTTGCTTATTGTTTTCCGCCAAGTCCGCCCTGCCCGATACGGTGGATTGGTGGCAACCGAGGCAGCACTGCCCGGGCGGATCAGTGCGTTCGTCCGGTGGGTGGTGCGCACCCCGTGGCCACTGTTCACCCTGAGCATGCTGCAGGCCGACACCATCGGCGGCCTTTTCGTGCTGGGCTTCCTGCGCTACGGCCTGCCGCCCCAGGACCGCATCCAGCTCCAGGACCTGCCCCCGGTCAACCTCGCCATCTTCATCAGCGTCGTGATCGGCCTCGTCACCGCGGGACTGGTGTTCAACCTCAGGCTGATGTTGCCTGTCTTCCGCTGGCAGCGCCGCGACAATCTGCTGGCCGAGGACGATCCGGCCGCCACCGAGCTGGCCCGCAGCCGCGCGTTGCGCATGCCGTACTACCGCACCATCACCAGCATGGCTATCTGGTGCGTCGGCGGCGCCCTGTTCATCATCGCCAGCTGGTCGGTGGCCAAGTACACCGCGCCCGTCGTCGCCGTCGCCACCGCGCTGGGCGCCGCAGCGACGGCGATCATCGGTTACCTGCAGTCCGAGCGGGTGCTGCGGCCGGTGGCGGTCGCGGCCCTGCGCAGCGGCGTGCCGGAGAACGTCAAGGCGCCCGGCGTCATCCTGCGCCAGATGCTGAGCTGGATGCTCTCCACCGCGGTGCCGCTGCTGGCGATCGTGCTGGCCGTGGTGGCCGACAAGGCTTCCCTGTTGCACGCGACGCCCGAGAAGCTGTTCAACCCGATCCTGCTGCTGGCCTTGGCGGCGCTGGGCATCGGTCTGGTCAGCACGCTGCTGGTGGCCATGTCGATCGCCGACCCGCTGCGCCAGCTGCGCTGGGCGCTGTCGGAGGTGCAGCGCGGAAACTACAACGCGCACATGCAGATCTACGACGCCAGCGAGCTCGGCCTGCTGCAGGCCGGCTTCAACGACATGGTGCGTGACCTGTCCGAGCGGCAGCGCCTGCGGGACCTGTTCGGCCGCTACGTCGGCGAGGACGTGGCCCGACGGGCTTTGGAGCGCGGCACCGAGCTGGGCGGCCAGGAGCGCGACGTCGCGGTGTTGTTCGTGGACCTGGTCGGCTCCACCCAGCTGGCCGCGACGCGCCCGCCCGCCGAGGTGGTCCACCTGCTCAACGAGTTCTTCCGCGTGGTCGTGGACACCGTCGGCAAGCACGGCGGCTTCGTCAACAAGTTCCAGGGCGACGCGGCGCTGGCCATCTTCGGGGCGCCGATCGAACACCCCGACGCCTCCGGCGGGGCACTGGCCGCCGCCCGCGAGCTGCACGACGAACTGCTCCCCGTGATCGGTTACGCGGAGTTCGGGATCGGGGTGTCGGCCGGACGCGCCATCGCCGGCCACATCGGCGCGCAGGCCCGCTTCGAATACACCGTGATCGGCGACCCGGTCAACGAGGCCGCGCGGCTCACCGAGCTGGCCAAGCTCGAGGCCGGGCACGTGCTCGCGTCGGCCATCGCCGTCAGCGGCGCGCTCGACGCCGAGGCCCTGTGCTGGGACGTCGGCGAGGTCGTCGAGCTGCGTGGGCGGGCGGCGCCGACCCAGCTGGCCCGGCCGGTGAAGCTGGCCGCTCCGGAAGACGTTGTGGGCGAGGAGATCCCGAGCGACGTCCGCGGTTAGCGCTTGGTGGCCCGCTTCGCGGGCGCCTTGCGGGTGGATTTCTTCGCGGGCCGCTTGGCCGGTCCGCGGGCCCGCCGGTCGGCCAGCAGTTCGGCGGCGCGCTCGTCGGTGATCGACAGCACGTCGTCGCCCTTGCGCAGGCTGGCGTTGGTCTCGCCGTCGGTGACGTACGGCCCGAATCGGCCGTCCTTGATCACCATGGGCTTGCCCGACGCGGGGTCGGTGCCCAGCTCGCGCAGCGGCGGGGCCGAAGCGCTCTGCCTGCCACGGCGTTTGGGCTCGGCGTAGATCTTCAGCGCTTCCTCGAGCGTGATGTCGAAGATCTGGTCCTCGGTGGCCAGGGAGCGAGAATCGTTGCCGCGCTTCAGGTATGGGCCATAGCGCCCGTTCTGCGCGGTGATCGGTTCGCCGGATTCGGGGTCAGTGCCGACCACCCGCGGCAAAGACAGCAGCTTCAGCGCGTCCTCGAGGGTGACCGTCTGCAGGTCCATGCTGCGCAGCAGCGAGCCGGTGCGCGGCTTGGGACCGGTGGGTTTCTTGCCCTTCTTCGCCGGGGCACCGCCGTCCTCCTCCTCGGGCGGCGCCGGCAGGATCTCCGTCACGTACGGCCCGTACCGGCCGTCCTTGGCGACGATCTCGTGACCGGTTTCCGGATCGACCCCCAGCACACGGCCCTCTTGCGGCGTGGCGAAAAGCTCTTCGGCGACCTCCAGCGTGAGTTCATCGGGGGTGAGCGAGTCGTTGAGGTTGGCGCGCTGCGGCGTCGGCTCGCCTTCCTCGCCTGTCACGATGCGTTCGAGGTAGGGCCCGTTCTTGCCCACCCGAACGTAGACGGGCCGGCCTTCCGCGTCGTCAAACACCTTGATGGAGTTGACTTCTCGCGCATCGATGCCCTCGAGGTTGACACCGACGAGCTTCTTCAGGCCGCCGGAGCGGGCTATCGACTCCGGCACGCCGTGGTCGCCGCCGAAGTAGAAGTTGTTCAGCCAGGTGGTGCGTTGCTCGTTGCCCGACGCGATCGCGTCGAGCTCGTCTTCCATCGCCGCGGTGAAGCCGTAGTCCACCAGCCGGCCGAAATGCTGTTCCAGCAGACCGGTGACCGCGAACGCGACCCACGAGGGCACCAGGGCGCTGCCCTTCTTGTACACGTAGCCGCGGTCCTGGATCGTCTTGATGATCGACGAGTACGTCGACGGGCGCCCGATGCCCAGCTCCTCGAGGGCCTTGACCAGCGACGCCTCGGTGTAGCGCGCGGGCGGGTTGGTGGAGTGGCCATCGGGGGTGAGCTCGAGGGCCTCCAGCCGCTGCCCCTCGGTCAGGTGGGGCAGCCGCCGCTCGGCGTCGTCGGCCTCGCCGCCGGCCAGCTCGTCGACGGTTTCCACGTACGCCTTGAGGAAGCCCGCGAACGTGATGGTGCGCCCAGTCGCGGAGAACACCACCTGCCGCTCGCCCGAGGTGCCGGCGATCCGCAGGCTCAGCGTGGTGCCGCGCGCGTCGGCCATCTGCGAGGCCACCGTGCGCTGCCAGATCAGTTCGTAGAGCCGGAATTCGTCGCCGTCGAGCTCGCGGCGCACCGCGTCGGGGGTCGCGAACGTCTCACCGGCGGGCCGGATCGCCTCGTGCGCCTCCTGGGCGTTCTTCACCTTCCGGGTGTACTGGCGCGGCGACGGCGAGACGTACTCCTCGCCGTAGAGCTGACGGGCCTGGTTGCGCGCCGCGCCGATCGCCGACTGCGACAGGGTCGTCGAGTCGGTGCGCATATAAGTGATGTAGCCGTTCTCGTAGAGGCGCTGCGCGATGCTCATGGTGCGCTCGGAAGAGAACCGCAATTTGCGGCCGGCCTCCTGCTGCAGCGTCGACGTCATGAACGGCGCGTACGGCCGGCGGGTGTAGGGCTTCTCCTCCACCGACGCCACCGACAGCTGCGCGCCCCGCAAGCCGGTGGCCAGCTCGGTCGCGGCGGCCTCGTCCAGGATGACGACCTCGTCCGCCTTGCGCAGCTGGCCCAGCGAGTCGAAGTCGCGGCCGGTGGCGACGCGCAGGCCGTCCACGCCTGCCAGCCGGGCGGTGAACGTGGGCGGCTGGGCCTGCGGGTCGGAGACGCTGGCGTCCAGCTGCGCCACGATGTCCCAGTACGACGCGCTGCGGAACGCCATGCGGTCGCGCTCGCGCTGCACGATGATGCGGGTGGCCACAGACTGGACCCGGCCCGCCGACAGCTTGGGCGCCACCTTCTTCCACAGCACCGGGCTGACCTCGTAGCCGTACAGCCGGTCCAGGATGCGGCGGGTCTCCTGGGCGTCGACCAGATCGATGTCCAGGTCGCGGGGATTTTCCGCGGCCTCCAGAATCGCCGGCTCGGTGATCTCGTGGAACACCATCCGCTTGACCGGGATGCTCGGCTTGAGGGTCTCCAGCAGGTGCCAGGCGATGGCTTCACCCTCGCGGTCACCATCCGTGGCCAGGTAGAGCTCGTCGACGTCCTTGAGCAGGCCCTTCAGCTCGCTGACGGTGCTCTTCTTCTCCGGGCTGATGATGTAGAGCGGCTCGAAGTCGGCGTCGACGTTGACTCCGAGCCTGGCCCACGGCTCGGACTTGAACTTGGCGGGCACGTCGGCGGCGGCGCGGGGCAGGTCGCGAATGTGGCCTCGGGAGGACTCGACGATGTAGCTGGAGCCCAGGTAGCCGGCCAGTTTGCGCGCCTTGGTCGGCGACTCGACTATGACGAGCCGCCTACGGATCCCATTTCCGCCGCTGACGCGGTCCTTTAGCTTCGGGTCAGCCAACTGCGCTTACGCTCCATCTCTTATCTCGGCCCCCCTTGCGAGACCGCCCTGCAGGAAGAATGACAGGCCACCGTCCGAAATTCCGGTGAAATCAGGTACGCGCGCGTTCCTTCGCTTCAGGGCATCTGACAATTTCGCACCCTCGGGCGGGCCTGCGCAAACCGGCTTGCCCAGAAATGGGATCTAAAGTCCGGCTAGACCCGGGGCCACAGCGACAACGCCTCGGCAGCGTCAGGGGGTTCCCCCACGTTCTCTACCAGGCGAGACAGCCTGCGACGGCCGCTGACGCGAAGCGCCGGGCGGCCGCCGCGCGTGCCGATCAGAGTGGGCGCGATCCCGACGCGCATCAGCGCCGACGCGAGGGGGGAATGGGTGTCGGGTGCGTGCGGATCGAGGCCCAGCAGATAGTGGTCGCCCTCCGGGTTGCCAGACGCCAGCGTCCACGCCCGCAGCTCGCGCGGGCCGGGCAGCCACCGCGGGGGCACCGTCTTGACCGCGCCACGGGTCCATTCCGCGGCGAGCGTGGTCAACGCGGGGGACACGCCCGTCCGCACCAACGGGGTGTCCTCCTCGGTGCGGCCGATCTCGGGCTGCAGGCCCGCCTCCCGGATCATGTCGGCCAGCGCCGAGGCCCGCCACGGCTGGTCGACGACGACCGAGAGCCGCGCTCCCTGCGCCTCGCCCTTGGACGCGGCGCCGACCAGCACGATCTGGCCGGAGGCCGCCAGCACTCCCGAGAGATCGGCGACCGCGGGCGGCACCGACTCCGCTGTGAAGAAGGAAAGCTGGCTCACGCCAACGACAGTAGGCCAGGTCGACCGTCCATGCGTTCAGGCGCTCTAAACGGAAAGCGAAAACCCCCCGGCGAGTTCCGCTGGGCGGAGTTGCGCGGGGGGTTTCGTGGAGAAGCTGCTCGTCTCAGACGGAGCGGACTCCGGTGGCCTGGGGGCCCTTAGGGCTGTGGCCGATCTCGAACTCGACCTTCTGGTTTTCTTCAAGGGTGCGGAAGCCCGAACCCTGGATCTCCGTGTAGTGGACAAAAACATCTGCGGAACCGTCCTCGGGCGCAATGAACCCGAAGCCCTTCTCCGCGTTGAACCACTTCACAGTTCCCTGTGGCATCTCTCGATCTTTCCTTTTCTTATGGGTGCGGGGCACCGCCTTTCGATGCCCCGGGCCAGCTGCGACCGCCATACCTCGCGTAGTCGCCGGAACTTCACCCGACCGATAACCTCGCAGGAACCGCGGCCGCAACGTTGTTCCTGCGAAAGTTTTACACGAACACAGAAGCTGCGACCGCAATCAGTCAACCATGTTCATCGCGTCCGCGACAGACTTGCGTACTGGACGGATTCTTAGCCGGGTCCTTGGAGGGTGTCACGTGGCGAGTTTCGGCGCCGACCTGCTGGCCGTCGCGCTCGCCGGAACCGCGGCGGACGAGCGTCCGCTCCGCCACGTCGCCGAGCTGCCGGCGCGCACCGGGCAGCCGCGCGGCTGGCCCGAGTGGGCCGAGCCCGACGTCGTTCACGCGTTCGCCGAGCGGGGCGTCGAGGCGCCGTGGTCACACCAGTTCGAGGCCGCGGAGCTGGCCCACGCCGGTCGCCACGTGGTGATCAGCACCGGCACCGCGTCGGGCAAGTCGCTGGCCTACCAGCTTCCCGTCCTCAATGCGCTGGCGACCGATCCGCGGGCCCGCGTGCTGTACCTGTCGCCGACCAAGGCGCTGGGCCACGACCAGTTGCGCACCGCGCACACGCTCACCGCCGCCGTTCCCCGCCTGCGTGACGTCGCACCCACCGCCTACGACGGCGACAGCCCGGCCGAGGTGCGCCGCTTCGCCCGCGAACGCTCGCGCTGGCTGTTTTCCAACCCCGACATGATCCATCTGTCGATCCTGCGCAACCACGCCCGCTGGGCCGTGCTGTTGCGCGGCCTTCGCTTCGTGATCGTCGACGAATGCCATTACTACCGTGGGGTTTTCGGCTCGAACGTGGCGATGGTGCTGCGCCGGCTGTTGCGGCTGTGCGAGCGCTATTCCGCCAACCCGACCGTGGTGTTCGCCAGCGCGACCACCGATTCGCCGGGCGCGACGGCCGCCGAGCTCATCGGCCGACCGGTCGCGGAGGTCACCGCGGACGGCTCGCCGCAGGGGGCGCGGACCGTGGCGCTGTGGGAGCCCGCCTTGCGTCCCGATCTGACCGGCGAGCACGGGGCGCCGGTGCGGCGGTCCGCCGGCGCCGAGGCGGCGCGGGTGATGGCGGACCTGATCGCCGAGGGCGCGCAGACGCTGACGTTCGTGCGGTCGCGCCGCGCCGCCGAATTGACCGCGCTCGGCGCGCGGGCGCGCCTCGAGGACGTCGCCCCGGACCTGTCGTCGAAGGTGGCGTCGTACCGGGCCGGTTATCTCGCCGAGGACCGCACCGCGCTGGAGCGCGCGCTGGCCGAGGGCCGGCTGCGGGGCCTGGCCACCACCAACGCGCTGGAGCTGGGCGTGGACATCGCCGGACTGGACGCCGTGGTGCTCGCCGGATTTCCGGGCACCGTCGCCTCGTTCTGGCAGCAGGCCGGGCGGTCGGGTCGACGGGGCCAGGGCGCGCTGGTCGTGCTGATCGCCCGCGACGACCCGCTGGACACCTACCTGGTCCACCACCCGGCGGCGCTGCTGGACAAGCCGGTCGAGCGGGTGGTCATCGATCCCGCCAATCCCTACATTCTTGGTCCCCAACTTCTTTGCGCCGCAACCGAAATGCCGCTCGATGAAACCGAGATCCGGGATTTCGGCGCGATCGAAGTGGCCCAGGGCCTGGTCGACGACGGGCTGCTGCGGCGGCGCAACGGCAAGTACTTTCCCGCGGCCGGCATCGAACCGCACGGGGCGGTGGACATTCGCGGGTCGGCCGGCGGCCAGATCGTCATCGTCGAGGCCGACACCGGGCGGCTGCTGGGCAGCACCGGCGTCGATCGGGCCCCCGCGTCGGTGCATCCCGGGGCGGTGTACCTGCACCAGGGCGAGACCTATGTCGTCGACTCCCTGGACACCGAGGACGGGATCGCCTTCGTCCATGCCGAGGATCCCGGATATGCGACGTTCGCGCGCGAGCTCACCGACATCGTCGTCACCGGCAGCGGCGAGCGGGTGGCGTTCGGGCCCGTCACGTTGGGTCTGGTACCGGTCCGGGTCACCCACCGGGTCGTGGGTTACCTGCGCCGCCGGCTGTCCGGGGAGGTGATCGACTTCATCGAGCTGGACATGCCCGAGCACGTGCTGCCCACCACGGCAGCGATGTACACCATCGCGCCGGATGCATTGCTGCGCAACGGTATTGAGGCACCGCGCGTGCCCGGGTCACTGCACGCCGCCGAGCATGCGGCCATCGGCCTGCTGCCCTTGGTGGCCAGCTGCGACCGCGGCGACATCGGCGGACTCTCCACCGCCATCGGTCCCGACGGCCTGCCCACCGTGTTCGTCTACGACGGCTACCCGGGCGGCGCTGGATTCGCCGAGCGCGGATTCCGCCGGGCCCGCACCTGGCTGGGTGCGACGGCCGCGGCGATCGAGGCGTGCGAATGCCCGAACGGCTGCCCATCATGTGTGCAGTCCCCCAAATGCGGAAATGGCAACGACCCGCTCGACAAGGCCGGTGCGGTGCTTGTCCTGCGGGTGGTTCTCGCCGAATTGGGTCGCGCCTTCGGTTAACGGTTTCGACCAAACAAAATGTATTCATATTGACGCGATCAGGGCGAAATGACCGACTCCAAGAAGTTTCGGCTATTCGTCGGCAGGAGCGATCGCCAGTTCGGGCCCTCGATCTCCGCGCGTGCAGCCGCTGGGACGCACGCCTCCCGCGTGTGCGCCCCAACCGGGGCGGACGGACGGCCCCCGCGGGCCGCTTTATGCGACGAAAAGCGCCAATGGGCAAAGGCGCACAACCGCCGGCAACTTTTGATAACGATTAATCCGGAACGCCTGAAAATCCTTGATCCCGAAAACTCGGCATGTTTAGCTTTCTACCGTTTTATCGCGCGTGTCTGAATCGGATGCAGCCGGGATGTCGGGACCTGTTGGAGGTGTCGGATGTCGTTTGTGAACGCGGTACCGGACATGGTGGCGGCGGCCGCAACGGATTTGGCCGGCATCGGTTCGACGCTCAGCGCGGCGAATGTGACTGCGGCACTGCCGACTACGGGGTTGGTGGCCGCCGCCGAGGACGAGGTGTCGGCGGCGATCGCGGCACTGTTATCCGGCCACGGCCAGGACTATCAGGCGGTCAGCGCGCAAATGGCGGAATTTCACGAGCAATTCGTGCGCGCCTTGACCGGCAGCGCCGCCCAGTACGCCCTCGCCGAGGCCGCCAACGCCTCGCCCTTGCAGGCGGTGGAGCAGCAACTGCTCACTGCAATCAACGCGCCCTTCCAGACCTTCACCGGGCGCCCGCTGATCGGCAACGGCGCCAACGGGGCCCCGGGGACCGGGGCGCCGGGCGCGGCCGGCGGATGGTTGCTGGGCGACGGCGGCGCCGGCGGTTCCGGCGCGCCCGGCACGGGCCAAAACGGTGGGTCCGGCGGCGCGGCCGGGCTGTTGGGCGCCGGGGGTGCCGGCGGGGCCGGCGGTAGCTCCTCGACCGGCACGGCCGGGGCGGGCGGCACCGGCGGGGCCGGCCGCCCC
>NZ_LZSE01000133.1 GCF_001665295.1 Mycobacterium sp. 1554424.7 | reverse complement strand
TGGCCGCTGCCCAGGTTGAGGTTGCCGGTGTTGCCGTCGCCGAGGTTTTGGTTCCCGGTGTTGCCACCGCCCAGGTTGAGGTTGCCGACGTTGCCGCTGCCCAGGTTGGTGTCGCCGAGGTTCCCGTTGCCGAGGTTTTGGTTGCCGATGTTGCCTCCGCCGAGGTTCCAGCTGCCGTTGTTGCCGAGGCCGGTGTTGATGGCGGGGGCGGCCGCGGCCGCGCTGGCGCCGATCGTGCGGACGCTGCCGTCGACTTTGCTGGCCGCGGTGTTGCGGAGGGTCTGCGCTTTGGATACGGACCCGTCGACCACCCGCCTCACGGCGGCGACCATCGGGTTGTCGGATACGGCGACCGCCGCCGCCTGGGTGGCCGCGGCGGGCAGGCTCTGCAGCAGCTGCGGCAGCGCTGCCAGTTGCGCGGCCGCCGCCGACGCACCACCGTGATATCCGACCATCGCGGCCACGTCGGCCGCCCACATCTGTTCGTATTGGGCTTCGGCGGCGGCGATCGCTGGGGCGTTGAAGCCCAACAGGTTTGAGCGGACGAGCTGCACCAGCTGGTTGCGGTTGGCGGCGACGAGCACCGGATGCACCGTGGACGCCAGGGCGGACTCGAACGCGCTTGCCACCGCTTTGGCCTGCGCGGAGGCGTTCTGCGCCTGGGCCGCCGCGGTGCTCAACCATCCGCTGTAGGGGGTTGCCGCGGCCACCATCGCCGCCGACGCCGGGCCCTGCCACGCCTGACCCGCCAGGCCGTTGGTCACCGAGGAGAACGAGTCGGCCGCCGACCCCAACTCGGCGGCCAGCCCGTCCCACGCCGTCGCCGCGGCCAACATGGGACCCGATCCGGCACCGCCGAATATCAGCGAGGAATTGATCTCCGGCGGAAAAATCGAAAAGTTCATCGCCGCAGTCCCTTCTGGGCGCGAGAAGCTGCGCGAGGTGCGCGCTATGCCAACCGCGCAGCGCCCGCCCCCGCAGCGGAACGAGGGAGACTATACGAGCAGACCGTTCGACTGTGGCCGTTTTCGACAATTCGGATCAAATTCAAATGCCGCGTGGGCTTTTCGCCGGTTACACCTTGGCGAAGCCTCTGGGAAGCGTGAGCGGCAGATCGGTGTACGTGACGATGCCCGGCGGGGCGGCGACGACCGCCGGGATCGCGTTGATGGCGGGCAGCGCGGTCATGATGTGGCCGAGCGCCATGAAGTCGGCGATCGTCTCGGCCTGGAAGTACGGGGGTGGCAGGAAGCCGACCTTGGTTGTCACCGTTGGCTGCCCGTCGATTTGGATGACCCAGCCGTCTTGGTCGATCTTCCAATCGGGCTCGAGCGTCTGCCCTTTGCGCCAGCGGACGTTGAGGTCGATCAACGTCTTGTCGCCGACGACGCCCTGCCAACTGATGTAGACGCCCGCGACACATCCTGCCGGGATCGTCCAGGACGCCATTTCGAGATCGGCTGTGGTCTGGGCGAATTCGGACACGCAACGCACCTCGTCGAGCTCGACACCGAGCGCGTCGGCCACCAGGCGCACGGCCTCGCCGAAAATGGCCGTCCCCTTTCGCGCCATCTCCGCTAGCTCCGGGTGGTCGATCGGCTGGCCGAAGCCCACCGGCTTCTCGGTGTCCGGCGAGTCGTAGAACGTGGTGTCGGCCGCCTCGATGACGGAGACCTTGTCGATGCGGTTGCACACCATCGCCGAGACGATGGCCAGCAGCTCGGCGAACCCCGGGCTGACCCCGGAGCCGAACATCGTCGAGCCGCCCTTCTGGCAGGCCTCGACGATCCGGTCGCGGCTCTCGCCCAGGTTCGCCCCGGTGATGAACGACGCCGTCGTCACCACGTTGACGCCCGCGGACAGGATGCGGACCAGCTCGTCGACGTTGATCCACATGGGGTTGTAGACGACGCAGTCGGGTTTCAGCGCGAGCACGGCGTCGACGTCGTTGGTGGCGTTCACGCCCAGCGGCGCGATGCCGACGAGTTCGCCGGCGTCGCGGCCGACCTTGTCTTGCGACCAGGCGTAGCAGCCCACGAGTTCGAGCATGGGATTGTCGGCGATCGACTGCAGCGAGCTCTTGCCGACGTTTCCGGTGTTCCACTGAACGACCCGATAGTTGTTTGGCACTCGCTCAGCATAGGGACTCGCGGTGCCGCCGAGAAGGTCAGTAGTCGGATTCGCCGGCCAGGATCTCCGCCAGGAACGCGTCGTGCGGCGGCCGGTGCAGCCGTGCCCTGGCCCACCGGCGGACCCGCTCCCGCGCGTCACGGTCCTCCGAGGTCTCGGCGCCGACGAGCACCGAGGTCGCCGACCAATCGTGGTCCCAGGCGGCCGATTCGGTCAGCGGTCGCTGCTCGCCGTCGACCAGCGCGAGGATCGCGCCGCCGTCGGCGTCCAGCGCACCGCCGCCGCTGACGGCCCCGGACCGCAGTCGCACCGCGATGCCGGTGGCGCGGTCGGGCCCGATGACGGCCGCCCGCACGACGGCGACCACGGCCGCGTCGGCCACCTGCACGGTCCAGTCGATCGTGTTCTCGCCCGCATCGAAGATTCCGGGTGGAACCGCGCCCCAGCCGATGGACGCGACACCGCGGGCGATCGGGGCCGCGCCGCGCGGCGCCACCTCAGCGCCGGCGGCCAGCGCGTAGTCGTCGCGGCGGCCGCTCGGCGCGGAGAGCTCCGCACTCGAATCATCCAGTGCCGCATACAGTTCCGGCCAACCGTCGTCGTCCACACCGACCTCTTCGGCCAGCCCGGCGCCGGCTCGCACCAGATCGCGTATCCGCGGATCGTCGCTGCGCAGGTGGGCGAGCAGCGCGGCGGCGTGCGGTGCCAGCAGCCCCACCACATCGGAATCCAGCGTGTCGTCGGTGAAGAAATCCTGCGCCCCCGAGGTCAGCAGCGCGACCTCGACGTCGAGCAGCGCGCGATCCAGGCCGGCGATGCCGTCGAGGCGACTGGCGGGCCACCACCGCCGCAGCCAATGCCCGATGGCGAGCCGGCGCAGCGGATCGACCGAGCCCGGCACGATGTCGACCCCGGCGAGCTCGATGCTCTGGGGTGGCTCGTCCACGCGGTCCACGGCCGAAGCAAATGCGACGTGTCCGGATTCGCCGATGACGCGCCACAGCCAGTCGGCGCGCGACAGATCGGTGAAGGTGATCCTGGCCGACTCGTCGCCCGGCGGGTCGTCGATCGTCCACGACAGGACGCCGCCACTGACCTCGAGCACCGCGGCCAGCGGCGAATCCGCGGTGACGGGACCGGTGCTCCACAGTCCGGAATCGGCAACCAATCTCATCCGGCCACCTGCAATTCCAGCATCGACTTGATCCGTTGCCGGTGGTCGAGGCTGACCGACCGCGCGACGCCCTCCAACAGGGACCGCACCTCGTCGACGTCGTCGCACGGCTCCTGCCAGACGTCGCGCCCGTGCAGCCGCGCCCACAGCCGGCTCAGGTAGGGCTGGGCGTACGCGGCGAGATCGTCGACCACCTGCCGTTGCCGCGGATGGATGGGGCCGCCCTCGGCGAGATAGCGCCGGGCGTGCAGCACGTAGGCCTCCTTGCGCAGGCGGGCCTGGATCTGGGCCGCCAACGCGTAGCGGCTCGCGACAGTGGGGTCCAGCGGCGCCAGCTCGACCGCGATCTCGATCCCGGCCACGAGGGTCGCCTGCTTGTCCTCGGACAGCAGCCCCCAGGGTGCCGCGGCCCGGTCGACCTCCTCCTCGCACAGCAGCGGGATGTCGGGCAGCGCGTCACGGTCCAGGGCGCGACGCAGCGTCGCGCGCACCCGGTCCACCACCGTCCGATCCAGCGGGCGATCGCTGTCGGAACCGCCCGCGATCGGGGGTTGGCGTTGCGGCGCAACCGAACTCAGGCCCAGCCCGACGATCGACCACGGCAGCTCGGCCGCCTCGATCCGGGCCAGGGCCCCCAGGTTGTACGGTGTGGCGTCGGCGATCACCGCCGACCAGACCCGCTGGCGGGCCGCGGCGGCGCGGTGGCTGTTGGCCGGCCCCAGCACCGTGGCGAGCTCGGCCAGGAACGGACCCGTGGCGGTCGCTGGGGCTGTGTCCGGGGCCCGCACGTCGCGCCAGCTGCGGTCGAGCTGGGCGGCCAGCCGGGCCACGACGTCCGGGTCCGCCACGTATTGGTGCAGCACCTCGATCGCGGTGCGGTCGCGGCCCTGGTGAATGTCGGTGAGCACCGCCGCCGCCGTTTCGCTATCTTGCGGCGCCGGTGGGCCTTTCGTGACCGCGAGCTCGAAGCACACCGGGAAGTACAGTTCCTGGGCGTTGCCGGTGCGAATCCGCTGCCTGCGGCGCTCGAGCTTGAGCGTGTCGAACCATGCCGCGGCCGAACGCAGTTCGCGTGCGCTGCCGACGATGAGCTCGTGCATCGCCGCCGCCGTCTCCGGTGCGACGACCGGCGCCGAATACTGCGGATTGGATCGCAGCCGCAGCACTAGGGGATCGATGATGCGTTTGACGGTCCGGCTCAGGGGACCGCCGTCGTCGCTGCTGAGCACCTCGACGCCGGGGCCGATCGCGCGCCACGCCGCCTCGATCACCGACCGGCGTGGGTGGCCCACGGCGACGACCGTCGCAATCTGCGAATCCGCACTCACCACGTCAGGATAGGGGCATTCCGAAAATATCGGCAGCCGAAAAGTTGGGTTCGGTAGCCGTCCGGCCGTAAGAGCCTGGTGGGCATGAAGAAGCTGATTGTGCAGGTGTTGGGGCCCGTCAGGTTCCCGTTCGCGTCTCGCCGCAAAGCGGCCGGGCCCACCGTCGGAGTCGGCACCGTGCGCACCGTCGGCGCCGAGCGCCAGGTTTTCATCGAGGTGGTGGCCGTTTCCGGCGAGACATTCATCGGAAAATTGGCGCGCTGCGACGGCGACGCCGACATGTCGATGCTTCGGCCCGGCCTGGTCGTTCTGGTGGCGTTCGATCCCGCTGCCCGCGAGGAGCTTTCGCTGCCCGACGATGTGATGGCCGTCAACGCGTCGTGGCTGGCGTCGATCTGAGCGCTAGCGTGCGCCGTCCACCGCGAAACTGACCATGGCGCCCCAATACAGCGGGCTGGCGGTGACGTCACCGTCACGCCAGCGGCGCATCTGCGCGCGCTGCCAACGGTTCACCGCGCACCCCGCGTCGGCGGCTTCGTGCGCGTCGTCCACGGCGACAACGACATCGGCCATGGGATCGGCGGATTCGTGGGCCGCGAACCGCCGATAGGCCGCGGACGTGGGCAGCGACCACAGGGTGGCGCTCACCAACTCGGCGCCGCCCAGGATCATCGCCGCGACCAGGCCGGTCGCCTCGTCGAATTGATAGTCACCGCCGGATCCGCAGGCCAACAGGGCAACCCGCGGGGGAATGGGCAATTGCAGGGACATCAGGTCCGATGCTGTCAGCGGTCGATGGTCGCCGATCGGCTCGGCATCGCCGGGGATCTCCGCCGTGCAGGCCAGGTGCAGCGCCGCGCGGTCGGCCTGGCCGTGCGCCGAACTTGCGTGACCGACGTACACGAGCCGGCTGGGGGATAGCGCCAGCTGCTTGGCCAGCCAGACGCGGTCGGTGTCCCGACGGCGGAACAGCTCGACCGCGTCGTCCACCTCCGGAAGCACCGGCCGCCGGCTGATCAGCGCGGCGAAGTGTTGCGCCAATTGCGTTTCCGTCGACGGCCTGCCGAGCACCGAGCCGAGCGTGGAGTCCGGGCGCTGCCCGGGCACGCGCGGGTCGAGGACCAGCACCGGCGGACCGTCGCGGCGGGCCGCCCAGCCGGCCGGCGCACGCGGCGAGTGCACGATGTTGGGCGGCACCGCCATCAACACGTCGACCAATTCCATCAGTCGATGGCCGTCGGTGCGGGCGTCGATATCGTCGAGCTGCCAAGGGATCTGGGCGGCCACCCTGCCGCTGGAGGTGATCGCGTCCTGGCGGGCGCGCACGAGTTCTTCCTTGCTCGGCCCCGACTTCGGCACCGCCAAAAGGCCCCACGGCACGCGAGCCAGCCGGGAGCTGGGCGAGACGAACAACACGGCGCGCGGGGTTGCCGCGCACTCGGCCAACAGCTGCCACCCGGCCGCGCCGATGAGCAGGACCCCCAGGATGTACGCCATCGTCAGCTCGGTGTCCGGTGCCGCGAAGGGGCCCGTGGTCAGCGCGCGCTCGATGGCGTCGCGGCGGCTCTCCTCGCCGTGCGGCTCCGGCAGGGCGCCGACCAGCTCCTGCAGGGCCGCGAGCAGGATCGGGTCCTCCACCACCCAGTTGACGGTTCTGGACGGCTGCCCGACGATCCGCAAGCTCGCGTACGTGACGATCCCGACGTCGGCGAACCGCAGGACCAGAGTCGGCCGGTCCGTATCGCTCATGGCCAGGTGGACCAGGCGGGTTCGCCGGCGGTGACCTCGCGCCCGTAGCGCTGCAACGCCAGTTCGCGATAGTGACTCATGATCGGCGCGGCATCCGGCTGCATCTGCAGCGGCGGCAACGGGCCCAGCCGGGTGAGCGAACGGCCGCCCCGCGCCGGCGGGCCGGCCGCGGCCAGCGCCTCGCCGTCCTCGATGAGCACCGATGGGGTGGCCGTGGACGCCCACTCGCCGATCTTGGCGCGCTCCGGTTCCATGTCGAAAGTCCCTCGGGCGCTGTGGTATTCGACCAGCTCGCTGATCAGTTCGGTGTTCTCCCATTCCCACGCGACGGCGAAGGCGCCGGCCAGGATCGGCGCCGAAACGCTGGTCGCCCAGCGCGATCTGGCGTCGGCGTCGGCGATCGAATACCGCACCGAGTCGACCGCGAGCGCGGCCGGCACCTTGAGTTCCGCGGCCTGCTCGAGCTTGCTCATCCCGCGCCAGTATTCCGGGGTACCGACCTCGCCCTTGAGGATGCCGAGGCCCTCGGCCTGCCGCGCCTCGGTTTCCTCCAGCGTCTCGTCGGGGTCGCCCGAACTGTCGAAGCCGAGGTCCGCCAACGCATCCGCGCGCCACACGGTGCCGAGGTGGTTGTCGAGCTGGGCATACTGCAGCCAGCTGCTGCGCGGCGACGAGTCGAGCAGTTCCCGCGCTTCCGCGATCAGCTCTACCGCGTCGGCGAACTTGCTCCAAAAGATCGCGATCCAGCTGCGTTGCAACAGAATACGGTGCAGGTAGAGCGGCTTGCCCAGCTCGCGCCAGTGCCGCTCGGCGTGCTCCCAGCACTCGTCGGCCGCCTGCAGGGCACCGGATCCCAGCCGGGTGAATCCCATGTACAGCCAGCACCGAGCGACGTCGTGCGCCCGGTCGTAGCGCGCGATCACGGGGTAGGCCTCCGAGACCAGTTTCTCGGTGCCGGCGTGATCGGCCGACGCCCAGCAGGCCGCCGCCCGCTCCAATTGCGTTCTGGCCGTTGCCAGTTCCCAGCCGTTCGCCGCCGCCCGCGCCCCCGCGCGGCGCAGCCAGGGTTCCGCCTCGGCCAATCGCCCGGTCTCGACGCAGAACCGGCCGTACTCCGTGGCCGCCGCCACTCGCAGATAGTCGCCGAACGGGCTGTCACTACGGAGGCGAGCCGAATCTTCCAGCGCGGCCAGCACCTGCTCCCACAAGGGAAGTGACTGCACGTGCAGGTCGTCGTCGCAGAGCGCGCTCGCGCACAGCACCCGCGCGTGGGTAACGAGGTAGTCGTGCTCGTCCGCCAGGTCGGCGAAATCGTTCTCACGGCCCATGTCTGTCAACGCCGCCAGCGCGGACGCGGCGCCCTCGTGATCGCCGAGGGACGCGGCCAGGCCGGTCTCGAGAAACTGCGCCCGCCGCGAGTATCGACACGTCATGTGCGCCACCTCGGTGTCGGACATGCGCACCCGTTCGGCGGCCTCGGGCATGGCGCCCGCGGTGATTCGCGAATAGACGGCCAGGCAGTCGCGGATGCGCCGGACGGACTCGCGCACCCCGTCGTTCGCCCCGCGCGCGAGGTAGATCTCGCCAAGCTGCGCAAGGGCTTCCAGCATCAGAT
The DNA here is from genome assembly GCF_001665295.1 of Mycobacterium sp. 1554424.7. Taxonomy (GTDB): domain Bacteria; phylum Actinomycetota; class Actinomycetes; order Mycobacteriales; family Mycobacteriaceae; genus Mycobacterium. The sequence continues at coordinate 23,354 of NZ_LZSE01000133.1, read as the reverse complement.
CGTCGCGGTCTTCGCGCTCGATCTGAGGCACCAGGGAAAGCAGCAGATCCCGCGCCCGGGTTTCGTCGGCGGCGAACGCCAACCGGCGGGCGTTGTCCAGTTCGGCGGGGATCGACACGGCTGCATCATAAGTCCGCCGCCGTGAACGTGGCGAGGAACGGGGGCGGCGGGCGTGTGAGTGAAGGCACGCCCGCCGCCCCGGCGTTCGATCGATCAACCGCAAGTCACCTTGATGCTGAAGTCCTTGGTGATCATGCCGGCCATCGGGTTCTTCATGTCGGCACCCTGAGCCTGACCGGTGATGGTGTAGGTCTTGCCGTCCACCGCCACGTTGGCCGAGCCGACCTTCGCGCCCATGCCGTTGCTGACCGACAGGGCGTTGCCGTCGACGAAGAGTGCCAGCGACTCGACCGCCGGGGGGTTCGCGTCGGTCATCACGACGGCCAGCGCCTGCTGCGGCCCGCCCGTGGACCCGCTGCCGATGTCGATCTTGCCGCCGGTCCGGACGCAGGTCACCGCCGACGGGTTCAGGCCCGCCAAATCGGTGCCGCCCACCTTGACCTCGGCGTTTGTGCCGGTGCCGGTGGAGGCACTGGGCGCAGTGCTCGACGCCGGGCTGGCCGAGTGGCCCCCGCTCGAGCAGCCCACCAGCGCCGATGCGACGCCGAGGGTGCCAATCGCTCCCACGAGAAGACGTTTCACTGCAGTTCCTTCCTTCATGCGCCGCCCCAATGGCGTCGTCATGCGCGCAAGTACAGACCGGCCGAATCGCTACCGATCCCAATTTCCCACCCGGTAGGCTGCCTCGACACGGCCCGATGAAGGGAGACGCGCAATGGCGAGCGTGAAATGGCTGGAACAGCCTGAGGCGCACGACTTCCCGGCGGCAGCCGATTACCTCGCTTTGCTTGCCGAGCCGGGAACCGCAAATCAGTTGGCGGAAAAGCTGAAGGCCGGAGTCGTCAGCCACAAGAAGGCCAAAGACATCCTCCGGGCGGCGCAGCTGAGGCTGTTAGCGGATGACAACCCGCACGTGGCCGCGGATCTGTCCAAGATCAAGAAGGGCCAGGCGTTGTCACCGATTCTGCTGGTGCGGGGCGACTTCACCAGGGGTGTCCCGCTGCAGATCGCCGACGGGTACCACCGGGTGTGCGCGAGCTATCACACCGACGAGAACACCGACATCCCCGTCGTTATCGTTTCGCCGTGATCGAGATCGACGCCGCCGGCGCGGTCCGGATCCTGACCATTTCCTCAGGGCGCGTCAACGCCCTCGATGTCGAGCTGCTGCAGGAGCTGACGGACGCTTTTGGCGAGCTGCAGCACTCCGGCGGCGCCGCACTCGTCGTGACCGGCGCAGGCCGCGCGTTCAGCGCCGGGGTGGACCTCAACCGCGTTGTGGAAGGCGGTGCGGCCTACACCGACCGGCTGATCCCCGCGCTGGCCGAGGCGTTCGAGGCGCTGTTCTGCTACCCGGGCCCGACGGTGGCCGCGATCAACGGTGCCGCCATCGCGGGCGGGTGCGTGCTGGCCTGCGCCTGCGACCGCCGGCTGATCGGCCCGGAAGCACAGATCGGGGCGACCGAGGTCCGGGTCGGGGTGGCGTTTCCGGTCGCCGCGCTGGAGGTGATGCGCTACGCGTGTGGGGACCGCGCCGAGGACGTGGCGCTCGGCGGGCGCGTCTACCGGGGCGAGGAAGCGATCGCCAACCGGCTGGCCCACCGCATCGTCGCCGACGATCTCGTCGGGGCGGCGGTGGCGGAAGCTTCCGACCTCGGCGGCATCCCGAGCGAGGCCTACCGCCACACGAAAGCGCAGCTGCGGGCCCCGACCCTGGCGCGGATGCGCGAGGGCGCCCTGATCGACAGCGAGGTCCGCCAGCTGTGGGGGTCGGACGAGACGCAGCGGCGCATCGCCGCCTACGTCGAGAGCCTTCGGCGCCGCTGAGTTATTCGTCGAGCGCGACGCCGCCGCGGGTGCGCCGGCGCCGCATTCGGTGTGAGCCCTTGCCGGTGGGCCGGCGGTTTTGCAATCCGCCCCGGGGCTCTTCGGCGGCTTCTTCGGCTTCGCCTGCTTCTTCCGCTTCTTCTGCTTCTGTGGTGTCCTGCGCCGGCGCTTCTTGGGTGTCCTCGGTGGCCGATTCGGACTCGGCCGTGGCCTCGACGGGCTCTTCCGCCGGTTCCGATTCTTCGGCTTCGTCCGTTTCTTCAGCTTCTTCGGTCGCGTCGGCTTCGGTGACCGCTTCGGCGTCTTCGGCCTCGTCGGCCTTCTTGCGGCGCAGGCCGCGCTTCTTGGGCTCCTTGGCCTTCTTCGGCTTGATCGGTTTCGGCGGTGGCGGCGGCAGCTCGGCGATGAACGACAGGTAGAACCCGAAGATGCCGATCACGCCGATCGCGGCGGCCGCCCCATAGATGGCGAACAACCACTGCCCGGCGCGGTCCAGGCTGAGCCAGATCTCGCTGATGGCCGTGCCGATGATCAGCACGCCGGAAAGCACGTGGGCCACGATCGACCAGAGCCTGATGGACAGCGCCAGCTGCGGCGTCCCCAGCTCCGGCTTTCGGGTCCGCAACTGAGTGAACACCACGGGCAGCGCCGCCAGCGCCAGCAGCGCACCCGTCACGATCCGCAGCGTCGTCCCCACCGAATGCGTGATGTCGCCCATCAGCTCGGGCCAGCGGGGCAGCACGAAAAAGAAGTAGAGGAAGCCGGCAGCGACCGAAAAGAGCGCGTGCCACGGTATGGCGACCTTGCGGCCCATACGCCTCCTCATGCTGCCGGTGAGCCCAAGCCAGCCTAAAGGCCGGTCAAAGCGATTCCAAACAACCCCAGTGCGTGGTCGCCTCAACCGAGGGCGACCGGTGGCGGAGGATGCGGGATTTGAACCCGCGAGGGCTATTAACCCAACCCGCGTTCCAGGCGAGCGCCATAGGCCACTAGGCGAATCCTCCGTGGGCCATGGTAACCGAGCGGCGCACGGCCGCTGCCATTCGCTTCCGGCCAGGTACTAGACTCGCCGAAGGACCCCGCGCGGCGTCTATCCTGTGAACTCCCCCAGGGCCGGAAGGCAGCAAGGGTCAATGGGCTCTGTCGGGTGCGCGGGGTCCCCTATGTTGGATGACTGGCGACCCGCTTCGCCCGGCTCCGCCGCGCTTGTGATCGCCAGTGATTCGATGAGTGGCGACCCGCTGCGCCCGGCTACGCCGCGCTTGCGATCGCCACTTGAGTCCAAGCGTTCGACGGCGAAAGGTCCCCTGGTGGCGTTCGACTCCCTCAGCCCTGACGAGCTCGCGGCTCTGCACGCGCGCCACCAGCAGCAATATGCGGAGCTGCAGGCCAAGAAGCTGGCGCTGAACCTCACCCGCGGCAAACCGTCGGAAGAGCAGCTGGACCTGTCGAACCGGCTGCTGAGCCTGCCGGGAGACGATGACTACCGCGATGCGGAGGGCACCGACACGCGCAACTACCTGGGTCAGCACGGCCTGCCGGAATTGCGGGCCATCTTCGGCGAGCTGCTCGGCATCGCGGTGCCCAACCTGATCGCGGGTAACAATTCCAGCCTGGAGCTGATGCACGACATCGTCGTCTTCTCGTTGCTGCACGGCGGGGTGGACTCGCCGAGGCCGTGGAAGGACGAATCGAGCGTCAAGTTCCTGTGTCCGGTCCCCGGCTATGACCGGCACCACAACCTCACCGAGACCATGGGCATCGAGATGATTCCGATCCCGATGCTGCACGACGGCCCCGACATCGACCTCATCGAAGAACTGGTCGCCGTGGACCCCGCGATCAAGGGGATGTGGGCGGTGCCCGTCTTCGCCAACCCGACCGGCGTCACCTATTCCTGGGAGACGGTTCGCCGGCTGGTGCAGATGCGCACGGCGGCGCCGGACTTCCGGCTGTTCTGGGACAACGCGTACGCGGTGCACACCCTGACGCACGACTTCATCCGTCAGGTCGACGTGCTCGGTCTGGCGGCCGCGGCCGGCAACCCCAACCGGCCCTATGTCTTCGCGTCCACCTCGAAGATCACCTTCGCCGGCGCCGGGGTCAGCTTCCTGGGCGGGTCGCTGGGCAACATCGCCTGGTACCTGCAATACGCGGGCAAGAAGTCGATCGGCCCCGACAAGGTCAACCAGCTGCGGCACCTGCGCTTCTTCGGCGACGCCGACGGAGTTCGCCTGCAGATGATGCGCCACCAGCAGATCCTGGCGCCCAAGTTCGCGCTGACGCTCGAGATACTGGATCAGCGGCTGAGCGATTCGAAGATCGCCTCGTGGACCGACCCCAAGGGCGGCTATTTCATCAGCCTCGACGTGCTTCCCGGCACGGCGCGGCGGACCGTCGCCCTGGCCAAGGACGCGGGCATCGCGGTGACCGAGGCGGGCGCGACGTTCCCCTACCGTAAGGATCCGGAGGACAAGAACATCCGGATCGCGCCGACCTTCCCGTCGCTACCCGAACTGCGCGAGGCGGTCGACGGGCTGGCGACCTGCGCGCTGCTCGCGGCGTCGGAGTCGATGCTGGTCTCCTCCCCGTCGAGTGTGAGCTGACGGCGCCGACACGCTGCGCGAGTCGACCGTAGGTTCACACCGAAAGCCGCTGATGCACACTCGACGCCGGACCGCCTCTAGTCAGCCTGCGACGGTAGCCTGCTGACCGTGGCCCTCTACCGCAAATACCGACCGGCAACCTTCGCCGAAGTAGTGGGGCAGGAGCACGTCACCGAGCCGCTGTCCATCGCCCTGGAGGCCGGCCGAATCAACCACGCTTACTTGTTTTCCGGGCCACGCGGCTGCGGCAAGACGTCGTCGGCGCGCATCCTGGCCCGGTCGCTGAACTGCGCGCAGGGCCCGACCGCGACGCCGTGCGGGGTGTGCGAGTCCTGCGTCGCGCTGGCGCCCAACGCGCCCGGCAGCATCGATGTGGTGGAGCTCGACGCCGCCAGCCACGGCGGCGTGGACGACACCCGCGAGCTGCGCGACCGCGCGTTCTACGCGCCCGCGCAGTCGCGCTACCGGGTGTTCATCGTCGACGAGGCGCACATGGTGACCACCGCCGGCTTCAACGCGCTGCTCAAGATCGTGGAGGAACCGCCCGAACACCTCATCTTCATCTTCGCCACCACCGAACCGGAGAAGGTGCTGCCGACGATCCGATCGCGCACCCACCACTACCCGTTCCGGCTGCTGCCGCCGAAGACCATGCGGGCGCTGGTGGGGCGGATCTGCGAGCAGGAGGGCGTCGTCGTCGACGACGCGGTGTATCCGCTGGTGATCCGCGCCGGCGGGGGCTCGCCGCGCGACACGCTCTCGGTGCTGGACCAGTTGCTGGCCGGAGCCGCGGGCAATCACGTGACGTATCAGCGGGCGCTGGGCCTGCTGGGCGCCACCGACGTCGCGCTGATCGACGACGCGGTCGACGCGCTGGCCGCCGCGGATGCCGCCGCGTTGTTCGGCGCGGTCGAATCGGTGATCGACGCCGGGCATGACCCGCGGCGGTTTGCCACCGATCTGTTGGAGCGCTTCCGCGATCTGATTGTGCTGCAAGCGGTTCCGGATGCCGTGAGCCGCGGCGTGGTGGATGCACCCGAGGACGTGCTGGACCGGATGCGCGACCAGGCGGCGCGGATCGGCCCGGCGACCCTGACGCGCTACGCCGAGGTCGTGCAGGCCGGGCTGGGCGAGATGCGCGGTGCGACCGCGCCGCGCCTGTTGCTGGAAGTGATTTGCGCGCGACTGCTGTTGCCGTCGGCCAGCGACGCGGAGTCGGCGCTGCTGCAGCGCGTCGAGCGGATCGAGACCCGGCTCGGCGTCTCCATCCCGGCGTCGGAGGCCGTCGCCGAACCGAGCCCGCCGCCGCGTCGGGCGGCCGCCCCCAGGCCCCAGCCGAAACCCGAGCCGACGACCCCGCCGCCCCCGCCCGCTCCCGAGCCGGCTCCGACGCCCGCGCCCACGCCCACGCCAGAACCCGAATCAGTTTCTGCCCCAGGCGAACTCAACGCGTCGTCGGTGCGGACCATGTGGCCGACGGTGCGCGACAAGGTGCGCCAGCGTTCCCGCACCACCGAGGTGATGCTGGCGGGCGCGACGGTCCGCGCGGTGGAGGACAACACGCTGGTGCTGACCCACGCGTCCGCGCCGCTGGCCAAGCGGCTGTCCGAACAGCGCAACGCCGACGTCATCGCCGACGCGCTCAAGGACGCGCTGGGGGTGAGCTGGCGGGTGCGGTGCGAGGTGGGCGATGCGGCGCCCGCGCCAAACCCGGTGCCGCCCAAGGTGGAAGAGCGCGCCCCCGTCGTCGAAACCAACGAGCGTGACGACGACGAGGAACACATGCTCGCCGAGGCCGGCCGCAGCGAGCCGTCAGCGCCGCGGCGCGATCCCGAAGAGGCCGCGCTGGAGTTGCTGCAGAACGAGCTGGGCGCGCGCCGGATAGACGGCGGCTAGCGGCGATCGCGAGCGCGGCGGAGCCGGGCGAAGCGGGTCGCCGCCATCGGGCTAGCGGCGATCGCGAGCGCGGCGGAGCCGGGCGAAGCGGGTCGCCACCATCGGGCTAGCGGCGATCGCGCGCGCGGCGGAGCCGGGCGAAGCGGGTCGCCGCCACCGGCTAGGCGATCAAGGCGTCCACCACGGCCGCAGCGGCAGTTCGTCGTCGCCGCGGGCGTCGACGTTGGCCGCCAGCACGTGGTGCAGCTGAAGGTTGTTCTGCTCGAAGGCAACTCGTGACGCCGCCATGTACAGGCCCCACACCTTGGCCGTCGCCACCCCGACCTCGGCGACCCCTTCGTCCCAGTGTTCGACGAGGTTGCGGCACCAGTCGCGCAGCGTCATCGCGTAGTGATGCCGGAAGTTCTCCTCGTGCAACACCTCGAAACCCGCGTCTTGGATCTCGGTGACGATGCGGCCCGACCCGGTCAGCTCGCCGTCCGGGAACACGTAGCGGTCGGTGAAGCCACCGGCGAAGGAGGTCGACTTGTTGTCGTGGCGGGTGATGCAGTGGTTGAGCAGCAGGCCGCCGGTGCGCAGCTTGGACTTCAGGAAGCCGAAATACGCCGGGTAGTTCTTGACGCCGATGTGCTCGGTCAACCCGATGGAGGAGACGGCGTCGAATCCCGCCTCCTCGACGTCGCGGTAGTCGGAGTGGCGCACCTCGGCGAGGTCCGCCAGGCCCTCTTCCTCGATCGCCTGCCGCGCCCACTTGGCCTGCTCGGCCGACAGGGTGGCGCCGATCGCGCGGACACCGCGTCGCGCCGCGTAGCGCACCATGCCGCCCCAGCCGCAGCCGACGTCGAGCAGCCGGTCGCCCTTCTGCAGCCGCAGCTTTTCGAAGATCAGCCGGTACTTGTTGTCCTGGGCCTCTTCCAGCGTCGCGTCGGCGTTCGGGTACACGGCGCAGGTGTAGGTCATCGACGGACCGAGCACCCATTCGTAAAAGGTGTTGGAGACGTCGTAGTGGTGGTGAATGGCCTCGGCATCGCGGGTCTTGCTGTGCATGACGCCGGCGGCCACCCGCCGCCACCGCGGCGGCGCCTCTTCCGGCGGCGGGGCGACGGGCAGCAAATGCTCGAGGCCCATGGAGCGGACGACGTTGGCGAGCACGCGCGCGGACGGCCGCTTGAAGTCGACCCGGTCGGTCAGCGTCTTGAGCAACTCGTACGGATCGCCGGGATGCACGCCGTATGTCTGCAGGTCACCCGAGACGTAGGCGCGGGCCAGGCCGAGCTCGCCCGGGGCGGTGGCCAGATAGGTGGCGCCGCGCGGCGAACACAGGTCGAGACCCAGCTCAGCGTCCTCGTTGCCGGCGGTGCTGCCGTCGTACGCGGTGAACTTCAGCGGGTGCCGCCCGGTCGCGGCGAAGATCTCAAGGATCTCCGCCATGCTCAGCTTGCCGGTCGTGGTGTGGTGGGGCTCTTTGGTGGTCGTCATCGCCGTTGCACCGCCTTTGCGTACAGGTCCAAGAGACGCGAATCGGGGTCGTAGGTCTTTTTCACGGTCTTGTAGGTCTCCCCGCCGTAAAGCTCGTCAAACTCCTCGCGGGTGTAGAAGGAGTCCGAGTACAGCGACTTGTGGCCGTCGAGCTCGCTGACCTTGGCCTCGATCGCCCGGTTGGCCGCGCCTTCGGTGGCGCCCGCCGGCACCGAGGACCAGAACCCAATATTGACGTATGTGTGATCCGGCCGCATGGGATACAGCGGCCAGCCCTCGTGATCGCGCAGCCGCAGTGGGCACAACCAGATCGGCGTGATGGGCACGTTGTCTCCGAACCACTCCAAGAACCCGCAGGCCCGTTCGACCGGCACCTCGATGTCCTGCACCACGCGCTCGCGCGGCGGACGGCCGTTGCGTTTCTCGATCCGGTCGGCGATGCCGAAGCGCTGGTCGAGGGCCACCAGCTTCCAGTAGAAGCTGCTGCGCCGGTAGCGGCGCGGCCACCAGCGGCGCACCTTCGGGTTCTGCAGGCCGAACGCGCGTGAGCACCAAAACCAGTCGGTGTCCCAGCGCCACAGGTAGTCGTGGATCGTCAGCCGGTCGTCCTTGGTGGCCTCCACCCCGGACGAGTCGTGCCGAATCGATTGGTAGTAAATGTTTTTCCCGGTGTAGTCGCTGACCTGACCCGGGGTGGCGGTCCGCCGGCCCACGCACAGGTAGCTTTCGTCGGCGCTGAACACCACGCCGTCCAGGTAGTCCACCGGGGTGCCGCCCTGTCCGCCGGTGTCGATGATGCGTTCCATCGCCGCCACCAGTTCGGGCAGCGAACGGAATCGGATGTGCCGCAGCGCGACGAACGGCGCGACGGGCTCCAGCTCGATCCGAATCCTCGTCGAATAGCCAAGGGTCCCATAGGAATTCGGGAAGGCGCGAAACAAGTCGGGATGCTGGGTGCGCGACGCGGTGAGCAACTCGCCGGCGCCGGTGAGGACATCCATCTCCAGCACCGACTCGTGTGGCAGGCCGTTGCGGAACGACGTCGACTCGATGCCCAGGCCGCTGACCGCGCCGCCGAGCGTGATGGTCTTCAATTGCGGAACCACCAGTGGCGAAAGGCCATACGGCAGGGTCGCGGCCACCAGGTCCTCGTAGGTGCACATGCCGGCGACGTCGGCGGTGCGGGTTTCGGGGTCGACCGAGAGAACGCCGGTCAAACCGGAGGTGTCCAGGCCGCGCACATCGCGTTTGGTGCGGGCGCGGAACAGGTTTGAGGTGGGCTTGGCGAGTCGGACGGCGGACGTTGCCGGGATGGATCGATAACTCGCCATCAACCGATCAACGCCCGCTGCGTGAGCCGAGAGTGCAGATCCAGGGACAGGCACCACATATACCCTAGTCTTCGGAAACGGCCCGTGCACCCGAGCGCGGGGGGGTTAGCAGGAGGAGTCGGGCCTGATGGGCCAGGTGAGCGCAGCCAGCACGATCTTGATCAACGTCGAGCCCGAGGTCACCCTTGCCGCGGTCGCGGACTACCAGCAGGTGCGCCCGAAGATCTTGTCCCCGCAGTACAGCGAGTATCAGGTGCTGCAGGGTGGCCAGGGTGCGGGCACCGTCGCCAGGTGGAAGCTGCAGGCCACCAAGTCGCGGGTGCGCGACGTTCAGGTCGACGTCGACGTGGCCGGCCACACCGTCATCGAGAAGGACGCGAACTCGTCAATGGTCATCAACTGGACGGTGGCACCGGCCGGACCTGGGTCCAGCGTCACCGTGAAGACCACCTGGACCGGCGCGGGCGGCATCAAGGGCTTCTTCGAGAAAACCTTTGCGCCGTTGGGGCTGAAGAGGATTCAGTCCGAGGTGCTGGAGAACCTCAAGAAGGAACTGGAAGGCTAGCCGGGCAATCAGACTCAGCGCGCCTGGCCCTGGGTGGCCAGGAAGCCCGCGACGCCGCGGACCAGCGCGTCGGCGTATTTCTGCCGGCCGTCGGCCGACTCCATCAGCGCCGAGTCCACGGGATTCTTCATGTTCCCGCACTCAACGAGGATCGACGGGTACTGCGCCAGGTTCAGCCCGGCCAGGTCCGAACGCCCGTACAAACCGTCCTGGCCGATGTAGTTGGAGGGCGGAATGCCCGAGGCCTGCATCTGGTCGCGCATGATTCGGGCGTACTGCACCGACGGCCCGGCCTGCGCCTGGTTCAGCGGCGGTGCCGAGTAGTTGACGTGAAAGCCCCGCCCGGACGGCGGTCCCCCGTCGGCGTGGATGCTCAGGATCGCGTTGGGGTGCAACGCATTGGCCGCGGCGGCGCGCGCGTCGACGCACGGCCCCAGCCCGGTGTCGTCGCCACGCGACATGGCGGTCCGGACACCCAGGGCGTTCAACTCGGCGCGAACCCGCAACGCGGTGTCCCAGGTGAAGGTGTGCTCCATGTAGCCGCTGTTGGTCGCCGTCCCGCTGGTCTGGCAGTCCTTGGTGCCGCCGCGACCGGTGGGCACCTGGCGACCGATAGACGCGTCGTTCGAGCCGTTGTGGCCGGGGTCGATGAAAACGACCATGCCGGCGATGTTGGAGGGAACCGCGGTGGCGGTCGGCATGATCGCCGTCGAGGCCGCAACCAGCGCACCGACCACAAACTTGATCCCGACACGCCTGCTCAGTCGTAGGTCCACCGGGCCAAGGTAACGTCGCGCGGTCTAGGCTGGGTGTTCCGAATCGCCCGACACCCGCAGGCGAAACCAACTCGAGACCAAGATGCGAGGGGATTGTCATGCAACCCGGAGGCGACATGTCGCAACTGCTCGCCCAGGCGCAGCAGATGCAGCAGAAGCTATTGGAAGCCCAGCAACAGCTCGCCAACTCCGAGGTGCACGGTGAGGCCGGCGGGGGCCTGGTCAAGGTGACCGTCAAGGGCAGCGGCGAGGTGGTCGGCGTGCAGATCGATCCCAAGGTCGTCGACCCCGCAGACATCGAGACCCTGCAGGACTTGATCGTCGGCGCCATGGGCGACGCATCGGCGCAGGTCACCAAGATGGCGCAGGAGCGGCTGGGCGCGCTGGCCGGTGCCATGGGCGCCCCGCAGGCCAAGCCGCCGGCGCCACCCACTCAACTGCCGGGGCTGTGACGTTATACCGACATGTTTGAGGGACCCGTCCAGGATCTGATCGACGAGCTGGGCAAGCTGCCGGGCATCGGGCCCAAGAGCGCGCAGCGCATCGCGTTTCACCTGCTGTCGGTCGAGCCGCCCGACATCGACCGGCTGACCGCGGTGCTGGCGAAGGTCCGCGACGGCGTGCGGTTCTGCGCGGTGTGCGGCAACGTCTCCGACGACGAGCGCTGCAGGATTTGTTCTGACACCCGTCGGGATGCGTCTGTGGTGTGCGTCGTCGAGGAGCCCAAGGACATCCAGGCCGTCGAGCGCACCCGCGAATTCCGCGGCCGCTACCACGTGCTGGGCGGCGCGCTCGACCCGCTGTCCGGGGTGGGTCCCGAACAGCTGCGCATCCGCGAGCTGCTGAGCCGCATCGGGGAGCGCGTCGACGACGTCGACATCACCGAGGTGATCATCGCCACCGACCCCAACACCGAGGGGGAGGCGACCGCCACCTACCTGGTTCGGATGCTGCGCGACATCCCCGGGCTGACGGTGACGCGGATCGCGTCGGGGCTGCCGATGGGCGGCGACTTGGAGTTCGCCGACGAGCTGACGCTGGGCCGCGCGCTCACCGGCCGCCGGGCGATGGCCTGACTGTGTCACCTGCTCGCTATGCGGCGAGCCGGTAATTTTGCAGGCCCCTACTCGCACTTTTTCTGCGGATTTACAGGCTCGGCGGCCTCTGGGCCAACCACGCGTTACCTGGTCACGACGGCGAAGTTGTCGCTGGTGTTCCACGCCGCTTCGAACGTGGCGATGGACACCTGCTCGTCGCGGCCGGCCGCGGCGCCGCTGTCGTTGAGGTGCACCAGATTGGTGCCGGTGTCGACGCCGATGACGACCACGAAGTGGTTTTCCTGGGAGCGGTCGCCCGACGAGTTCCAGATGATCCGGTCGTTGAGCCCGACGATCACCTTCCGGCCCTGGTCGAGGTCCTGCTCGAGGGAGCCGAGGTTGGTGTGCACCGCGTCGGAGGGGATGCCGTAGTGCGCCAGCAGCACAGGTAGGTCCGAGTTCTTGGTCTTGGCGCCGGGCTTGTAGATGGAGCCGGGGCGGCTCACGCTCGGGATGTTTCCGGCCACGCCGGTGATCTCGTCCTCGCTGGGCTGGCGGCCGGTGACCTGGCCGACCACGTCGGCGACCGCCATCTCCCCGCAATCGAGGTCCTGCTGCTGGTAGCGCCAGTAGGGCGCGGCGGCGGCCGGGTCGCCGTGCATCCCTGTGTGACGCGGGGAGGGGGCCGCGTCGGCCGTCGCGGCGAACGCCACCATCGACCCGACGGCCGCGCTGAGCACGGCCGCGAGCCCGACGATCCGTGCCGCGCCGACGACCTTGGTTCTGGTGTCGCTCATGGGGTTCCTTTTCTCGGTGAGGGCCTCGAGAAAAGGCTGGGCGGGGGCCCTGGGCGGATTCTTGAAGGATTCTTGGAGCGCAGGTAGCGGCGGTGCGTCGAGTCTTAACCCACTGCGACGCGTTGCGGCGTGTCTTCGCCGCCGTGTAAGTGTCGCGAAGGTGAGGCGTCGCGGGACGACGTCCTAGGCGCGCAGCCGCTCGCGGCGCAGCAGGTCCACCTCGGGCAGCGGCAGCGGCGCGAGCTCACCCACCACCTTGCCGAGCAGCAGGTCGGCCAGCTCCGGGTTGCGGGCCAGGCACGGCCCGTGCATGTAGGTCGCGACGACGGTGCCCTGCACCGCGCCGTCGAAGCCGTCACCCGCTCGGTTGCCCGCGCCCTTGACCACGGCGCCCAGCGGCGACGCGGCAGGCCCCAAAACCGTTCCGCCCCTGTGGTTTTCGAAGCCGGTCAGCCGCTGGGTCAACCCGTCCGGCAGCGGCTCGCTCACCAGCTCGCCGATGGTGCGCCTGTCCTGCGGGGCGGTGGTCAGGTCCAGCATGCCCACGCCGTCGACCCGTTCCCCGGCCGACGTCTCGTACCAGTGCCCGAGCACCTGGATGGCCGCGCAGATCGCCAGCACCGGTGCGCCCCGGTCCGCCGCGCGCTGCAGACCCGGGTGCTTGACCAGGTGGCGGGTGGCCAGCCGCTGGGCGTAGTCCTCGGCGCCGCCCAGCGTGTAGAGGTCGAGCGACTCCGGCACCGGGTCGGCCAGCGTGATCTCGACGATCTCGGCGTCGATGCCCCGCAGCCGCAGGCGTTGGCGCAGCACCAGCGCGTTGCCGCCGTCGCCGTAGGTGCCCATCACGTCGGGCAGCACCAGCCCGATCCGCACGGTCGAGTCAGCCATGGCGCGCCAACGCTCGCTGCAGCTGCAGGAAGGCGGTGTAGTTGGCGACGACCTCGACCCGTCCGGGCGGGCACGACGCGATGGCCGCCACGGTGTCGTGCACGAGCGTGTGCTCGACGCCCGCGTACCCGAGGCGCACCGCGAGGTCGGTGCCGCGTTCGCCGGCGGCGACGACGGCGGTGTTCTCGAAGTGTTCGAACCGCACGTCCCACAGCCACGACAGGTCCTCGCCGTCGGGCACCTGCCCGTTGACCGCGATCACCACCCCGGCCGCCTGCTTGTCCACCATCGACAGCGCCTCCTGCCAGCCGGCGGGGTTCTTGGCCAGCAGGATCCGCGCTTCGTGGACGCCGACGCGCACGCTGCGGTAGCGTCCCGCGACCTCGTCGACGTGGGAGACAGCCGCCACCGCCCGCGCGGGGTCCGCGCCCAGCGCGACGGCGGCGGCCACGGCCTGGGCGGCGTTGCCCCGGTTCACCGCGCCCGGCAGCGCCAATCGCATCGGCAGGGCCAGGCCGTCGGGCCCATACAGCGTGTCCTCGTCGAACCACCACTGCGGGCTGGGCCGCTTGAAGTCGGCGCCGGTGGAGTACCAGTGTCCCCGGTCCCGGACGATGACCTCGCCGCTGCGCGGGCAGCTGACGGAGTCGTTCGCCCACGCCCCGCCGGCGGCCACCCACACCACGTTGGGGCTGTCGTACGCCGCGGAGGTCATCAGCACGTCGTCGCAGTTGGCGACGACGACGGCGTTCGGGTGCCGGGCCAGGCCGGCCCGCAGCGTGCGTTCGATCACGTTGATCTCGCCGACCCGATCGAGCTGGTCACGCGACAGGTTGAGCAGCACGATGACGCTGGGTTCGACCGCATCGGAGACGTGCGGCACGTGCATCTCGTCGACCTCCAGCGCGGCCAGCCCGGCCCGCCGATCGGCGGCCAGGGCGGCCACCAGGCCGGCGTCCATGTTGGCGCCCTCGGCGTTGGTGGCCACCGGGCCCAGGGACCCGAGCGCGGCCGCCGTCATCCGCGTGGTGGTCGACTTGCCGTTAGTCCCGGTGACGATCACGGTGCGCCGCCCGGCGCCCAGCTGTCTCAGCACCGAACGGTCCAGCGTCATCGCGACCAGGCCGCCGATCATGGCCCCGGCCCCGCGCCCGGTGACCCGCGACGCCCACCGCGCGCTCGCTCCCGCAGCGAGGGCCAGGCGTGCACGGGTGGTAACCACCCGGGAGAGTTTATTAGGGGCGATCGCAAGCGCGGCGCTGTGCGCCGGGCGCTGCGGGTCGCCCTCGTGGATTTAGGTGCGACACGAGGGCTGAGCGACCAGGCGATGTCGGTCTGACGTGCCATCCTCAGTTCATGAACCGGGTGTCCTGGGGGCGGCCGGCCAGCGAGCCGGGCGGGGGTTGGGCCGTTATCGACGTCGAGACCTCGGGCTTTCGGCCGGGTCAGGCTCGGATCATCAGCGTCGCCGCGCTCGGCCTCGACACGAACGGCAGGGTAGAGCAATCCGTGGTCAGCCTGCTCAATCCCGGGGTCGACCCCGGGCCCACCCACGTGCACGGCCTGACCGCCGCCATGCTGGAGGACCAGCCGCAGTTCGGCGACATCGTCGGTGACCTCGTCGAGGTGCTGCGCGGCCGGACGCTGGTGGCGCACAACGTGGCCTTCGACTACGCGTTCCTGGCGGCCGAGGCCGAGCTCGCCGAGGCCGAGCTTCCCGTCGACCACGTCATGTGCACGGTCGAGCTGGCGCGTCGGCTGGATCTCGGCGTCGACAATCTGCGGCTGGAGACGCTCGCGGCGCATTGGGGCGTGGTCCAGGAGCGGCCGCACGACGCCTTCGACGACGCGATGGTGCTGACCGGCGTGCTGGAGTCGGCGCTCGAGCGGGCGCGAGAACGCGACGTCTGGCTGCCGGTGCGCCCGGTGACCCGGCGGCAATGGCCGAACGGGCGGGTGACCCACGACGAGCTGCGCCCGTTGAAGGTGCTGGCGTCGCGGATGCCGTGCCCCTATCTCAACCCGGGGCCATACGTCCGGGGCCGGCCGCTGGTCCAGGGCATGCGGGTGGCGCTGGCCGCCGAGGTGGCGCGCACCCACGAGGAACTGGTCGAGCGGATCCTGCACGCCGGGCTTGCCTACAGCGACGTCGTCGACGGGGAGACGTCGCTGGTGGTCTGCAACGACGCCGCCCCCGAGCAGGGCAAGGGCTATCACGCCCGACAGCTGGGGGTGCCGGTGGTGTCCGACGCGCAGTTCATGGATTGCGTCGGCGTGGTCGCCCGGGGCACCAGCATGGAGGAGTTCGCCGACGTCAGCGCGGCGAACCCGCAGCTCGCGTTGTTCTGAGCAGACCCCTTGCACCACTACATCCGTAGTAGTACCGTTTGCGGCATGACAACCACTACAGATGTAGTACACCAGGGGTCCTGGTGGGCTTCCTACCGCCGGCACGGCTACTTCTTCCGCCAGGCGGCCATGCTGACCATCTCGCTGGGCGTGCTCATCCACCTGTACCGGGTGATCTTCGGGGACGCCCTCACGTTGAAATACGCGATGACCCTGACGACCGACCGGATCCTGCTGGTCCCGATGACCTATGCGGCCATCACCGGCGTCCTGGTGTGGCGGCGGGTGCGGTTCGCCAACAAGCCGCATCGGGCGTTCTTCACGGCGTCGCTCGTCTACATCGCCGGCAGCGTGCCGCTGCACATCTACTGCTCCTATGTGACCAAGGATCTTTCGCTCTACATGTGGTTTCGGCCGTGGTTCAGCTACCTGCTGCTGATCGTCGTGTATCCGGCTTTCCTGACGATGTTCTGGCGGTTGCGCTACAAGGGGAGTGATGCCGCCTAACCCCGAACGCCGCGCTCAGATCCTCGACGCCGCCATCGGCATCCTCGCCGACACCGGCGTCGGGGGCCTGACGCATCGCCAGGTCGACGAGCGGGCGGGCCTGCCCGCGGGCACCACGTCGAACTATTTCCGCACCCGCCAGGCCCTGCTCGAAGCCACCGCTGCGCGCACCGTCGACCTGCATTGGCAGCGCGTCGAGGCCTTACGGGCCGCGATCGGGTCGCTCACCCGTGACGGCATCAAGGCGCTGCTGACGCGGATGCTGTCCGACCCCGACGAGCAGGCCCGCCGCTACACCCTCGCCCGGTTCGAGCTGTTCATGGAGGGCACGCGCCGGCCGCAGTTGCGGCCGTTCCTCAAGGACCTGCAGGCCGCCGCGGTAAAGTCCGCCACCCTCATCTTCGAGGCCGCCGGATTCACCCCGGAGCCAGCGCAAATGGAGGAGCTGAGCCGGCTGCTCAACGGCTACGTGTTCAGCAACCTCACGATCTCGGGACCCCCGGATGACCCGGCCGGACTCGTCGACCGACTGCTGCGCGCGTTCTTCGACGCCTAGCGCGAAGCCCGGTTGACCGCCGACACCACGGCCCGAAGCGACGCGGTGGTGATCGACGGCGCGATGCCGACGCCCCACACCGTGCACCCACCGACCGAAGCCTCCACATACGCCGCCGCCTGCGCGTCGTCCCCGGAGCTCATCGCGTGCTCGGAGTAGTCCAGCACGGCCACGTCGAACCCGACGGTCCCCAGCGCGTGGACGAAGGCCGCGAGGGGTCCGTTGCCGACGCCGACGATCTCGGTCTCCACCCCGTTGACCTTGACGGTCGTGGTGATGGTCGTCGTGCCGCCGTCCTCCTCGGAGGCGTCGACCCGCTGCTTGATGCGCTCCAGCGGCCAGATCGGGGCCAGGTACTCCTCGGAGAACGCCTCCCACATCTCCTTGGGCGAGACCTCGCCGCCTTCGCCGCCCGTGCCCTCCGCGATCCTCTGGATCACCTGCGAGAACTCGATCTGCAGCCGCCGCGGCAGCGCCAGGCCGTGGTCGGCCTTCATGATGTAGGCCACCCCGCCCTTGCCGGACTGCGAGTTGACCCGGATCACCGCCTCATAGGTGCGCCCGACGTCCTTGGGGTCGATCGGCAGGTAGGGCACCTGCCACAGCATGTCCGCGACGTCGGAATCCGCTTCGTCCGCGTCGATCTTCATCTGGTCGAGGCCCTTGTTGATGGCGTCCTGGTGGCTGCCGGAGAACGCGGTGTAGACCAGGTCGCCGCCGTAGGGGTGCCGCTCGTGCACAGGCAGCTGGTTGCAGTACTCGACGGTGCGGCGGATCTCGTCGATGTTCGAGAAGTCGATCTGCGGGTCCACGCCGCGGGAGAACAGGTTGAGCCCCAGCGTCACCAGGCACACGTTGCCCGTGCGCTCCCCGTTGCCGAACAGGCAGCCCTCGATGCGGTCGGCGCCAGCCTGGTAGCCCAATTCCGCTGCGGCGACGGCGGTTCCGCGATCGTTGTGCGGATGCAGGCTCAGGATGACCGACTCCCGGTTGGCCAGGTTGAGGCTCATCCACTCGATCGAGTCGGCGTAGACATTGGGCGTGGCCATTTCCACGGTGGCGGGCAGGTTGAAGATGATCGGGTTCTCGGGCGTCGGCGCGATGATCTCGCCGACGGCGTCGCACACCTGCTTGGCGTACTCCAGTTCCGTGCCCGTGTAGGACTCCGGTGAGTACTCGAAGCGCCACTGGGTGCCCGGGTACTTGGCGGCCTCCTCGACGCACTTGCGCGCGCCGTCGGTCGCGATGGCCTGCACGGCGGCCCGGTCGGCGCGGAACACGACACGGCGCTGCAGGATCGACGTCGAGTTGTAGAAGTGCACGATCGCCCGCGGGGCGCCCTCGCACGCCAGGAAGGTGCGCTCGATCAGCTCCGGCCGGCACTGGGTCAGCACCTGGATCGTGACGTCGTCGGGAATGGCGCCGTCGGCGATGATCTCGCGGACGAAGTCGAAGTCGGTCTGGCTGGCCGAGGGGAACCCGACCTCGATCTCCTTGTAACCCATCCGCACCAGCAGGTCGAACATGCGGCGCTTGCGGGCCGGGCTCATCGGGTCGATCAGCGCCTGGTTGCCGTCGCGCAGATCCACGGCGCACCACAGTGGGGCGCGGGTGATCACCCGGTCCGGCCAGGTGCGGTCGGGCACGCGGACGGGTTCGACTTCCTCGGCGAAGGGCCGATACCGACCGATCGGCATCGACGAGCCGCGCTGGGGATTCCACGCGGGCTGGCCGGCCCCGGGCGGGCCGGCGGGTTGGACGATGGTGCGGGCCGACCTATAGACGTCGGGCGAATCTGGATTGGTCACGGTAATTTGCTCCGGGGGATGAGAAGGAACCTCAGACCGGCGCATCGCGAACTCCCGCGACGGGAAGCCGGTCTTGATCAGACCCCGTCGCGGCGTCCGAGGAGGAGCACCCGCTGCACAGTCTGCACTCTACCGCGCCCGGGCCGGGCGCCAAAACCAGCGCCTACTGGACCACCGGTCACCTTGCGGAACCCGCCTTCGCCCGCCTGCCCGGTGAAAATTAGGTAGCGCACTACGCATCCCAGCCCGGGATCTCCGGCCCTACGGTCGACCTACCACCGGAGACTAGGAGGTCCTCAATGACAACTTTGCAAGAGCCCAGCCGCGTCAAAAGCGATGGGCAAGAGCATGATTGGAGCCACGTCCGCGGATTTGGCTGGCGCCCTCAGCTCCCGGACGCCCGGGACATGGTGTACGCGGCGAGGCTCAGGGGTCTGCCGCCGGCCGAGTGTGACCTGCGTCCGTCGATGCCGGCGGTCTATGACCAGGGTCAGCTGGGGTCGTGCACCGGAAACGCCATCGCCGCCGCAATGGAGTACGAGCGGGACCGGCAGGGCTTGTCCGATTTCATCCCGTCGCGGTTGTTCATCTACTACAACGAACGCGCGCTGGAAGGCACCGTGTCCAGCGACTCCGGCGCGGTGATCCGGGACGGCATCAAGGTGGTCAACAGCGAGGGCGTCTGCCCGGAGACGCTGTGGCCGTATGACATCGGGGTATTCACCGTGAAGCCGCCGAAGCGCTGCTACGTCGCCGCGCTGAAGGACAGGGCGGTGCAGTACGAGGCGATCCAGACGTTCGGAGATCTCAAGGACGCGATCGCCTCGAAGCTTGCGGTCGTGTTCGGGTTCACCGTGTACCAGAGCTTCGAATCGCAGGCCGTCGCGGAAACGGGCGTGATGCCGATGCCCAAACCGGGTGAGGCAACCGTCGGCGGGCACGCCGTTCTCGCCGTCGGCTACTCGGACCCCAAGGGCCACTTGATCGTTCGCAACTCGTGGGGATCGTCGTGGGGTGACCACGGCTACTTCTACATGCCGTATGAGTACCTGACCGGATCCAAGGCCGCCTCGGACAGCTCGCCCATCAACAAGGCGCACCTGGCCAGCGACTTCTGGGCCATCCAGATGGTCTCGTCGTAGCAAGAACGCCGGGGGCGGGGGTGCCACTGGCCCTCGGGCCAGTGGCACTCGGTCCGCAATGCCGGGATCGTCAGAGCGGGAGACGGTCGGCGGTGGAAAAAACCAGGTGCCGTCACACGTATTCTGTTGTGGACCTACACCCGCTCGACCGAAAGAACAACAGTGGCGCTCGTCGTGCAGAAGTACGGCGGATCCTCCGTGGCGAACGCCGACCGGATCCGCCGCGTCGCGGAGCGCATCGTCGCGACCAAGAAGCAGGGCAACGACGTCGTCGTGGTGGTGTCCGCGATGGGCGACACCACCGACGACCTGCTGGACCTGGCCCAGCAGGTCTGCCCCGCCCCGCCGCCGCGGGAGCTCGACATGCTGCTGACCGCCGGCGAACGCATCTCCAACGCGCTGGTGGCCATGGCGATCGAATCGCTCGGCGCGCAGGCACGGTCGTTCACCGGTTCGCAGGCCGGCGTGATCACCACCGGCACCCACGGCAACGCGAAGATCATCGAGGTGACGCCGGGCCGGCTGCGGACCGCGCTGGACGAGGGCCGCATCGTGCTGGTCGCCGGGTTCCAGGGGGTCAGCCAGGACACCCGCGACGTCACCACACTCGGCCGCGGCGGTTCCGACACCACCGCGGTCGCGCTGGCCGCCGCGCTCGGCGCCGACGTCTGCGAGATCTACACCGACGTCGACGGCATCTTCAGCGCGGACCCGAGGATCGTGCACAACGCCCGCAGGCTGGACAGCGTGACGTTCGAGGAGATGCTCGAGATGGCGGCCTGCGGCGCCAAGGTGCTGATGCTGCGCTGCGTGGAATACGCTCGCCGCTACGGCATTCCGGTGCACGTCCGCTCGTCGTACTCGGACAAGCCGGGCACCCTCGTTACCGGATCGATCAAGGACATATCCATGGAAGACCCCATCCTGACCGGCGTCGCGCACGACCGCAGCGAGGCCAAGGTGACCATCGTCGGGCTGCCCGACATCCCGGGCTATGCGGCGAGGGTCTTCCGGGCCGTCGCCGACGCCGACGTGAACATCGACATGGTGCTGCAGAACGTGTCCAAGGTCGAGGACGGCAAGACCGACATCACCTTCACCTGCTCGCGCGACAGCGGACCCACCGCGGTGGAGAAGCTCGACGCGCTGCAAGACGAGATCGGGTTCACCCAGCTGCTCTACGACGACCACATCGGCAAGGTGTCGTTGATCGGCGCGGGCATGCGCAGCCATCCCGGCGTCACCGCGACCTTCTGTGAGGCGCTGGCCGCCGTCGGCGTCAACATCGAGCTGATCTCCACCTCCGAGATCCGGATCTCGGTGCTGTGCCGCGACACCGAACTAGACAAGGCCGTCGTGGCGTTGCATGAGGCGTTCGGTCTCGGCGGCGAGGAGTCGGCGACGGTATATGCGGGGACGGGTAGGTAGATGGTTGACCATCGGGTCTCAATAGGGGTAGTGGGCGCCACCGGTCAGGTGGGCCAGGTGATGCGCAGGCTGTTGGACGAGCGGGACTTTCCGGCGACCACCGTGCGGTTCTTCGCGTCGGCCCGCTCGCAGGGCCGCAAGCTGGAGTTCCGCGGCCAGGAGATCGAGGTCGAGGACGCCGCGACGGCGGACCCGTCCGGGCTGGACATCGCGCTTTTCTCGGCCGGCAAGACCATGTCGCTGGTGCAGGCGCCGCGCTTCGCCGCCGCGGGGGTCACGGTGATCGACAACTCGTCGGCCTGGCGCAAGGACGCGGGAGTGCCGTTGGTGGTCTCGGAGGTGAACTACCACAGGGACGCCCACAACCGGCCCAAGGGCATCATCGCCAACCCGAACTGCACGACGATGGCCGCCATGCCGGTGCTCAAGGTGCTGCACGACGAGGCGCAACTGGTGCGCATGGTGACCTCGACGTATCAGGCGGTCTCGGGCAGCGGCCTGGCCGGCGTCGAGGAATTGGCCACCCAGGCGCGCGCCGTCATCGATGGCGCCGAGGAGCTGGTCTACGACGGCGGCGCACTCGACTTTCCGGAGCCGAACACCTATGTGGCGCCGATCGCGTTCAACGTGCTGCCGCTCGCCGGATCACTTTTGGACGACGGTTCGGGGGAGACCGACGAGGACGCGAAGCTGCGCTTCGAGAGCCGCAAGATCCTCGGCATCCCCGACCTGCTGGTCAGCGGCACCTGCGTGCGGGTTCCGGTGTTCACCGGGCACTCGCTGTCGATCAACGCCGAATTCGCCCGGCCGCTCTCACCCGAGCGCGCGCGTGAACTGCTCGACGGGGCCCCGGGCGTCAAGGTGGTCGACGTCCCGACGCCGCTGGCGGCCGCCGGCGTCGACGAGTCGCTGGTCGGCCGGATCCGCACCGACCCGGGCGTCCCCGACGGGCGTGGCCTGGCGCTGTTCGTCTCGGGCGACAACCTGCGCAAGGGGGCCGCCCTGAACACCATCCAGATCGCCGAGCTGCTGGCCGCCGAACTATAGTTCCCGGGTGAGCTCGGCCCGGGTCGCGCTGCTAAGCGTCTTGTGTTTGGTTGCGCCCCAGCCTGTTTGGAATGCGCGAGCCGACCCGCCGGCCCCGGCGCCGGAGCCCGTCCTGCAGCCGCTGGCGCCGGGCCAGGTGGTGCGGATCGGGCCGACGGCCGGCACCGGAACCCCGACGGGCGACTACGGCATCGGCGCGACCGACCTGTGCGAGTTCGTCGAGTTCCCCACCGAGCTGCTGCAGGTGTGCGGGGACAGCTTCGCCGGCCAGGGCGTCGGCTTCGGCGGCTGGTACTCGCCGATCGCGCTGCACGTCGACACCGCGTCGGTCGATGACCCCGCCGGGGTGCGCTACACCGGCGTCACCGGGATCGGCAAGCCGCTGCTGGCCGACCCCACGCCGCCCGGCGATTCCCAGCTGCCGGCCGGGGTGGTGCAGGTCAACCGGCGCAACTACCTGATGGTCACGACGACGAAAAACCTGGAGCCGCAAAGCTCGCGGTTGGTGATGGCCGAACCGGCGCGCGGCAGCTGGCAGACCATCGCCGGGTCCCGGCGCGACGGTTCTTACCAGGGTGGGCGCCAGTCGCAGATCAGCGGCTACTACGACCCGATCCCCACCCCGGACTCGCCGGGCGGCTGGGTGTACATCGTGGCCAACAGCTTCACGCGGCGCGAGCCCGTCCTGCTGTACCGGGCCACGCCGCAGACGTTCATCGACCGGTCCCGGTGGCAGGGCTGGGCGTCGGGTCCCGACGGCGGGTGGGGCAAGCCGCCGACGCCGCTGTGGCCCGACCAGGTGGGCGAGATGTCCATCCGGCAGATCGACGGCAAGGCGGTGCTGTCCTACTTCAACGCCAGCACCGGCAACATGGAGGTCCGGGTGGCCAACGACCCGACGTCGCTGGGCACCGCGCCCGTCACAACGGTGGTGCAGCACGACGAGTGGCCCGACCCGGCCGAAAGCCTGCCTCCGCCCTACGACAACCGCCTGGCGCAGCCGTACGGCGGGTACATCTCGCCGGGGTCCACGATCGATGAGCTGCGCATCTTCGTCAGCCAGTGGGACACCCGGACCAGGGCGACCGCGCCGTACCGGGTGATCCAGTTCGCGGTCAACCCGTTCAAGCCCGGGTCGGAGCTCTAGGGCTAGGTTCCATTCACGCCTGACAGGCCGAACAGCCCGGCGGTGCCG
>NZ_LZSE01000132.1 GCF_001665295.1 Mycobacterium sp. 1554424.7 | reverse complement strand
GACAGCGGATGCGGGTAACCACTCGGCATCGCAACTCCTTAAATCCATGGATGTTGCGTTGACCGTATGAATCCGCCGGCGATTTTCCGCCATCAGTACACGTTCGGCGGAAGGTTACGGGTCGCAGATGACGATCGGGATGGTCCGGTCGGTCCAGGATTGGTAATCCTCAAATGTGGGATACATGGCGACCATCTTGGGCCAATACTCCTGCCGCTCGGTTTCGTTGGCGTCCCGGGCCGTCAGCGACAAGATCTCGTCTTTGATCTGCACTGACACTTTCGGATTGGCCTTGAGGTTGAGGTACCACAGCGGGTGCTTGTCGCTGCCGCCCCGGGATGCGCCGAGGATCACGCGGTCGCCCTCACGCAGATAAAGGAGCGGGCTCACGCGCGGTTCACCGGTTTTACGGCCGGTCGTGGTGAGCAACGCGACGGGAGCGTTCTGGAAGGTGCCGCCGAGTTTTCCGTTGCTGCGCTTGTAGATCCAGGTGTTGCCCTTGGCCATCCACTTCAGGAAGAAGGTGACCCAGGGCGCGTTCAAAGCGCGTGGTTTTGATTTCGGCATGACTGAAGATCCTACGGCCGGGCTAGCGCTGAATGAACGGACGCAACTTGGCCCTGATGTGATGGATCAGCCCGTCGGATTCCGGTATCACGAAGGTCTCGTCGACCCGCGACGCGACCCGCCGCCCGCCGAACGAGACCTTGGTCAGCACGTCGTACACCGCGCGCACTTCGTCGCCGGACACGGTGTACTCGGGCGGCGTCGTCGCCGCGATGATGCGATACTGCGGTCCGCGATTTAGGCTGCGCCGCAGGTGATTTCCGGAAAATCCGGATTTGAGGCCGACCTCGATACGGGTGCAATCCGGCGCGAACGGCACGCCGTCGGCGTCGTGGGTGACCAGGGCGTCGATGTACGCCTGGGCCGCCGCGATGCGGTCGGCCTCGGAGACGCCCCCGCCCGACGACGATGCGGGCCGGCGGCCCGCTGAGAAGTCGGGCAATTCAGCCTCAGATGCGTTCGATGATGGTTCCGGTGGACAGGGCGCCGCCCGCGCACATGGTGATCAGCGCGGTCGTCTGGTCGGTGCGCTCGAGCTCGTGCAGGGCGGTGGTGATCAGCCGGCTGCCGGTGCTGCCCACCGGGTGGCCGAGAGCGATCGCGCCGCCGTTGACGTTCACCCTGTCCATGTCGGGCTCGTGGACCCGGGCCCAGGACAGCACCACCGAGGCGAAGGCCTCGTTGATCTCGGTGAGGTCGATGTCGCCGATCTTCATCCCGGCCTTCTCGAGCACCTTCGCCGTCGACTGCACCGGGCCGTCGAGGTGGTAGTAGGGCTCGGCGCCGACGAGGGCCTGGCTGACGATCCGCGCCCGGGGCCGCAGCCCGAGCGCCTTGGCCTTGTCCTCGTCCATCCACAGCACCGCGGCGGCGCCGTCGGAGATCTGCGACGACGTGCCCGCCGTGTGGATGCCGCCCTCGAGGACCGGCTTGAGCTGGCTCAAGCCCTCCAGGGTGGTGTCGCGCAGGCCCTGGTCGCGGCCCACCATGTGGCGCTCGCTGGTGGGCTGCTTCTGGTCGTCGAGCACCGGCGCCTCGATCGGCGAGATTTCCCGGTCGAACCGGCCCTCGGCCCACGCCCGCTTGGCGCGTAGCTGCGACTGGAAGCCCCAGGCGTCGATGTCCTCGCGGGTGATGCCGCGGCGCTTGGCGATCCGCTCGGCCGCGGTGAACTGGTCCGGCAGGTCGATGTCCCACGAATCGGGCCGCAGGATGCTGCGGTCGGGGCCGGCGTTGGCGCCGAGCCCGACGCGGCTCATGGCCTCGATCCCGCAGGCGATGCCGATGTCGATGGCGCCCGCCGCGATCAGGCCGGCGACCAGGCCGTTGGCCTGCTGGCTGCTGCCGCACTGGCAGTCCACGGTCGTGGCACCGACGTGCTCCGGCAGCCCGGCGACGAGCCAGCTCACCCGGGTGATGTTGTTGGACTGCTCGCCGAACTGCGTCACGCAGCCGCCGACGACCTGCTCCACATCACCGGGGTCGATGCCGGCCTTTTCGACCAGTGCCTTTTGCAGCGCGCCCAGCAGCTCGGTGGCGTGCAGTCCTGAAAGCCAGCCGTTGCGCTTGCCGATCGGGCTGCGGGTGGCTTCGACGATTACCGGGTTACCCATGGAGCCAGGCTAGAACACGTTTCATTACTCTGACAAGCGAGGATGCCTCGGCGCCTTTTGTCTGCGGTGGAGGCATGTTTTACTGGCAACAGAGCATCACTAGGACAGCTAGTGTCCTGGGATCGCAAGGCACAAGCCCGACACAGGACTGTAGTTAAGGAGAAGCAGCGTGCCCAGCCCCAACCTTCCGCCCGGGTTCGATTTCACCGACCCCGACATCTACGCCGAGCGGATTCCGGTCGAAGAGTTTGCCGAGGTGCGCGCGACGGCGCCGATCTGGTGGAACGAGCAGGAGCCGGGCCACGGCGGCGGGTTCAACGACGGCGGGTTCTGGGCGATCACCAAGCTCAACGACGTCAAGGAGATCTCACGGCGCAGCGACGTGTTTTCCAGTTACGAGAACTGCGTGATCCCGCGGTTCAACGACGACATCGCGCGCGAGGACATCGAGCTGCAGCGGTTCGTCATGCTCAACATGGACGCGCCGCACCACACCCGGTTGCGCAAGATCATCTCCCGCGGCTTCACCCCGCGCGCCGTCGGGCGCCTGGAGGACGAGCTGCGGGAGCGCGCCCAGAAGATCGCCCGGGACGCGGCGGCCGCCGGCTCCGGTGACTTCGTCGAGCAGGTGTCCTGCGAGCTGCCGCTGCAGGCGATCGCCGGCCTGCTGGGCGTGCCGCAGGAGGACCGCGAAAAGCTCTTCCGCTGGTCCAACGAGATGACCGGCAACGACGACCCCGAGTACGCCGACATCGATCCCAAGACGTCGTCGTTCGAGGTGCTCAACTACGCGCTGCAGATGGCCGCTATCAAGGCCGAGAACCCCGGCGACGACATCGTCACCACGCTGATCAACGCCGACATCGACGGGGAAAAGCTCTCCGACGACGAGTTCGGTTTCTTCGTGATGATGCTCGCGGTGGCCGGCAACGAGACCACCCGGAACTCGATCACGCAGGGAATGATGGCCTTCGCCGACTTCCCCGACCAGTGGGAGCTGTTCAAGAAGGAGCGCCCGGAGACCGCCGCCGACGAGATCGTCCGCTGGGCCACCCCCGTAACCTGCTTCCAGCGGACCGCTTTGGAGGACTATGAACTGTCCGGCGTGCAGATCAAGAAGGGTCAGCGGGTCGTGCTGTTCTACCGGTCGGCCAACTTCGACGAAGAGATCTTCGACGATCCGTATACCTTCAACATCCTTCGGGATCCCAACCCGCACGTCGGTTTCGGCGGCACCGGTGCGCACTACTGCATCGGCGCCAACCTGGCCAAGCTGACGATCAACCTGATCTTCAACGCGGTGGCCGATCACATGCCCGACATCAAGCCGATCTCGGAGCCGGAGCGGCTGCGCTCGGGCTGGCTCAACGGCATCAAGCGCTGGCAGGTGGACTACACCGGCAAATGTCCGGTGGCGCACTGAAAATGGACTTCGAGCTCACCGCCGAGCAGCAGGCCGTCGCCGATGTGGCGACGTCGGTGCTGGACCGGGATCTTTCGTGGGAGGCGCTGGTCAGCGGTGGCCTGACGGCGCTGCCGGTGCCCGAACGCCTCGGGGGCGACGGCGTGGGCCTGCCCGAGGTCGCCACGGTGCTGACCGAGGTCGGCCGCCACGGCGCCATCACTCCGGCGCTGGCCACGCTGGGTTTCGGCGTGGTGCCGCTCCTCGACTTGGCGTCCGATGAGCAGCAGGACCGTTTCCTGGCCGGGGTCGCCCAGGGCGCGGTGCTGACCGCGGCGCTCAACGAGCCCGGCGCGGCGCTGCCGGACCGGCCCGGCGTCACCTTCGCGGGCGGTCGGTTGTCGGGCACCAAGATCGGCGTGGCCTACGCCGAGCAAGCGGATTGGCTGATCGTCACCGCCGACAGCGCGGTGGTGGTGGTGTCGCCCAAGGCGGACGGTGTGCTGCTGGACCGGACGCCGACGTCGAACGGTTCGGACGAGTACACAGTCACGTTTGACGGTGTGGCGGTTGACGATTCGGACGTGTTGGCGGGCGCTTCGGCGCACCGGGTCAACCAGCTGGCGCTGGCGGCGACGGGCGCGTATGCCGACGGTCTGGTCGCCGGGGCGCTGCGGTTGACCGCCGACTACGTGGCGGGGCGCAAGCAGTTCGGCAAGCCGCTGTCCACTTTCCAGACCGTCGCCGCGCAGCTCGCGGAGGTCTACATCGCTTCGCGCACCATCGATCTGGCCGCCAAGTCGGTGGTGTGGCGGCTGTCCGAGGGCCGGGACGCCGACAGCGACCTCGACGTTCTCGGCTACTGGATTACGTCGCAGGCGCCGCCGGTGATGCAGACCTGCCATCACCTGCACGGCGGGATGGGCATGGACATTACGTATCCGATGCACCGGTACTACTCCACGATCAAAGACCTCGCCCGGCTGCTGGGCGGTTCGTCTCATCGTCTCGACCTGGTGGGAGCGCAATGTTCATAGACCTGACTCCCGAGCAGCGTCAGCTGCAAGCGGAACTGCGGGAGTACTTTTCGAACCTGATCTCGTCCGACGAGATGAAGGCGATGGAGCAGGACCGTCACAACGAGGCCTACCGCGCGGTGATCCGGAGGATGGGTCGGGACCGCAAGCTCGGCGTCGGATGGCCAAAGGAGTTCGGCGGCCTGGGTTTCGGCCCGATCGAGCAGTCGATCTTCGTCAACGAGGCGCATCGCGCCGACGTGCCGCTGCCCGCGGTGACGTTGCAGACGGTCGGTCCGGTGTTGCAGCAGTTCGGCAGCGAGGCGCAGAAGAAGAAGTTCTTGCCCGCGATCCTGGCCGGCGAGGTGCACTTCGCGATCGGCTACACCGAACCCGAGGCGGGAACCGACCTGGCGTCGCTGCGGACCACCGCGGTGCGCCAGGGTGACGAGTACATCGTCAACGGCCAGAAGATCTTCACCACCGGGGCGCACGACGCCGACTACATCTGGCTGGCCTGCCGCACGGACCCGGAAGCCGTGAAGCACAAAGGCATCTCGATCCTGATCGTCGACACCAAGGACCCCGGCTACTCGTGGACGCCGATCATCCTGTCCGACGGCGCCCATCACACCAACGCCACCTACTACAACGACGTGCGCGTCCCCGCCGACATGTTGGTCGGTGAGGAGAACGGCGGCTGGCGGCTGATCACCACCCAGCTCAACAACGAGAGGGTGATGCTGGGCCCGGCGGGCCGTACGGCCGGCATCTATGACCGACTGCACGCCTGGGCTTCGAAGCCGGGCGGCGACGGCGGCACCGGCATCGACCACCAGGACGTCAAGCGGGCGCTCGGGGAGATCTACGCCATGTGGCGGATCAACGAGTTGCTGAACTGGCAGGTCGCGGCCGCGGGCGAGGACATCAACGTGGCCGACGCCGCGTCGACGAAAGTGTTTGGCACCGAGCGCATTCAGTACATCGGCCGGCTCGCCGAGGAGATCGTCGGAAAGTACGGCAACCCGGCGGAACCGGACACCGCCGAGCTGCTGCGCTGGCTGGACTCGCAGACCAAGCGCAACCTGGTCATCACATTCGGCGGAGGCGTGAACGAGGTCATGCGCGAAATGATCGCGGCCGCCGGCCTCAAGGTGCCGAGGGTGCCTCGATGACGGATATCGCCGAAGCGGTCGCGGAGATCACCGCCACCGTCGTCGCCGCGCCGCGCGCGGCCCGGGATCCGGTGAACCAGCCGATCATCAACAACTGGGTCGAGGCCCTCGGCGACCGCAACCCGATCTATGTGGACGAGGATGCCGCCAAGGCCGCGGGTCACCCCGGGATTGTGGCCCCGCCGGCCATGATTCAGGTGTGGACGATGTTCGGGCAGGGCGGTGAACGCCCCACCGACGATCCGATGGGCCCGATCATGAAGCTGTTCGACGACGCCGGCTATATCGGGGTGGTCGCCACCAACTGTGAGCAGACCTATCACCGTTACCTGCGTCCCGGCGAGCAGGTCACCATCCATTCCGAAATGCGCGACGTGGTCGGCCCCAAGCAGACCGGCCTCGGTGAGGGCTACTTCATCAACCAGCACATCACCTGGCGGGTCGGCGACGAAGATGTGGCCGAGATGGCTTGGCGGATCTTGAAGTTCAAGCCCCGCGAATCCGCGCCGTCCTCGGTGCCCGAGGACCTCGATCCCGACACCATGATGCGTCCGGCGTCGTCGCGTGATACCGCCTTCTTCTGGGAGGGCGTCAAAGGGCACGAGTTGCGGATTCAGCGCCGGCCCGACGGGACGCTGCAACATCCGCCGGTGCCTGCCGTGTGGCAGGACAAGTCGGAGCCCATCGACTACGTGGTGGCCAGCGGTAGGGGGACGCTGTACAGCCACGTCGTGCACCACGCGCCGAAGGTGCCGGGACGCACGCTGCCTTTCGTGATCGCGCTGGTCGAGCTAGAAGAGGGCGTCCGCATGCTCGGCGAGCTGCGCGGCGTCGACCACGCCGAGATCAAGATCGGAATGCCGGTTCGCGCAACGTATATCGACTTCCCGGCCGGCGAGAGCGGCCCGGAGTGGAGCCTCTACGCATGGGAGCCTGGCGCATGAGCGCGCCGGTTGTCGAAGTGGGCACCAAGTTGCCGGAGCTCAAGCTGTACGGCGATCCCACCTTCATCATCTCAACGGCCCTGGCCACCCGCGATTTCCAGGACGTGCACCACGACCGGGACTTGGCGCAGGCCAAGGGATCCAAGGACATTTTCGTCAACATCCTCACGGACACCGGGCTGGTGCAGCGTTACGTCACCGACTGGGCCGGGCCGTCGGCGCGGATCAAGTCGATCGGGCTTCGGCTCGGGGTGCCGTGGTATGCCTACGACACCGTCACGTTCTCCGGTGAGGTCACCGCCGTGGAAGATGGCCTGATTACCCTAAAGGTGGTGGGCAGCAACAGCCTTGGTGATCATGTCATCGCGACGGCGACGCTGACGATGGGGGATGCCTAGATGTTGTCCGGAAAGGCCGCAATTGTCGGCATCGGGGCCACGGACTTCTCGAAGGACTCCGGTCGCAGCGAACTGCGGTTGGCGGCCGAGGCGGTGCTGGATGCCCTTGACGACGCGGGCCTTTCGCCGGCCGACGTCGACGGGCTGACCACCTTCACGATGGATACCAACAACGAGACCGCGGTGGCGCGGGCGACCGGCATCGGTGACCTGAAGTTCTTCGCCCAGACGGGCTACGGCGGCGGCGCCGCGTGCGGCACCATCCTGCATGCGGCGATGGCCGTCGCGACCGGTGTGGCCGACGTCGTCGTCGCGTACCGGGCGTTCAACGAGCGATCCGGCATGCGCTTCGGTCAGGTCCAGACCCGGCTGGTGGGAAATGCTGGCGTGCAGGCCGATTCGACCGCGGCCGACAACTCTTTTTCGTATCCGCACGGTCTGTCGACGCCGGCGGCGCAGGTCGCCATGATCGCGCAGCGCTACATGCACTGGTCCGGCGCGACCAGCCGGGACTTCGGCGCCATCTCGGTGGCCGACCGCAAGCACGCCGCCAAGAACCCGAAGGCCTACTTCTACGAGAAGCCGATAACCATTGAGGACCACCAGAATTCGCGGTGGATCGCCGAGCCGCTGCGGCTGCTGGACTGCTGCCAGGAGACCGACGGCGCGGTGGCGATCGTGGTGACCTCGCCGGAGCGCGCGAAGGATCTCAAGCAGCGGCCGGCGATCATCGAGGCCGCGGCGCAGGGTTCCAGCCCCGACCAGTACACGATGGTCAGCTATTACCGCGACGAGCTCGGCCTGCCCGAGATGGGGCTGGTCGGCCAGCAGATGTGGCAGCAGTCGGGTCTGACGCCGACCGACATTCAGACCGCGATTCTTTATGACCACTTCACGCCGTTCACCCTGATTCAGTTGGAGGAGTTGGGTTTCTGCGGTCGCGGGGAGGCGAAGGACTTCATCGCCGACGGTGCCATCGAGGTCGGCGGCCGGCTGCCCATCAACACCCACGGCGGCCAACTCGGTGAGGCCTACATCCACGGCATGAACGGCATCGCCGAGGGGGTGCGGCAATTGCGTGGGACCTCGGTGAACCCGGTGCCCGACGTCGAGCACGTCCTCGTCACCGCGGGGACGGGCGTCCCGACGTCGGGCCTGATCCTGGGCTAGCGCTTTCGTTTGCGCCGAGAGTCGCGCTAGCGCAGCTTTCGGCGTCGACGGCCACGCTAGCGTGACGCTCGACGGGCCAATGCGGCTCGAACTCTGCGTACGACGTCCGCAGGCCGGTCGCCCGCGACCACTCGCACGACAATCCACCCGCGACGTTCGAGCATTTCCAACCGCCGGATATCCCAGGTGTACTGCCGCCGATCATTGCGATGGTGTTCGCCGTCATATTCAACTGCGACTTTGACGTCCTCCCAACCCATGTCGAGGTAGGCGAGTATCTCGCCGAAGTCGTCTTGGACTGCGATCTGGGTTCGCGGCCTAGGCAGGCCGGCCCGTATTAAGACCAGCCGAAGCCACGTTTCTTTCGGCGACTGGGCTCCGGGGTCTGCAAGACCGATCGCGGTCCTGGCCATGTGGACCCCTCGCCGGCCGCGGTAGCGGTCCATCAGGATCTCGACCTCGGCCGTCTTGAAGTCTGTGGCCCGAAGCAGGTCATCGATCGCCGCGACCGACTCGGTCACCGAATACCAGCAGCCCAAATCAAGTGCCGTCCGAGCCGGCGTCGTCACCGGGATGCCGTCAATAAGCGCGACCTCATCGTCATCGATGCGGTCCCCCCGGACGATCAGGTTTGGCATCGCACTCCGGTTGTTGTGAATAATCTCCAGCGGCGCATTGACGTTCACCCATTCGGAGCCGTGCAGTGCGGCTGCCGACATTCCGGCAACGATGCCGCGGCGTCGCGACCATAGCCATCCCGCGCGGGCCCGAACGAGTGGAGTCAGCTCGGTACCAGGAGTGACATACACGTCGCGAAACAACTTCGTATACCGAGTCCGCAGCGCGCTTTTGATGACGTCCCCATGCGCTACGGCCTCGCTGCCGATGAACGGCTCCGCCACTACGGCAGCGTTCCACGCGTGGCGGCGAACGTCACTTCACCGCGTCAGCCACCCACAGCGCGCGCGACGACCGGAAAGACGGTCTCCATCCCGCGCCGGCCCTTGATCTCGACCTGCTCGGAGTGGCCCCAGACGTATTGCGCTTCGACGGCGGCGTGAACGCGGCCGCTGACCATCACGACCGGTCGCCCGGCCCGCCCGGCGATGCCGGCCAACCGGAACGCCACGTTGGTCGCGTCGCCGATCACGGCCGTGACCGTCCTCGTCATCGCGGCGATCGCGGCCCGGCCCTGCACCACGCCCCAGCCCATGCGGATCGGCGAACCGTCCGGCGAGCGCAGCGGCAGCGTGGGCCCGAGCTCCTCGACCCGCTGGTTCGCCGCGAGCGCGAAGTCGATCGCCAGCTCGTTGGCCGTTGGGATCGTCCGCAGTTCCCAGACCGCGTACAGCGCATCGCCGGCGTAATGGTTGAGCGTGCCCCGATGGGCGCGCAGCACGAGGTTGAGCTCGTGCCAGAGATAGTTCAGGCTCTGGGCGATCACCCGGTTGTCGGTGACTTCGGAGATCGTCGAGTAGTTGGTGATGTCGCCGACCACCATCACCATGGTCTCCTCGACGATCCGGGTCAGCGTCGGGCTCGTGTTGGTCATTCCGGCGGCGTTGAACCGGTCCGATCGGAAGATCAGCACGACGTCGCCGATCGCGATCTCGTCGTCCGCTTTGATGGGGACCTGCACGGCGCGCTCCAGCGGCATGCCGTTGAGCAATGTCCCGTTGGTGCTGGTGTCGATGAGGTAGGCCCGGTCGGTGGTGACGTCCAAGCGGATCTCGAGGTGGTTGCGGGAGATGTTCGGATCCGGGATCACCAGGCGGCGCTGTTCCTCGATCCCCGCGCACTGACGGCCGACGAACAGCTGATCGAAGATCGGCACGACCTTCTCGCCGCCATTCAAATGCATGACGAGGTTGGCCAGCGGCTTGTCCCACCAATCGGAGCCCATGGCTTAACGACCTAGCCGCACTCGAACGCCCGCGTGCGCGAGCGAGGCTCCCCGTTGCCTGCCCCGCTCCGCCTGACGAACCTGTGCACACACGAAGCGTCTGCCATCTGAAGATGCTGAGCTGTTTGCTGCAGGGTAATCGTATCCGACGCTCAGCGAACCAGGGCGGGCTGCGCTTCGAGAGCTGCCCGGGCCGCGATCCGCCCGGCATTCAGGGCGGCATCGATGTTTCTGAAGTCCAACGGACCGATCGCTGAGACGTCCGGCTCGATGATCGCCGTGACGCGGGGGAGCTCGCGCAGGTTCCACTTTGGGGCCGCGAGTTCGACGCTGCGAAGCAACGTGTCTTGCAGCGGTGGCAGGGCTACGTCCGTGCCGGTCACGAGCCGCCGGACGAACGCAGGAGGCTGAAGCTTTGCCGGCAGCGGGCCAAAGCCCTTTGACGGGACCCATGTTGTGCGCAGATCGACGCATATCACCTCGCCGTCCGGGTCGGCGCACATCACGTCGGCCGGGAGGATGTTCATCAGCCCGCCGTCGACGAGGAGCCGCTCGCGATGTTGCACCGGCGGCAGGAGGCCGGGTATCGAGATCGATGCGCGCACGGCGACCCACAGCAGGCCACGGCGATGGATGATCTGATCGCCCGTGATGATGTCGGTGGAGACGGAGAAGAACTCCCTCGGCAGGTGCTCGATCAGGGTGGTGCTGCCGAAGAATCCCTCTATCAGACGGTCGACACGGCGACCTCGCGTGAGGGCTATCGCAGGGATCGTGTAATCGCTGACCGGCCGGGTCTCCGCAATGTACTTCCGTGCCGCCGCGGTGCAATCCCGTGCGTCCAGCCCCAGCGCGAAGGTGGCGGCAGCGAGGGCGCCGGAACTGGTTCCGCCGAACCGGTCGATGACGACGCCCGCCCGCGTGAGCTCTTCGTAGACGCCGTAGTGCGCGAGGCCCCGAGCGCCCCCACCACCCAGCACGAGACCGAGAGATCGGCCGGCGATTCTGCGCGACAGCGCGCCGATTCCGTCGTCGTCGGCGGGATGATGCGAGACCGGCTGCAGCGAATCCCACCAGCTCGGGTCCGGCACGACGCCGCACGTGACCAGGTGGACCGGCCCTTGCGTCACGGGTGGTTGGAGCGCTTCGGGCGGGCGAGCCTGGTCGGCAAGCACCACGACCCGGTCGCTTTGCGCGGTGACGTATCGCCGCCAGCTGTCGCCCGAGCCCCGATCGGCCACCAGCAAGACCCAATCGTTGCTTCGCTCGACGCGGTCGAGGGTCTCGCTGAACGCTTCGACGAGCTCGCCGTAATGATTGGCCGCAGCCGTTGTTTCGACGGGCGGCGCGACGACGGCGGCCCGACCGTGCGGTCTCAGCCGGGTCGCGATCGCCTCGACGATCGGCATCGCGACCGCGTCCCCGGTCGACACCACGCCGACGACCCGGCGACCGCGAGAGACGGTGGCGGCTCGTGACTCGCGAAGCATTACCGCCATCGCCCGGAACATCGCCGATTGCAGTTGCGGCGCCTTGCCGAGCACCTCGCTGAACGTGTCAGCGGCGATCCTCCAGACGACGCCGTCCCGAAGCGCTCGTACTCCGGCCGAGCGAGCGGCGCCGGTGATCACGCCCAGGTCTCCGATCGAGTCACCGGACGCCATCTCACGAAGCACCTGTCCGTCGAGGCCGATGGCCGCGAATCGTCCCGAGGCGATGACATAGATGGCGTCCGACGGGTCGCCCATGTGAAAGAGCCACTCGTTGGCGGGGACGTACTGGCGACCCACGGTCTTCGTGAGCAGGTCGAGTTGTCGGTCGTCGATCTCGGCGAATATCGGAATGCTCCGCAGTGCGGTTCGCTCGTCGGCCGCACGCGGTTCGGGCGACTGCCCTTCAGCGACCATGAAAGGACGAAATCATATTGCGCCGTTCAGCGGTAGTCCGCTCGGCGCAAAGGCGCTACGCGGGGACCAGTTCGACGCCGCTCAGGACGACGGCGTTCTCGCGCGACGGCGCGACGACGCTGGCCAGGAAGCGGCCGTTCTCCTTCCAGATGCCGACCTTGAGGGTCTCGCCGGGAAAGGCCACGCCGGCGAACCGCGCGCCGTAGGCGGCCACCGCCCTGGCATCGCCGTCCAGCACCGCGTCGGTGATCGCCTTGCATGTCATGCCGTATGTGCACAGGCCGTGCAAGATGGGCCTGGGAAAGCCTGCGGCGGCGGCGAATTCGGGGTCCGAGTGCAGCGGGTTGCGGTCACCGCAGAGCCGGTACAGCAGCGCCTGCTGCGGCAGGATCGGCACGTCGACCTCCAGGTCGGGGGCCCGGTCCGGCGCGCCGTCCGACGAGGACGGCCCGCGCTCGCCGCCGAATCCGCCCTCGCCCCGCGCGAAGATCGACCGCCGCTGCGTCCACAGCAGCGTCCCGTCCGGCGCGCTGACCGTCGTCTCGCTCCAGATCACCGCCGCCTTGCCCTTGTCCCAGATGTCGGTGAACCGGGTGACGGCCTTGGCCGAGCCCGACGGCGGCAGCGGCGCGGGCACCTCGACCCGTTCGCTGGCGTGCAACACCTTGGCCAGCTCGATGTCGATGCCGGGGAACTGCACCGTCGGCGGCTTGGTCATGTGAAACGTCGCGGCGACGTTGGCGAACGTCGGCAGCACCTGCGGGGTGTCGTCGACCAGATAGCGCAGCTCCCGCGGATCCATCGGGTCGGAGCCGGCGCCCAGGCCCAGGTGATAGAGCTGGATATCGCTGCTGGACCAAGAGAATTCGATGGGGTCGAGCTCGGCGTTCAGCGCGACGTCGACGTCGATCGGCATGTCAGCTCACCCCCGCGATGTGCAGTGCGGCCAGGTAGCCGAAGGTCATCGCCGGCCCGATGGTGCCGCCCGGGCCGGGATAGGTGTGGCCCATCACCGGGGCGCTGACGTTGCCCGCGGCGTAGAGGCCCTCGATGACGCTGCCGTCGTCGCGCAGCGCCCGGCCGTGCACGTCGGTGCGGATGCCGCCCTTGGTGCCCAGGTCGCCGGGCACCATCTTGGCGGCGTAGTAGGGCGGGTGGCTGATCTCGCCGAGGTTGGCGTTCGGCTTGTTGGTGGGGTCGCCGTAGTAGCGGTCGTAGGCGCTCTCGCCGCGGTGGTAGTCCTCGTCGACGCCTGAGCGCGCGAAGCCGTTGAAACGCGCCACGGTGGAGGTGAATTCGGACACCGGGAGGCCGGCCTTCTCGGCCAGCTGCTCGAGGGTGTCGGCCTGGATAATCACGCCGGATTCCAGCCACCTGCGCGGGATGCGTTGTCCCGGTTGCAGTCCCGCGAAGATGTAGCGGTCGCGGTATTGCTGGTCGAACACCAGCCACGCCGGGATGTTCTCGCCCGGCCCGGGGCCCTGGCCGAATTCACCGCCGTACATGTGATGGCAGGCCTCGACGTAGGGCATCGATTCGTTCATGAAGCGCTTGCCCGACATGTTGACGATGATCGACCCGGGCGAGTTGCGCTCGGACAGCGCGAACCACGGCGCGCCCACCAGCGGCACCGTCGGGCCCCACCAGGCGTCTTCCATCAAATCCAGTGCGGCGCCGAGCTTTTCGCCGGCGACGATCCCGTCGCCGGTGTTCGCCTTGGCCCCGACCGTCCATTCGGTGGTGATGGGGGCGCGCTGGTACTTCACCCGCATCTGTTCGTTGTGCTCGAACCCGCCGCTGGCCAGGATCACGCCCCGTCGCGCCCGGATCAACTGTGGCTCAGCCGTCTCCGACGCGGTGGTGTCGCGAACGTACACCCCGCGCACCACGCCGTCCTCGACGTAGAGGTCGGTGAGCGCGGTGTTGAGCTGCACCGGAACGCCGGCGCGCTGCAACCCGATCCGCAGCGGTCCGATGAGCGCCCGGCCCATGCCGACCAGGTTCTTGCCGGTCGCCTTGGCCCACATCGTGCGCACGCCGACCTTCAGGCTGCGCGCCACGCCGCGCGGATGCCGCTTGAGCTGGTTGAGGCGCACGTAATCCTGTTGCATCACAACGACGTTGAGCGGGACTTTGCCGTACGCGGGTTCCAGGCCCGCCTCGTCGGGGCCGAGCTTGCGGGCGTTGAACGGCTTGGGCTCGATCGACCGCCCCTCCGCGCGGCCCCCGGGCGCCTCGGGGTAGTAGTCGGAATAGCGCGGCACCCAGCACATCTTGAGCGGCGTGTGCTTGAGCACGAAGGAGAGCATCTCGGGCCCGCGCTGCAGGTAGGTGTCGATGCGCTCGGGTTCCACGATGTCGCCGATGATGCCGTGCAGGTAGGTGCGGGCGGCCTCGGGCGTGTCCCGCACGCCGTCGCGCTTGAGCACCTCGTTGTTCGGAATCCACACCCCGCCCCCGGACCGCGCCGTGGAGCCGCCGAAATGCGGGGCCTTCTCGATCACTACTGTCGAAAGGCCTCGGTGCGCGGCGGCAAGGGCGGCCACCATGCCGGCTCCGCCGCTCCCGACCACGACGACGTCGTACTCCTGCGATGTCATGTAGAACACGTTATAGAATTGCCCGGGTTGGGCGCTACCGGCCCGGTCACACGGACGAGGGGACTTCGGGAAATGCTCAGTGTGGCGATCCGCGACGAGCTTGCCGCCGACCTGGCGCAGGCCGAGCGCAGCCGCGAGCCCATCGCTCCGCTGACCGCGGGATATCCGGACATCGACGTCGTCGACGCCTACGAGATCCAGCTGATCAACATCCGCCAGCGGGTCGCCGAGGGCGCCCGGGTGCTGGGCCACAAGGTGGGCCTGTCGTCGCTGGCCATGCAGCAGATGATGGGGGTCGACGAGCCGGACTACGGCCACCTGCTCGACGAGATGCAGGTGTTCGAGGACACCCCGGTCAAGGCGGGCCGCTACCTGTACCCGCGGGTCGAGGTCGAAGTGGGTTTCATCCTGTCCGACGACCTGCCGGGCGCCGGCTGCACCGAGGACGACGTGCTGGCGGCCACCGAGGCCCTGGTGCCGTCGATCGAGCTGATCGACACCCGCATCACCGACTGGAAGATCGCGCTGTGCGACACCATCGCCGACAACGCCTCGTCGGCGGGCTTCGTGCTGGGGCAGGCGAGGGTGTCGCCGGCCGACATCGACGTCAAGGCGATCGACGCGGTGCTGACCCGCAACGGCGAGGTGATCGCCGAGGGCCGCAGCGACGCGGTGCTGGGCAACCCGGTCACCGCGGTGGCGTGGTTGTCCCGCAAGGTGGAAAGCTTCGGTGTGCGCCTGAAAAAGGGTGACATCGTGTTACCCGGATCGTGCACGCGAGCGATAGATGCACACGCTGGAGACGAGTTCGTCGCCGAGTTCACGGGCCTGGGCTCCGTGCACTTATCGTTTGAATAGGCACGGATTAGTTTTGAATTAGTCCAAATACGAGGAGCATCATGCCTTCCAAGGCGAGTGTGGCCATTGTCGGGTCGGGAAACATCAGCACCGACCTGCTCTACAAGCTGCTGCGATCCGAGTGGCTGGAACCGCGCTGGATGGTGGGCATCGATCCGGAAAGCGAGGGCTTGGCGCGGGCCCGCAAGCTGGGCTTGGAGACCACCCACGAGGGCGTCGACTGGTTGCTGGCGCAGCCGGAGAAACCCGATTTGGTGTTCGAGGCGACCAGCGCCTACGTGCACCGGGATGCGGCGCCGAAATATGCGGCCGCGGGAATCCGGGCCATCGACCTGACGCCGGCCGCGGTGGGCCCGGCGGTGATCCCGCCGGCGAACCTGCGTGAGCACCTGGACGCGCCCAACGTCAACATGATCACCTGCGGCGGGCAGGCCACCATCCCGATCGTCTACGCCGTCTCCAGGGCCGTCGCAGACATCGGTGGAGTGCCGTACGCCGAAATCGTCGCGTCGGTGGCGTCGGTGTCCGCGGGTCCCGGGACCCGCGCCAACATCGACGAGTTCACCAAGACCACGTCGCGCGGCGTGGAGACCATCGGCGGCGCCAAGCGCGGCAAGGCGATCATCATCCTGAACCCGGCCGACCCGCCGATGATCATGCGCGACACCATCTTCTGCGCCATCCCGGAGGACGCCGACCGCGACGCCATCGCCAAGTCCATCCACGACGTCGTGGCCGAGGTGCAGACCTATGTGCCCGGATACCGGCTGCTCAACGAGCCGCAGTTCGACGACCCGTCGCTCAACTCCGGCGGCCAGGCCCTGGTCACCACGTTCGTCGAGGTCGAGGGCGCCGGCGATTACCTGCCCCCGTATTCGGGCAACCTCGACATCATGACCGCCGCGGCCACCAAGGTCGGCGAGGAGATCGCGAAGGAATCCCTGACCGCGACGGCGGGAGGAGCGCAGGCATGAGTGACATTTTCTTTAACCCCATCTGGGACGTCCGGATGACGGACACGTCCCTGCGGGACGGCTCCCACCACAAGCGTCACCAGTTCACCAAGGACGAGGTCGGCGCGATCGTGGCGGCCCTGGACGCCGCCGGCGTGCCCGTCATCGAGGTCACTCACGGCGACGGGTTGGGCGGCTCGAGCTTCAACTACGGGTTCTCCAAGACGCCCGAGCAGGAGCTGATCAAGCTCGCGGCGGAAACCGCCAAAGAGGCCAAGATCGCGTTCCTCATGCTGCCCGGGGTGGGCACCAAAGAGGACATCAAGGAAGCGCAGGACA
The DNA here is from genome assembly GCF_001665295.1 of Mycobacterium sp. 1554424.7. Taxonomy (GTDB): domain Bacteria; phylum Actinomycetota; class Actinomycetes; order Mycobacteriales; family Mycobacteriaceae; genus Mycobacterium. The sequence continues at coordinate 20,795 of NZ_LZSE01000132.1, read as the reverse complement.
ACGGCGGCTCGATCTGCCGGATCGCCACACACTGCACCGAGGCCGACGTCTCGATCCAGCACTTCGGACTGGCCCGCGAGCTGGGCCTGGAAACCGTCGGCTTTCTCATGATGTCCCACACCATCCCGCCGGAGAAGCTGGCCGCCCAGGCGCGCATCATGGCCGACGCCGGATGCCAGTGCGTCTACGTCGTCGACTCGGCCGGGGCACTGGTCCTCGAAGGGGTGCGCGACCGGGTTGCGGCGCTGGTCGCCGAATTGGGCGACGACGCCCAGGTCGGTTTCCACGGCCACGAAAACCTCGGCCTGGGGGTGGCCAACTCGGTGGAGGCGGTCCGCGCCGGGGCCAAGCAGATCGACGGCTCCTGCCGCCGGTTCGGGGCCGGCGCGGGCAACGCGCCGGTCGAGGCTTTGATCGGGGTGTTCGACAAGATCGGCGTCAAGACCGGCATCGACTTCTTCGACATCGCGGACGCCGCCGAGGACGTCGTGCGCCCGGCCATGCCGGCCGAATGCGTGCTCGACCGCAACGCCCTGATCATGGGCTACTCGGGCGTCTACTCGAGCTTCCTCAAGCACGCCGTCCGCCAGGCCGAGCGCTACGGCGTGCCCGCGCACGCGCTGCTGCACCGGGCCGGTCAGCGCAAGCTCATCGGCGGCCAGGAAGACCAGCTCATCGACATCGCTTTGGAGATCAAGCGCGAGCAAGACAGCGGCGCGGTCGTCACGCATTAATGCCTCTGCCCGCCGCGGGCGGCGCCCCGGCGGGGCTTAGAATCCTTTGAAAACGGCGGAAGGTGCCTATCCTCCGTCGGCCTTGGCTTAGCGTTGTTCTAACGACTGCGTGCTCGAGGGGATTTGATGAGTTTTTTCACGTTGCCGCCGGAGATCAACTCGCTCCTGATGTACGCGGGCGCCGGTTCGGGCCCGATGCTGGAGGCGGCGGCGGCCTGGAACGGGCTGGCGACCGAGTTGTCGTCCGCCGCACAGTCGTTTGCGTCGGTGACGTCGAATTTGGCGAGCCAGGCTTGGCAGGGTGCCGCCGCGCAGGCGATGGCGGCGGCCGCGGCTCCCTACGCCGGGTGGTTGAACGCGGCGGCTACGCAGGCCGCCGGGGCGGCGGCCCAGGCGCAGGCGGTCGTCAGCGCCTTCGAGTCCGCGCTGGCGGCGACGGTGCACCCGCTGCAGGTGGAGGCCAACCGCAACGGTTTGGTCCAGCTGGTGATGAGCAACCTGTTCGGGCAGAACTGGCCCGCGATCGCGGAGACCGAGTTCAACTACCTGGAGATGTGGGCCCAGGACGTGGCGGCGATGGTGGGCTATCACGGCGGGGCGTCGGCTGCCGCTGGCCAACTGCTGTCGGGGCAGGCGAGCCTGCCGGCGATTCCGAGCCTGCCCGGCATGGGTGGCATCGGCGCCGGCGGCAGCTCGGCCCCGGCTGGTGGTGGCGCGGCCGCCGCTGGCGCGGGCGCTGCCGGTGGCGGGGGCGGCGGGGGTGACGCCGCGGGCGGCGTGGCCGCGGGTAGCGCGGCTACCGGCGGCGGAGGTGGCGACACCGCCGCTGCTCCGGCCGCTGTCGGGGGTGCCGACAGCGGTTACGCGAGTGGTGTCGGCACCACCGATCCCGGCGCCGGTGCCGCAGCGACCGGCGGCGGCTACCTCGGTACCGGAGACGCAAGCGCGGCGAACGCCGCCGCCGTGACTGGCGGTGGTGGCGGATCGGCTCCCGGCATGGGCATGCTCGGCGCCGGTGGCATGGGGGCGATGATGATGGCGTCCGCCGCGATGGGGGCGTCGAGCTCGTCGACCGGGCCGTCTGCGCCGCCGATTCCGCCGGCCAAGGCCGCGGAGGAGTCCGCGCCGGCGGCGCCTCCGGTGGAGGAAACGGTGGCCGCGGAAGTGGAGGAAGCCATTCCGGTGGCCGCCACACCCCTCGGGGCGACACAGGCCGCGGCCGGGCCCGCCGCGGAGATCTCGGCGGCCCAACCCAAGGTCGCCGCAGCCCCGGAAGCGGGGGAGGGGAAGCGAGTGGCGCTGGCGCTCGACGATGCCCCGGAACCCGAGGCCCGCGCCAACTAACGTCTCTGTCCGGTCTGACGCGGCTTCAACAAGAGCAATCAGGTCTCGGGTTTCGGGCGCTAGCGAGGTCGGCTCCGCCGTCGTCGCCGCGGGTAGTGTTGATCGCGACGTCTGTGCAAAGGAGCGATCCGATGACCGTGACTTCCGTCCGTGTTCGGCGCGGACTGTGCGGCGTGGTTGCCGCCGGGCTGCTGAGTGTCATCGCCCCGGCGATGATTGCGTTACCGCCGGCCGGCGCCGATCCCCAATGCGATCAGACCGTGGGCCAATCCATCGACTCGTATCTCACCCGGCATCCGGAGATCAAGCAGCAGTTGCAGGCCAGGTCCCAGGCCGAAGGTAGCGGCGGCAACGTCATCGACTACCTGAATCGGCATCCCGACGTGCGCCAGCACCTGATCGACCTGTCTCAGCAGTGCGCGCCCTAGCGAGCGGGTGTCGTCGCCAAACGCCGTCGGCGACGCGCGGGAACGTTCGCCATTGACTAAAAAGTAGAACACGTTCTAGCGTCTAGGCGTGTCCGCAGATTCCTTTTCTGATCCCCTCATCAAAGCGATCGCCGAAGCCGAGCAGCTGGTGGCCGCCGCGCCGTTCATCGAGACCGAAGCCGACCTGCTCGAAGGGCTGCAGTACCTGGCCGGCTGCATCGCGGCGTGTACGCACCTCGCCTTCGACTACGAGCGCGACCATCCGTTCCTGCAGTCGGGCACCGGGCCGTTCACCAAGATGGGCCTCGACAACCCCGACACCCTCTACTTCGGCACCCGGGTGCAGGCCAACCACGAGTACGTCGTCACCGGCCGGCGCGGGACCACCACCGACCTGAGTTTCCAGTTGCTCGGCGGCGAGTACACCGACGACAACGTGCCCGTCAGCCAGGCCGCCTTCGACGACCGCGAGCTCGAGATCGCCGAAGACGGCAGCTTCGAATGGCGGGTGCGGCCGAACAGTGTCGGGCAGTTGGTGATTCGCGAGGTGTACGGGGACTGGGCGGCCCAGCGCGGCACGGTGACCATCTCGCGGCTGGACACCGCGGGCACCGCCCCGCCGCCGCTGACCCGTCAGACGATCGAAAAGCGTTACGCCACAGCGGGTAAGCAGCTGGTGAACCGGGTGAAGACCTGGTTGGAGTTCCCCAAGTGGTTCTACCTGGACCTCCCGGTCAACACCATGGTGCCGCCCAGGCTGACCCCCGGTGGCCTGGCGACGCAGTATTCGTCGGTCGGGCATTTCGAGCTGCGATCCGATCAGGCGCTGGTGATCACGATCCCCGTCTCGGACGCCCCCTATCTCGGCTTCCAGCTCGGCAGCATGTGGTACATCTCGCTGGACTACATCAACCACCAGACCTCGCTGAACAACACCCAGGCGCAGGCGGATCCGGACGGCAAGGTGCGCATCGTCGTCGCCGACCAGAACCCCGGCGTGACCAACTGGGTGGAAACGCTGGGGCACCGGCGCGGGTTCTTGCAGTTCCGTTGGCAGCGGGTGTCGCGGGAGCTCACCGAGGCCGACGGGCCCACCGTCGAGCTCGTCGACTTCGACGCCGTACCGGCCGCGCTGCCGTATTTCGAGCACAACAAGATCTCCGAAGATGAGTGGCGCGAGCGAATCGCGTTGCGCCAACAGCAAATTGCGGCGAGGATGCTGGGGTGACGATGTCAGGAATGCTGGATGGAAAGGTCGTCGTCATCAGCGGCGTGGGGCCGGGCCTCGGTACCACGCTGGCGCATCGGTGCGCGCGTGAGGGTGCCGACCTGGTGCTGGCGGCCCGCTCACTCGACCGGTTGGAGGCCGTCGCCAAGGAGGTCAACGACACCGGGCGCAAGGCGCTGGCGGTCCGGGCCGACATCACCGTCGACGAGGAGGTGGCCTACCTCGTCGAGACCACCATGGGCACCTACGGCAGGGCCGATGTGCTGATCAACAACGCGTTCCGGGTGCCGTCGATGAAACCGTTGGCGGGCACGTCGTTTCAGCACATCCGCGACGCGATCGAGCTGAGCGCGCTCGGGGCGCTGCGCCTCATCCAGGCGTATACGCCCGCGCTGGAGGAGTCGTCGGGTTCGATCGTGAACGTCAACTCGATGGTGCTGCGGCATTCTCAGGCGAAATACGGCGCCTACAAGATGGCTAAGTCCGCGCTCCTGGCCATGTCCCAGTCGCTGGCGACCGAACTCGGCGAGAAGGGGATACGCGTCAATTCCGTTGCCCCCGGCTACATCTGGGGCGACACGTTGCAGAGCTACTTCGAACACCAGGCCGGCAAGTACGGCACCACGGTGGACCAGATCTACCAGGCCACCGCCGCGAACTCCGACCTCAAGCGGCTGCCCACCGAGGACGAGGTGGCCTCGGCGATCCTTTTCCTGGCCGGCGACCTGTCCAGCGGCATCACCGGGCAGACCCTGGACGTCAACTGCGGGGAGTACCACACCTGATGACCGATCGTACCGACGTCGGCACTGTCGACGATCTGCACGCATCAGCCACCAAGCTGGTCGGCCTCGACGACTTCGGCGCCGACGACGACAACTACCGCGAGGCGCTGGAGGTGCTGCTCGACTCCTACCGGCGCGAGGCCGACCTGACGGTGTTGGGCAGCAAGATGAATCGGTTCTTCCTGCGTGGCGCGCTGGTGGCCCGGCTGCTCTCCGAAAGCGCATGGAAGCAGTACCCGCAGCACGCCGATGTCGTGATCGAAAGGCCGATCTTCGTGACCGGGCTGGTGCGCACCGGCACCACGGCGCTGCACCGCCTACTCGGTGCCGACCCGGCGCATCAGGGCCTGCACATGTGGCTGGCGGAGTTCCCGCAGCCGCGCCCGCCGCGCGACGAGTGGGATTCGAACCCGTTCTATCGCCAGCTCGACGCTCAATTCACCCGGCACCACGAGGAAAACCCCGGCTATACCGGGCTGCACTTCATGGCCGCATACGAGCTCGAGGAGTGCTGGCAGCTGCTGCGGCAGTCGCTGCATTCGGTGTCGTACGAAACCCTGTCGCACCTGCCCAGCTACTCAAAGTGGTTGTCGCAGCAGGACTGGACGCCCTCGTATCGCCGGCACCGCAAGAACCTTCAGCTGATCGGGCTCAACGACGCCGACAAGCGGTGGGTGCTGAAGAACCCCAGCCACTTGTTCGCGCTCGATGCGTTGATGGCGACCTATCCGGACGCGCTGGTGATCCAGACCCACCGGCCTGTCGAGACGATCATGGCGTCGATGTGCTCGCTGGCCCAGCACACGTCGGAGGGCTGGTCCGATAGCTTCGTCGGCGAGCGGATCGGTGCGGACTCAATGGAAACCTGGTCGCGCGGCCTGGAACGGTTCAACACAGCGCGCGCCAAATACGATCCGGCGCAGTTCTACGACGTCGAATATCGCGAACTGATCGCCGACCCGCTGGGCACGGTGGCCGACATCTACCGGCACTTCGGCCTGACGTTGACCGACGAGGCGCGCGCCGCGATGGAAAAGAGTCACGCCGCAAGCCAATCCGGCGAGCGGGCGCCCAAACACACGTATTCGCTCGCCGATTACGGGCTGACCGTCGAAGAGGTCAAGGAGCGGTTCGCGGGGCTGTAGTCCGCGAGTTGCTCACGCTGGTAACGGCTGACACACCAGCCTCTGCGGCGGGCGGCACCCAATGTGCCCGCCTCACAGCGACAATCGGTTAGCCGGTGGCGTTGTCGCTAGGAGGCGGGCACAACGAGTGCCCGCCCGAGTGCCCGCCCGGACACGGGCCCATGTGGCGAATGTGACTGCACGGGGAGGTTAGTCCGGATCGTCGGGGTGGTCCAGGTAGCCCTCGGCGGCCGCGTGCTCAATGCTGTCGCTCAGCTTGGGGCACGCGCGGGCACGCGCGGTGTCGCCGCCGGATTCGCGAATCTCGCTGAAGTAGGCGCAACGCTGCGCCGCCGGGGTGTTCCACTGCACCGCGGTGTGACCGGGGCCCAGCCTCTTGACCGTGACCGTGACGTGGCAGAACCGGCAATCCACCGGCAGCAGCCCCGACGTCAGGTAGCGCTCACGATCAGCGCGGCTGGCCTCGGCGACCGCGGCGGCGCGTTGCGGGTCGTCGGCGAAATCCCTTGACTTGGACCAGGATCCGGACCCGCCGTTTTGCCCGGGCGATTCCTCGTGATCGGGGTGATCGCCGAGCAGCATCAGCATCGACCGGGCGAGCCGATCGACGTCCGGTACTGCCGGCTGATCGTCGGGCATGGTCCTAGTGTTGCTCGGCGGGAACCTCGGCGGATTCGGATTCCCTTGCCTTCAGGTTCTCCTCGACCTCGACGTTCCAGTGTTCGATGGCACGGGCGGTGTCGATTTCAATCTCGAAGCGCTCCACCATTTCCGGCGTGATGTCGGCGACGTCGACGTAGAACTGCTGATACCAGCGGCGCAGCTGGTAGACGGCGCCGTCCTCCTCGACCAGCAGCGGGTTGTCGATCCGGGTCTTGTGCTTCCAGATTTCGACGTCCTGCATGAATCCCTTGCTGACACCTTCGGTGAAGACACGCGACAGCTTGTCGGTCATCTTTTCGTCCATGCCCTTTGGCTTTTCGACGATGACGCCCCACTGCAGCACGAACGAGTTCTGCGTGACCGGGTAGTGGCAGTTGATCAGGATCGACTCGGCCTTGTAGCCGCCGTAGCTGTTGTGCAGCCAGTTGATCATGAAGGACGGCCCGAAGTAGGACGCCTCGGAATCCAGGTGCGCCTCACCGTAAGTCGTCCCCAGGTCGTCCACGTCGGGCCGGCCCACGTTGTGCAGATACTGCGAGGCGATGTGGCCCTCGAAGACGTTCTTGAAGTACGTCGGCAACCCGAAATGGATGTAGAAGAAGTGCGCCATGTCGGTGACGTTGTCGATGATGTCGCGGCAGTTGGATCCCTCGATGAGGATGCGGTTCCACCGCCAGTCGGTCCATTCATCGGTGTGGGCTTCGGGGATGTCGGGGATCCGGACTGCGGGGTCCGGCGGGTTGCCCTCGTGGTCGTGCCAGACGAACAGCAGGCCGCCGCGCACGTCGGTGGCCCAGGACCGGGTGCGTGCGGTCTTGGGCGTGCGCTTGGCGTACGGCACCAGCTTGCAGCGCCCGTCGCCGCCCCAGCGCCAGTCGTGGAACGGGCAGGCGACCTCGTCGCCCTTGATGGTGCCCTCGGACAGGTCGCCGCCCATGTGCCGGCAGTAGCCGTCGAGCACCTTGATGTCGCCGTGGGAGTCGGCGAAAACCACCAGCTTGGTGCCGAAAGCGTCTACGGAGTGCGGCTTGCCGTCCTGGAAGTCCTTCGCGACGCCCAGGCAGTGCCAGCCGCGGGCATATCTCGTCGGCAAGTCGCCGGGATCGATTTCCCGGATGCCGGCCGCCTTGGTGTCGGTACTCACCAGTCACCTCCAGTGTCTCTAACTAGAACACGTTACAGTTTTTGGGCTCGTTGGCGCAATGACCGCTGGTCTGGCCGCGTTACCGTCGGCGAATTGACGCGGGGTATATCTAGACGATGCCGCTGTTTGCTTTCGAGGGCCGGTCGCCGCGGGTCGACCCCACCGCGTTCGTGGCCCCGACCGCGACCCTGGTCGGCGACGTCACCGTCGAGGCGGGGGCGTCGGTCTGGTTCAACGCCGTGCTGCGCGGCGACTACGGGCCGATCGTGGTGCGCGAAGGCGCCAACGTTCAGGACGGGTCGGTGTTGCACGCGCCGCCCGGCATCCCGGTGGACATCGGACCGGGCGCGACGGTCGCGCACATGTGCGTCATCCACGGCGTTCACGTCGGCCCCGAGGCGCTGATCGCCAACCACGCCACCGTTTTGGACGGCGCGGTGATCGGCGCGCGCAGCCTGATCGCCGCCGGGTCGCTGGTGTTGGCGGGCACTCAGATTCCGGCCGGGATGCTGGCCGTCGGCGCGCCGGCGCAGGTGAAGGGCCCGGTCGCCGGAACGGGCGCGGAGATGTGGGTCAACGTCAACCCGCAGGCCTATCGGGATCTGGCGCAGCGGCATCTGGCCGGCTTGGAGCCGATCTAGGGGCTGTTGCGCCTCAGACCTTCTTGGTGTTCGCGATGGCGCGGTCCATCTCCCAGTACGCGCGCAGCGCGACCATCTGGCCCGCGTCGTTGGCCCTGTAGGTGAAGACACCCTCCGCGGTGGTCTGGTAGTCACCCGTGGTGATGAGGATGTGCCCGACGTTGGCTTCCTCGTTGCCGCATTGGTAGGTGTCGCGGAAGAAGAACTCGATCTTGGTGGTGGGCGCAATGGTGTCGTCCCAGAACGCCGAGATCGCGTCGCGCCCCCGGTGGCCTTTGCCCTCGGGGTCGAGGGGCGACGGCCCGATGGGGTCCTCGACGATCGCGTCGTCGGCGAACACCGCCAGCCATGCCTCCTTGTCCCTGGCGATCACCGCCTCGCGCGAGCGCCGGCCGGCTTCGTGGGCGGGATGCTTTGTCTTGCTTTGCACTTCGGTCACAGGCGCCGCTCCTCTCCCCCGCAAGCGGGAGGTACCCCCACATCGCTTTTTCGCTCTGCATCGTCGCCGGCGCAGGTCATGCGGGCACCTTCTCGGGTTTGTCGGCCCCGACGACCCACATGGAGTAGTACTGCGAGCCCCCTCCGTACGCGTGGCCCAACGCCTTTCGCGCGCCGGGGACCTGATGATCCCCGCCCTTGCCCATCACCTGGATCGCGGACTCCGCGAATCGAATGAGGCCGGACGCGCCGATGGGGTTCGACGACAGCACGCCGCCCGACGGGTTCACCGGCAGCCGGCCGCCGATCTTGGTCTCGCCCGCCTCGGTGAGCTTCCAGCCCTCGCCCTCGGGGGCAAACCCGAGGTTTTCCAACCACATCGGCTCGAACCAGGAGAAGGGCACGTAGATCTCGGCGGCGTCGATCTCGTCGATCGGGCTGGTGATGCCGGCCGCCTTCCACAGCGCGGCGGCCGCGTCACGCCCGGCCTGCGGGCTGACCTGGTCGCGGCCCGAGAACTGCAGCGGCTCGGTGCGCAGCGCGGTGGCGTGGATCCACGCGACGGGATTGCCCTGTGCCAGCCGGGCTTCGGCGATCTCCTCGTTGCCGATCACTAGCGCGGCCGCGCCGTCCGACGACGGGCAGGTCTCGTCGTAGCGGATCGGGTCCCACAACATCGGGGACTCCATCACCTTCTCCACGGTGATGTCGGGCTGGTGCAGGTGGGCCAGCGGGTTGCGGGCCCCGTTGAGCCGGTCCTTGACCGCGACAATGGCACCGATGTTCAGCGGCGCGCCCGACCGCCGGATGTAGGACCGAACGTGCGGGGCGAAATAGCCACCCGCGCCCGCGCCCACCGGCTTGATGAAGGGGATCGGAATCGACAACGCCCACATCGCATTTGATTCGGACTGCTTTTCCCAGGCCATCGCCAGCACGCGCCGGTACTTCCCGGATTGCACCAGGCTGGCGGCCACGATCGCGGTGGACCCGCCGACCGATCCCGCGGTGTGCACCCGGATCAACGGCTTGCCGGTGGCTCCCACGGCGTCGGCCATGAACAGCTCGGGCATCATGACGCCCTCGAAGAAGTCCGGCGCCTTGCCGACCACGACCGCGTCGATGTCGTCGAAGCTCGAACCGGAGTCCTCCAGCGCGCGGTCGATCGCCTCGCGCACCAGACCGTTCATCGAGACGTCTTTGCGCTTGGCGACGTACTTCGTCTGCCCGGTACCGAGTACCGCGGCAAGGTATGCCCCTGCACCGGCCATCAGTTCTTCCCTTCCATGACCGCGACCAGGTTCTGCTGCAGGGCCGGACCGCTGGTGGCGTGCGCCAGCACCCGCTCGGCCGAACCGTCCCAGATGTGTTGTGCCGCAAAACCGATCCGTTCGAGGCCGGCGACGAACATGGGGTTGGCCGCCAGCGCGCCGCCGGACGGATTGACCTTCGTCGACCCGGCCAGCCCGATGGCTTCGGCCAGGATCAGGTGCTGGTGGGTGAATGGCGCATGAATCTCGGCGACGTCAACCGAGGTGTTTCCGCCGCTGGCCGCCTTGGCCGAAACCGCCGTCGACGGCGACTGCGTGAGGTCGCGAGCACCGAGCACGGGGGTTTCGATGCGATGCTCGATTCCCGTTATCCAGGCGGGCTTTTCGCGCAGCTCGCGCGCCCGGCCGTCGGCGGCGAGCACGATCGCCGCGGCGCCGTCGGTGATCGGGGCGATGTCGTGGCGGCGCAGCGGGTCGTTGAAGAACGGCCGGGCCAGCAGTTCGTCGATGCTCTTGGCCGGCTTTTCGGAGTCATTGCGCTCGCGGTAGGCAAACGAGTCGAGAGCGACCTGGGCCATCTGCTCGGGAGTCCATTTGCCGGAGTCCAGCCCGAGACGGGCCTGTAATCCGGCCATCGACACCGAATCCGGCCACAGCGGCGCCACGGTGTAGGGGTCGGTCTGCCGCGACAGGATCTGCCGCAGTATCCCCGCCGACGACTTCCCGAAGCCGTACACCAGCGCGGTGTCGACCTCGCCGGTCAGGATCTTGATGTAGGCCTCGTACAGCGCCCAGGCCGCGTCCATCTCGACGTGCGACTCGTTGATCGGTGGAACCGCGCCAATGGAGTCGATCGCCGAGATGAACGAGAATGCCCGTCCGGCAAGGTAATCGGAGGATCCCGAGCACCAGAATCCGATGTCGGTCTGGCTGATGCCGAGCTCCTCGTAAAGCTGGGCGAAGCACGGCATCAACATCTCGACGCCGTTGGTGGTGCCGTCCGTGCGGCGGACATGCGGGGCATGCGCGAAGCCGACGACCGCAACGTTGCGAGCGCTCATGTGCAGGTTGGTCCTTTACAGGTGGTGCTTGTAGGTGTCGTACTCGGCGTCGGGTTCTCCGGTCGGCCGGAAGTACTCGATGTTGTCGATGCCAAATCCCCACTCGTCGCGGGGTTTCCACACCGCCTCGACACGCATGCCCATCCGCACCTCGTGCGCGTCGACGTCGGCGACCAGGTGCAGGAACGGGATGTCGGCGCCGTCGAGCAGCACGTAGGCCGCCACGTAGGGCGGCTTGATGCGCTGGCCCTGGAACGGGATGTTGATGATCGCGAACGTCGTGACGGTGCCCTTGTCGGGCAGCTCGACGAAGTCGGTGGTCGGCAGGCCGGTGGCCGGATCCGCGCCGTGCGGCGGGAAATAGACCTTGCCCTTCTCGCCGGTTTTCGCCCCCAGCAGCTTGCCTTCCGCGATGGCGCGTAGGTAGGCGCTCTCCTCGTGCGAGGCGGTGTGCTGAATCGTCAGCGAGATCGGCGTGACGATCATGGTGACCGGGTCCTGGTCGCTGGCGGGGCCCTCCGGTTCGGCGTCCTCGCCCAGCGCGAAGTACGCGATGTCGGTGATGGCGCCCACCGTCTCGTCGGCCCAGTGCACGTGCACCCGGGTCCCGGTCTGGATGGCGCCGGGTTCGCCCGCATCGACGGCGTGGATCAGCGGCGTGTCCGCGCCGTCCAGCTTGATCAGCGCCCAGGCGAAAGGACGGTCCAGCGGCTGGCCCTCCAGCGGGTCCGGCTGCCACGTCCAGGACACGACGGTGCCGACGCTCGACACCGGTACCATCTCGCCCAGCGGCTCGTAGGTGACCGGGTCATATTCCGCCGGCGGGACGTGCACCCGGCCATCGGATCCGCGCACCCCGAGGATGCGGCGATCACGCAACCCGGTGAAGAACTTGCTAAGCGTGGTGCCGACCGAACGGGTGTAGTCGAAGGACAACGTCAGTGGCGCGGAGAGCGGTGGCTCAGGGTGATCCATCAAGGTCGGGCTGCTCGAACTGGCTGTCACGCCATCGAGTAGAACAGGTTCTAAGAATCGTTTCAACATCGGGTCGGCCGGAAGGGCAGAGGCTATGAAGCTGGGGTTGCAGCTGGGGTATTGGGGCGCTCAACCGCCGGAGAACCACGCGGAACTCGTCGCCGCGGCCGAGGAGGCCGGATTCGACGCCGTCTTCACCGCCGAGGCGTGGGGATCCGACGCCTACACCCCGCTGGCCTGGTACGGATCCGCGACGTCGCGGCTGCGGCTGGGCACGTCGGTGATCCAGCTGTCTGCGCGGACCCCGACGGCCTGCGCGATGGCCGCGCTGACCTTGGATCATTTGAGCGGCGGGCGGCACATCCTCGGCCTGGGCGTGTCCGGCCCGCAGGTGGTGGAGGGCTGGTACGGCCAGTCGTTCCCCAAGCCGCTGGCCCGCACCCGTGAATACATCGACATCCTGCGGCAGGTCTGGGCCCGGGAGAAGCCGGTGACCAGCGCGGGGCCGCACTACCCGCTGCCGCTGACCGGTGCCGCGACGACCGGGCTGGGCAAGCCGCTCAAGCCCATCACCCATCCGCTGCGGGCCGACATCCCGATCATGCTGGGCGCCGAGGGGCCGAAGAACGTGGCGCTGGCCGCCGAGATCTGCGACGGCTGGCTGCCGATCTTCTACACGCCGCGGATGGCCGACACCTACAACGAATGGCTCGACGAGGGCTTCGCCCGGCCCGGCGCCCGTCGCACCCGCGAGGACTTCGAAATCTGCGCGACGGCCACGATCGTCATCACCGATGACCGCAGCGCCGCCTTCGCGGCCATGAAGCCGTATCTGTCCCTGTACATGGGTGGTATGGGCGCGGAGGACACCAACTTCCACGCCGACGTCTACCGCCGGATGGGCTATGCCGACGTCGTCGACGACGTCACCAAGCTCTTCCGCAGCAACCAAAAGGACAAGGCCGCCGAGATCATTCCGGACGAGCTCGTCGACGACGCCGCGATCGTCGGCGATCTGGACTACGTGCGTAAGCAGGTCAAGGTCTGGGAGGCCGCCGGCGTCACGATGATGGTCGTGAACGGCCGCAATGCCGAGCAGATCCGCGAGCTCGCGACGCTGATCTAGGCGGTCCTTGCCAGGGGATTAGAACGCGTTCTAGATTGGCCCGATGACAGCCTCGCAGCACACCATTGCCGGCACGGTGATCACGATGCCGGTGCGGATCCGCAGGGCAAACCAACACATGGCGATGTTCTCGGTGGACGCCGACGCCGCCCAGCACCTGATCGACTACAGCGGTCTGCAGGTCTGCCGCTACCTGCCCGGGCGCGCGATCGTCGTCCTGATGCTGATGCACTACATCGACGGCGACCTGGGTCAGTACTACGAATTCGGCACCAGCGTGATGGTCAACCCGCCGGGGTCGGACGCGCGTGGGCCGCGCGCGTTGGGGGACGCCGGCGCCTTCATCCACCACCTGCCCGTCGACCAACCGTTCACGCTGGAGGCCGGGACCAAGATCTGGGGTTACCCGAAAGTCATGGCGGACTTCACCGTTCGCGAGGGCCGTGATTTCGGATTCGACTGCACCGTCGACGGGCAACTGGTGATCGATATGGAATTCCGTCGGGGCCTGCCGTTTTCGCTGACTCCCCGCCAGCAGGCGCAGCGCAGCTACTCGCACCGCGACGGGATCACCCGCGAGACCGCTTTCGAACACACGCTGGACGGCGTCCGTACTCGGCTTGGTGGGGTGCGTGTGCGGCTGGGCGATCATCCGTACGCGAAAGAGCTGGCGTCGCTTGGCCTTCCGAAGCGCGCTCTGTTGTCCAGTTCTGCCGACCAAGTACAAATGACCTTCGGCGACGCCCAGGAGATCTCATGACTGCAACTTCAACGACCAGACCCTCCGTGGACCTGACCGACGGCACCTTCTACGCGGGTGACTACCGGCCCGTCTACCGCTGGATGCGGGAGAACGAACCGGTATTCCGGGACCGCAACGGGCTGGCCGCCGCGTCGACGTATCAGTCCGTCATCGAGGCCGAGCGCAACCCGGAACTGTTCTCCAACGCCGGCGGCATCCGCCCCGACCAACCCGGCGTCGAGATGATGATCGAGATGGACGATCCGCAACATCTGTTGCGCCGCAAGCTCGTCAACTACGGCTTTACCCGCAAGCGCGTGAAAGACCAAGAGGCCAAGATTATTTCGCTGTGTGACACGCTGATCGATGCGGTGTGCGAGCGCGGCGAGTGCGACTTCGTCTGGGACCTGGCCGCGCCGCTGCCGATGGCGGTCATCGGCGACATGCTCGGGGTGCTCCCGGAGGAGCGCGAGATGTTCCTCAAGTGGTCCGATGATCTGGTCGGCGCATTGAGCAGCACTGCGGCCGAAGCGGACATGCAGGTCACCATGGATGCCTTCGCCGCGTACAGCGAATACATGATGGGGATGATCAACGCCCGCAAGTCGGAGCCGACGGACGACCTGGTCAGCGTGCTCGTGCACGCCGAGGTCGAGGGGTCACGCCTGGAGGACCACCAGATCGTCACCGAGGTCCTGCTGTTGCTCATCGGCGGCGACGAAACCACCCGTCATACGCTGTCCGGCGGAACACGGCAGCTGCTGCTGCATCCCGATCAGCACCAGCGTTTGGTCAAGGATCTGGGCCTGCTGCCCAATGCGATCGAAGAGATGCTGCGCTGGACCGCGCCGGTGAAGAACATGGCGCGGACGGTCACCGCCGACACCGAGTTCCACGGCACGCAATTGCACCAGGGCGAAAAGATGATCCTGCTGTTCGAGTCGGCGAACTTCGACGAGAAGGTCTTCGACGATCCGGAGAGCTTCAACATCGAGCGCTACCCGAACAATCACCTGGCGTTCGGCTTCGGGACGCACTTCTGCCTGGGCAACCAGCTCGCCCGTTTGGAGCTGTCGATCATGCAGTCGCGGCTGCTGCAGCGCCTGCCGGACCTGCGGCTGGCATCGGACGCCGCGCTGCCACTGCGGCCGGCGAACTTCGTGTCCGGCCTGGAGAAGATGCCGGTGGCGTTCACGCCCACTGCGCCGCTGGGCTGAGGGGCTTCACCCACGCGAGCAGACGCAAACTCGCACGATTTCGCCCGAAAAAGTGCGATTCTGCGTCTGCTCGCGGGGAGGCGCTAGCGGTTTTGGAAGTTCGGCTTGCGCTTCTCGGCGAACGCGCGCGGCCCTTCCTTGGCGTCGTCGGACAGGAACACCTTGATGCCGATCTGCGTGTCGATCTTGAACGCGTCGTTCTCATGGAGGCCCTCGGTCTCCCGGATCGCCCGCAGGATCGCCTGCACGGCCAAAGGTCCGTTGTTCTCGATCAGCCCCGCGATCTCCAGCGCCTTGGTCAGCGCCTGGCCGTCGGGCACCAGGTAGCCGATCAGGCCGATCTCCTTGGCCTCCGCGGCGGTGATGTGCCGGCCGGTCAGCAGCAGGTCGCAGGCGACCGTGTAGGGGATCTGCCGCACCAGCCGCACCGCCGAGCCGCCCATCGGGTACAGGCTCCACTTGGCCTCGGAGATGCCGAATTTAGCGCTTTCCCCCGCGACCCGGATGTCGGTGCCCTGCAGGATCTCGGTTCCGCCGGCGATCGCGGGTCCCTCAACGGCCGCGATCAGCGGTTTGGTCAGCCGGCGCCCCTTCAGCAAGGCGTCGATGCGTGACGGGTCGTAACTGCCGTCCTTGAACGAGTCGCCCGGCGGCTTTTTGGTTGCTGTCTTGAGATCCATGCCGGCACAGAAGTAGCCGCCCGCCCCCGTCAGGATGCAGCAGCGGATGTCGTCGTCGTTATCCACTCGGTCCCAGGCCTGCACCATGATTTCCATCATTTCGGTGCTCAGCGCGTTGCGGGCGTGCGGCCGGTTCAACGTGACGATCAGGGTGTGACCGCGCTGTTCGACGAGCGCGTCCGGACCGGTCTGTTCGTTTGCTGGAGCCTCGGCCACGGCGGGTGCCTTTCCGTCGACGTTGGGGGTGAGCTTGTCAAGAAATGTAACACGTTCTAATTTGGTGGCCGTGGCCCTGAATATTGCCGACCTTGCCGAGCACGCCATCGACGCTGTGCCTGACCGTGTTGCCCTCATCTCCGGCGACGAGAAGCTGACGTACGCCGAGCTGGAGGAGAAGGCCAACCGTTTCGCCCACTACCTGATCGACCAGGGCGTCAAGAAGGACGACAAGGTCGGGCTGTACTGCCGCAACCGCATCGAGATCGTCATTGCGATGCTCGGCATCGTCAAGGCCGGCGCCATCATCGTCAACGTCAACTACCGCTACGTCGAGGGCGAGCTTCGCTACCTGTTCGACAACTCCGACATGGTCGCGCTGGTCCACGAGCGGCAATACTCCGACCGGGTCGCCAACGTGCTGCCGGACACCCCGAACGTCAAGACCATCCTCGTCGTCGAGGACGGCAGCGACAACGACTACCAGCGCTACGGCGGCGTCGAGTTCTACTCGGCGATCGCGCAGGGCGCACCGGAGCGCGACTTTGGCCCCCGCAGCGCCGATGACATCTACCTGCTGTATACGGGTGGCACGACGGGCTTTCCCAAAGGCGTGATGTGGCGCCACGAGGACGTCTACCGGGTGTTGCTCGGTGGAACCGACTTCGCCACAGGCGAATTCGTCAAGGACGAATACGATCTGGCCAAGGCCGCAGCCGCCAACCCGCCGATGATCAACTATCCGGTTCCGCCGATGATCCACGGCGCCACCCAGTCAGCCACCTGGAGGTCGATCTTCTCGGGCCAAACCACCGTGCTGACACCGGAATTCAACGCCGACGAGGTCTGGCGCACGATCCACGAGCACAAGGTGAACATGCTGTTCTTCACCGGTGACGCGATGGCCCGGCCGTTGCTCGATGCGCTCGACAAGAAAAACGACTACGACCTGTCGTCGCTGTTCATGCTGGGCAGCACCGCGGCGTTGTTCTCGCCGAGCATCAAGGAGCGCCTGCTCGAGCTGCTGCCGAACCGCGTCATCACCGACTCGATTGGCTCCTCGGAGACCGGCTTTGGCGGCACCAGCATCGTCGCCAAAGACGCCCCGCACAGCGGCGGTCCCCGCGTGACCATCGATCATCGCACCGTCGTGCTCGACGAGGACGGCAACGAGGTCAAGCCCGGGTCCGGCGTGCGCGGCTTCATCGCCAAGAAGGGCAACATCCCGGTCGGCTACTACAAGGACGAGAAGAAGACGGCCGAAACGTTCCGGACCATCAACGGTGTTCGCTACGCGATCCCGGGGGACTGGGCCGTGGTCGAGGAGGACGGCTCGGTCACCATGTTGGGCCGCGGCTCGGTCTCGATCAACAGCGGCGGCGAGAAGATCTACCCCGAGGAGGTCGAGGCGGCGCTGAAGGGCCACCCCGATGTGTTCGACGCCCTCGTGGTCGGCGTGCCGGACGCGCGCTACGGCCAGCACGTGGCCGCCGTCGTGCAGGCCCGGCCCGGATGCCGCCCGTCGCTGGCCGAGCTGGACAGATTTGTGCGGTCCGAGATCGCGGGATACAAAGTGCCGCGCAGCCTTTGGCTGGTGGACGAGGTCAAGCGTTCGCCCGCGGGAAAGCCCGACTACCGCTGGGCGAAGGAGCAGACGGAGGCGCGTCCCGCCGACGACGTGCACAGGAGCCACGTCACGACCTGATGCGCCCGGGCGCGGTCACCTGCCGCCACGGCGGGGTCTAGTGTCGAAGCGCGATGACGATCGATGTCTGGATGCAACACCCAACGCAGCGGTTTCTGCGCAGCGACATGCTGGCCTCGCTGCGGCGCTGGACCGGGGGGACGATCCCCGACACCGATATTCCGATCGAGGTGACCCTCGCGGCGATGGACGCCGCCGGCGTCGACTTCGGCTTGCTGAGCGCGTGGCGCGGCCCCGCCGGCCAGGACTTGGTCTCCAACGACGAGGTCGCGGGATGGGTCGGCTCGCACCCGACCCGATTCGCCGGTCTGGCCACGGCCGACCTCGATCGCCCGATGCCGGCGGTGCGCGAGCTGCGGCGCCGCGTGAAGGAAGGATTCGTCGGCCTGCGCGTGGTGCCCTGGCTGTGGGAGGCGCCGCCCACCGACCGCCGCTACTATCCGCTGTTCGCCGAATGCGTCGAGTCGGGCGTGCCGTTCTGCACTCAGGTCGGTCACACCGGCCCGCTGCGGCCGTCGGAGCCCGGGCGCCCGATTCCCTACATTGACCAGGTGGCCCTCGACTTCCCCGAGCTCGTCATCGTCTGCGGCCACGTCGGCTACCCCTGGACCGAGGAGATGGTCGCCGTCGCCCGCAAGCACGAGAACGTCTACATCGACACCTCGGCCTACACCATCAAGCGACTGCCGGAAGAGCTCATTCGATTCATGAAAACCGGCACCGGGCAACGCAAGGTCTTGTTCGGCACCAACTACCCGATGATCACCCACACGCACGCCCTGGCCGGTCTGGACGAACTCGGGCTCGGCGACGAGGCTCGCCGAGACTTCTTGCGCGGCAACGCCGAACGTGTTTTCGGACTGGAGGCAAACAGGTGAACGGCGCTCAGGCCCTGATCAACACCCTGGTCGACGGCGGCGTCGACGTGTGCTTCGCCAACCCCGGCACGTCGGAGATGCACTTCGTGGCCGCGCTGGACACCGTTCCCCAAATGCGCGGCGTGCTAGCCCTTTTCGAGGGCGTGGCCACCGGCGCGGCCGACGGCTACGCTCGCATGGCCGACCGGCCGGCCGCGGTGCTGCTGCACCTGGGCCCCGGGCTGGGTAACGGCCTGGCCAACCTGCACAACGCGCGGCGCGCCAGGGTGCCGATGGTGGTGGTCGTCGGCGACCACGCGACCTACCACAAAAAGTACGACGCCCCACTGGAATCCGACATCGACGCGCTGGCGGGCACCGTCTCTGGATGGCTGCGCCGCACCGATAAGAGCGCCGACGTCGCGTCCGACGCCGCCGAGGCAATCGCCGCCAGCCGGTCCACCTCGCGAATCTCGACGCTGATCCTGCCCGCCGACGTGTCCTGGTCCGACGGCGCGCAACCCGCGCGCACGCCGCCCGCCCAAGAGCCGCAACCCGATCCAGCCCTGGCGTCCGAGGCGCTCGAGGTGCTGCGTTCGGGGGAGCCGGCGGTGCTCATGATCGGCGGCGACGCCACCCGGGGTCCCGGCCTGGCCGCCGCCGCGCGCATCGCCCAGGCGACCGGCGCCCGGTTGTTGTGCGAGACGTTCCCGACGCGGCTGGAGCGCGGCGCGGGCGTTCCCGCCGTCGAGCGGCTGGCCTATTTCGCCGAGGCGGCCACCGCCCAGCTCAACGGCGCCAAGCACCTGGTGCTCGCGGGCGCCAAGTCGCCGGTGTCCTTCTTCGCCTATCCGAACATGCCCAGCGACCTGGTGCCGGCCGGCTGCCAGGTGCATGTGCTCGCCGAATATAGCTGTGCCGCAAGCGCTTTGGTCGCGTTGGCCGACCAGGTGGCGCCCGGCACGGTCGCGCCGGTGGCCCCGGCCGCGCGTCCTCAGCTGCCGACGGGTGCCCTGACGTCCGCGTCGGCGGCCGACGTGATCGGGGCGCTGCTGCCCGAACGGGCCGTCGTCGTCGACGAGTCCAACACGTCGGGCCTCATGCTGGAGCGGGCCACGGCCGGTGCGCCGGCCCATGATTGGCTGACCCTGACCGGCGGCGCGATCGGCTACGGCATTCCCGCCGCGGTGGGCGCCGCCGTGGCCGCCCCCGATCGTCCGGTGCTATGCCTGGAATCCGACGGGTCGTCGATGTACACGATCTCCGGATTGTGGACCCAGGCGCGGGAGAACCTCAACGTGACCACGGTGCTCTATGACAACAGCGCCTACGACATCCTGCGCATCGAGCTGGCGCGCGTCGGGGCCGGGTCGTCGCCCGGCCCGAAGGCGCTCGACCTGCTTGACTTATCGTGCCCCACAATGGATTTCGTCAATATCTCCGAGGGCATGGGGGTTCCGGCGCGGCGCGTCACCACGGCCGAGGAACTCGCCGATGCCCTGCGCGCGGCCCTCGCCGAACCGGGACCGCATCTCATCGACGCCGTGGTGCCCTCGCTGACGGGCTAGCGCCTCAGGCTTCGACGATTGTCGTCCCCAGCCCGCTGGGGCTTTCCGAGATGTATATCGGTCCCAGCTCGAAGGGGATGTTCCCGGTATTCATCACGGTGCCACCAACTGTGAGGGGATGTGCCGCGGTCGTCGTGTAGGTGTACAGCAGCTGGCCGGTGTTGGTGTAGACCGAAACGACCGTTCCCACCGGCACGGTTCCGGATGTTTGACCGGTCCCGAGCAGGGATCCCGGAATGGACCCGAAATTGTCACCGGAATCGACGAGCAACGAGGGGACGGTCGTCGACGTCATGCTGTGCCCGGGAACCGTGACCTGGACTACCGGATTGCTGATGGTCGGCGATCCGGTGACCGAGATACTGCCGCCTAATGGGTTGGGACCCAACACAAGCTGGCCCTGGGGTTGATTGATCAGCACACCCTGATCGAGGGTGCCCGGCAGCGCCGGGATCACCGTGCTGGTTCCCGGGTAGCCGGCGTTGGGTCCAATGCCCAGAACGCCCCCGATGCCCGGACCCCAATACTGTTGGAATGCAGTCTGGTTGGTGCCGGTGAGGACGTCGACGGCGGTCGGCGAGGTGGTGGTGACGGCGGCGTTGGTATTCCCGTTGTCGAACGCGACCGTCGTGTCATAGGTCGTGTAGCTGACCGTCGTCGACTGGCTCGGCCCGGAGTAGGTGACCGAACCCGTGGCGACCGACGAGCCGAGGTTTGTGGTCGGGACGTACTGGCCTTCGATGACGAGGCCGGTCGATCCGGTGTCGACCAGCACGGGCGTCGGCGGCCCGCCGTTCACCGAGACGTAGACGATCGGGAAGCGGCCG
>NZ_LZSE01000131.1 GCF_001665295.1 Mycobacterium sp. 1554424.7 | reverse complement strand
ATTCAACCTGACCAAGACCGCTGCCGCCGGTCTCGGGGGAAGCGGCAGCACCGGCACCGGCGGCGGCGGTGGCGGCGGCGCCGTCGCCAACGCGACCTCCTTCCCGGGCAACCTCGGCACAGACGGCGCCGGCGGAGGGGCGGGCGGAATCGGCGCCAACGGTGGCGCTTTCCTCAACGCAGGCGGTAACGCGGGCACCGCCGGCGTTGGCGGCGCCGGCGGGCACGGCGTGGTTCCAAGCAGCAATGACGGGGGCACCGGTCAGCCCTAACAAAGTCATCCGCGAGGCGCGACTGTAGTAGAGCAGCCGCAAGAATCTCGCAAGTCGCCGACTTTAACCTACGACTCCACAAGCGATTAGGAGCCGTAGATGTCCACTTTCGTGCTGGTATCCCCGGAAATTCTCACCGCGGCGTCGGCGGACTTGGACGCGATCGGTTCCGCGATCAGGTCCGCCAATGCGACCGCGGCCGCCTCGACGACATCGGTTGTAGCAGCCGCGCAGGACGAGGTCTCGGTAGCGATCTCTCAGTTGTTCGGAAGCTACGCCCACGAGTTTCAGGCACTCAGCACGCAGGCGACGCTTTTTCACGATCAATTTGTGCAGTCGCTGACGTCGGGGGCGGGATCGTATGCGGCCGCCGAGGCGGCCAATGCGGACCCGCTGACATCCTTGGTCGGCGAACTTCAAAGCCTGGGGTTGCCGCCCGGGCCGGTCAAGCTGCTGACTGGCCGTCCCCTGATCGGCAACGGGGCCAACGGGGCACCGGGAACAGGGCAGGCCGGCGGCGACGGAGGGTGGCTGATCGGCAACGGCGGCAACGGCGGGTCGG
>NZ_LZSE01000130.1 GCF_001665295.1 Mycobacterium sp. 1554424.7 | reverse complement strand
CTACCGACGACCATCTGGGCGCGGTGTCGGGCTCGGCGCGCACCGCCGAGGAGTTGGTGGGGCGGCGCCCGGACATCGGTTCGTCGCGGCGCGGACCCTTCTCGGCCGCCCGTCCGTCCAGCGCGGCCTTGACCTCTTCGATCGGGTCGCTTTGCAGGGGCACCGGCGCGGCGCGGTCCAGCGCGGCCTTGACCTCCTGAACGGGGTCGGGCCTGCGGGAGGAGCGGTCGTCGACGACGGGCGGCAGGATCGTAGTCAACCGGTCGTCGGGGGGAACCGGGCGGCGGCGGCCGGGCCCCTGAGGCGCGTCCCGCCTGTCCGGATCCGGGCGCTCGGGCTGGTCCGGCCGGTCCGTGCTGGCGTGCTTGCCCACGCGCTCAGTCGCTGATTCGTTCAGGTCACTGGGCGACTGGTCGTGGCGCCCTTCGTTACTCAATGGCCGTGCGGGCGCCGTTGCGCGCCGTCCGGGTGCCGGTGCCCTTGGGGGGGCGTGCGGCACCCATCACGTACGACTTCACGAGGTGGTTCCAGCTGCAGGTGCGGCACACCTCCACCACATGGACGGAAAACTCCTCGAAGCGGGTCGCCAGCATCACCAACTCCTCGGCGGTGCGCGCCGAGCCCGACACCGCGCCCAGATGGTCGCCGAACACCCACGACACCAGGGTCAGCTGCTCCTTCCGGCAGATCGGGCACATCACCTGGCTCTGTTTCCCGTGAAATTTCGCGGCGCGCAGCAAATATGGGTTGGCGTCACACACCTCGGATACACCGGTGCGGCCGGAGTAAACCTCGGCGAGCAGAGAGCGCCGCCGAAGCGCGTAATCCACCACTTGTCGCTGCAGTCGCACGCTGACCAGAGTACGTGCCCGCCCGCACCACCGATACGCAACCGAGACCGCTCGCGAGCCGGGCGGGCCCAAGCCGCGGCGATCGACCGTTCCGTCCTGTGCCGAAATCGAACGGGACTTCTACGATCATCGACGTGGCGAAATTGCTCGGGACGACACCACTCCGCGGTGCGCGCGGTGGCGCCACATCGACGACCCGCGCCAAGGACAGTGACCGCCAGGACGCCTGCCAGATTCTCGACAACGCCCTGAACGACGGCCAGATATCCGATCAAGAGCACCGCGAACGCGTTCGTGCGGCGACCACCGCGGTCACCCTCGGCGATTTGCAGGCCTTGGTTGACGACCTGCAGGGCGACACCGCCGGGCTGCAGTCGACGGCCCGAGCGTGGGCGTCGAGACCGTCGCTGCTGCCGAAGTTCGGCGGGTGGCGCGGGCTGGCCGCCGCTTTCGTCGCGTCGGTGCTGCTCGGCGTCGGCATCGGCTGGGCCGTCTACGGCAACACCCGCTCGCCGCTCGATTTCACGACGGATCCCGGGGCCAAGCCCGACGGCGTCGGCCCGGTGGTGCTGACGGCTCCGACGGAGCTGCTGTCGGTCGGCGGGCTCACCGGCCTCATGGAGCAAACACGCAAACGGTTCGGCGACACCATGGGATTCAAGCTGGTGATCTACCCGACCTACGCGGTGCTCGACCGCCCGGATCCCTCCGACGACCGCCGCATGCTGGCCTACGACTACCGCGGCGGATGGGGCGACCCGACCAGCTCGGCCAAGACCGGCCTCGACGGTGCCGTCGCGGTCGACCTCTCCAAATTCGACATCGCGGCCACCGTGGGCCTTGTGCGCGGCGCCCCCGACAGCCTTCGCATGAAGAGGTCGGACATCAAGAACACGTATTTGGTGATCGAGCCGTCGACCGACCCGACCACGCCGGGGGCGCTTTCGCTGTCAGTGTACGTGTCCAGTGACTACGGCGGCGGATACATCGTTTTCGCAGGTAACGGCGCCATCAAGCGGATCACCCTGCCGTCGTAGCGGTCACCGCGGCGCTGTGACGAATAGCGCACCAACGACAGGTAGTGTTGTGGCGAATATATCGAAACGATACGATTACGCGAGGCGTCGGACCGTTAAGTCCGTCTAACCAATACCTAGCTATCTCGAGGGGGTGAATCGATGCTCGAACTCGCCATTCTGGGTCTCCTGATCGAATCGCCCATGCATGGGTATGAACTACGTAAACGGTTGACGGGTCTGCTCGGCGCGTTCCGCGCGTTTTCGTATGGATCGCTGTACCCAGCCCTGCGGCGCATGCAGGCCGAAGGGCTGATCGCCGAGGATGCCGCGCCTGCCGGCACCCCGGTGCGGCGGGCGCGTCGGGTCTACCAACTGACGGACGCGGGGCGTCAGCGCTTCGCTGAGCTGGTGGCGGACACCGGGCCACACAACTACACCGACGACGGCTTCGGAGTCCACCTGGCGTTCTTCAACCGCACGCCGGCGGAGGCGCGGATGCGCATCCTGGAAGGCCGCCGCCGTCAGGTAGAGGAGCGCCGGGAAGGCCTTCGCGAAGCGGTGGCGCGGGCGAGCAGCTCGTTCGACCGCTACACCCGCCAACTGCATCAGCTCGGGCTCGAGTCCAGCGAGCGCGAGGTCAAGTGGCTCAACGAGCTGATCGCGGCGGAGCGGGCGATGCCAGGGCTCTCCGAACAGACGTGAAACCCCTGCACGAACCGGCAAACAGAACACCCGAGACAGAAGTTATGAAGTTAGGAGAACGCCCTATGAGTGACCACAAGCCGTTCGGGGCGCCCGAGGCGTCGACAGAGGTACGAGTCGCCATCGTCGGCGTCGGAAACTGTGCCTCGTCGCTGGTTCAGGGCGTGCAGTACTACCTCGACGCCGACGAGACCCACACGGTGCCCGGTCTGATGCACGTGAGGTTCGGCCAGTACCACGTCCGCGACGTGAAGTTCGTGGCCGCCTTCGACGTGGACGCCAAGAAGGTCGGGTTCGACCTGTCGGAGGCGATCTTCGCGTCGGAGAACAACACCATCAAGATCGCCGACGTGCCGCCGACCAACGTGACGGTGCAACGCGGGCCCACTCTCGACGGCATCGGCAAGTACTACGCCGACACCATCGAGGTGTCCGACGCCGAGCCGGTCGACGTGGTCAAGGTCCTCAAGGAGAACAACGTCGACGTGCTGGTGTCCTACCTGCCGGTGGGCTCCGAGGAGGCCGACAAGTTCTATGCCCAGTGCGCGATCGACGCGGGCGTGGCGTTCGTCAACGCGCTGCCGGTGTTCATCGCCTCGGACCCGGTGTGGGCCAAGAAGTTTGCCGACGCCGGCGTCCCCATCGTCGGCGACGACATCAAGAGCCAGGTCGGCGCCACCATCACGCACCGCGTCATGGCCAAGCTGTTCGAGGACCGCGGCGTGCAACTGGACCGCACCATGCAGCTCAACGTCGGCGGCAACATGGACTTCCTCAACATGCTCGAGCGGGAGCGGCTGGAGTCCAAAAAGATTTCCAAGACCCAGGCGGTCACCTCGAACCTGCAGCGCGAGTTCAAGACCAAGGACGTGCACATCGGGCCGTCCGACCACGTCGGCTGGCTCGACGACCGCAAGTGGGCCTACGTGCGGCTGGAGGGCCGTGCGTTCGGTGATGTGCCGCTGAACCTGGAATACAAGCTCGAGGTGTGGGACTCGCCGAACTCGGCCGGCGTCATCATCGACGCGGTGCGGGCGGCCAAGATCGCCAAGGACCGCGGCATCGGCGGCCCGGTGGTCCCGGCGTCGGCCTACCTGATGAAGAGCCCGCCGCAACAGCTGCCCGACGACATCGCGCGGGCGCAGCTCGAAGAGTTCATCATCGAGGGGTAACTCTCCTTGCACCGATGTGCGGTGGTGTCGCTTTCGCGGCCTCACCGCACATTGGTTTTCGGCGGCGTTTGCATGTGCACTGACGGCGGCGCGTGTGCAGTGAGGCTTTTCGGTGTGAGCTGAGGGCTTTCGGTGTGAGCTGAAGGCTTTCAGTGTGAGCTGAGGGTCGAAAATCCGCGAGATCCGCGCCCTGGATACACGCGCAACGCCCTAGATACACACGCAACGCCTTAGACGGTCACGCGCAAAGCCCCAGACGCACACCCGGCCGCCCGCAGTAGTGTCGGTGACCGTGACCGAGATCTCCGAAGGCGAACTGGCTGGACTGTCCGAGTTCTCACTGCTGGCGGAGAACGCCGAGCAAGCCGGCGCAACCGGTCCGCTGCCCAAGGTCGAGCGTGTCGAAGCCGGTGCGGCCGAAGGCCGGGTCAGCGCGTTGCGCTGGGGCGCCCCCTCGCTGGAAACTCCCCCGCGCATCGTCTTCCTGCACGGCGGCGGGCAAAACGCACACACATGGGACACCGTGATCGTCGGCATCGGTGAGCCGGCGCTGGCCGTGGACCTGCCCGGGCACGGGCATTCGGCATGGCGCGAGGACGGCGACTATTCGCCGCGGCTCAACGCCGAAGCGCTGCTGCCGGCCCTGCGCGAGCACGCGTCGGGGGCCGACCTCGTCGTCGGCATGTCGCTGGGCGGGCTGACCGCGATCCGGCTGGCCGCCGTGGCGCCCGAACTGGTGCCCGAGCTCGTCCTGATCGACGTCACCCCGTCGGCGTTGCAACGCCACTCCGAGCTGACCAAGGAACAGCAGGGCACGGTGGCGCTGATGCAGGGCGAGCGGGAGTTCCCCAGCTTCCAGGCCATGCTGGACCTGACCGTCGCGGCGGCGCCCCATCGCGAGGTCAAGGCGCTGCGCCGCGGCGTCTTCCACAATTCCCGCCGGCTCGACAACGGCAACTGGTCCTGGCGCTACGACGCCATCCGCACATTGCCCGACTTCACCGGCTTGTGGGACGACGTCGACGGGCTGTCGGCACCCGTCACCCTCATCCGCGGCGGCTCATCCGGCTTCGTCACCGACGAGGACGCCGCCGAATTGGCCCGGCGCGCAAGCAATTTCCGCGCGGCACACGTCGTCGAAAATTCGGGTCATTCCGTGCAGAGCGACCAACCGCGCGCGCTGATCGACCTCCTGCGCGGGGTGCTCGACTCGCGCTGAGCCTACGGTGGTGTCATGACCCGCGCCGATGACGATGCAGTGGGGGTACCCCCAGCCG
The DNA here is from genome assembly GCF_001665295.1 of Mycobacterium sp. 1554424.7. Lineage (GTDB taxonomy): Bacteria > Actinomycetota > Actinomycetes > Mycobacteriales > Mycobacteriaceae > Mycobacterium. Next base: position 93,686 of record NZ_LZSE01000130.1, on the reverse strand, counting down.
CGAAGCGGCGAGGGGGACGCAGCGATGAGGAGGAGTGGCGCCCATGACTTCAGACTGCCCCGTTCGTATCGGCGTGCAGCTGCAGCCGCAGCACGCCCCGGACTACAGCCAGATCCGCGACGCCGTTCGCCGCTGCGAAGACATCGGCGTCGACATCGCCTTCAACTGGGATCACTTCTTCCCGCTCTACGGAGATCCCGACGGCCCGCATTTCGAATGCTGGACCATGCTCGGAGCCTGGGCCGAACAGACGTCACGCATCCAGATCGGTGCGCTGGTGACGTGCAACTCCTATCGCAATCCCGAACTGCTGGCCGACATGGCCCGCACCGTCGACCACATATCCGAGGGACGACTCGTGCTGGGGATCGGTTCCGGCTGGAAGCAAAAGGATTACGACGAATACGGCTACGAGTTCGGCACCGCCGGCAGCCGCCTCGATGACTTGGCGGCCGCGCTGCCGCGGATCAAAGCGCGGTTGGCCAAGCTGAACCCGCCGCCGACCCGCGACATCCCCGTCCTCATCGGCGGCGGTGGCGAACGCAAGACCCTGCGGCTGGCGGCCGAGTACGCCGATATCTGGCACAGCTTCACCTCCGCCGACGAGCTGCCGGCCAAGTCGGCCGTCCTGGAGCGGCACTGCGCCGACGTCGGCCGCAACCCGGCCGCGATCGAACGCTCGGCTGCGGTCAATAACGGCGGCGGGCTGATCGCCAATGCCGAAGCCCTGGTAAATCTCGGCGTCACGACGCTCACCGTCGGGTGTGACGGCCCGGATTACGACCTGAGCGCCGCCGAGGCGTTATGCAAGTGGCGCGACGGACGCTGACAGCCGCCGCCTCGAATTCGTTCCCCGTTTTGCCGCCGATTCATCCACCAAAGAGCTGAACACCGCGCCAAGACATGAGAAACTCTCTGCGCTAGGTGGACCGAACCGGTTGGAAAGGCACTCAAAAACGGATGCCCAAAAAATACGGGGTCAAAGAAAAGGACCAGGTCGTTTCGCACATTCTCAACCTGGTTCTGACGGGGAAACTGCGCAGCGGCGACCGCGTCGATCGCAACGAGATCGCCGTCGGGCTCGGAGTCAGCCGCGTCCCGATTCAAGAGGCGCTCGTCCAACTCGAACACGACGGGATCGTGTCCACCCGCTATCACCGGGGCGCATTCGTCGAGCGCTTCGACGAAGCCACCGTCCTCGAGCACCACGAACTCGACGGCCTGCTCAACGGCATCGCCTCGGCTCGCGCCGCCACCAACCCGACGCCGCGGATCCTCGGACAACTCGACGCGCTGATGCGATCGTTGCGCTCCGCGAAGGAATCTCGCGCCTTTTCCGAAATCGCCGGCGAATACCGGCGCACGATCAACGAGGAATACGCCGGACCGCGGCTGCATGCCACGATCCGCGCTTCACAAAATCTCATCCCCCGGGTGTTCTGGATGACCTACCAGTGCAGCCGCGACGAGATGTTGCCGTTCTACGAAGACGAGACCTCGGCAATACACCGGGGCGACCCGGAGGCCGCGCGCGCCGCGTGCGTCGGCCGGTCCAATCTGATGGCCCAGACCATGCTGACCGAGCTGTTTCGGCGCCGGGTCTTCGCCGCGCCTGACGACATCGGCCAGGTCGTCCCCGGACCCCTTCGGGTATTGGCCACCGAGGACGAGCCGTCGATCGCGCTCTAAAGGATTTTTACCGCGCCAGGTGGCCGGTCTGCCGATACGGTAGCCGTGATGAGTTTGTGCGTGGGCCGGCGCGCCAAGCGCCGCGCGAAGCTGCTCGGGTTGACCGCGACACTCCTGATCGTGTCCGGCATGGCTTTAGGCGGACCGGCTGCGCCCGCGGCCGCCGACTGGAATCAGTGCGCGCCAGCGGGCTTGGACAGTGCCCGGGTGCTGCCGAAGGATCTGACCGAGCACCCCGCCACCGATGACGACGACCGGGCGACCACGGCCACCGTCAAGCCGCTCAGCTCGGTGGACGCCGGCGCGCTGGGGCTGGGCACTCCGGGCGTCCTGACGGTCGGCACGCTGTCAGACGCCCCGCCCAACATCTGCATCAATCCCACCGGCGAATTCAGCGGGTTCGACAACCAGCTGCTGCGCGCTATCGCCGCCAAGCTGGGCCTCCAAGTCCGGTTTGTCAGCACGGACTTCTCCGCGCTGCTCGCCCAGGTGGCGTCCCGGCGCTTCGACGTCGGCTCGGCATCGGTGAAAGCCACCGAGCCGCGCCGCCACACGGTTTCGTTTACCAACGGCTACGACTTCGGCTTCTACTCGCTCGTGGTCCCGCCCGGCTCGGCGATCCACAATTTCAGCGATCTCGCGGCGGGCCAGCGCATCGGCGTGGTGCAGGGCACCGTCGAGGAGTCGTACGTCGTAGAACACTTACACCTGCAACCGGTGAAGTATCCCGGCTTCGCGACCCTGTACGCCAACCTCAAGACCCGCCAGCTCGATGCGTGGGTGGCGCCGGGAACGCTGGCGTCGACCATAATTCGGCCGGGCGATCCGGCGGTGGTGGTCGCGAACACCTTCAGCCGGGGCACTTTCGTGGCCTACGCGGTCGCCAAGGACAACGCGCCATTGATCGATGCGCTGAATTCCGGGCTTGACGCCGTCATCGCCGACGGCACCTGGGCGAACTTGTACTGCCAGTGGGTGCCGCGGACGATGCCGCCCGGCTGGAAACCCGGGTCCAGAGCCGCCCCCACTCCGCACCTGCCGGACTTCGCCGCGATCGCCGCGAGCCACCATCGCGAGCCGGTGGGTCCGGCCGCGCCGATGTCGACGCTGGATCAGTTGCGTGAGTCGTTCTTCGACTGGGATCTGTACCGACAGGCGATCCCGATTCTGCTCACCGTCGGGCTGCCCAACACGATGATCTTGACCAACAGCGCGCTGGTCATCGGCCTGGCACTCGGAATGCTGCTGGCAATGGCCGGGATCTCGCATTCACGCTGGCTGCGCTGGCCGGCGCGGATCTACACCGACATCTTCCGCGGCCTTCCCGAAGTGGTGATCATCCTGATCATCGGGATGGGCATCGGTCCGTTGGTGGGCGGACTGACGAACAAGAATCCCTACCCGCTGGGGATCGCCGCTTTGGGATTGATGGCCGCCGCCTACATCGGCGAGATTCTGCGCGCGGGCATTCAAAGCGTCGATCCCGGCCAACTGGAAGCGTCGCGGGCACTCGGGTTCAGCTATACGACGGCGATGCGTCTGGTGGTGGTGCCGCAGGGAATACGGCGCGTGTTACCGGCACTCGTCAACCAAGCCATCGGGCTGTTGAAGGCCTCCGCGCTGGTGTACTTCCTCGGCCTGGTCGCCAAACAGCGGGAGCTTTTTCAGGTCGGCCGTGACCTGAACGCGCAGACCGGCAGCTTGTCACCATTGGTGGCCGCGGGTCTCTTCTACCTGATATTGACCATTCCGTTAACACATTTCGTGAACTACATCGACAACCGGCTTCGCCGCGGCCGCAGCGCCGGCAAGCCGGACGACCATGACCACGTGCTCGCCTCGCCGTTGAGCCAGGAGATGACGTGACGGCCGGAATTGCGGGCCGCGCGCCAGTATCGCTGGCTGCCAAGGATATTCACCAAACCCTCGGGGGAAACGCTGTGCTGCGCGGCGTCGAATTCGAGGCCCCCGCCGGTACGACGGTCGCCATCATCGGACCGTCCGGTTCCGGCAAGTCGACGCTGTTGCGCACCCTGAACCGACTGCACGAGCCCGATAGCGGCGACATCCTGCTCGACGGCCGGTCGGTGTTGGGCGACGATCCCAACGAGCTGCGTCAGCGCATCGGCATGGTGTTCCAGCACTTCAATCTGTTCCCACATCTGTCCGTGCTGAAAAACGTTGCGCTGGCGCCGCGCAAACTGCGGCGGCTGTCCGCGGACGCGGCTCGCGACCTCGCGCTCGCCCAGTTGGATCGAGTTGGCCTGAAGCACAAGGCCGATGCCCGACCCGCGATGCTGTCCGGCGGCCAACAACAACGGGTCGCGATCGCCCGAGCGCTGGCGATGGCCCCGCAGGTGATGTTCTTCGACGAGGCGACCTCGGCCCTCGATCCCGAAATGGTCAAGGGAATTCTGCAACTCATCGCCGACCTCGGCGCCGACGGCATGACCATGATCGTCGTCACCCACGAAATGGGCTTCGCCCGGTCGGCATCCGACACCGTCGTTTTCATGGATCAGGGCAAAGTCCTGGAATCCGGGCCCCCGGAGCAGATATTCGATGCCGCCAAGACGGAGCGGTTACAGCGGTTCTTGTCCCAGGTGCTATAAAACTTCGCCTCCATCGAACTAGAGGCGATCGCAAGCGCGGCGGAGCCGGGCGCCGCGGGTCGCCTCCTTCGAACCAGAGGCGATCGCAAGCGCGGCGGAGCCGGGCGCCGCGGGTCGCCTCCATCGAATTACTCCGGAATAGGTCCCTTGTCCGCCACTCATATCGGGTTAGACTGCCGACTTATGGCGGACAGCGAATCCACCGCACCCGAGGTGACGGAGCTTGCGGAAGGTTTGCACCGCGCGCTGTCCAAATTGTTTTCGATCCTGCGCCGCGGCGACCCGAGCGGGGTCGTGGCCGGCGAGCTGACCCTGGCGCAGCTGTCCATCCTGATCACCCTGCTCGACCAGGGCCCCATCCGGATGACCGACCTGGCCGCGCACGAGCGGGTGCGCACCCCGACCACGACCGTGGCGATCCGCCGGCTGGAGAAGATAGGGCTGGTGAAGCGCTCGCGCGACCCCTCCGACCTGCGGGCCGTGCTGGTCGACATCACGCCCCGGGGGCGCGCGGTTCACGCCGAATCGCTGGCCAACCGGCACGCCGCCCTGGCCGCAATGCTCAGTCAGCTCCCCCAGCCCGATCTGAACACCCTGGCGAGGGCGCTGGCGCCGCTGGAACGCCTGGCCTGTGGCGAATCGCCCCCCGCCGGGGAGCCGCCGGTGCGCAAGCAGGCCTGAAAGTTCTTGATCCCCAAGGGGATTGGTAGCTGCCGTACACTGTGGTCATGCCCACCGCACTGATCACTGGCGCGAGCGGCGGTATCGGTTCCGCGATCGCCGCGGCCCTGGCCCCAACGCACACCCTGCTCTTGGCGGGCAGGCCCTCCGATCGGCTCGACGCCGTCGCGGAGCGACTCGGCGCCACGACGTTTCCGCTCGATCTGACCGACCCCGACGAGATCGAGGCCAGCTGCGAAATCATCGACGAACTCGACGTGTTGGTGCACAACGCGGGGGTATCCATCCCCGGCCACATCGCCGAGTCCAACGCCGACGAGTGGCGCGCCACCTTCACCGTGAATGTCTTTGGGGCGCTGGCCCTTACGCTGGCGCTACTGCCCGCACTGCGCAGCGCCCACGGCCACGTGGTGTTCATCAATTCCGGGTCGGGACGCAAGGCCTCACCGAACATGGCCGCCTACTCGGCGAGCAAGTTTGCGCTCCGCGCGCTGGCCGACTCACTGCGCGAGAGCGAGCCCGACCTCCGCGTGACCACGATCTATCCCGGGCGTACCGCAACCGGCATGCAGCGCGAACTCGTGGAGTTCGAGGGTGGCCAATACGACCCCGCCGACTTCCTCCAGCCCGAAACCGTCGCGGCGGCGGTCGCAAACGCGGTGGCGACCCCGCCGGACGGCCACCTGCACGAGGTGGTGCTTCGGCCTAGACGACAAGGTTGACCAGCCGGCCGGGGACCACGATCACCTTGCGCGGCTCGGCACCGGCCAGGAACGCCTGGACCTTTTCGTCGCCCATGGCCGCGGCCTTGAGCGTGTCGTCATCGGCGTCGGCGGCCACCACCACGCGTCCGCGCACCTTGCCGTTCACCTGCACCGGGTACTCCACCGTGTCTTCGACGAGGTAGACCGGGTCCGCCTCCGGGAACGGCCCGTGCGCCAACGAGGTGGTGTGGCCCAGCCGCGACCAAAGCTCCTCCGCCATGTGCGGGGCCAGCGGCGCCAGCATCAACACCAGCGGCTCGACCGCCGCGCGCGGCACCGCATCGCGGTGCTCCTTGGTGAGGTGGTTGGTGTACTCGATCAGCTTGGCCGCCGCGGTGTTATTGCGCAGTGCCGCATAGTCTTCGGACACCCCGGCGATGGTGCGGTGCAGCGAGCGCAGGGTGGTGTCGGCACCGAGCCGTTGGCCGGCATCCTCGGCGACCCGCGTCTCGCCGGTCTGCTCGTCGATCACCAGACGCCACACACGCTGCAGGAAGCGGTGCGCGCCGACGACGTCCTTGGTCGCCCAGGGCCGGGACGCCTCCAGCGGGCCCATCGACATCTCGTACACCCGCAGCGTGTCCGCGCCGTACTCGTCGCAGATCTCGTCCGGCGATATCGAATTCTTCAGGCTCTTACCGATTTTCCCGAATTCCTGGAAGACCTCGACCTCGCCGCCGGGCCCGGGATAGAAGAAGCGACCGTCGCGTTCGACCACCTCCTCCGCCGGCACGTACGACCCGCGGGAGTCCGTGTAGGCGAACGCCTGGATGTAGCCCTGGTTGACCAGCCGCCGATACGGCTCACGCGAGCTGACGTGCCCCAGGTCGTAGAGAACCTTGTGCCAGAACCTGCAATACAGCAGATGCAGCACGGCGTGTTCGGCGCCCCCGACGTACACGTCGACCCCGCCCGGATCCTGCGGGCCGTGCTCGGCCGGTCGCGGGCCCATCCAGTACGCCTCGTTTTCCTTGGCGCAGAAGCGTTCCGAGTTGTGCGGGTCGGTATAGCGCAACTCATACCAGGAGCTGCCCGCCCACTGCGGCATCACGTTCGTGTCGCGGGTGTAGGGCTTCAGGCCGTCGCCCAGGTCGAGTTCGACGTGTACCCAGTCGGTGGCCTTGCCCAGCGGCGGCGACGGCTCGCTGTCAGCGTCGTCCGGGTCGAACAGCACGGGCGAGTAGTCCGGCACGTCGGGCAGCTCGACCGGCAGTGCGGCCTCGTCGAGCGCGTGCGCCCGTCCGTCGCTGTCGTAGACGATGGGGAACGGCTCGCCCCAGTACCGCTGCCGAGCGAAAAGCCAGTCGCGCAGCTTGAATTCGATGCGTGCGCGGCCGCGGCCGTCGGCCTCCAGGCGGGCGGTGATCGCTTCCTTGGCCGCCGCCACGTCCATGCCGTCGAGGTAGCCGGAGTTGACCAGCACACCGTCGCCCGCATGCGCGGCCTGCGAAATGTCACCACCGGTAATGACTTCCACGATCGGCAGGCCCAATTCGCGGGCGAAGTCCCAGTCGCGCTGGTCGTGGCCGGGGACCGCCATGATGGCCCCCGTGCCGTACCCGGCCAGCACGTAGTCGGCGATGAAGATCGGGACGGGTTTGCCGTTGACCGGGTTGGTCGCGTAGCTGCCCAGGAAGACGCCCGTCTTCTCCCTGCTCTCCTGGCGTTCGAGGTCGGACTTCGCCGCGATCGCGCGGCGGTAGGCGGCGACGGCCTCGGCGGGTGCGGCGGCGCCGTACGTCCACCGGGGGTCGGTGCCGTCGGGCCAGGCGGCGACGACGAGTTCGTCGACCAGGTCGTGCTCGGGCGCCAGCACCACGTACGTCGCGCCGAACAACGTGTCGGGCCGGGTGGTGAACACCTCGATGTCGACAGCGGAGCCAGCGCGCGTGGTCGCGGAGAACAACGCCTGGGCGCCGGTCGAGCGACCAATCCAGTTGCGCTGCATGGTCTTAACCTTGTCCGGCCAATCCAGCACCTCGAGGTCGTCGAGCAGCCGGTCCGCGTAGGCCGTGATGCGCATCATCCACTGGCGCAGCCGTTTACGGAAGACCGGGAAGTTCCCTCGGTCGCTGCGCCCGTCTGCGGTGACTTCTTCGTTGGCCAGTACCGTGCCCAGACCGGGGCACCAGTTCACCATCGAGTCAGCCCGGTAGACCAGGCGGTGGCCGTCGATCACGTCGGCCCGCTCCCCCGCGGTCAGCGTAGCCCAGTCCCGGCCGTCGTCGAGACGCCTTGCACCGGAGTCGAACTCGGCGATCAGCTCGGCGATCGGCCGCGCCTTGTTGGCGGCTTTGTCGAACCACGCGTTGTAGATCTGCAGGAAGATCCATTGCGTCCACTTGTAGAACTCGGGGTCGGTGGTCGAGAAACTGCGCCGGCTGTCGTGGCCCAGGCCCAGCCGGCCTAGTTGACGCCGGAAATTGACGATGTTGGCTTCTGTCCTGGTGCGCGGGTGGGTGCCCGTCTGCACCGCGTATTGCTCGGCGGGCAGCCCGAACGCGTCGAAGCCCAACGCGTGCAGGACGTTATGCCCGGTCATCCGGAAGTACCGGGCGTAGACGTCGGTGGCGATGTAGCCCAGCGGGTGCCCGACGTGCAGCCCCTCGCCCGATGGGTAGGGGAACATGTCCTGTACGAACAATTTGTCTGCGGGCAGCGGGCTTCCGTCGACCGGAGCCAGATCACCCACGGGGTTCGCCACGTTGAACGTGCCGAGTTTCGCCCAGTTCTCCTGCCACGCGCTCTCGATGCTGCCCGCCAGCGCCGCGGTGTAGCGGTACGGCGGCGCATCGGGGTCCTGCTGAGCGGCGCCGGAGGTGCTCTCGGGCGCGGTGGTCGGGGGTTCGGTCACCTGGACAGGGTATAAGGGCACCCCGGCGGCCCCGGCGGGCCACAGGTTGGTCTCGGTTCCGTTGCGCGTGGATCAGAGCTTCATCCCAGCTCGATTTCGACGCTATTCACCGCGTCTGACCTCTGGTTACAGTCGGCCTCTACGACGGGTGCAGGGACCCGGGCCATGGGAAGGATCGACGCAGATGATTCACATCGCCCGTACATTGCGGGTATTCGCGGGGGGTCTGGCCGCCGGCGCGATCGGGGTCACGGCGTTCGCGGGCGCCACCGCCTCCGCCGACCCCGCGCTGCCTGCGCTGCCTGCGCCGCAGCCGGCCCCCGCCGTTGCGGCGCCGGCGCCGCAGAACGTCGCGCAGGTTCCTAGCAACAGGCTGCTCGCCGCGCCTCCGGCGGCGAATCCGGCGGCGCCCAACCCGGCCGTCGCCCCAGCGGTGCCCGCGCCCGCGGCGGTCGTGCCGCAACCCGCGACGCAGGCGCCCGCCGTCTCGGGCACCCTGCGCGACTACCTGCAGTCGAAGGGCGTCAAGCTCGAGGCGCAAAAGCCGCAGGGATTCAACGCCCTCGACATCACGCTGCCGCTGCCTACCCGCTGGACTCAGGTGCCCGATCCCAATGTGCCTGACGCGTTCGCGGTGATCGCCGATCGGCGCGGGGCCAGCATCTACACCTCGAACGCTCAAGTGGTGGTGTACAAGCTGGTCGGTAACTTCGATCCGAAAGAGGCCATCACGCACGGCTTTGTCGACAGCCAGCAATTGCCCGTGTGGCAGACCACGAACGCGTCGATGGCCGACTTCGGCGGCTTTCCGTCGTCGATCATCGAGGGCACCTACCGCGACGGGGACATGCTGCTCAACACGTCGCGCCGGCACGTCATCGCGACGTCCGGGCATGACAAATACCTGGTGTCGCTGTCGGTGACCACCGACCGTGCGGTGGCCGTCGCGGATGCGCCGGCGACCGACGCGATCGTCAATGGCTTCCGGGTGTCCGTGCCCGGGACCACCGCCCCGGTAGCCGTCCCGGGGACCGCTGCGGCGCCGGTCGGCGTTCCCTCTCAAGTAGCCGGTGCGGCCCCGGCCGGGCTTCCCCCCCAGCCGGCCGGAGCGGCGCCGGTCGGGCTGCCGTCGCAGCCCAGCCCCGCCAACCAGGTGGCGGCCCCCCGGCCCACACCCAATTTGTTGACCATGGTGCCGGGTTTGCCGCCGCTGCCGAACTTCACCTTCCTGCAAGGGCGTTAACCAGCCGGGAAACGAACGCCTCCGGAGCCCGGCGCGCGAGCGGGCCGCCGGGCTCGTATTGTGAGGCCATGTTGATCGCGGGCTTGGTGTGCATGTGTGCGGCGGTCGCCTCCGCCGGGTTCGGAGCCTGGTCGCTCTCCCACAACCAGACCGCCAACGGCACTCAATTGGCGCTGCGCGCCATGGCCCCGCCCCAGCTGGCGGCGGCCGTGATGTTCGCCGCCGGCGGCGTGGTTGCCGTGGCCGCCTCCCCCGACACCGCGTTGGTCGTGCTGATCGTCTGCGTGGCCGGCGCCCTCGGGACGCTGGCCACGGGGTCGTGGCAGAGCGCGCGCTTCGCGCTCCGCACGGAAGCGGCGGCACCCGAGTGCGCCGGCAGCTGCGCGGTCTGCACGCAGTCCTGCCACTGACGCCCTTACCGCCCAAGCCGTCGTGCTGAAGCGGCTCTCGGCGTTGCCGATCGATTCCTTCCTGCTGGCGCTGGCGGCGACCGTGGGCCTGGCGGCCCTTCTCCCCGCGCACGGCGAGGCCGCCGACGCGGTGTCGGCGGCGGCGAAAGCGGCGATCGCGCTGCTGTTCTTCCTCTACGGGGCGCGTCGCCTCACGCGCGTGGGAGCGCTGAACGACAGGAGCAGCCGCGGCAACTTTAGGCCACGGAGGCCCGGTTCGTGAGCTTGTTGGTGTATTTCGAATAGACTGCGCGACGGCGAATCGGTAGCTGTCGAACTCTCCAGCCGTGTCCAGCAACCGCTGAGATGGAATGGGGCCTCGGCTCAGGACGCTGACACCACAAAAGCACCTCGGGCCAAGTGCACGCAATTGTGCGCCGCGATGGGTCTGGGATTTCGAGGGTGGGACTCGCCATCCCAAACTCCGTCGTTATTAGCACGACCTGCCTAGAAAGAATGTTCCCGGTGATCACTTTCCTTCTGATCGAAACGCCCAGGTTATTGCTGTACCGAGCAACGTGATCAGAGCCGGGAGCGCAGATTTGGCGATTTCTCCTGCCAGCGCCCCCGCGTCGGGTGCGATAGCCGCCGCGATTAGCGTGGATATGGTTAGTACGGCTATCAATCCTGCGACTGTCAGAAACGTCATGTTCTGAAATCGTTGCCGGTGACCCAGCGGGTCTGCCTCGATCGGCAACGGCGCCTCCGGGACGGCCTGGTCCTCACTGAGATCCAATTCATCTGGGCGCGCGTCGGCAGGTTCACGCGACACAAGTTCGTCGCCCGGACCGCGGGGCCCGTCTTGGCCTAGCCCGTGCTCGGCATTCTCCGGTGGCTCCATGGGCCAGTCCTTCCTCAACAGGCGCAGCGGCGCGCGTGCTTGCCGCCATCTTACACGTCTTTGGTGGTAGAACTACACATATCTTGCGCGCGCTGGATGGGGGATCTGTAACATAAAAGTAGCCTGTGTCCACATAAAAACCGCTTGCTGTCTGTATTTTACGTGGTAATGTCGCGAGTACACGGGGCCCAAAACCCTGACCCGCGAGGAGAGAACCAAGAGAACCAAGCAGCTCGGGTGTCGTTTACCTGAGTTGGGTTGGTTAGTCCGGGAAAGGACGGATGATGAAGCGCTCGAACCCGCCATGGACGTCTGCAGTATCCAGTACGCCGGCAAGCCCTACTACTGGCTGCGTGAGTTTGTTAATGTTGCCGCCGCCCCCGGCGCTTGCCGGGATCCGCTAGGACGAGAATCAGATCCTAGTGCAACGTCAGCTACCGCCGGCTGCTCACACTATCGCCGCTATAGCAGCCGTTGCGCCAGCCATCCTGGTGTGCATCGCCCTGCTAGGGCGTGCACCTCTGGCGACTACGCGCACGTAGAGGCGCATTCTTACTCAAACGCTGCCAAGCGCATCTTGAAAAGGCATAGAACCGTGGCATCTGGAACGAAAGCACGCCAATCTTCAACAGTCGTCGACGAGGCTCCTCCTCAGCCGCGTCTGAATGTCAACCTGAACACCCTCACCGCCGAGGCATTGCAGGAATACCGCACCGCGAAGGGCATCTCCCTCACTGAAGCGGTCCGACGTCTCATCGGCATCGGACACTTCATCTTTAAGGCTCAACAAGAGGGCAAAGAGATTTTGTTGAGGAAGGGCGCTGAGACGGAGCGGCTCGTTCTCGACTTCTAAAACCCCATAGCTCGGCGGTCGGCCGCCGGACACTTGTCGACCCCACGCCTTAAAAAGGCGTGGGGTCGCGCATTGTACGCGTTTTACCAGGTCAATCAGCCATGACACGCGCACGAAATTCAGAGTTGAGTCCGGGCTGACAATGTTACCGTCCGGTAGAATGCCCAGTAATCGGTAACGCACCACGTTCTAGTAATCGGTAACGCAACACGCTCTAGGCGGTCGTATGAGTCACCCTTTGCCTAACGAGGCCAATCAGTCCCCATGGACCGACGAAGCTGTAGTCGATGAAAGTCCGCTGCCGATGAGCGCGGTACCGCTGGGGCTTACGGAAGCCAGTGGATGGTGCGCGGAGCCCTGGCAACCGGTACTCGCGGGGCTAGGTGATCTGGTCATAGACCTCATTCGCGCCGTGCCAGCCACGCTAGAGATAGCTATTGCGCACCTAAAACAGCAGTCCTCTTGCGAGCACCCCGACCTAACCGACTTGACTTGCGACGAGCCAGCCGAGGAGGGTCGTCTCCCGTACTACACCGAACCTTACGACGAATAGCTACACCAACTCATCGCGACAGTTCAAAGAGCGAGGATGGCGGTCTGGCAAACCGGCGGTTAAGCGCCGTATAGAGCCGCAGACTCTTAATCAGCGGATCCGCGAGCGAAACGCTGACGCGCCGCGGCATGTATGGACCTCTGTGCTGGATTCAGCCTGGCACTGCAGTTGCGGCGACGTTCGTCAGGAACTCCGAGCCAACAGATGCAAATGCAGCTAGTACCGCACACTTCGTGTAGTCACCGTCCATACGCATCGCCTCCTTTCGCTTGTCGCCTCGAAATCGAGACCACAGACATGGAATGGCGTAGAGCAGTACGGCCGCCACAACGATGGGCAGGGCCAGAACCTGGTGGTTTACCAGGCTCAATCCAGCATCCGTGAGTCTACCTGGTTCGCCGCCGCACAGGGTGACTCCATCGTCGTCGCACCACAGTGTGACACGCCGCACGGTGTCCGACAGTTGCGCCTGCATCTGCTGGTGCTGTCCATGACCTGCGTCGATGCTGGGGTTGTCCGCCCGGGCGTTTGGTGCCCACGCTGCCGACCATCGATCTCTACAACGCCGCTGTTTCTGTTCCTCGTCCCGTCGACGGTGCGAGCGTCCCTCGCGATTACGTCGATCGCGGGGGCACGTCTCGGTCCCCTTGTCAGCGCGTCGCTGCCCAACGTCCTCGGCGCAGTGTTGAGCCATAACTGGTGGTCCTGTGATGAAGACCGCCGGTGCGCCGCGGGTGGTGGCACCGCGGTCCGCGACATCATGGTCCAGCTGTTGCTGCCTTTTGCGGTGGGTCAACTGGCGCGCCGGTGGATGGGCGGGCTCGTCGCCCGATGCGCCGCGTCGCCGCCGTACTGTTTGCGGTGGTGCTCGGCGTCACCACCGTACTCGGCCGGCTGGCAAGGCTCGACCGCAGCGACGCGATCGTCCTGCTGTTCTGCGGGTCGAAAAAGAGCCTGGCGTCGGGCCTTCCGATGGCGCTGTGCTTTTCCCAGCCGCCACAGTCGGTTTGACCACGTTGCCGTTGATGATCTTTCACCAGATCCAGCTGGTGGTCTGCGCGGTGATCGCCAGCAGGCTGGCGCGGGAGGCCGCGCCACACGAAACGGTGGGGGAGGGCTAGTTTCGGCTGACGTCGATCGGGTGGGTGGCAAGCAACGACAGCGGCAGCGGCTGCCGGCGCAGCACCTGTCCCCACAGATCGGCCCTCGGCCCGGCCAGAACGTCGGATGGCAACGCGGACAAGACAATCCAGTCGTCGCGCTCGATCTCGCCCTCGAGTTGACCGATGGTCCAGCCGGAGTATCCGGCGAAGATCCGCACCCCCTCGAGCAAGGGGGCGATCAGGTCCGGCTCGGCGTCCAGATCGACCATCACGATCCGGCCGTCCACATGCCGCAGGCCCGGCACGCCCTGCGGATCGGCGCCGATCCGCAGCGCCGCCAGACAAAGGGCCGCGTCACGCTTGACCGGCCCACCGATGAACATGGTCTTGGGTTTGGCGGACAGCTTGGCCCACTGCGGCAGCACGTTGTACACCGCGGTCTCGCTGGACCGGTTGAGCACGACGCCCAGTGTGCCGCCATCGTTGTGCTCGACGATGTAGATCACGCTGCGCCGGAATGTCGGCTCGAGAAGATCGGTGTTGGCGAGCAGCAAAGTTCCCGCACGGACCCGCTGCGCGGCGGGTGCTATGTAGTCCTCCGGGTCTTCGGGCGGCATCGAACCATCATCGCACCTTCATAACGTCGGCCGGTGCAATCGGGCATCGCCGATACATATTTGTACTGTTGGCGATGGCGCCCAACCCAAGCGTGGAAGTCGGTCTTGTGATTCAATCCCGGATGCAGTCACGCGCACCCGACCTATGGCGGTCGGTGCGCGGTTTGCCGGACTTCTGGCGGCTGCTGCAGGTGCGCATGGCGAGTCAGTTCGGCGACGGTCTCTTCCAGGCCGGGCTGGCCGGGGCGCTGCTCTTCAACCCGGACCGCGCCGCCGACCCGATGGCCATCGCGCGCGCGTTCACGGTGCTGTTCTTGCCCTACTCCCTGCTGGGACCGTTCGCCGGCGCCCTGATGGATCGCTGGGACCGGCGCCTGGTGCTGGTAGGTGCCAACGTGGGCCGCCTGATTCTCATCGCCGGCATCGGCACCATCCTGGCGGTGCGGGCCGGCGACATACCGCTGCTGGTCGGCGCGCTGTTCGCCAACGGCCTGGCCCGGTTCGTCGCGTCCGGGCTGTCGGCGTCGTTGCCGCACGTGGTGCCGCGCGAGCAGGTGGTGACGATGAACTCGTTGGCCACCGCGTCCGGTGCGTTCGCGGCGTTTTTGGGCGCCAATTTCATGCTGGTGCCCCGCTTCTTCGTCGGCGCCGGCGACGAGGGCGCCTCGGCGATCATTTTCCTCACCGCCATTCCGGTTTCGCTTGCGCTGCTCCTGTCGTTGCGGTTCGGCGCGCGGGTGCTGGGGCCGGACGACACCAAGCGCGCGATCCACGGATCGGCCGTCTATGCGGTGATCACCGGCTGGCTGCACGGCGCGCGCACTGTCCTGCAGCGCCCGACGGTCGCCGCCACCCTGTCGGGCTTGGCCGCGCACCGGATGGTGGTGGGGATCAATTCGCTGGTGATGCTGGTGCTGGTCCACCACCTGCCGGGTCCGCGTCCGGCCACCGGGGGCCTGGGCATCGCGTTGGTGTTCTTCGCCGCCGCGGGTCTCGGGGCCTTCCTGGCCAACGTGTTGACGCCGTCGGTGGTGCGCCGCTGGGGGCGCTACGCCACCGCCAATGGCGCCCTGGTGGCGGCCGCGCTCATCCAGATCCCCGGCGCCGGGCTGCGGCTTCCGGTGATGGTGGTCTGCGGGTTTTTTCTCGGTTTGGCCGGTCAGGTGGTCAAGCTCTGCGCGGATTCGGCTATGCAGATCGACGTCGACGACGCGCTGCGCGGGCACGTGTTCGCGGTGCAGGACGCGCTGTTCTGGGTGGCGTTCATCGTCTCGATCACGGTGTCCGCGACGCTGATTCCCGACGACGGGCACGCGCCGGGGTTCGTGCTGTTCGGCTCGGTGCTGTACCTGATCGGGCTCGCCATGCACGCCGTGATCGGCCGCCGCGGCCAGTCGACGAGCACTAGCTAAGGTGCATACGTGACCGCTGCAGAGCCGATGGTGGCCGACCTACGCGCCGAAAGCGACGACCTCGACGCACTGGTGGCGCCGCTCGCGGCGGACCGCTGGGCGGATCCGACGCCCGCGCCCGGCTGGACCATCGCCCACCAGATCGGGCACCTGCTGTGGACCGACCGGGTCGCGCTTACCGCGGCCACCGACGAGGCGGGGTTCGCCGATGTGCTGCGGGCCGCGTCGGCCGATCCGACCGGGTTCGTCGACGCGGGCGCCGAAGAACTTGCCACCCTGGCGCCGGCCGACCTGCTCGCCGACTGGCGCGCCACCCGCGCACGACTGCACGACACCCTGCTGACGGTGCCCGACGGTCGCAAGCTGCCGTGGTTCGGGCCACCGATGAGCGCGGCTTCGATGGCGACGGCCCGGTTGATGGAGACGTGGGCCCATGGACTGGACGTCGCCGACGCCCTCGGCGTCAAACGACCCGCCACCGAGCGCCTGCGGTCGATCGCGCATATCGGGGTGCGCACCCGCGATTACGCGTTCGCCGTCAACAACTTGACGCCGCCGACCGAACCGTTCCTCGTCGAGCTGCGCGGGCCGGGCGGCGACACCTGGTCGTGGGGTCCGCCGGACGCCGCCCAGCGGGTCACTGGCGCCGCCGAGGACTTCTGCTTCCTGGTGACCCAGCGCCGCCCGCTGGGCTCCCTCGACATTGCGGCGCGGGGGCCCGACGCGCAGCGGTGGCTGGAGATCGCGCAGGCCTTTGCCGGGCCGCCCGGCCGGGGTCGGTGAGCGGTTCGCGGCCCGCTACGGCGCGCTGAGTTTCCGGAACCAGGCGAGGTGATAGTTCGCTGCCACCGAGTCTCCGCTCACGGCGGCTTCCGTGGCGGCCAGCAGCAGGCAGTTGAGGAAGAGCGCGGGGTCGAGGTCCGGGTACTGAATCATCAGCTGATAGCGCGCGGTGTCGAGATGCACTCGCAGCAAGTCGATTTCCTCTTCCACGACGCCGGTGCCGGCGGCGGCGGCCCTGGCCACCGTGTGCACCATCCGCGGTAACCCGTCCCGCCAGTGCGTGGCCTGGCTCAGCTCCCATCCGAGGTCGTCCACCGCGGGCAGCTCGCGGGGCTGCGCCGAGGCCGTCGTCTCGGCGAGGTCATCCAGCCGGCCCAACGGGTCCCCGGGCGCGTAAGTGGCGGTGCGCTTCGTCTCGCCTAGCAGGGCGGAAACCTTGCCGGTGCGTCGCTCCGGCTCGAGCAAGCGCACGCCCTCCGGGATTGCGATGCCCGGCGGTATCCAGCCGTGGGCGAAGTCGGTGACCAATACCGTTGTGCCGTCGCTGCGATCGCCGATCGCCCAATTCAGGCGCGGCTCTTGGTGAACCACGAACGCGAGCAGTCGCCGCATCCGCTCGTCGTCGGATTCTCTTGCGGCCGCGGGCACCGGGGCCGACGGCGCCGGCGGGACGTCCGTGGGTGGCGGGGCCGGCGGAGGGATGGCCTCTTGTTCGGCTTCTTCCGCGTCGGCGTCGACCACCCGGTGGCGGCCCTCGGCGGTGCCGGGCTCCTCCTCGTCGGTGACGGCGGCTTCGGGGACCGGGGGAGTCCCCGCCGGCGCTTCGTCGGGGCCGGCCTCGACGGCCTCCGTCACGACGGGGATGATTTGCGTCTTTTCGAGATCGGCGCCGTTGAGGCTCCCGGCATCCCGCGGGTGCTCGCGTGCGACGGGCGCCTCGGCCTTCACCGCGTGCAACTGCCGAATCGTCGACTCGACTCGTCGCTCGGCGCGCGCTCGCGCCTCGTCGATGACCCTGGCTTCCTCTGCGTGCCTGGTGGAATCGGGTATTCCCGCCAGCTTTATGGTCCGCAGCTCGTCGTTGGCGCTGCGGGTGATCCGCTGCAGGTCGTGCTTCAGATACTCTGCGAGAGCGGCGGTTTCGCGCGTCGCCGTGGACAGCTCGGCGGGCCAAAGCCCACCCGTCACCCACGGCGTGCAATCCACAGGAGAGCTGAAGGCGGGAATCGTCAGCGATTCCCGAGTAGCTCTCCGGAGGCGCTTGCGCGCCGTTATCCGACCGAAGATCGCCACTGGTCAAGCCTACCGGGATCCGCCGGAGCGTCCATTCAGTCGGTGAATTGTGCAGGTGCGACGGCCTGGGTAGCGTGGGGACATGGCTGATTCTGCGCTGCAGCAGCAACTCGACGAGGTGCGTGCCCTGCTGGCCCGCGCGCGAGAGTTGTTCGGCCCCAATCCCGTAGAACCGCCCACTGACATCGCGCCCGATCCCGACAGCGCGAAGACATGGCTCATTTAGGGCGCAGACCGGTTTGAATCGGTCTTAGCCGGTTAGCCTGCGCCGTCGCGGCGGCGCAGTTTGTGCGCCAGCAGCTTCTCTATGGCCGCATCGAGGTCGTGGGGGGTGGGGACCTCCATCGACGGGGTGTGGCCTGCCGCCAGGATCTCGTTGCGGACTTCGAGCAACGCTTTGAGGCACGACACATCGGCGGTCAACAGGATGCCCTGCGCCAGGGTCTCGGCGTCGGTCTCCATCGCCTCTTCGCTGAGCGCGACGCTGTGCATGTATCCGCCGCGGCAGGAGCGGACCAGGATGTGGCCGCTCGGGTGGACGGTGTCGAATGCGGGATTGGCGTCCGTCATCGACCGCCGTCGATGAGGCCGCCGAAATCTCGTGCCGCGTCTTGCTCGTGCTGTTCCCATGCGGCGGCCGAGATGCCCAGTTTCTCGGCCATGTCGGCGTGGTCGTCGGCTTGCTGTTCGTAACACTGGCGCCGGAGCTCAAGCAACTCGCGTCCCGCGTCGCGCAGTTCACCGAAAATGGGCCCGAGCGAGTCCAGGCTCTCCTGGATCGCCGCGTGCGACGACGGAACGGTCCGCAAGTAGTCGGAGGTCTCCTGGTGGTGGGCAGCGGCTTCACGTAAGTGCGCGGGCACCACGCGGATTGGATCGGCCATCTGCTTTCTCCTATTCCTGCGCCGCCGGGTGCGCCCGGCGAGATCACTATTCTCATGCGGTCGACGTGGCCGCCGGCCCGGTGGGTGTCGGTGTGTGCGGCTCAGCCGGCGGGGCAGCGGGCGCGGACGCCGCCGGCGGATGCTCCCAGCCTAGAAAGCTCGGCCCGTTCACGGAGGCGATGCGCTGAATCTGCCCGTCGAGAAGAGCCTTTTCGTGACCGAGCACTAGCGCGTGACGATCGGTGAGGATGCCGACGTCGCCGGGTATCGCCTGCATCGGGTCGACGGGCTCGGCGACCGCCGTTCCCGGTGCCGGGATGGTAATTCCCTGCTGATGGAAGGCATCTGCGATCGCCGCCCCACCGACGGCGGCTTTGATCACCGCTGCCAGTTGCGGGGTGCCGGCCGTGACCGTATCGCCGTCAGGCAGCTTCACGACGGTCGGACCCGCCGGCGGGGGCTCGGGCCGGTCCGCCGGCGCTCCCTCCTCGCGGCCCTCGTCCTCGTCGCCGCCACGATCCCCAGGATGATCGCCCGCTTCCGGGTCGTGCGACCCGGCCAGGCGCTCGTCTCCCACGCCCCGCAGCAAGGGGTCGCTGCGGCCGGCCTCGTCCAGGCCGGACAGCGGTAGGCCGCCCAGTCCTCCCAGGCCCGGCAGCGATCCGGTGCCGAGGCTCGGAATCGACGGCAGCACGGGCGCGGCCGGCGCCGGGGAAGCCGTGCCGCCCACCGCCGGTGCCGGCGGCGGGGCATCCACGGCCGGCGGGCCCGGGTCGTCGGCCACCATCGAATCCAGTAGCGGGTCCCATCCGGCATCGGGATCATCAACCGGCTCCTGGGTGGCGCCGCCGGCGGGCGCGACGGGGACGGCGGCCGCGGGTGGGCGGTCGTCGGCACCGCTCTTGGATGCGTCATAGAGCGAGGTCCACGCGGCCATCAGCGCCGATTTCGACGTGTCGTCCAGGCTCGCGTTCAGGACGACCGCGCGGATGTCCTTGAGCTTGCCGATGAGGAACCGCTGGAAATCCCGCGCCCCCGCCGGAGTGTCGAGGTCCGATCGCGTGAGGACCGCGGTCTCGGTCTCGCGCTGCAACTTCGACAAGGCTTCTCGGCCCTCGACGGACTTCAGGTGGGCGTTCAAGATCGCCGTGATCACCTGCATGTCGAGCTGTGAGCTCGTCGAATTCTGGTGTGCCAGAGCGGCTTCGGCGCCCGCCATGGCTTCGGCCGCCTCGCCTTGTTCCCGATCGGACGCCGGCACCGCCGCGCCGAAGATGTCCGAATGTTGTTGGCGGATCTTGCGCAGGATCGCGTCGAGTTGTTGGGGCGGCGTGGTTGGGGTGATCACGGCCGTCACCTCATTCGGCGCCAAACCCGCCCGCCACGCGTTCGGGTCGCCGGTGCGGTCCCGGATGGACTTGATCGTGTTGATCAGCTCGTCATACGTCGACATCGGTGTCGCGGCCCCTCCATGCCGCGCGACAGTACCCAGGCACGTTCCCACCGACAATTCACCCCGGCTCGCCTGTGCAAGGTTCGGGCTACCCCGCGGGAACGACGTACTGCGCGCGCAAGCCGTCCAGCACAGCCGTTTTCGCGCGACCGAGTTCGCGCGCGTCGGCAATCACCGCCGCGATCTCGCGTTGCTTGTCGGCCAGGAATCGGTTGAATTCACGCGCCCCCATCGGAGTATCGACCGCGAGGTACGTGCGGCCGGCTGCGGCCCGCTCGATCTCCTCGGCGATCGCATCGAGTCGCCTGATGCTCTCGCGGGTCGCGGCATGCGCGCTGGCAAGCACCTCCGCCAGCACACGGTCGGCGTCGGCCGCCGAGCCGTGCTGGCCGGCCAGCGCCGACTCCCGCGCCTGGATGGCGCTCACCGAGGGTCCGGCTGGTTCCGACATCGGTTCACCCTTTTCGTGTCATAGCGGTCGGCGAATCGCAATGTTGCTGCCCAGTGGACTGATTCGCACCGAAGCGCCGGAGTAGGGCGCCTCGACGACCAGATTGTTGCCAATGGCCATCTGCACGTGTCCGGCGTGGGGGAAGACGAGATCTCCGGGGCGAACCTGCGAACGGGGAACCGGGATCCCGTCGTTGATCTGCTGATAGGTGGTGCGGCCCAAGTGAACGCCCGCCTGGGCGTAGGACCACTGGACCAACCCCGAGCAGTCGAACTGGTTAGGCCCCGTCGCACCCCACACGTACGGGCGCCCCAGCCGCGACAACGCCGCACGCACCGCGAGCCCCGCGCGCCCGTTCGCCGACCCGGGAACCCGATGGTGTGCCAATCGGTACCGCAGCGCCCGCAGCGCCGCGGAGTGCCGTCGCGCCTTCAGGTGGGCCGACAGGACGTGGGCCCGTTGGGCGCGCAGCCGGGCGACGCTGCGGCGCATCGCCTCGCGTTGGGCCAGCGGCGTCATCGGGGTCGCGGTGGCGTCGGCGCGCGCCTGGTCGAGGACCGATTTGGTCAGCTCACCGGCCCGGTCCCGATCCCGGTATGCGGTGGCGACGATGTCGGCGGCCGCGGCGTCCGTGCTAGCCGCCGATGCCAGCCGCTGCCGGCCACGGCCCGCCGCCACCGCGTAGCGCCCTTGTGCCACAGCGCTATTGAGTTCGGACGCGCGGTTCAACACTTCGCGGTAAGGCTCCGTACCGGCATCCAGCGTCGGCCGCCTGGTGTCGCCGGCGAACAGTCGGTGCGCGCGGCTCAACACCTCGATTTCGTTCACGGTTGCCCCTCGCGGTCCCTCGACTCGACCGCCTCGGCGAAGGCGCGAACGCGGGGGAGGGCGCCCGGGGGAATCGCCCCCCGGTTGCGGATGTCCCACATCTCGTCGGTGCCGACACCGACCAGCGCCGCGATGACGGTCTCCGGCAGCGACGACTGCACGCACGCACGATCGAAACGCGCGCTCAAGCTGGCGGGCATCCGCTTCAGGAGGGCGGTGCGCGTCGCCTCGAGCGCCTGTAGATGCTCCATGAGTCGACCGGTCGAGTCGGCGCCGGCGTTGACGGCCACGCGCCACGAGCTGGCGGCCAGCATCTCGGCCTTAACGCATTGAGCGATCACAGACAGAATATACGTCTCATATTCGTTTGATGTCGTCGCCGGCAGCCGATCGATGACGGATTTGAGGGCATCGAGTTGGGCTTCGGCATAGCCTTCCAGCACTTCCGTGTCGCTGTGCCGGCCGACGACCACCGCGTCGGCGGGCGTCGCGGACCTCGCGTCGACCGGTTGCGACGCCATCAGCCGGGCCAGTTCGGCGTCCGGATCGGCGGCTACCAGTAGGCGAGAATAGGTGCCCGGCGGCAGGCCGAGCCCGTTCTCAACCTTTTGAACTGTGCTTTTGTGCGGCTTGCGGGCGCCGCGTTCCAGAAAGCTGAGGCCCATGATGCTGACGCCGGTCGCGGCGGCGAGCTCCGCCAGCGACCAGTCGCGCGACTCGCGCAACGTCCGGATGGCGGCGCCGGCCGATTCACGGCTCACCGCAGGCTCCGGCCATAGGCCGGATATTACACACGGCGGGGCCACACACAGCGTATATACGTTTTTGTCACGTTTCTCTTGCGCGGGCGGCCTATGCGGTTATACGCTTTCACCTACGTTTCGTTACTGACCCAAGGAGACCGGCCATGGGACACCCCTGCGCAGCCAACCCGGAATTGTGGTTCGGCTATCCCGACGACGACGGTGGGGACGGCGCGGCCAAGGCCCGCGCCTACGAGCGGTCCGCCACCGAGGCGCGGATCCAATGCCTGCGTCGCTGCCCGCTGGCGCAGCAGCGCCGCTGCGCGCAGCACGCCATCGCGCACCGTGAGGAGTACGGCGTCTGGGCCGGCGTCAAGCTGCCCGGCGGCCAGTATCGGAAGCGCGAGCAGCTGGCCCGGGCCCACGATGTGCTGCGGCGGATCGCCGCCGGCGAAATCAACTCGCGGCAGCTTCCCGAGAACGCGGCCCTGCTGGCGCGTCACGAACACGACGCGATCCCGGTCGCCGCGGTGGTGCTGCACCTGCCGATCGCGCAAGTGGGACCGCGTTCGGCTGCGTGACAGTTTGCTGATGCCGCCGACGGGGTAGTCGGGCTTGGCACGACCGAGTCTGTCGACCCGAAGGCGGATCCATGGCATTCGACCTGGCACCGACGGCCGCACAACACGATCTGGCCCGGCGCACTCACGAGTTCGCCGAAGAAGTCATTCGCCCGGTGGCGCTGCATTACGACCAGCGCCAGGAGTTTCCGTGGCCGGTGTTGGAGGAGGCGGCCCGGCGCGGTTTCTACAGCCCGCTGTTCTATCGCGACCTGATCGGTGACCCGACCGGCATCTCGCTGCCGATGTTCATGGAGGAGCTCTTTTGGGGCTGTGCCGGAATCGGTTTGGCGATTGTCATGCCGGCCCTGGCGTTGTCGGCGATCGGCCAGGCCGCGTCTCCCGAACAGATGCTCGAGTGGGCGCCCGAATGTTTCGGGACGCCGGGCGACATCAAGCTCGCCGCCCTGGCGATCTCCGAACCCGAGGGCGGCAGCGACGTGCGGAACCTGCGCACCCGCGCGCGCCGCGACGGCGACGACTGGATCATCGACGGCCACAAGATGTGGATCGGCAACGGCGGCATCGCGAACGTCCACGTGGTGAACGCCGTCGTTGACGAGGAACTCGGCCATCGCGGGCAGGCGCTGTTCGTGGTGCCCGGCGGGGTGCCGGGGCTGAAGCTGGTGCGCAAACTCGACAAGCTGGGCTGCCGGGCCTCCCACACCGCCGAGCTGTTGTTCGAAGGCGTGCGCGTGCCGGGAGCCAATTTGCTTGGGGGAGAAGAGAAGCTCGAACACAAACTCGCCAAGGCCCGGGAGGTGGTGGCCGGCGGAAAACAATCCGGCTCGGCGACGTTGGGCACCTTCGAGCAGACGCGCCCGATGGTGGCCGCCCAAGCGATTGGGATCGCCCGCGCCGCACTGGAGTACGCGACGGCATACGCCACCGAGCGCGAGGCTTTCGGCGGGCCGATCATCGACAACCAGGGCATCGCGTTTCCGCTGGCCGACCTGGCCACCCAGATCGACGCCGCGCGGCTACTGACCTGGCGCGCCTCCTGGATGGCGGTCAATGGGGTGCCCTTCGAGCGGGGCGAGGGCTCGATGTCCAAACTCGCCGCCAGCGAGGTCGCCGTCAAGGCGACCGAACGCGCCATCCAGACGATGGGCGGCTGGGGCTACGTCACCGACCACCCGGTGGAGAAGTGGTATCGGGATGCCAAGCTGTACACCATCTTTGAGGGCACCAGTGAGATCCAGCGGATGGTCATCTCCAACGCGCTGGGCGCCGCGGTGGGAACCCCGCCACTGCATGTGGTCATCGAGCCGACCGGGGGGCCGCTGAACCGGATCTTCGGTCGTGGCACGCCGCTGCGCTCCCGCGCCGCCGAGACCGCGCTGTCGATGCAGGACCGCGTCCCCGAACCCGTCATGCGGCTGGCCATGAAGGTGCTGCGGCCGCCGGGCCGGTGAGGCCCCAACAAGGCGTAGCGTCGGGCCGGTGAGCAACCTCGAGACCGCACCGGCCGAGGTCGACTGCGGCCCCTCGCGGGTGCTCGGCGCCGAGCTGTTGTCTCCGCGCGAGGTTCCGTTGGGCGGGCCTAGGGGGATCCGGGTGCAGCGCACGCTGCCACAACGGCAACGATCGCTGATCGGGGCGTGGTGTTTCATCGACCACTACGGCCCGGTCCGCGCACGCATGGACGTCCCGCCGCACCCACACACGGGATTGCAAACCGTCAGTTGGTTGTTCGGCGGAAAGGTGGAGCACCGCGACAGCGCCGGCGTGCATGCGGTGGTCCGGCCCGGCGAGCTGAACCTGATGACGGCGGGCGCGGGCATTTGTCACTCGGAGGTGTCGATCGATTCGGACGCCGCATTGCACGGGGTTCAGCTGTGGGTGGCGCTTCCGGATTCCGCCCGCGACACCGGCCGCGATTTCGCGCACTATGCGCCCGTGCCCGTGGCGCTGCCCGGGGCGGTGGCACGCGTCTTCCTCGGGGAGCTGGCCGGTGCCCGGTCGCCGGTGCACACCTTCACCCCGCTCGTCGGCGCACAGATCGATCTGCAGCCCAACGCGGAACTGCACATCGAGGTCGACCCGGCGTTCGAACACGGCGTGCTGTGCGATCGCGGGCCCGTCGCGATGGGCGAGACCACCCTGGCCGTCGCCGACCTCGGGTACCAAGGCGCGGGCAATTCGTCGTTGCGGCTACGCAATCTAGGCCAACGGCCCGCGTGCGTGCTGCTGTTGGGCGGGATGCCGTTCACCGAGGAGATCGTGATGTGGTGGAACTTCGTCGGGCGCAGTCACGACGACATCGTCGGCTACCGCCGGCTCTGGCAGGACGCCGACGACCGCTTCGGCGCCGTCACCGGCTACCAGGGTTCGGTCGCCCGACTGCCGGCCCCGCCGCTGCCGAGCGCTCGGTTGCGGCCCCGAGCGATACCCCAAGGAAAGGAGCACCCATGACCGCCGACAAGACCGGCGCACCGACCACCGTCACCGCCGAGGAGGGCCGGTACACCATTGCCGTCGACGGCAAGACCGTCGGCCTCGCCGATTTCTTCGACCGCGGCGATCAGCGCGTCTTCCACCACACCGAGATCGATCCCGCGTACGGCGGGCGCGGCCTGGCGACCATCCTCGTCGAGGAAGCGCTGCAGGCTGCCCGCGCTGACGGCAAGCGCATAGTCCCGGTGTGTTCCATGGTCGTCACGGTGCTCAAGAAGCATCCCGAATACGACGACATCACCGATCCCGCGTGACGCCGGACGTGCCGCGCTAGGCGCGGCCGGTGCGCTCCCGGTGCTTGCAGCCGGGCCAGCAGCACGGCCGACGCATGCCTTCCTCGAGTTCCTCCTGGGTTCGGCGAATGCGGCGCTTGCGGGTCGCCTCCTGCTTGGCGTCCTCGACCCAGCAGATGAACTCGTTGCGCGCCAAAGGCGTGATGTCCTTCCAGGCCGCCAGCGCCGTGGAGTTGGCCGTCAACGCCGCACGCAGGTCTGCCGGCAGCGTGTGCACCACTCCGCCGGGCACTCGGTTACTGCTCACGGGGCTAGGGTAATTCGACCCGGCGACTGGAGGCACCAATGAGCGATCCCGAAGTGCGGATGATCGTCTTGTCGACCGACGACCTTGACGAATCGATTCGGTTCTATAGCGAAACCCTGGGCATGCCGCTGAAGTTCCGCGACGGCGCGCACTTCGCCGCCCTCGACGGCGGGGCCGTCACCTTGGCGCTGGCGACCGCGGTGGACCATCCCATCCCCGGGCAGGTGGTCGTCGGCATCAAGACCGCCGACGTCGACGCGGCGGCCAAGGCCGTCGAGGCCAGCGGCGGCGGCATCGTCAATGGCCCGTATGACGACGCCCACGAGCGGCGCGCCGTGGTCTACGACAACAAGGGCAACGGCCTGGTCTTCTACAGCCCGCTTACCCGCTGAAACAAGTGTTAGCGTCGTCGGCGTGACCCTCAAAGACATCGCGCTGACGACCCTCGACGGCCAGCCCACCACGCTGGCCGAATTGTCCGGCGGCGCAACGCTGATCGTGAACGTCGCCTCCAAGTGCGGGCTGACCCCGCAGTACACGGCGCTGGAGAAGCTGGCCCGCGACTACCGCGACCGGGGCCTGACGGTCGTCGGCGTTCCGTGCAACCAGTTCATGGGCCAGGAACCCGGCAGCGCCGAGGAGATCCAGGAGTTCTGCTCGACGACTTACGGGGTGACGTTCCCGCTGCTCGCCAAGACCGACGTCAACGGCGACGACCGCCACCCGCTGTACGCCGAGCTGACCAAGGCCGCCGACTCCGAGGGCTCGGCGGGCGACATCCAATGGAACTTCGAGAAGTTTCTCCTCGCCCCCGACGGCGAAGTGGTCAATCGGTTTCGTCCCCGCACCGCCCCCGATGCGCCCGAGGTTGTTGGCGCCATCGAGGCCGTCCTGCCGGGCTAGGCGTCGACCAATACACAAAGGCCACGCCCTCTTTCGAGGTGCGTGGCCTTTCTGCCTGCACTTCGTCGAACCGCTGTTGGTGGGCGAAGGGGGACTTGAACCCCCACGTCCCGAAGGACACTGGCACCTGAAGCCAGCGCGTCTGCCATTCCGCCACTCGCCCGGGAAATCAACCGATGGACCATACCACTCTAATAGCCATGTGCCCCAATCGCCGCCGCGGCCCCGGGCGGCCGTTCGCGCCTGCTCAAGGCCCCGCCGCACCGCTCTGAGCTGGCCGGATCCGATTCTCAGAATTCCCACGGTGCCGCAGCGTCCCGCTGTCCCGATACCATGCTGGGGTGATAGGACATGCGGGCGGTTCGTTTGCCTCGCGCCCGCGACACACCACGACAGCTGCGGGCGAGCGCTGACACATGGGTAGCCAACGGGGGCTCGTGCAACGCATCGAACGCAAGCTCGAGGCGACCGTGGACAATGCGTTCGCCCGGGTGTTCGGCGGATCGATCGTCCCGCAAGAGGTTGAAGCGCTACTGCGCAGGGAAGCCGAGCACGGTGTCCGCGCGCTTGAGGGCGGTCGTCTTTTGGCCCCCAACGAATACATCATTACCCTCGGTATGCACGACTTTGCGAAGGTCGGCGCCGACAGGAATCCCACGTCGAGCGCTTTCGCGAGGTACTTGGCCGACTATATCTATGAACAGGGGTGGCAAACGTATGGTGATGTGGTCGTCCGGTTCGAGCAGTCGTCGAGCCTGCATACCGGTCAGTACCGCACCCGCGGTGCTGTCAATCCCGATGTCGAGCCCCGCCCGATCGTCAACCATCCGCCCCGGCCACAATCAAATCATGCGTTCGGCGCAGAACGAGGAGTAGCAGCAATGACTGACAATTCGAGCTACCGCGGTGGTCAGGGGCAGGGGCGGCCCGGCGACGAGTATTACGACGACCGCTACGGGCGGCCGCAGGACGAGCAGCGCGGCCCGGAGCCCCAGGGCGGACCGGATCCGCGTGCTGGCTATCCGCCCGAGCAAGGTGGCTACCCTCCGCAAGGCGGCTACCCGCCACCTCGTCCGCCGGAGCAGGGCGGCTACCCCCCGCAAGGCGGCTACCCCGACCAAGGCGGCTACCAAGAACACCGCGGCGGCTACCCCGAACAAGGTGGCTACCCCCCGCAAGGCGGCTACCCCGACCAAGGCGGCTACCAAGAACAGCGCGGCGGCTACCCCGAGCAGGGCGGCTACCCCCCGCAAGGCGGCTACCCCGACCAGGGCGGCTACCAAGAACAGCGCGGCGGCTACCCCGAACCAGGGCAGGGCGGCGGCTACCCGCCGTCGTATGAGCAGCGTCCGCCCGCCCCGGGCGGCTACGGCGGGCAGGGCTACGACCAGGGCTACCGCCAGGGCGGCGGCTACGGCCCACCCGGCGGCGGCCAGCCCGGCCCCGGCCAGCAGGGCTACGGCGGCTACGGCGAATACGGTCGTGGCCCGGCTCGCCCGGAGGAGGCCGGCTATTCGCCGCCGGTCCCGCCGGCCGCGCCCGAGCAGCAGCGTCCCCCCTACCCCGAGCAGGGCGGCGGGTACGACCAGGGCTACCAGCAGGGTGGGGGATACGGCCAGCAGGAGTACGGCGCGGGCGACTACACCCAGTACGCCGAGAGCGTTCCGGGCGGTGGCTACGCACCGCAAGGCGGCTACCCCGAGACCCAACACCGCGACTACGAGTACGGCGGCCAGGCCGCGGACTACGGCGCGGCGGACTACGGCCAGCCGGCGGCCGGAGGCTACGGCGGTTACGGCCAGGGCGGCTATGGCGCCGGGACGGCAGTGACCCTGCAGCTCGACGACGGCAGCGGCCGGACTTACCAGCTGCGCGAGGGCTCCAACATCATCGGCCGCGGCCAGGACGCCCAGTTCCGGTTGCCGGACACCGGGGTGTCGCGGCGTCACCTCGAGATCCGCTGGGACGGGCAGGTCGCGCTCCTTTCCGACCTCAACTCGACGAACGGCACCACCGTCAACAACGCGCCGGTTCAGGAGTGGCAGTTGGCCGACGGCGACGTCATCCGTCTGGGCCACTCGGAGATCATCGTTCGCATCCACTAAACGCACCGGGCTCAAAGCTGCCGTGCTTCGCCCCGCGGCGATGACCGTCCAAGTATCGTGACGTTGCTGATGTGCTCGGTGTCACGAGTACGACGAGGGGTGCGGCGCCAGGACGGAAAGGACGCCAGATGCAGGGACTAGTACTGCAGCTGACGCGCGCCGGATTTTTAATGTTGTTATGGGTATTCATCTGGTCCGTGTTGCGGATCTTGCGGACCGATATCTACGCGCCGACGGGGGCCGTCATGGTGCGTCGCGGTTTGGCGTTGCGCGGCACGCTGCTGCCCGCACGCCAGCACCGCACCGCCGCACGCTATCTGGTGGTGACCGAGGGGGCCCTGATGGGCGCTCGCATCACGCTCAGCGGGCAGCCGGTGTTGATCGGCCGCGCCGACGACTCGACCCTGGTGCTCACCGACGACTACGCCTCGACACGGCACGCCCGGCTATCTCAGCGCGGCTCCGAATGGTACGTCGAGGATCTAGGATCGACCAACGGCACTTACCTTGACAGGGCGAAGGTGACGACGGCGGTAAGGGTTCCCATCGGTACGCCGATTCGGATCGGCAAAACGGCAATCGAGTTGCGCCCGTGAGCCGCGTCTACGACAGTGCCGCCGGCGCAGCCGGGGGCGTGGGGGCACCGCCCGCTTGCGGGGGAGAGTTGCGCCCGTGAGCCTGGTCCTGCGATATGCCGCCCGCAGCGACCGCGGCCTGGTACGCGCCAATAACGAAGATTCCGTCTACGCCGGCGCCCGGCTGCTGGCCCTGGCCGACGGCATGGGCGGTCACGCGGCCGGTGAGGTCGCCTCCCAGTTGGTGATCGCCGCGCTGGCCCACCTCGACGACGACGAGCCCGGTGGTGACCTTCTCGCCAAGCTCGACGCCGCGGTGCGGGCGGGCAATGCGGCCATCGCCGCACAGGTCGAGATGGAACCCGACCTCGAGGGAATGGGCACCACACTTACCGCAATCCTGTTCGACGGCAACAGGATTGGGCTGGTACACATCGGCGACTCGCGTGGCTACCTGCTGCGCGACGGCGAACTGGTGCAGATCACCAAGGACGACACGTTCGTCCAAACCCTGGTCGACGAGGGGCGCATCACCCGGGAAGAGGCGCACAGCCACCCCCAGCGATCGCTGATCATGCGGGCATTGACGGGCCACGAGGTCGAGCCCACCCTGACCATGCGCGAGGCGCGTGCCGGCGATCGCTACCTGCTGTGCTCCGACGGGCTGTCCGACCCGGTCAGCGACGAGACCATCCACGAGGCGCTGCAGATCCCCGACGTCGCCGAAAGTGCTTACCGCCTCATCGAATTGGCGCTGCGGGGCGGGGGACCGGACAACGTGACCGTGGTGGTCGCCGATGTCGTCGACTACGACTACGGCCAAACCCAGCCGATCCTTGCCGGCGCGGTGTCCGGTGACGACGACCAGCTGACGACCCTGCCCAACACCTCGGCCGGTCGCGCGTCGGCGATCAGGCCCCGCGACGAGGTCGCCAAACGCGTTCCGCCGCAAGAGGAGGCGTCGCGCCGGCAACGATGGTCGCGACGGCGGATGGCGATCGTCGTCACGCTGATGGTGCTCCTGGTGCTCGCCGGCCTGGGCATCGGCCGGGCCATCATCCGCAGCAACTACTACGTCGCCGATTACAACGGCATGGTATCGATCCTGCGCGGGATCCAGGGATCGCTGCTCGGAATGTCGCTGCACGAGCCCTATTTGATCGGCTGCCTCAACGCCCGCAACGAGTTGTCGCTGATCAGTTTCAGCCAGAGCCACGGCCACCTGGACTGCCGGCTGATGCAACTGCAGGATCTGCGCCCTCCCGAACGCGCGCAGGTTCAGGCCGGGCTGCCGGCCGGAACCCTGGACGGCGCCATCGGGCAGTTGCGGGAATTGTCGGCCAACTCGCTGTTGCCACCCTGCCCGCCGCCCCGCGCCACCTCTCCTCCGAGCCCGCAGGCCCCGACGACCACGGGCACTACCACCGAGCCGAATCCGACAGCGCCCCAGCCGACTTCCAGCGGCACCGCACCCAGCAGCACGACGCCGACCAGTGCCCCCGCAACCACCGCACCTGCGACCACGTCGCCCACCACTTCCCAGACGGTGACTGCGCTCCCGCCACCTCCACCTAAGCCGGGCATCGATTGCCGGGCGGTGGCATGACCACGCAACTCCAGCCGCCGGTCGCGGTCACTCCTCCGCTGCCCACTCGGCGCAACGCCGAACTGCTGTTGTTGTGCTTCGCCGGGCTGATAACCGTCGCCGCGCTGCTCATCGTCCAGGCCAATCAGGATCGCGATCTGCGCTGGAATCTGGTGACCTACGGGCTCATCTTTTTGGTCATGTTCGGTAGCGCGCACTTGGCCATCCGGCGCTTCGCCCCCTACACCGACCCGCTGCTGCTGCCAATCGTGGCTCTGCTCAACGGGCTTGGCCTGGTGATGATTCACCGGCTCGACCTCGTCAGCAACGACCTGAGCGGGCGCCGTCACCCTAGCGCCACCCAGCAACTGCTGTGGACCGTGGTCGGGGTGGCCGCGTTCGCGTTGGTGGTCACCTTTTTGAAGGACCACCGCCAACTCGCGCGCTACGGCTACATTTGCGGGGTTGCCGGCCTGGTTTTCCTGGCGATCCCCGCCGTGCTGCCGGCGTCGCTGTCCGAGCAGAACGGCGCCAAGATCTGGATTCGATTGCCAGGCTTCTCAATTCAGCCCGCCGAGTTCTCCAAGATCCTGCTGCTGATCTTCTTTTCGGCGGTGCTGATCGCCAAACGGGGTCTGTTCACCAGCGTCGGCAAGCATTTCATGGGCATGACGCTGCCCCGGCCCCGAGACCTGGCGCCGCTATTGGCGGCCTGGGTGATCTCGATCGGCGTGATGGTCTTCGAAAAGGACCTCGGCACTTCGCTGTTGCTCTACGCGTCGTTTCTGGTGGTGGTCTATCTCGCCACCCAGCGCTTCAGTTGGGTTGTCATCGGACTGGTGCTGTTTGCCGCGGCAAGCGTTGTGGCGTACTTCCTTTTCGAGCACGTCCGCGTTCGGGTGCAGATGTGGTGGGACCCGTTCTCCGACCCCGACGGCAGCGGCTATCAGCTGGTGCAGGCGATGTTCAGCTTTGCCACCGGCGGCATATTCGGCACCGGGCTGGGCAACGGTCAGCCCGACACGGTGCCGGCGGCGTCGACCGACTTCATCATCGCCGCGTTCGGCGAAGAACTTGGGCTGGTGGGCTTGGCGGCACTTTTGATGCTGTACACGATCGTCATCGTCCGCGGCCTGCGCACGGCCATCGCGACGCGCGAAAGCTTCGGCAAGCTGCTGGCCGCGGGCCTGGCCTCGACGCTGGCCATCCAGTTGTTCATCGTCGTGGGCGGGGTGACGCGGCTGATCCCGCTGACGGGGCTGACCACGCCGTGGATGTCCTACGGGGGTTCGTCGCTGCTGGCCAACTACATCCTGTTGGCCATCCTGGCGCGAATCTCGCACAGCGCCCGACGGCCGCTGCGCGCCCGCCCCAAGAACACGTCGCCGATCGCGGCGGCCGGCACCGAGGTGATCGAGCGGGTATGAACGCCTCCCTCCGCCGGATCTCGGTGACCGTGATGGCGTTGGTCGTGCTGCTGTTGCTCAACGCCACGATGACGCAGGTCTTCGCCGCCGACGGGCTGCGCGCCGACCCGCGCAACCAGCGGGTGCTGCTCGACGAGTATTCGCGGCAACGTGGCCAGATCATCGCGGGCAGCCAGCTGCTGGCCTACTCCGTGGCCACCGACAGCCGCTTTAGATTCCTGCGGGTCTATCCCGACCCCGCCGTCTACGCGCCCGTCACCGGCTTCTACTCGCTGCGCTACTCCAGCACGGGCCTCGAGCGCACCGAGGATCCGGTGCTGAACGGGTCCGACGAGCGGCTGTTCGGGCGGCGGTTGGCCGACTTCTTCACCGGTCGCGATCCGCGCGGTGGCAGCGTCGACACGACCATCATTCCGCGGGTCCAGCAGGCGGGGTGGAACGCGATGCAGCAGGGCTGCGGTGGGCCGCCGTGTAAGGGCGCCGTCGTCGCGCTGGAGCCGTCCACCGGCAAGATCCTGGCCATGGTGTCGTCGCCGTCCTATGACCCGAACCTGCTGGCGTCGCACGATCCGCAGGTGCAGTCCCAGGCGTGGCAGCGGCTTCGGGACGACCCGGACAACCCGCTTACCAATCGCGCCATCTCCGAGACCTATCCGCCCGGCTCGACGTTCAAGGTGATCACGACCGCGGCGGCCTTGCAGGCCGGCGCGACCGACACCGAGCAGTTGACCGCGGCGCCCTCGATTCAGCTGCCCGGCAGCACCGCCACCCTGGAGAACTACGGCGGCACGCCGTGTGGCAACGACCCGACGGTGTCGCTCAGCCAGGCGTTCGCCCGGTCCTGCAACACCGCGTTCGTCCAGCTGGGGATCCTCACCGGAGCGGACGCGCTGCGCGGCATGGCGCACTCGTTCGGGCTGGACAGCACGCCCAGCGTCATTCCGCTGCAGGTGGCGGAATCGACCCTCGGGATCATTCCGGACGCCGCCGCGCTGGGGATGTCCAGCATCGGCCAGAAGGACGTCGCGCTCACGCCGCTCGAGAACGCGCAGATAGCCGCGACCATCGCGAACCGCGGGGTGACAATGCAGCCCTACCTGATCGATAGCCTCAAGGGGCCCGACCTTTCCAACATCAGTACCACCGCGCCGTATCAACAGCGCCGCGCGGTGTCGCCGCAGGTCGCCGCTAAGCTAACAGAGCTGATGGTCGGCGCCGAGAAGGTCGCACAGCAGAAAGGGGCGATTCCCGGCGTGCAGATTGCATCCAAGACGGGTACCGCTGAGCATGGCACCGACCCACGTAACACTCCGCCGCACGCGTGGTACATCGCGTTCGCGCCCGCGCAGACGCCGAAGGTTGCCGTGGCGGTGCTGGTGGAGAACGGCGGCGACCGCCTGTCCGCGACCGGGGGCGCGCTCGCCGCACCGATCGGCCGGGCGGTGATCGAGGCCGCCCTACAGGGAGGACCATGAGCCCGCGAGTTGGTGTGACGCTGTCTGGCCGGTACCGCCTGCAGCGCCTCATCGCCACAGGTGGCATGGGCCAGGTGTGGGAGGCGGTCGACAGCCGGCTGGGCCGGCGCGTCGCGGTCAAGGTACTCAAGCAGGAGTTCTCCCAGGACCCCGAGTTCATCGAGCGGTTCCGCGCCGAGGCGCGCACCACGGCGATGCTCAACCACCCGGGAATCGCCCAGGTCCACGATTACGGCGAGAGCCAGTTGGACGGGGAAGGCCGGACCGCCTACCTGGTGATGGAGCTCGTCAACGGTGAGCCGTTGAACTCGGTGCTCAAGCGCACCGGCCGGCTGTCGCTGCGACACGCGCTGGACATGCTCGAGCAGACGGGCCGCGCTCTGCAGGTCGCGCACGCCGCCGGCCTGGTGCACCGCGACGTCAAACCGGGCAACATCTTGATCACCCCCACCGGCCAGGTGAAGATCACCGACTTCGGTATCGCCAAGGCGGTCGACGCCGCGCCGGTGACCCAGACCGGGATGGTGATGGGCACCGCCCAATACATCGCCCCCGAGCAGGCGCTGGGTCACGACGCCACCCCGGCCAGCGATGTCTACTCGCTGGGAGTCGTTGGCTACGAGGTGGTTTCGGGTAAGCGCCCGTTCGCCGGTGACGGCGCGTTGACGGTGGCGATGAAGCACATCAAGGAACCCCCGCCACCGCTGCCCGCCGAGTTGCCGCCCAACGTGCGCGAGCTGATCGAGATCACCCTCGTCAAGAACCCCCAGATGCGCTACCGCAGCGGGGGGCCCTTCGCCGACGCCGTCGCCGCGGTGCGGGCCGGTCGCCGGCCCCCGCGGCCGAGTCAGACACCGCCCCCCGGGCGGGCCTCGCCGGCGTCCATCCCATCCAGCCCGCAATCGCGGGCCGCCGTCGGGCCCAGCCGCGCCGTCGCGCCACGTCGCTCCGGCCCGTCCACCGGTCGGTCGCGGCCACCCGCGCGGCGGACCTTCTCGTCGGGCCAGCGGGCGCTGCTGTGGGCCGCGGGCGTGCTGGGGGCGCTGGCGATCCTGATCGCGGTGATCATCGTCATCAACTCCCGCGCGGAAAACCAGCAACCGGCGCCCCCGACGGTCACGGACACCGGGACCCCGCCCGCGACGGCGCCCCCGGCGAGCAGGACGCCGAGCGGGTCCGCCCCGCGCCTGCGCCTGGATTGGACGGATCGCGGGAGCATAGGTAATTCTGGACTTCAGAGCAGGCCGCATGGACATGCCTGGGTTCCCCCCGTTACGCCCAGCACATCGCCGGCCCGTTATGAGACACCGCGATGACCACCCCGCAGCACCTGTCCGACCGCTATGAGCTCGGCGAGATCCTCGGTTTCGGGGGCATGTCCGAAGTTCATCTGGCCCGCGACGTCCGTTTGCACCGCGACGTCGCGGTGAAGGTGCTGCGCGCCGACCTGGCCCGTGACCCCAGTTTTTACCTGCGTTTCCGGCGCGAGGCGCAAAACGCCGCGGCGTTGAACCACCCGTCCATCGTCGCGGTGTACGACACCGGCGAGGCCGAGACACCCACCGGACCGCTGCCCTACATCGTCATGGAGTACGTCGACGGGGTCACCCTGCGCGACATCGTGCACACCGAAGGCCCGCTGCCGCCGCGGCGCGCCATCGAGATCATCGCCGACGCCTGCCAGGCGCTGAATTTCAGCCACCAGAACGGCATCATCCACCGCGACGTCAAGCCGGCGAACATCATGATCAGCAGCACCAACGCCGTGAAGGTGATGGACTTCGGCATCGCGCGCGCGATCGCCGACAGCGGCAACAGCGTCACCCAGACCGCGGCGGTGATCGGGACGGCGCAGTATCTGTCGCCGGAACAGGCCCGCGGTGACTCCGTCGACGCCCGCTCCGACGTTTATTCGCTGGGCTGTGTCCTTTACGAAATCCTCACCGGCGAACCGCCTTTCACGGGTGACTCACCCGTTGCGGTCGCCTACCAGCATGTGCGCGAGGACCCGGTGCCGCCGTCGAAGCGGCACGAGGGCATCTCCGCCGATCTCGACGCCGTCGTGCTCAAGGCGCTGGCCAAGAACCCGGAGAACCGCTACCAGACCGCGGCGGAGATGCGCGCCGACCTGGTGCGGGTGCACAACGGTGAGCCACCCGAGGCGCCCAAGGTGCTCACCGACGCCGAGCGCAGTTCGTTCCTGTCGTCCACGGGCCCCGGCCACGGCCCGCGCACCGACCCCCTGCCGCGCCAGCCTCTGGACGACACCGACCGCGATCGCGGCGGTTCCATCGGCCGCTGGGTCGTCGCGGTCGCCGTGCTGGCGGTGCTGACGATCGTCGTAGTGATCGCCTTCAACACGTTCGGCGGCAGCACCCGCGATGTCCAGGTACCCGACATGCGCGGCCAGGTGTCCGCCGATGCCATTGCCGCATTGCAGAATCGCGGCTTCAAGACGCGCACCTTGCAGAAGCCCGACTCGACGGTTCCGCCCGACCACGTCATCAGCACCGACCCCGCCGCCAACGCGTCGGTGAGCGCCGGCGACGAGATCACCATCAACGTCTCGACCGGCCCCGAGCAGCGCGAAGTACCCGACGTG
The DNA here is from genome assembly GCF_001665295.1 of Mycobacterium sp. 1554424.7. Taxonomy (GTDB): domain Bacteria; phylum Actinomycetota; class Actinomycetes; order Mycobacteriales; family Mycobacteriaceae; genus Mycobacterium. Next base: position 57,291 of record NZ_LZSE01000130.1, on the reverse strand, counting down.
TCCTCGCTGAGCTACAGCGACGCGGTGACCAAGCTGAAGACCGCCGGATTCAGCAAGTTCAAACAGGCGAACTCCCCGTCGACCCCGGAGCTGCTGGGCAAGGTCATCGGGACCAACCCGCCGGCCAACCAGACGTCGGCGATCACGAACGTGATCACCGTCATCGTCGGTTCGGGGCCGGAGACCAAGCAGGTCCCCGACGTCGCCGGGCAGACCGTCGACGTCGCGCAGAAGAACCTCACGGTCTACGGCTTCACCAAGGTCACCCAGGCGCAGGTGGACAGCACCCGGCCGGCCGGTGAGGTGATCGGCACGAATCCGCCCAAGGGACAGACGGTTCCGGTGGACTCAGTGATCGAGATGCAGGTGTCCAAGGGCAACCAGTTCGTGATGCCCGACGTGACCGGCATGTTCTGGACCGACGCCGAACCGCGATTGCGGGCGCTGGGCTGGACCGGGGCGCTGGACAAGGGGCCCGACGTCGACGCCGGCGGGTCCCAGTCCCACCGGGTGATCTATCAGAGCCCGCCGGCCGGAACCGGGTGCAACCGGGACGGGATCATCACGCTGAAGTTCGGCCAGTAGCCGCCGCGCCGCTCTCCGAGTCGGGGAAATACGGCCGGACCGCGGCGCGCACCTCGTTCTCCAGGCGGCGCACCAGCATGTCGTCGTGCGTCCAGCCGCAGTAGGCAAGCCAGTTCGCCAGCATGCGGTGCCCGCCCTCGGTGAGGATCGACTCCGGGTGGAACTGGACACCGTGGATCGGCAATTCAGTGTGCCGCACGCCCATGATCACCCCGCTGCGAGTGCGCGCCGTCACCTCGAGTACCGCGGGCAGCGACTCGGGCAGGATCGTCAGCGAGTGATACCGGGTCGCCGTGAAGGGATCCGGAAGCCCTTGCAACACACCGACATTGCTGTGGAAGACGCTGCTGGTCTTGCCGTGCAGCAACTCCGGCGCGCGGTCCACCGTGGCGCCGAACGCCACGCCGATCGCCTGGTGCCCCAGGCAGACCCCGAGCAGCGGGGTGCTCCCTGCGGCGCACGCGTTGACCAGACTGATCGACGCGCCCGCGCGTTCCGGGGTGCCCGGTCCCGGGCTGAGCAGGACACCGTCGAACTGCGCCGCGACGGCGGTCGGGTCCGCGAGCCGGGCGTCGTCATTGCGCCAGACTTCGGCCTCGACGCCGAGCTGGCCCAGGTACTGCACCAGGTTGAACACGAAGCTGTCGTAGTTGTCGACAACCAGGATCCGCATCGTGCCAGGGTACCGTCCGGCTCAGTAGCCCACCGGGCCCGCGGGCTGCGCGAAGTGCATCCGGACCGGTTCGGAGTGGCCGGCGATCTGCACGTCGGGCTTGACCTCTTCGGTGTAGCCGAGGCCGAAACGCACCACGTACTGCCTGTAGAGGACGACCAGGGGCGCGGCGGCCAGGGCGGCCTGCATGGCCGCCGCGTTGCCGATCGCGGTGATGGTGTAGGGCGGGCTGTAGGTGCGCCCGTTGAGCAGCAACGTGTTGCCGACGCACCGAGGCACCGAGGTCGCGATGATCCGCTGGTCTTGCATCTGGATCCCCTCGGCGCCGGCGCTCCACAACGCGTTCAGGACGGCCTGGATGTCCTGCTGGTGCACCACGAGGTCGTCGGGCGATGCGTCGCGCGGGAAGCGGCCGTTGGCGTCGCGCTGGGCGTCCTGGAGGGTCACAACGAGGCCGGGGCCGTGCACCGGGTCCAGTCCCGCCTCGCCGGCCAGCTCGGCGGAGCGTCGCAGCATCGCCTTGAGCGCGGCGTCCGTGGACCGGCCGTGGGCGGTGTCGATCTTGTTGGCCAGCTCGTCGCGCTGAGCGCGGAGGTGATCGACCGACGACTGCGCCTCGCGGACGAGGTCGACCAGGCGCGGCGCGTCGCTGCGGCGGATCTCGGCGCCGCCGGACACCCCGTGCGTGGCGGCGAGCAGCAATCCGGCCAGCAAGCACACGAGGGGGACCCCGAAGCGCCATGGTGAGCGGCGCGTGTCAGTCATCAGTCTCCATTTCCTGGTCACCGTGCCAGGTGAGTTAGTCTCGTAACCGAGCTACGCGTGCAGCTGCCATCGTTATCGTCGCACCCCGTCCCGTTGATCAGGTAATGCCGAGGTACTCAAATGCCCAAATCGAAGGTCCGTAAGAAGAACGACTTCACCGTCAGCGCGGTCAGCCGCACGCCGGTGAAAGTGAAGGTCGGACCCTCCAGCGTGTGGTTCGTATGTCTGTTTGTCGGCCTCATGTTGATCGGGCTGGTGTGGTTGATGGTGTTCCAATTGGCCGCCGTCGGAAGCCAGGCGCCGGCCGCCCTGAACTGGATGGCGCAACTCGGCCCGTGGAACTACGCGATTGCGTTCGCTTTCATGATCACCGGGTTGTTGCTCACGATGCGCTGGCACTAAAGAACCCAGCCGAGGCAATGAATTCATCTTGGGGTGCGTCTGTAACTGGTTCAGCAACGTCGCGACAACCCAATCACAAGCGTGTGATTTATCCCCACTGTTGATAGCGCTTGTGGATAACCGCGTTGGCAGTGGTGGGAGGGGTTAGGCCGCCCATGCAGCAAACTGAATGGGCGCCGCCCGCGGCCGGAGTCGCAGGTTGCGGGGCCGTCGGCGCTTTGATGGCTATCGCGAGTGTGACCCTAGTCACAGACGCGCCTGGCCGGATTTTGACGGGGATTGCCGCGGCGGGGCTGATCTTGTTTGCGGGCATGACGTGGCGCGCGCGCCCGAAGCTGGCAATTACCCCGGGCGGTCTGGCCCTGCGGGGATGGTTCCGAACGCAGTTATTGCAGCACGCCGACATCAAGATCATCCGGATCACCGAATTCCGCCGCCACGCGCGCACGGTGCGGTTGCTCGAGGTCGAAACGGTCGACGGTGGGTTGGTGATCTTGTCGCGCTGGGACCTCGGGACGGACCCCTTGAAGGTGCTCGACGTGCTCACCGACGCCGGCTACGCGGGTGGTAACCAGCGCTGAGCGAGGGCCGCGTTAGGAGATCGTGATCGACTCGATGACGACCGCCTCGGTGGGACGGTCGTTGCCGTCGGTGGCCGTCGTCGCGATCGCGTCGACCACCTTTTGCGAATCGGGGTCGGTCACTTCGCCGAAGATCGTGTGGCGCCGGTTCAGGTGCGGGGTCTGGGCGACCGTGATGAAGAATTGCGAACCGTTGGTGCCCGGACCCGCGTTCGCCATCGCAAGCAGGTAGGGCTTGTCGAATTGCAGCTCGGGGTGGAACTCGTCGGCGAACTTGTAGCCCGGACCGCCTCGGCCCGTACCGGTCGGGTCGCCGCCCTGGATCATGAAGCCTCGAATCACCCTGTGAAAGACCGCGCCGTCGTAGAAGGGGCCCGACGGGCCACCCGATGCGTTCTGGGTGGAGTACTCCTTGGTGCCCTGGGCCAGGCCGACGAAGTTGGCGACGGTCTTGGGCGCGTGGTTTCCGAACAGGGCAACCTTGATGTCTCCGCGGTTGGTGTGCAGCGTTGCGGTGGCGGTCTGAATGGGGCTGTTAGTCACGGGGCTAGAGTCTGCCATTACGCGCGACCTTGCACGCACCCGGTACCGAAACCCCGGGCGCGCACAATGAGGCCGGGCATGGCCCATCGATGGCAGTCTGATGAGGCATCGCACGAGCGGACAGAAGGGCGGCAGATGAGCGCGAAGACGGAAAGCCGGCTGACCCCACGGGAGCGATTGGCCCGCGGGCTGACTTACTCGGCGGTGGGACCGGTCGATGTCACCCGGGGAGTCGTCGGGCTGAGCGTCCACGGCGCGCAGTCGACCGCCTCGGGGCTTCGTCGCCGTTACCGCGAGGGTCGGCTCGCGCGCGAAATCGCCGCTGCCCAAGAAACACTCGCGCAGGAGCTGGCCGCCGCCCAGGAGGTGGTCTCGGGGCTGCCTCAGGCGCTGCAGGAGGCGCGCCGGGCCCAGCGGCGCAGGCCGCGGCCGTGGGTGATCGCCGGGGCCGCCGTCGTGGTCCTGGCCGGCGGTGCCGTCGCGTTCAGTGTCGTCCGGCGCTCGATGCGTGCCGGCGGCGAGGAGCCGTCGCCGCGGCCGCCGAGCGTGGACGTGCAGCCGCGACCGTGATCGTCAGCTGACGGCCAGGTGCAGGCTTTCGCGGCGCCGAACCAGGATGCTCGGCAGCCAGTCGCCGACGTCGGTCGCCTCGATCCAGGAGCTGCGCTCCAACAATTTGCGCAAGACGATCTGGGCTTCGAGGCGAGCCAGCGCGGCACCCACGCAAAAGTGCACGCCCTTGCCGAATGCCACGTGGCCCTTGGCGACGGCGCGATCGAGCCGAAATTCGTTGGCGGCGTCGAAGTGCGCGGGATCGCGGTTGGCCGCGCCCCACATCAGCAGCAAATGGGAATCGGCAGGCACCTCGACCCCCGCCAGCGTGGTGTCGCGCCACACGTGCCGGTAATGGCCGCGGAACGGCGACTCGAGGCGCAACGTCTCCTCGATGAAAGCGTTTAGCAGTTCAGGTTTTTCACGCAACCGCCGTTGGATGTCGGGACGATCGGCGAGAATCCACGCGGCGCTGCCGAGAAGCGACGCGGTCGATTCCCCGGCGGCGCTGAAGAGCGTCATCATGATGCCCATTGCCGCTACTTGGTCGACTTCGCCCGAAGCGCAGCGCGCCGCCAGGTCAGCGATCAGGCCGTCTTCGCCACTGCCGCTTGCCTTTTCGAAATGCTCTGTGACATATCCCGATAGCTCCAGTGCCGCCGCGAACGCCGCTTCGAGTTGAGCTGATGTTACGACCCCGTCCAGCAGCGTGGTGGTGGCGTAGCCGAGGCGAATGAGTTTGTCGACGTCGTCATGGGGCAGGCCGAGGAGCTGGGCGACCACCATCATCGGCAGCCGGTTGGCGATGGCGCTCATCCATTCGATGTGGCCGTCTCGCAGGTTCTGCTCCCATAGGCGGTCGGCGGTGGCGGCGGCGAACTCCTCGATGACCCGCACCCGCTTGGCCGACAGGTGCGGCAGCAGGATTTTGCGGTGCGCCGCGTGTGCCGGATCGTCGGCGGTGGCCAGCGCATGGCCTGCGCCTCCCGCCGGCGCCATGTCGAACGGGGTGACGGTGCCGTCCTCGTGGAAAACCAGGGTGGCGGTGAGGTTGGACGAAAAGTCGTCGACGCGGTCGACGGCCTCCTGGACCGCGTCCCAGCCGCATACGGCGTAGAACACGGAGTCGCCGATGCGCTGCACCGGTGATTCGGCGCGCATGCGGTCGAACAGCGAGTACGGATCTTGTAGCGCCTCGGCGCCGAGGAGCTGGATGGGTCTGTCCAGGACGGGCATACGTTCAAGGCTCGATGCGACGACCTGCGGCGTCAACGGGCCAGCGCGATGTTGAGGGGCGGTTGCGCCCGGCGCCGATCGTGGCTGACGGGGCCCACCCCTGCCAGCAGCGCATTAGCCTGAGAAATCTGCCTGGAAATTTCTCAACCTGAGAGAAGTGTTTCTAAGGGCCGCGATGTGTTGGAGCATGGGTGGGTGGCGCGCAACGACTGGTTGGTGGGACGCGATCGCCGCACCGAGGCCACCGAACGAATCTTCGCCGCGGCGGCCGACCTCATCTCGCGCAAGGGGTACGAGGGCTTCACGATCGAAGCCTTGGCGGCGAAGGTGCACTGCTCGCCCGCAACGATCTACCGGCATGCCGGGGGCAAGACGGCCATCCGCGACGCCGTCGTCGCCATGCAAGCGGCGCGCATCGTCGACGCCACCCGGGAAACCATCAAGGACCTTCGGGGCCCCGAGCGCGTCGTGACGGCCACGATCATCGCGTTAGAACGACTGCGGTCGGATCCGCTGGCCCAGCTCATGCAGTCGATCCATGCGAACCCCATCAGCGAATGGGTCGTCGGGTCACCGACCGTCACCGCCTTGGCCGCCGAGATGCTCGGCCCGGACAATGACGACCCGCTCGCGGCGCAGGGGCTGATCCGCGTCTTCCTGGCGCTGTGGTGTTGGCCCGTCAAAGACCCGGCCGCCGAACGCGCCCTAGTTGAACGCTTCCTCGGTTCGCGATGAGGATGTAGCGCGTGACTTGGACGAGGTACGAGGGCAGGGCGCTCGCGGATATCGCCCTCGCCGGTGACGCGCTGGAGGCGGCGCTCGAAGACCATGTCCGCGTAGATAATCCGCATCTGACGGATGTCCGCTTGGAGTCGGTGGCTGCGACCGAGGATTACGACACGAGGGTTACGCCGCCTCGGCGGTGGTACCGGGTCACCTACTTGGCCGAAGGTGCGGATCTCTAGGCGGGTCTTCCCGTGATGTCAACGCCGCCGGCGGCCGGGTGATCGCGGACAGCGACGCGACGCGTGACTTGTGGAGCCTAGGGGAATCGAACCCCTGACACCCGCCTTGCAAAGGCGGTGCTCTACCAACTGAGCTAAGGCCCCTCATCGTGGCTGGGTGGTTGATCCGGCGGATCAGCCACGGCCACGTGCCAGACCTCGACTCTGCGTCGTGCCCGCACCACCGCCGCCGCTACAGCGACCAGCGCCAGTGGCAATGCAAGCCTCACGCAACGTCTGGACGGGCACATGGTTGTGGGCCTGGGAGGACTCGAACCTCCGACCTCTTCGTTATCAGCGAAGCGCTCTAACCGCCTGAGCTACAGGCCCGCACTCGCGTACGGCCGAGCGACGAGATTACCGCAATCGTCGCCCGACCCCCAAAACCGCGTGAACCCACTAGTCGCGATCAGCCAATGTGACTTCGATCCCGCCGATCAGATCGGTGGCCAGGTTGTAGACGAACGCGGCGATGGTGGCCATCGCGGTCAGCAGGACGATGTTGACCAACCCGATCAGCACCGCGCCGCCGAAGATCGTGCCGCTGGATACCAATTCGCCGCTGCTGCCGCTGGTGTTGTTAAGCAGGTCGCCGACGTTGCTGTTCAGCTTGGCCCACACGCCCATGCCGCCGAGCACGAGGTACAGGAACGCCACCGCGATCATCCAGACGAAGAACAGCGCCACCGAGAGCAGCAGCGACACCTTCAGCGTGCTCCACGGATCGATCCGGCGGATCTGCATGCTGGCCCGAACGGGACCGCGCGTTCGCCGCGAAACCTGTACTCGGTTTTCGCGGCCTTCGTTGGCGTCGGCGGTCGTCGACCTGGCCGACACCGAGGGGCTCGGCGTCTCCGCGCTGCGCTCCGGGGCGGGCTTGCGCTGCGGGGATCGCGGAAGCCCTCCGGACAGATCGGGCAATTCGCTGGCGTAGGCCTCGGCGGGTGGGCCGTCGGCGCGCGGCGGCGGTGCCGGGTCGAATTCGTACGGCTTCCCCCGCGCGGGCGCGCCGGCCCCGGGTGCCGCCGCTCCGGAGATGAAACGGTTGAGCCGGGCATCCGCACCGGTGGGAGCGGCGGCCGGCCGCGGCTCGGCGTGCGGTTCCGGTTCGCGATGCGCCGGGGCGGACGCCCGGGCGGCGCCGCGCGGCCGGGACGGATCTCCGGCATCCTGTGCCCGGCCGGTCTGCGCAGGCGCCGCGCGGTGCACACCGCCACGCTCGGTGGTGCCATCCCCATTAAGGCCGTCGCCCTGTCTGGGGGCGCCCGGCTCGTTCGGTGAGGTCACCCCGACTCCTTAGATCTTCTGCGCTGGCCGCCTGCGGTGGCAGTCGCATTATGTCTGGTCGGCCCGAGTCTATTGCCCGGCTCCATCCCGGCCAGTTGCGAGGACCGCTGCTTCGTCCGCATCGCCCGTCGGGCCGAGTCTAGTTGCCCGGGCACTCGAGCGGACCCCCGCTTGCCCGCATCGTTACCTGCCTAGCTCTGCGCATCCTCGCCGTCGTCGCCGTCCCCGATCACCTCGTCCGCGGCTTCCTCGGCGTTGCGCGCGATGGCCAGCAGTGTGTTGTCCTCGCCCAGGTTCATCAACCGGACGCCCTTGGTCTGCCGTCCCGCCTTGCGGACCTGGCGCGCCGCCGTCCGAATCACGCCTCCCCCGGAGGTGATGGCGTACAGCTCGCTGTCCTCGTCGACGATCAACGCCCCGACCAGCCGGCCGCGCCGACGGTCGTACATCACGGTCAGCACGCCCTTGCCGCCGCGGCCCTGGACCGGGTACTCCTCGATCGCGGTGCGCTTGGCGTAACCGCCCGACGTCGCGACCAGCAGATAGGTGCCTTCGCGAACCACGTTCAGCGACAACAGGTAGTCGTCGGCGTTGAACCGCATGCCTTGCACCCCGGAGGTGGCCCGGCCCATCGGGCGCAGCGCCTCGTCGGTCGCCGAGAAGCGGATGGACTGCCCGTTGGCCGACACCAGCAGCAGGTCGTCGTCGGACGAACACAGCACCGCGCCGACCAGCTCGTCGCTGTCGCGCAGGTTGATCGCCACGATCCCGCCCGACCGGTTGGAGTCGAAGTCGGTCAGCTTCGTCTTCTTCACCAACCCGTTGCGGGTGGCCAGCACCAGGTACGGGGCGTCCTCGTAGCTGCGGATCTGGATGACCTGCGCGATGCGCTCCTCCGGCTGGAAGGCCAGCAGGTTGGCCACGTGCTGACCGCGCGCCGTCCGGGACGCCTCCGGCAGCTCGTAGGCCTTGGCCCGGTACACCCGGCCCTGCGTGGTGAAGAACAGGATCCAGTCGTGCGTCGAGGACACGAAGAAGTGCGCGACGATGTCGTCCTGCTTGAGCCCGGCGCCCTGCACGCCCTTGCCGCCGCGTTTCTGGCTGCGGTACAGGTCGGTCTTGGTGCGCTTGGCGTAACCCGTTTCGGTGATCGTGACGACGACGTCCTCGCGCGCGATCAGGTCCTCGTCGCTGACCTCGCCGTCGGCCGCCACGATCCGGGTGCGACGGTCGTCGCCGTGCTTGTCGACGATCTCCTTGAGTTCGTCGCGCACGATCGCGCGCTGTCGCTCCGGCTTGGCCAGGATGTCTTCCAGGTCGGCGATCTCGGCCTCGATCTTCGCCAGGTCGTCGATGATGCGCTGACGCTCCAGGGCCGCCAGGCGCCGCAGCTGCATGTCCAGGATCGCCTGGGCCTGGATCTCGTCGATGTCGAGCAGCTCGATCAGGCCGGCCCGGGCGATGTCGACGGTTTCCGACGCCCTGATCAAGGCGATCACCTCGTCGAGCGCATCGAGCGCCTTGACCAGACCGCGCAGAATGTGGGCCCGTTCGTTGGCCTTGCGCAGGCGGTAGGTGGTGCGGCGGACGATGACGTCCAGTTGGTGCGCGACGTAGTGGCGGATCATCTGGTCGAGCCGCAGGGTGCGCGGCACGCCGTCGACGATCGCGAGCATGTTGGCGCCGAAGCTGGTCTGCAGCTGGGTGTGCTTGTAGAGGTTGTTGAGCACCACCTTGGCCACCGCGTCGCGCTTGATCTCGACGACGATGCGCACCCCGACCCGGTCGCTGCCCTGGTCTTCGACGTTGGAGATGCCGGCCAGCCTGCCATCGCGGACCTGCTCGGCGATCGAGGTGATGAAGTTGTCGTGGTTGACCTGATACGGCAACTCGGTGATCACCAAAGACGTTCGGCCCCTGGCCTCTTCGACCTCCACCACGCCGCGCATTCGGATGGAGCCGCGGCCGGTCTTATAGGCGTCGGCGATCCCCTGGCTCCCCACGATCAAAGCGGCAGTGGGGAAGTCGGGGCCCTTGACGCGCTCCATGCACGCGGCCAGCGTCGCTTCCTCGTCGGCCTCGTGGTTTTCGAGGCACCAGAACACGGCCTCGGCGAGCTCGCGCAGGTTGTGCGGCGGGATGTTGGTGGCCATGCCGACCGCGATGCCGCCCGAACCGTTGGCCAGCAGGTTGGGGAACCGGCTCGGCAGGACCGTCGGTTCCTGCACGCGCCCGTCGTAGTTGGGGATGAAATCGACTGTCTCCTCGTCGATTTCGCGCAGCATCTCCATCGCGAGCGGGGTCAGCCGCGCTTCGGTATACCGCATCGCGGCCGGCGGGTCGTTGCCCGGCGAGCCGAAGTTGCCCTGGCCGTCGACGAGCGGGTAGCGCAACGACCACGGCTGGGCCATGCGCACCAACGTGTCGTAGATCGACGCGTCGCCGTGCGGGTGGTAGTTGCCCATCGTCTCGGCCACCGAGCGCGCCGACTTGGCGTGGCTGCGGTCCGGACGGAAGCCGGAGTCGTACATCGCGTAGAGCACGCGGCGGTGCACGGGCTTGAGGCCGTCGCGCACCTCGGGCAGCGCGCGGCCCACGATCACGCTCATCGCGTAGTCGATGTAGCTGCGCTGCATCTCCTGCTGAATGTCAACCGGTTCGATGCGGTCGCCGGCCTCGTCGCCCGGGGGCAGCGTGGTGTCAGTCATCTAGTCCTCGTTATGAGTTGAACGCTGGGCGGATCAGACGTCAAGGAAGCGAACGTCCTTGGCATTGCGGGTGATAAAGCTGCGGCGCGCGTCGACGTCCTCACCCATCAGGATGGAGAACAGCTCGTCGGCGGCGGCCGCGTCGTCGAGGGTGACTTGGCGCAGTACCCGCACGGACGGGTCCATGGTGGTCTCCCACAATTCCTTGGCGTCCATCTCACCCAGACCCTTGTAGCGCTGGATGCCGTCTTCCTTGTTGATCTTCTTGCCGGCCTTCAGCCCGGCCTCCAGCAGGCCATCACGCTCGCGGTCGGAGTAGGCGAATTCGGGATCGCTGCGCTGCCACTTCAACTTGTACAGCGGCGGCTGCGCCAGGAACACGTGGCCGTTCTCGATGAGCGGCCGCATGAAGCGGAACAGCAGCGTCAGCAGCAGCGTCGAAATGTGTTGGCCGTCAACGTCGGCGTCGGCCATCAACACGATCTTGTGGTAGCGCAGCTTGCTGATGTCGAACTCGTCGTGGATGCCGGTGCCCAGCGCGGTGATGATCGCCTGAACCTCGGTGTTCTTCAGCACCCGGTCGATGCGCGCCTTCTCGACGTTAATGATCTTGCCGCGCAGCGGAAGGATGGCCTGGAACATCGAGTCACGCCCGCTCTTGGCCGAGCCGCCGGCCGAATCGCCCTCCACCACGTAGAGTTCGGACTTTCGTGGGTCGGTGGAGCGGCAGTCGGCGAGCTTGCCCGGCAGCCCACCCAGGTCGGTGGCGCTCTTGCGGCGCACCAGCTCGCGCGCCTTGCGTGCTGCGATGCGCGCTTGCGCCGACGAAACGGCCTTGTTCACAACCACTTTGGCGTCGGCCGGGTTGGCTTCGAACCAGTGCGTGAGCTGCTCGTTGCAGACCTTCTGCACGAAGGACTTGACCTCGGTGTTGCCCAGCTTGGTCTTGGTCTGCCCCTCGAACTGCGGTTCGCTGACCTTCACCGAGATCACGGCCGCCAAGCCCTCCCGGATGTCGTCGCCGGTCAGGTTGGGGTCCTTGTCCTTCAGCAGCTTCTTGTCTTTGGCGTACTTGTTCACCACGGAGGTCAACGCACTGCGGAAGCCCTCCTCGTGCGTTCCGCCCTCGTGGGTGTTGATCGTGTTGGCGAAGGTGTGCACCGACTCCGAATAACCGCCGTTCCACTGCATCGCGATTTCGACCTCATGGCCGGCGCCCTTGCCCTCGAAGTCGATGATGCTCTGCTGAATCGGGCTCTTGGTGCGGTTGATGTGCTTGACGAAATCCACCAGCCCGCCGGGGTAGTGGAAGGTGCGGTGCTTGACCTTGTGCGGCGCGCTGGACTCGGCCGCCTTTTCTTCCGCGGTCTTGGGCGCTTCGGCGGTGTCGCTGACGACCTCGTCGACGACCTCGTCCTGCTCCACCCGCTCGTCGGTGAGGTCGATCGTCAAACCCTTGTTCAGGAACGCCATCTCCTGAAGCCGGCGCGCCACCGTCTCGAAGTCGTACTGGGTGGTTTCGAAGATGTCCGGGTCCGCCCAGAATCGGATGGTGGTCCCGGTCCTCTTGGTCGCCTCTCCCTGCTTGAGGGTTCCGGGCACCGCGTGGTCGTAGAACTGCGACCACTCGTGGCCGTCGCGGGCGATGTCGACCTCAAGGCGGGTCGACAGCGCATTGACAACGGACACGCCGACGCCATGCAGGCCACCGCTGACGTTGTAACCGCTGTTCTCGCCGCCGAACTTGCCGCCGGCGTGGAGCTGGGTCATCACCACGTCGACGGTCGGGGCGCCCGTCGCATGCATCGCCACGGGAATGCCGCGCCCGTTGTCGGCTACCTCGACGCCGCCGTCCTCCAGCAACCGGACGTCGACCCGGTTCGCGTAACCGGCCATCGCCTCGTCCACCGAGTTGTCGACGACCTCCCAGATCAGGTGGTGCAGACCACGCTCACCGGTGGAGCCGATATACATGCCCGGGCGTTTGCGGACGGCCTCCAGCCCTTCGAGGACGGTGATCTGTTCGGCGCCGTATCCGGCTTGAGGCTTCTTCTTCTGGGCAGCCACGGTCGGAATGCTCTCCTTGGGGTTTCATGCGGGCGGTCCGGTCACCGCAGCAGACGCACCCCACCACTCTACCGTGAGTGGGGCTTAGCACCGATTTTCTGGGCGCGTTTCTACCTAGCTAACTGCGCCGTGCGGGCGATTTCTTTATTCGCGCCGCGTCCCGACGTGCCTGATAGGGGTCTCTTTCGTCCTGGCGGCTCTGAGCCGCCTGTTGATAACGGCTCGACTGGGGATCCTTTCGGTGCCTGAAAACCTCAGCCGTAGGTGTCCCGCGGCCCCCGGCCGGCGATATGGCGGGGCCCCTTGCGCCACGACGGCGCGGTCGGGCCGGTGATCTTCAGCGACGTCACCACACCGTTGCCAACCGCCGCAGCGATCTTGGCCAACAGTTGCGCCTGGATCATCCGCAATTGGGTGGCCCACGCCGTCGATTCCGCCGTCACGCTGAGCACGCCGTCGTTGAGTGCGGTCGGGGTGGCGTGGTCGGCGATCTGATGTCCCACCACCGACGACCAGTGGCCCAGCACCGTGCCTTCGGCGACGTGCGCGGTCCAGCCGCGTTTTTTCGCGAGGTCGCGCGCCAGGCGGCCCAGCGGCTGTGGATCGCGAACGTCGGGCCCCGGCCCCGACCAGCTCCGGCGCTGACCGGCCACGCGGCGCGGCACCGACGGGATCGCCCGCCCGCGCCCGGCGTCCTTACCCTGGGCGCGGGCCGCCGCGCGGGCCTCCTCGAGCGTCCGGCGCACCAGGTCGATACCGGTCAACCCGCCCAGCCGCTCCACGTCGTCCTTTGTGTCGTCGGCGTCGGTCATGACCGCACCTCTGACACCCGGCCCGCGTCGTCGTCGCGCAGATCGATGTGCACCCGCCTAGCATCCCAGTCCGCCGGAATGTCTTCCAGCACCGCCGCGGTCACCAAAACCTGTTCGGCCGATTCCGCCACCGTCGCCAACGCGCGGCGACGGGTGGCGTCGAGTTCGGCGAACACGTCGTCGAGCAACAACACGGGCTCACCGCCGTCCGCCCTCAACAACTCATACGCCGCCAACCGCAGCGCGACCGCGAACGACCACGACTCCCCATGGCTGGCAAAGCCTTTGGCGGGTTGATCGCCGAGCCGCAGCTCGAGGTCGTCGCGGTGCGGGCCGACCAAACACATGCCCCGCTCCAATTCGGCGTCACGCCGTGCCGACAGCGCGGCCAACAAGGCGGCCTCCAGAAATTCACGGTCGCTGATGTCCGAAGCATCGAGGCTGGCGCGGTAAGCGATCGAGGCGGCGCGCGATCCCGGCGCCAGTAGCTGGTAAGCCTTTTCCACCTCGGGTGCCAGCTCGTTGACCAAATCGATGCGGGCGGCCATCAATTGGGCGCCGTGCTCGGCCAGCCGACTGTCCCACACGTCGAGGGTGTCCAAGGCACCGCGATCGCCGCGAAACCGGGCGCCGGAAAGGGACTTCAACAGCGCGGTCCGTTGCCGCAAGACCTTGTCGTAGTCGGCGCGCACGCCGGCAACCGCCGGGCGGCGCACCGTCGCCAGGTCATCGAGGTAACGCCGCCGGTCCGCGGGGTCGCCGCGCACCAAGGCCAGATCTTCCGGCGCGAAGAGCACCGCGCGCAATACGCCGACCACCTCCCGGGTGCTGCGCACCGGCGAGCGATTCAACCGCGCCTTGTTCGCGCGCCCCGCGGCGATCTCCAAGTCGATCGCGCATTCCCGGCCGTCGTTGACGACGATCGTCGAGACCACCGCGCGGTCCGCCCCCGCCCGGATCAACGGCGCGTCGGTTCCGACTCGGTGCGAACTCAGTGTGGTCGAATACCACAGGGCCTCAACCAGATTCGTCTTCCCGAACCCGTTGGGGCCGACGAACACCGTCCGGCCCGCCTGCAATTCGAGGTCTGCGTGTGCCCAGGATCTGAAATCATGCAGACCTAAATGCCGGACGTACACCTATCCGGGCAGCCGGACTGGCATCAGCAGGTACACGTAGTCCGTCGGCAACGCGGCGAAGGGCCCGGTACCGGTGGGGGAGCTGTCACCCTCGGACGCAGGGCGCAGCAGCGCGGGCTTGCCGGGCGTCGTGAAACCGAACGACACCCGCTCCGAATGCACCGACGCGAGTCCGTCGGTCAAATACGTCGGGTTGAACGCAATCGTCAACGGTTCGCCGACGAAATCGACCTGCAGGTCTTCTTCGGCCCGACCCACGTCGTCGGCGCCGGCCGACAGCCGCAGCGTCCCGTCGGCGAATTCCATCCGCACCTGCGCACCACGGTCGGCCACCAACGCGACCAGCTTGATGGCCTCGGTCAGCTCGGCCACATTGATGGTGGCGACCGCCGTGTGCTCGGCCGGCAACAGCTGACGAAACTTCGGGAACTCCGCGTCCAGCAGCCGGGTGGTGCTGCGCTTGCCGTTACCGCTGATGCCCAGCAACCCGTCTTTTCCGACTCCGGCGCCCGCGCCCAGCGACAAGCGAACCTCGGAATCGTCGGCGCCGGCCTTGGCCGCCTCGGACAACGTCTTCGCGGGCACCAGCACCGCGGCCTCGATGTCGGGCGACAACGCCGTCCACGTCAACTCGCGAACCGCCAGCCGGAATCTGTCGGTAGCGGCCAAAACCACCTTGTCGCCGGAAATCTCAACCCGGATCCCGGTCAGCATGGGCAGCGTGTCGTCACGACCCGCTGCGACGGCGACCTGGCCGATCGCCTCGGCGAACAAGTCCGCCGGCAAGGTGCCCGTGTCCTCGGGCAACGTGGGCAGCGTCGGGTAATCCTCAACGGGCATCGTGGGCAACGAAAACCTGGCGCTTCCGCAGGTCAACGCGACGCGATTGCCGTCCACATAGAAGTCGACCGGCTTGTTCGGCAACGCCCGGGTGATGTCCGACAACAACCTTCCGGATACCAAAACGCTTCCCGGAGAAGCGATTTCGGCCGCGACCTGAGCTTCGGCGGACACCTCGTAGTCGAACCCGGAGATCGTCAGGCCGTCATCCGTGCCGGACAACAGCACCCCGGACAACACCGGCACAGCGGGCCGGGTCGGCAGGTTCTTCGCAACCCACGACACCGCATCGGCGAAGGACTCTCGCACCAGACGAAACTTCAAGTCGGTGAGGCCAGCTGTTGTCGTCGCGGCGTCCATAGCTTCCCTTTACCTGCCGAGTGTCCAAAAACCTTCAAAAACCACGGTGGCTAGCCGCCCGTCGCTAGCAGTCGAACCACAACCGTAGATCGTCTGCGCCCATCTTGAAAGCTAGTCGCAGAGGCCGACAACGCGGGTCAACGTGGGTCGCGGCGCGCCGCAGTAACGCGTGTTCCCCAACGCCGTTCTTCAAAGAACAATCAACGGAAAGATCTCAGTAACAGTATTAAGGGCTGTGCATTCTGGGGACAGCCGGGCTTTCGTGCAGCTAGGGGAGCGGCCGGGTTGTGGATGACACGGTGGACAACGGCGCATGGCTTGTTGGGCCGATGGGGATGGACGGCGGATGTGGACGGAGACCCCATTATTGCACCGGTCTTTGGCCGGTTTGTGCACAGCGCTGCACACAACAGCCAGCTGTGACTGGTGTGACAGGGGGGTGGGAAGTTTTTTGAAAAAAAGTTCGGTCGACTTGTCTTCAGCCGCCGGGATCAGCGCTTGGACCGCTGCCGGATGCGGGTGGTGAGCTCCTTGACGTGGTCGAAGACTTCACGGCGCTCGGCCATCTCGGACAAGATCTTTCGCTGCGCGTACATGACCGTGGTGTGATCGCGGCCGAATGCCTGGCCGATCTTGGGCAGCGACAGGTCGGTCAGCTCCCGGCATAGGTACATCGCGATCTGGCGTGACTGCGCCAGCGCACGCGTTTTGCCCGGCCCGCGTAGTTCCTCAACGGTGGTGTCGAAGTACTCGGCGGTGGCGGCCATGATGGTGGCCGCGCTGATCTGCATGGTGCTCGCGTCGGCGATGAGGTCCCGAAGCACGATCTCGGCCAGCGCCTTGTCGATGGGCGTCTTGTTCAGCGACGCGAACGCGGTCACCCGGATGAGCGCACCCTCGAGTTCGCGGATGTTGCGTTCGATGCTGCTCGCGATGAGTTCGAGAACGTCGTCCGGCACCGCTAGCCGTTCCATCTGGGCCTTCTTGCGCAGAATGGCGATGCGGGTCTCCAGCTCGGGGGGCTGCACATCGGTGATCAGGCCCCACTCGAACCGCGTCCGCAGCCGGTCTTCCAGCGTGGCGAGTTGCTTCGGCGGCCGGTCGGAGGAGATGACGATCTGCTTGTTGGCGTTATGCAGGGTGTTGAAGGTGTGGAAGAACTCCTCCTGGATACCTTCTTTGCCCTCGATGAACTGGATGTCGTCGACCAGGAGGACGTCGACGTCGCGGTAGCTGCGTTTGAACGCGACCTTGCGGTCGTCGCGCAGCGAGTTGATGAAGTCGTTGGTGAATTCCTCGGTCGAGACGTACTTCACCCGCATGCCGGGAAACAGACGCTGGGCGTAATTGCCGGCGGCGTGCAGCAGGTGGGTCTTGCCGAGGCCGGACTCGCCCCAGATGAAGAGCGGGTTGTAAGCCCGGGCCGGGGCTTCGGCGATGGCCAGGGCCGCGGCGTGCGCGAAGCGGTTGGACGCGCCGATGACGAACGTGTCGAAGGTGTAGCGCCGGTTCAAGCTCGTTCCGCCGGCGACCGCCGGGTCGGTGGCGTGTGGGCGTTCGGTGAAGTAGTTGGGCCAGCTTTGTTCCGCCCCGCCCGGCACCTCGCCGTTCTCGTCGCCGTCGTCGGCGTCGATCGACGTGTCCAGGTCGGCGTCGTCGGCCTGGTCGACGACCGAAGTTTCCGAGACGGGTGGGAAGGCGTCGCCGTTGGTGAACGCACTCGCGTCGGAATCCTCGGGGGGTGGGGCGATGCGGACGCCGAGTTGGATCTGTTGGCCGAGCCGGCGGCTGAGCGCGTCGGTGATCGGGGCGCGGAGGTGCCGTTCGATCTCGTTTTGCACGAAGCTGCTCGGCACCGATAACAGAGCAAACCCCTCGACGATTGTCAGCGGCCGAACGAGATTGAGCCACGCCCTTTGCTGGGGGGTCAGCGGGGTGGCAAGTGCCGTGCGATTGGTGGCCAGGCCGTCCGAGGCGGACTCGCCGTTGAGCTCGGAGACGACCGCGTTCCAAACTGTTGTGAATCCTGAACCGGGGTCATCGGTCAACGACGTAATCTCCCTGGCTCTCGCAGATCCCGGGTCGAGGGGCAACCACGCTTAACGACGAAGCAGCTGTCCACATAGTTATCCACAGGTGTGGACAGGATGATCGTAGACGAGCCGCAGCCTACCGGCGACGGCCCGCGATCTCCGTGCTGATGGCAACCCCGGCCGGTCGCCTAGACAGCTACTCGATCCGCCATCCTCGCTTTGTCGTCGAGCGCCGTTCCACTCTGAAACGGCATTGCCCGAAGTTAACAGTTTTCCGTTCGGCTGCCAACAGTTCTGTTGCATTCCAATCGGCTTCTCTAGGGTCTTCTGGGGCCTGCTCGTCGCCCGAACTTCTATGGTGCCGCACCGCGGGCGCCGAGAACTTCGGTTTTCGCGGATGTGTGAGTTTGGTGCGTTGCGGCAGACCAAGTTTGACCCAGCGAAGGCACGTCAGTACCCTCAAACAGTCGCCCGAAAGTCGGCGATACGGCTGCGACCCAGATCAAGACCGGGGACCGCGCCGGCCAGTAGCAAGACCCACCTCCGATCGACCCGCGGGCGAATGGCGCGAGCGGCCGGAAGGTTCGAATTACGAGGAGAACGCCGTGGCCAAGGGCAAGCGGACCTTCCAGCCGAATAACCGGCGCCGAGCCCGCGTGCACGGCTTCCGGTTGCGGATGCGCACCCGCGCCGGTCGGGCGATCGTCTCCGGCCGGCGGCGCAAGGGCCGTCGCGCGTTAACTGCCTGATCGCAACGCCAGGTTTTTGGCGGTGCTTTCCGCACGCAACCGCATGAGGCGGTCAACGGAGTTTGACGCCGCGGTGAGGTACGGGGTGCGCTCGGCGCAGCCCGATCTGGTCGTGCACGTCCGACGGGATCCCGGGGACGTCACCGGTCCCCTTGTGGGTTTGATCATCGCCAAACCCGTGGGATCGGCCGTCGAGCGCCATCGCGTCGCGCGTCGGCTGCGCCACGTCGCCCGGACCATGCTGGACGACCTTCACCGATCCGATCAGGTGGTGATCCGGGCGCTGCCAAGCAGCCGGCAGGCGTCGTCCGCGCGCCTTGAGCAGCAGCTGCGACGCGGCCTTCGGCGCGCCTTCGAGGCGGCGGGAACAGACCGGTGAGCCGGCCGCCGGGGGTACGCGCGATGGTCGGCGGGGCGGGCCGGGCCACGGCGCGCGGTCTGATCTTCGTGATCCAGCTCTACCGGCACATGGTGTCGCCGCTCCGCCCGGCGACGTGCCGCTTCGTACCGACCTGTAGCCAGTACGCCGTCGACGCCCTCACCGAGTACGGGTTGATCCGGGGGAGCTGGCTGTCCGCGACCCGGCTGGCCCGATGCGGACCCTGGCATCGGGGAGGATGGGATCCGATACCGGATCGACACGAATGCCGGGCGAGCTTCGCAGGCGCCCGCCCCAGACAAGCGGGGCGCCCCGCGCCGCAGCAACGGGAGAGTGAGTCCTTTGTCGTTTGATTTCTTCAGCCTCGACATCTTCTACTACCCGGTGTCGTGGATCATGTGGGCTTGGTACAAGTTGTTCGCGGCCGCGCTGGGACCGTCGAACTTCTTCGCCTGGGCACTGTCGGTGATGTTCCTGGTCTTCAGCCTGCGGGCGATCCTGTACAAGCCGTTCGTGCGCCAGATCCGCACCACCCGGCAGATGCAGGAGCTGCAGCCGCAGATCAAGGCGCTCCAAAAGAAGTACGGCAAGGACCGCCAACGCATGGCGCTCGAGATGCAGAAGCTGCAACGCGAGCACGGCTTCAATCCGATCCTGGGCTGTCTGCCGATGCTCGCCCAGATCCCGGTGTTCCTCGGGCTGTATCACGTGCTGCGGTCCTTCAACCGGACGACCGGCGGCTTCGGCCAACCGCACATGTCGGTGGCCCAAAACCGGGCGACCGGCAACTACGTCTTCACCCCGGCCGACGTCGGGCACTTCCTCGACGCGAACCTGTTCGGCGCCCCGATCGGCGCGTTCATGACCCAGCACGCCGGGTTGGACGCCTTCACCCACTTCAGCCGGCCCGCGGTGATCGCCGTCGGTGCGCCGGTGATGATCCTGGCCGGCGTCGCGACCTACTTCAACAGCCGGGCGTCGGTGGCGCGGCAGAGCGCGGAGGCGGCGGCCAATCCGCAGACCGCGATGATGAACAAGCTTGCGCTGTACGTGTTTCCGCTCGGCGTCGTCGTCGGTGGCCCGTTCCTTCCGCTAGCGATCATCCTGTATTGGTTCTCCAACAACATCTGGACGTTCGGACAGCAGCACTACGTGTTCGGGATGATCGAGAAAGAGGAAGAGGCCAAGCGGCAGGAGGCCGTTCAGCGGCGAGCCGCGAACGCGCCAGCACCGGGGGCCAAGCCGAAGCGCAACCCCAAGACGACATCGGCCAGCGGCAACGGTTCGTCGACGGGGACCGACGACGGCAGCAACGGTCCCGTTTCGGACTCGGATTCCGGTCGATCGGATAACGGGGCCGCCGAGGCGAAAACGGCAACGGCGCAACCGGAGAAGCCGAACGTGGCGGGGCGCACTAATGGCCCGACGAACCGCGCGCCGCGTCCCGGGGCGCGACCGAGGAAACGCAAGCGCTGAGCAGACGCCACAGCTTTTGGAGGGTCCCCGGGTGAGTGACCCGAACCGGACAGGGACCCGCGAGGGAGAGGGAGCGACACATGACAGACGCCGATACCACCGAGCGCGACGTAGACGCGGAGGTCGACGCGGAAGAGACGGCCACCGACGAGACGGCGACGGACGATAGCGGCGCCGACCGCATCGACGACCAGGAGGAGCGATTGGTCGCGGAAGGGGAGATCGCCGGCGACTATCTCGAAGAGCTGTTGGACCTACTGGACTTCGACGGCGACATCGATCTGGACGTCGAAGGCGACCGCGCCGTGGTGAGCATCGACGGCAGCGACGACCTGAACAAGTTGGTGGGGCGCGGGGGCGAGGTGCTCGATGCGCTGCAGGAGCTCACCCGGCTGGCGGTGCACCAGAAGACCGGTGTGCGCAGCCGGCTGATGCTCGACATTGCGAGCTGGCGGCGCCGGCGCCGCGAAGAGTTGGCCGCGCTGGGAGACAAGGTGGCCCGGCGCGTGCTCAGCACCGGCGAGCGCGAGGAACTGTCCCCGATGACGCCGTTCGAGCGCAAGATCGTGCACGACGCGGTGGCGGCGGTCCCCGGTGTGCACAGCGAAAGCGAGGGCCAGGAGCCGTCGCGGCGCGTCGTGGTCCTGCTCGACTAGCACGTCGAGTGACAGCCGTGTAATTCGCGGCCGTTCCCGACGCGACGCAAAGGATCGAGGATGTTTCACGTGAAACAAGACGACGAGACGTTTCACGTGAAACATGCCGGCGGGGGCGGCGCCGCGCCGCCACACGGCGACGCCGGTGATGTGGTCGACGCGGCGACGGCCGTCTTCGGGAACCGGATCGATATGGCCCGGCGGTACGCAGAGCTCCTTGCGGGCGCCGGGGTAGAGCGCGGGCTCCTCGGTCCGCGTGAGATGGGCCGCCTTTGGGATCGGCACCTATTAAATAGCGCGGCGGTCGGTGAGCTCCTCGGTCCCGGTGAACGGGTGATCGACATCGGCAGCGGGGCGGGGCTGCCGGGCATACCGCTGGCGATCGCGCGGCCCGACTTGGAGATCGTGCTCCTCGAGCCGATGCTTCGCCGAACCGAGTTTCTCACCGAGGCCGTCGCCGAACTAGGGTTGGCGGTCGAGGTGGTGCGCGGCCGTGCGGAGGACCCTTGGGTGCGCGATCAGTTCGGCTCCCGGGACGCCGCGGTGTCGCGGGCCGTCGCGGCGCTGGACAAGTTGGCGAAGTGGAGCATGCCGTTGCTACGGCAGGACGGGCGGATGGTCGCGATCAAAGGGGAGCGGGCTCCCGAGGAAGTGGAAGCGCACCGGCGTGTGATGGGCGCGTCTGGCGCCGTTGATGTCAGGGTGGTGACATGTGGCGCGAACTATTTGTGTCCGCCCGCAACCGTGGTTTTAGCGCGACGCGGAAAGCAGGCGCGCCCGAAGCCGGCTCGATCGGCAGACAGGGGGACACGGTGAGTTCTCCACACGATTGGTCCGGGGGACCCCCGCCGTCACCGGCCGTCGCGCAGGCGCCGCCGTCGGCGCCCGCCGCACCGGAGGCACCAGCGCCCGCCGATGTTTCACGTGAAACATCGGACGAATACGACACCCCGATCGGTGCCGCCGCCGAGCGTGCGATGCGGGTCCTCCACACGACCTATGCGCCGCTGCGCCGGCCCACCCACCGACGGGTGTTCACCGTCGCGAACCAAAAGGGTGGTGTCGGGAAGACGACCACCGCGGTCAACCTCGCAGCCGCCCTAGCCGTGCAAGGGCTCAAGACCCTCGTCATCGATCTCGATCCTCAGGGCAACGCGAGCACCGCGCTGGGCATCCACGACCGGCAAGCCGGCACGCCATCCTCCTACGAGGTTCTCATCGGCGAGGTGTCGCTGCGCGACGCGTTGCGGACTAGCCCGCACAGCCCCCGGCTGTTCTGTGTGCCGGCGACGATCGACCTGGCCGGGGCCGAGATCGAACTGGTGAGCATGGTGGCCCGCGAGAACCGGTTGCGCACCGCGTTGGCCGAGCTCGACCAATTCGACTTCGACTACGTGTTCATCGACTGCCCGCCGTCGCTCGGGCTGCTGACGATCAACGCGCTCGTGGCCGCGCCGGAGGTGATGATTCCGATTCAGTGCGAGTACTACGCGCTGGAGGGCGTGTCACAGCTGATGCGCAATATCGAGATGGTGAAGGCACACCTCAATCCCCGGCTCGACGTGACCACCGTGATCCTCACGATGTACGACGGACGCACCAAGCTGGCCGACCAGGTGGCCGACGAGGTCCGCCGGTTCTTTGGAAGCAAGGTGTTGCGCACCGTCATTCCGCGCAGCGTCAAGGTTTCCGAGGCGCCCGGCTACAGCATGACGATCATCGATTACGACCCCGGCTCCCGCGGGGCGATGAGCTACCTCGACGCGAGCCGCGAACTCGCCGAGCGTGATTGACCACCATCCGTGAAGGGACGACCATGACGCAGCCGTTACGCAAGAAGGGCGGCCTCGGCCGGGGCCTGGCTTCGCTGATCCCCACCGGCCCGGCGGAGGGTGACTCCGGGCCGGCGACGTTGGGCCCGCGCATGGGGGACGCTGCGGCCGACGTGCTGATCGGCGGCCCGGCGCAGGACGCCGCCTCGGTCGGCGCGGTGTACCGCGAGATCTCGCCGGGCGACATCGAGCGCAACCCGCGCCAGCCGCGGCAGGTGTTCGACGAGGAGGCGCTCTCGGAACTGGTGCACTCCATTCGCGAGTTCGGGTTGTTGCAGCCGATCGTGGTCCGCGCGGTGACCGGGACACCGAGCGGCGCGCGGTATCAGATTGTGATGGGGGAGCGGCGGTGGCGCGCGGCCCAGGAAGCCGGGCTGGCCACCATCCCGGCGATCGTGCGCGAGACCGGCGACGACAATCTGCTGCGTGACGCCTTGCTCGAGAACATCCATCGGGTACAGCTGAATCCCTTGGAGGAGGCGGCGGCATACCAGCAGCTGCTCGACGAGTTCGATGTCACCCACGACGAGTTGGCGTCCCGCATCGGCCGGTCCCGGCCGTTGATCACGAACATGATCCGATTGCTGAAGCTGCCGATCGCGGTGCAGCGGCGGGTCGCGGCGGGCGTGCTGTCCGCCGGTCACGCCCGCGCCCTGCTGGCCCTGGAGGCCGGCCCGGAGGCGCAGGAGGAGCTGGCCGGCCGGATCGTCGCCGAGGGTCTGTCGGTGCGCGCCACCGAGGAAGCGGTCACCCTGGCCAACCGCGGCGACGCCGCGACGCCGGCGCCGCAGCGGCGCAAGCCCATCCAGATGCCGGGGCTCCAGGACGTTGCTGAGCGGCTGTCGAACACCTTCGATACCCGGGTCACGGTCACCCTCGGCAAACGCAAGGGGCGCATCGTCGTCGAGTTCGGCTCGGTGGAGGATCTCCAGCGGATTGTCGACGTGATGACCCCGCCCCAGGCATGACCATCCCATACGGTGTAATTACGTCACTGTGACACTGGGGCGACGACGGGCCCGGAATCGCCCGTCCACCTCGCCGTATCTTAGCCGAGTTTCCATGCGCCTCAAGGAGTTTCGCGTTGCGCCGGGCCGCCGACCCGGCGCGCGGACCGCAATCTCGGGCCGGCTCAAGTCACGCGGCAAACACTGGTCCGATGAGGCGATACTCTCCTATCCTGGAGAGGTTGCCGGTGGCCCACGACTGAACGGCCACCGGACCGCACGGAAGCCAGGAGGCTAGTGACCGCTCGAATCACGCCGCTTCGGCTCGAGGCTTTCGAGCAGCTTCCCAAGCATGCTCGCCGCTGCGTGTTCTGGGAGGTCGACCCCGCGACCCTCGGCAACCAGGACCACCTCGCCGACCCCGAATTCGAAAAGGAAGCGTGGTTGTCGATGGTGATGCTCGAGTGGGGTTCCTGCGGGCTGGTCGCGACCGCGATTCCCGACGACGAGCGCAGTCACGCCGAGCCGCCGTGCCTGGGATATGTCCTCTACGCCCCGCCACGCGCCGTGCCGCGGGCGCAACGGTTTCCCACCGCGCCGGTGTCCGCCGATGCGGTGCTGCTGACATCGATGAATATCGAACCGGGGCAAGCCGCCGACGATCTGCCGCATGGGCTCATCGCCCGTGTCGTCGACGAGCTGGTCCGGCGCGGGGTCCGGGCGCTGGAGGCTTTCGGTCGCACGCCGGCCGCCTCCGAGCTACTGGATCCGCGGATGGTGGACCCGGATGTCCGCCCGGTGCTGGAGGCGCTCGGCGACTGCTCGGTCGATCACTGCATGATCGACGCGGAGTTCCTCAAGGACGTGGGATTCGTCGTGGTGGCGCCGCACAAGTATTTCCCGCGGCTGCGGCTGGAGTTGGACAAGGGCCTTGGCTGGAAGGCCGAAGTCGAGGCGGCGCTGGAACGCCTACTGGCCAACGCGCAATTGGAACAGCCGGTGGGCGCGGGTACCAGTGCGGGAAATACGTTGCAGATCAACGAGGACGGTTAGGAACCGCCCAGCCGCGTTGCTCGCTCCACGGACAATTCGTGGGCCAGCAGTTCGGCAAAGGTGAAAGTACCGGTGGGCCGGTCATTCTTGCCGAGCAGGTAGAGCCGCTTGACCGCGGCGAGGATGCCCTCGGCGATTGCGTCGCGCGTCTGCGTCGAGATCAGCATCGCGCGGTCGCGCGGGTTGGTGATGTAGCCGACGTCGACCTGAACGGTGGGCATCCGGGTCAGGCGCAGCAGATCCCACGTCCGGCCATGGGTGCGGCAATCCCGTAAACCGGTGCGGGCCACCACTTCTCGCTGAATAAAGTCGGCAAGGTTGCGTCCGATCGTGGAGACCGAACCGTGCGAATTGCCGAAGTGAAAGGAGGCCACGCCGTTGGCCGACGGGCTGGCCTGGGATTCGCAGCGCAGGCTGATCATGAGATCGGCGCCGACGTTGTTGGCTGTTGCGGCGCGTTCGGCATCCGACGGGCTGCGATTCGTCGGCCGCGACAGAAAGGTCTCCATGCCAATGGCGGTCATCCGGCCCTCGAGCCGACTCGCCAAGTCCCACAAGACATCTGCTTCGCTGACGGGGCCGGCCGGTCCCTGGATGATGGCGCCGTGGTCCGCACCGCCGCGGCCCGGATCGATGATGATGCGCTTGCCCGACAGTTTGGGGCCCGAGCGGCGGACCAACTCTTCCTCGCGGATGGCGTGCGGCGAACCGCCGCTGACCCGTGAACTGAGGAAGTACAAGGAGCGCAGCGTTTCCGGGCCGCAGATGCCGTCAGCCGCAAGCCCGTATTCGCGCTGGTAGGACATCAAGGCGTTGTGGGTCTGCAAGCCGAAGTGCCCGTCGACCAGCCCGGTGTAGAAACCGAGGTCCTGGAGGCGAGCCTGCAGGGTGGCGACGTCGTCGCCGTAGAGCGGGGCGCCGAATTGGTGGTACAGCGTGCGCGCGCCGAGCCGATAGGAGGCCTCCTTCAGCGCGCGGTAGGTGGCCTCGCCGACGATGCCGTCGACCAGCAGCCCGCGATTCTGCTGGAAAGCGCGCACCGCCTGATCAAGGTGGGCGTCGAAGACCTCTGCGGCCACGTGTCGGCCGGTGCTTATGTCTTCGTCGGGATTGTCCAGCAGCCCTAGCGCGGCCAGCGTCGCCCGGATTTCGGTCACGGCAGCGCTGCGGTCACCACAGCGCAGCGCGTCGCCGTATTCACGGCGCGGACTCGACATACCAAAGGTCCTCCGGGACAAACTGACAGGCTGAACACAGGCAACGGCTAAGCGCTATTGTCGCAGATGCTTCTCAATTTTCGGAAAACCCCAGGCTAAGTGCCGGGCGTGGTGCGACGAACTCGATGGCCGTCAGGCGAGGTTGGGAACCGCGTCGGAAAGCTCACGCAGCAACGCCGCCTTGCCCTTGGCGCCGACGATCCGCTTCACCGGTTGGCCGTCCTTGAACAGGATCATGGTGGGAATCGAAACCACTTGAAAATCCCGAGCCGTCTCCGGGTTGGCGTCCACGTCGAGCTTGGCGACGGTGATGTGCTCGGCGCGCTCGCTGGCGATTTCCTCCAGAACCGGAGCCACCATCTTGCACGGTCCGCACCAGGTTGCCCAAAAGTCAACCAGCACAGGCTTACTGCTGGTCAACACGTCCGAAGAAAAGGACGCGTCGGATACTTCTATTGTGGCGCCAGCCTTTTCGGCGTCGGTCATCGTGGTGCTCCAATCAACGTGTCGGTACCCTCTGCGTTTCCGATCGCAGACTCGTCTTCCTGTTCGGCCAGCCAGCGTTCGGCGTCGATGGCCGCGGCGCAGCCACTGCCCGCGGCGGTGATCGCTTGTCGGTAGGTGCGGTCCACCAGGTCACCGGCCGCGAACACACCCTCCAGCGAGGTGCTCGTCGTGCGCCCTTGCACAAGCACGTAGCCGTCGGGGTCGAGGTCGACGAGATCGCGCACCAGCGCCGAGCGGGGCTCGTGACCGATCGCGACGAAAACGCCCGTCACCGCGAGGGTGGATTCTTCGCCAGTTACGGTGTCGCGCAACCGCAATCCGGTCACGGTGGTGTCGCCCTCGACCGCGGTCACAGCGGCGTTGGTGATGAATTTGATCTTGTCGTTGTTGCGGGCGCGGTTGAGCATGATCTTGGACGCCCGGAACTCGTCGCGCCGGTGCACGAGCGTGACGCTGCTGGCGAACCGGGTCAGGAAGAGGGCCTCTTCCATCGCGGAGTCACCGCCACCGACGACGGCGATGTCCTGGTCGCGGAAGAAGAAGCCGTCGCAGGTGGCACACGAACTCACGCCGCGCCCCAGCAATTCCTGTTCGCCGGGCACCTGCAGGTAGCGGGCGGCTGCGCCCATCGCCAGGATGACGGCCCGGCCCCGGTGGGTTTCGCCGTCGGCGGTGACGACGGACTTGACCGGCCCGTCCAGGGATACCGATTCGACGTCTTCCATCCGTAGGTCCGCGCCGAACCGCAGCGCCTGCTCGCGCATCTGGTCCATCAACTCCGGACCGGTGATCCCGTCGCGAAAGCCCGGGTAGTTCTCCACCTCGGTCGTCGTCATCAACGCGCCGCCGAACGACGTGCCCTCGAACACGAGCGGGGCCAGTTGCGCGCGCGCCGCGTAGAGCGCCGCGGTGTACCCGGCGGGGCCGGAGCCGATGACGATGACGTCGTGAATGGTGTCGTGAACGGGGGTATCGGCAGTCATTCGGGCCTTTCAGGTACGGAAGCTACGCATACGAACGCCAGCGTAGGCGTAGGTGTTCCCAGGTGTCGGGCACCACACTAGGCGTGATTGCGGCGACCCGCCGCGCCCGGCCGCGCGGCGCTTGCGATCGCCGCAAGGCGAGCCGCTAGACCCGCGGGACCTGCGTGTTGGCGAGCAGCCCGGTATCGGCGGCGCTGCAATTCGGTGCCACCGCGAAGACGGCGAGGTCGTCGGGCGTGTCACCGGGCAACACCAGCAGCACGCCGGGGCGGGCATTGATGTCGACCGGTCTCGCGCCCAGCACCTGCGTGGACGCCGGGTAGCCCAGGCCGCTGAGGCAGGACGCGCGCAGCGCGGGATCGCCGAGCGGGCCGAAGTCCGGGCTGCGGTGGAGCAGACCGAGGATCTCGGCCTGTGCCAGCGGAATTGTCGCCGGCGGCGTCGACACCGTGATGTGCTCGGCGGTGGCCGGGGTGCTCGGGGCCGGCTCCGGCGCGCTGATCAGCGCCACCGTGCCCACGCCGACCGCCGCCAGCACGGCGCCCACGCCGAGCACGCCGGCGACGACCCGGGCGGGCCCCAGCTGCGGCCGGGCCGCGTGTGCGACAGCGGTTTGATCGGCCGACCGCAACGCCGCCGAGATCCGCGCGGTGACCTCCGGCGGCACGTCCGGCGCGGACGCCGGATCGGCACCCAACGTCGCGACGTCGCAGCGCACCTGGTTCAGCGCGCGCAGCATGTTCTCCGCCTCCGGGTCTTCGCGGACCCGTTTGCGCAGGCGGGCCGCGGCCTCGTCATCGAGGAGACCGGCCTGTAGGTCGGCCAGGAGCTCGACCGTCAGGGGCGGCTCGGCGGCTTCGTCGTCGGCTTCACCCATCCGCCCCAGTGTCCGTCATGCGCCGCTTGACGGCCACGGGTGGGGCCGGGTCCGCGTTGAGGTAGCCGAGCAGTTCGGCGAGCCGGACCCGGGCGCGGGAGCATCGGCTTTTGACCGTGCCCTCGGCGACGCCCAGCAGCGCGGCGGTGTCGGCGACCGAGTAGCCCTGCATGTCGACGGCCACCACCGCCGCCCGTTGCTCGACGGGCAGGCGCATCAGGGCCCGTTGCACCGCGATCGCCGTCTCCACCTGCGCTGTGCGGTCGGCGACCGGGTAGACGTCCTCGAGCGGGGCCGTCGGCTGGGCCTTGATCCGGCGCAAGCGGTCCAGGCAGGCGTTGACCACGATGCGGTGCAGCCAGCTGCCGACGGCCGCGTCGTGCCGGAACGAACCCGCGCCGCGATGAGCCGAGAGCATCGCGTCCTGCAGCGCGTCCTCGGCATCCTCGCGCGTACGGGTGGTCAGCCGGGCCAGCCGGTGCAGTTGGCGTTGGTGACGGTGGAACAGCTCGTCGAAGGCGTAGCGGTCGCCGGCGACGTGGGCCGCGAGCAGCTCGGCGTCGGTGCGCTCGCCCTGGCTGTTCCCCCCGAGACCCACGGCCGGACACTAACCAATCGCCGGCGGCGCGGCACTTCACCAAACGCGGGCGCTGTGAGCGCCGTCAGGATGCGGCCTGAACCGTGACTTCCGAAAAACTGGCCTGGCTCTTGCCGTTGGTGGTCCCCAGCGTGGAGATCCACACCAGCACGTTCGACGTCGCGGACCCGCCCCTGACGGGGATGACGTTATGCCCGGGTTTGAGCGTGAACGCCGGGGCCAGCACGGTGGTGTCGTCGAGCCGGGACGGCGCCGCCGTCGACGCCGAGCGAATCTCGACCTTGGTGCCGCTGCTCGGGGTGTCGATGGTGACCTGACCGACCACGGTGGCCTTGGGCAGCTGCAGCATCAGCCCCTCGCCCTGCTTGAAGGAGGGGAACGGGACGGCGTCCGTGTAGACCTCGGTCGACCAGGCGGTCGAGGGGTCGCCGTCGATCGCCTGCGCGGCCTGGCCGGCATTGTCGGCGTCCCCGTCGGGGGAGTAGACGGTGGCCTTGGTGGGTTTGACGACGCTGCCGGCGGGCGCGGAACTGGGAGCCGGGGACGCCGACGACGATGACGGCCCGTTGAGGCCGAGCTCGTCTCGGTTAAGGCCACCGCCGACGTTGCCGAAGATCTTGCTGACCACCGACGCCAACACCAGCAGGGCCACCACGATGACGGCCAGGGCGGCGCCCACACCGATCAACACGTTGCGGCGCCGGCGCGCGAAGGTCGCGTACTCGCGGCCGGTGGAGAGCCGGGTGGTGGGCGGCAGCGCGGGCGAATCGTCGATCGGACCGAGCACCTCGGTGCGGTCGGCCACCGCCGTCGCCTGCTGCAGCAAGTTCAAAAGAGTTGAGGCGCTGCGTATTCCGCCATCTTCCTGAACCGCCCGCACGGCGACCGCGGAAACCTGGAAGGGGATGTCGCGGTCGACCACCATGGGTTCGACGGGATTACCCGTGGCATCCCGCTCGGCGGGTGCCAGCCCGCTGCGCACCCCGGACTCGGGCAGCGGCCACCGATTGACGAGCAGTGCGTAGAGCGCGGCCCCGATGCCACGGATGTCCTGTTGCGGGTTGCTGTCGGGCATGGTCGCCGGGTAGGCGAGCACGACGTCGCCCTCGATGCTGACGCGCACCCGGCTGGGGTGGTCGATCGACAGGGCGACACCGGCGCGGTGCGCCGCGTCGGCGGCGGCGGCCAGCGATTGCATCGCCCGGACGGCGCCGATGGGCGATGGCGAGGTGTCGGCCACCTCCTGCAGCGAACCGCCGCGGATCCACTCCGAAACGACCAAGCCGCCGGAGCCGGTGTGGACAACGTCGAGCACGCGGGCGATGCCCGGCTTGTCGATCCTGCTGAGCCGCAGCGTTCGGGACAGGATGTCTTGCAGCACGTCATGGGGTAGGGCGCCGTCGGGATCGACGAAGGTCAGCGCCACCTGCCGGTCGAGCTTGGTGTCCAGCGCCTGCCAGAACTGCAGCGGGGGTGCGCCGCCGTGGAAGACCAGCAGCCGATAGCGGCCTGCGGCAATGCGTGCACCCGGGACGAGGTGGACGTCGTCGGCGGAGAGGTCCCCGTTCAGACGGTCGGATGGGCGCGGCGCCGACCGCTCGGGCGCGGGCGGGATGTCGGGCTGGAAGTCGTCGGCAACCGGCCTTGTCAGGTCGGGGGGAACTTCGGCGCCTGACCCCAAGCCGGATCCAGCGCTCGATGCGCTTTCCACTGGGCGGTCGGTCACCTCCGGTCCTTTCGTTCGGGCGCTGGCTACCCGCTCCGGAGGCCTGCGCCGGATCGGCTCCTGGACCGCACTTACCCCCGGCGGGGACGAATTCCTCTGCTCAGGGTACGTGACGTGGCCCGGCCGAGACGATCCCTGTTGCCCAGCCGGTTTGCCCGAAGCAACCGGGATGCTCGGGCCGCGGCGCGAAAAGCGGCGCCTGAGCGCGTCAATCGCCGACTGCGCTTCGGGCACCCGCGCGCGAACCATGACCGCGGCCATGATCGGCAACATGATGACCGCCAGCACCAACAGCCGCAGCAGCGAGCCCGCACCGCCGTGCGCCGTCAGCCTGGCGAGCCCGAGCAGCCGATCGGCGACGTGGGCGACGAGCCCGGCCAGCATCGACGCGACGATCGTCACCAGGATGGTCCGCACCGCGCCGACGCCGATCAGGTGGCCGCCCTTGGGCAGCAGCGCCCGTCGCAGCAGGTAGTAGCCGACGACGGCGCCGGCCAGGAAGCCGATGCCGTTGGCCAGGCCGAGAAAACCGGCCACCAATTTGGTGTCGTGGGTCAGGTGGGGTGCCAGCACCGAGCCGGCGATCTTCACGGCGGTGATGACGAGGATGAGCACGATTGGAGTCCAGGGTTGCTCGCGCGCGTAGAAGACGCGCAGCTGCAGGAGCACCAGCCCATAGGGGATCAACGTGAACGCCGACAACGCGATCGCGGCGCCCAGATACCCGGCGTCGACCTCCCCGAAATTGCCGTACGCGAACAGCGCGCTGCCGATTGCCGGGCCGCCGACGGTCATGAAAGCCACGATGGGGATCAGCGTGATCAGCGTCAGCCGGGTGGCCAGCGATACGTCGGCGAGCACGGCCCTGGTGTCGTTGGCGGCGGCGTTGCGGCTCAGCCGCGGCATCACCACGGTCAGCACGGTGACGCCGATCATGCCGTAGGGCAGCATCAGGACCAGCCACGTGTAGTTGTAGATCGCGGGGCCGGAAGCCGCTGCCGTGCTTGCGATTTGGTTGCCAACCACTAGGCCGAGCTGGCTGATCACGACGTAGAGCATCATCGCGCCGGCCATCGTGCCGAAGTGTTTGAGCCGCTGATCGATTCCCCACAGCGGGCGCAGGCTCACGCGCTGGCGCTTCAGGGCCACCAGTAGCACGGCGACCTGGGCGAACACCCCCAAGTTGGTGCCGATGCCGAGCACCAGCAGCTTGGCGTTGCCCATCCGGACGGGGTCGACTGAGAGCTCGCCGGGGACCGCGAGGTACACCCCCAGAGTCGCGATCGCGACCAGGTTGTTGACCACCGGCGCCCACGCCGTCGGCCCGAATATGTTGCGGGTGTTCAGGATCGCCATGAAGACCGACGTCAGGCCGTAGGCGAGTACCTGCGGCAGCAGCAGATACGCGAACGCGGTCGTCAGAGGCTCGTTGACCTGCGGATTCCGCCCCAGCATCAGCCGCACCAGCAGGGGCGCGGCTAGCACCGCCAGCGTCGTGGCGATGAGCAGGAGCGCGGTCGTCAGCGTGACCAGGCGCCGCACGAACGCCGCGCCACCGTCGGGGTCGCTTTGCTCGGCGCGCGCCAGCACCGGCACAAATATCGCGGTGAACGTCGCCTCCAGCACGAGCGCCGCGATCAGGGTTGGGAGCTGATTGGCCACCGAGTACGAGCTCGCCAGCGCGGCGCCCAGAATGGCGGCCAGCAACACGATCTTGCCGAAGCCGGTGATCCGGCTGATCAGCGTCGCGAATGCCATCGCCCACGACCGCGAGACCAGCGCGGCGTCGGACAGCTCGGGTCGGCGCCGAGCCAGCTCCGGCACCGGCGGCAGGGGACCGGTCGGCGGGCCGGGGCGTGCGTGGCGCGGCCCCGCCGGCGGGCGCTGTGGTGGCGGCTGTGGATGCATCCGCCGAGAGGCGGGGTTCATACTCGCGGTTTGTGCTCGACCCGATCGTCGATCTCGTCGTGCAGGCCGGCGGATCTAGGGTGCGGTGGATCGGGACGGTCCAGGTCGGCGCGGTCGGGCTGGCCGCGGAACCGGTGCCACAGCCGGCGACCGGCCAGCAGCACCAGCACCGCCGCGGCGCTGAGGGTGATCGCGAACAGCACCTTGCCGTAGGCGTTGGAATGGACCGACAACCGCACCGGCTCGCCGAGTCGCATGCCGTCGGGGGTCCGCAGCGTCACATCGACGGCGACGCGCTGGGTGAAGTTCACCTCGATCGGCACCCGAAGGGGCAGATAGCCCGGCGGCAATTCGATCTGGCCGACGTCGGTGACCGACATCCCGGGCGGGGCGTCGACCTGCAGCCGCACCCGGATGGGAACGGCGAGGCCGTTGTGCAGCGCCAGCGGCAGGGGGCTGTGTTCGGTGGCCAGCGTGTAGGAGCCGCCCGGGTTGACGATCGTGAC
Organism: Mycobacterium sp. 1554424.7; assembly: GCF_001665295.1. Taxonomy (GTDB): domain Bacteria; phylum Actinomycetota; class Actinomycetes; order Mycobacteriales; family Mycobacteriaceae; genus Mycobacterium. Next base: position 24,290 of record NZ_LZSE01000130.1, on the reverse strand, counting down.
CGCGCCGAACAAGTCGTTGATCGTCTTGCCGACGACGGCCAGGCGCTGCTGGGCCAGCCCGTTGCGGGTGTCCGGGGGTTGGGATTGGCTCAGCGCGCGCAGCATGTCCTCGCGCAGCGGCGCGGTGTATTGGACGCCGGTCAGGCCGGTGCGCTCGTCGGTGCTCAACGCCGAGGTCAGGCCCCACAGCCGGCCGACTTGGCCGGCGATGAGCCCGGTGACGTCGTCGCTGAACCGGCCGCGCGCGGAGCCGTCGGCGGCCGCCTGCTCCGGCGGCTCGGTGCGGGCCGCGGCCTCGGCGATCACGGCCGGCAGCGGCCGCGGCACCGCCAAACCGGAGCGGATGCTGGTGGCCAGCGCGGTCAGGATGATCTGCGCGTCGTCGGCCTGCAGGTTCCACGTCGCCGGCGGCACCAGCAGCTGGGTGCGCGGCGCGGCGTCGCCCTGCAACGCGCGCCAGAAGATCGAGCCCAACGCATCCTGGCGCCGGGCGGTGTTGGAGTCGTGCGAGAGGCGCACGGTCAGCGAGGAGTCCAGGTAGGTGGGAGCGAAGGGGTTGTTGCCCGCGCCGGCGAGCGCGGCCCCGACGGCCGGGTCGAACGGCGCGACCACCACCTGTGGGGACAGCCGCCTGGGCGCGGTGTCGACGCCGGCGGGGTTGTCGTTGGCCGTGTCCTGGGCGGACAGGTCGCCGGCCGCGATCGCGACCGTGCTGTCGTTACCGCTGAGCAGGGCGACTGTCCGGCCCGTCAAGGGGCCGTCGGGAAGCAACGTGGCCCCTCGGGTGGACGGCACGTCCAGGATGCGGTCGACGATGCTGCCGACGCCGTTGGTGGCGGCGGCGCTCAGCCCCGGGTCGTTGACGCGCTGCAGCGCGTCGAGGTCGGCCTGGGCGTAGGGCAGCGGGGCCACGCAGGTGCGGTGGGAAAGGGCGCGCAGCCGGTTCAGCCATTCGGTCGCTGCGGCCTGGCCGGTGCCCGGATGCGTTGGGGTGCCCGGCAGTTGGGCGGCGCCGTCGGGCGAATTGGACACCACGTAGCCGCCGGTCATCGCGTTGACGGTGACCAGCAGATCCGGGTCGACCGCCAGGCATAGCGCGTGGCCGACGGCGCCGTCGGGGTCGACGTCGTGGCTGGTGGCGACCTCGGCGGCGGACAGCAAGATGTCCAGCCGCCCGCCGGTGGCCAGCGAGGTGGCCAGGTCGTCATCGACCAACCGCACCGGGATGGTGCCGCCGGGCACGCCGGGGGAGAGCCGCGGCCGGTCGGCCAGTGGCCAGAGCATGGTGATCCACACCGGCTTGGAGGTGTCGGGCGCGACGGCGGAGTTCACGTCGTCGGCGTGATCCGGCGGCACGCCGACCACCGGCAGCAGGAACCGCGCGTTGTCGAGGCGGGCCGGGGCGCCGTAGTCGGGCGTCCCGTTGACGTTGACCAGGACGGGATAAATGCCGGGCTTCTCCAGTCCCAGCGACGGCTTGGCCGACGCGCGCAGCGGGGCCGACAGGGTGAACCCGACTTCCTGACCGCGCTGCAGTTCGGGGGCGACCGTGACGAAGTCCGCGGCCGGCTGGTACTGGTCGGTGCTGCCGTCCAGGGAGGTGCGCAACGCCGCCGAGTCGGTGATCGCAGGCGCGTGCTCGAGCCGGAGCATGACGTCGCGGACCGGGCGGTCACCGATGTTGGTGACCATGCCGCTGACGGTGACGACGGGTGGGCTGGTCGTGGTGACCACGTCGGGGGTCACTTGGTCGATGCGGACCCGGACGAACGGCGTGTCCCCGGGCTCGCCCGCGACCGCGCGCGGCGCGGGTCCGGCGAGCACCGCGAAACCGGCCACGATGCCAACCACTGCGGCGAGGCGCAACAAGCCGGCCCAGCAGAGTCGGGGCGCGGTCACGGCCCCGGCCCGTGACCGTTCTTCCGGCCCGCGACGGGCTTGTCGGAATGCCGGGTCCGCGAGTGGGTTTGTGGGCGTCGGCGGGGCGCGCTCGGCGGCAGCGGCGGAAGCGCGGACGGGCCGTCGCTCTGCAGCTTGTCGATGAGCTCGTCGGCGACCTGGGCCAGGCGGCGCTCGTCGGCGTAGGCCAGCCGGGACGGCAGCTCCCCGATCGGCACCCACGCCACCTCGGCGACTTCGAGGTCCTCGTCGGACAGCTCGCCGCCGGAGAAGCGCATCAGATAGTGGTGCACGGTCTTGTGCACCCGGCGCCCATCGGTGACGAACCAGTAGTCGATGCGCCCCAGCGCGGCCAGCACGCTGCCGCGGATACCCGTTTCCTCGGCGACCTCACGAATCGCGGTCTGCTCCGCGGTCTCGCCCATCTCTATATGTCCCTTGGGTAGCGACCACAGCATCCGCCCGCGCCGATCGACCCGGCCGATCAGCGCCGCGACCTGCTCGTCGCGCGGCCCGTCGATACCGTCGATGACCAGCCCGCCAGCGGACGTTTCGTGCACGGTCTTCAGTCGCTCGGGCACCCGGCGCGACGGCCGGGCGCGGCGCGGTTTGGCCGCCGTCGAGTCGCCGTTCGTTTGGGGATCCGTGGGGGTGTCGGCTGCGCCGGCCGCGCCGCGACGCCGACGACGCCCCCGGCGTCGACGAGGTCTGGCTTGTTCGGCGTCTGACACCCAAGCGATAGTAGCTGGCACGGACCCGTCTTCCCGAGATACTCGCCGCTAGCAGCCTCCGGCGGCGCGGGGTCAGTGTCAGCTGCGTCACCCGACTACGCTGATCGAACGTGCCCGACGCCGACGCCGACTTGCTGACCGCCGCCGCGGTCGCCCTAAACAGGCACGCCCCGGTGCTTCGCGAGCTCGGCGCGATCTTCCATGACGCCGGCCACGAGCTGTACCTGGTCGGCGGTTCGGTGCGCGACGCGTTGCTGGGCCGGCTCAGTCCCGACTTTGACTTCACCACCGACGCCCGCCCCGAGCAGGTTCAGGAATTGGTGGGGCGCTGGGCCGACGCGGTGTGGGAGACCGGGATCCAGTTCGGCACCGTCGGCGTCGGCAAGGGCGACTATCGCCTCGAAATCACCACCTTCCGCGCCGATGCCTACGATCAGGTGTCGCGCAAACCCGAGGTGCGCTTCGGCGATCGTCTCGAGGACGATCTGGTGCGCCGCGATTTCACGGCCAACGCGATGGCGGTGCGGGTGACCCCAACTGGGCCGGGCGAATTCCTTGATCCCCTAGGCGGTTTGGCGGCGCTGCGCGAGCGAGTGCTGGACACCCCGGCCGCGCCGTCGGTGTCGTTCGGCGACGACCCGTTGCGGATGCTGCGCGCCGCGCGGTTCGTGTCGCAGCTCGGTTTCACCGTCGCGCCGCGGGTGCGGGAAGCGATCGACGAGATGGCGCCGCAGCTGGCGCGGATCAGCGCTGAGCGGGTGGCCGCCGAGCTGGACAAGATGCTGCTCGGCAACGACCCGGTGGCCGGCATCGACCTGTTGGTGGAGACCGGGATGGGCGAAGTGGTGCTGCCCGAGGTCGGTGGCATGCGGATGGCCATCGACGAGCATCACCAGCACAAGGACGTCTACCAGCATTCGCTGACGGTCCTTCGCCAGGCGATCGCCCTCGAAGATGAGGGGCCGGATTTGGTGCTGCGCTGGGCCGCGCTGCTGCATGACATTGGCAAGCCGGCGACGCGGCGGCACGAGGAAAACGGCGGGGTGAGTTTCCACCACCACGAGGTGGTGGGCGCCAAGATGGCCCGAAAGCGGTTGCGGGCGTTGAAGTATTCGCGACAGATGGTCGATGACATCTCGCAGTTGGTGTTTCTGCATCTGCGGTTCCACGGCTACGGCGAAGGCAAGTGGACCGATTCGGCGGTGCGCCGCTACGTCACCGACGCCGGCCCGCTTCTGCCCCGGCTGCACAAGCTGGTTCGCGCCGATTGCACGACCCGCAACAAGCGCCGGGCCGCCCGTCTGCAGGCCAGCTACGACCGGCTGGAGGCGCGCATCGCCGAGCTGGCGGCCCAGGAGGATTTGGCGCGGGTGCGCCCCGATCTGGACGGCAACGCGATCATGGAGCTGCTCGGGATCCCGGCCGGCCCGCAAGTCGGCGAGGCGTGGCGGTATCTGAAGGAGCTGCGGCTCGAGCGTGGGCCGCTGACCACCGAGGAGGCGACTGCCGAGCTGTTGTCCTGGTGGCGCTCCCGCGGGAACGCCTAGCGGCGGCGGCGCGTCCGAGAAGGCATGGACTACTGCCTCGGTAATGACGATGGCGCGGCCGCCATCTGGAACGGCCAGCCCAATCTCGATCTGGACGGCGACGGCCGGCTCGATGCGATTGGGTTGGATCTCGACGGCGACGGGCTGCAGGACGACGCGCTGGCGGATTTCGACGGCGACGGGTTGGCTGACCACGGCGTCCTCGACCTTGACAATGACGGCGCCCCTGAGGCGTATTTCACCGACGACGGGTCGGGGACGTGGGGGGTGGCCGTCGACCGGGGCGGGCAGCTGCGCTGGTTCGGGCTCGACGGCGTCGAGCACACCGGCGGGCCGCTGGTCGACTTCGACGGGCAGGGCCAGGCCGACGACCGGCTGCTCGACACCGACGGCAACGGGGTCGCCGACCGGGTGCTGTGCACCGACGAAGGCGGCGTCACCGCGTACGTGGACTCCGACGGCGACGGGAAGTGGAACGTCAATCTGACCGACACCGACGGCGACGGTCTGGCGGACGGGGCGAGCGCCTTATGACTGAATTGACCGGCAGCCAGTCGGTTATTAGCTTGGCCACCAGTTCGCTTTGGGGATCCGGGGGTAGCAATGTTCGTTGATCCGGACCTGCTGCACTCGGGAGCCAACGAGTCGCACCGCGCCGGCGGGCATGCACAAGCGGGGGCCGAGCAGCTGTCGCGGGGGCCCCTGGCGTCCGGGATGTTTGGGGGCTTTGCCGCCGCCGAGGCGTTTCACGAGGCGGTGACCGCCGCGCACGGGCGGCACGTCCAGGACTTGCAGGCCCACCACGAGGCGCTGACCGGGCTCGGCCACAAGGCGCATTACGCCGCCGACGAGTTCACCAACATGGACGACCGCAACGCCGCCGCAGAGCGGGCGGTGCGATGGACCTCCGATACATCAGCGGTCCGCACCTCATAGCCGAAGCCGGCGGCGATCCCTGGGCGATTGACGACAGCCTGCAAGCCGGGCGCCCGGCGCAGATTTCCGAGCTGGCGCAGGCGTTTCACGATGCCGGCCGCTGCACCGCCGAATCCAGCGCCGCCTTCGATGCGGCGCGCCACCGTTTCGAGGCGTCCTGGAAACGGGTGAGCGGCGAGCACCCGATCAACGGATCGGCTGAGGTGCAGCGGACCATGCAGTCGCTGGGCGCGCAGTCTGTGCAGCTGGCCAACATTGGGGCGGACCTAGAAGGCGTCGCGGCGTCGTTGGCCGAAGCGCAATCCTTTGGCGCAGGGGTCATCTCGGCGTTGGAGGCTCAACTGCGGCAGGTTGACGATCTGCTCGGTCAGGCGCTTGCGCTGGAGAACGACATCGGGCTGACCGCCGATGATCGATCTGCGCTCGATACGTTTATCCGCGCCCTGGAGCAACAAGCCGTCGACGACACCGCCGCGGCGTTGGGTCAGCTGCGGTCCCGGCGCGACGGCTACTCGGAGTCGCTGCGGAGGTCGCTGATCGCCTTGCGCACCGACGGCTACGACCCGGCGGTTCTTCAGTCGGTGGACGCGTCGACGAATGGCGAAGAGCCGCTTCAGGTTCCGCCTTCGGGAGCGAGTGCTGAGGCGGTCAACCGGTGGTGGAACACGCTCAGCGCTGACCAGCAGAGCCGATTGATCGCCGAGCATCCAGCGGAGCTGGGAAACCTCAACGGTGTTCCTGTCGTCGCGCGAAGCGAGGTCAACCGGGCGGTGATGAACGACGACCTCCGCCGCGTTGAGGACCTCGCCGCGTTGCGCAGCGTGGGCGTCGACGATGTCCTAGCCAACCCGCGTCAATACGGGGTGGCCGCCGTCGCAATTACCCGCTACGCCAACGCGTTTCGGACCCGGCAGGGCCTGAATGTGCCGGATGCGTTTTTGTTGAAGTACCGGCCGGAGGATTTCGGTGGCGACGGGTCGGCGGCCATTGCGATGGGCAACCCCGACACCGCCGCCAACACGGCGGTCTTCGTGAAGGGGGCGGCCACTTCCGTGCGCGAGGGATCGCTGGCGCAGAGCGATGCCGCGCGGCTGTATCAGGAGTCCGCCCGAGCCGATCCGGGCAAGCGGACTGCCGTGGTGACGTGGCTCGGCTACGACGCACCCGATAACTGGTTCGACCCCGCTCTGTGGGAACCGAATCTGGCCCGTAGCGGTGGGCAGGTGTTGGCCGCCGATGTGAACGCCTTGGCGGTCACCCACGAAGGAGCACCGGCACACACGACCGTCGTCGGCCACTCGTATGGATCCACCGTCGTTGCTGATGCCGCGGCGCGCTACGGGATGCGCGCAAACGACGTGGTGTTGATCGGTTCTCCGGGCACTGACCTGGCGCGTTCGGCGGCTGACTTCCATCTGGCCGGTGGCCATCTGTACGTCGGCGCGGCGTCGGGCGACGTGGTCACGTGGTCGCCGCCACGGGTGTCCGGCCCCGGGCTGATCGGTGTGAGCCTCGGAGGACTTGGCGACGATCCTGCCGTCGACGGCTACGGGTCCACCCGGTTCAAGGCCGAGGTGCCGGGTAGTTCCGTGAACCCGGTCGCCGACCACCTGCACTACTTCGACGAAGGGTCGGAGTCGCTGTTCAGCATGTCCGATGTCGTTTCCGGTCACGGCGATGCGCTGCAGCACGACGGCATGACGGCGCGCCACCGCGGCGAATACGGCGTGGGTCGGTTGGTGGACCCTGAACTCGCGCGTCCCGCAACTTCTGGGCATCGCCATCGCGAGTAGGCGCGGCACCCGCTGCCTGACTCGTGTTCTGAAGTGACATAGCCATGCAGGCGATTAGCCTTGATCAGGTGATGAATCCTCAGCCGCCTCCCGCGGCGCCGTGGACACCACCCCCGGTACCCGTTAGGCCAGCATCGAATGGGCGCATTGCTGTCGGCCTGGCCCTAGTTGGTCTCATCGCAGTCGCCGCGCTTGTCGTCGGCATCATCGCCCTAATTCGTCCGACGTCGACTGGCGCCGGTAAGGCTCCGACGACAGTGTCGCCTTCACCGACCTTTACGCCCGATCAAATTGCGAGCGCCAAAAAAGAGCTCTGCGCGGCGTATCAGCTCGCGGCTCACTCGGTAAATGTCGATACGCACGCGTCAGACGCCGCGATCGCGCGGGTTTCGCTCGTCAACGGCGCAGGGCTGCTGGACGCTGCAGCCGCAAACCCGGCTTTGAGCGCCAGTGATCGCGATGCTGCAAGAGCATTAGCATCGGCGTATCGCACGTCCAACGCCGTCAGTAGTGGGACAGATCCCGCGTCGCCGCAATATCAAAGGACAATTGACGAGGTGAATCGATTGGACGATGTCATGGCGGCAATTTGTCGATAGGCCCTTACGATCCCAGTCTTTGGGAATGGCGGGTGGCCCAGCGCAATTATCCTACGGATTGGTGCGAGCATGGGGAGCATAGCTCGGAGAAGGGGTGCTCATGGCGGGGGATTTGCCAGCAGGAAAATACACGGCCGCTCTAATTGGTGCATGGTGGCCACAGCCGTCATCCGAACTTCGCGTTGGCGCTCGACATTGGAGCGTCCTTGGTCAGCAGCAGGAGCAGTACGCGCAGGATCTGCGCGTGCAGTGGACAACCTTGGCGTCACGAAATGAGGGGCACACCGTCGATGATCTGGTCTTCCGTTTCCAGCAGGGCGAAAAGCACCACCTTGATTTAGCCGAGAAGTACAAGGTCAAAGCAGGCGCCTTCGAGAAGGGGGCCGACGCAATTGACAACCTCCGCGAGGGGCTTAGAGGTATCGCTGACGACTACAACCAACGGATTGCCAATATCGAAAACTCGAAGGAACCAGAGGTCGTCAAGGCCGCCGAGATCCAGAAGCTAATCATCGAGGCCAATGGATATGCGGGGTATAAGTCTGACGCTGCGGTCTCCACCATCATGGACGCTACTCAGAGCATTCTTACCGCTGAGGGTATTACGACGTCACCGGAAGAATTCCTATCGAGTCAAGGTGGTTCCACAAAGACCCCGACTGGCGATGGTGGTGGCAGCGCACAATCGGGACCCAATAGTGGCCACATGGGCCATGCTGGTGCGGAGGGCCCCGCTGCCGGCCCGCAACCCGGGGGTGGTAGCGGCCACATGGGTGGTGGCGGTGCGGAGGGCCCGGTTGTCAATCCGCAGCCCGCGGGTGGTGGTGGCCACATGGGGGCCGCCGGTGCGAATGTTCCGGCCGGCGCGGGCGTCGGCACCCCATTCGCCACTCCTGCCGGCGGTCAAATCCCGGGCGCACCTGCTGTCACTTCGCCACTGCCCGGTGGCGGACTCACTCCAGCCGCCGCTCTTGGCGGGCTTACGCCAAATCAGCTGGGCCAATCATTCGCCCAGGGAATGATGACAGGTCAGCCGGCAGCGGCCGGTGCGCAGAACTTGTCACAGGGCCTGATGAACGCGACGGGGTCGCCGGCGGCGCCTTCACCCCAGGCGCCAGTTTTGCCCCCGGTAGCGCCGGCCATCGCTGCCGGTGGTGTCGAATCCGCCGCATCGGACCACGGCTCGGGTGCATCGGCCGCCGCCGGCTCAGGCGCCCCGGTGTCGTCGACGGGCGGCGCGGTACCCGTAGCCGCACCGCTGCCGGTGTCAACCCCGATGACACCGGTGACCGGCGCTCCGTCAGTCCCGGCGGGTCCACTCCCCGCCTACGGATCTGATCTGCGTCCTCCTCTTGCTACGCCTCCGGCGGTGTCGCCGCCGACTAGTCCGGTATCGGGCGCCCCGGTGGCGCCGTCGCCATCGACATCGCCCTCAGCGGGCAGTCCATTGATGTCTGCCGTCCAACGGGGCGCAGGCGGCCAGCCCGGAGCGAGCGCCGCGACCCCGGCGGGCGCGTCGGCGTTGTCGGCCGCAACCGGGGCCGTGGCCGGCGATGTATCAAGCCGAGCCACCGAACAGCAAAGGCTGCAGCGCATCGTCGATGCGGTAGCTCGTCAAGCACCGGCTCTCTCATGGGCAGCCGGCCTCCGCGACGACGGCACAACGCTTCTGGTCAGCAGCATCGGCTGCGGGTGGATCCCGCCGAACGTGAAGATCCCGGTCGGAGCGAACCGACTGCTTGAGCCGGCGCTGCGCCGATCAGACGCAAGCGTGGTGGACCTCCTGGGCGCCGTCACCACCGCGGCGGTGCACAAGGCTCACGGGTTCATCGCCAAGGCGGGACCCGATGACCCCCCACTGACCGCTGATCGCGTAGCGCGCCAGGGTCCCGAAGTCGACGAGCTGGGCCCAACTCTCGTCGAGGCGGTCCGGCGCCGCGATGGGTTGCCGCGAATCGCTCAGACATTGGCGCAAGCCGCGACCCGCGGAACTGGGGTCACCGAGAATGAGATCGACCTGTTGCGGCACGAACAACAGACCGTGTATCAGCGGGTACTGGAGGATCCCCACGATATTTCGCGGGCCGCCGATTGGATGCTCCTGGCGGCTGTCGATGCTCTTTTGCAGAGCCACGAATCGCTAGCGCACTACCACGTAGCCTGGTACGAGGCGATTTCGGCAAAGCTGGGGTGACTACCGATTGACTGCCGGGGGATTTACCATGCGACTCACAACCACGCGGTTCGCGTGGCCGCTGTGCGAGGGGTTTGAGGTGCGATCATGACGGGCGGGGGCCCCAAGGTAAGTCCGACGGACTTCCTTGGGCTAGCTGGTGCGCCTCAATCACCACCGCCGGTATTGCCGAACGGTCTTCCTCCGGGGGGAGGGTCACCCGCTGACGTGGCCCAAGGCGCAGTCGGGGTCGCCGGCAATCTCGGCGTGGCTGGCGACCAAGCATCGAGCGTGCAAGGCGATGCGGACCGTCGAGCCCATGCGCTCGACGCCGCCAGGAAGTTCCCCGAGAACGAGGCCCAATCCTCACAGCAGTTCCAGCAGCTGGCACAGATGCTTCCCCAGATGGCCTCCGGGATCGCGGGTTCGCTCACCGGCGCGCTCGGCGGCGTCATGGGGCCGCTCACGCAGCTTCCGCAACAGGCGATGCAGGCCGCCCAGAGCGCGATTCAGCCGCTGATGGGAGCGGCGAAGGGCGGCGAGGCCGCGGCCGCACTAACCGATTTGTCGGCGGAAGAGCCCGGTTTCGGCGGCGCTGGCGGCGGTGACGCCGGCCTTGGCGGCGGCGGTGGGGGCGTCGGCGCAGGCGGTGGCACGACCCCGACCGGCTTCATGGGTCCGCCACCCGTGCCGTCGTCGTCGCCTCCAACCACACCCGCGGCGGCGTCGATGAAACCGGTGGCGGTGACGCAGACCGGCGGGATGACGCCGCAGAGCGGTCCGATGGGCATGACCGGCATGCCGATGATGCCCGGCGCCATGGGAGCGGGCGGGGACGGAAGCAAGGACAAGCCCGCAGAAAAGCGTGTGACGGTTCCGGGTGTACCCAACGGTCAGCCGGTGAAGGGTCGCCTGACGGTCCCGCCGAGCGTTCCCGTCACGAAGTCCGGTGATTCCAAACCGCCCGTCGTCGCCAAGCCCAACCGGCGGATCGTCATCGTGCCGGCGGACGAAGAGCCGAAGGAATAGGCGACAGTCGACACCGAGCGCCGAAAATGGCAATTCTCATCGTTGGCTGCGGAAACTATCGGCCCCGAATTGTATTTCCGAACCAATTGCGTTGACGCGATGGCCGCTAATAGCGCCCAGAAAGATGATTGGTCGCGCCTCGCATGCGGCAGTAATGTCGTCACCGTGCGGCCATTACCACCCGCAGTCGGCAAGGGGGCGCGCGTGCATCGGGGCGGCCAAACCGGCACGTGGGCCAGAAGTTATGGGAGTTGTGGCTGAGGTGTCCGATACGGATGCGGCGCGCCCGGACGCGGCGGCGGACAAGGCATTGGTCGACCAAGTCCTGGCCGACCTAAAGGCGAATTTCGAAAAGTGGGAGGCCGTTCTGGCCGCCCAGGAGTCGGTGACTTTTACTGCCGACGTCGGCGACGTCTACGCGGTCTGCAATTCCGACGGGCGGCTGACCGGGCTGTCGTTGGCGCCGCACGTGGTGACGTCATACTCGTGTCGGGAGCTGATGGACCGACTGAATATGGTCTTCGAGGCATTGCGCGAGGAAGCGCAGGCCGATTTCGATCGGAATTACGGTGGGGGAATCGTTGAATGATCCTGCGATGACGCACGCGGTGGCCGCGCTGTCCCGGGGCCACCGCCTCTTCGCCGGCGGCGATCCCGCTCACGACGTCGGTGAAACGCCCGCGCAGTTGCACGTCCGCGCCGACGGGATACGCCGGGCGATCCACGCGGGCGGACGGCCGACGAGTGCGGCGACCCGATCGCGCATCACGGCGGAAAGGCTGCACCGGCTGGCCGAGGCCGACCGGTCGATGGCCGCCATCCTGGCGAGAGCGCGCGCCAATCACGCGGAAGCGAGGACTGCGACCGGACTGAACCTGCACGCCGCGATGGCCGATGCCGCTCCGGCGGCCGACACGCCACTGGGCCGGCGCGAGGCGATGGCGCGGATGGCCGCGCGGTTGCGCAGCCAGCACGGGCACATCGTACGGTCGCGGGCGCGAGCGCGGATGTTGGCACTGCGACTGCGACACCTGCGCTACCCGCATGCCCGCGCCAACGTTGGCAGCGGACGCGCCGCGGTCCGAGCGGCTATCCGTAAAGCCCTGGACATCAAGGGGATTCATGACCCGATGGCCCGCGCCCGCTGGGAACGCGGCATGGACCTGGTGGCTCGCCGCGAATCGAACTACGACGCCTACGCCGAAAACGACTGGGATTCCAACGCCGCGAGGGGCACGCCGAGCAAGGGCGCGTGGCAGTTCATCGCCCCGACGTTCGCCGCCTATCACCAACCCGGTACGTCTGCGAGCATCCACGACCTGGTAGCGCAGGCCTGCGCCTTCATCAACTACGCGCAACGCCGGTACGGTGTCGCCGTCGATGCGTCGGACTTGGCCGACCGGATCCAGCAGGCCGATCCCCGCCGCGGACCAAGGGGCTATTGACCGATGCCGTTGAGTTTGTCGAACCGCGACCAGAATTCGGGCCACCTGTTTTACAACCGGCGGCTGCGGGCGGCGACGACGCGCTTCTCGGTGCGAATGAAGCACGACGACCGCAAGCAGACCGCGGCCCTGGTCTTATCGGTGGTGCTGGTCGCCATCGCCTCGGGCTGGATGGTGCTACTGAATGTGCTCAAACCCAGTGGCGTGGTTGGCGATTCGGCGATCATCGGTGATCGCGAATCCGGGGCGATCTACGCGCGCATCGAAGGCCGGTTGTATCCGGCACTCAATTTGACCTCCGCGCGGCTGGCGACGGGGACCGCCGGGCAGCCGACGTGGGTGAAGCCAGCCGAGATCGCGAAGTATCCAACCGGGCCGCTGGTCGGCATCCCGGGTGCGCCGGCGGCCATGCATGTGAATCGGGGTGCCGCGTCGGCGTGGGCGGTGTGCGATACGGCGGGCAGGCCGCGCACGGCCGACAAACCCGTGGTAACCTCCATCGCGGGCCAGCTCATCGGTGGCCGCGCCGCCCCGATGGCCAAGGACGCGGGGCTGCTGGCGACGTTTCAGGGCGCCACCTACGTGATCTGGGGCGGTAAGCGCTCGCAGATCGACCCCTCCGACAGGGCGGTGACGTTGAGCCTGGGGCTCGACCCGGGAGTCACTGTGCCCGTGGAGATCTCGCGGGCACTCTTCGATGGGATGCCAGCCACCGAACCGCTTCGGGTGCCCAAGGTCCCCGAGGCCGGAACCCCGTCGAAGTGGCTGCCCGGCTCCCAGGTGGGGGCGGTGCTGCAGGCCCAGACGGCCGGCGGCGGCAGCCAGTTCTACGTATTGCTCGCCGATGGGGTGCAAAAGGTCAGCGGCTTCGTGGCCGATCTGCTCCGCAGTGCGAACTCCTACGGGTCGGCGTCGCCGCGGACGGTCACTCCGGACATTCTGGTCAACATCCCCGAGGTCAATTCGCTGACGGTGGACTACTACCCGGCCGGGCATCTGAATTTCATTGACTCCGCGGCGAATCCGACCACATGCGTCGGGTGGGAGAAGGCCTCGACGGATCCCCAGGCCCGGGTCGCCATCTACAACGGGCGCGGGCTTCCGGTGCCGTCGTCGATGGACGACCGGATCGTGCGCCTGGTCCGCGACGACCGCGACCCGGCATCCGTGGTGGCCAATCAGGTGCTGGTGCTGCCGGGTGCCGCCAACTTCGTGACATCGACTAGCGGCGTGATCACCAGCGACTCAAGGGAATCGCTGTTCTGGGTGGCCGACAACGGCGTGCGCTTCGGCATCGCCTCCGACGATTCGACCCTGCGCGCGCTGGGTCTCGACCCGGCGATGGCGGTCCAGGCGCCGTGGCCGTTGCTGCGGACCTTTGCAGCGGGCCCGGCGTTGTCGCAACAGGCGGCGCTCGTGGCGCGCGACACCGTGCCCGCAACCGGACAGGCGACCGTGGTGACGACACCGGCAAGGGCGGGAGGCTAGCAAGTGTCCAAGAGAGCGTTTCCCATCAACCGTGTCAAGATCCAGCCGCCGAAACCCGTTCGGGTGGCGCCGAATGCGCCGATCGCCCTGCCCGAACGCGAGCCGCGCAACATCTTGGTGATGATCGGTGTGCCGGCGCTGATCGTCGCGCTGATCGGCACCATCGTGATGCTCTATGTCTCAGGCGTGCGCAGCCTCTCGACCGGGTTCTTCCCGTTGATGGGAATCGGCGCGTTCAGCATGCTGGCGTTTTCGGGCCGGTTCGGGCGCGCGCGCAAAATCACTTGGGGCGAGCTGGAAAAGGGTCGCCGCCGCTACCTGCGCGACCTCGACAGCAACCGCGATGAGATCCAGACCGCGGTATGCGCGCAGCGCCACTGGCAGCAATCGGTGCATTCCGACCCCCGCGGGCTGGGAGCCATCATCGGCGGTCCGCGGATGTGGGAACGCGGTCGCGGCGACGTCGACTTCCTCGAGGTGCGACTGGGTACCGGCGTGCAGCACGCCCCGGATTCGGTTCTGTCGGTGACGTGGCCCGACATAGCCTCCGACGAGGAACTGGAGCCGGTCACTGGCCAGGCCCTCCGCGATTTCATCTTGGAACAACGCAAGATTCGCGACATCGCCAAGGTCGTGAACCTGCGATCGGCGCCCGGCTTCAGCTTCGTCGGCGAGGATCTCAATCGGATCAGGTCCCTGATGCGCTCGGTGCTGTGCTCGCTGGCGGTCTTCCACAACCCGCGCGACGTCAAGTTGATGGTGGTCACCCGCAACCCCGAGTTGTGGTCGTGGATGGTGTGGTTACCGCACAACCTGCACGACGAGCTGTTCGACGCGTGTGGGTGGCGACGCCTGATCTTCGCGACACCCGAGGAGCTCGAGGCCGCATTGGGCTCGGAGCTGCACATGAAAGGCAGGCGCGGCCAGTGGACGCCGCTGACCGCGGCCAGTCCGACCACCCTCGGCTCGGCCCTGGAGACCGGCCAACCCGACACCGGGGCCGACCTCGGCCCGCACTGGGTGATCGTGGACGACAACACCGGCAGCCCCGAGGCGTGGGAGAGCGTGGTCGGCCAGGTCGGCAAGGCCGGAATCACCGTGCTGCGCATCGCCTCTCGGGTCGGCATCGGCGTTGGCTTCGGCAGGGACCAGCTCTACGAGATGAGCGAGCGGCATACCCCGGACGTCGCCGCCACCAACGGCGCGGCCAAGGCTCGCCGCAACGGCGACCGCGGCGAGGACGACGACGGCCGCCCGGCGCCGCTCCTCCGCACGGGCGGCAAGTTCTTCGCCCACGCAGACCAGCTGTCCGTCCCGAGGGCTTACCGGTACGCACGCGCGATGGCGCGGTGGTCACCGACCAGCAGCGCGGAGATCGCCGATTCGACCAGTGGCGCCGCCGAACTGCTCCGGGCGCTGGGAATCAGCGACCCACGGGACTTGGATGTCGACCGGCTGTGGGCGGAGCGGCGCGGGCGCGGCGACGAGCGGTGGTGCGAGATCCCGGTCGGGGCCAAACCGAACGGTGAGCTGCAGAACGTGATCATCCGCGCGAAAGACTTCGGCGGCTTCGGTTTTCACTCGGTGGTGATCGGCACCAGCGGCTCGGGTAAATCGGAGTTCTTCCTGTCACTCGTCTACGGCATCGCGCTCACGCATTCCCCCGAGACGTTCAACGTCATCTTCGTCGACATGAAATTCGAATCGGCGGCGCAGGACATCCTGGGCATCCCGCACGTGGTGGCCGCGCTGTCCAACCTCGGAAAGGATGAGCGGCACCTCGCCGAGCGGATGCGCCGGGTCATCGACGGTGAAATCAAGCAGCGCTACGAGCTTTTCACGTCAGTCGGTGCGCGGGACGCCAACGACTACGAGGAGATCCGGCTCGCCGGACGGGATCTCCCACCGGTGCCGGTGCTGCTGGTGATCGTCGACGAATACCTCGAGCTGTTCGCCAACCACGACAAGTGGATCAATCTGATCATCCACATCGGCCAGGAGGGCCGCGGCGCCAACGTCTTCTTCATGTTGGGCGGGCAACGGCTGGACCTGTCGTCTCTGCAAAAAGTCAAGTCCAACATCGCATTTCGCATCGCGCTACGCGCCGAATCCGGCGACGACAGCCGCGAGGTGATCGGCACCGACGCCGCGTACCATCTGCCCTCGAAAGAAAACGGTTTCGCGCTGCTGAAGGTGGGCCCGCGCGACCTGGAGCCGTTCCGCTGCTTCTACCTGTCCGCGCCGTTCGTCGTGCCCAAGAAGAGCCAGGTGGTTCGGACCGTCGACATGACCCTGACGCAGCCCCGGCTCTACAACTGGCAGTATCAGCCGTTGGATGAGGCCGACGCCGCGGCATTGGAGGCCGCCTCGGCCGCCGACGAGGAACCGGACGAATTCCTATTGCACGACGACGGTTTCAAGAAGAAGAAGATCGTCGACGTGTTGCGGGAGTCGCTGCACACGGTGCCGCACCGGGCGCCGCGCCGACCGTGGCTGGAGCCCCTGGAGCACCCCGAGCCCGTCGACGCCCTGGTGTCCGGGTGGCGCGGCAAGCCGTGGCACGTCGACTACGGTCGCAACCCCGGGCTGGTGTTCCCGGTGGGCATCATGGACATCCCCGAAGAGTCCAAGCAGGTCGTGTATTCCGTTGATGCGTTGCGCAGCAACATCATCATCGTGGGCGCCAAACAGCGCGGCAAGACGACCACGATGATGACGCTGATGTGCTCGGCGGCAATGATGTACACGCCGTCGCGGGTGACGTTCTTCTGCGTCGGCGGGGCCACCATGGCCCAGATCGGGTCCCTGCCGCACATCGCCGACATCGTGTCACCGAGGGACACCGAGGGCATCGAGCGCATTTTGAGCAGCATGGACGCGCTGATCGACGCCCGCGAGGACGCGTTCCGGCGCGCCAATATCGACCTCGACGGGTTCCGGGAACGACGGTTCGGACCAGGCAGTGACGGGCTGGGAGGGACCGACCCGAATGACCCGTTCGGCGACGTGTTCGTGGTGGTCGACGACTACGACGACCTCTACACCAAAGACATGGTCTTGGGCGATCGCATCATCTCGCTGAGCAGCCGCGGTCCCGAGTACGGGGTCCACGTGATGTGCAGCGCGGGCGGCTGGATCCACGGGCAGCGGCAGAAGCTGCTGCAGAACGCCACCGCGCGAATCCAATTGCGGCTGGCCGAGCCGGGCGAGAGTCAGATGGGGCACTCCGCGATCGAATCGCGCGAAGCGGCCCGCCGGACGTTGAACCGCCCCGGGTTTGGCCTGACGGACTCCTTGCATGAATTGCTGGTCGGCCTTCCCATGGTGGTCGACCCGGCGACCCGCACGGTGGTGGACACCCCCGACGTCGGCGCACGCATCGCCGAGGTCGCCGGCGTCACCAAGCATGCGGTCCTGCAGCGGCTGCCGGAACGCGTTGAGCTCAGCGCGATCCTGGCGGCCCATGCCGGCGCCGAGGACCTGTCGATTGCGTTTGCGATCGGTGAGCGCCACCAGCTGGGTCCCGTTCCCCTCCGGCTGTCGGAGAGCCCGGGTTTGATGATTTTGGGCAGGCAGGGCTGCGGTAAGAGCACCTCGCTGGTCGCGATCGGGGAGGCGGTGATGAGCCGGTTCAGGCCCGACGAGGCCCAGCTGACGCTGATCGACCCCAAAGCCGCCCCGCACGGACTGCGGGACCTCCATGCCCCGGGCTATGTGCGCGCCTACGCCTACGACCAAGACGAAATAGACCGAGTCCTAACCGAACTCGCGCAGGAGGTGTTGTTGCCGAGGCTGCCCCCCAAGGGCCTGAGTCAGGAAGAGTTGCGCGCGCTCAAGCCGTGGGAGGGGACGCGGCATTTCGTGCTCATCGACGACGTCCAAGACCTCCGGCCGGCGCAGACGCAGAGTTATCCGGCGACCGCGCCGGTAGGCGCGGCGCTGTGGATGCTGATGGAACGGGCCCGGCAGATCGGCCTGCACGTGTTCACGACGCGCAACAGCACCAACTGGGCGACGCTGCAGATGGATCCGTGGTCGAGGTACCAAACGTCAGCGAAGGTCGCGCAGCTTTATATGGACAACGATCCGCAGAATAAGATCAATCGATTTGTTCGCGCACAAATGCTGCCTCCCGGGCGCGGATTGTTGGTAAGCGACGACGCCGACGTCGAAGGTATTTTGGTCGGCCTTCCCTCAATTGCTGCGGGCCAATAGCTGCGCATCAGTTCTCGCGCAATAAAGGCGCATACCGGCCGGCGCCCTGAAAATGACGATTTCACTTGCGCGACACCGCGTGTCACCAATGTGACCTGCGTTACAGAAGGGGCAACAGCGCCTTCTGCGCTTGGAGTGACGCCAATTCGACGCGCGTGTAATTGCTTGGAATGTAGCCATCAAACGAATTTCTTGCCCGCGGGATCAGCAGTTATTCATTGTGAATACGCGATCTACTGACAGGCGCTAGACTGGCCGATCATTCGCAGAGGTGTGGCTGCGAGAGTACTCGGAGGGAAATTATGTCGTGGACCGTACAACCTGAGGCTGTTTTGGCCTCAGCCGGAGCGGAATCGGCGATTAGCGCAGAAGTCGAATCAGCAGCGGCGTCGGCCGCGCCGGCGCTGCTGGGCACGCTGCCGATGGGCAATGATCCCGACTCGGCTTTGTTTGCTACCGCGTTGAATGCCTGCGGGGGCGCCTACCTGGGCGTGGTCCAGGAGCACTCGCTGCAGCGCGGATTGTTCGCGGGAACGCAGAGCATCTCGGCATGCGTCTACACCGCCACCGAGGCGGCGCGCGCGTTGACGCTCGGGCTGTAAGCGGCGCTTATGCCTGATCCGGGGTGGGCCGCGCGCCCACCTGAAGCGAACGACCTGCTCCTCAAGCTGGGGACCGGGGTGGCCACGATGTTGGCCAACGGCGCGGCCTGGACCGCCTTGGGCGCGAGTCACCATGCCTCCGGTGTCGCGTCGGCGATCAACACCGCGGTGACCTCGGTGAACTGGGTTGGGGCCGGGTCACTCGGATCGGCCGCGAGCGTCACCGCCCTGAACGCCTCGCTGCACGGGTTGGCCGGCTGGGTCGACGTGAAGCCGGGAATCGTCTCGGCGGCGGTCTCGGCATACGAGACTGCCAACGCTGCCATGCGCCCGGAGCCCGAGTGCACCGCAAACCGCGTCGAATGTGCGGCCGACTACAACATCAACCCGCTGGTGTTCGGGGCGCTGACGCCGCGCATCGGCTCGCTGGAGTTCGAGTACTTCGGGGTGATGTGGCCGAACAACGCCGCGACCGGCGCCAGCTATGGCGCGATCCTCGCGGGCCTGGCCGAAAGCCTGGCAATTCCACCGCCGTTGGCGACCATGGGCGCCTCGCCGGCGGCCCCGGCCGAGGCGGCGTCGGCGATCGGGCAGGCCGCCGCCGACACCGCCGCCGGCGATGGGATGCGCTCGGCCTTGCAGGGCGCGCAGTCGGGCACGACGGGGGCCGGCCAGGCGGCGTCGAGTGGCCAGGACATGGGCGGCCAGATCGGTGCCTTCATGCAACCGCTGCAGTCGATGATGGGCGCGGTGCCGCAGGCGCTGCAGGCGCCGTCGCAGATGATGCAGGCGCCGATGAGCGCGATGCAGCCGCTGCAGTCGATGATGGGCATGTTCGCCAACCCGGGCGCGCTGGGCGCGGGTGCCGCGACGCCCGCCTCGGCGGTCAGTGCGGTGTCCGCGGCGCCAAGTGCAGCCGCCGGCGCAGGTGGCGGAGGGGCCTCACTCGGCGGTGGCGGTGTGCCCGCGACGACCTTCACCCGCCCGGTCAGCGCTTTTGAGCCGGGCAGCGGTGGTCGCCCGGTGGGGCTGCGCCCGAGTGGGGCGTTGGGCGCCGAATCGCTGCGGTCCCCGACGACGACAACGACGACCGGCGGCACCGGTGTCGGCGGCATGCCGGTGGGTCATGCGGCGGCCGGCCACGGCGGTTCGCAGAAGAAGTCCGAGCAGCCGTCCACCGTGCGCGTCGTCGACGCAGCGGTCTGAAACGGCCTGCTCAGCGGGTGAATCGACACATCTGAATAGCGCCCATACACTTCGACCCATGCCCCCGGGTCAAAAGGGGATTCAAAAGGGGACACGCCTAACCGGATAAGGAGAATCGCAGTGACAATCAAGGTGACACCGCAATTGCTGCGCAGCACCAGCCATGACATCCAAGCGAATATGGAGCAGGCAATCGCTATCGCCCAGGGTTACCTGGCGAACCAGGAAAACGTGATGAACCCGGCCACCTGGTCGGGTGCGGGCGTCGTCGCTTCCCACATGACGGCAGCCGAAGTTTCGAACGACCTGAATAAGGTGCTGATGGGCGGCACCCGGCTGGCCGAGGGCCTCACTCAGGCCGCGGCGTTGATGGAAGGGCACGAGGCCGACTCGCAGGCGGCGTTTCAAGCCTTGTTCGGCGGCAGCGCTCACAACGCCTAGTAATTCCAGTCTTCTTCAATTTTCGAAAGGAACTTCACCATGGACGACATGATCACTTACAACCCGGGGGCCGTCGCCGACTTCGCCACGGACGTGGGGTCTCGCGCCGGACAACTCCACGCAATTCACGAAGACGTCGCGAACAAGACCAACGCTTTGCAGGAGTTTTTCGCAGGCCACGGCGCGACGGGCTTCTTCGACGCCCAATACCAAATGCTGTCCGGACTGCAGGGACTGATCGACACGGTGCGCCAGCACGGTCAGACGACCAACCATGTGCTCGACGCGGCGCTCAGCACGGACCAGCAGATCCACGGCCTGTTCTGAAATCCGTTGCGCGGCGGGACTGTTCGTGCCCGCTGCGACCAAGGCGGGGCACCGATACCTTCATGTGCCCTGCCTTCGGTGCGCCGGGCTGAGGTGAATGTGGCGTGCTGACAACGACGCTCGACGGCCTGTGGGTGTTGCAGGCGGTGACCGGGGTGGAGCAGCTGTGCCCCGAGCTGGGTCTGCGGCCGCTGCTGCCGCGGCTCGAGACGCCGGAGATGGCGCTGCGCCACCCGGTGGTCGCCGAACTCAAAGCCTGCGGAGCCCTCGACGAGGCCGGCAACGCCGACCCGATGATCCGGGAATGGCTGACCGTGCTGTTGCGGCGTGACCTCGGGTTATTGCTCCTCATCAACGTGCCGGGGCGTGACCCGACGCGCGCGGCCATCTGCCGCTTCGCCAGCTGGTGGGTGGTGCTGGAACGCCACGGTGACCTGGTGCGCCTTTACCCGGCGGGCACCGCCAACGACGCGGCCACGGCCACCGAGCTCGTGGTGGGCCAGGTCGAACGGCTCTGCGGGGTCGCCGAAGCGGCGCCGCTGCGGCCGGTGACGTTGGACACCGAGGAACTGCTCGCGTCGGTGCGCGACGCCGCCGGCCTGAAATCGTTTCTGCTCAAGCAGAATCTCGATGTCGACCAGTTGCACATCCTCACCATGGCCGCCGATCCGGAACGTTCGGCGCAGGCGTCGATCATGGCGGTGCAGGCCGGTGTCGGACCGGAGAAGACGGCCCGGTTTGCGATCGCGGAGTCGTCGGTCGCGATCATGGACACCACGGCCGGCCGGATCTGCGTGGAGGGCGTGAGGTCGGGCGGGCGTCGCTACCAGGTTCTGTCCCCGGGGTCGCGCAGCGACGTCGGCGCGGCCGTGCAGCGGCTCATCGAAAGCCTGCCCGCCGGGGAGGAGTGGTACTCCTACCGGCGCGTGGTCTGACACCCCGCAAAAGGGGCGTTACAACAATCCTCGGAATGGCAAACCCGGGCGCCTGCTAATGCACTTCGCGGGTTTGATCGCGTAAACGGCCTATCGCCAATCGTGTTAGAGTTGGCGGTCGTGACGACCTCTTGGAATGACCCCAATATGTACGACGAAGAGAGGCTTGGGCGGGGGGAACCGCCAGCGGCGCGCCACCGGGATTCGGTATCGGACACAATGCGTATCACCGATTTAGCCGCACCCCGAAAAATCCCGCCGGGCTCCGGCTGGCGGAAATTCATTTACAACATTTCTTTCCGCAATATAAACCTCGGGGAATCGCCGCGTGAACGCCATTATCGCGAATTAAGGGAACGCATCCGGCGGCATATCCGGCGGCAATTCGTCATCACGTTGGTCTCGGGCAAGGGCGGGGTCGGGGTGTCGACCCTGGCCGCGTGCATCGGGGGTGTCTTTCGCGAGTGCCGCCCGACGAACGTGATCGCGATCGATGCGGTGCCCGGCTTCGGGACCCTGGCGGATCGGATCGACGAGGCGCCGCCCGGCGATTACACCGCGATCATCAACGACACCGACGTGCAGGGCTACGCGGACATTCGGGAACACCTGGGCCAAAACGTGGTGGGGCTCGACGTGCTGGCCGGCAACCGGACCTCCGACCAACCCCGGCCGCTGGTCCCCGCCATGTTCGCCGGAGTCCTGGCGCGGCTGCGGCGGACGCACAACGTCATGGTGGTCGACACCGCCCCGGACCTCGAACACCCCGTGATGAAAACCGTCCTGGACAACACCGACACCCTGGTTTTCGTCTCCGGAATCACCGCGGACCGCTCACGGCCGGTGCTGCGCGCCATCGACTTCCTCAGCGCGCAGGGCTATCACGAGCTGGTCTCACACAGCACCGTGATCATCAACCACACCGACAGCGCGGCCGACAAGGACGCCCTGGCCTACCTGACGGAGCGGTTCACCAAGGTGGGGGCGACCGTCGAAGTGATGCCGTTCGATCCCCACCTGGCAAAGGGCGGGATCATCGACACGGTCCACGAGCTGAAGAAGAAGTCGCGGTTGCGGCTGTTCGAGATCACCGCGGGGCTGGCCGACAAGTACGTGCCCGATGCCGGTGCCGAGAGGGCCCAGCAGTGACCTCGCCCCACAAGGTCGCCTTCCCGGCGCGGTGTGCGGTCAACATCTCCTACGACAGGCACCTGTGCTCTCAGGTGTTCCCCGCGGGAACGCCGGTCGAGGGTTTCTTCGAGGGCATGGTCGAACTGCTCAGCGACGACCTGAAACGCAAGGGCTTCGACGGGGTCGCGCTGCCGCCGGGCAGCTACGAGCTGCACAAGGTCAACGGCGTGCGGCTCGACATCAACAAGAGCCTCGACGAGCTCGGCGTCCAGGACGGCGACACCCTAGTGCTGGTGCCGAGGGTCGAAGGCGAATCCTTTGAGCCGCAATACGAGTCGTTGTCGACGGCGCTGGCGGCCATGGGCAAGTGGCTGGGTCGCGAAGGCGGCGACCGCATGTTCGCACCCGTCACCGCGTTGACGGCAGCCCACACCGCGATCGCCATCGCGGCCATGGCGGTCGGCGTGGTGGTCGGGTTGACGTTGCGGCAGCGCACCTTTACCGACGGCCTGGTCCCGGCGGCCGTCGCCGGCGCGGTCGGCGTGCTCCTCGCGATCGCGTCGATCGTTGTGTTCACCGGATGGCCGCAGCGCCGCGACATGTTCAGCGGATTCGCTTGGCTCACCGTGCTTTTGGTCGCCGTTGCGGGCGGATGCGCGCCGCCCGGGAGGCTCGGCGCCCCGCATGCGCTGATCGGTCTCGTAGTGGTGATCCTGGGTGCCATCGCGATCAGCGCCGCGACGCGGAAGCGGTGGCAGACCGCGGCGGCAACCGCGGTGGTGACGGTGTGCGGGATCGCGGCCGCGGTAGCCGCTGCCCGGATGTTTCGGCCGGTGTCGGCGCAGGTGCTGGCGATCTGCGTGTTATTCGGGCTGCTCGTGCTGGTGCGGATGGCGCCGACGATCGCGCTGTGGGTGGCGAGGGTGCGCCCGCCACACTTCGGATCCATCACCGGGCGAGACCTGTTCGCGCGCCGCGAGGGCATGCCCGTGGACACGGTGTCGCCGGTCACCGCGAAGGAAACCGAGGACGAGGACGACGAACTCACCGACATCACGGCCCGCGGCGCCGCGATCGCGTCGTCGGCGCGGTTGGTCAACGCGATTCAGGTGGGCTTGTGTGTCGGGGTGTCCGCCGTGCTGCCGGTCGCGGTGTGGGGGGTGCTGGCGCCGGGCCGGCGCTGGGCGTGGTTGGCGCTGCTGGTCGCCGGTCTCGTGGTGGGCATCTTCATCACGCAGGGCCGCGGCTTCGCCGCCAAGTACCAGGCGGTCGCGCTGGTGTGTGGTGCGTGTGCCGCGGTGTGCGTCGGTGTCGTCAAGTACGCGCTGGCCGGGCCCAGGAACGTCGAGGCCGGCCTGGTGTGGCCAGCCGCGCTGGTGGTGGCCTTCGCCGCATTGGGTTTGGCCGCAGCGCTTTTGGTGCCCGCGACGCGATTCAGGCCGTTGATCCGGTTGACCGTGGAATGGCTCGAGGTGTTGGCCATGATCGTGTTGCTGCCGGCCGCAGCGGCTCTGGGAGGGCTGTTCACTTGGCTTCGCCACTGAAACCGGTGTGCACTCGGGCCGCCGCGATCTTGGCAGCCCTGAGCCTCGTCGCCATTACGGGCAATATCCCTGCCGCCCAGGCCATTTCACCGCCCAAGGTGGATCCGGCCATGGTCCCGCCGGACGGGCCACCGCGACCGGATCAACCGATGCGCCGCGGCAACAGTTGCTCGGTGCCGATCACCGTGAAGACGCCCGACGTCTCGCAGCTCGCGCCCGGCTTCGACCTGCTCAACATCAGCCGCGCGT
>NZ_LZSE01000129.1 GCF_001665295.1 Mycobacterium sp. 1554424.7 | reverse complement strand
AGTCATAAAGCGTGTTGCCATGTTGCCTTTTCTCCTTCTGGATGGATTTCTTGCCTTGTGATACTGGTTGGCCGTCGCAACTGGCTGTTACGCGGCATTGAAGCCGATGGAGCGTTACTCCCTGTTTTCTATCCCTGTTTCGCGTGTCAGACGACGACCTGCTTGGGCATGACGATCGGCTTGAAGCCGTACCGCGGGCCGGAGCCGTAGGCGGCACCCTTGGCCGCCCCCGCCATTCCCGGCATGCCGGGCATCGCCGCGACGGGCTCGTCGGCGGCGGCGGTCCAGCCGGAGCCCTCGAGCGGAGCGGTCGACGATGCCAGTGTCGCCGGGGCTGCGGAGGACCAGCTGGCCGGGACCGACAGGCCCCCGACCGCTGAGGCTTCGGCCATGCCCGCCGACATTCCGCCTCCCACGCTGCTAACCAGCGAGCCTTCCCCGATGGCCGCACCACCGGCCAGCGGCACGACGTCGCTTGCCGTCGCCGCCGGTGCGGCGGCGGCAAGGGTGTGGCCAAGTGACACCGCGGTCGGGATGGTGTTCATGACGAACCACGCCGAGGTGTTGACGGCGCCGTTGAGGGCGTTGAAGAGTGCTGGGGTGCCCAAGAGGCCGTCAAGGCTGTTCTCGAGATCCGTCAGGCCCAGCGAATCTATGACGCTTTGGATGCCTTGGCCGATGTACCCGCCGTTCAACAACGACTGGAAGTTGCTGATGATGCCGCCCAGGCCGGACGCCGCCGGTGAGGCCGCCGCGTTCGCGAAAGCCGCCGAAACCGCCGAGCCTTGGGTGGCCGCCGCGGCTGGGCTGGCGGTCGGGGCCGCTGGGGTCAACGGCTGCAGAACCCCGCTGGCTGCGGACGCGGCCGAGTAGGTGTACATCGCGATCGCGTCTTGGACCCACATCTCGGCGTACAGCGCCTCAGTCGCCATGATCGCCGGTGTGTTGATGCCGAGGAAGTTCGTCGCGACGAGCGCCGCCAGCTGCGCCCTGTTCGCGGCGATCACCGGCGGTGGCACCGTCGCCGTGAACGCTGCCTCATAGGCGGCCGCCGACGCCGAAGCCTGGGCACCCGCCTGCTCGGCCGCCGCGGCGGTGGTGGTCAGCCAGCTCACGTAGGGCTGGGCGGCGGCCGCAGCCGCTGCCGAACCCGCGCCCGTCCACTGCTCGCCGGTCAGGGTGCCGATGATCGACTCCCATGAGGTGGCCGTGGTGCTCAGCTCGGCGGCCAGGTTGCTCCAGGCCGCCGAGGCCGCCATAAGCGGACCTGAACCCGCACCGGTGTACATCAGTCCGGAGTTGATCTCGGGGGGGAGCGCTGCAAAATCTAGGACCATTTCTGTTTCCGTTCCTCTTAAGATTTCCGCTGTTTGGACTGGTTATGACCGAGTGGCCGCTTAGACGGCCTTGATCTTGGGCATGACGATCGGCTTGACGCCGTAGCGCGGCGCACCGAAGCCGGCGCTGTTGCGCGCGGCGGCGCCCAGCCCGGGCATGCCGGGCACGATCGTTCCCGTGCCGGCCTGCGGCGCGGCGGCGGTCCAGCCCACGGTCTGCACCGCGGTCGCGGGGGTCGTGGCCGAGACGAAGCTGCCGGCCCAGCTCGGCGGTGCCGACAATCTGCCCACCATGGTCGCGCTGCCCATGCCCGCGGCCGGCATCCCGGCCATGCCGCCCACGCCACCCGCCGGGGTGACGCTGGAAGCGGTGGCCGCGTCCGCTGCGCCGGCGGCCGCGGCGGCGTCACCGGTGTCGCTGGCGGCCGCAGGCAGCAGGCCGCCACCGGCCATACCGATCAGGTCGGAGCAGGCGGAGGCGTAGTTGCCAAAACCGATGTTGCCGACGTTTGCGAGGTTGCTGGACAGGCTGGTCGGCAAGCCATTGGTGCTTCCGAGCGGACCACCGAACAGCGTGGAGATTTGGTTGACGAGGTCGGTGGGGGTCGCGGCCGCGACGTTGGCGGCCTCGGTCGAGGTGTAGGTACCGGAGCTCAACCCGAGGGTGCTCACAAACTGTTGTTGGATCGACTGGGCCTCGGCGGCGATCTGCTGGTACATGGTGCCGTAGGTCGAGAAGAGTGCCGACTGCAGGGCCGACACCTGGTCGGCGGCCGCGGGAGCGACGGACGTCGTCGGCGCCGCGGCACCCGCGTTCTGCGCCGTCAGTGAGTTGCCTATTCCTTCCAGCTGCGACGCAGCGGCTAACAACTCCTCAGGGATTGCTGTCAGAAATGACATCTATTGCTCCTCGTGTTCGGAAAATTGCCGATCTCCCTTGAGGGGGATCGACCTGTGCGTTGGCGTAACGGCTGCTGTGCGTCGGCGTAAGGTTAACCAGGCACGACTCCACAGTCCCGACGGAAAAGGCTAGGGTGACGGGCGTTTACGGCTTCTTAACGATGGCGCGGGCAGTTTTAACAAGGTCCTGTCGGGCGACATAGTGATGTCATCTGAGATCCCCGCGCAACGCAGCAAATGGCGCGCGAAGCGCGCATCCTAGGCCAAGCGCGGACGGCACGCACCCTTGGAATTTCGCGGGTTTTGGGCGGGTGCGACGCCCCGTAGGAGCGCTTCGCGCGCTAGATTCGCCGCCGGGCCCCCATAGCCCAATTGGCAGAGGCAGCGGACTTAAAATCCGCCCAGTGTCGGTTCGAGTCCGACTGGGGGCACTTAACTAATCGGACAACGGGGCTTCGGATCCGAGCGTGCTCGGCCCCGGGGTCGCGATGAGTTTTGCCCTCCGGTGCAGTCTGATCTGCATGGGCCAACTCAGCTATGGCTTCAACGTGTCGGTGGACGGGTACATCGCCGACGCGCAGGGCAACATCGACTGGTCCGAGCCGAGTGAAGAGCTGCACCAGTACTGGAACGACCTCGAGCGGGAGACCGCCCTATCGTTCTACGGTCGGCGGCTGTACGAGCTGATGTCCGCGTACTGGCCGACCGCCGACCAGGCCCCGGACGCCACTCCTTTGATCGTCGACTTCGCGAACATCTGGCGCGACATGCCCAAGGTCGTGTTCTCGCGCACCCTGGAATCCGTCGACTGGAACTCCCGCTTGGAACGCGGCGACCCGGTCGAGGTGGTGACGAAGCTGAAAGCCGAAACCGACGGCAGGCTGGAGGTGGCCGGCGCGACGCTGGCCGCACCGATCGTGCAGGCCGGACTGGTGGATGAGTACCGGGTCGTGGTCACGCCCACCGCCGTGGGCGGCGGCACCCCGTTCTTCCCGACGCTGCCGTCGTGGATCTCGCTGCGGCTATTGGAGAACCGCACCTTCCCGGGCGGCACGGTCCTGCTGCGCTACGAGGCGAAACACAACTGATCAGGGCATGGTTGCGGGCTGATTCGATAGATGTTTATATAGAAGGATGTCGAATCAGGCCACTGCATGTTGTCCCGCGCTGAGCGTGACCGCCCTGGGGGCGTCGCAGGCCGCGGAGTTGGCGGCGATGTTCAAGGCACTGGCCGATCCGGTGCGCCTGCGGCTGCTGAGCCTGATCGCCAGCCACCCTGGCGGGGAGGCCTGCGTGTGTGAGATCTCAACCACCTTCGACGTTTCCCAGCCAACGATTTCCCACCACCTCAAGCTGCTGCGCTCGGCCGGGCTGCTGGGCTGTGAGCGCCGCGGCACTTGGGTTTATTACTGGGTGATTCCATCGGCGCTGCGCCAGCTTTCTTCGGCCCTGCGCGTCGACGACGAACCGTTGGCGACGACATCCGGGTGCGGGCCGTGACTCAAACCCCGACGCCGGTATCCGCCCCGGAGGCGTTAGCAACCCGGCTTTCGACCCTCGATCGGCTCCTGCCGGTGTGGATCGGCGTCGCGATGGCCGCGGGTCTACTGCTGGGCCGACTCGTGCCGGGCCTCGGGTCGGCGTTGAGTGCCGTTGAGGTCCAAGGTATTTCATTGCCGATCGCCGTGGGTCTGCTGGTGATGATGTATCCGGTGCTGGCGAAAGTGCGCTACGACCGGCTGGAGGAGGTCACCAGCGACCGCGGACTGATGGTGCCCTCGCTGGTGCTCAACTGGCTGATCGGGCCCGCGGTGATGTTCACGCTCGCGTGGCTACTGCTCGCCGATCTGCCCGCCTACCGCACGGGACTGATCATCGTGGGGCTGGCCCGCTGCATCGCCATGGTCATCATCTGGAACGACCTGGCCCGTGGCGACCGCGAAGCCGCGGCCGTCCTGGTCGCGTTGAACTCGCTCTTTCAGGTCGTCATGTTCGCCGTGCTGGGCTGGTTCTACCTGTCGGTGCTGCCTGGCTGGTTGGGCCTGCCGCGCACCGGCATCGCAGTGTCCCCCTGGCAGATCGCGAAATCCGTGGTCATCTTCCTCGGTATCCCGCTGTTGGCGGGATACCTGTCGCGCCGACTGGGCGAACGGGTCAAGGGTCGGCGCTGGTACGAGGCGACGTTCCTGCCCCGAATCGGCCCTTGGGCCCTGTACGGCTTGTTGTTCACCATCGTCATCCTGTTCGCGTTGCAGGGCCACCAAATCACCAGCCGCCCATGGGATGTCGCCCGCATCGCCGTGCCCCTGCTGGCCTACTTCGCGATCATGTGGGCCGGCGGTTACGGCCTCGGCTTCCTGCTGCGGTTCGGCTACGCCCGCACCGTCACCCTGGCGTTCACGGCCGCCGGCAACAATTTCGAACTGGCCATCGCGGTGGCGATCGCCACCTACGGCGCGGCATCGGGGCAAGCCCTGGCTGGGGTGGTCGGACCGCTGATCGAAGTGCCCGTGCTGGTTGGGCTCGTCTACGTTTCCCTGGCGATGCGCTCCCGGCTATTCGGGTCGCAACCGGACCGAGGGGGCCGGGCCGGTGCCCGATAAGCCCAGCGTGTTGTTCGTCTGCGTCCACAACGCCGGACGCTCGCAGATGGCCGCCGCCCTGCTCAATCGCGCGGCGGGCGATCGCATCGAAGTTCGCTCCGCCGGAACCGAACCCGCCGATCGGATCAACCCAGTCGTCGTCGCGGCGATGGCCGAGCTCGGCGTCGACATCACCGCAGCCACCCCCAAGGTCCTGACCGCCGAGTCGGTCCAGACCAGCGACGTCGTGATCACCATGGGCTGCGGCGACGCCTGCCCCTACTTTCCGGGGGTGTCCTACCGCGACTGGAAACTTCCCGACCCCGCCGGCCAACCCCTGGCCACCGTGCGGGCGATCCGCGACGAGATCGCCGAGCGCGTCGCGTCACTGGTCGCCGAACTCCTGCCCAACGCCACAACTACATAATTCGCACCGAAGGAAGGAACCATCATGTCTCGCGTGCAGCTGGCCCTCAACGTCGACGACCTCGGCGAGGCAATCGCGTTTTACTCCAGGCTGTTCGACACCGAACCGGCCAAGGTCAAACCCGGCTACGCGAACTTCGCGATCGCCGAGCCCCCACTGAAACTGGTGCTGCTGGAAAATCCGGGCCACGGCGGCACTCTCAACCACCTCGGCGTCGAAGTGGAAACAACCGAGAAAGTGCACGAAGAAATCGGCCGGCTCGCGAGCGACGGGCTGCTCCCCGAGGAGCAGATCGGCACCACGTGTTGCTACGCCACGCAGGACAAGGCCTGGGTGACCGGACCCGCCGGCGAAAGGTGGGAGGTCTACACCGTCCTGTCCGACTCGGAAACCTTCGGCACGAGTCCCGAGCCGCTCGGCGCCGAGGCGTCGGCCAGGTGCTGAGCAGCCTTTAGCGAAGGCGCTCTCTGAGCAAGGGACGGGTCAAATCCCGGTGCAAAGGGTGGGCGCGTCGCACACATTGCCGGGGCAATAGGTGGAGTGTGCGGCGTTGACCATGGTTCCGACGTCCAACAACGTCACGCCCCTCGCGTTCAAGTGCGCGTGAACGTCGTCGGCGATCTGTTGGGGGGTCCAACCCCACGTGAGGTCGTAGCAGATCAGGTGCGCCTCACCGATCAGCGCCTCTTCCGTCTGCGGCGGCCAAGAAAGGCCGACGGCGCGCAGTTGCGCGAGGTACGCCTCATCTTGGGGGGTCGTGGCACCCGCGGTCGCGGCGCTGCCGAACAGCGCGGCGCCGGCCATCGAGGGGACGGCCAACGCGGCCAGCCAGCGAGTTAAGGGCATTCGATTCCCTTTCTTGGTGGTCGCGCCGTTTTGGAAGCGGCAAATCTGAACAGAACAATAGCGAAATGCGCAGTAAGTTGGTCGGGTTCGTTGCAGCCCACGTGCACGCGAAGGAGTCAGCGCCGAAGTGCCCCAGGATCCACGCGTCGACGGCGTCTCCCGCCAATACGATCGGTGGGAGTATCCGCCGCCGGTAACCGATCTCGAGGCGTGGACCAAGAACCACTGGGATTGGTTCGACCCCTTCTGGGCCCATCGCGTCCTGTGGCCGAACCGCGAGTACAAACCGGACGCGGACATTCTCATCGCGGGGTGCGGGACCTACCAGGCGGCGGTCTATGCCTTCATGAACCGCGCCGCCAAAGTGGTGGCGATCGACGTCAGCCGCTCGGCGCTGGATCACGAACAGTATCTGAAAGAAAAGCACGGGCTGCAGAACTTGGAGCTGCACCTGCGTCCGATCGAAGAGGTGTCGGCGCTGGGCAGCGACTTCGATCTCATTGTGTCCAGCGGTGTGCTGCACCACATAGCGGATCCCCTGGCCGGCCTGACGGCGCTGGGCGAATGCCTGCGCAGGGACGGGGCTCTGGGCGTCATGCTCTACGCGAAATACGGTCGGATCGGAGTCGAGATACTGGAAGCGCTGTTCCGCGACCTCGGACTGTCGCAGGACGAGGCGTCGGTCCAGCTGGTCAAAGACGCACTTGCGCTGCTACCCGGGGACCACCCCGTCCGGAGCTACCTGCACGGGGCGCACGATCTGCGCTCCGACGGCGCCCTGGTCGACACGTTTTTGCACAGTCGCCAACGCAGCTACACCGTTGCGGAGTGCCTGGACCTCGTCAGCTCGGCCGGGCTTGCGTTTCAGGGATGGTTTCACAAAATGCCGTACTACCCGCACGACCTGCTCGCGCCGGCGAACGCCTTCACGTCCCTGCTGAACCGGTTGCCCGACGTCGAACTCTGGTCCGCGATGGAACGCCTGCAAACGGCCAATGCCACGCATTTCTTCGTCGCCTGCCGCCCCGATCGTCCCAAGGAGGACTATGCGATCGACTTCTCGGCGCCGGGATCGCTCGATTACATCCCGCTGACGCGTCCGGCGTGCCTGCTGTCCGGCGACGAGATCTACCTGCCCGGCGCCAAGCTGAAGCTGGAGCCGGCCCAGCTGGCCTTCGTCCGCCACGTCGACGGGCGCCGAACGATTCGGGAGATCGTCGAGTGCGTGGCACAGGGCGGCCCGGCCGGAGAAAGCCGTGCTGAGCTTGAGGAATTCGGGCGCAAACTGTTCCAGTCGCTGTGGCGTTTCGACTTCCTGGCGATGGCGCTGGACGCGCAGACGACCGGTTTGACGCCGACGGCGAGCTGAAAGCTTGCCCAGGTGGGCTTGTAGGCCGGGCGGGAAATCGTTACGGGCTGGGATGGATTCGCTTGGTTGGGGTCTGCTGTCAACCCCGCGTCGCCCCGGCGTCAATCCTGAACTTTCATCGGAAGCGTCGCTCTCCGTGCCAGCGGGGGCCGCCAACGCTGGTGGCTCTATCACTGGCCGCACCTGCACGCGAATTGCGGAGACAAGAAATCCGAATCTCGGGCCCCGGTCTGAGGGTGTCGACGTCCCTAACATGCCAAACGAACTACTTCGTTTGGTACGGTTCTTGGATGGTCGCGCATAGAGGTCGTTCAGTCGTTGCGAATTCCGTGGCTTGTCGGCGCGTGTCGGCGTCGTTGCCGCGCGACGGACCGCACCGCCGGTCCGTTCAGCGGCATGTCAGTGGATCCAACGAGAGATAGAGGAAGCGCAAAGATGAATTTCAAGAACGTGGTCGCGGGCTCATTGCTCGCCGCCGTCGTCGGGGTGGCGGCGAGTGGCTTCGCTGCCGGAGTGGCTGGCGCTGACCCGCCGCCACCGCCGGGGCCGGGAGCGCCCGGACCGGGTGGTCCTGGACCGTGGGGTGGTCCTGGTGGTCCTGGTGGTCCTGGTGGTCCTGGTGGGGGTCCGGGTGGTCCCCCTCCGCCAGGCGGTCCGTTGGGGCCGGGACCGCATGGTCCTGGTGGTCCGGGTGGGCCCCCACCGGGATTCTGATGGGGAGCTGATCGACGAGCGAGCGGTGGTCCGCCTCGGCGGGCGTCTCGAGATGGGCCACCGCTCGCCCCACTAAGTTCTCGCGGGCACGCCAGCCGTCGTCTTCTCGGCGAGCCGGCGATCGGGCTGGTCGGTGCGTCAGACAGTGGTGCGGGCTCGGCGTTTTCTTCACCAGTTGAGGAGGCGTCGTGCGCCTTGGACGGCGAGCAGGATGGTCATTGCCGCGGGGATGGCCGCCACCAATGCCGGTCCGCCCAGGTGGGTGCCGAGAATGAGGATCGACGTCCAGACGGCGCCGGCGATCGTCGACTAGCAGACGAAATGGCCGATCCGGTGTCGCGCTGCGCCAATTAGCACGGGCGCCAGGCCGCGGGTCGGGGGCACCCAGCGCTGAAGCATCATCGAGGCTGATACGCCGCGGTGATGGACCCTACGGTGTGCACCGGCAACTTGCCCGCGTGCGCGTCGCACGAGCCGCAGGTTGAGCAGTTGGCGCCCGAACGCCCGTCCTAAGCCGTAGCACACCAGGTCACCGACCACGGCTGCGCCGGTCGTGACGGCGATCAGGGCCAGGATCGGTGCGTGATCATGCTCGGACAACACGGCGGCCATTAGCAAGGGTTCGACCGGAAAGGCGATGTTGGCGATCGGGATCGAAGACACGATCACGATTACTGCCAGTACCGCTAAAAACAGCGGCGCTCGGCAGTGCGGGTAAAAAAGTCAGCGGCGGCATGCGCCGGCCGTCAACACTGGCTCCACGCCGCCACGGTGCTCAGCCCGCGAGCGGTGCCCGCCTCTCGGGTAAGGACGCCGCGTTTGGCAAAGCACGGCAAACTCGCCGCGGGCGAGTACTCGTTCTCGCCGGCCCACCGTGAAGCGCCCCTTAGCGCCACCCGTCCGGAGCATCGCCGCTGCCCGTAGGCGGTCAGCGCCCGCGGTGCGGCGCCGTGCCTCACCACGCTGCGGTGCCAGGACGTGCGGCGTGGCGCCACTGCAGGGGGTTGAGGTGCCGGTAGGGATCGTCAGCGCGAACGTCCAGCAGTTCCTGCAGGATTGTCTCCAATGCCGTCTGGGTGGTCTTTTTCACTGTCTCCACCCACTCGTCGTCGGAGACGCCGTCGAGCTTAGCGGTGTCGATCGGTGGGCCGAACCGCAGATACAGTCGCTGTGGGCTCGGGAGGAGGGTGGGACCCATTCCGCGCACCAACGGCATCGCCATGCCAGGCTTACCGGTCAGCATCTCACCGACCTTCTCGGTCAACTTCCCCCACACGCTGTCGCGCTCATACAGCCCGTGGTAGATGTCGTCTCCGCCGACATGACCCACCGGCACGATCGGGTAGTCGTTGGCGATCGCCACGCGGGCGAACCCGGCACGGCCCTGCCATTTGAGCTGGTGTTCTTCCCCTTTGAACTTGGCCAATTCGCGGCCACCACCGGGAAAGACCAGCACCGTCTCGTTGTTACCCATGAGTTCTGCCGCGTTCTCGCGGGTGCCGACCACCCCGCCGCAGGCGGCCAACAGATCACCGAGCGGCCCGGGAAAGTTCCCCATGCCGCGCTCAGTGAGCGGGCGCACCCGCCGGCCCGTAGCGCGCCGGACCGCCAAGCACGTCAACCAGGCCTCGGCCATTCCGGTCTGGGTGTGATTGCCCACCAACAAGAACCGTCCATCGGGGGGCAGGTTTTCGACACCGTCGACATAGGGCCGGCCCAGCTGGATCGCCGGCCAGACACCGTCGGCGAGCCCCTCGACGGCCTTGCGCAGCGCCCGCACCCGCGCGGGCTGGTCAATGATCTCCTCGGTTCTCGACGCAGCGTTCGCCATCGTCGTCATCTCCTCTCGAAAAACAGCGCCCACCCGATGCGAACACCTGCGGCTACGAGCCATGCCGTCACAATAACGGACGAACCGGTTCGTTCGGCTATGCTTTTCCTGTGAGAGATAGCACCGAACTGCGCAGCGAAATCATCGCCGCCGCCCGCGCCGAGTTCGCCCAGTTCGGCTTGGCCGGCGCCCGCATCGACCGGATCGCCAGATCCGCCAACGCCAGCAAAGAGCGGCTCTACGCCCACTTCGGAGACAAGGAAGCCCTCTTCCGTCACGTCGTTGCCGCTGACGCGACGGAGTTCCTCGGCGCGATCTCCGTGCGGGCCGACGCGGTCGCCGAATTCGCCGGCGACATCTACGACTTGGCCACCCGCATGCCCGAACACCTCCGCATGATCACGTGGGCACGGCTCGAAGGCGTCCGACTTGATGAACCCGAAATCGACGGCCGCAACATTCGCGAACGCGACGCCGCAGTGATCGCGGCAGCCCAAGACGCTGGCCTGATCGACCGGCGATGGCCACCCCAGCAACTACTTGTCATGCTGTTCGGTATCGGAACCGCCTGGGCCAGCTGGCCCACCGACCCTCCGAACTTTCCCTCCGTCAACCGCGCCGCCGCCGTCGAGGCCGCCGCCCGCATCCTGGCCCCACACCAATAACCTGCGCCCCTGGCAACGCATAACCCGCCGCATTGTGGGTGGGTATCACGGCTACATCAATCGCCGGTGAAACTCGTCGTCGTAAATCCCGCCCCGGGACCGGCTTTCGGTCGACGCGTACTGAGCTGAAGCCGAAGTCGAATCCGTGTTGCTGGCCGGGATGCGTTGGTCACTGAGGTGATAGCGCATCGCAACGACTCCCGCCGCGATGACGGCAGCCCACAACACCATCACCATCGGGACCGTCAGAAGGCAATCGACCCAACTGAACCCATTTCCGCCATGCCACATCATCGTCGGAACTCCTTGTCCTCGGACCGGTCTATCAACTGTTTGAATCCTTTTGTGCGTCGCGAACTTTGAGCCGAAATTTCCAAGCCGCTCCCAACTCCTGGCTCCTACTATCTATGTACCAAGATAGTAGAACAAGATCACCGCCGCTCGCCAGTGTCGGCGCTTGCGCTGGTGGATCGCGGTTAGGGTCGGCCGCCGGGCCCCATCATGCCGCCGTCGGTCAGGCGGATCCGAAATGCCCTGGGCCCGACGCCGCGCAGCGCATACCCCACTCCCACGGCCGCGGTCGCGCCCAGCGCCGCAAGCGCCGCCCGACGCGTGAAGTTAACCATGTGACGACCTCCCGATCACCTCGTTAGTTCGTTCGCGGGTGTAGGCCCCGACGCGGCGCCGCCGTCTACGTCCTACGTACCGACATAGTAGGCTGTCGAAGACAGTTGTGCACGGCCAACAACTCCGCAACCAGCTTCACGATCGATGTTCAGTTGAGAAAGGAGATCCGCGGTGGCGGTTCGACGCATGCGCGGGCGGCCATGATGTCGGCTGTCTTGATACGGCGGTACGACGACCATCCAGCGTGGACGCGGATTGCGTTGTGCGGCTTGCTTGTTGCGTTGTTGCTGGCGATCCTGGGCCTGCCGCCTGTCGACCTCCACGGCGCGCTTCATTACCTCGGCGTGATGGATCCGTTCTGTGGCGGTACTCGATCCGTGTATCTGACGCTGCGCGGCCATCTTCGCGACGCGCTGCACTACAACCCCGCCGGGCCGATCCTCGTCGTCGCCGCCCTCGCGCTCTGGCTCAGGGCCGCGGTGGGCTGGACCAGCCGTCGCTGGGTGGATGTGCACATGCCATGGCGAGCACGCATCCCGGTCGCGCTGCTGGCGCTGGTCGCCCTCGAAATAAACCAGCAGCTCCACGCGGCCTTGTTGATGCGGCCCTGGCCCGGTTCCTGACACGCGCCAGTCCGCCGTTGTCGCCCTTCGGGGCGGGACCTCTTGTGCCAGTGGTGATCCCAGCGAGCGGTGCGGTCACGCGTTGGGCTTTCGCCTAGTATCGGTGTGCCGTCATCCTGGTCCGGTCCACACGGGCGCCCCTTCACTCCCCGGTTCTCGCTCCCCGCACGACTTCGGGGCCTGTATTACTATCTACGTACGGAGCAAGTAATTTTCGTGGGAGTTTTGGGCTTCCGCCCGAGGACGGGCGGTTAGGGCCGACACGGGTACCAGGGAGGCCACCGGTGCGGATCCGAGGATTCGGTGAACTCGAGGCGGTCGTCATGGACCGCATCTGGAATCACGACCCTGCTAGCGCGATTACAGTCCGCGAGGTATTCGACAGCCTCGCGGCCGAGCGCACCATCGCCTACACGACGGTCATGTCCACGATGGACAATCTGCATACCAAGGGTTGGCTGACGCGGGAGCGAGACGGCAAGGCCTACCTGTACCGGCCGACCCTGTCGCGCGAGGAGCACACCGCCCGCCTGATGCGAGAGGCGTTTGACGGCGGTGGCCATCCCGATCTGGTGCTGCATCATTTCGTCGAACAAATCGGCCCCGAGGAATCCGCAAGGCTGCGTGCCGCGCTGCGGCGGCCCCGGAAACGAACGGACAAGCGGTGAGCGTCGCCGTCTGCCTGCTCCTGTACAGCCTGACGACGCTGGTCGCGGGTCCACCGCTGCTGCGTGAGTTGACCCGCCACGGACACGCCCCACGGTTTGGGGTGGCGGCGTGGCTGGCCGCGATCACCAGTGTGCTGCTCAGTTGGCTCGCGGCAGTGGGGCTGATCCTTGCAGAGGTGGCCGCGCACTGGGCTTACCCACGAGCGCTCGCCGCGTCCTGCCTGGCCCGGTTGCACGGCTTGATGGCCGAAAACCCGCGCGTCGCAACGGTCCTGCTCGGCGTGATCGTCGCGGCGCTGGTGCTGCTGCTCGGCGTTGCCGGAGTGCGACTCACCGCGACCGTTTGGCGGATGCGTTCCCGCGCCCGTGAGCATGCCGAGGCCGTACTCCTCGTCGGTCGCCCTAGCGGCGACGCCTACGTGGTGGTGGAGGCCGCCGAACCCGCCGCCTACTGCGTCTCGGGCCGGCCAGCGGCGATCGTCGTGACCAGCGCAGCGCTCGCGGCGCTGAACGATGACGAACTGGCGGCCATCCTCGCCCACGAACGGGCCCACCTCCGTGGACACCATTCGCTGGTGGTCACCGCGCTCCGCGGTCTGGCTGCCGTCTTCCCCATGCTGACCCTCATGCGCGACGGCGCGAGCCACGTGTCACGGCTGCTGGAGATGTGCGCCGACGACGCCGCGGTCCGCCGACACGGCAGTGGTGCGTTGCTGTCAGGGCTGATCACTATGTGCCGTGCGGCCCCTGCCGGAGCCTTGGCGGCCGCCGAGGTCGCCGTGCTGGCGCGGGTCGAACGGCTGGCGATGCCGCCCGGAGACCCTTCGATCGGGCGGGCTCGGGCAGCGCTGATCAGCGTCGTCGCGGTGATGGCGGCGGCGCCCATCATGGTCGCGGCGCTGACTGCGTCGGGCATCCTGCTCTGCAGGATGTAGCCTTCAGCCGGGTATGAGAGCTGTCTTGCCGGATTCGGGCGTCCCCGGCTCGCGTTCCAAAATCGGGCACACGGCGGAATTGTCGTGCTCCGTTGGCGCGCCCTGCGCTTCGTGATCGAGGAGAAACTCCAAATGGCTTTCGAGGGCGGCCAGTTCCGCAATTTGGGAGCGGACTTGGTCTAGTCGCGCCTGCAGGACTTGGCGGACGTGCCCGCATGGCACCTCGCCGCTGTCGTGAATCGCCAGAATCTGGCGTACGTTCTGCAGCGTCAGACCCGCCGCCTGACCGCGATGGATAAACCGCATTCGGTCCACCATCTCGGGGTCGTAGTCGCGATAGCCCGACGCGCTGCGTGCAGGCGCCGGTAGGAGCCCGTAGCTCTCGTAATAGCGAATGGTCTTCGTGGTGGTCTGGGTGAGCTTGGCCAGTTCGCCGATCTTCATCCAGCCTCCTTATCCTTCCAGTGCACTGGAAGGATAACACCGAGGTGACTGGCAGGTACCGGTCGAAAGCGCCGTGAGCCGCCACTCATAAACTGGCCCCTCGTGGGCATGCTGTCTGGTTTTGCGCCGTGGGTCGTCTATTGGGTGCTGGTCGGTAACGTCCCGTTCCCCGTCTCCGCGTTGATCGCCCTGGCGATCGCGCTCGCGGTGTTGGCGCTGGGCTCATCTACGCGCAAACCGTTCCAAATAGGAACTGCCGCAGCATTTTTGGTGCTGACCATAGTGACCTTTGCGCTCGGCGACTCGCTTGACCAGCGGTGGATATTGCCGCTGAGCAACGCCGCGATCCTGCTGGTCGCGCTCATCGGGGCGCTTGCCGGCCGGCCGTTCGCGCGGGACTTCGCCGCCGCCGAACAGCCCGACGACGTCGTCAAGACGCAGGTGTTCGCCCGGTTGGTCCGGGCGCTTACGTGGGCCTGGATCGCCGCATTCGCCATCATGACGGTGTCGTCGGCGATCCCGCCGATCCTGGACCCCAACGCCGGAATCCAGGACACCGCGCCGTTGTCGTACATCGGCTACTGGGTCGTTCCGATCGTGGTGTTGGGCCTGGCGGCGCTGGCGTCGCGGGTGCTGCCGGAGCGGATGCTGGCGGGGATCGACGACGTCGCCCGGGAGACGTCTTTCGTCGCCTACGACGAGGCCACCATCGACGAGCTGTACTACCTGGCCCAGGAGCACGCCAACCGCGAGGTCGGCCCCGGCAAAGAGGCCTACAACGTCAAGGTCGGGGGGATGGGGACCCCACTGACCGGCGACGAATCGCGAAAGTCGTGGCCTTCTACCTACAAAGTGCGCGATAAGCGGCGCTGAACGCGTAAAAATCGGCTTCATGGCATCCACTCGCCTGACGTCGCCGCGTGCGTTGCTGGTGGCGGCGACGGTGTTGCTCACGGCGGCGGCCTGCTCGTCGGGCCCGCCGCCCCCGCTGTCGGTGCCGCCGCTGAAGGAACTGACCACCGGGCCCGGGATGGTTCTGACCATCTCGCCGGGCCAGTTGCTGACCGCCACCAACGGCATCACGCCGGTGGCTTTCGGCAAGCCCGCGCACGGCACCATCGCCTACGGCGCGTACGGGGCGATGGTCTACACCCCGGACACCGGGTTCACCGGCACCGACCAGCTCCCGGTCACCGTCAGCCACGCCGTGCGGCTCTATGCCGAGGACGAGACGCCGCTGCTCATCGTCGGCGAGGTCGCCGTGCAGGCCAACGCGCACGGGTCCGCGATCGCCCCGGTGCCCGGCAGCGCCGACGAAGTCTACGGTCTCTCCGATCGTGGACCCAATGTCGACGGGCGCACCGCGGGCGAAAAGGTGCTTCCCATACCGACTTTCCATCCGCAGATCGCCAAACTCAAACTCCGCGATGGCGTGGCGTCGCTGGAGCAGATCATCACGCTGACCGGAAAAGACGGCGCGCCGTTGGTGGGGGTCATCGACCCGCGGGCGTCCACCGGCGAGTCACTCGTCGACCTCAACGGCAATCGGCTGCCGCCGTCGGATCACGGCCTGGACAGCGAAGGCCTGGTCGCCCTGCCCGACGGCACGTTCTGGGTCTCCGACGAGTACGGCCCGTTCGTCGTCCATTTCGACGCCAACGGCAAAGAGCTCGAACGCCTTTCGCCGTACGACGGCACGCTGCCCGGCGAGCTGGCGCTGCGCGGGCCGAATCAGGGGATGGAGGGGCTGACCATCACCCCCGATGGCGGCACGCTGGTGGGCATCATGCAGTCGGCCCTCAACACGCCGGGCTTGGCCGGTTCGGCCAGATCCGTTCCGGTCACCCGCATCGTGACCATCAACCTCGCCAACCGCGGCGACGTGCACGAGTACCTCTATCCGCTGGACAATCCGCAGCGGACGAAGGTCGCGGTGTCGGAGATCACCGCCGTAAGCGCGACCACGTTCCTGGTCGACGAACGCGACGACCGGCCGCAACCCCACGGCAACAAGAAGATCTACGCGGCCAACATCTCCGGGGCCACCGACGTCGGTCCTCGCGCGACGGTGCCGGGAGCCACCTATCGGGCGGACGGCGGCGGCCTGCTGATCAACGGCGTTCCGATCGAGACGTACGTCGGCGTCGGCACCGACGCGGCGGCCACCGACAAACTCAAGGCCGCCGGAATCACCCTGCCCACCAAGACGCTCAAGCTCGATCTCGGAGGCCTGGTGCGTTCGCTGTCCCCGAACGGTGACTTCTTCGGACACGACCATGTTGAAGGGCTCATCAGCCGCGACAACGGCAACACGCTGATCATCGCCAACGACAGCGACTTTGGGATCGACGGGCTGGCCGGCGGGTCTGCTGCCACCCCGCCATTTCAACTCAAGCCCAAGATGCTGCCCAACGGCACGCAGGACAGCGGCGAGATCCTGGTGGTCGACACCACCAAGCTGCCCGCCACGACGGAGTCGCTGATGGTGCCGATCAAGGTAGGCTGACGCTATCCGGCGGTCAGCCGGCCAGCGACGAATTGCGCTGCCTGCGTGGCCATCCCGGACTCCACATAGACGCGGTGTGCGGCCGCGTCATTGCCGGGCGAGCACACCGGGTCGGCGCCGTTGCACAGGTCAATCGCCTTGAGTCCGAACAGCGGGCTCAGCGCGGTGATCGGGCCCCCGACGCGGTTCGACGGGTTTCCGAATACCGCAACGGCGGCGACATGATCGGCGATGTCGGTCGGCAGGGGATCTCCGTACCCAAACGTGGCCTGCCCGGGCACGGTGATCAGGTCGACGACGGCCGCGCCCTGCGAGTACCCGCCTAACACCAGCTTCGTCTGCGGGCACGATGCGACGGTGCTTTCCACGAAATGCCGCGCGTCGTTCGCACCGTCGACGGCGCGCATGAAGTCGTAGGACGCGGGATAGTCGACGGCGTACAGCGCTACCGACTTGCCACCGACCAAAGGGCGCAGCGAGTCCACGAAGGCCTGTCCGACCCGCCCAGGACCGGCCGGCTCGTTCGTGCCGCGGGCAAAGACCACCTGAACGTCCGGGCAGGACTCCGCGCGCCCGGTGTGGGCGCCGCCGGGGTCTGCACTCGACACGGCGGGCGAGCCCAGCACCGCTGAAGTCAGCGCCGCGGCCAGCCCCACGGAAACCTTCCTGCTGCTTGCCCTCATACCGCACCCCTTCTCCCGATCGCGGCGCGGGCGACGCCGCGGTACGACGGTTTCTGCCGTAAAGCATCCCCCGCCCGCGTCCGGGTGTCGTCAGCGCTAACACCCGCAACCGATGGATGCAGGCGGGAATTGCTATGTGTAAAGCCATATCTGCAACGCGTTTGTCATGCCCCGGCATTCAGCACTGTGGCCGAGATCACCGTCAATGTCCCGTCCCGCGCATCCTTCATCCAGGATGAGGCAGAGGAGGCGTTCGGCGTCCGCCGTGATGGACTCCGGGCCTCGTATGCCCGCCAGCGGGTAGGCGAAGATCCCGACTGGCGGGGTCCCTCGATGGGTGCCAGCAGAGGCGACTTCCACGCGCCACGGCATGAGGCTTGAGGCATCAACGAGATGTTGAACCATTTTTTTCCAGGGAGGTGACGTCATGGCAGCGTTCTATGGCGTACTGGCCGCGATACCGATGATGTGGGGCTATGCCGGTTACGTGATGGTGTCTCATCCCGGTACGGCGGAGGCCGATGTGCGCGGCGGGCTGGGGAAAGTGACGCGGCGGGCCGGCAGGTGAGCCGAAGCCGGATCGGGCGACCGATCCGGCCGCTGTGTGCCCGATGGTAGAACCCTTGTCCCAGAAGGGTATAGCGCGCTGCCGCCGAGCGGCGTGTAGCAGACCGGGCCACCCCACCTTCGCGGGAAGCGGGACATCGGCTGAGGCATCGGCGTCGCCGGTATGGATAGCCGGCCGGTAGCAACTCGCACTACCGGCCGGCTGGGCGGGTTCTCTTTAGAACCGCGGATCCGGGCGGGAATTGACGCTTGCCACCTTCGATCCCCAGGAGATCAGCTCGGGGCTGGCGTCGTCATTCGGTATCTCGCACTCGATCAAGACCGGGCCGCCCTTGTGAGCGCGGGCCTTCTCGATCGCCTCGGCCAATTCCGCTGCAGTGGTGGCCTTCAGCCCCAGGCCGCCGCCGTCCTCGGCGTTGAACACGTCGACCAGCCCGGCGTAGTCCCAGTTCTTGTAGTAGTTGTAGGGACCGTCGTGGATCGCCGACTCGATCACGTACCCGCGGTTGTTGACCAGGAAGATGAGGATCTCCTGGCGGTGGCGGATCATGTTCGAAACCTCTTGGGCCGTCAGCTGAAACGATCCGTCGCCGATGACCGAGACCAGCCGGCGGTCGTCCTCCAGACCCATCGCGTAGCCGAAGCTGGCGGGAACCGACCAGCCGATCGAGCCCCATTGCATTTCGATCTCGAATCGGGCACCGCCCGGCAGCCGCGTGTACATGCCGTTGAGCCAGGAGTCGCCGGTCTCCACCAAGAGGGTGGTGTCAGAGTCCAGCTCCTCCTCGATCTGGCGCCACATCTCGACCCGGCTCAGCGGTGCCGACCGGTCGTCGGCCGCCGGCCGGGGCGCGACCGATGCCGTCCCCCGCAGGCGCTTGTACTGCGTCAGGGTGGCGTCGTTGGCCTGTACCTTCTTGGCGAGGTCGCTCAAGAACTCGGCCAGCGCGACTCCGGTGAACTCGGCGTCGGGGAACCGCACCACGCGGGGCTCGGCGTTGACCATCCGCTTGCGCGGCGGCAACGCGCTGTAGCCGACCGTGGTGTAGTCGTTGAACACCGGACCGGCGGCCACGATCAGGTCGGACCAGTCGACGATGGCCTGGCACTGCGGGCTGCTCACCTCGCCCCAATAGATCCCGGCGTATTGCGGGTGGTCTTCGGGGAAGAAACCCTTGGCGTTCGGCATCACCGCCACTGCGCAGCCCAGCGCCTCGGCCAGTTCGCGGAAGGCGTCGATCGCGCCATAGGAGCGCAGGTGCACGCCGGCCAGCAGGATCGGCTTCTTCGCCTGGGCGATGAGATCGGCGGCCCGCGCGACGGCGTCGGCGAGCGTCCGCGCGTTGCTCGGCTGCCAGCCCGGCAACTCCGAGAACGCAGCCGGCGCGGCGCACGGCGCGGCCGACATGTTGCACGGGATCTCGATGTAGGCCGGCTTGCGCTCGCGCAGCGCGGTGCTGATCGCGTAATCGATCATGGCGGGCGCGTTGTCGGGGTGCTGGATGCGCACCGCCGCGCAGGTCACCTGCCGGAACACCTCGTATTGCGCGGTGAAGTCGTGCGTCCCCACCGTGTGGTGCAGGATGTGGTTCTCACCTGCGTCGTTGGTGTTGGGGCTCGACGACACCATGATCACCGGCAGGCGCTCGGCGTGGGCGCCGGCGACCCCGTTCAGCGCGGAGTATGCCCCGACGTTGAACGTGGTGAGCACGGCGCCGACGCCGTTCACCCGGGCGTAGCCCTCGGCGGCGTAGGCGGCGTTGAGCTCGTTGCAGCATCCGATCTGCTCGAT
Source organism: Mycobacterium sp. 1554424.7 (assembly GCF_001665295.1). Taxonomy (GTDB): domain Bacteria; phylum Actinomycetota; class Actinomycetes; order Mycobacteriales; family Mycobacteriaceae; genus Mycobacterium. The sequence continues at coordinate 62,373 of NZ_LZSE01000129.1, read as the reverse complement.
GTTCTCGTTCTCCAGCAACTCGTCGAGCAGGACGAGGTTGTAGTCCCCGGGGACCATGAAGTAGTGCTTCAGCCCGATCTGCTCGAACCGGGCCGCGAGGTATTTGCCCACGGTGAAGTCAGCCATGATTGCGTTCCTTTTTGCGTTGAGTCACTAGGGAATTGGTCTACTCGGGCGCGTCGATCGGCACGACGTTGATCAGCTTCTTGTTGACGAACTCGGCGATGCCGATGCTGGACAGCTCGTGCCCGTAGCCCGACAGCTTGACGCCGCCGAAGGGCAGGTCCGGCTTGGTCCAGGTGGGATGGTTGACGAAGACCATGCCGGTCTCGATCCGCTTGGCCACCTCGACCCCACGCTCGGGGTCCCGGGTGAACACCGAACCGCCGAGCCCGAAGTGGGAGTCGTTGGCCAGCCGCACGGCGTCGTCCTCGCTGGCGGCGCGGAAGAAGAGCGCGACCGGTCCGAAGAACTCCTGGTAGTAGGCGGGATTGTCCGGGGTCAGGTCGGTCAGGATGGTCGGCTGCACGAACGCACCCGTCGTGGGCACCGGTTCGCCGAGCGGGATGGCCGTCGCGCCGGCCTCGACCGCGGCCTTGATCTTGTCGTTGAGCTCGTTCGCGGCGCCCTGGCTCGACATCGGCGGCAGCGTGGTCGCTGCGTCGAAGGGGTCGCCGGCCTGGAGCTCGGCGAGTGCGGCCTTGAACCTCGCGAGGAACTCGTCGGCGATCTCCTCGGCGACGATGATCCGCTTGGAGGCCACGCAGCACTGCCCGCCATTGTTCATCCGGCCCCACACCGCCCAGGGGACGGTCCTGTCCAGGTCGGCGTCGTCCAGCACGATCAGCGCGTCCGAGCCGCCCAGCTCCATGGTGGACTTCTTGAGGTTCTTGCCGGCCCGGGCCGCGACCACACTGCCGGCGCCCTCGCTGCCGGTCAGCGACACCCCGCGCACGCGCGGGTCATCGATCAGCAGGTTGATCTGGTCCTTGGTCGCAAAGAGGTTGGTGTAGGCGCCTTCCGGAAATCCCGCCTCCAGCAGCAGCCGTTCGAAGGCCGCCGCGGCCTGCGGCACGTTGGAGGCGTGCTTGACCATGACCACGTTGCCGGCCATCAGGTTGGGGGCCGCCACGCGCGCCAGCTGGTAGAACGGGAAGTTCCACGGCTGCACGCCCAGGATCACCCCGAGCGGTTCGCTGACGAGCATCGCGTTGTCGTTGATGCTGAGCGTGTCGATGCGCTCGGGCGCCAGGAATTTCTCCGCGTTTTCGGCGTAGTAGGCGAAGATGTGCGCGCTGAGCGCCACCTCGCCCAGGGCCTCCTTGTAGAGCTTGCCCATCTCCAGCGTCAGTAGGCGGGCGAACTCGTCGGGGCGCTCGATGAGAATGGCCGCCGCGCGCTGGCACAGCGCGGCGCGCTCGGCGTAGGACGCCTGGCTCCACGACTCAAAGGTCTTCTGCGCCTGGGCAAGAAGGTTCATCGCCTCCGCATCGGTCAGGTCGTCGAAAGTCGCGACGACCTCGTTGTTGTACGGGTTGACGGTCCGGTATGCCATGGTGTTCCCTTCGCTGTCTGCCACCAGCTGTCCGCCGGTGTTCTGTGCTTCCGTTTGGTGAAATACCGCTCTGAGTAAGCGATTACGCATCGCCGCGCGCAGTGTGCGGTGTTGTTCCGAGCATGCGGTGTTTGTGTCGGCATGTCGCTACCGCCACCGCCAAATGGATATACCTGCCAGCAGGTAGATCGCCCGCGGTCAAGATTTTGAGAAACCGTCAGATCTGATCGGATTACAACGACTCGCGCGTTTGATGCGCGAGCTCGCGGGCAAATGGGTGCTAGCCGTTAGTCAACACTGCGGCTGCCATGACTCGGCACACCGCCGCTGACAGCGACACTTACGGTAGAGCGCTTCGAGCCTTGCCAGCATCGCGTTGCTGGTGCTCGCCATCGCGTATTGAGACGACATCGCTTGGTGTGTAGCGCTATGCACACACGGATGCATTACGGGCGCTTTCGGGACGCCATCGAATTGGCGGCGTTAAGATTTGCGACGGGCAGGTTTATGAGGCGGTGGTTGTTGGTGAATGTTCGCCATCGCGACGGCGACGCGGCGACGTCGTTGTACCAGCTCGCGCGACAACAGACGGCGTTGCGCCGGGTAGCGGAGCTGGTCGCTCGTGAGGCCGAGCCCGCGGAGGTCTTCACGGTGGTGGCCGAGGAGATGGCCAGTTGTTGCGACTGCCACAACGCGACGGTCGCCCGCTTCGACGGGGATGACATTGTCATTGCCGCCCTCGGGCGCCCCGAGACCGAGCTTCGGGACCCGCCGGTGGTGGGTGATCGCTTCCCGCTGGACGGTGACCACGTCGCAGCGATAGTTCGGCGCACCGGCCGTCCGGCTCGAGTGGACAGCCACGAGCACACGCCCGGTGAGGCTGCCGCACGCATTCGGGCTATCGGCGTCCAATCGATGGTTGCGGTCCCCATCGTTGTGGGTCCTCATCTTTGGGGCGTGGCCGGCGTGGCGTCGCGGACCGGGCCGCTGCCGCCGGACACCGAATCGCGCATGGCCGACTTCGCCGATCTGGTTGCGACCTGCCTTAGCAACGCCGCCACCAGAGCCGAACTGCAGACCAGCCGCGACAACCTGCGCCAGCTTGCCGACGACCTCCACGTGCTGGCCAGGCAGCAGGCCGCGTTGCGCCGGGTGGCGACCTTGGTTGCGCAAGGGGTCAGCCAGGAGGACGTGTTCTCGGCGGTGGCGGAGGAGATGGCCGGTTGCCTGGATGTGGGGAACGCCGAAGTGCTTCATTTCGAGGACAACGGTGCCGCGGTTGTCGTCGTCGCCTCCTATGCGGCGCCGGGCGTGCCGCACCTGTCGGTCGGTGAACGGCTCAGCACCGAGGGCGACAACATCTCCGCCATGGTGTTGAACACGCGGGCGCCGGCCCGAATGGACATATGGGATGGCGCCAGCGGCTCGATTGCCCAACGCATTCGCGAGTTGGGCGCACAGTCACGGATCGGCGCCCCGATTGTGGTCGACGAGAGGGTGTGGGGAGTAGCCGTCGTCGGCACCACCGAACCGGAAGGTTTGCCGCCCGATGCCGAGGCGCGGATAGCGGAATTTGCCGAGCTGGTCGCAACCGCCATCGCCGCGGCCACCACCCGCGAGGAACTAATCGCCTCGCGGGCGAGGATCGTGGCCGCCGCTGATACCGCCCGCCGCCACCTGGAACGAGATATTCACGATGGAGCACAGCAACGGCTGGTCTCGCTGGGGCTGAAACTTCGCCTGGCAGAGGACCTGGTGCCGCCCGGATGCGACGATCTCAAAGACGAGATCTCCGTGGCTATTTCGGGCCTGGCCGACGTGTTCAAGGAATTACAGGAGATCTCGCGCGGCATTCACCCGGCGATCTTGTCGACCGGTGGGCTGTCCGCTGGGTTCAAGACGCTGGCCCGACGCTCAGCGGTGCCGGTCGAGCTCGACGTGGCGATCGCGAGCCGGCTTCCCGACCCCGTCGAGATCGCTGCCTACTACGTGGTCGCTGAGGCGCTCACCAACGCTGCCAAGCACGCCAAGGCCTCTCGGGTAAAGGTATGCGCGCACGCCACCGATCGGGATCTGGTCCTGCTCATCTCGGACGACGGGATCGGTGGCGCTGACCCGCAACAGGGCTCCGGGCTCATCGGTCTGAAGGACCGTGTCGAAGCGCTGGGCGGCTCCATGCGGGTCGCCAGTCCGCCAGGAGGCGGCACAACGTTTGATATCGCTATCCCGCACAAGACAATTGGAAGTTGAATAGTCGGCAATACTCCGGGCCTTCGGTGATCTGACGTTCGGGCCGAACTGCCTGCACTGCTGCTTCGAGCCTGAGGTTGTCGGCGGTAGCCACCGCCAAAGGTCCTGTCACGCAATGCAACGATGACGATTCGTCAGAATCGCGCGAATACCCGCTAGCAGGGTATAGCGATTGCCGTCAGCGGCAACGACACGCGTGCGCAGAGGCTGCATCCTTAGTGGCGAGTGCGGTACACGAACTCGCGTACCGATGAAAGCCTCGACACCGAAATCCGTTCCCAAATAAGGAACTTGACGGTGTCAATCGATTTCGAGTTTTAGGAGCGAGCAATGACCGACCAACTCATCGGCGCCCACAACGGGCTGCACAGCGAGCAGGGCGCGCTGCCCGGCGAGCACCCCGGCCGCTCGGCCAACCCGGTGATCAAGGTCCACGACGTCGTCTGGCTGGAGTTCGAGAAGCCGGACCTGGAGAAAGCGCAGGCTTTCGCGCTGGCATTCGGGTTCAGCGTCGTGCTTCGCACCGACGACGAGCTGCACCTGCGGGGCAGCGACCCCGGCGCACCGTGTGTGCTGATCCGCCGTGGCAGCCGTTCGCGCTTCGTCGGACCGGGCTTCGTCGCCGCCGAGCATTCCGACCTGCTGCGGTTGGCCGACGCGACCGGCGCCACCCTGCGGCCGCTGCCGGAGACGCTGGGCGGGGTCACGGTCGACCTCGTGGACCCCAGCGGGATTTCCCTGCGGGTGGTCTCGGGCGTTCACCAATTGCCCGAGCTGCCCTCACAGCAACCGCACGTGTTCAACTTCGGCCCCAGCCATGAGACCGTCCGCGCGAATTCCACCCAGCGGCCTCCCCGGGTGCCCGCCCGGGTGCAGCGGCTCGGACACATCGTGCTGCAGACGCCGAAGTACATCGAAGCGCTGAACTGGTACCTGGATCACCTGGGACTGATCGTCAGCGACTTCTGCTACTACCCCGGCCAGCGGGAGCGTGGACCGATCATGAGCTTCATCCGCTGCGACCGCGGCTCGGTCCCCGCCGACCACCACACGTTGGCCATGGCGCTGGGCCCCACGCACCGTTACGTGCACTCGGCGTACCAGGTCGCTGACTTGGACGCGCTTGCGGCCGGCGGCGAATATCTGCGTGAGCAAGGCTATTTCCGCTCCTGGGGCATCGGTCGGCACATCCAGGGCAGCCAACTCTTCGACTACTGGCGCGACCCGGAGGGTGGCTTCCTGGTCGAGCACTACGCCGACGGCGACATGTTCGACAACACCCTGGAGCCCGGCTGGGCGCCGATGACGTCGTCGGGCCTGTCTCAGTGGGGTCCGCCACCGAGCAAGGACTTCCTCGGCGTGGGCACGCCGGGGGAAACCGCGCGCGAGGTTGCGCTGATGCTCGACGCATTGCGGCACGACAACGAGTTCGACCTCTCCGCCCTGCGAGGGCTGTTCCACGTTGCCAATTCCTAACGTCCATCACCCAACCCAAGAGAAAGTAAGGATCCTCATATGTCCGTCTCGATTCTGCGCACCGCCGACGCGTGGTGGGTGCACACCCCGACCGGCGCCGCCCGAATCCGCACCGACGCAGCCAGCACCGGCGAGGTGCTGGCCGACCGCGGGGCCATCGACCAGGCCGCTGGTTCGACCGACACCGTTCCGGTCGAAAGCCTCAAGCTGGTCTCGCCGGTCACCACGCCGTGCCGCTTGGTGGCGCAGGCCACCAACTACGCCTCGCATGTGCGTGACGTCGGGCGCGACCCCGCCAAGACGCCGTTGACCTTCTTCCGCAAGGCTTCTGGCTCCGTGGTCGGCCCATTCGATGACATCATCAAGCCCGCCCACGTGCAGCTGCTGGACTATGAGCTGGAGATCGGCCTGCTCATCGGCCGCGACCTTCCGGTAGGCACCGAGGTGACCGAGGACAACCTCGCCGAATTCGTCCACGGGCTCGTGGTGACGAACGACGTGTCGGCGCGCGACGTGCAACTGACCAAAGCCCAGTTCTTCGAGTCGAAGTCGTATCCAACGTTCACCCCGGTGGGACCGGCGCTGGTGCTGGTCGACGCCGACGAACTCAAGCGCTTCGGCGACCTGCGGCTGCAGTTGCGGGTCAACGGCGAACTGCGCCAGAACATGGTGGTCGAGGGCGACATGCTCTTCTCGCCGGTTCAGGCGCTGCGGGCGCTGGCGAAGTTCCAAAAGCTGGACGCCGGCGACGTCGTCCTCACCGGTACCCCGGTCGGCACCGCGCTCACCGCGCGTGGTGTCGAGAACCCGCACCAAATGGACCTGATGACATTCCTTGCGGAGCAGGCAAAGAACCCCAACTACCTCCATCACGGTGACGTCGTGGAAGCCACGGTGGCTACCGACGACGGCACCATCAACCTCGGCACACAACGCAACAAGGTGGTCTACGCATGAACGCGCAACCCAACGGAGCTCCCGCGTCGCTGCCGGACTTCGTGCCGGTGATCGTCATCGGTGCCGGACCAACCGGCATCACCGCGGCCACGATGCTCGGCCAGTACGGCATTCCGACTCTGGTGCTCGATCGACATGAGTCCGTCTACCCGCTGCCGCGCGCGGTGCACGCCGACGACGAGATCTATCGCATCCTGGCTCGCCTGGGCGTCGGTGACGAGTTCGCCTCCCACCGCCGGTCCGCGCACGGTCTGCGGCTACTGGACAAGGACTTTCGCGTGCTCGCGGAGTTGAAGCGCACTACGGAGCCAAGCGCCAACGGCTACCCGCAGATGAACATGTTCGACCAACCCGAATTGGAAGCGATCATGCGCGCGAACCTCAAGAGGTATCCCAACGTCACGCTCAAGGGTGACGTAGAGGTCACCGGCGTCACGCAGAACAAGCCCGGCCGGGTGCGGGTGAGCTTCCTTGACCGCGTGCGCGGGGGCGAGCAGTCCGTCGAGGCCAGCTACGTGCTGGGCTGCGACGGCGCCAACAGCCTGGTGCGGGCATCGATCGGCGCGCACATGTACGGGCTGTCGTTCCAACAGAACTGGGTGGTCATCGACGTGGACACCGATGCCGAACTCAACCAGTGGGAGGGCTGCCACCAATTGTGCAGCACTGAACGCGCCGGCACCTACATGCGGGTGGGGCCGACTCGGTACCGGTGGGAATTCCAGTTACTCGATGACGAAACCGCCGCCGATTACCAAAAGCTCACGGAAATAGAGCCTTTGATCAGGCCGTGGCTGGGCGACACACCCGTCGACCAGTTGCGCCTGGTCCGCGTGACCGCCTACACGTTCCGCGCGAAGGTGGCCAGCAGTTGGCGTGACGGCAACGTGTTCGTCCTCGGTGATGCCGCGCACCTGACCCCGCCGTTCGTCGGCCAGGGCATGGCGGCCGGCCTGCGCGACGCGCTGAACCTCACCTGGAAAGTGGCCGGCGTGCTGGGCAACTCCCTGCCCGACGGCGTGCTGGACACCTACGAACAGGAGCGCAAGGCTCACGCGGCCGCCATGATCCTGATGGCGGTTTCGGTGGGAGCTGCGATGACCGGCGGCGGCGCGGTCGGCGACCTCGCCCGGAAGGTGCTGTTCCCGCGGGTGCAAAACCTGCGCCTACCCGGCACGCGCACCAGCGCGGCCGATGGCGTCGCCCCAGGGCTGCGCCGGTCGGCGTTGGTCGTCAAGCCCCGCAGGCCGGGGCAATTGGCCGGAACGCTGTGCCCCAACCCGGTTCTGCGCGATGACCTGCGCCTCGACCAGATCGTCGGTAACCGTTTCGCGGTCGTCACCACCTCACCGATGAGCCCAACGCAACGGCGGCAGCTCAGTGATCGCGGGGCGGCCCTCGTCCTCGTCAGGGGTGAGAGCGAACTGGGCCGCTGGCTGAAGCAAGGCCGGGCCACGGCGGCGATCGTGCGGCCCGACGGCGCGGTCATGCAGGCAGGCAAGAGCCTTCAGGCGCTGTGTGACGCCGTGCCTTCCTTCTCCGTTGGTCAGAGCACCGAACCAGAAAGCGGGCGATGATGACGGAGCTCTTGGTGCTCAACGACGGCAAGCGGGAGATGCAGGCGGTGTCTCTGGATGGCACCCGCGTGCGCACTCTGCTCAGCGGGCTCGACGAGAGGGCCGACGGCATCGTCGTCGACCAGGCACGCGGTCACGTCTACTGGACGAACATGGGCGCCCCCGATCCCGGGAGCGGCCCGCGTTCGGAAGTTGCGCACGCCCGCAACGGATCCCTGGAACGCGCCGACCTCGACGGCGGCAATCGCGTCACCATCGTGCCGCGCGGCGCCTTCACGACCGGCAAGCAGCTCGCCGCCGATTTCGAAGCGGGCGTGCTGTACTGGTGCGACCGCGAGGGCATGCAGGTGCTGTCCTGCAATCTCGACGGCAGCGACCTGCGCCCGCTTGTGGTGCCGGCGGTCGGCGAACGCGCCGCGCGAACGATCGCCAACCACTGCGTCGGCGTCGCAGTCGACCTCGATCGCCGGCTCCTGTACTGGACACAGAAGGGTGCGCCAAAAGCCGGCGAGGGCAGAATCTTTCGCGCCCCGCTCGATCTGCCGGAGGGCGCCAGCGCGGCGCATCGCGACGACATCGAGCTGCTCTGGAAGGACCTGCCCGAGCCGATCGACCTGCACCTGTTCGCGGGCGAGACGCTGGTGTGGACCGACCGCGGCGCCGAACCCGACGGAAACACGCTCAACCGGGCGCCGGTGGAGCCCGTGATCGGTATCCCCGAGATCCTGTCTCGGGGATACCACGAGGCGATCGGCGTTGCCGCCGTCTCCGACTCGGAATTCTACGTCGGCGATCTCGGCGGCGGTGTTCGCTATGTCAATCTCGCCACCGGCGTCGACACCGAACTCGTCCACCTGGGCGTCGGCCTCACCGGCATCGCGCTGGCCGAGCTGTAAACCTGAAACAGTTGCGACGCATCGAAGCTCGCGGCATACCGCCGCGGTCGATGAACCGGTGATAGGTGGTGACGATGAGTGGGGTGATGGAGCTCTGGCACAGCGTGACTCCCGGGCAGGGAACTCTGCTGGGCGGCGCATTCGTCGTGATGGCCGGCGTCATCGCGTTCGGTACGGGGGCGCTCGATCGCCGATCCCAGCAGAAGCGGTTCCACTACGAGGAGATGAAGACGCTCTACGCGGACGCCTTGCGGATCGGCAGAGACCTGGAGATCCTCAAGGCGTTGCCGCCGGCGGCGCGCCGGGAAGTCCTGACCGAAAAGGCCGAAGCGATCGATAGAGTGATCAGCGAGCTGGCCCTCACCGGTAATTATCAAACCGCCGATCTAGCCATCGCTTACGCGTACCAACAGTCCGTTCAACTGGGCGAGTGGGTCAGGCAAGTCGAAGGCGACGAAGCTGTGTCGGGTCGGCTTGAAATATGGCTGGACAACTTGCCCGAACAACAGCGAGCGGCATTGGCGCAGTACGAAAGCGCCGCGGTGAACCGCCGAGACGTGGTACAGGCCGTCCGCAAGGAGCTGGGCCTATATGTCCCGGTATGGTCACGGTATCGACGCGCGCTGCGGGATTCCATCAAGACCCAACAGTTTCCGCTCAACTGACCTGAATGCGCCCAGTTAGCTCGGCCCCTGGCCGAGCTTCGAAGCGGGTTATCCGATGTACTTCTGGGATGGAAGCATGTTCGGTCGCATCAATGACCGCAGCGTTGTGCCCTCGGCCGCCGCGGGCGTCCCGCGCGCGGCAGCGCCGGCCGCGAGGTTCGCCGGCGCGCCGGCCAGGCTGACGGGGGGCGCGAACTCTCCGAGATCGGTTTGGCTGACGAGGTCTATCGGTATTGCCTTGGCCGCCAAGCTATTCGACGAGGCGAGGGTGGCGCCCCAGGTCGGCGGCACCGACAAGGCGCCGACCGTCGCCGCCCGCCCCATTCCGCCCGACACCGCGCCGAGGACCTGCGCCGGGCCCACCGAGCCGAGCGTTGTCGCCACCCTGCTCAGTCCCGCGCTCACGTCCGCCAATGCCGCGGCGGTCGAGTCGGCGGCGCTCGTGCCAGAACTCGAGAAGAACGACGCCGCCGACAAGATGATGGAGGGGATCGTTGCAAACGCGCTGATCCCGGAGTTGATGTGGTCGGGCGCCAGCGCATTGTTGATGTCGTCGAGGATCAGTTGAACGATCGTGTCGATCGACGGCCCGGTCGAACTCGTCACGGAATTGGTGACCGCGGCGCTTTGGGCCGTCAAACCGGCGGGATCGGTGTTCTGCTGCGGCGCGGTGAACGGAGTCAGCGTCGTCGCGGCGGCCGAGGAGCCTGCATAACCGTACATCGCCGCGGCGTCCTGGGCCCACATCTCGGCGTATTGGGCTTCCGTCGCCATGATCGCCGCGGTGTTGATGCCAAGAAAATTCGTCGCGACCAGCGTCGCCAGCTGCGCGCGGTTGGCCGCGATCAGCGGCGGCGGAACCGTGGCGGCGAACGCGGCCTCAAACGCCGCCGCGGCGGCCTGGGCCTGGCTGGCCGCCTGCTCGGCCTGCGTTGCGGCGGCGTTCATCCACATTACGTAGATGGCGGCGGCGGTGGCCATCGATTGGGAGGCCGGGCCCTGCCAGCCGGCGCCAGCGAGGCCGGTTATCACCGAGGAATAGGTGGCCGACGTGGAATACAGTTCCGAGGCGGTCCTTTCCCACGCGGCCGCGGTGGTGAGCAGCGGTCCCGATCCGGGACCGGAATACATTCGGCCGCTGTTGATTTCGGGTGGAAGCGCTCCGAAGTCCATCGGTCGTAACGATTTCAGCGGGCGGCGACCGCGTTGGCCGCCTCGGTGGTCGCGTACGATCCGGCGGACGCTTGCAAGGTGGTGACGAACCGTTGATGGATCGCCGCCGCTTGCGCGCTGACCTCTTGGAACAATGCCCCGTGCGCGGCGAACGCCGCCGCGGTCAGCGCCGAGACCTCGTCGGCGGCGGCCGGCACCACTCCGGTAGTGGGCTCGGCCACGGCGGAATTGTGCGCTGTCATTGCCGAACCGATGGCGGCCAGGTGTTCCGCCGCCGCCGTCAGCGCCTCCGGCTGGGTGGTGACAAACGACATTTCTCTTCTCCCCGTGCGTTATCCGTTTGGCTCGCAAGATCGTCGACATGCGAGCTCAACACCTAGCTTTGCCGCGATCTGCGGCGATGTCGTCGGCGCTAGCCGTCCATTCGGCTTCCGGCTAGCCGGAATACTTGCACCGGTGAGATCAATTACCGGCTCCGAGTTTGGCGGAGCTGCAATGGGTTACACGAAGGCGGCGACGGCTTCGCGCCGCAGCGGCAAGACCAATCCATTTGCCGCGCCAGCCGGTATCGCGCGGGCGTATGTGTGCGGCTATCCCGCAACACCAAGTACAGCCCGGATCGCGGCGCCGGACAGGGTGGCTTTCGGTATGAAGGCCACAGCGGGACTGGTAGATACCAACTCGGCAAAGTCCTCTTCGCCGTGGGTAGATATCAAAATGGCCGGAACCCTGAGGCCGAACGCGTTGTGTTGAAGCTTCTCGACGACCTCGAAACCGCTCTCCTCGCCCAGGTCGATATCGACGAGCGTCACGTCGGGCCGCAGTTCCTCGACACAGCGCAGCCCTTCGGCGGAAGACGTCGCCACCGCCACAACGTTGATTCCCTGGTGCTCGAGCAACCGGGTTGCCGCATCGAGGAAGTCGCGGTTGTCATCAACGATGATGCACCGCGTTCGCTTACCAAGTGTCACGAGTTCAGTGTGGAGTAGCTGCGAACCGATCGCATGGAAGCTAGCAGGAAACCAACCGCGATCCGGGAAGGTTTGGCGGCCAGGTGTACGCGGCCGCAGGGCGGGCGGCGTAACCGGCGGTGAGCGGGCTGGTCGCCACCGCCGATACCGGCTACCCGGGGCGCGCACACTGCCGCTGCCGGGAACACCGGACGGCTGCCAGCAGTGCAGACGCGGCGCGGCGGAGCCGCAATCGTAAGGCGTGGGAGCCGATAGGCGCCGTTCAGCCGCGACACGAGAGGCCCAGCATGACCCTGACAGCGGAATTCACTGCCGACGCATACCCTACTAATGGGTTTGAATGCCAAGTCGCGCCCCTGATCGGCGACCTGCATCGGCAAGCTCTGCGGATGACCCGCCATCACGCCGACGCGGAAGACCTCGTGCAGGATACGCTGACCAATGCGTTCGCCGGCTTCGATTCCTTCCGGTCCGACAGCAACGTCCACGCCTGGCTGCACCGAATCCTGGTCAACACCCACATCAGCAATTGCCGCAAGACTCGGCGACGTCCGGTTCAGGATTTGACGGACGGGATTACCGATATGCAACTGCTGGCGAGCGCCGCCCATTCGGCCAAGGGCCTGCCATCGGCCGAAGACCAGGCGTTGGATCGGGTCGGCGAGCACGATGTCATAGTTGCGATGCGCGCCCTGCCCCACCAGTTTCGCCTCACCGTGTACTACGCGGACATCCAGGGGTTGCGTTGCAAGGAGATTGCGGCTCTGATGAACGCTCCGATCGGAACGGTGGTGTCACGCCTGCACCGGGGCCGGCGGCGACTGCGCCGACTGTTAGCCGAGGCACGCGCGATCGAAAGCTAGCGGCGGCAGCGGGTTTGGGGCGTCTTGGGGAGTCGGGTCAGCGCGAGTCGAGGAACGTGACGACCGCGCGGACGCGACGGTGGTCGTCGTCGGTCTCCGGCAAGCCGAGTTTGGTGAGAATGCTGCGGACATGTTTTTCCACGGTGCCTTCGGTGACCCACAGACGCCGCGCGATCCCGGCGTTGGAGCGGCCCTCGGCCATCAACTCCAGCACCTCCAGCTCGCGCGGGGACAGGGCTGAGAGTGGGTCGTCACGGCGCCGACCCGAGACCAGCTCCTGCACCACCGCCGGGTCGACCACGGACGCGCCCTTCGCTATGCGCCGCAACGTGTCGACGAAATCGGCGACATCGGTGACCCGGCTTTTGAGCAGATATCCGATGCCGCGGCCACCGGCCAACAGCTCCATCGCATGCTCGACGTCGACATGCGCCGACAGCACCAGGATCCCGGTGTCGGGTAGTTCCTCGCGGATGCGCTGGGCGGCCTCTAGGCCCTCGGTCGTGTGAGTGGGCGGCATCCGGATATCCACCACTACGACATCCGGTTTGGCTTGACGCACCAACGGAAGCAGTTCGACGGCGTTGCCGACCTGGCCGACCACGGCGAACCCGGAGCGGTCCAGCAGGCTGGCCAGGCCCTCGCGCAGCAGGGTTTCGTCGTCGGCCACCACGGCGCGCAGCGGGACCGGCTCGGTGCCCGCCTCCGCGGCGCTTGCTTCCGTTGTCAACGCAGTGTCCTTCCGCGTTGCTGCTTGAGGAACCATCTTGCCCCGCGCCGTATCCGTTTTCCAGCAATTCACGGCCCTTGGCTTCGCGCGGCGGCGACAACATTCGGCCCAATCGCTGTCTTGACCGTGTGTCCCCAATCGCTGTGTAGCACATTAAGTGCTACACTGGCTGAGTGGAAGTGATCGGAATTCGCGAGCTACGCCAAAACGCCAGCGCGTGGGTAGCGAAAGCGAAGGCGGGGTTAACCATTCAAATCACGGACCGGGGTCGGCCCGTGGCACGCCTGGTTCCACTCACACCCGCCGAGCAGGCCCGCGGCAAGCTCATCGCTGAAGGCCAATTAATCCCCGCTACCGCGCCACGAGTTCCCTTCAGCATGGCCGATCTGGTTGAAGGTCACTCGCTCAGTTCGATGCTGGAAGAGCAACGAGCCGACCGATGATCTACCTCGACACCTCGGCAATCGTCAAACTTGTTGCCGCTGAGAAAGAATCGGAAGGCCTAATTGATTGGCTGAACGATCGTCCGGACGAAGACCTTGCTACGAGCGCGATCGGTCACATCGAGCTCATCCGCGCGGCCGCGCGGGTTGGGCCCGCCACCGTGGCCAGAGCGCGAAGTGTCGCCTCAACGATCGACACCTTGGTGCTGACTGACGCTATTGCTGCGGCAGCGGCCATCGTCCCCCCCACCGACCTGCGCACGCTCGATGCGATACACCTGGCCACAGCTCACGCCAACCGACGCAGCCTGACGGCCTTGTGCGCATACGATCGCCGACTCATCGAGGCCGCCGTGTCGCATGGCCTGGCGACCGCCTCTCCGGGAAGCGATTGACAACGCCCGACGTCAGGACGGGGCCGGTTCCGCCATGGCGCAATTCGGTTACGTTGGTTCCGGCGGGGCGCACCAACGAAGGAGCAGGCGTGAGCGCAGTAAGTCCGGACGCTATCCGCGCGGAAACGATCACCATCACCGGCCATGGCGGCGACGAGATCGAGGCCTACCGCGCGTCCCCACTCGCGGACGGATCGCGCGGCGGAATCGTGTGGATCCACCACATGCCCGGCTATGATCGGGAAACCAAGGAGTTCGTGCGGCGGCTCGCCGTCAGCGGCTATCACGCCGTTGCCCCCAACCTGTATTCGCGCGAGGCTCCGGGCGCCGCGCCCGACGACGCCGCCGCGACGGTGCGGGCCGCCGGCGGCGTACCCGACGAGCGCCTGATCGGCGACGTGGCGGGCGCGGTCGAGCACCTGCGGTCCTTGCCGGGTGCCAACGGGAAGTTCGGCGTCATCGGGCACTGCTCGGGCGGGCGGCACGCGTTCCTGGCGGCGTGCTCGCTGCCGTTCGATGCCGCGGTGGACTGCTACGGCGCGTTCATCGTCGAGGACTTGATCGAGGGCATGCCCAAGGCCATGCAGCCGATCCTGCACCTGGCGCCGAAGCTGAGCTGCCCGCTGCTCGGGCTGTTCGGGGCCGACGACAGGTTCCCGGCGCCGCCCGCCGTGGCCACCCTGGACGCGGAGCTGACCAAATTCGACAAGCCCCACGAGTTTGTTTCCTACGACGGCGCGGGCCATTCGTTCTTCTCCGTCGACCGGCCGGCGTACCGGCCGGAGGCCGCCGTCGACGGCTGGCGGCGCATCGACGAATTCTTCGCCACCCACCTGAAAGGCTAGGCCTCGCAACACATGTGCACATACCTCACCGAACACGTGCGGATCGACGGCAGCGGCAAGGGCAGGACCGGCTGGTTCGGCGCCACCCGCGCCACGGTGTACGTCGACCATCCCGTCCACGCGCCCTACGGCCACACGGTCAACATCGACGTGATCAACCCGGAGCTGGGCCCGTCGGCGCGCGTCGCGCTCGAACTCACCGAGGAGAGCGCCCTGGCGCTGGCCGACGCCATCCACCAGGCGATCGCCAATGCGCCGGCCGGCCTGGCCTCGAAGGACCAGACATGAGCGCCGACCGCGACTACCCGCAGATGGCCGCCACCCGCGGGCGCATCGAGCCCGCGCCGCGGCGGGTCCGCGGCTATCTCGGTCACGAACTGGTCTTCGACACCACCGCGGCCCGGTACGTGTGGGAATTGCCTTACTACCCGGCGTATTACGTGCCGCTGGCGGACGTCCGCACGGAATTCCTGCGCGACGAGGACCACCCACAGAAGGTGCAGCTCGGGCCGTCGCGGCTGCACTCCCTGGTCGGCGACGGCCAAACCTATCCCTCGGCGGCGCGGGTGTTTGACGCCGACGGCGACAGCCCCGTGGCCGGCACCGTGCGATTCGAATGGGATCCGCTGCGCTGGTTCGAGGAAGACGAGCCGATCTACGGCCACCCGCGCAACCCGTATTCGCGGGTCGACGCGCTGCGCTCGCACCGGCATGTCCGGGTCGAGCTGGAGGGAACCGTGCTGGCCGACACCCGGTCCCCGGTGTTGCTGTTCGAAACCGGTTTGCCCACAAGGTATTACATCGATCCGACGGACATCGCCTTCGAGCACCTGGAACCCAGCCCGACGCAGACGCTGTGCCCGTACAAGGGTGTGACGTCGGGCTACTGGTCGGTGCGGCTGGGGGAGACCGCGCACCCGGACCTGGCCTGGACGTACCACTACCCGCTGCCGGCGGTCTACCAAATCGCCGGCCTGGTGGCCTTCTACAACGAGAAGGTCGACATCACCGTCGACGGCGCCGCGATGCCCCGGCCGCAGACCCAGTTCGGCTGACCACGAGCTTCACCTCCCGGCGCGGGACGACGGCGATGCCGCGCGGTACCGAACGCGGCGGCTTTCTGCGGCGCTCTCGCCGCGGCATGCTCAGCTCCACCGAGCGCATGATGGTGCCGACTGCGACGGCCATTTCATAGTTGGCGAAGGCCGCCCCCAGGCAGCGGCGGTGCCCGCCGCCAAAAGGCAGGTATTCGAACGGTGTCGGGTTGCCGGCGAGAAAGCGATCGGGATCGAACCGGTAGGGATCGCGCCACACATCGGAGCTGAAATGGACGGCGGGCAGCGCGATTCCGACGATGTCGCCGCCGCGATACCGCACCGAACCGATGGATTGCGGTTCGATGAGCTTGCGCAGGACGACCGGCACCGCGGGGTGCATCCTCAGCGTCTCTTTGATGACCGCGGACAGATAGGGGAGCCTCGGCATCTCGTGCGGCGCGGGATCGGCGGAGAGCTCGTCGGCGAGCCGCGCGCGGACCTCGCAGTCGCGGTGAATGTGGTACAGCGCCCACGCCAGCGCGGCGGCCGTGGTGTCGTGTCCGGCGACCACCATCGTCCGAAGCTGCTGTTGCAGGTCGTCGTCGTCGAGACCCGTCCGCGCGTGGTCGTTTTCGCGCAACAGGTCGCTCAACACGGCACCGTGACCGAGGGCGCCGCGGTCGTGCTCCATCTGGTCGGAAAGCATGCCCTGGAATTCGGTGCGCAGGCGCACCAGCCGAGCCCACGGGCCCAGGCCGGCGAAGTTCCTGCGCAGCGCCGGCAGCAACAGCAGGGATGCGGTGTTCGCGTTCATCAGCGCGGACACCACGCCGGCGTACTCTTCGATGCGCGCCTCATCCACCCCCAGCACGGTCTCGACGATGATGCGCAGCGTGATGGCCTGGGTGGTGCGGTGCAGCGCCACCCGGTCGCCCGGGCGCCACGAATCCACCTCGGCGAGCACGGCTTTGGCTATCGCGTCCGCACGCCGGCGCATCTGGGCGCCGTGAAACGCCGGGGACATCAGGCGGCGCTGGCTGCGATGGTGCTCGCCGGAGGTCAGGATCACGGAATCCGGCCCCACGATCGGCTCGATCGGATTGGGCGTCGGCGCGCACAGGGTCTCCCGCGGCGTGGTCAACAACTGCTGCGCGTCCCGGGCGGTGGTGAGGAAGTGCACGGGCCCGAGGCCCGGGAAGATCACCACGAACGGATCGCGGCTGTCGGCGCGCCGACGAAAGTAGGCCTCGGGGTCGAGTCCCACGCGCAGCGATCGCGCCCAGTCGCGGACGCGATGGGCCCGCGCCTGCGGCAAGTCCGGCCTCGCCGCCGTTTGTAATTGCGTCATACCTAGCTAACACGGATCGACGCATTGATTAGTTCAACAAACGATTTTGCTCACATGTTGAATAGCATTCGCAATATTGATGATACAAGTATTGACGGTTAGCCACAGTCACTGAAGTTGACCCGACGGCGCGGTGGCCTCGAGTTCGGCCGCAATGCGCCGGGCAACGCTTCTGGACTGCCTTGCGACATAGCCGAGCAGCCCCGGACGGGACTGGAAGCCGATGAACCGCAGGCCCGCCGCGGCCGGCGTTTCGCCGGTGGCCACGGGCAGGCCGCAATCGTCGAGCACCCCGAGGTGGCCCACCAAGGGTTCCAGGCCGCGCCGGTAGCCCGTGGCGCAGATGACCGCATCCGGTTCCAGGCGCCGCCCGTCGACCAGCCGGACGCCGGAACCGTCGAATCGCTCGATGGTCGGGACCACCTCGAACGAACCGCCGCGGATGGCGTCGATCACATCCTTGTCGACGATCGCGGGTGCGCGGCCGAGCCTAATCCCGCGCGCGAACACGCCTTCGGCGGGCGTCGGTAACCCGTATGCGGCAAGGTCTCCCACGCTCAACCGGCGACCGACCTCCGCCAGCGCATCGGCGAGCCGAACGGGCGCGCGGAAAAGCGGCGTCGCGATCAGATCCGAGGGCAGGCCGCCCGGCAGCGAGCGAAGCATGATGTTCGGTGACGTGCGCACAGCCAGCCACGCTTTGCGCGCCCCGCCGGTGGCCACGTCATGGACGATCTCCAGCGCCGACGAGCCGGCCCCGACCACGAGGACGCGCTGGTCGGAATATGGGCCGGGGTTGCGGTACGCCGACGAATGCAGCACGCGGCCCTCGAAGCCGTCGAGGCCCGGCCAAGACGGCATCAGCGGCGTGTGCTCGTATCCGGTCGCCATGACCACCTGCCGGCAGGAAATGTCGCCGGACGTGCCGCGCAACAACCAGCCGTCGCCGCGGCGGTCGATCCGGGACACCTCGGTGCCCAGCCGCAACTCGATCCCGTCGTCGCGGGCGTGGTTTTCGAGGTGGGCGACGACCTGGTCGCGGGTGGGAAAAACCGGCGTGTCCTTGGAAAACGGCCGCCCGGGAAGATGCGAAAACTGTTTGCAGGTATTGAGTTTCAGCCTGTCGTAGCGCCCCCGCCAGGACGAGGCCACCTCGTCGGCACGGTCGATCAGCAGTGGACGCACGCCACGGTCACGCAGGCTGAGCGCCATCGAAACACCCGCGGCGCCCGCGCCGACGACGACGACCTGATGCTCCTGCGCATCCGTGTGGACGAGCCTCGGCGCGCCCGCTCGACCACTCAGCCGCGAATCCCGTTGCATAGCTTTCCTGTCCACAGACGTCCAGCATGCGGCCCCGAGTGGGCCTCACGAACCGGCCTATATAACTCCGACGATGTTGCGGCGCAATTAGTTCAGCAAAACGACACTTGGTGCCCTATTGCACTCGTGTGAAATTGATTGGTGCGCAAGCAAATTCCCGCGCGCCACGCTCGCCCGGCCGGGGCCGGCTGTAGTGCAACGGCCAGCTAACACTCGCGCGGCCGTCCTCGGGAGGGCCCGTCATGGCATGGGGCAGTTGAAATCAGGATTTAAACAATTGAACACACGCCTGAAACATTCCGGGCAAAGGCTTCACCCGTCTACGGCGTCACTTCGCACCGCAGCTGATTTATAGCCCGCCGGCTCGAATTGGGGTGTGTCTGAACCATGTTGCCTTATCCCGATTGGCTGAATCCCGGAGACAACGCCTGGCAATTGATGGCCGCGACTCTGGTCGGCCTGATGAGCATCCCAGGCATCGCCGTGCTGTACGGCGGCATCGTGCAGAAGAAGTGGGCCGTCAACACCATGCTGATGGCCTTCACCGGATTCTCGCTGGTGCTGGTCGTGTGGGTGCTCTGGGGATTCAAGATGGGGTTCGGTGAGCCGCTCAAGCTCGGCCCCGGCATCCTGAGGGCCGCGGTCGGGATTCCGCACACCATCCTGGGCACCGACAACCAGGGACAGGCCGTCATCCCGCTGTTGGACGGCACCATGCCGAAGTTCCGGTTCTCGGAGACCACGCTGGCGTACTTCCAGTTCGTGTTCGCCGCCATCACTCCGCTGCTGTTCCTCGGCAGCGTGGTCGGCCGGATGAACTTCAAGGTGTGGCTTATCTTCGTGCCGCTGTGGTCGACGTTCGCCTACTCGGTCAACGCGTTCCTGGTGTGGGGCGGCGGCTGGTGGGGACAGGCGGGCGCGCTGGACTTCAGCGGTGGGTACGTGATCCACCTGGCCGCCGGAACCAGCGGATTCGTCGCCGCCGCGGTGATCGGTCCGCGGCTGGCGCGCGACCGCGAACGCGCGGTGCCCAACAACCTTCCGATGGCCGCGGTCGGCGCCGGCATCCTGTGGCTGGGCTGGAACGGCTTCAACGGCGGTGACCCGTATTTCGCCGGTGCCGACGCCTCCCTGGCGGTGATCAACACCAACCTCACCACCGCCGTCGCGCTGCTCACCTGGGTGATCTGGGACATCTTCGCCAGCAAGGCGCGCAAGCCCACGTTCCTGGGCGCGGTCAACGGCATGATCACCGGGCTGGTCGCCATCACCCCGGCGGCCGGCTACGTCAACAGCTTCGGCGCGATGATCATCGGCGTCGTCGCCTCGTCCCTGGTCTGGATGTCGTGGAACTGGCTCGGCCGGACCAGGCCGTTCAAGAAGGTCGACGACGCCCTCGGTGTGGTTCACACCCACGGCATCGCGGGCCTGGCGGGCGGTCTGCTCGTCGGGGTCCTCGCCGACCCGAAGGTCGTTGTGTACCTGGGTGGCAGCACCGGGACGGACGTGACCTTCGCCGGTTGGCTGTATGGCCACCATCCCAAACAGATCCTGATCCAGGCCGGCGCCGCGGGCACGATCATCGTCTGGGACGCGCTCGTCACGTTCGTCATCCTCAGGGTCCTCGGCCTCTTCATGAAGTTGCGCATGCCCGACGAGGTCCTGGAGACCGGCGACGTCGGCGTGCACGACGAGGAGGCCTACCCTGACGAAGGGCTCGTCACGGGCCGGCGGGTCGAGCCATTGGCGGCCGCGCACGCCGAGTCGGCGCCCGCCGAGACCGCCGGCGATTGAGATTGTGATAACGCCATGAAGCTGGTCACCGCGATCGTCAAACCATTCACGCTCGATGACGTCAGGCACGCCGTGGAGGCCGTCGGGGTGCTGGGTCTGACCGTCACCGAGGTTCAGGGATACGGCAGGCAGCGCGGGCACACCGAGGTGTACCGCGGCGCCGAGTACGCCGTCGAGTTCGTTCCCAAGGTCCGCGTCGAGGTGCTGGTCGACGAGGCGTTCGCGGATCGGGTCGTCGACGCGATCCTGGGCGCGGCCCGCACCGGGAAAATCGGCGACGGCAAGGTGTGGATTTCGCCGGTGGAAAAGGTGATCCGCATCCGGACCGGCGAACGCGACCACGACGCGCTCTAAAGCGCGCTGCCTCAGGCCGCCGCAGGTAACCGGCCCGGCTTGTACCCGAACACCGCCGAGGTGGGACCCACGAGATGTCGCACCTTGATCCGGGTGAAGCCGCCTTCGCGGAGCAGCTTGGCGCAGGCGGCGGTGGAGGCCTCGTAGCCCTCCCTCGACTCCATCATGATGTTGAGGCTCGACAGCAGGCTCATGAAATTGTTGCCGCGGTTCTTCAGTCGCCCGGACTGAATCATCGCGTCGTACACGATGATTGCGCCGCCGGGCGGGGTGGCCGCGTAAGCCTTCGCCACCAGTTCCCGACGAATCTCGTGGTTGCGCCCGTGGAACACGTGACCGAACGAGATCACGTCGGCGCGCGGCAGCGGGCCTTCGAGGAAGTCTCCGTCGACGAAGTCCAGCCGGCCGCCCAGATCGAACGACTCGACATATTCCTCGAAAATCGGTCGCACGGCCGGGAAGTCGAAACCCGTGCCCCGCAGGTGGCGGTGCGTCAGCGCGACCCGCACCGGAAACGCGCCCTGGGCGCAACCCACGTCGCAAAACGTGCGAAAGCGCCGCCATGGAAACCGGGCCGCCAGCAGCGTCGCTTCGCCGGTCGAGATGCCCGTCATCCCAGCCAGAAATCCCTTGAGCGCCAACGGATCACGGTAGAGCATCGAGAAGAATTCGTTGTCGCCGCGTTCCTCTTCGGCGCCGGGACGGCCGGTGCGAAGCAGATCGTCCAGGCTGGACCAAAGGCCGTAGAGGCGCCTGCTGGACAGCTCCATCAGGCCGCCGACGTAGCTGGGCTTGGTCCGGTCGAGGAACATCGCGCTGCGAATCGTGTTGGCGTAGCGGCCCGCTCGGTCGCGTCGCAGCAATCCGGCGGCGACGAGGGCGTCCAGCGCCGTGGCCGCGGCACGCTCGTGCCAGCCGAGGGCGTCGGCTAGCTCCCGTTCGGAGGCGGGTCCGTTGGCCAACTCGGTGAACACGCCCGAGTCGACCGCCGAAAGTATCAGTCGTGAAGACCAGAAGGACATGCCCATCCGAACGATGTCTTCGGGGCCACCGAAGCGGCGCAACAGGGGGCCGAGGATCGGGTTCTGGAAGGCGCGCATCATCCGGCGCTCGCGGCGGATGTCGTGCGCACGGTCGCGCACTGAGGGCGTGGAACCTACGTCGAGCGTCATCGTTGACCCCTTCCGGTTGATTCCAGGTCTTTGCGGTAGACGATGCCCGCGGCCTCGTGGTTCAGCGACGGCCTCCACGAGTGGATCGATTGCGAAACGCGAAGGCGCGGTCGGCGAATTTGATTTGCGCTGGCGACGCGCGCACGGGCAAAATGTGATATTCACCTCGTGGACCGATCAATTTTAAGATTTTCCTTATTTATGGACTGCTGTCCACTCTTACGGGTGGTTAGCTGCATCGGCGAAAGCGCCTGTGAACCAAAGTCCTTGGTCTTCGCCGCTTGATCGCCCAGGATCAATTTTTGAAGGCCGGTCGGCGCCCGGTGGGGATTATTGTCGTGACGCGGATCACACCGCAGGCGGGGAAATATTTTTGCGCCGAATTTCGTCGGTAAAATTTGTTAAAAGCAAACCATCTCTGGGTGCTGTAACGCGGTTTATCCAGGGCCGCCGGTGAGACACAGCGACGCTCGATCGCTGTGGACCCGCGGACGTAACGAGCGAAGGCGGTACCAGCATGCGCGACCTGAACCATCGAAAGCACAGCGCGATCGAGTTGGGCGTGGCGGCGGGATTTCCGGTCGTCGCGCGGATCGCCGTGCGCCAAGGTCCGATCAGCGGCATCGTCGCCAGCACGGATGGCACCCGGCTGCTGGTGGCCAACTACGGTTACGACAGCGTCTCGGTCATCGACACCGACACCTGCCGCGTGGAGCAGACCGTTTCCGGGCTGCCGGAGCCATTCGCGCTCGCCGTCGGCAGGCGGGACACCGACCGCGCATACGTCAGCACGGTGACACCGGCGTATGACTCGATCGGCGTCATCGACCTGCCCACCAACACCGTCATCGCCTCGCATCCGCTGGCGCTCAGCGTGAGCGACCTGGCGGTCAGCCCCGACGGCACGTATGTCTACGCGGGCCGCCACGGCGCCGGCGGCACCGATGTGGTCGTCCTGGACACCGCGACCGGCCGCGTCGAGGAGATCGCTCTGCCGAACCGGCCCGGGACCGTCCCGGAATGCGTCCGGTCCAGCGCGGACGGCGGTCGCCTCTACGTCGCCACCAACGGGCCGGGCGGGGGACAGCTCGTCGTGATCGACCCGCACGCGCAGGCCCGATCCCGCGTTCTGGACACCGTCGAGATCGGCCTGCCCATCCGCGACGTCGCACTCAGCCCCAACGGCGCGCTGGCCTACGTTGCCAGCTGGGCCCCCGAACTGGGCGCCGTGATCGACGTCGTCGACACCCGGACTGCCAAGATCACCGGCACCAGCAAGTTCAGCGAGATCGGCGGCATGCTCACCGCGCTGACGCTCAGCGGCGACGGCGATCGCGGCTACCTGGTCAGCGATGACGGTGTCACGGTGCTGTCGACGCTCACGCACGACGTCGTCGGCACCATCGCGGTGGCGAACCAGCCGTCGTGCGTCGTCGAAAGCGCCGACGCCAGGTACCTCTACATCGCCGACTACTCCGGCGCGGTCACGGTGGCGCCGGTCGCCTCGGTCGTCGCGCTGGGCGTCGAGGCCGAGACGGCACCCGAATGGGCCGTGCCCGAGCTGCTGCCGGCCGAACCCGCCCTCGCATAGCCGCGCCCGCTAAAACAGGCCCGGTAAAACACGCGTTGTCGGGGAACCCGTTTTCTCCGGGCGGCGTGCGGCGATAGCATTCGCCCGACCGCACAGGAGGCGGTGCCGCGTCGAGAGTAAGGCGGTGCAGCGATGGACAGCACGATGCAGGACTTTCCGCTGACGATCGCCGCGATCATGCGGCACGGCTGCGGCATCCACGGACAGCGCACGGTGACCACCGCAACCGGGGACGACTATCGCCGGACCACCTACCGCGAGCTGGGTCAACAGGCCGCGCGGCTGGCGAACGCGCTGCGCCGCCTCGGGATTACCGGGGACCAGCGCGTCGCGACGTTCATGTGGAACAACGCCGAGCACCTGGCGACCTACCTCGCGGTGCCGTCGATGGGTGCCGTCCTGCACACGCTGAACATCCGCCTGTTCCCCGAGCAGATCGCCTACGTGGCCAACGAGGCCGAGGACGAGGTCGTGCTGGTCGACGCGTCACTGATCAAGCTGCTGGCGCCGGTCCTCGGCGAGCTCAAGACCGTTCGGGCGGTGATCGTGGTCGGCGACGGCGACACCGCGGCGCTGGAGGAATCCGGCAAGGCCGTGCTGGCCTACGCCGAATTGGTCGACGCCGAATCGCCGGACTTCGATTGGCCGCAGGTCGACGAGACGTCCGCGGCCGCCATGTGCTACACCAGCGGCACCACTGGCAACCCGAAAGGCGTTGTGTACAGCCATCGTTCGAGCTTCCTGCACGCGATGGGCGGCTGCACCACCAACGGCATCGGCGTCGGGGCGATCGACAGCGTGTTGCCGATCGTGCCGATGTTCCACGCCAACGCCTGGGGGCTGCCCTACTCCGCGCTGATGGCGGGCGCCGACCTGGTCCTGCCCGATTGCCACCTCGACGCCCGCTCGCTGATCGGAATGATCGAAACCCAGCGGCCCACCGTTGCGGGCGCGGTGCCGACCATCTGGAACGACGTCCTGCATCGCCTCGAGGACGAGCCGGAACACGATCTGTCCTCGCTGCGCCTCGTGGTCTGCGGCGGCTCGGCCGTTCCGGTGTCGCTGATGCGCACCTTCGAGGAGAAACACGGGGTCCAGATCCGTCAGCTGTGGGGCATGACGGAGACGTCGCCGATGGCGACCATGGCGTGGCCGCCGCCGGACACCCCGGAGGACCAGCACTGGGCGTACCGCGCGACCCAGGGCCAACCGGTTTGCGGCGTGGAGATGCGCATCGTCGACGACGAGGGCGCGGTGCTGCCCAACGACGGCGCCGCCGTCGGCGAGGTGGAGGTCCGCGGCCCGTGGATCGCCGGCTCCTACTACCTGAACCGCGACGACTCCAAGTTCGACTCCGGCTGGCTGCGCACCGGCGACGTGGGCCGCATCGACGAGCGGGGCTTCGTCACGCTGACCGACCGTGCCAAGGACGTCATCAAGTCCGGTGGGGAATGGATCTCGTCGGTCGAGCTGGAGAACTACCTGATCGCGCACCCGCAGGTGCTCGAGGCCGCGGTCGTCGGGGTTCCCGACGAGCGGTGGCAGGAGCGGCCGCTCGCCGTCGTCGTCGCCAAGCACTCGTCGGTGAGCGCCGAGGATCTGCGAAAGTTCCTCGCCGACAAGGTCGCCCGGTGGTGGCTGCCCGAGCGGTGGACGTTCGTCGAGGAGATCCCGCGCACCAGCGTCGGCAAGTACGACAAGAAGGCCATCCGGGCGCGATACGCCGAGCGTGGCTATTGGGTGGTCGAGGCGCGCGACTGAGGGGGCGAATAGTGGCGCGAGCAGACGCAGAATCGCACATTGCGGTTCGAAATGGTGCGATTCTGCGTCTGCTCGCGGGGAAGGGTGAGGTTTCTGCATGAACCTGCGCGTCGTCCAGTGGGCGACCGGATCGGTCGGGACAGCGGCGATCAAGGGCGTGCTGGAGCATCCCGACCTCGAACTCGTTGGCTGCTGGGTACATTCGGAGTCCAAGGCCGGCAAGGACGTCGGCGACATCATCGGCACCTCGCCGCTGGGCGTGACCGCGACCAACAGCATCGCCGAGGTGCTCGCACTCCCCGCCGACGCGGTGATCTACGCGCCGCTGCTGCCCAGCGTCGAGGAAGTCGCCGCGCTGCTGCGCTCCGGCAAGAACGTGGTCACCCCGCTGGGGTGGTTCTATCCGACCGAAAAGGAGGGCGCCCCGCTGGAAGTCGCGGCGCAGGCCGGCAACGCGACGCTGCACGGCGCCGGCATCGGGCCGGGCGCGGCCACCGAGCTGTTCCCCCTGCTGTTGTCGGTGATGTCCACGGGCGTGACCTTCGTTCGCGCCGAGGAGTTTTCCGACCTTCGCACCTATGGCGCGCCCGACGTGTTGCGCCACGTGATGGGTTTCGGCGGGACGCCGGACAGCGCGTTGACCGGGCCCATGCAAAAGCTGCTCGACGGCGGCTTCATCCAGTCCGTCCGGCTCTGCGTCGACCAGCTGGGCTTCGCCGCCGACCCGCAGATCCGGTCGTCGCAGGAGGTCGCCGTGGCGACCGCGCCGATCGACTCCCCCATCGGGGCGATCGAGCCCGGCCGGGTCGCCGGGCGCCGCTTCGGATGGGAGGCGCTGGTGGGCGACACGGTCGTCGTGCGAATCACCGTGAACTGGCTGATGGGATCGGAAAACCTCGACCCGCCTTGGTCTTTCGGGCCCGCCGGCGAACGCTACGAGATCGAGGTGCGGGGAAACCCGGACACGTTCGTGACCGTCAAGGGGTGGCAGCCGGAAAGCGTGCAGGCCGGGCTGCAGAGCAATCCGGGGATCGTCGCGACGGCCGCGCACTGCGTCAACGCGGTGCCCGCCACCTGCGCCGCTTCGGCCGGCATTCAAAGCTTCTTCGATCTGCCGCTGATCACCGGCCGGGCCGCGCCGCACTTGTCGCGGTGACGCAGCGAGTCTTAATCCGTTGCGGCGCACCGCGGCGTGTCGTCGCAATCATGTAAGTGTCGCGGAGCGAAGTCGCCGACCGCCCTTCGGTACCGTCGAGGCCATGTGCCGACTTTTTGGCTTGCACGCCGGGACGGACGTTTGCACCGCGACCTTCTGGTTGTTGAACGCCCCGGACAGCCTGTCCGAGCAAAGCCGGAAGAACCCGGACGGCACGGGCCTCGGCGTTTTTGACGCGCACGGCCGGCCACAGCTGCACAAGGAGCCGATCGCGGCCTGGCAGGACACCGACTTCGCCACCGAGGCGCACAAGCTGACCGGAACGACGTTCGTCGCCCACGTCCGGTACGCAACGACGGGTTCGCTGGACGTGCGCAACACCCACCCGTTTTTGCAGGACGGCCGGATCTTCGCGCACAACGGCGTCGTCGAGGGCCTGGACGCCATCGGCGAACGGCTGCGCGAGCTCGGCACCGACGGGCTGGTCGGCGGTGAGACCGACTCCGAGCGGGTGTTCGCGTTGATCACCGGTTCGATCCGGGGCCGGGCCGGCGACGAGACGTCGGGCCTCGTCGACGCCGCGCGGTGGCTCGCGGCCAACGCGCCGATCTACGCGGTCAACATCCTGCTGAGCACGGCCACCGACATGTGGGCGCTGCGCTACCCGGACGCCCACGAGCTTTACGTCCTGGACCGGCGACTGGACGGTGCGCCCGACTTCGATATGCAGACCAAGCGAATTCGCGCGTGGTCGCAGCCGCTGTGCGCCCGGTCGTCGGTGGTGTTCGCCACCGAGCGGATGGACGAGGACCCGCGGTGGAGCCTGATCGCGCCGGGCGAGCTGGTCCACGTCGACGCCGGGTTGCGCGTCACCAGGGACTTGGTGCTGCCCGACCCGCCGAGCCATCAGTTGCGCCGGGAGGATCTCAGCGAGTCGGTTCAGCGCGCGCAGCACACCGGTGTGTCCGCGTGACGGCCCGACGCGCGCTCGTGCTGGCCGGCGGCGGGATAGCCGGAATCGCCTGGGAGACAGGGGTTCTGCGCGGCATTGCCGACGAGTCGACGGCGGCGGCCCGGCTGCTGCTCGATTCCGATGTGCTGGTGGGTACGTCGGCGGGGTCGGCGGTGGCCGCGCAGGTCGGCAGCGGGTGTCCGCTCGAGGTGCTGTTCGACCGGCAGGTCGCCGAGTCGTCGGCCGAGATCGATTCCGGCGTCGACGTCGATGACATCACCGAGATTTTCCTGACCGCGCTGAGCCGGCCGTACGACGACACGCTGGACACGACCCGGCAGCAGATGCAGCGGATCGGGGCGGTGGCGCTGGCGACCCAGACCGTTCCCGAGCCCGTCCGGCGCCGGGTGATCGCCCAGCGCCTGCCGTCACACGAGTGGCCGGAGCGGGTGCTACGGATCACCGCCATCGACGTCGCCACCGGCGAACTGGTGGTCTTCGATCGCGACTCGGGTGTGGAGCTCGTCGACGCGGTGGCGGCCAGTTGCGCGGTGCCCGGGGCGTGGCCCCCGGTGACCATCGGCGGCCGGCGCTATATGGATGGCGGGGTCGGCAGCTCGGTCAACCTCTCGGTGGCCGGCGATTGCGAGGCGGCGGTGGTGCTGGTGCCCTCGGGGCGCGACGCGCCGGCGCCGTTCGGCGACGGGCCGGCCGCCGAGATCGCCGCGTTCGCCGGCGCGACGCACGCGGTGTTCGCCGACGACGACGCGTTGGCGGCGTTCGGGCCCAACCCGCTGGATCCGCGCTGCCGCATCGATTCCGCCGTGGCCGGGCGGCAACAGGGTCGCCGGGAAGCCCGGGCCGTGGCGCGGTTCCTGGGCGGCTGATCAGCCTTCGATCGGGGTGTCCTGGTCGGGTCGGGCTTCGAGGGCGTCCAGGGCGCGGTCGGCCTCGGCGCGGCCCGCGGCGATCACCTCCACCGCACGGTGAAAATCCAGGCTGCGGCACGTCGAACGCGGCACCTCGATCAGCAGGTCGGGGGGATAGGCCGACAACGTGTGGCGGGTCAGCGCCGACTGGGCGATGTCGAACGCGCGGTACACCACCTCGAAGCTGCCCAGTTTGGGAACCACGGGCGCCTCGTCGAGTTCGTCGGCGAGCGCCGACGGTTCCTCTTCCCATTCCTCCGACCAGGCGTCCGCCCCGAATCGGCTCAATACGGCTCGCGCCGTCGGCCGGTCGAGCAGCGACCGGACGGCCGTCGTGTCGAGCAGCGCGGAGGTGCTGCGCACCATGCGGTTCAACCATTCGGCGGTGGCGCCCGGCTCCGGCTGCCGTTTGTCGATCACCTCGCTGCCGCTGACGCCCACGGCGATCGTCAGGTCGGCGTTGACCGCGGCGAGCGGGGCCATCGGCAGCGGATCCAGGATGCCGCCGTCGGCGAGCAGGCGCCCGCCGACCGCGTGCGGGGCGATCACGCCCGGGATCGCGATGGACGCGCGGATCGCCTCGTCGAGGGGGCCGCGCTGAAACCACACCGATTTGCCCGCCAGCAGGTCGGTCGCCACCGCCGTGTAGGGGATCGGCAGTTCCTCGATGGTGACCGGGCCGAGGATGTCGCGCACCGCGTCCAGGATCTTCTCCGCCCGCATCACCCCGGCCGCGCTGATCGACGGGTCCAGCAGCCGAAGGATGGTGCGCTGCGTCAACGACTTCGCCCAGTCGGCGAACTCGTCGAGGTGCCCGGCCGCCTGCAGGCCGCCGATGATCGCGCCCATCGACGAACCTGTGATCCCGGCGATCTCGTAGCCGCGCGCCCGCAGCGCCTCGATCACCCCGATGTGGGCGTAGCCGCGGGCACCCCCGCTGCCCAGCGCCAGCGCCACCCGGGTCGGTGCTGATCGCCGCGCCACCGCTGCGCCACGTCCGCCGGCCATGCGTACATTTTGGCGCGGCGGAAGCGGTTATGGGCGCCCGGGTGGGCAGTTTTGGTACGCGTGATCGGAATTCGCGCCGGGGTCCGGCGCTAACCGCATTCGTCGTTGGCGGCCGCGCGGGCGGCGGTGATCACGGCGGCCTGCCGGGCCGGCGTCAGGTCCGTCCATCGGGCATTCCAGGTGCCGGCCGTGCCCGATTGCGACGCCTGGACCATCGCCAGGTACGGCTCGAACAGCGACCCCTCGGTCTTGGGCTGCGCTTCCATCCAGACTTTCGCGGCGTGACAGGCCTGGAAATACTCCTCCTCGGTCGAATCCGCGGGGACATCGACCCTGGTCGTCACCCCGCCCGGGGAGAGGCCGACGGCGCCCGGCGGCGCCGGGGTGACGCCGCGCGGGATGCCCGACGGCCGCGCCGACGTTACGGCGACCCCGCCGTTGGGTGCGCCCCGCGAGCACCCCGTGACCACAACCAACAACGCCGCGACGACAACCACACCCCGTTGCCCCTGGGGGCGAAGGCACCAGCGCACCGTCCCAATCTATGCAACACTTGCGGCCGTGACGGAGCGCTTCGGATTTTGCGAGTGTTGTCGGCCCTGACCCGCCGCCGCTCGCCCGATCCGTCCACCCTGGAGCTCCCCAATGTCTGTTCCCGTTGCGACGCGTGCCGTCGCGTCCGGTGCGCACCGCCCTTTGACCGTCTCGTCGCCCCTGAAGCCCCCGTCCGGGGGGCCCACGCGGCTGCGGGTGCCCGACCTGCTGCATGCCACGGACCGAGCCGCCGATCAGGTCCTCAGCGGGCGCTGCGACCACCTGCTGCCCAAGGGTGGGATACCGGAGTCCAAGCGCTGGTTCGCCCGCATTCACGGCGACGACGAACTGGACGTCTGGCTGATCAGCTGGGTGCCCGGTCATCCCACCGAGCTGCACGACCACGGCGGGTCGCTGGGCGCGCTGACCGTCGTGTCCGGCTCGCTCAACGAATTCCGTTGGGACGGACGGGGTTTGCGGCGACGCCGGCTCGACGCCGGTGATCAGGCCGGGTTCCCGTTGGGCTGGGTGCACGACGTGGTGTGGGCGCCCAGGCCCGTGCCGGAGCCCGCGACCGCCTTCAAGGTGCAGCCGACGCTGAGCGTGCACGCCTACTCGCCGCCGCTGACGGCCATGTCGTACTACGAAGTCACCGACCGCAACAGGCTGCGCCGGGAGCGCACCGAACTGACCGACCAACCGGAGGGACCCTGATGAGCCGCATCGACGTCGTCCTGAGATCGGCCCGGCGCCGGTTTCGCCGCCTTCGCGCCATCGAGGTGCCCGAGGCGCTGCGGCGCGGGGCGGTGCTGGTCGACATCCGACCGCAGGCGCAGCGATTCCGCGAGGGCGAGCTGCCGGGCGCGTTGGTGATCGAACGCAACGTCCTGGAATGGCGCTGCGACCCGACCAGCGACGCCCGGCTGCCGGAGGCCGTCGGCGACGACGTCGAATGGGTGATCGTGTGCTCCGAGGGCTACACGTCCAGCCTGGCCGCGGCCGCGCTGCTGGACATCGGCCTGCACCGCGCCACCGACGTCATCGGCGGATACCACGCGCTGGCCGGCTCCGGTGTGCTGGACCAGCTGACCGGTGATTGGGCCGAGCCGGGATCGCTGGCCAACAACGGCGCCGGCCGGCGCCGCTGGCTCTAGCTATCCCAACGAGCCGCCGGAGCTATTGATGATGGCGTCGGCGTGCAGCAGCGGCCGTAGTTTGGCCGTCTTTTCCGGCGTCCACCCGGGCGGCGAGAGCACCGCCGCCCAGCCGTCGGCGACATCGGCGACGTAGTGGTGGCCGTGCCCGTCCGGCACGTCCACCGCCACCGCCATGTCCGCCGAGACTTGCAGGAAAGTCACCACCGGGATCCATCGGGTCTGGGGCAACACGTCATACCCGCGTTTTTCGCGCAGCCAATCGGGCTTGGCGAACAGCAGGTCGGGGGTCCACCAGGCGATCGGGTCGGAGGCGTGCTGCAGGTAGACCACCCGGGGGTGGCCCCACTCGGAGTCCGGCCGCGCCAGATCGCTTGCGCGGGCGACGAACCGGACGTTCCTGCCGTCGTGGTAGATCGGCAACCACTCCGGGGAACCGGCGTCGCGGGTGGCCGTCAGGTCGGTCCAGATGGTGTTGTTGAACGTCGGCCCGCTGAACAATGCGCCGTCGGTGCGGGCCAGCACGTTGTTCAGGCTCATGAACGGCGCCTCGCCGCCGAATGACCCCAGACTTTCGCCGAACACCACCAGCTTGGGGCGTTGCCCCTCGGGCATCTGGCGGACCAGCCGGTCGACGGCCTCGAACAGCGCCTGGCCGGCGTGGCGGGCGTTCTCCTTGTCCACCAGGAACGACAGCCAGCTCGGCAGGAACGAGTACTGCATGCTGACGATCGCGGTGTTGCCGTTGTACATGTACTCCAGCGAGTCGGCCTCCGCCTCGTTGATCCAGCCGGTGCCGGTGGTCGTCGCGACGGCGACGACCGCGCGCTGCAGCCCGCCCGTGCGCTGCAGCTCGCGCGCCGCGAGTTCGGCCGTCGCGGTGATGCCGTCGGCGGAATTGAGCCCGGCGTACGCCCGGATCGGCACGGTGGCCGGGGCGCCGTTGAACGCGCTCAGCTCGTCGACCTTCGGACCGCCCTCGACGAAGATACGGCCTTGGTGCCCAAGCGATTCCCACGACACCAGCGACCCCGGCCCCCCGGACCGCAGCGGAGACTTGGGCGGCGCGATGCCGGGGGTGATCTCCTCGTTGACCGAGGCGAAGGTGTTGTTCATGGTGCGCATCGCGAACTTGAGCACCACGCCGTTGAGCACGGTGATCGTCAGCACCACCAGCGCGATCACGACGATGGTCGCCGACAGCCGAAACGGCGCGATGCGGTCGACCTGGCCGACGAGAAACCTGACGAGCCAACGGATGAACTGCCCGAGTTCGACCAGCGCGAACAGCACGACCAGCGACAGGACCGCGGCGATCGGGTAGTCGTACCACTTGAGGTGCTGCACACCCATCAGGTCGCGCACGTTGTCCTGCCAGACGTGGAACCAGATCGCCATCAGCACCATGCCGACCACGCCCACCGGAACCAGCACGATCCACGCCCAGCGCGGCGGCCGCGGGCTGGTCTCGCGGTCGGCCATGAAGCGCACCAGCCAGACGGCGAACACGCCCAGCCCGTAGCCGATCGCGCCCGAAAAGCCGCTGACCAGCCCCTGGAACACCGCGCCGCGGGGCAGCAGCGACGGCGTCATCGAAAACCAAATGAAGACAAGGCCGACCGCGGTGCCCATGAAGGTGTAGTGGCGGGCCCACCAAGGCCTGCGGGTCCTTTCGGTCGGGCCGGCCGCGGGTTCGGCCGCTTCGGGCGCGGCTTGCTCTTCCGGCTCTTCTGGCGCGGTGGTCGTGGCACCCGGTTCGCTCATCGCGGCGTCCTACCGATGGGTGAAGTTGGGGGGCCGCTTCTCGATGAACGCGGCCATTCCCTCGGACTGGTCTTCGGTCGCGAAGGTCGAATGAAACAGCCTGCGCTCGTACAGAAGTCCCTCGGACAGGGTGGATTCGAACGCGCGGTTGACGGCTTCCTTGGCCATCCGCGCCGCCGAGCGCGACATCTGCGAAATGGTGGTGGCGACGGCCTTGGCCTCGGTCAGCAGGTCGTCGGCCGGCACCACCCGCGAAACCAGGCCGCTCCGTTCGGCTTCGGCGGCGTCGATGGTGCGCCCGGTCAGGATGAGGTCCATCGCCTTGGCCTTGCCGATGGCGCGGGTCAGCCGCTGCGAACCGCCCATGCCCGGCAGCACGCCGAGCTTGATCTCCGGCTGGCCGAACTTCGCCGTGTCGGCGGCGATCAGCAGGTCGCACATCATCGCCAGCTCGCAGCCGCCCCCCAGCGCGTGTCCGGCCACCGCGGCGATGGTGGGGGTTCGGACGGCGGCGAGTTTGCCCCAGGTGGCGAAGAAGTCGCTGCCGAACGCCTCGGCGAAACTCAGCGCGGCCATTTCCTTGATGTCGGCACCGGCCGCGAACGCCTTGGCTGAGCCGGTGATGATGATGGCGCCGATTCCGGGATCGTCATCCAATTCGGTTGCCGCGCTGGTCACTTCGGTCATCACCTGGCTGTTGAGGGCGTTCAGCGCCTGGGGCCGGTTCAGCGTGATGATCCCGACCCGCTGATCGCGCTCGACGAGAATGGTCTCGTACTTGTCTGTCACGCCAACCGCCTTTCTAGAACTTCAAGTCGTCGTCGACCGGCGCGAAGTACGCCTCGACGTCGGCCGCAGTGATTTGCGCCAGCGTCGCCGGCGACCACTTCGGGTTGCGATCCTTGTCGATGATCTGGGCCCTGATGCCCTCCACCAGGTCGTGCGAGCCCGCCGACGCGCACGACACCCGATAGTCCTGGACCAGAACGTCTTCCAGGGAGTCCATTTTGGCGGCGCGGCGCACCGCCTCCAGCGCCACCGACACCGCGATGGGGGAGCGGGTGGCGATCAGGTCGGCGGCATCATGCGCCGGTCCCGCGTCCTGACCGCGCAGGGCCGCGACGATGTCTTCGACCGTCTCGCCGGCGAAGCACGGGTCGATCCAATCGCGTTGCGCGGCAAGCTCGCTCGGTGGCGGTTCGACGGCATGCGCGGCCAGCGCGGCGTCCACGCCGCCGTCGACGATCGCTTTGGTGAACGCCTCCAGTTCGTCGTGCGGGACGTAGTGGTCGGCGAATCCCAGTGCGATAGCATCGGATCCGGAGAACGGCGCGCCGGTCAGGGCGGCGTACAGACCCAGCGCGCCGGGCGCCCGGGACAACAGGAAGGCCCCGCCGACGTCGGGAACGAACCCGATTCCCACCTCGGGCATTGCCACCTTTGAGGTTTCGGTAACCACGCGGACGCTCCCGTGCGCGCTGACGCCGACGCCGCCGCCCATCACGATGCCGTCCATCAACGACACGTACGGCTTGGCGAACCGGCCGATCTGGCCGTTGAGCAGATATTCGTCGCGCCAGAACTTCTTTGTTTCGACACCGTCCTTGCGGGCGCTCTCGTAGACGGCGACGACGTCGCCGCCGGCGCACAGTCCGCGTTCGCCCGCCCCGGACAGCACCACCGCCCGCACCTCGTCGTCGTTTTCCCAACGGGTGAGCACGGCGCTCAACGCGTCGACCATCGTCTGATTCAGCGAGTTGATCGCCTTGGGCCGGTTGAGCGTGATCAACCCGACGCCGCCGTCGACCCGGGTCAGGACCTCGTCGGACCCCTCAGCCTGCTCAGTCAACGCGCCAGCCTCCCAATCGCCGCCCGGTCTCGACCAGCAATCTAGATCGTCACGACCGAAGCGATCCTCGCGGGTAAGGTTTATGTTTAACCGGACGACAACAGCAGAGCCCGTTAAATAGCCTGAAAACACCGAGAAAACAGCAGGTCCGTTGGGAACCCGGGCGGCCCGCCGGTCGTTGAGCAATTGTTCGCACAGCTCGAACCCATAGCCATTGAGAGAGGATCCGACGGTGCGGGAGACAAGTAACCCGGTATTTCGTTCGCTGCCCAAGCAGAGCGGTGGATACGCGCAATTCGGCACGGGCGTGGCCCCGGGCTATTACCAGGCCGACCCTTACGTGGCCCCCTACCAGGACACCAGGGCCTCTCGCCCGCTGACCATCGACGACGTCGTCACCAAGACCGGCATCACGCTGGCCGTGCTGACGGGCGCCGCGATCGTGTCCTACTTCCTGGTGGCCTCGAACCTGGCGCTGGCCATGCCGCTGACGCTTATCGGGGCGCTCGGCGGCCTGGGGCTGGTGCTGATCGCGACCTTCGGTCGCAAGCAGGACAACCCGGCGATCGTGCTCAGCTACGCCACTCTCGAGGGGCTGTTCCTGGGCGCCGTCTCGTTCGTCTTCGCCAACTTCCAGGTCTCGAACGCCAACGCCGGCGCGCTGATCGGGGAGGCCGTCCTGGGCACCCTCGGCGTGTTCTTCGGGATGCTCGTGGTCTACAAGACCGGTGCCATCCGCGTCACGCCCAAGTTCACCCGGATGGTGGTCGCCGCCCTGTTCGGGGCGCTGTTCCTGATGCTCGGCAACTTCGTGCTGGCGATGCTCCACGTCGGCGGCGGCACCGGCCTGGGCCTGCGCAGCGGCGGGCCGATCGCGATCATCTTCTCGCTGGTGATGATCGCCATCGCGGCGTTCAGCTTCCTGATCGACTTCGACGCGGCCGACCAGATGATCCGGGCGGGAGCGCCGGAGAAGGCGGCGTGGGGCATCGCGCTGGGGCTGACCGTGACCCTGGTCTGGCTGTACCTCGAGATCTTGCGCCTGCTCAGTTACCTGCAGAACGACTAGCCCCGACTCCGATCGGGGAGAAACCGGCACGCCCGTGGGCGTGCCGGTTTTTTGTGCGTTGACGGCGTTTGAATGTGCGCTCACGGTTTTGCGTGTGTACCTGTGGCGGAGGCGCCCGGCGTGTCGCCGCCCAGGCTTCACACTCAGCGCTCAGGCTTCACCCGCCCCTCTCAGCGATGTCACATCCGCGGCCGCTGGATGCGTCTGGTGGTTGTCAGCACACCTTCGCTCGCGAAAGGCAGCATCATGAAGCACATCGTGATCATCGGCGCCGGCTATGCCGGCATGGCGGCCACCACTCGCCTGGCGCGTCGGGTCAAGGGCCGCGAGGACGTGCGCGTCACCCTGGTGAATCCGCAGGCTCGTTTCACCGAGCGGCTGCGCCTGCATCAGGCGGCCTCGGGCCAGCGGCTGGCCGACCTCGAGATCCCGGACATGCTCGCCGGTACCGGCGTCGAATTCGTCCAGGGATGGGTCACCGGCCTGGACGCTGACGCGCGGACCGTCCGGGTCGACGACGAGCGCACGATCGGCTACGACACGCTGGTGTTTGCGCTCGGTAGCGTCGCCGACACCGCGGTCGTGCCCGGCGTCGACGAATTCGCCTACACCCTCAACAGCGCCCACGACGCCGGGCTGCTGGCCGAGCAGCTGGATCGGCTCGGCGCGGGCACGGTCGTGGTCGCCGGCGGCGGCCTGACCGGAATCGAATCGGCGGCCGAGATCGCCGAGCGCCACCCGGAACTCGACGTCGTCCTGCTGAGCCGGCAGACACCCGGATCGACGATGGGCCCCAAGGCGCGCGCCCGCCTGCACGCGGGGCTGACCCGGCTGGGCGTGCGGATCCGCGCGGGCGTCGACATCGTCAAGGTGATGCCCGACGGCGTCGCCCTGGCCGACGGCGAGGTCGTCCCGGCGGGCGCGGTGCTGTGGGCCACGGGCGTGCGGGTGTCGCCGCTGGCGGCCGCCGCGGGCCTGCGCGTCGACGAGCGCGGCCGGATCATTACCGATGAGGCGCTGCGCTCGGTGTCACATCCCGACGTGTACGTCGTCGGCGACGCCGCGGCGGTCCGGCAGGGATATGGGCTGGTGCACGGCACCTGCCAGAGCGGCATCCCGACCGGTGTGCACGCCGCCGGAAACATCGTGCGTGAGCTGAAGGGCAAGCAGCCCAAGCGATTCCGCTTCGGCTACATCCACCAGCCGGTGAGCCTGGGGCGGCACGACGGCGTCATCCAGTTCACCCATCCCGACGACAGCCCCGCCCGGTTCTACCTGGCAGGTCGCTGGGCCGTGGCCTACAAGGAAACGGTGAGCGCCAGCCCGTGGACGACCTACCGCCTGCTCAAGCTGCTGCCGTGGCTGGGCGCGGTGACGTGGCGGCGCGGCGGGGGCTACACCCGATGAGCACCGACGAGCGCACGTTCGTCGAACATCGGAAACTGTTGTTCGCCATCGCCTATCGGATCCTGGGCTCGGCGGCGGACGCCGAAGACGTCGTCCAGGATGCGTGGCTGAAGTGGTCGGCGGCCGATCGGGCTCAGGTCGCCGACCCCAAGGCCTATCTGTCCCGCATCGTGTCCAACCTGTCGATGGAACGACTGCGCTCGACCCGGCGCCAGCGCGAAACGTACGTGGGGCCGTGGCTTCCCGAGCCGATTCTCACCAGCGCCGACACGGCGGAGGACGTCGCGGCCGCCGAATCGGTCTCGATGGCGATGCTGGTCGTGCTCGAGACGCTGAGCCCGCTGGAGCGTGCGGTGTTCGTCCTCAAGGAGGTGTTCGACTTCAGCTACGGCGAAATCGCTTCGGCCGTCGAGCGTTCCGAGGCGGCGGTGCGCCAGGCGGGCCACCGCGCCCGCAATCACGTGCAGGCGCGGCGGCCCAGGTTCGAGGCCGACCGCGGCAAGAAACGCGCGGTCACCGAACGCTTCTTCGCCGCGGCGACGGGCGGGGACATCAACGACCTCATGCAGCTGCTGGCCCCCGACGTCACGCTGTGGACGGACGGCGGCGGGAAGGTGCGGCAGGCGCTGCGCCCGGTCGAGGGCATGGCCAAGGTCGCCGCGTGGCTCGCCGGGGTCACCAAGCGCCCCTACGAGGGCGTCGAGATCGCCGACATGACAGCCGAAGTCGTCGACATCAACGGCGGGCCGGGGATCGTCTTCTCGGCCTCGGGCCGCGTGATCGCCACGCTCACGGTCGAACTCGACGCGGACGGGCGCATCGCCGTCATCCACAACGTGGCCAATCCGGAAAAGCTGCACGCCGTCGCCGACGGCGTCCGGCGCGGCTGACGCCGTTGTGCGCTCACGGTTTTGGGTGTGCACTGACGGCGTAGCCGCCCGGCGTGTCGCCGCCCTGGATTCACACGCCGGCGTCCGGCGCGGCTAGCTCAGCCGCTCGATCACCATCGCCATGCCCTGGCCGCCGCCGACGCACATGGTTTCCAGGCCCAGCGTCTTGTCGTGGGTCTGCAGGTTGTTGAGCAGCGTGGTGGCGATGCGCGCGCCGGTCATGCCGAACGGGTGGCCCAGGGCGATCGCCCCGCCGGACACGTTCAGCTTGTCCTCGTCCATGCCCAGCTCGCGCGCCGAGCCCAGCACCTGCACCGCGAAGGCCTCGTTGATCTCGTACAGGTCGATGTCGTTGATCGACATGCCCGCCCTGGCCAGCGCCTTCTTGCACGCCTCGATCGGGCCCAGGCCCATGATCTCCGGCGACAGGCCGCTGACCCCGGTGGACACGATGCGGGCCAGCGGGGTGAGGCCCAGTTCCTTGGCCTTCGTGTCGCTGGTGATGATCAGCGCGGCCGCGCCGTCGTTCAGGGGACAGGCGTTGCCGGCTGTCACGGTGCCGTTGGGCCGGAACACCGGCTTGAGCTCGCTGACCTTCTCGTAGGTGGTACCGGCGCGCGGGCCGTCGTCGGTGGTGACGGTTGTGCCGTCGGGCAGGGTCACCGGGGTGATCTCCCGCTCGAAGAAGCCGCTCTTGATGGCCTCCTCGGCGCGGTTCTGGCTGCGCACCCCCCAGCGGTCCTGGTCCTCGCGGCTGATGCCGGTGAGGATCGCTACGTTTTCGGCGGTCTGGCCCATCGCGATGTAGACGTCGGGCAGGTTCCCGTCGGCGCGGGGGTCGTGCCATTCGTCGGCGCCCGCCGCGGCCGCCGCTGAACGCTCCTGGGCCTCGTCGAACAGCGGGTTCTTGGTGTCGGGCCACGAGTCGGAGTTGCCCTTGCCGAACCGCGACACCGTTTCCACGCCCGCGGCGATGAACGCGTCGCCCTCGCCCGCCTTGATCGCGTGGAACGCCATCCGCGTGGTCTGCAGCGACGACGAGCAGTACCGGTTGACCGTGGTGCCCGGCAGGAAGTCGTAGCCGAGTTCGACGGCGACGACGCGCGCCATGTTGAAGCCGGATTCGCCGCCGGGCAGGCCGCAGCCCAGGATGAGGTCGTCGATCTGGTGCGGGTTGAGTGCCGGCACCTTGTCCAGCGCGGCGCGCACCATCTGCGCGGCCAGATCGTCGGGCCGCATGGACACCAGCGATCCCTTCATCGCGCGGCCGATCGGCGAGCGTGCAGTGGAGACGATGACGGCTTCAGGCATGGCTTTTCCCTTCAAATCCCTTCCGTCGCTGCGGGCTCGCTGCACAAGCGGGTGTTGTGTCACCCCGACGGGCTAGGACAAATCTAATCGGTGCCGACCGGCTGGGATTCAGACGGGGCGGGCGATGCGCCCGCCGGGCGCCGCCACAGCCGCGACACGAGGGTGAACCGCGCGTAGGACTCGTTGAGCGTGGACACGGCCGTGGCGACCGCGACCTCGGGCACCGGGCTCTGGACCGCGATCCCCAGCGCATCGCACAGCGCGTCCAGCAGCGCGTCGGCGGCCAGCGCGTACGCGGTCGGTGAGGGGTGGAAGCCGTCCGCGGAGAACATCAGCTCGCGCTGGGTCCGGAATCGGGGCGCCAGCAGCTGCGCCATCGGGACCGGCACGCCGCCGGCGCCGCGCACGGCGGCGGCCTGGGCGCGGGCGAGCTGCGTAGTCCGCGCGTGGGCCAGCGAGCGCAGCGGTTGCGGGATCGCGCTGACGACCCCCAGGTCGGGGCAGGTGCCGACGATCACCACCGCCCCGCGGGAACGCAGCTTGCGCACGGTCAGCGCCAGCCGCTGCGCCGATTGGCTGATGCCGTTGAGGGCCGTGACGTCGTTGGCCCCCAGCATCATCACGGCGACGTCCGGCGGCGGACCGGCGACGAACATCGCGTCGACCTGACCGGCGACACCCTTGGACGTGGCGCCGACGATGGCCTTGGTGCTCAGGCGCACGACCTGGTCGGCCCGCTCGGCCAGGCCCCGGGCGATCAGCACGCCGGGCACCTCCTCGGCGCTCATGCAGCCGTAGCCGGTGGCCGTCGAGTCGCCGAAGATCATCAGGTGCAGGTCGACGGTCAGCCCGCGCTGCCAGCGCTGCACGGGCCCGCCGCCGCGCCGGTACACGCCGTCGGCGCGCGGCGGGATGTCCCAGGCCTTCGGGATGACGGTGCGCGTGTGCGCCGCCTGGCCAACCAGCAGGTTGCGTGCGCCCAGATAGGCGGTACCCGTCGAAGCGATCGCGCCGGCCGTGGCCAGCGCGATCGTCGAACGACGGGGCACCCTG
Source organism: Mycobacterium sp. 1554424.7 (assembly GCF_001665295.1). Lineage (GTDB taxonomy): Bacteria > Actinomycetota > Actinomycetes > Mycobacteriales > Mycobacteriaceae > Mycobacterium. Next base: position 22,121 of record NZ_LZSE01000129.1, on the reverse strand, counting down.
ATGGTCATTGGGCCAGTTTAGATCCGCTTGAGTGTTTGCGCGGGCGCCTTCTGAACAATGTGGTCACGTTGTGAATCAAATGTGGTATCAAATCAGATTCTTCAAACGTTCTACTCAGCAAAGGCTGTCAAGCTAAGTTTCAGGGGTTGGCTGAACGCCCCGGGAAGTGGGCTGAACCGGACGCTTGGCCGCCTCGTCACATGCTGTATCGGACTACAACGACGTAGGAAGTGTTGAGCATGACCGCACCTAGCAAGGTATCCGGTTCCCCCCGGAATACCGTTCGGCCACATGAGGTCCTCAAGCGCCGTAGAGTAGAGGCCCGCAGATTCGCCATCAGCGACGGCGCGCCGGTCGAGGTACTCGAGTCCGGCCCCAGCGTTGCTGCGCGGGTCGCTAACCTCGCGTCGCGGCTCACGATCCGGCCGGTCCTGGCCGTCGGCAGCCACGCTCCCAACCTGCCATGGCCGTGGGGTCTGATGGACGTCGCGGCCCGGGTGATCCTCCCGGTTTCCGCCACCGTCCGCGAGACGGTGAACTTGCCCAATGCTTCCGCGCAGCTCGTGCGCGCCCCCGGAGTGCTGCCCGCGGACGGCACCCGTCGGGTGATCGTCTACTTGCACGGCGGCGCGTTTTTGACCTGTGGAGCAAACTCGCACGGCCGGCTTGTCGAGACGCTGTCGAAGTTTGCTGACTCACCGGTGCTGGTCGTCAACTACCGGCTGTTGCCCAAGCACTCGGTCGGGATGGCCCTGGACGACTGCCACGACGCCTACCAGTGGTTGCGCGAGCGCGGCTACCCGCCGGACCAGATCGTGCTCGCCGGCGACTCGGCGGGCGGGTACCTCGCGCTGGCGCTGGCGCAGCGCCTCCAGGAGGAAGCGCACGGCGATTCGGACATGCCGGCGGCGCTGGTCGCGATCTCGCCACTGCTGCAGCTAGCAAAGGAATGCAAGCAGGCACACCCCAACATCAAGAGCGACGCGATGTTCCCCGCGAACGCCTTCGACGCGCTCGCCGAGTTGGTTGCTACCGCGGCCGAAAAGAACGTCGTCGACGGCAAACCTGAAGAGATCTACGAGCCCTTGGAGCACATCAAGCCCGGCCTGCCACGGACGCTCATCCACGTTTCCGGATCCGAGGTGTTGCTGCACGACGCGCAGCTGGCGGCGTCGCGGTTGGCGGCGGTCGGCGTGCCGGCCGAGGTGCGGGTGTGGCCCGGTCAGATCCACGACTTCCAACTGGCCGCGCCGCTGGTGCCCGAGGCGGTCCGTTCGCTGCGCCAAATCGGCGACTACATCCGCGAGGCCACCGGCTAGCGCGTGTGCGCCGCGCCAGACCGCCTGAGACGATGAACACATGCGGATCGCGCAGCACATCAGTGACCTCATCGGTGGAACGCCGCTCGTTCGGCTGAACTCCGTCATCCCGGACGGGGCGGGCACGGTGGCGGCCAAGGTCGAATACCTCAACCCCGGTGGCAGCTCGAAAGACCGGATCGCGGTGCGGATGATCGACGCGGCCGAGGCCAGCGGGCAGCTCAAGCCCGGCGGCACCATCGTCGAACCCACGTCGGGCAACACCGGTGTCGGCCTCGCCCTGGTCGCTCAGCGGCGCGGGTACAAGTGCGTGTTCGTCTGCCCCGACAAGGTCGGCGAGGACAAACGCAACGTGCTGCTCGCGTACGGCGCGGAGGTGGTCGTGTGCCCGACGGCGGTGCCGCCGGATCACCCGGACAGCTACTACAGCGTCTCGGACAGGCTGACCCGCGAAATCGAAGGGGCCTGGAAGCCCGACCAGTACGCCAACCCGGAGGGTCCGGCCAGCCACTACGCGACGACCGGGCCGGAGATCTGGGCCGACACCGACGGCAAGATCACCCATTTCGTCGCCGGCATCGGCACCGGCGGGACGATCACCGGCGCCGGCCGCTACCTCAAGGAGGTGTCCGGTGGCCGGGTCAAGGTCATCGGCGCCGACCCGGAAGGCTCGGTGTACTCGGGCGGCAGCGGTCGGCCCTATCTTGTCGAGGGCGTCGGCGAGGACTTCTGGCCGGAAGCCTACGACCGCACGGTGCCCGACGAGATCATTGCGGTTTCGGACTCCGACTCGTTCAATATGACGCGGCGGCTGGCCCGCGAGGAGGCGATGCTGGTCGGCGGGTCGTGCGGGATGGCGGTGGTCGCCGCACTCAAGGTTGCCGAGCAGGCCGGACCCGACGCGCTGGTCGTGGTCCTGCTGCCCGACGGCGGGCGCGGCTACATGGCGAAGATCTTCAACGACGCCTGGATGTCGTCGTACGGGTTCCTGCGCGGGCGCCTCGACGGGTCGACCGAGGAGTTCAGCGTCGGCGATGTGCTGCGCCGCAAATCCGGTGAGTTGCCCGACCTGGTGCACACCCATCCGTCCGAGACGGTGCGCGACGCCATCGGCATTCTGCGCGAGTACGGCGTTTCGCAGATGCCCGTGGTCGGCGCCGAGCCGCCGGTGATGGCGGGGGAGGTCGCCGGCAGCGTGTCCGAACGCGAGCTACTGTCGGCCGTCTTCGAGGGCCGGGCCAAGCTGGCCGACGCCGTCGCGCTGCACATGAGCCCGCCACTGCCGATGATCGGCGCCGGCGAGCTGGTCAGCGCCGCCGGCAAGGCGCTGCGCGACTGGGACGCGCTGATGGTGGTGGAGAAGGGCAAACCGGTCGGCGTGATCACCCGGTACGACCTGTTGGGCTTCCTGTCGGAGCCGCCCCGCGGAGCGACGGCCCGGCGTTAGCGGGGCGCCGCAAATCTCGCTTATACCGCTTCGCGGGGCCCGGCAGGTACTGTGATTCGGCCTGGTTCAGCTAACGCAGTGGAGGGTTGCCCATGTCCGATCAACCGTCGCCCGGCGAGTCGTTCCCGCCACCCCCAGGGGCCGGTGGCCAAGAACCCCCTCCGCCGCCGCCCGGCGGTTCCTACCCGCCGCCGCCGCCGTCGTCGGGCGGGTACGCGCCACCCCCGCCCGGGCCGGCGATCCGCGCCCTGCCGACGGAGTCCTACACCCCGTGGGTCACCCGGGTGCTGGCGTACCTCATCGACAACATCCCGGCCGGCTTGCTGATCGGTATCGGCGCGGTCATCCAGGCCCTCACCACCCAACAGTCGTGCGTCAGCGACATCACGCAGTACAGCGTCAACCAGTACTGCGTCAACCAGCCCAGCGGCATCGGCACGCTCGCGTTCTGGTTGGCGTGGCTGGCCGCGGTGGGCTACCTGGTCTGGAACTACGGCTACCGCCAGGGCATCACGGGCTCGAGCATCGGCAAGTCGGTGATGAAGTTCAAGGTGGTCAGCGAGGTCACCGGCCAGCCGCTCGGCTTCGCGATGTCGGTGGTGCGCCAGATCGCGCACTTCGTCGACTCCCTCATCTGCGGCCTCGGCTACCTGTTCCCGCTGTGGGACGCCAAGCGGCAAACGTTGGCGGACAAGATCATGACGACGGTGTGCCTGCCGATCGAAGAGGCCTGAGCGGCTTCCGGATCAGGCTGAGCCGATCCGTCGTTTCGAACGCTCATCGTCCAGTTCGCCCGTCAGGCAACCCAGCGCGTCGGCGATCGCGTCGAGCTTGTGCCGCACGGCGCGATTGCTGCGTGACTGGGTGTTCTGCAGCAACGCGACGAGCAGAAACGTGATGATGTTGGTGACGGTGTTGATGACCAGTTGCCAGGTATCGACCGTGGGCAGCAGCCAAATGGTGGGGATCCACGCGACCACGACCAGCACGCAGGTCACGAAAAACGAAGGCCTGGAAACCCATTCGCCCGTATAGGTCGCCCAGCGATCGAAAAGGGACAGTTCCGTCGGAGTGGCGCTGTTGACGGGCAGGGCAGTCTCCCTGGCTGGTTATCGCGTGGGGACGACGGCGAGTACCCGCGCCACCGATTTTCATGCCCGCCGGAGGCTGTCATTAGGCTGAGCGTCGATGACCGAGGAACACGCATTCAAGGGGTTGGCCACCAAAGCCATCCACGCCGGCTACCGCCCGGACCCGGCGACCGGGGCGGTGAACGCCCCGGTCTACGCCAGCAGCACGTTCGCCCAGGACGGCGTCGGCGGCCTGCGCGCCGGATTCGAGTACGCGCGCACGGGCAACCCGACGCGGGCCGCGCTCGAGGCCTCGCTGGCGGCCGTCGAGGAGGGCGCCTTCGCGCGGGCGTTCGGCTCCGGGATGGCCGCCACCGACTGCGCCCTGCGCGCCATGCTGCGGCCCGGCGACCACGTCGTCATCCCCAACGACGCCTACGGCGGCACCTTCCGGCTGATCGACAAGGTGTTCACCAAGTGGAACGTCGAGTACACGCCGGTGGCGCTGTCCGACCTGGACGCGGTCGCCGCCGCGATCACGCCGCGGACCCGGCTGGTGTGGGTGGAAACGCCGACCAACCCGCTGCTGACCATCGCCGACATCGCCGCGATCGCGGAACTCGGTAACGGAGCCCGCGCAAAGGTGTTGGTGGACAACACCTTCGCGTCCCCGGCGCTGCAGCAGCCGCTGACGCTGGGCGCCGACGTGGTGCTGCACTCGACCACCAAGTACATCGGCGGGCACTCCGACGTGGTGGGCGGCGCGCTGATCACCAACGACCCGGAGTTGGACGGCGCGTTCGCCTTCCTGCAGAACGGCGCCGGCGCGGTGCCCGGCCCCTTCGACGCCTACCTGACGATGCGCGGCCTGAAGACGCTGGTGCTGCGGATGCAGCGGCACAGCGAAAACGCTTGCGCGGTCGCGGAATTCCTGGCCGGGCATCCCGCGATGAGCGCGGTGTTGTATCCGGGCCTGCCCGGTCACCCCGGCCACGAAATCGCCGCACGGCAGATGCGCGACTTCGGCGGCATGGTCTCGGTGCGCATGCGCGGGGGCCGTCGCGCCGCCGAGCAATTGTGCGCCCGGACCGAGGTGTTCATCTTGGCCGAGTCGCTGGGTGGCGTCGAGTCGCTGATCGAGCTGCCCAGCGCCATGACGCACGCGTCGACGGCCGGTTCGCAACTGGAAGTGCCCGACGACCTGGTGCGGCTTTCGGTCGGCATCGAGGACGAGGCCGACCTGCTGGCCGACCTCGAACAGGCGCTGGCTTAATAGGGCGAACAGCTAGTACCGCGAGCAGACGCAAAAGACCCCCGACACGCCGCGCGTGAGGGGCTTTTGCGACTGCTCGCCGCAGATCAGGAGTGGTACGGCTCCGCGCTGACCAGGGTGACCTCGACGGTGTTGCCGTTGGGCACCTGGTAGCTGCGGGTCTCGCCGACCTTGGCGTCGATCAGGGCGCCGCCCAGCGGTGAGTTCGGCGAGTACACCTCGAGCTTGCCGTCGTTGACGCCCTCCTGGCGGGTGGCGATCAAAAACGTCTCGCTGTCGGACTTGTCGCCGTTGTAGTAGACCTTGACCACCGAGCCGGGCAGCGCGACGCCGGACTGCTTGGGCGCCTCGCCGACCTTGGCGTTGTTGAGCAGGTCCTGCAATTGGCGGATGCGGGCCTCCTGCTGGCCTTGCTCTTCGCGGGCGGCGTGGTAGCCGCCGTTCTCACGGAGGTCGCCCTCCTCGCGGCGGTCGTTGATCTCCGCGGCGATGATCGGACGATTCGCGATCAACTGGTCGAGCTCGGCCTTGAGTCGGTCATGTGACTCCTGGGTCAACCAGGTCACCTGAGTATCCGTCATCTCGTCGTGCTCCTCGTATTTCTTTCTCGTTTCGCGTATCCGCGTAAAGTTTTTGCACCCCGCTGCCGGGGGTATTCGGGTCCCGCCCCGCCTACCGCCGCTCCGTTTCTTCCGACGGCCTCTAATGCAGCAATACACGGTCCCTGGGGGAACCGTGCATTCATCCATGTTACCACCGCGCAAACAGATGATGACCCAATATTCGCCGTTCGTCTTTGTCGACGGTCAGGCCGGGCGCAGGTAGCCGGGCACGTCGGTGCCGCAACCGTAGATGTCGGCCATCACCGGCGGCCGGACGGATTTCACTGTGGTGGTCACCTGCACGGTGGCCTGGTCGGACGGCGGCACCAGCACTTCGCGCCTGCCGGTCTCGCCGCCGTCCTTGGCCCGGACCCGCACGATGCAGTCGACCGGGCGCGACGGGTCGGATCGCGTCACGCTGATCGTTACCGACGCCGTCTCGTTGTCGATCACCTGGTAGCCGGCCAGCGAGCCCGAGACGTCACTGGTCCCGAGCCGCTGGTAGCCGACGACCGCGACGACGACGCCGGCGGCAACGGCCAGGACGGCCAACCCGATGGCCACGCGGCGCCGGGATACGCGCGACAGTCGCGCCCGCCCGTAGCGGGCCTCGGGGCGCGGAAGGGGAGTTTCGGTCATGCCTGGGTATGCCTGGACGGTGGGCTGCCGGCCGCCGGCCGACAGGATGCAACGATCGGAACTGGAATTATAAGGTCGCTTCTAGCACTTCTAGCCCATCAGGGGCGACCGGCGAACCGACTCGGACAAGTAGAGGGGGCACGTGAGCGAACTGCGGTTGATGGCGGTGCACGCCCACCCGGACGACGAGTCGAGCAAAGGTGCGGCCACCCTTGCCCGCTACGCCGACGAGGGTCACCGGGTGTTGGTGGTGACGCTGACCGGCGGCGAGCGCGGCGAGATTCTCAACCCGGCGATGGACCTGCCGGACGTGCTGGAGCACATGGCGGAAATCCGCCGCGACGAGATGGCGAAGGCGGCGGAGATCCTCGGCGTGGAGCACACGTGGCTCGGTTTCGTCGACTCTGGCCTACCCCAGGGCGATCCGCCGCCGCCCCTGCCCGAGGGCTGCTTCGCGCTGGTGCCGCTCGAGGAGTCCGTCGGGGCGCTGGTGCGCGTGGTCCGCGAGTTCCGGCCCCACGTGATGACCACCTACGACGAGAACGGCGGCTACCCGCACCCCGACCACATTCGCTGCCACCAGGTTTCGGTCGGCGCCTTCGAGGCCGCCGGCGACTACGCCCGCTTCCCGGACGCCGGCGAACCGTGGACGGTGTCCAAGCTCTACTACAACCACGGCTTCCTGCGGGCGCGGATGCAGCTGCTGCACGACGAATTCGTCAAGCGCGGCCAGGAGGGGCCCTTCCAAAAGTGGCTCAAGCACTGGGATCCCGAGCACGACCCGTTCGAGTCCCGGGTGACGACACGGGTCGAGTGCTCGGCGTACTTCAGCCAGCGCGACGACGCCCTGCGCGCGCACGCCACCCAGATCGACCCGAACGCCGAATTCTTCGCCGCTCCCATCGAATGGCAGCAGCGGCTCTGGCCGACGGAGGAATTCGAGTTGGCCCGCTCCCGCGTGCCGGTCAAGCTGCCCGAGGACGACCTGTTCGCGGGGATCGAGGACGACGGGTGACCCACCATCTGCTCTGGGTGATCGCCGACGCCCCCCACAACCACGGGCCCGACTTTGGCAAGGCCAGCCCGGTCGGGCTGCTGGTTGTCGTGCTGCTGCTGGTCGCGACCCTGTTCCTGCTGCGATCGATGAACCGGCAGCTGAAAAAGGTCCCGAAGACGTTCGACCCGGAGCACCCCGAGCCCGATCAGGCCGCCGACGAGGGCACCGACACGGTTGGCGAAAACCCTGACCAACCGAGACACGGCGATGAGCCCGGCTGACTCGGCCGCGACGAACACCCTCGGTCTGGCCACCAGCCCGTATCTGCGCCAGCACGCCGACAACCCGGTGCATTGGCAGCAGTGGACGCCGCAGGCACTGGCGCAGGCGGCGGCGCGCGACGTGCCGATCCTGCTGTCCATCGGCTACGCCGCCTGCCACTGGTGTCACGTCATGGCCCACGAATCGTTCGAAGACGACGAGGTGGCCGCCGCGATGAACGCGGGATTCGTCTGCATCAAGGTCGACCGCGAGGAGCGCCCCGACATCGACGCGGTGTACATGAACGCGACGGTGGCGCTCACCGGGCACGGCGGCTGGCCGATGACGTGTTTCCTGACACCCGACGGCCGGCCGTTCTTCTGCGGCACCTACTACCCGAAAGACGGCTTCCTGCAACTCCTTTCGGCCGTGTCCGCGACGTGGCGGGACCGCCGCGGGGAGGTGGAGGAGGCTTCCGACCACATCGCCGGCGAGTTGCGGAACATGGCGGGCGGGCTGCCCGGTGGGGGCCCGGACGTGGCGCCGCAGCTGTGCGACCACGCCGTCGCCTCCGTGCTCGGTGACCAGGACGCGGTGCACGGCGGGTTCGGCGGCGCACCCAAGTTCCCGCCGTCGGCGATTCTCGAGGCGCTGCTGCGCCACCACGAGCGCACCGGGTCGGCGGCGGCGCTGGAGGCGGTCGCGCGCACCGGCAACGCGATGGCCCGCGGCGGCATCTACGACCAACTCGCCGGCGGCTTCGCCCGGTACAGCGTCGACAACGCTTGGGTGGTACCGCATTTCGAGAAGATGCTCTACGACAACGCGCTGCTGCTGCGCGTGTACGCGCATTGGGCGCGGCGCACCGGGGATCCGTTGGCCCGCCGGGTCGCCGCCCAGACCGCGGGGTTCCTGCTCGACGAGCTCGCCGAGGCCGACATGTTCACGTCGTCGCTGGACGCCGACGCCGACGGCCGCGAGGGCTCGACCTACGTCTGGACGCCGGCGCAGGTGACCGAGGTGCTCGGCGCCGACGACGGGCGTTGGGCCGCAGACGTTTTCGCGGTCACCGCCACCGGCACCTTCGAACACGGCAGCTCGGTGCTGCAGTTGCCCGCCGACCCGGACGACCCGCAACGGGCCGAACGCGTCCGAACCGCGCTGCTGGACGCGCGGCTCACCCGGGCGCAGCCCGGACGGGACGACAAGGTCGTCACGTCGTGGAACGGGCTGGCGATCACCGCGCTGGCCGAGGCCAGTGTGGCATTGGGCCAACCCGAATTGGCATCTGCGGCAAGGCGTTGCGCGCTTTCGCTGCTGGGCTTGCATATCGTCGACGGCCGGCTGCGGCGCGCCAGCCTGGGCGGCGTGGTCGGCGACAGTCCCGGCATCCTGGAGGATCACGCGATGCTGGCCACCGGCCTGCTCGCGCTGTACCAGCTGACCGCCGAACAGTCGTGGCTGACGGCGGCGACCGGGCTGCTGGACACCGCGCTGCGCCACTTCGCCGACCCGCAGCGGCCCGGCCGCTGGTTCGACACCGCCGACGACGCCGAGCAGTTGGTGTTGCGGCCCGCCGACCCGCTGGACGGCGCCACGCCGTCGGGCGCGTCGTCGATCACCGAAGCGTTGCTGACCGCGGCGCATCTCGTCGACGGCGAGCGCGCGGAACGGTACCTGCGGGCGGCGGGCGACGCCCTGGCCGCGCACTCGGTGCTGCTGGAGCGGGCGCCGCGGTCGGCCGGGCATTGGCTGGCCGTCGCCGAAGCCGCGGTTCGCGGGCCGCTACAGATCGCCGTCGCCTGCGATCCCACGCGGTCCCCGCTGCTGGCCGAGGCGCGCCGGCTGGCGCCCGGCGGGGCGATCGTGGTGGGCGGCGAGCCCGATTCGTCGGCGCTGCTGGCCGGGCGGGACCGGGTCGGCGGCACCGACGCCGCCTACGTGTGTCGCGGCCGGCTCTGCGACCTGCCGGTGACCGGGGCGGCCGAACTGGCCGCGGCCCTGGATGTTTGGGGACGGTAGCCCGGAGGCTACCCTGCGTGCCATGCCAAACGCCTCGGACCGGGTCCAAGCGATCACGGACACCGTCAACCGCTACATCGAGCTGGTCGCCAAGGGCAGCGCCGACGACCTCGTGGAGCTGTACGCCGACGACGCGACCGTCGAGGACCCGGTCGGGGGCGAGGTGCACATCGGCCGCCAGGCGATCCACGGCTTCTACTCCGCGGTCGGCGACGTGCAGCGCGAATGCGAGCTGGTGTCGCTGCGGGTGGCCGGCAACGAGGCGGCGTTCCAGTTCCGCATCACCGTGACCGCGGGGGAGCACCGGATGGTGATCGAGCCGATCGACGTGATGGTGTTCGACGACCGCGGCAAGGTCACCGCGATGAAGGCCTACTGGTCGGCGGACGACGTGAAACAGCTCTAGGCGGGGTTGCCGACGTAGAAGACGGCGAACCACATCGCGATGTAGTGCAGGATCGCCGCGATCGCCGTGAAGGCGTGGAAGAACTCGTGATAGCCGAACGTCTTCGGCCACGGGTCCGGCCAGCGCAGCCCGTAGAGCAGCCCGCCGATGCTGTAGAAAGCGCCGCCGACGGCGAGCAGGACCATCGCGGCCACCCCGGCGACGTGGATGATCGTCGGCGCGTACCAGACCGCCACCCAACCCAGCAGCAGGTACAGCGGCACGCCGACCCAGCGCGGCGCGGTCGGCCAGCACACCTTCAGCACGATGCCCGCCAGCGCGCCGCCCCACACGATCCACAACACGGTTCGCCCGTCGGCGGGCGGCATCGCCAGCATCGCGAACGGCGTGTAGCTGCCGGCGATGAACAGGAAGATCATCGAATGGTCGAGCCGCTTCATCAGGTTGCGGCTCTTGGCGGATTTCCAGTTGACGCGGTGGTAGGTGGCGCTGACCGCGAACATCGCCACGGTGGCCAGGGCGTAGGCGAACGTGGTCAACCCGGCGCGGGTGGATGCCACCGCCCACGACACCGACACCAGGCTCGCGCCGCAGACGATCGCCAACCACGCCGAGTAGAAGTGGATCCAGCCGCGCAGACGGGGCTTGGAGACGGCCTCGACGGCCCCCTCGACGAGCTGTTCGACGGGATTGCCGGGCGCTATCGCCTCGGGCTCCGGGTTGGTGGGCGTGCTGATCTTGCTGCTCATGTCTCCTGATGCCTCGACTTGCGGCCGTTAGAACCAACAGTAGCGGCGAATGATCCCGACCCGGTGTTGGACGTGCGGTGGGCTCGCGCAAATCCGGGCCGGAATTTGGTCTCGCTCACAGTAGGGTGGAACTTCGTGGAAGTCATCCCGCAACGGCTCAAGGAGCCGTTGTACCGCGTCTACGAGCTGCGGCTGAGGCAGGGTCTGGCGGCCTCGAAATCCGAGCTTCCCCGCCACATCGCGGTGCTGTGCGACGGGAACCGGCGCTGGGCGCGCAACGCCGGTTACGACGACGTCAGCTACGGCTACCGGATGGGGGCGGCCAAGATCGCCGAAATGCTGCGCTGGTGCCAGGAGGCCGGCATCGAGATGACGACGGTGTACCTGCTCTCCACGGAGAACCTGCAACGCGATGCCGACGAGCTGGCAGGCCTCATCGAGATCATCACCGACGTGGTCGAGGAGATCTGCGCGCCGGCCAATCGCTGGAGCGTGCGCACAGTTGGGGACCTGGGGCTGATCGGCGAGGAGCAGGCCCGCCGGGTGCGCGACGCGGTGGAGTCGACGCCGGCTGTCGCGCCGTTCCACGTCAACGTCGCCGTCGGCTACGGCGGCCGCCGGGAGATCGTCGACGCGGTGCGGGCGCTGTTGAACAAGGAACTCGCCAACGGTGCCACCGCCGACGAACTGATCGACGCGGTGACCGTCGACGGGATCTCCGAAAACCTTTACACCTCTGGGCAACCCGACCCCGACCTGGTAATCCGCACCTCGGGGGAGCAACGGCTGTCGGGGTTCTTGCTGTGGCAGAGCGCCTATTCGGAGATGTGGTTCACCGAGGCTCACTGGCCCGCGTTCCGCCGCGTCGATTTCCTGCGCGCGCTGCGTGACTACAGTCAGCGGCATCGGAGATACGGGAAGTGACCCGTGCCGATCGCAAGCGCGGCGAAGCCGGGCGCAGCGGGTCGGCACGCATTAGACCCCGTGCCGATCGCAAGCGCGGCGAAGCCGGGCGCAGCGGGTCGGCACGCATTAGACCCCGTGCCAAACTAGAAACATGGCTGCGCTGTCGGCGGTGGTGTTCACGCTGAGCGGGTGGCTGGGGTTGTATCTGCTGGCCCGCGACCCGCGTAAGCCGGTGCTGGCGCTGGCGGCGATCGGGCTGTGCGGCTTCGCGCTAGTGGTGGCGCTGGACGCGATCCGCACGGCCGGCGCCGGGCACCTCGCCCTGCTCAGTCGGCTCGAGATCTATCTGGCCGCCGTGCCCAGCGTGGCGTGGTTCGCGGTGCTCGTCGAGCTGTCCCGGCCGGGTGACCGCTGGCGGGCGCGCACCGGTGAGATTCTGCTCGTCGGCGGCGTCGGCGCGCTCATCCTGCTCGGCGCGGCGCTGGCCGGCAGCGTCGAAGGGCCGCTGCGGCCGGGGCACCTGCTGATGATGGCGGTGATCTCGACGTCCACGTTGGGGGCGATGGTCGTCGCGGTTCGGCGGCCCGCCCAACCCACCTCGGTCGTCGGCGTCGTCGTGGTCGCCACCCTGTTCTTCGCGCTGGCCAACGCCATCCTGATCATCCCGCTGGGCATCGTGCCGAGCTGGCTGGCGCTGGCGTCGACGGGTTGCGACGTCCTGACGCTCGGCGTGGCGGTGGCGCTGTGGGACGCCTTCGACGAGGGCCAGGCGCTGCGCGCCGACATGCTGCGCTCCTTCGCGGGTTCGCTGGCGGTCGCGGTTCTGTTCGGCGGGCAGGTGCTGATCGGCTTGGCCGTGACCCGCGGGGAACCCACCGCGCAGACCGTGCTCACGGTGCTGCTGTTCACCACCCTCGCGATCGCGATCGCGGTGCAGGTGCTGGCCGATCCGCTGGCCGGCGTGCTGGACCGGCTGGCGTTCTCCAGGTCGCCCACGCTGCGCGCCGACCGGGCCGCGCTGCGGCACACCGGCGCGGCGCTGCCGCTGCGCTCGGCCGATCCCCGCAAGGATCTTCAGCACATCGATGACGACACCTTCGCCCGGCTGACCCGCCGCGCGCTGGGGCACTACGCCGACCTGACCAAGCTCGTCGCCAGCCCGCTGACCGCGCTGCCGGTGATCGACGAGCGCCTGGCCGCGCGCCGCGCGCCCGATCACCCGGTGGAGCGGGCCAACGAGCTCAAGGCCGTTCTCGCCGACTGCATCGCCCGGCTCAAGCCGCGCGACGCGGGCGATTTCGGAACCACCGAGGAGTGGCGCTACTACAACTCGCTGTACTTCCCGTACGTCGCCGGGGTGCGCGCGTACGCGCAGAACGCCACCGCGGCCGGCCTGGACCCCACCGCCCGGCAGGCCTGGCAGTGGCTGGTCACCGAGGTGCCGCAGCGTTCGCTGCACAACTGGCAAAACGCCGCCGCCCGGCTCATCGCCGCCGATCTGCGCGGGCGGGTGCCGGTCCCCAGCGACTAGCGCGGGGCCCGCCGCTCGCGAGTCGTAAGCCACTGCGACCGTCGTCGGCGTGTCTTCGCAGCCGCGCACGTGTCGTGGCGCCGGGGACACCCGATCAGGCCACCGGCCCACGATTTGCGACACGTGTGGAACTAATTGCCCCTTGGCGGGAATAGCCCGACCAACCGCTTGGTCGTTGTAACCGTGGCAGCAGTTGGCAGCGCCACGCGTCGATCTGGCAGTGCTCTAGCGGCACGCTCAAACCAGTTCGATCCCCTCCGCCATCGCTAGGAGTAACCGCATGACCGCCGTTCCCGGTATTCCAACCCGACCCCTGTACGACTCGACCGACTCACTGCTGCGTTTCGCCATGCGCGCCGACGCCACGTTGACGGGCCTATGCGGCTTGGCCGTCGCCTTCTTCGCCGACCCGATCTCCTCGCTGACCGGGCTCACGTCGGGCCAGGAATACGCGGTGGGCGCGTTCTTCGTGCTCGCCGGCCTGGCCGTGTTCAGCCTGGCCGCGGCGCCGGACCTGCGCCGCGTCGGGATCGGCATCATCGTGGCCAACCTCGTCTTCACGCTCGCCGCGATCGTGGCCGCTGGAGCCGTGCCCATGACCGGGACCGGGGTGGCGGCGGTGCTGGCCACCGGCGTCTACACCGCGTCCTTTGCCGGTCTGCAGTACCTGGGAGTGCGTCGCCTCGCGACGTAGTCCCTCCCGCCCACCGCCCCGCGTCCCTCCCGCCCACCGGCGGCGCTACAGCTTGCGCAGGCGCAGCCGATTGATGGAGTGGTCGGCGTCCTTGCGCAGCACCAGGGTGGCACGGGGCCGGGTCGGCAGGATGTTCTCCACCAGGTTGGGCCGGTTGATCGATCGCCAGATCTCGCGCGCGGCGGCAACCGCCTTGGTGTCGTTGAGCGCCGAGTAGTGGTGGAAGTGCGACTCCGGGTCGGCGAACGCCGTGCCGCGCAGCGACAGGAACCGCGACACGTACCACTGCTCGATGTCTTCGATGCGGGCGTCCACATAGAGCGAGAAGTCGAACAGGTCCGACACCATCAGTGTCGGACCTGTCTGCAGGACGTTGAGGCCCTCCAAAATCAGGATGTCGGGGTGGCGGACGACGTGCTTGGCCCCCGGGATGATGTCGTACTTCAGGTGCGAGTACACGGGCGCGCACGCGTAGTCGGATCCGGATTTGATCGACGTCACGAACCGCATCAGCGCCCTGCGGTTGTAGCTTTCCGGAAAACCCTTGCGGTGCATCAGGTTTCGCCGGTCCAGCTCGGCGTTCGGGTACAGGAAGCCGTCGGTGGTCACCAGGTCCACCCGGGGGTGGTGATCCCAGCGGGCCAGCAGCGCCTGCAGCACGCGGGCCGTCGTGGACTTGCCGACGGCCACGCTTCCCGCCACGCCGATGATGAACGGCACCGGCCGGTCCGGATTCTGTTGGGGTTCCCCGAGGAATTCCGCGGTGGCGGCGAACAGCCGCTGGCGCGCGGCGACCTGAAGGTGGATCAGCCGGGCCAGCGGCAGGTAAACCTCTTCGACCTCCAGCAGGTCGATCTGCTCACCGAGACCCCGCAGGCCGACCAGTTCCTCTTCGGTGAGGGCCAGCGGCGTGGACATGCGAAGCGCACGCCATTGTTTTCGGTCGAACTCCACATAAGGGCTCGGCTCGCTAGGCCGCGGCATAGTGCTCAAGTGTGGCAGGGGCGGGCGCGCGGCCGACGGCTGGGCTGGCGAAAACCGCGCTCGATAGACTGGCGCCCGTGACTGCCGCACCCGACGCCCGTACCGCCTCCACACTGATGTCGGCCCCGCTCGCCGAGGTCGACCCCGACATCGCCGAGCTGCTGGACAAGGAACTGCACCGGCAACGCGACACCCTGGAGATGATCGCCTCCGAGAACTTCGTGCCCCGCTCGGTGCTGCAGACCCAGGGCAGCGTCCTGACCAACAAGTACGCCGAGGGATTGCCCGGCCGGCGCTACTACGGCGGATGCGAGCACGTCGACGTCGTGGAGAACATCGCCCGCGACCGGGCGAAGGCGTTGTTCGGCGCCGAGTTCGCCAACGTCCAGCCGCATTCGGGCGCCCAGGCCAACGCCGCCGTGCTGCACGCCCTGATGTCGCCCGGGGAGCACCTGCTCGGCATGGACCTGGCCAACGGCGGCCACCTCACCCACGGGATGAAGCTGAACTTCTCCGGCAAGCTCTACGAGGCCGGCTTCTACAGCGTGGACCCGAAGACGCACCTGGTCGACATGGACGCGGTGCGGGCCAAGGCGCTCGAGTTCCGGCCCAAGGTGATCATCGCCGGCTGGTCGGCCTACCCGCGGATCCTCGACTTCGCCGCGTTCCGGTCGATCGCCGACGAGGTCGGCGCCAAGCTGTGGGTGGACATGGCGCACTTCGCCGGCCTGGTCGCCGTGGGCCTGCACCCGACGCCGGTGCCGCACGCGGACGTGGTGTCCACGACCGTGCACAAGACGCTGGGCGGCGCCCGTTCCGGCATGATCCTGGGCAAGCAGGAGTACGCCAAGGCCATCAACTCCGCGGTGTTCCCCGGCCAGCAGGGCGGGCCGCTGATGCACGTCATCGCGGGCAAGGCGGTCGCGCTCAAGATCGCCACCACCCCCGAGTTCGCCGACCGCCAGCAGCGCACGCTGTCCGGGGCGCGCATCATCGCCGAGCGGTTGCTGGCGGCCGACGTCGCCAAGGCCGGCGTCTCGGTGGTCAGCGGCGGCACCGACGTGCACCTGGTGCTGGTCGACCTGCGCGACTCGCCGCTGGACGGCAAGGCCGCCGAGGACCTGCTGCACGAGATCGGCATCACGGTGAACCGCAACGCGGTACCGAACGACCCCCGGCCCCCGATGGTCACGTCCGGCCTGCGGGTGGGAACGCCGGCGCTGGCGACCCGCGGTTTCGGGGACGCCGAATTCAGCGAGGTCGCGGACATCATCGCCACTGCGCTGGCAACGGCCGGGACCACCGGCAAAGACGTAGACGTTTCCGCGCTGCGGCAACGCGTGACCCGTCTGGCCAGGGACTTCCCGCTCTACGAGGGCCTCGAGAACTGGACGCTCGTCGACCGCTGAGCGGGCCAGGGACCAAAGTCACCATTCGGCGGCGACACGCACCAGCAATTTCATCGAACCTGTACCTACGAGTTACAGTAACCGCATGGCACAGAAACCTGTTCCTAACGCGCTGACCCTCGAACTCGAGCCCGTGGTCGAGCGGCTCATGGACCACCACCTCAACACCGAGGACCTCTGGTTCGCCCACGACTACGTGCCCTTCGACCAGGGCGAGAACTTCGCCTTCCTCGGCGGGCGCGACTGGGATCCGTCCCAGACGACGCTGCCCAGGGACATCACCGACGCCTGCGAGATCCTGCTGCTGCTCAAGGACAACCTCGCCGGCCACCACCGCGAGCTCGTCGAGCACTTCATCCTCGAAGAGTGGTGGGGCCGCTGGCTGGGCCGGTGGACCGCCGAGGAGCACCTGCACGCCATCGCGCTGCGCGAATACCTGGTGGTGACCCGCGAGGTCGACCCGACCGCCAACGAGGAGGCCCGGGTCGAGTACGTGATGAAGGGCTACCGCGCCGACACCTACTCCCAGGTCGAAACGCTGGTCTACATGGCGTTCACCGAGCGCACACAAGCGGTCTTCTGCCGCAACCTGGCCGCCCGCATCGAGGAGCCCGTCCTGGCCGGGCTCGTCGACCGCATCGCCCGGGATGAGACGCGGCACGAGGAGATCTTCGCCAGCCTCGTCGCGCACTGCCTTGAGTACACCCGCGACGAGACGATCGCCGCCATCGCCGCGCGGGCGGCGGACCTGCAGACGGTGGGAGCCGACATCGACTCCTACGCCGACAAGGTGCAGCACGTCGCCGACGCGGGCATTTTCACCCCTCAGGATCTGCGCCGCGCGATCTCCGACCGCATCACCGAATGGGGTGTTGCGGGCGAACCCGCGCTGCAGCAGTTCGTCATCAGTTAAGCCGAACGTCACCGAACCGGCCGCGGCCCGCGGCCGGTTTTCCGTGTCCCCGTGTCGGTCTCGGCGCGCCTGCGCGGCGCCGAAGCGGCCACGAGAGTAGCGTCGTTCCCGATGGCCAGCGACAAGATCTGCTGCCAGGGCGGCACCTCCCGTCACGAGAAGGGCAGGACCGGCCCCGGTCCTGGTGCTGCGGCTCCCGCCGACATGCCTGTGCGGGTCCGCGCGGGCTTACCCGCTCGAGGAGCGCTTCGTGACCGATCTCCGGACCTATGTGCTCGACACCTCCGTGTTGCTGTCCGACCCGTGGGCGTGCAGCCGGTTCGCCGAACACGAGGTGGTGGTGCCGCTGGTGGTGATCAGCGAGCTGGAGGCCAAACGCCACCACCACGAACTGGGCTGGTTCGCCCGTCAGGCGTTGCGCCTGTTCGATGATCTTCGGCTCGAGCACGGACGGCTGGATCAGCCGATTTCCGTTGGGACACAAGGCGGCACGCTTCACGTCGAACTGAATCACACCGACCCGTCGGTGCTGCCCGCCGGGTTTCGCACCGACAGCAACGACTCCCGGATCCTGAGCTGTGCCGCCAATCTCGCCGCCGAGGGCAAGCGAGTTACGTTGGTAAGCAAGGACATTCCACTGCGGGTGAAGGCCGCCGCGGTAGGCCTGGCCGCCGACGAGTACCACGCGCAGGACGTCATCGTCTCCGGTTGGTCGGGGATGCAGGAGATCGAGACGGGCACCGACGACATCGACGCGCTCTACGCCGACGGTGAGATCGATCTGGTCGAAGCCAGAGACCTGCCCTGCCACACCGGAATTCGGTTGTTGGGCGGCAGCTCTCACGCACTAGGGCGGGTCAACGCGGCAAAACGCGTCCAGTTGGTCCGCGGCGACCGCGAGGTGTTCGGCCTGCGCGGGCGTTCCGCCGAGCAGCGGGTGGCGCTGGACCTGCTGCTGGACGAGTCGGTGGGCATCGTGTCGCTGGGCGGCAAGGCCGGCACCGGCAAGTCGGCGCTGGCGCTGTGCGCGGGCCTCGAGGCGGTGCTCGAACGGCGCACCCACCGCAAGGTGGTGGTGTTCCGTCCGCTCTACGCGGTGGGCGGCCAGGAGCTGGGCTACCTGCCCGGCAGCGAGAGCGAAAAGATGGGCCCGTGGGCGCAGGCCGTCTTCGACACCCTCGAGGGTCTGGCCAGTCCCGCGGTGCTCGAGGAGGTGCTGTCCCGGGGCATGCTCGAGGTGCTGCCGCTGACCCACATCCGGGGCCGCTCGCTGCACGACTCGTTCGTGATCGTCGACGAGGCACAGTCGCTGGAGCGCAACGTGCTGCTGACGGTGCTGTCCCGGCTGGGCACCGGGTCGCGGGTGGTGCTGACCCACGACATCGCCCAGCGCGACAACCTGCGGGTCGGCCGCCACGACGGGGTCGCGGCGGTGATCGAGAAGCTCAAAGGCCACCCGCTGTTCGCCCACATCACGCTGCTGCGCAGCGAGCGCTCGCCGATCGCCGCGCTGGTCACCGAGATGCTCGAGGAGATCGCCGGACCGCACTGAGGGTGAATCCTTGGCTTTCGGTGTGCGTACAGGGCGGGAAAACCGCGCACATCCCGCCCTGATGCACCACCGAAACCCCTGGTTACACGGTCAGCGGCGCGGCTGCGCGCCCGACCCCGGGTAGGCTTCCTACGTGCCGAAACGACCCGACAGCCAGGCCTGGCGCTACTGGCGCACCGTCCTCGGCGTCGTGGCGGCCGCCGCGGTGCTGGTGATCGGCTCCCTCACTGGCCACGTGACGCGGGCCGACAACCTCAGCTGCTCGGTCGTCAAGTGCGTCGCGTTCACGTTCGACGACGGCCCGGGCCCCTACACCGACCGGCTGCTGCAAATCCTGAAGGACGCCGACGCCAAGGCCACGTTCTTCCTGATCGGCAACAAGGTCGCCGCCAATCCAGCGGGCGCCAAGCGCGTCGCCGACGCCGGCATGGAGTTCGGCAACCACACCTGGGAACACCCCAACATGACCACGATCCCACCGGAGGACATCGCGGGCCAGTTCTCCCGCAGCAACGACGCGATCACCGCCGCGACGGGCCGGTCCCCATCGCTGTGGCGTCCCGCCGGCGGGCTGTCCAACGACCTTGTTCGCCAGACCGCGGGAAAGTTCGGGCTGGCCGAAATCCTTTGGGACGTCATCCCTTTCGACTGGATCAACGATTCCAACACGGCCGCGACGCGATACATGCTGATGACGTACATCAAGCCCGGCTCGGTGGTGTTGTTCCATGACACCTACTCGAGCACCGTCGACCTGGTGTACCAGTTCATCCCGGTGCTCAAGGCCAACGGCTACCGCTTGGTGACGGTCAGCGAATTGCTGGGGCCTCGGGCGCCCGGCAGCACGTACGGCGGCCGCGACAACGGGCCGCCGGCCAACCAGCTGCACGACATTCCGCCCGGCGACATCCCGCCGTTGCCCAACACATCTTCACCCAAGCCGATGCCGAACTTCCCGATCACCGACATCCCGGGCCAGAACTCGGGCGGGCCGAACAACGGCGCATAGAAAGGTTTGGGCCCGCTCACCGCTACCTTTATAGGGTGATCAAGCCGGGCTGGCGTCGGGCTCCAGCGGCAAGGCGGCGGAAGTCCGCCCGCAGGTTGGCGATCCAGTACGCGATCGACCTCACACTCGCGTACGTCGTGGCCGTCGTCGATGCCGCCGCGATCCTGATCCCATTACGGGGCCACACGTCCGTCGCGGCCAACGTCGACATCGCCGAAAAGAACACCCTCCTGGTAGTGGCGCTGATCGCGGTGAGCATCGTCGGCGTCGTGGTGGCCGCAGTCTGGAACCTGGCTCCCACGCTGCGTTGGTACGCCGCCGGGGACGAACCGACCGACGCGCAACGGGAAGCGGCGATGCGGATTCCCGGTCGCCAGTCGGCGATCCTCTTGCTCGCCTGGACCGCGGCCGGGGCGATCTTCGCGCTGGTGAATCGCGCCGGGGGTGCCGAGGGCATGCTGCCGATCTCGCTCGGTGTGCTGCTGGGGGCGCCGGCCGCCGCCGGCATGGGAATGCTGTTCGCGCAACGCACCCTGCGCCCCATCATGGGCGCCGCCACGCTCGGCCGCGAGCCGGGCATGGTGGTACCGAGCGTGTTCGCGCGGCTGGTCTTGCTGTGGTTCATGTGCAGCGCGCTTCCGATCGGCGTGATCGCGGCTTTGGTCGTTCTTCGCTCGTACGGGTTGCTGATTCAGAAGTCTGCATCGCTGGACGTACCCTTGCTGGTGGTGTCCCTGGCGGCGGTGCTGCTCGGTTTGCCGATCATGATTTTGACGTCGCGATCCATTTCCGATCCCCTCAGCGAGGTCGTCGACGCGATGGCGGAGGTCGAGCACGGCCGCATGGAAACAAAGGTGGGCGCCTACGAGCGATCCCAAATCGGTCGTCTGCAAACGGGATTCAACCGAATGGTCGCCGGGCTCGCCGAGCGGGATCGGCTGCGGGACCTGTTCGGGCGCCATGTCGGAATCGACGTCGCGCAGCGCGCCATTCAAGAGGGTGCGTCGATGTCCGGCGACGTGGTCGAGGCGGGGGTCCTGTTCATCGACCTGGTCGGGTCAACGCAACTCGCGGAAAGCCGCCCCCCGCAAGAGGTCGCCGAGGTGCTCAACGACTTCTTCCGGATCGTGGTCGACGCCGTCGACGAACACAACGGCCTGATCAACAAGTTCGCCGGCGACGCCGCACTGGCCGTCTTCGGCGCCCCGTTGCGGTCCGATCAACCGGCGTCGGCGGCGCTCGCGACGGCGCGCGCGCTGGCCAGCCAGCTGCGCCGGCTGCCCGTCGTCGATTTCGGCATCGGCGTCTCGGCGGGCCGGGTGTTCGCCGGCAACGTCGGGGCCGAAAACCGCTATGAATACACGGTAATCGGCGACGCGGTCAACGAGGCCGCGCGGCTGGCCGACCTCGCCAAGACCGCCGACCGGCGAATCCTGTGCTCGGCGGCGGCGATAGAGCGGGCCGACGATGCCGAGTGCGCGCACTGGGCCGAGTGCTATTCCACCGTGCTACGCGGGCGCTCCGAGGCCACCCACGTGTCGGCGCCGGCTACTTCTTGACCTTCAGCGCCCCAACGACTTTGTTGATGATGCCCGCCGACGCCGCGTCGCCGATGGGCGTCGCGCCCATGAAGACGGTCACCGGCTTGGTGTCGACCGCGACGATCACGACCGAGTCACCCTTGACGTTGCGCGCGGGGTCGGCGATCGTGATGTCGGCGTCCACCCGGGCGGCCTTGACGCCGTCGACCGTGATCGACGACGTCTTCATCGGGCCCAGCGTCGGCGTGGCGTTCGCGTAGCCCGGGCCGTTGGCCACGCAGCCCATCAACTTCGACGCTTGCGCGCTGACGTCCATGCTGGAGACGAAGTTGGTGACGGCAACCTCGGCCTGCATCATCCACTGATTGGCCCCGGGCACCTCCGCCCCCACGCCCACCGCGCCGATGAGGTTGGGGGACTGGTCATCCGAAAAGCCCTGCCAGCCGGGTGTGGCGCTGGCCGGGAACGACAGCTTGCCGGCGCTGATCGTGTCACCGGAGGGCTTGTCGCCGCCGGACACATTGGGTGTGCAGCCGGTCGCCGTCTGCTGGGAGCTGTTCGGCGACGACGAGGGGGCGCTGGTGGACGAGGGGATCGACGGGTTGGTCGAGGGCCCCGCCCGGTTGGGCTTGCTTCCGCTGTTGAGCCCGATCACCAGGAGCACCACCAGCGCCCTGCCAGCCGGGTGTGGCGCTGGCCGGGAACGACAGCTTGCCGGCGCTGATCGTGTCACCGGAGGGCTTGTCGTCGCCGAACAGCTCCCAGCAGACGGCGACCGGCTGCACACCCAATGTGTC
>NZ_LZSE01000128.1 GCF_001665295.1 Mycobacterium sp. 1554424.7 | reverse complement strand
CTCAACGATGATCCCGCACGGCTAAAGGCATGGATGACAGAGCGCCGTGCAAAAAATGGCGTACAGGGCTTGAATTATTTTTCTTAATTGTTTCGATTTTATCGTAATTTATTTTTATTGATCGTAATTGATTTTAATTACCTATATCTCTTTAATAAAGTAGAAGGTATAGATCCAGGAGTGATACATTCCAAAGACTTCTATGATAGGAATTTCAACAATTGAATTTTCATCTATTTAAATGAGTAATCGAAATAGAGCAGTCTCATAATTAGTTGGCAAAACTCTAACAGTGGCATTAAGCTGCAATAATCCTTCAGCTACTTGCTCCGCATTCATAGAACCACTCACAACAACATAAACTGTATTGTATGAACTATTTTCTATTAATTCATTATCCGTTTGCTGCTTTAGCTCTTTAGGTAAATTTTTGGCTCCAATTGGAACATATGTATTTTGTATTTGTTTGTTAGACTCATCGACAGGAGCAACAATTCTTCTTGCTAGAACAATATCGTTTTTAGCTACAAATTCATTAATTTTATCAGAAAAATCGACAGGAGATTTTTCAACAACTATTACATTTCTAAAACCAGCAAAAATCTCGTTTTCATTTGTATTGATGAATAACAATCCAATTAAACAAATCAAAAGAAAGGAAATAATTAATAAAATTTTTTTAAACTTACTATACATCCTGTACCTCGCTTTTAAAAAGCTCAACCCTAATGTATTCGACAAAATTTTTAAAAGAGGAGGGGTGCTCCTCCTCTTACTTATCTATGAAATTCATGATATTCTAACTTATGAATACCAAATACATATTGTAGAACAAATAAAATCGTTAATTTGAGTAAAAACCGGAAGGATTATAGTAAAATGTTGCTGGATCCCAAAGAGTCCCTATAGATGCTTTAGCCCAAACACCAGGGCCAGCATTTCTAAAATTTTTAATTCCATTATTTGCATTCACAACCTTTGCACCATGATTTTTATGGTCATGCTTATAGTGAGAATATGCATTATTCCATCCATAACCATAATCCCAAGTACCATCATGTACTATAACTCTATCTGCATATGAAATTGAAGCGATCGACAAAGTTGCAGATAATATGATAATCGTTAACAGTTTAGAAATCTTATTCATAGCATTTCCCTCAATTTCTTATATATGTTTAAATAATATGTATTATATACTGTACATAAAATATGAAAGTACATCAAATATATATTTTATTCTGTACATAAAATATCAAAGTACACCAGATATATATTCTATAGTGTACATAAAATATCAAAGTACCCAAACTATACATTATATACTGTACATAAAATATGAAATTACATCAAATATATATTATATTAGGTACATAAAATATGAAAGTACATCAAATATAGATTATATACTGTACATAAAATATCAAAGTACCCCAAATATATATTATATACTCTACATGAAATATCAAAGTTCACAAACTATATATTATATACTGTACATAAAATATCAAAGTACCCAAGGTATATATTCTATACTGTACAAAAAATATCAAAGTACCCAAAGCATGTATTATATACTGTACATAAAATATGAAAGTACATCAAATATATATTTTATTCTGTACATAAAATATCAAAGTACACCAGATATATATTCTATAGTGTACATAAAAT
>NZ_LZSE01000127.1 GCF_001665295.1 Mycobacterium sp. 1554424.7 | reverse complement strand
CGACAGACTTCAACGCGCGAGGGCCCATAGCAACACTCCTAATTAGACGTGTTGCATCGACCCCTTGAAGCTAAGGCCAGAAACTTCACCACCACTTCACGCTCGGCGCGCGGGTAGGAACGTCAGGCGGCTAGGCCGTCGCGATACCCCTGCTTCGCCTGCTTCTTGGCGCGCCGCCAATCCCGCACCGTGGCGATGGCCGTCTTCAGGCCGCGCCGGCGTCCGGTCGCCGGATCGGTGCCGGCGAACCCGGGCTCCAACTCGGCGAACATCCGCTCGCTGCGCGTCTCCGGCGCGTTGTCGGCGTCGTCGCGCAGGTACTTGTTCGGCAGCGACAGCTTGGCCAGCGTGCGCCACGTCTTGCCGTACTGGACCAGGAAAGAGCCCGTGGTGTAAGGCAAGTCGTACTTGTCGCACAGCGCGCGCACCCGCACCGAGATCTGGTGCAGCCGGTTGCTCGGCAGGTCGGGGTACAGGTGGTGCTCGATCTGGTGGCACAGGTTGCCGCTCATGAACCGCAGCGCCGGGCCGGCCTCGAAGTTGGCGCTGCCCAGCATCTGGCGCAGGTACCACTGGCCCTTGGTCTCGCCGATCATGTCGGTCTTGGTGAATTTCTCTGCGCCGTCCGGGAAGTGGCCGCAGAAGATCACGGCGTTGGCCCACACGTTGCGAATGATGTTGGCGACCGCGTTGGCCTTCACTGTGGAGCGATAGGTCGCGCCGGGCGACAGCGCGGTCAGTGCCGGGAACGCAACGTAGTCCTTGACCACCTGGCGACCGGCCTTGGCCAGGAACTCGTCGATCCGTTGGCGGGCGTCGTCGTTGTCCATCCGCTTCTTGACGATCTTGCCGAGCTCCACGTGCTGCAGGCCTACGCCCCACTCGAAGAGCAGCGCGAGCATGGTGTTGTACACGAGGTTGAAGATGTTGAAGCGCTTCCAGCGCTGATCCCGGGTGACGCGCAGCAGGCCGTAGCCGACGTCGTCGTCCATCCCGAGGATGTTGGTGTACTTGTGATGCACGAAGTTGTGGGTGTAGCGCCAGTGCTTCGACGACCCGCTCATGTCCCACTCCCACGTCGAGGAGTGGATCTCCGGGTCGTTCATCCAGTCCCACTGGCCGTGCATGACGTTGTGGCCGATCTCCATGTTCTCGATGATCTTGGCCACGCCCAGCGTGACGGTGCCGGCCCACCAGGCCGAACGGCGCGAGCTGGCAGCCAGGATCACGCGGCCGGCCACCTCCAGTGCGCGCTGCGCCGCGATGGTGCGGCGGATGTAGCGAGCGTCGCGCGCCCCTCGAGAGTCCTCGATGTCCTGGCGGATGGCGTCCAGCTCAACGGCCAGGTTTTCGATGTCAGCGTCCGTCAGATGGGCGAATACGTCGACGTCTGTGATTGCCACTCGTCGTCATCTCCCTGCGGTCGTCTCGTCGGTGCAATACCTACGCTATCGTAACCTACGAATACGTAGGTTACCTGTGAGTAGCCTTTAGATGTCGAGCGTGCAATCGCCGGACGCGGCCGACACACAGGTCTGAATCCGGGTTCCGGGCTCGTGTTCGGCGCCGGTTCGCAGATCGCGGACGTGCCCGTCCACCAGGCTTACCACGCAGGACTGGCAGATGCCCATTCGGCAGCCGAAGGGCATCTGCACGCCGGCGCCTTCACCGGCATCCATCAGCGACGTCGCCGCGTCGGCCGCGACGGCGCGCCCGCTGCGCGCGAACGTGACCGTCCCGCCGGCCCCGGCGGGCGCGGCCTTGGCCACGGCGAAGCGCTCCAGGTGCAGCCGGTCGGCGACGCCCGCCGACGACCACACCTTCTGCGCCTGGTTGAGCATGCCCTCCGGCCCGCACGCCCAGGTCTGCCGCTCGCGCCAGTCCGCGACCTGCCCGTCCAGCGCGGCGAGGTCGAGCCGCCCCTGGCTACGGGTCTCGCGCACCTGCAGGCTGTAGCCCGGCTGGTTGGCGGCCAGCGCGGCCAGCTCGGCGCGGAACATCACGTCGGATTCGGTCGGCGCCGAATGCAGGTGCGTGATATCGCCAATCTGGTTGCGGCGCACCAACGTCCGCAGCATGGACATCACCGGCGTGATCCCGGAACCGGCGGTCAGGAACAGGATCGACGGGGGCGCCGGGTCGGGCAGGACGAAGTTGCCCTGGGGCGCTGCCAGCCGCACGATGGTCCCGGGCTCGACGCCGGCCACCAGGTGGGTGGACAGGAACCCCTCGGGCATCGCCTTGACGGTGATGGTCACCGTGCGCGGCGAGCCGGCGGTCTCGGCGGGGCTCGAGGTCAGCGAGTACGACCGCCACCGCCAGCGCCCGTCGACGAGCAGCCCGATCCCGATGTACTGGCCCGGCTGGTAGTCGAAGCTGAATCCCCAGCCCGGTTTGATGACCAGCGTCGCCGAATCCTCGGTCTCGCGGCGGACCTCGAGGACGCGGCCCCGCAATTCCCGCGCGGACCACAGCGGATTGGCGAGATGCAGGTAGTCGTCGGGCAACAGCGGGGTCGTGATGCGCGCGGCGAGCTTGCGCAGCGCGTGCCAGCCGGGGTGCCGCTCGGCGCCGGCCACAACGGGTCGCTTGGTTTCGACGACGTTGCCCCGGATCGATGGGTTACGTCTGCCCAGCGGAAGCTCCTGCTCACTAGCCGGCGTCTGGCTTACGCCCACCATTGTCGCCGATTCTGTGCGCTCCACGAAACCTACGGTAGCGTAACCTACGGTGTCGTAGCTAGCCGGAACTCGTCACATCCGACGTCATAGCAGGTCAAGCAGGAACGGTAATTCCTGGTTCGCATACCACGCCAGCTCGTGATCCAGCGCGTCGCCGACGTCGCGGTCGGCGTCCTCGTCGCCCAGGTCGGCGGCGTCGATGACCTCGATGGCCCGCGTGACGGCCGGCTCCGCGGCGGCATTGTCGACGTAGGCCGCGACCACCCGGTCCATCGGAATGGGCCCCGCGAGCCTGACCACCGCATCGTCGAGATCCGGACGCAAGGTGACTTCGTCGACCTCGGCGGCCAGCACCGCGCGCCGCGGCGGCAGGGCGGATCCCGCCTCGGACTCGTCGGCCGCGAGCAGTCGCAGCGACGCCAGCGCGGCCTCCCGCAGCGCCACGTCGGCGAGTTCGTCGTCGTCGCCCTCCGCGTAAGCCTCGCGCAACGTCGGCGTGACCGCGAACGCGGTGCCGTTGACCGGCCACAGGGAGCCGTCGGCGACGAGCCGCTGCAACATCTCGAGCGTGGCCGGGATGTAAACCTGGATCATCAGCTCCCGACCAGCGTGGCCGCGTAGTCGTCGACGTACTTCGACAGCTCGCGCGGCGGGCGCTGGTAATTGCCGCTCACGACCGGCCGCGCGGGCAGTTTTACCTTGGGCCGCTTGACTTCCCGGTAGTCGATCGAGGACAGCAGGTGGTGCATCATGTTGAGCCGGGAGTGCTTCTTGTTGTCGGATTCCACGACATACCACGGGCTATTGGCGGTGTCGGTGTGCACCATCATCTCGTCCTTGGCGCGCGAATAGTCCTCCCAGCGATACACCGATTCCAAGTCCATGGGGCTGAGTTTCCACTGCCGGACCGGGTCGTTGAGACGTGACTTGAACCGGCGCAGCTGTTCTTCGTCGGAGACCGAGAACCAGTATTTGCGCAACAAAATCCCGTCGTCGATCAGCATCTGCTCGAAAATTGGCGTCTGCCGCAAGAACAACACGTACTCCTGCGGCGTGCAAAAACCCATGACCTTCTCGACACCGGCGCGGTTGTACCAGGACCTGTCGAACAGCACGATTTCGCCCTTGGCGGGCAGGTGGGCGATGTAACGCTGGTAGTACCACTGGCCGCGTTCGCGATCGCTCGGCGCCGGCAACGCGGCGATCTGCGCAACGCGGGGGCTGAGGTATTCGGTGATCCGCTTGATCGCGCCGCCCTTGCCCGCGGCGTCGCGACCCTCGAAAAGCACCACCACGCGCGCGCCGGTGTCGCGCACCCACTCCTGCAACTTCACGAATTCCGTTTGCAGACGGAACAATTCGGCTTCATAGACTTCGTTGGAAAGCTTGGGCCCGGCGCCCGTGCTCGGCTTGTTCTTCTTCGGCTTCGCCGGCGCGCCATCGTTTACCGCGGTGCTCATAGCAACGAATGTTATCGCTAAGCAGCGGTTTTGACTCCCCGGGACGATCCGGGACTATCTGGACGCCTCGAGTAATTCCTCGAGGGATTGGCCCAACAGTCCCGGCAGCAAGTCGACGTCGCTCATCGCCTCGCGGTCGGCGTTGATGCCGAAATACAGCATGCCGTTGTACGACGTCACGCTGATCGCCAGCGCCTGGTTGTGCAGCAGCGGTGGGACGGCGTAGGTCTCCAGCAGCTTGGCGCCGGCGATGTACATCTGGGACTGCGCGCCCGGGGCGTTGGTGATCAAGAGGTTGAACGTCCGCTTGGAAAAGCTCGGGAAGCTGGTGGCGACGCGGATGCCCATGGCGTGCAAGGTCGGCGGCGCGAATCCCGACAGGGTGACGATGGTCCGTGCGTCGACCAGACTGCCGGCCGTCGGGTTGGATTCGGTGGCGTGGGCGATCTGCGACAGCCGCACCACCGGATTGGCCTCCCCCACCGGCAGATCCACCAGGAAGGGCGTGACCTGACTGATGGTCTGGCCGGGGCCGGTCGAGTCGTCGTCGGAGTAAATCGACAGCGGCGCCATCGCGCGGACCGTCGCGGTCGGTGACACCGCCACCCCGCGCGACAGCAGCCAGTTGCCCAGCGCGCCGGCCACGACGGCGAGGACGACGTCGTTGATGTCGCAGTCGTAGCGCAGGCGCACGGCGCGGTAGTCCTGGAGGTTGCCGCGGGCGACCGTGAACCTCCGGTGCCGCGACACGCGAGCGTTGAGCGGGCTGCTGGGCGCGGTGCCGCGCGCCACCGCGCGCGCGATGTCGACGGCGCGGCGGCCCGCGTCGAGCAGCTCGCCGTAGTTCGTCGCCAATCCGGCCACCATCGACCCGACGGCCTGCAGCTGCGTGCCCGGTCCCGCCACCCACTCGCCGATCGCCCCCAAGATCAGCCGCGTGTTGCCGGGGTCGCGTTCCGGTACCCAGATGTCCTCGGGGAACGGCGGCGGACGGCGCGTCCGGTCGGCGATGACGTGGCCGATCTCCAGCGCCGACATGCCGTTGATCAGCGCCTGGTGGGACTTCGTGTACAGCGCGATGCGGTTCTTGGCCAGGCCTTCGACCAGGTACATCTCCCACAGCGGCCGCGACTTGTCCAGCGGCCGCGCGGCCAGCCGCGCGACCAGCTCGTGCAGTTGCTCGTCACTGCCAGGCGACGGCAGCGCGGAGCGCCGCACGTGATAGGTGATGTCGAAGTCGTTGTCGTCGAGCCACACCGGCCTGGCGGTGCCGATCCGCACTTCCCGAACCTTCTGCCGGTAGCGCGGTATCTGGGCCAGTCGCTTTTCGATGGTGGCCAGCAGCGCCTCGTAGCTCAGGCCGGCGCGCGGCCGCTGCAGGATGGACAGCGACCCGACGTACATCGGGGTGGCCGTGTTCTCCAGCCGGTAGAAGGACGCGTCCGTCGGGGACAACCGGGTCACCATTACGGCGCTGTCCTCCTGGTCAATTCGCCCTCGGTTCTCTGGGTGAACGGATGTACCCGCCCACGGTAATCGAGCGGATACGCGCCGCAGCGAGCTGTGCCATGATGACCACTTACCGACCACCGTCTGCCACTCTCCAGCAGGCTCGATCCATGGAGAGTGCGCGTTGACCGTTTTCGCCGTGACACCCGTCGTCGACTACGAGCCTCCGGGGCGCGACGTGCCCCGGTGCCGGCCGTCCTCCCTCCCGGCGCCGCGCCGCCGCGCGCCCGCGCCCCGCCGCGCCCACGCCGGGCGCGCAGACCCGCCACCGAAACCGTCCGCACCGATGCGCCAGGCGGCCGTCTTCGCCGACGCCGCGCTGCGCCGGGTGCTGGAAGTCGTCGACCGCCGCCGCCCCGCCGCCCAGCTGCGGCCGATGCTGGCGCCCGGCCTGGTGGACTCCGTGCTCGCGATCGGCGGCGCGGCGGGCGGACGCCCACCCGACCGAGGGGCCGCGGTGCTGCGCCGGCTGCGGCTGCAACCGTGCGGGCGGCGCGACCCGGAGGCCGCGGCCGAGGTGTTCGGGTCCTACAGCCGCGGGAACCGGGTGCACGCCATCGCCGGCCGCGTGGAACGGGTCGCGACCGGTCGTTGGCTGATGGTGGCCCTGCACATCGGTTAGTTGGGGGCTAGTTGGGGGCTAGCCCGGCGCGTGACCACCCGCGTACCGGGCCAGCACCGGCCCCACGATCGCCATGACGAAGACGTACGACGTCGCCAGCGCGGCGACCGCGGGGATCGAGGTGCCGACCAGGCCGATGATGATCAGCGAGAACTCACCGCGGGCGATGAGTGCGGCGCCCGCGCGCAGCTGCCCGCGCCGCGCCACGCCGTCGCGCCGGGCGGCGAGCATGCCGGTGGCCACCTTGGTCGCCGCGGTGACAACGGCCAGCACCAGCGCCACCGGGAGCATCGGAAGCAGCTCGTGCGGGTCGACCGAGAGGCCGATCGCCAGGAAGAAGATGGCGGCGAACAGGTCGCGCAGCGGACCGAGCACCCTGCGGGCCCGATCGGCCGTCGCACCCGTCAGGGTCAGGCCCACCAGAAACGCGCCGACGGCCGCCGACGCGTGCAGGACCTCCGCCACCGCCGCCACCATCAGGGTGATGCCCAGAACCCTCAGCAACAGCTGCTCGGAATCGGGGTGCTCGACCAGCCGCCCGACGTGGTGCCCCCAACGGTAGGACGCGGCGAACGCGGCCAGCAGCGCGCCGACCGCGGCCGCCATGCCGACGACGGCGTGCACCCAGCCCCCGCCCGAGGCCAGCACCGCGAACAGCGGCAGGTAGGCCGCCATCGCGAAATCCTCGAGCACCAGCACCGAGAGCACCGCCGGCGTCTCCCGGTTGCCGAGCCGGCCCAGGTCGACCAGCACCCGCGCGATGACCCCCGACGACGAGATGTAGGTGACCCCGGCCAGGGCCAGGATGGCGACGCCGTCCAGGCCCAGCAGCCAGCCGGCCACCGCGCCCGGCGTGGCGTTGAGGACGATGTCGACGCCGGCGGACGGCAGGTGGTGTCGCAGGCTGGCGGCGAATTCGGTCGCCGAGAACTCCAGGCCCAGCGTCAGCAGCAAGAGCACGATGCCGATGGGCGCGGCCGTCTCGATGAACTCCCCGGCCGCGGCCACCGGCAGTAGCCCGCCCTTGCCCAGCGACAGGCCCGCCAACAGGTAGACCGGGATCGGTGACAACGCGAAACGCCTTGCGATGGCGCCCAATACGGCGAGCGTGGTGAGGAGGGCGCCGAGCTGAAACAGGAGCGCCCCCGAAACCTGCATCGGCTCAACCCTTGTCGATGATCCGCTCGACACCGGCGATGCCGTCTTCGGTGCCGATCACGATCAAAACGTCTCGCGCGTGCAACATTTCGGCCGGCCCAGGCGAGGCGACCACTTCCTCGTTGCGCACGATGGCGACGATGGACGCCCCGGTTCGCGTTCGGGCGCGGGTGTCGCCCAGCGGATGGCCGACGAACGGGCTGCCGGCCACGATGTGCACCTGCCCCGTCTCGATACCGGGCAGCCCCCGGGACAGCTCGGTGAACCGCTCGGCGATGCGCGGCGCGCCCAGGATCTGGGCCACCGCCTCGGCCTCGGCGTCGGTCAGGTGCAGAACCGGGCGGGCCTGGTCGGGATCGTCGGCGCCGTACAGGACGACGTCGAACTCGCCGCCGCGCCGCGCGATGATCCCGATCCGGTCACCGGTGTGGCTGGTGAATTCGTAGCGAAGGCCGACGCCGGGCAGCAACA
The DNA here is from genome assembly GCF_001665295.1 of Mycobacterium sp. 1554424.7. Taxonomy (GTDB): domain Bacteria; phylum Actinomycetota; class Actinomycetes; order Mycobacteriales; family Mycobacteriaceae; genus Mycobacterium. Next base: position 82,904 of record NZ_LZSE01000127.1, on the reverse strand, counting down.
CCTCCTTGACATCCATGCCGCCCATCCTTCCAGCCGGGCGGGGCCTGCCACACCTGAGTTACACCTGAATCCGCGCGCCCATCACGACCGTTCGGTCGATGGGCAGGCCGAAGTATTCGGCGGCGTCGGCGGCGATGTAGGCGGTGGCGACGAAGAGGCGCTTGCGCCACGCCGCCATGGTCTGCGCGGAGCCGGCCCGCAGTTCGAGTTTGGAAAGGAAATACGAGGCGTCGTCGAGGCTGATTTGGCCCTCGGTTTGGCGCGGGTCGAGCAGCCGCAGCGCATCCGGAACATTGGGCCGCTCCATGTACCCGAACTTCGCATTGACGTGGATGACTCCGTCTCGGAAATCACCCAGGTCATCGACTTCCAGTCGTTCTTCGTCCGGTACCCGCGGCGCGGGTACGGTCTCGATCGACATGATCACGCAGTGTTGGTGCAGCACATGGTTATGTTCGACGTTGGCTCGCATCGCCAGCGGCGCAGTCTCTTTGCCGCGGTTGAGGAAAACCGCTGTACCGGCCATCCGCGCCAGCGGCGGGCGATGGTGGGTCAGCTGATCGACGAACTCGCGCAGCGGTCCCTCCGCCTTGGCCCGCGCTTGCGTGACGAGATCGCTGCCCCGCTGCCACGTCGTCATCACGATGAAAGCCGTGGCCGCGATCAGAAGCGGTAGCCAGGCGCCGTGTACCAGCTTGGTCAAGTTCGCCGCCAGGAACAGTAGGTCGACCGTCAACAACGCGCCGGCGCCTGTCACGATCAGCCACACGGGGGTCTTCCACCGTTCGCGGGCGACGAAGAAAAACAGCAGGGTGGTGATGGTGATCGTCCCCGTCACCGCCATGCCGTAGGCGAACGCCAGCGCCGCCGAGCTGCGGAACGCGAACACCAGGATGAGCACCGCGACCATCAACAGGCCGTTGATCCAGGGCACGTAGATCTGGCCCATCGTCGACTCCGAGGTGTGCACGACCCGCACCCGGGGCAGATAGCCAAGCTGAGCGGCCTGCGACGCCACCGAGAAGGCCCCGGTGATCACCGCCTGAGAGGCGATCACCGTCGCCGCGGTCGCCAGCAGCACCATCGGCAACCGCGCCCAGCCCGGTGGGAGCAGGAAGAAGGGCGCATCGGTGACGCTGTTGTTGCCCAGCAGCAGCGCGGCCTGGCCGAAGTAACTGAGCATGCACGCCGGCAGGACCACAAACAGCCACGCCCGGGTGATCGCCGGTCGGCCGAAGTGGCCCATGTCCGCGTAGAGCGCCTCGGCGCCCGTCACCGCCAGCACGACCGCGGCCAGAGCGAAAAAGGCCGTGCCGGGGTAGGTGACCATGAACGTCAGCGCGTATACGGGTGACAACGCCTTGAGGATTACCGGATGCGTGGATATGCCCCCGATGCCGCAAGCCCCGATCGCGATGAACCACACGATCATGACCGGCCCGAACAATCGTCCGATCGCGGCGGTGCCGCGGCTCTGAAAAGCGAAGAGAACAACGATGATCACCGCGGTGATCGGCACGACCCAGTCAGCCAATCGAGGCTCGACAACCTTGAGACCCTCCACCGACGAGATCACCGAGATGGCTGGAGTGATCATGCTGTCGCCGAAAAACAGTGAGGCGCCGAAGATGCCGAGCGCGGCCAGGATCGCCACGATGCGACGACTTCGGTTGACGCCCAACCGGCGCACCAGCGTGATGAGGGCCATGATGCCGCCTTCACCGTCGTTGTCAGCGTGCATCACGAGGGTGACGTAGGTGAGCGTGACGATGGTCATGACCGACCAGAAGATCAGTGACACCACGCCATAGACATTGGCTGTCGTGAGCGGTATCGGATGGGGGTCGTTGGGGTCGAAGATCGTCTGGATGGTGTAGATCGGACTGGTCCCGAGGTCTCCGAACACGACACCGAGCGCGCCGATCATGAGCGAAGTGCGGGCTTTGTCGGTGCCGACGATTGCGCGAAGCGGCGATGCGGCCTTGACACGCGTGGGCATGACGGGTTCCTCTACCGGGGGGCTAGCGGAGGTGACGCGGCTGGTCGATCCTAAGGCGCGAACTGCCCTCGCACCATTCGACGGACGACCACCGTCAACGGCGGAAGACCACCCATCTCATCGCGCAGTACATGTACACCGCCTCGCAGACACCGGCCAGCACCCGCGACAGCTGGTACTGCACGCCGAGGGCCGTCAGCGCGCTGGACACCCCGAGGATCAGGGCCAGGTAGTTGACGACGACCACGACGACGTAGACGGCGACCTGTCGTCCGACCGGCGCGTGGGATTGGAAGTTGAAGGTGCGATTCAGCGCGTAGCTCAAGGCGAAAGCGCACGCGTAGGCGACGGAGACGGCGATCGGCACCGGCAGACCGAGGCCGCCGCGCAGGCCGGTGAGGATCGCCAGATCGACGCCGAAGGTGAGCCCGTTGATCAGGCAGAAGCCGAGGAACGTCGGAGCGACCACCGACGAGAGGCCGAACGGGAGCCGGCGGACGGCGGCCTCGCACCACTGGTGGAATCGGTCCACCCCGCGCGCTTGCGTGACCCGCGACCCGGTTTGCACACGGGCACCGTGCCATGCTCAGGTATCCACCACGTGATCAATCGGCCAACGGTGGGCAGACCGTTTAGCGCTGCGTCGAGAGCTGCTGCCGGCCAAGCGGTTCCACCGGGCGCCGGCGCGACCGGTGCGCCAGCGGGACGAGCATGGGGACCTCGCGGCGGTATTGGCGGTAGTCGCTGCCCAGCGCCGCCACCAGGCCGCGCTCTTCGATGTGCACAGCGATCAGGATGTAGGCGGTCATAGCGATCGAGAAGAGCGCGTGGCCGGCCGTCATGGTGGGGGCCGCCCAGAACGAGATGAGGAATCCCAACATGAGCGGGTGGCGCACCAACCGGTAGAACAGGTGAGTGCGGAAATGCAGCTCGGTGTAAGGCTTTTGGCGCCAGGCCAGATACACCTGCCGAAGCCCGAACAGGTCGAAGTGGTTGATCATGAACGTCGCGCCCAGCGCGATCACCCAACCCAGCCAGAAAAGCGCCCACAGCACCGCGCGCGCCACCGGTTGCCGCACGTCCCAAACGGCGTCCGGCATCGTCCGCCACTGCCAATAGAGCAGCAGCAGAACGGCGCTCGACAGCACCACGTAGGTGCTGCGCTCTATCGACGGCGGCACGTACCGGGTCCACCACGCCTTGAACGCCGGGCGCGCCATGACGCTGTGCTGGACACCGAACGCGCCGACCAGCAACACGTTGACCACGATCGCCTCGCCGAGGGGCGCCGGGAGCCCGTGATCGACGGTGCGCGGCACCCACAGGTTCGCCACGAAGGCAACGAGATACAGGAAGGCGACGAGGAACAGCAGGTAAGCAGCCGCGCCGTAAGCAAGAGTCAAGTAACGCTTCATGGCCCCAGTGTCGACCGCGGCGGCAGCTGGGTATATAGCTCATCTGCCTCATCTTTGCGCGGCGGCGCCCTAGTCATTTTTGACTAGCCGGGGGCGCCGCGCCGACCGCGCGGCTGGCCGCACACTCACTGCCGAGCGCGCGGCTGGCCGCACACTCACTGCCGAGCGTGCGGCTGGCCGCACGCTCGCTCGCAAAATCAGCGGCGCTTGACCGACTTCGGCGGCTTGGCGCCGCGCCCCTGCTGGCGCGCGGCGGCGCGACGCTCGCGGCGGCTGCCGCCGCCGGGCACCCCGGCCGGCGTCTTCTGCGCGCCGCCGCCGTTGCGCTGCACCTGGGCCGAGCCGTCCTCGGACGGGCCGGAGTAGGTCAGCGCGGGGGCCTCGTCGTCAATGCCCTTGGCGCGCAACACGCTTGGGGCCTCCTCGCGGGCGGCGGCGGGCGCCTCGCCCTCGCTGTCGGGCGCCGCGGCGGCGGTCCCCAATTCCGCCAGCCCCTCGGGCGTCGCCTGCGGGGCAACCTGGGGGGCGGGCACCGCCTCCACGGTGACGTTGAACAGGAAGCCGACCGACTCCTCCTTCATGCCGTCGAGCATGGCCATGAACATGTCGTAGCCCTCGCGCTGGTACTCCACCAGCGGGTCGCGCTGGGCCATCGCCCGCAGCCCGATGCCCTCCTTGAGGTAGTCCATCTCGTAGAGGTGCTCGCGCCACTTGCGGTCGATGACGTTGAGCAACACGTTGCGTTCCAGCTGGCGCATCGCGCCCTCGCCGGCGATCTCCTCCAGCTCGGCTTCCCTTGCCGCGTAAGCCTTTTCGGCGTCGTTGACCAGCGCCTCGAGCAATTCGTCGCGGGTGAGGTCGTCGCGATCGGAGTCGGCGTCCGGATGGGTCAGCGTCTCGTGCGCGATGCCGACCGGGTAGAGCGTCTTCAGCGCCGTCCACAGCGCGTCGAGGTCCCAGTCCTCGGCGTAGCCCTCGGCGGTCGCGCCGTCGACGTACGCGGTGACCACGTCGCGGACCATGCTCAGTGCCTGGTCCTTGACGTTCTCGCCCTCGAGGATGCGGCGGCGCTCGGCGTAGATCACCTTGCGCTGCTGGTTCATCACCTCGTCGTACTTGAGGACGTTCTTTCTGACCTCGAAGTTCTGCTGCTCGACCTGGGTCTGGGCGCTCTTGATGGCGCGGGTCACCATCTTGTTTTCGATCGGCACGTCGTCGGGCAGGTTCAGCCGGTTGAGCATCGCCTCCAGCGCGGCGCCGTTGAAGCGCCGCATCAGCTCGTCGCTCAACGACAGGTAGAAGCGCGACTCCCCCGGGTCGCCCTGCCGGCCGGACCGGCCACGCAGCTGGTTGTCGATGCGCCGCGACTCGTGGCGCTCGGTGCCCAGCACGTACAGGCCACCGGCCTCGATCACCTCCTCGGCCTCCGCGCTGGCCTCCTCCTTGACGATCGCCAGCTCCTCGTGCCAGGCGGTCTCGTACTCGTCGGGCGTCTCCACCGGGTCGAGGCCGCGCTTGCGCAGCCGCTGGTCGGTGAGGAAGTCGACGTTGCCGCCCAGCACGATGTCGGTGCCGCGGCCGGCCATGTTGGTGGCCACGGTGATGCCGCCGCGCCGGCCCGCCACGGCGATGATGCCCGCCTCCTGCTCGTGATACTTGGCGTTGAGCACGTTGTGCGGGATGCGGCGCTTCTGGAACTGCCGCGACAGGTACTCCGAGCGCTCGACGCTGGTGGTGCCGATCAGGACCGGCTGGCCCTTCTCGTAGCGCTCGGAGACGTCGTCGACCACCGCGATGTACTTGGCTTCCTCGGTCTTGTAGATGAGGTCGGACTGGTCGGTGCGGACCATCGGCTTGTTGGTCGGGATGGAGACCACGCCCAGCTTGTAGATCTCGTGCAGCTCGGCCGCCTCGGTCTGGGCGGTACCGGTCATGCCGGCCAGCTTCTCGTAGAGGCGGAAGTAGTTCTGCAGCGTGATGGTGGCCAGCGTCTGGTTCTCGGCCTTGATCTCGACGTGCTCCTTGGCCTCGATGGCCTGGTGCATGCCCTCGTTGTAGCGGCGGCCGATCAGCACGCGGCCGGTGAACTCGTCGACGATGAGCACCTCGCCGTCGCGGACGATGTAGTCCTTGTCGCGGTTGAACAGCTCCTTGGCCTTCAGCGCGTTGTTGAGGTAGCTGACCAGCGGCGAGTTGGCCGCCTCGTAGAGGTTGTCGATGCCGAGCTGGTCCTCGACGAACTCGACGCCCTTCTCGTGCACTCCGACGGTGCGTTTGCGCAGGTCGACCTCGTAGTGGACGTCCTTTTGCATCAGCGGCGCGATGCGGGCGAACTCGGTGTACCAGTTGGAGGCGCCGTCGGCCGGGCCGGAGATGATCAGCGGCGTGCGGGCCTCGTCGATCAGGATGGAGTCGACCTCGTCGACGATGGCGTAGCTGTGCCCGCGCTGCACCAGGTCGTCGAGCGAGTGCGCCATGTTGTCGCGCAGGTAGTCGAAGCCGAACTCGTTGTTGGTGCCGTAGGTGATGTCGGCGTTGTAGGCGACGCGCCGTTCGTCGGGCGTCATCTGCGCCAGGATCACCCCGACCTGCAGGCCCAGGAAGCGGTGCACCCGGCCCATCCACTCGCTGTCGCGTTTGGCCAGGTAGTCGTTGACGGTGACGATGTGCACGCCCTTGCCGGCCAGCGCGTTGAGGTAAGCCGGCAACACACAGGTCAGGGTCTTGCCCTCACCGGTCTTCATCTCGGCGACGTTGCCCAGGTGCAGCGCCGCCGCGCCCATCACCTGCACGTCGAACGGGCGCTGGTCCAGCACCCGCCACGCGGCCTCGCGGGCCACGGCGAACGCCTCGGGCAGCAGGTCGTCGAGGGTTTCGCCGTCGTCCAAGCGCTTGCGGAACTCGTCGGTCTTTGCGCGGAGCTCGGCGTCGGTCAGCTTCTCGACGTCGTCGGACAACGTGTTGACGTAGTCGGCCACCTTCTTGAGGCGCTTGACCATGCGGCCTTCGCCGAGGCGCAGCAACTTATCCAGCACGGTGTTGTCCCCTTTGGGATATTCCCCTGTTGATAGGAGTCTTCTTCTTCGTTAAACCGACCCCCATCGTAGGTGACGCGCCGCGGATGGCCGCCGCAGCGGCGATCGCAAGCGCGGCTACCGCCGGGCGCAGCGGGTCGCCGCCAGAACAATCGTCAAGCCAGCCTGATCAGCCCGTAGTCGTAGGCGTGCCGGCGATAGACGACGGACGGCCGCTCGGTCTCCTTGTCGTAGAACAAAAAGAAGTTGTGTCCGACCAGCTCCATCTCGTAGAGCGCGTCGTCGACCGACATCGGCGTGGCCTGGTGCTCCTTGGTGCGGACCACCCGGCCCGGCTCGTGGTCTTGCAGGTCCCCGTGGTCCGCATGGTTCAGGCCCGCGCCGTCGTGTTGGTGCGGCTCCACGGATTCGTCGTTGAAGGCCTTCGCCGGCAGGGGCGCTGCCGCGGTGGCGGCGGCCAGGGACACCGGCGTCTTGTCGCCGTAGTGCACCTTGCGGCGGTCCTTGACGCGGCGCAACCGGCTCTCCAGCTTGTCGACCGCGGACTCGAAGGCGGCGTAGAAGCTGTCGGCGCAGGCCTCGGCGCGGCTGACCGGCCCGCGACCGCGGGCGGTGATTTCGACGCGCTGGCAGGACTTGCGCTGCCGGCGGTTGGGAGCGTGCTTGAGCTCGACGTCGAAGAGATAGATGGAGCGATCGAAGCGTTCGAGGCGGGCGAGTTTTTGCGAGACGTAGAAGCGGTAATGATCGGGGATTTCGACGTTGCGGCCCTTGAACACGACTTCGGCGTTGAGGGTAGGTTCGGCCGGCTCGCTGCTTGGTGCCGGCGCTTGGTCGAGAGTCTGACCAGAATCCACGGTAAGCCTTGACATACGTGTCAACTCGTTTCCTTTTCCACGTCGCACGCCGCTGCGTGCCGGCTGTTCAGGGAGCGCGCCGACGGGGGTTGGAGCGGTTTCCTTTCAGGTCACCGCCGCTGGCTGCCCGCCGATGCAAGGTGCCGAATGCTCACCCCCTCCGCGTGTGGCGTATCAGCCCGGGAAATCGCGACGACGGCGTTGTGACCCGAGCCCAGGATGTTCCTGAAGGTTGTCCTCGACGTTAGCTCGTGTTCGCCTTGGGATGCCACTGGTTTCGCACAGCTGTTGCGAGTTCTTCACATGCGCTTGGCTCCCACAGACCCAGCGCAACGCCTTACGCGGCCGCGATCGCCAGCACCGCGGCCACGCGGATCCCGGCGGCGCCCAGCGTCCGCACCGACTCGCGGGCCGTCGCCCCGGTGGTGACGATGTCGTCGACGACGAGGACCTCCGTCGGCGGGCGCCGGCCGCGCAGCACCACCCGGCCGACGATGTTGCGCTCGCGCGCCGACGTGCCGAGTCCCACCGAGTCGCGGGCCAGCGCCTTCATCCGCAGCGCCGGTGCGACGGCGATCTCGGGATGCCCGGCCACCGCGGCCCGGGCCAGCCGGGTGACGGGGTCGCCGCCCCGTGCCCGCGCCGCCGAACGCCTCGTCGGCGCGGGCACGATCGTCAGCGGGGTCTCGACCATGCCCCACGTCAGCAGCCGGTGGACCCCGACGGCCAGCGCCCGGGCCAGCGGCGCCACCAGGTCGCCGCGACCGTTTTCCTTCAGCGCGAGGATCGCCGCGCGGCGGGCGCCGGCGTAGCGGCCCAGCGCGAACACCGGCACCTCGGGGTCGATGCGGGGGTTGACCACGTGCGGCTCGTCGGGCCTGACGCCGAGCTCGGTCGCGCAGGCGTCGCACCACCGGGTCGACGGCGCCCCGCAGCCGCCGCACTCCAGCGGCAGGATGAGATCGAGCACGCCGCCAGTGTGGCGGGCGCGTCCGACAACGCCCCGGAGGGCCTAACCTTCCGGTTGCCTGGCGCCGGCGAAACGCCTGCGCGCCGGCTTCAACACGAGCACGGCCAGCGCCGCGGTTGTTAGATCGAGTGCAATCGCACACTCGAACACCGGGATCCAGCTGCCGGCTTGCTGATGCAACAGCGCCGCGAGCGGGCCGCCGAACACCGAACCGATCCCGAAGGAGATGTAGAGCCAGCCATAGTTCGCCGTGGCGTAACGGGCCCCAAAGGTGTCGGTCAACGTGGAGGGGAAAAGCGAGAAGATCTCGCCCCATCCGAAGAACACCAAACCCGACAGGAGGACGAACAGCGTGGCGTCGTGTCGCGTCAGCAACCAGAGCGTCATGGCGACACCCTCCAACGCGAAGGCGAACCCCATGGTGTTCTCGCGGCCCAGCCGATCCGACACCCAACCGAACAACGGCCGCGTCAGCCCGTTCGTGAAGCGATCGATGGTCAAGGCCAGCGGCACGGCGGCGAACCCGAACACCAAGACCTTGCTCACACCGAACTCCGTGGCGAACGTCGCCATCTGCGAAGTGACCATCAGGCCCGAGGTGGCCATCATCGTCATCATCAAGAACATCAACCAGAAGAGCGACCGCTTGAGCATTTCGGACGGCCGATAATCGCGCACGGTGGTGGACGCGCCGGCGCTCGGTGCGTTCGATGCCGGATCCAGCGGTGGCGCGTGCAACCCCTGCGCCGCAACGAAACCCACGGCGGCGAACGCGATGCCGAACAACCACAAGGTGGAGTCGACGCCGCGCGCGGCCAGCGATGAGGCAATCGGAAAAGTGGTGAGGATCGCGCCCATTCCGTAGCCGGCCGCCACCACACCGGCGGCGAATCCGCGTCGATCCGGAAACCACTGGACCATCAGCCCGACGACGCCGACGTACACAATCCCCGTGCCGATGCCGCCGACACCGCCATAGGTGAGATACAGCAGCGAGACGGTATGCGCGTAGGAGGCGAGCACCCAGCTCGCGCCGGCCAGCAACGTGCCGATCGAGATCAACCGGCGGGGCCCGAAACGATCGACCAGCGCCCCCTGGAAGGGTGAGAAAAAGGCCTGCAACATCACGAGAATCGAGAAGGTCACCTGCAATTCCGGCAGGGCAATCCCGAGTTTGGCGGCGAGCGGCTTGGTCAGCAGCGTCCACACGTATTGCGGACTCGATATCGTCATCATGCACGCCAGACCGAGGCCGAGCTGAAGCCAGCGGCTGCGCGCGACGGTCGGCGCGATCGCCGCGGCCGCGCCGTCCAGTGTGTCCGTGCGAGCAGTCACTATGGCCCTCCGTTTCGCCCTGGGCGAGCGCCCGGCGGTCAACCCGTCTGGCCCAGCGACGCTCCGGCCATGGTCGTTTGAATGGGATTGATGCGACGTCAATGTGCGCCGCTCACAGTAAGTTTCGCGTGTTACCCGGAGATTTCCCACCGTAGCGGGCGCGTCAACATCCACTCACAGAATTAGGGCAGATTCATGAATTACCTTCTGCTACAGACGAATTCACTGATCATCCTCGACGATCGCGCCGGTGACAAAGTCGTGTGGATTAGCCGGATACAACGGGTGATGTCACTTGTTCTGCGCACTATCGGCGTCAAGCATCGGAGTGTTATCCTTCGGCCTTACGACGGATATCGATGCGATCCCACGCTATTCGGCTATGGCGCCGCGTAATTCGGCCGGCAGGCCGCTCAGCCAGGCAGCACCGGCAACGCGCCGGGCGTCGACAACCCGGACACCTCCGACCAGCTCTGCTGGCTTTCGGGGGCCGACGCCGAATACTGCAGCACCCCTTCCGGGGCCGCGACATACACGGCCGACGGGTTGGCCGCGACCGTCGTGACGGGCATCTGCAGGCCGCGGGACGGCGCGTCGGAGTTCACCCCGTCGAGGTTGACGTAGGACACCGGATGGCTGGCGTCGGTGCGGGTTACCACGATGTCGTCGCCGGTGCGCCACGACAGCGACACCACCGAATTGCCCAGGCCGAAGCCCAGCCGCCGCGGGTAGGTCAGCGCGTACTGCCCGGCCTGGGTCTGCTCCACGCCGGCGAGGATCACCTGGCCGTTGATCACCATCGCGGCCCGCGTCCCGTCGCGGGACAACTGCAGGTCGGTGATCGGCCCTGGGAAGCTGGACGCCACTACCGCGGAATCCACCGGTAGCCGGGCGGGCTGCCCCGACGCCGGTTCCTGAATCGCGCGCAACACGTTGTTGTTGTCGACCACCACCCACACGGCGTCGTCCAGCGACCAGCTGGGCCTCGTCAGGGTGTGCCCGTCGGCGGCCTGGACCGCCTCGCCGCCCAGATCGCCGATCCACAGCGACGCCGCCTGGTCCGGGGCGCCGCGGCGCAGCGTCACCACCGACGCCACCTGCCGGCCGCTGCGGGACAGGGCCGCGCCGGTCTGGTCCCCCACCCGCCCGAACGCGCCCGGCACGGTGTTGGCGTGCTGCCCGTCCAGCCCCACCAGCGACCCGTTGACCAGGGCGTGCAGGCCCGCGCCGGCGCCGTCGGCCGCCCCCGGGTCGGTGGCGGCGACGTCCGAGGTGGTCCACCCCTCGGCGAACCTATCGTCCAGCGGTGCGCCGTCGGCGTTGATCACGTACGGGCCCCGGATGTCGGCCCGGGCCAGTGTCCAAATGATCTGTGCGGCAAGCAATGCCCGGCTGTGCGGGTCGGTGGTGGAGAGTTTCTCCAGATCGATGCGGGCGCCGCCGTAGCCCTTGCCGATGCCGTTCTTGCCGCCGTCGGCCCGGGTCACCGGGCCGCGCAGCCGCAGCGGCGGGGCGAGCAGGTTGCGCACGGTGTGGGCCATCTCGGGCCGCGGACCGGCCAGCATCTTGGACACCAGCTCGGTGGCCAGCTGGTCGTGATCGGACACCGCGACGTAGCGGGGATCGGGCACCACCGTCTTGCCGGTCGGGTCGGCGAAGTAGAGCGTGTTGCGTTTATAGGTGGACTGGAACTGCTGCCAGTCCAGGAAGACCCCGTTGGGCAGGCGGTCGATGCGCCAGCCGCCCGACGTCTTGACCAACTCGATCGGCCCCGGGTCCGGCAGCACGCCCTCGGCGGTCTCGAACACCCCGACGTCGGACAGCGAGCCCAGGATGTCGGCGCGCATGGTCGCCGAAACCCGTTCGGCGCCACGGGTTTCCACGAACACCACGTGGTCGATCAGCAGGGCGCTACCGGCGTCGTCCCACGCGTTGGACGCCGACTGGGTGAGAAATTGTCGCGCCGCCAGGTGCCGGTTCGCCGGATCGGCTGTGGCCTTGAGGAATTCGCGCAGCAAGACGTCGGGATCCATGCCCGGGGTCGGCTTGGGCAGGTTCGACGGCGCGGGCCGCTCGACGGTGCCGATGGCCTGCGGGGCCGACGAGCTGGGCACCCCCGCGCAGCCGGCGAGGATGAACGCCAGCGATAGCAGCGCGAGCAGCCGTCGCATCATCAGACGCCCCGCTCGGCGGGTTCGCGCGGGCGCTGCGGGTCCGGGCGCGGCGGCGCGGGCGGCTCCGGGATCGGCTTCAGCGGCAGCGGGCTGGTGGTGACCTTGTGGCCGCGCACCAGCGGAAGCGTCAGCCGGAAGCAGGCCCCCTGCCCGGGCTCGCCCCATGCCTCCAGCCGGCCCTGGTGCAGCCGCGCGTCCTCGACGCTGATCGCCAGGCCCAGCCCGGTGCCGCCCGAGCGGCGCACCCGTGACGGGTCCGAGCGCCAGAACCGGCTGAACACCAGCTTCTCCTCGCCGGGGCGCAGCCCGACCCCGTAGTCGCGGACGGTGACGGCGACGGTGTCCTCGTCGACGCCCATCCGGATCTGCACCGGCTTGCGCTCGGCGTGGTCGATGGCGTTGGCGATCAGGTTGCGCAGAATCCGCTCCACCCGGCGCGGGTCGACCTCGGCGATCACGTCTTCGTCGGGCAGGTCGACTTGAAGCTCGACGCCGGCGTCCTCGGCCAGGTGGCCCACGTTGCCCAGCGCGCTCTGCACGGTGGTGCGCAGGTCCACCGCCTCGACGGACAGCTCGGCCACACCGGCGTCGTGCCGCGAGATCTCGAGCAGGTCGTTGAGCAGCGTCTCGAACCGGTCCAGCTCGTTGACCATCAGCTCGGTGGACCGGGCCAGGGTGGGGTCGAGGTCGCCGCTGTGGTCGTAGATCAGGTCGGCGGCCATGCGCACGGTGGTCAGCGGGGTGCGAAGTTCGTGGCTGACGTCGGAGGTGAACCGGCGCTGCAGGTTGCCGAACTCCTCCAGCTGGGTGATCTGCCGCGACAGGCTCTCGGCCATGTCGTTGAACGACACGGCCAGCCGCGCCATGTCGTCCTCACCGCGCACCGGCATCCGCTCGGACAGGTGCCCCTCGGCGAACCGCTCGGCGATCCGCGACGCCGACCGGACCGGAACGACCACCTGCCGGGAGACCAGCAGCGCGATCCCGGCGAGCAGCACCAGCAGCACCGCGCCGCCGGTGATCATCGTGCCGCGCACCAGCTGGATGGTGGCCTGCTCGTTCTTCAGCGGAAAGATCAGGTACAGCTCGAGGTTGGCCACCTGCGACGACGTCGGCGTGCCGATGACCAGCGCCGGTCCGGAGAAGCCGTCGGTGTGCACGGTGGCGTACTGATACGCCGCCTGCCCCGCCTTGACGAAGCCGCGCAACGCGTTGGGCACCTGGTCGACGGGTCCGGCCGTGGTGGCGGCGCGCGGGCCGTCGCCGGGCACCATCAGCGCCGCGTCGAACGCGCCGGCCAGCCCGGCGCCCGAGGCGGGATCGGTCTTGGACGTCAGCGTGTTGCGGGCCAGCTGCAGGCTCGAGTCCAGCGAGCGGGTCTCCTCGCCGTTGACGATGCCGGCGACCGTCGTGCGCGCCCGCTCGATCTGCTCCATGGCGGCGCGGACCTTCACGTCCAGCACGCGGTTGGTGACCTGGCTGGTCAGCACGAAACCCAGCGCCAGGATGACGGCGAGCGACAGGCCGAGGGTCAGCGCCACGACGCGCAGTTGCAGCGATCGGCGCCAGGCGGCGCCCACGACCCGACTCACCGCACCCATGCCCCGCGTCATGGGGCCGGAGCGACCCCAGCGACTTCTAGTGCGTTGCCGAGATCCCCAAATCAATGACGCCGCTCCTCAGCATCGCTGTGCTCTGCATCGTCGCCGGCGTTGCAAGGAACCTCCCGGATCACGGAGGTCCGGCCTTGTATCCCACTCCTCGAACGGTCAACACCACGGTCGGGTTCTCAGGGTCCTTCTCGACCTTGGCCCGCAGACGCTGAACGTGCACGTTCACCAGGCGGGTGTCCGCCGGGTGCCGATACCCCCACACCTGTTCGAGCAGCACATCACGAGTAAACACCTGGCGCGGTTTGCGTGCCAGCGCGACCAAAAGGTCGAACTCCAGCGGTGTGAGGGAGATCTGCTCGCCGTTTCGGGTGACCTTGTGCGCTGGCACGTCGATGTCGACGTCGGCGATGGAAAGCATCTCGGCGGGCTCGTCGTCGTTGCGCCGCAGCCGCGCGCGCACCCGGGCGACCAGCTCCTTGGGCTTGAACGGCTTCATGATGTAGTCGTCGGCGCCGGACTCCAGGCCGAGCACCACGTCCACGGTGTCGGTCTTGGCGGTCAGCATGACGATGGGCACGCCGGAGTCGGCGCGCAGCACCCGACACACGTCGATGCCGTTCATGCCCGGCAGCATCAGGTCCAGCAGCACCAAATCGGGGCGCAACTCGCGCACCGCGGTTAGGGCCTGAGTCCCGTCGCCGATGACCGCGGTGTCGAAGCCCTCCCCACGCAGCACGATGGTGAGCATCTCGGCCAGCGAAGCGTCGTCGTCGACGACCAAAATCCTTTGCCTCATGGAGTCCATGGTGTCACCAGATCGGGACAAATTCGGCGCACCACACGGGCGTTTCGTACTCGATACGCGTAAATCGTGACAATTTTGTGCTATTCGGCCGCCAAAGACGCCGCCAGCCGACCCGGATCGACGTCGGCGTCGACGACCAGCCACCGCCCGCCCCAGCCCGCCTCGGCCAGCCCGGCGTACACCGCGCCGGTGCGCTGCTGCAGCCCGTCGTCGCGTTCGTAGCTGTCGCGCTCGCGTCCCGGCTCGTGCTCGGCGCGGTGCCGGGCCCGCCGCGCGGCGAGCTCGGCGGGCACCGCGAGCAGCACCTGCCAGTCGGGCCGGGGCAATCCCAGCCGCTCGTATTCGAGCCGATGCACCCACGCCGCCGCCTCCCCCGCCGCGTCCTCGTGCAGGCGCGCCGCGCTGTAGGCCGCGTTCGAGGCGACGTAGCGATCCAGGATCACCACGTCGTGGTCACGGCCCAGCGCCGCGATCTCCCCGACCGCCCCGGCGCGGTCGAGCGCGAACAACAGGGCCATCGCGTACACCGACGACGCGAGGTCCCCGTGCCCGCCGTGCAGCGCCTCGGCCGCGACGTCGGCGGTCACCGACTGCCCATAGCGCGGGAACGCCAGCGCGGCCACCGACTTCCCGGCGCGCTCGAAGGCCTTGCGAAGGCCGTCGGTTAGCGTCCGCTTGCCGGAGCCGTCGACCCCTTCGATCGCGATCAGCACCGCGCCAGCCTAAGCCCGCCGCCGAACGTCACGCTGGCGCGACCCTCGACGCCGAACGCCACGCTGGCGCGACTTTCGGCGAGCGAGCCGAAGATCAGTAGCGGTAGTGGTCGGCCTTGTAGGGGCCGTCGACGTCGACGCCGATGTACTCGGC
The DNA here is from genome assembly GCF_001665295.1 of Mycobacterium sp. 1554424.7. Classification (GTDB taxonomy): domain Bacteria; phylum Actinomycetota; class Actinomycetes; order Mycobacteriales; family Mycobacteriaceae; genus Mycobacterium. Next base: position 67,834 of record NZ_LZSE01000127.1, on the reverse strand, counting down.
CTGCTCCTTGGTCAGCTTGGTCAGCTGGCCACCGAGCGCCTCGACGTGGATGCGCGCCACCTTCTCGTCGAGGTGCTTGGGCAGCCGGTACACCTCGTTGTCGTACTCGTCGTTCTTGGTCCACAGCTCGATCTGCGCGATCACCTGATTGGAGAAGCTGTTGCTCATCACGAACGACGGGTGACCGGTGGCGTTGCCCAGGTTCAGCAGCCGGCCCTCGGAGAGCAGGATGATCGACTTGCCGCTGTCGGGGAAGGTCCACACGTCGACCTGCGGGCGGATGTTGACCTTGGTGGCGCCGGACTTCTCGAGCTGGGCGACCTGGATCTCGTTGTCGAAGTGCCCGATGTTGCCCAGCACCGCGTGGTCCTTCATCGCCTTCATGTGCTCGAGCGTGATGATGTCCTTGTTGCCGGTGGCGGTGATGACGATGTCGGCCTCGCCGATCGCGTCCTCCACCGTCTTGACGTCGTAGCCCTCCATCAGCGCCTGCAGCGCATTGATCGGGTCGATCTCGGTGACGACGACGCGGGCGCCCTGGCCCTTCACCGAGTCGGCGCAGCCCTTGCCGACGTCGCCGTAGCCGCAGATCAGCACCTTCTTGCCGCCGATCAGCACGTCGGTGCCGCGGTTGATGCCGTCGATCAGGGAGTGCCGGCAGCCGTACTTGTTGTCGAACTTGGACTTGGTGACCGAGTCGTTGACGTTGATCGCCGGGAAAGCCAGGTCACCGGCCGCGGCGAACTGGTAGAGCCGCAGCACGCCGGTGGTGGTCTCCTCGGTGACGCCCTTGACCGACTCCGAGATCTTGGTCCACTTGTCCTTGTCGGTCTCGAAGCGGTTGCGCAGCAGCTCCAGGAAGACCTTCCACTCGGTGGGGTCGTCGTCCTCGGCGGGCGGCACCACGCCGGCCTTCTCGTACTGCGCGCCGCGCAGCACCAGCATGGTGGCGTCGCCGCCGTCGTCGAGGATCATGTTCGCGGGTTCGTCGGGCCACGTCAGCATCTGCTCGGCGGCCCACCAGTACTCCTCCAGCGTCTCGCCCTTCCAGGCGAACACCGGGACGCCCTTGGGCTCCTCCGGGGTGCCGTGCGGGCCGACGACCACCGCGGCGGCGGCGTGGTCCTGGGTGGAGAAGATGTTGCACGACGCCCACCGGACCTGCGCGCCGAGCGAGACGAGGGTCTCGATGAGCACCGCGGTCTGCACGGTCATGTGCAGCGAGCCCGAGATCCGCGCGCCCTTGAGGGGCTGCACGTCGGCATACTCGCGGCGCAGCGACATCAGACCGGGCATCTCCTGCTCGGAGAGCTCGATGTCCCGCCGGCCGTAATCCGCCAGCGACAGGTCGGCGACCTTGAAATCGATGCCGTTGCGGACGTCGGCGGTGAGCTTGCTTTCGGTCGTCGTCATGGCGTCATTCATCCTTCATAGGGGCTTATGGAATCCAAGCGGTACTTAGCTTAGGTATGTTCTTCCGCCACTGTAGCCGCGACCCCATGACGCTCCGCGAACGGCGTCATCAGCCGGGCCAGGTCCGCCGCCACATCGTGATCGGCCTCCGGCGGCATGGACACGTAGCTCAGCGCCAGCCGCACGATGGCGCGGGCCAGCACCCCGGCGTCCTCGTCGCTGGTCGCCACCCAGCTCTGCGTCAGCGCCGTGGTCAGGCGCGCCGACGCCCGGGCGATGATGGGCCCGCTGTCGGTGGTGATGATCTGCAGCAGGTCGGGCTTGGCGACGCCGGTCAGCAACGAGATCACCAGCGGGTCGGCCGCCGACTCGGCGAAGAAGGAACGGAAACCCTGCAGGAATGCCTCGTGGATGTGGCCGACGTTGGCGTCGATCGCGGATCCGACCGCGTCGACCAGGCGATCGGCCAGCCGCAGGGCGTATCCCTGCGCCAGGCCCTGGCGCGAGCCGAACTCGTTGTAGATGGTCTGGCGGCTGATGCCCGCGGCGCGGGCCACGTCCGCCAGCGTGATCGCGGACCAGTCGCGGGCCTGCAGCAGGTCGCGCATCGCGTCGAGCACCGAGTCGCGCAACAGGACGCGTGACGCCTCGGCGTAGGGCATCCGCTTCACAGGCGCGACAGTAGTGGTTGAGGCGTTCACGGTCTGGCCACTTCCACCATTTCGAAGTCCGATTTCGCCGCGCCGCAGTCCGGGCAGCTCCAGTCCTCGGGGATGTCGTCCCAGCGGGTGCCCGGCGCGATCCCGTCCTCCGGCCAGCCCAGCGCCTCGTCGTACTCGAAGCCGCACTGGATGCAGCGGAACAGCTTGTAGTCGCTCATGCCGTAGCTCCTAAGGTCTCGAAGTCCACCTTCTCGCGCACCGCGCAGTCGGGGCAGCACCAGTCGTCGGGGATGTCGCCGAAGGGCGTGCCCGGTGGAAAGCCTTCCCGCGGAGCGCCTTTCGCTTCGTCATAAATGTAGTCGCAACCCGGGCACCGGTAGGCGATCATGCCGGCACCCCGTGCTTCGCCAGCAGCTTGCCGCGCAGCCGCGGCTGGATGTTGACCCGGGTGATGTCGCCGTCGTAATGCGCCAGCACCCGGTGGTCCATCACCCACCGCCACAGCGGCGGGAAGTAGGTGAGCGTGATCATCGACGCGTACCCGCTCGGCAGGTTGGGCGAGCCCTCCAGGCTGCGCAGCGTCTGGTAGCGACGGGTCGGGTTGGCGTGGTGGTCGCTGTGGCGCTGCAGGTGATAGAGGAACAGGTTCGTCACTATGTGGTCCGAGTTCCAGCTGTGCACCGGCGCGCACCGCTCGTATCTGCCGTTGGGGCCCTGCTGCCGCAGCAGCCCGTAGTGCTCGAGGTAGTTGACCGCCTCCAGCAGGCTGAACCCGAAGACCGCCTGGATGATGACGAACGGGATCAGCGCCGGGCCGAAGATCGCGATCAGCGCGCCCCACAGCACCACCGACATCGCCCACGCGTTGAGCACGTCGTTGGACGGGTAGGTCCGGGGGTCCCAGGGGCTCTTGCCCAGCCGGCGCAGGCGCTGCGCCTCCAGCCCGAGCGCCGAGCGCAGGCTGCCGAACACGCTGCGCGGCAAGAACTCCCAGAACGTCTCGCCGAAGCGCGCCGACGCCGGGTCTTCCGGGGTGGAGACGCGCACGTGGTGGCCGCGGTTGTGCTCGATGTAGAAGTGGCCGTAGCACGACTGCGCCAGGGTGATCTTGGACAGCCACCGCTCCAGCGAGGCTTTTTTGTGCCCCATCTCGTGGGCCGTGTTGATCCCCACCCCGCCGAGGACCCCGACCGACAGCGCCACGCCGAGCTTGCCGGCCCAGCCCAAGGCGCCGCCGAAGCCGAGCCAGCTGAGGTTCGACGCGGTGAACAGGTAGGCGCCCAGGACCACGCTGAGGTACTGGAACGGGATGTAGACGTAGGTGCAGTAGCGGTAGTACCGGTCGTTCTCCAGCCGTTCCATCACCTCGTCGGGCGGGTTCTGCCCGTCGGGCCCGAAGCGCAGGTCGAGGATCGGCAGCAGGACGTAGAGCAGGATCGGCCCGATCCACAGCGGCACCTGCGCGGCGGTGTGCCAGCCGAGCCGGTTGGCCGCCCACACGATCGGCAGCATCACGAACAGCGCCGTCGGAGCGATCAGCCCCATCAGCCACAGGTGGCGCTTCTTGTCCCGCCAGGCGGGCGCGTCGAGTGTGGGCATTGCCAAACCTCCCAGTGATGGAGTTTCGCCGAGCCGGTAAATCCGCAGACAAAGTGCGAGTGAGGGCCTGTGGAATTACAGGCTCGGCGAACCGAGTCGCATTTCGGGATTGACAATACAACCGTTTGCGTCTTGTGTCTAGACACAGAACGCTGTTTTGTAAACCACTCAGCCCACCGAGGAGAGCTCCCCGGCCTGCCGACGCCCCTGAACGGAGTGCCAGTACCCGTAGCCGGCGTAGATCGCGGTGCCCACCACCAGCCACACGCCGAACCGCACCCAGGTCAGCGCGCTGAGGTTGAGCATCAGCCAGGCGCAGGCGGCGATCGAGGCGATGGGCAGCAACGGCACCAACGGGGCCCGGAATCCCCGCTTCAGGTCCGGCCGGGTCCGGCGCAGCACCAACACGCCCGCCGACACCAGGACGAACGCGAACAGCGTGCCGACGTTGACCATCTCCTCGAGCTTGGCGATCGGAAACACCGACGCCGTCGCCGCGATCACGATCGCGACCAGCACGGTGATCCGCACCGGGGTCCCGCGCGCGCCGGTCTTGGCCAGCGCCCGCGGCAGCAGCCCGTCGCGCGCCATCGCGAACAGCACGCGGCACTGCCCGAGCACCAGCACCATCACCACGGTGGTCAGCCCCGCCAGCGCCCCGATCGCGATGATCTTGCTGGCCCAGTCGATCCCGTTGGCGGCGAACGCCGTGGCGAGGTTGGCCGGCTTGCCGCCGGGCGCGGTCTTGAGCTGGGTGTAGGACACCATGCCGGACAGCACCACCGACACCGCGACGTACAGGACGGTCACGATCGCCAGCGACGCCAGGATGCCCCTGGGCACGTCGCGCTGCGGCTCCTTGGTCTCCTCGGCCATGGTGGCGACGATGTCGAAACCGATGAACGCGAAGAACACGATCGACGCCCCCGCCAGCACGCCGTACCAGCCGTAGTGGCTGCTGTGCGCCCCGGTCAGCAGCGACAGCACCGACTGGTTGAAGCCCGACGCCTCGTGCCCAGCCTCCGGCTTCGGGATGAACGGTGAGTAGTTGGAGCCCTTGATGTAGAAGACGCCGACCAGCACGACGAAGATCACCACCGACACCTTGATGCCGGTGATCACGGCGGAAAACCGCGACGACAGTTTGGTGCCCAGGGCGACCAGGGTGGCGACCACCGTGACGATCAGCAGCGCGCCCCAGTCGAGGTTTACCGATCCGAGTTGGACTGTGCCCCCGGCGAATCCGAACACGTTGCCCAGGTAGCTCGACCAGCCCTTGGACACGACGGCGGCCCCGATCGCCAACTCCAGCACCAGGTTCCAGCCGATGATCCAGGCCAGGAACTCACCGAAGGTGGCATAGGAGAAGGTGTAGGCGCTGCCCGCCACCGGCAGCGTCGAGGCGAATTCGGCGTAACACAGCGCCGCCAGCGCGCAGGTGACCGCGGCGATCACGAACGAGATCCAGATGGCCGGCCCGGTGATGTCGCCGGTGGTCGTCGCGGTGACCGTGAAGATGCCGGCGCCGATCACCACCGCGACGCCGAACACCACCAGGTCCAGCCAGGTCAGCTCCTTGCGCAGCCGGGTCTCCGGCTCGTCGGTGTCGGCGATCGACTGCTCGACCGATTTCGTGCGCCATCGATTGGCCATTCGTCCGCCTTCCCCGCCGTGCCGGGACCCCTTGGACCGCACAGTACTGGGTAGTCTGCTGGCAGGCGGGAGAGCGGGGAAAACATGCGGGATCATGCCGTGGTCATCGGGGGAAGCATCGCCGGTTTGTGCGCCGCGCGGGTGCTCTCGGATTCCTTCGCGCGGGTCAACGTCTACGAGCGCGACGAGTTGCCGAGCGCGCCGGCGCACCGCGCGACGGTCCCCCAGGACCGGCACCTGCACATGCTGATGGCCCGGGGGGCCGCGGAGTTCGAGAGCCTGTTTCCCGGCCTGCTCGACGACATGGTCGACGCGGGCGTGCCCATGCTGGAGAACCGGCCGGACTGCATTCACCTGGGCGCCGCGGGCCACGTGCTCGGGACGGGGCACACGCTGCGCGACGAGTTCACCGCCTACGTGCCCAGCCGCCCGCACCTGGAGTGGCAGCTGCGCCGGCGCGTCCGGGACATCGAGAACGTCGCGATCGTCCGCCGGTCGGTCGCCGAGCCGCGGTTCGACCCCGCGCGCCAGGGCGTCACCGGCGTGCTGCTGGACCCCGAGGGCGACACAGAGCCCGAGTTCGTGGCGGCCGATCTCGTCGTCGATGCGACCGGCCGCGGCACCCGCCTGCCGGTGTGGTTGGAGCAGTGGGGATACGAGCGCCCGGTGGAGGCGACCATCGACATCGGCATCAACTACGCCACCCAGCAGTTCCGCATGCCGGAGGGCCTGATCGCCGAGAAGGTGGTGGTGGCGGGGGCCTCCCACGACGAGTCACTGGGGCTGGGCATGCTGCATTACGAGGACCGCGTGTGGGTGCTGACGACGTTCGGGGTGGCGGGCGCCAAACCGCCGCGGACCTTCCCCGAGATGCTTGCGTTGGCGGACAAGCTGCTGCCCGCGCACTTCAATGCCGCGCTGGCGCAGGCGCAGCCCGTCGGCGAGCCGGCGTATCACGCGTTTCCGGCCAGCAGGTGGCGCCGCTACCACAAGCTGGACCGCTTCCCGGCCGGCATCGTCCCGCTGGGTGACGCCGTCGCCAGCTTCAACCCCACCTTCGGGCAGGGCATGACGATGACGGTGCTGCAGGCCGGGCACCTGCGGCGGGCGCTGCAGTCGAATGACCTTGCGCGCGAACTGAATCGGGCGACCGCGAGGACGACTTATCCGGTGTGGATCATGAACGCCATCGGCGACGTCACGTTCCACCACGCCCGGCCCAAGGGGCCGGCGCCGTGGTGGTGGCGACCGTCCGGCGCGCTGTTCGACCAGTTTCTCGGCGCCGCCGAGACGGAACCTGTTCTGGCCGAATGGTTTTTGCGCCGGTTCTCGCTGCTGGACAGCCTGTACATGGTCCCGCCGCCGCGGATCATCGGGCGCACGATGGCGCACAACATGCGGCTGTGGCTGCGCGAACGCCGCGAAGGGCGGCGTGGCGATCGCGAGCGCGGCGAAGCCGGGCGTGGGGGTACCCCCGCGAAGCTGGGGGACGGGTCGCCACCATCAGGCCCAGACGTCACAGCCCTACAGTCGCCCTGAACAGCTCGGAGGGCTCGCGCGCGACCAGCCGGATCGGTCCGTCGTCGGCCGCCACCCAGGCCGCCATTCCGCGTTCCAGCGTCAGCGATCCGGACTTGGCGTGCACCGTCGTGCAGCCCTGGGTGCTCAACAGGATCTGCGGGCCCTCGTGGCCGCAGCCCGCGTCGACCTCGTGGCCGAGGTACTCGCCGTCGAGCGCCAGCAGCGCGACCGCAAACTCGTCGGTCGGCGTCTGGTAAATCCGACCGAACCCGTCGTGGCGGACCGGCGGGCGCAGCTCGGCCTCGGTGGTGGGCGTGAAGTCCAGCACCCGAAGCAGCTCGGGCACGTCGACGTGCTTGGGGGTGAGCCCGCCGCGTAACACGTTGTCGGAGTTGGCCATCACCTCGACCGCGAACCCGCGCAGGTAGGTGTGCAGGTTGCCGGCCGACACGAAGATGGCCTCGCCCGGGGCCAGGGTGATGCGGTTGAGCAACAACGCCGCCAGCACGCCGGCGTCGCCGGGATAGCGCTCACCCAGCTCCAGCACCGTCTTGGCTTCCGCGGCGAATTCCCTTGCGCCGGAACTGACGTAGTGGATCGCGCCCTCCAGCACGGCGGGCACCAGCACGTCGATGTCGGGCTGCGGCGCGGTGATCCAGGTGGTGAACAGCGCCCGCAGGCCGTCGGCGTCGGACTGGTCGTTCAGCAGGTCGATGTAGGGGTCGAGGTCGCTGACGGCCAGCGCGCGGAGCAGCTCGACGGTCCGCGACGCCGGGCGAAACCCGGCCAGCGCCTCGAACGACTGCAGCGCCACCAGCAACTCGGGCTTGTGGGAGGTGTCGCGGTAGTTGCGCACGGGCGAGGACACCGGGATGCCCAGGCGCTCCTCGCGCAGGTAACCCTCGACCGCCTGCGCCGCGCTCGGGTGCGCCTGCAGCGACAGCGGCTCGTCGGCGGCGAGCACCTTGAGCAGGAACGGCAGCACGTCGCCGAACCGGGCGCGCGACGCCGGGCCGAGCTGTCCCTCCGGGTCGGCGACGACGGCCTCGAGCAACGACACCTCACCTTTGTCGGTCTCCAGCCAGGCCGGGTCGCCCGGGTGCGCCCCGAACCACAGCTCGGCCTCCGGGTGCGCCGCCGGAACCGCCCGCCCGGTGAATTCCGCCAGGGCGGTGCGCGATCCCCAGGCGTACGTCCTCAAGGCCCCGCGAAGCAGTTCCACTTGTCTATCTATCCCCGCACCAGTCGCATGTAAACCGCGGCCATCTCCAGCCGAACGGCCAATACTGCCAGTTGCTGCTCGGCGCTGATGGCGCCCCCCAACGCCGGCGCCACCGTGGACCCGGCCGAGCCGCCGGGCCCGTCGGGGACATCCTCGGCGGCGAGCAGGTAGACGTTGTCGAGCCCGGCGGTCCGGGCGGCGACCACCGTCTGCTCGTCGCGCAGCGTCAGGGCCAGCACCCGAAGCCGGTCCGGCAGCGGGCCGTCGATCTCCTCGTCGTGGAACAGGGCGTCCACCGACGAAGCCCCGGCGCCGAACTCGGTCGCCGCCCGCAGGGCGGACACCGCGTCGGCCAGCCCGGTGGCGGCGACCACTTCGTGGGCGACCCGCAGCAACACCGAACTGCCGTGCCGGGCCAGCGCCAGCGTCGCGGCGCAGTCGCCGACCAGCGCCGCCCGGCGCCCGGCCAGCCGCTCGGCGATCGTCTTGGCCGGGTTGGTGAACAGCTCGCGGCCGGCGCTGTTGCGCAGCGCCTCGGCATCCAGCTCGTCGGCCAGCGGCCCGAGGTCGACACCGGGTCGCGGGTCGACGGCCTGCAGCACGGCCAGGCCGGCGGCCAGGTACCGGCACAACCCGAACTCGGCGGGAACCAAGACCCGCGGCTCGAGCACCGCGGCCCGCCCCGCCGTCGAGTCGCGCAGCGGACCCTCGTACGGCGCCGCCACGACGACCCGCGCGCCCCGGCGCACGGCGGTCGCGGCGGAGCTGACCAGCGCGGGATCGCCGGGGTCGTCGCCGGCGACGACCAGCACGTCCAGCGGACCGACCCACGGCGGCGCCTCGCCGACGACCGCGATCGGCTGGGAGGCCGCGCCGCCCAGCGTCGCGGCCAGCAGGACCCCGGCGGTCTCGGCGGTCCCGCGGCCGGCCACCCAGATCAGGCTGCGCGCGCGGTCGTCGCCGCGCAGCCCGTCGAGCGCGCCTTCCTCGGCCGCCGCGCCGATCGCGCGCACCTGCGCACCGGCCGACGACGCCGCCCGCAGCAGCCCATGCCGGTCGGCCTCCAGCAGGCCGTCGGCGTCTTCCAGGTCGATCGCGCGGGTGGCGCTCACGGGGCGGCCTCGTTGGCCGCGATCTCGGTGCTGATCGCGCTCACCAGCGCGTCGACGTCCTCGGCGGTGCGGCCCTCCACGTTGAGCCGCAGCAGCGGCTCGGTGTTGGAGCTGCGCAGGTTGAACCAGCTGCCGTCGCCCAAATCGACCGTCACCCCGTCCAGATGATCGATGGACTGAACCCGGGTGCCGAACGACTTCAGCACCGCGTCCACACAATACGACGCGTCGGCCACCTTGAAGTTGATCTCGCCGGACGATTCGTAGCGCTGGTAGTCGCCGGTCAACTCCGACAGCGGCCGGTCCTGCTCGCCCAGGGCCGCCAGCACGTACAGCGCCGCCAGCATCCCGGAGTCGGCGCCCCAGAAGTCGCGGAAGTAGTAGTGCGCGGAATGCTCGCCGCCGAAGATCGCGCCGGTGTCGGCCATCAGCGCCTTGATATAGGAGTGGCCGACCCGCGAGCGCAGCGGCGTGCCGCCGCGCTCGGTGACCAGCTCGGGCACGGCGCGGGAGGTAATCACGTTGTGGATGATCGTGGCGCCGATCTCCCGGCCCAGCTCGCGCGCGGCCACCAGGCTGGTCACGGTCGACGGCGACACCAGCCGCCCGCGTTCGTCGACCACGAAGCACCGGTCGGCGTCCCCGTCGAAGGCCAGCCCTATATCGGCACCGCTGTCGCGGACGAACTTCTGCAGGTCCACCAGGTTGGCCGGGTCGAGCGGGTTGGCCTCGTGGTTGGGAAACGAGCCGTCGAGCTCGAAGTACAAGGGCAACAGCGTGAGCGAGTCGATCGCGCCGAGCACCGCGGGGGCGGTGTGGCCGGCCATGCCGTTGCCGGCGTCCACGGCCACCCGCAGCGGGCGCAGCCCGGAGGTGTTCACCAGCGAGCGCAGGAACGTCCCGTAGTCGGTCAGCACGTCCTGATCGGTGACGGTTCCGGCCGGGCCCTGGTGCGCCGCGACCCCGGCGATCACGTCCTCGGTGATCACGGCCAGCCCGGTGTCGGCGCCCACCGGCTTGGCGCCGGCCCGGCACAGCTTGATGCCGTTGTAGGCGGCCGGGTTGTGGCTCGCGGTGAACATCGCGCCCGGGCAGTCCAGCACCCCCGACGCGAAGTAGAGCTGATCGGTGGACGCCAGGCCGATCCGCACCACGTCCAGCCCCTGGCTCGTCACCCCGCCCGCGAACGCGGCGGCCAGCCCCGGCGAACTGTCCCGCATGTCGTAGCCGATCGCCACCCGCCCGGCGCCCTCGCCGCGCATCAGGCCGGCGAACGCGGCCCCCAGGTCGGTGACCAGCGACTCGTCCAGCTCCTCGCCGACCAGCCCGCGCACGTCGTACGCCTTCACGACGCGGCGAACGGTCGCGGCGGACTGAGACATGCGGAACTCCTGACGCTCCATGACAGTAGGGCTCTTGGCGCCAGCCTATCGGCCCGCCAAAAAACCTGTGGCGCGTTAGCCGCGGCTAGTCAGCCGGGTCGGGCAACACCCGCAGATGCCCCCGGCGCCGACCGGAACGGTGTTCGGGAGGCGCGAGCAGCCCGCTGCTCGGCGCGGTGGCATGGGCCCCCGCGTGCTGAATGTGGGGATCGGCAAAGCCGTTGACCGGCGCGGCCCCGTACGCCACGGCCGCGTCGCCCGGGCGACCCTCGCGCACCGCGTCGGCCAGCGCGACCAGGTCGTCCTCGTCGGGATGGGCGGGCTCGGAAAGGAGGGGTCCGGCGTGCCGGACGAGCTCCCACCCGCGGGGCGCGGTGATCCGGCCGGCGTGGCCGACGCACAGGTCCCAGGAGTGGGGTTCGCGCGCGGTGGCCAGCGGGCCGACCACCGCCGTCGAGTCCGAGTAGACGAACGTCAAGGTCGCCACGGCGTAATGCGGACACCCGGGCCGGCAACAGCGACGGGGAACGTTCACGATCGAAAGGCTATCGTGCGAAAACGCCGCGGAAGCGCCGGACACGCGCATCCGCGAGACCCGCGATTCCCAACCGTTACCATCGGCCCGTGGGCGATTCCCGCGGCTTTCCGCAAAGCGATCGGTCGCGGCGCCGCTCGGCCTCCTACCGCGCGGCGCGCCGGGGCCGCGATATGCGCGGGCCGTTGCTGCCGCCGACGGTGCCGGGCTGGCGCAGCCGGGCCGAGCGGTTCGACATGGCGGTGCTGGAGGCCTACGAACCGATCGAGCGGCGCTGGCAAGACCGGGTGTCGGAGCTCGACGTGGCTGTCGACGAAATCCCCCGCATCTCGGCCAAGGACCCCGAAAGCGTGCAGTGGCCGCCCGAGGTGATCGCCGACGGGCCGATCGCGCTCGCCCGGCTGATCCCGGCCGGGGTGGACGTCCGCGGCAACTCCACGCGGGCACGAATCGTACTGTTCCGCAAGCCGATTGAGAGACGGGCCAAGGACACGGAAGAACTTGGCGAGTTGCTGCACGAGATCCTGGTGGCCCAGGTGGCCATCTACCTGGACGTGGAACCCTCGGTCATCGACCCCACGATCGACGACGAATGATGCGTCGCGTCAGATGATCCCGCGCTTGAGGCGGCGGCGCTCGCGCTCGGAGAGGCCACCCCAGATGCCGAAGCGTTCGTCATGGGCCAGGGCGTACTCGAGGCACTCGTGGCGCACCTCGCAACCGAGGCAGATCTTCTTGGCCTCGCGGGTGGAGCCGCCCTTCTCCGGGAAGAAGGCCTCCGGATCCGTCTGCGCGCACAGCGCGCGGTCCTGCCATTGGTCCGGGGTCGGCAGCGGTTCGGGCTCGGGCTCGAAAACGACTGGGGCATCGGGAACCACAGTCAGGTGCGGGCGGACGGGTGCCGCCGGCATCGCGCCGATGGTGCTGTGCGGTGTGCTTGTCATAACGCCCCGAAGGTGCTCATAAGACATGCTTCGTCCGCCTCCTCAGGTTTGATTTGAGAGAGTGTGAGTGAGTTCCCACTGTTCTGATGTACAGACAATTCGAACATGTGATCGAATCTCGGTCTGCGACACCGGAATCGGCCGGCCAACCGGGAAATGACACTGATGTGATTAGACACTTGTTGACCTGCCTGGTCAAGCGCAACGGCGAATTTCCATATCATCTCGTGACCAAATTCCGGCGTTTCCGTTGTTTTGGGGGCTTCGGCGTGTCGATCACAGTCCTCCCACGGGCAGTACTGTCGAGCCCTGTGAAGGTCAAGTGAAGGTCACGGTTCTGGTCGGTGGAGTGGGCGGCGCCCGGTTCCTGCTGGGGATTCAACAGCTGCTCGGGCTAGGGCAGTTTTCGCAACGGGGCCCGGCTGCCGGCGAACACGAACTGACCGCGGTCGTCAACGTCGGCGACGATGCGTGGATCCACGGGGTGCGCGTCTGTCCGGATTTGGACACCTGCATGTACACCTTAGGTGGAGGTGTCGACCCGGAGCGAGGGTGGGGTCATCGCGACGAAACCTGGCACGCCAAAGAGGAATTGGCGCGCTACGGCGTGCAGCCCGACTGGTTCGCACTCGGCGACCGCGACCTGGGCACCCACCTGGTGCGCACCCAGATGCTCAACGCGGGCTACCCGCTGTCGCAGATCACCACCGCGCTGTGCGACCGCTGGCAACCGGGCGCGCGCCTGCTGCCGGCCACCGACGACCGCTGCGAGACGCACGTGGTGATCACCGACCCCGCCGACGACAGCCGTCGCGCGATCCACTTCCAGGAGTGGTGGGTGCGCCACCGGGCCCAGGTGCCCACGCACAGCTTCGCGTTCGTCGGCGCCGAAAAGGCCAGCGCCACAGCCGAAGCCGTGGCCGCCATCGGTGACGCCGACGTGATCCTGCTGGCGCCGTCCAACCCGGTGGTGAGCGTCGGCGCGATCCTGGCGGTCCCCGGCATCCGCGGGGCGCTGCGCGCGGCCAAGGCCCCGGTCGTCGGCTACTCGCCGATCATCGGCGGAAAGCCGTTGCGAGGCATGGCCGATGCGTGCCTGTCGGTGATCGGGGTCGAGTCCACCGCGGAGGCGGTCGGGCGGCATTACGGGGCGCGGCGGGCCACCGGGATCCTGGATTGCTGGCTGATCCACGAGGGCGACCGCGCCGACATCGACGGGGTCGCGGTGCGCGCGGTGCCGCTGATCATGCACGACCCCAAGGCGACGGCCGAGATGGTCGCCGCGGGGCTGGAGCTGGCGGGGGTGGATCGATGACCGAGCACGGGACCGCGGCCACGATCGAGATCCTGCCCGTCACCGGGCTCCCCGAGTTCCGCCCCGGCGACGACCTGGCCGCGGCCGTCGCCGCGGCCGCGCCCTGGCTGCGCGACGGCGACGTCGTGGTGGTGACGAGCAAGGCGGTGTCCAAGTGCGAGGGCCGCCTGGTGCCGGCCCCGCGGGACGCCGAGGAGCGCGACCGGCTGCGCCGCAAGCTCGTCGACGACGAGGCCGTGCGCGTGCTGGCGCGCAAGGGCCAGACGCTGATCACCGAGAACCGGCTCGGTCTGGTCCAGGCCGCCGCGGGCGTGGACGGATCCAACATCGGCCGCGACGAGCTGGCGCTGCTGCCGGTCGATCCCGACGCCAGCGCGGCGGCGCTGCGCGCCGGGCTGCGCGAGTGCCTGGGCGTCGATGTCGCCGTCGTCATCACCGACACGATGGGCCGCGCCTGGCGCAACGGGCAGACCGACGCGGCCGTCGGCGCCGCGGGACTGCGTGTGCTGCACGGCTATTCGGGCACGGTCGATGCGCACGGCAACGAGCTGGTCGTGACCGAGATCGCGATCGCCGACGAGGTCGCGGCCGCCGCCGATCTGGTCAAGGGCAAGCTCACCGGGGTGCCGGTGGCCGTGGTGCGCGGGCTCGCCGTTTCCGACGACGGCTCGACGGCACGCCAGCTGCTGCGACCCGGCGAGGAGGACCTGTTCTGGCTCGGCACCGCCGAGGCGATCGACCTGGGGCGCCGCCAGGCCCAGCTGCTGCGCCGGTCGGTGCGCCGGTTCAGCGCCGAGCCAGTGCAACCCGAGCTGATCGAGGACGCCGTCGCCGAGGCCCTCACCGCGCCGGCCCCCCACCACACCCGACCGGTCCGGTTCGTGTGGCTGCGCACCCCGGCCACCCGGACCCGGCTGCTGGACCGCATGAAGGACAAATGGCGCTCCGACCTCGCCGGGGACGGGCGGCCCGCCGACTCGGTCGAGCGGCGGGTGGCGCGCGGCCAGATCCTCTACGACGCGCCCGAGGTCGTCATCCCGTTCCTGGTCCCCGAGGGCGCCCACGCCTATCCCGACGCCGCCCGCACCGCCGCCGAGCGCACCATGTTCACGGTCGCGGTCGGGGCGGCCGTGCAGGCGCTGCTGGTGGCGCTCGCGGTGCGCGGCGTGGGCAGCTGCTGGATCGGGTCGACGATCTTCGCCGCCGAATTGGTCCGCGCCGAGCTCGAGCTGCCCGACGACTGGGAGCCGTTGGGCGCCATCGCGATCGGCTACGCCGAGGAGGCGCCCGGGCCGCGCGAGCCCGTCGATGCGGGGGATTTGCTGCTCCGCAAGTGATACTTGAGCCCATGCATTTCGCGGGCAAGGCGGCGGCGTCGGCCGACAAGGTCCGCGGCGGCTACTACACCCCTGCCCCCGTCGCGCGGTTCCTTGCCCGCTGGGTCCGCGAGGCGGGCCCGCGCATCGTCGAACCGTCCTGCGGCGACGGCGCGATCCTGCGCGAAGTGGCCGCGTTGAGCGACCGGGTGCGCGGCGTGGAGTTGATCGCCGACGAAGCGGCCAAAGCCCGGCGGTTCGCACCCGTCGACGCCGGGAGCCTCTTCACCTGGCTGGCCCGTGCCGCGCCCGGCGGCTGGGACGGCGTCGCGGGCAACCCGCCCTACATCCGCTTCGGCAACTGGGCGCCCGACCAGCGCGACCCGGCGCTGGAGCTGATGCGCCGCGAGGGCCTGCGCCCCAGCCGGCTGACCAACGCCTGGGTCCCGTTCGTCGTCGCCAGCACCGTCCTGGTGCGCGACGGCGGTCGGGTGGGTTTGGTGCTGCCGGCCGAGTTGCTCCAGGTCGGCTACGCCGCGCCGCTGCGCGAGTTCCTGCTGAGCAGGTTCCGCGAGATCACGCTGGTGACGTTCGAGCGGTTGGTGTTCGACGGCGTGCTGCAGGAGGTGGTGCTGTTCTGCGGCGTGGCCGGGCCCGGCCCGGCGCGGATGCGCACGGTTCATCTCACCGACGCCGACGCGCTGGCGGAAGCCGACCTCGAAACCGATTGGGCGCCCGCGCTGCTGCACGAAAACGAGAAGTGGACCAAGTACTTCCTGGACCCCGCCGCGATCCGGCTGCTGCGCGCGCTCAAGGCGTCGACGGCCATGACCCGGCTCGGGTCGCTCGCCGAGGTGGACGTCGGGATCGTGACGGGCCGCAACAGCTTCTTCACCTTCACCGACGAGCAGGCTCGCGAACTCGCGCTGACGCCGCACTGCGTCCCGCTCGTCTCGCGCAGCGCGCAGCTGTCCGGGCTGGTCTACGACGGCGACTGCCGCGCAAGCGATCTCGCCGCGGGCCAGCGGACCTGGCTGCTCGACGTGCCGCCCGAACCCACCGACGCCCCCCTGCTTGGCCACATCGAAGCCGGTGAGTCGGCCGGCGTGCACCGCGGCTACAAGTGCTCGATCCGCCAGCCGTGGTGGATCACCCCGTCGCTGTGGATGCCCGACCTGTTCATGCTGCGCCAGATCCACCGATCGCCGCGGCTGACCGTCAACGCCGCCGCGGCGACGAGCACCGACACCGTGCACCGGGTCCGGCTCGCGCCCGGCGTCGACGCGACCGCGCTGGCGGCGGTGTTTCACAACAGCGTGACGTTTGCGTTCGCGGAGATCCTCGGCCGCAGCTACGGTGGGGGCATCTTGGAGCTGGAACCCCGCGAAGCCGAGCAGCTGCCCATTCCCCCGCCCGCCTATGCCGGCGACGGACTCGCCTGCGACGTCGACCTGTTGCTGAAGGCCAACGAAACCGACAAGGCGCTCGACCTCGTCGACCGGCGGGTGCTGATCGACGGGCTCGGCCTGTCCCCCGACGTCGTGACGCAATGCCGCGCGGCGTGGGTCTCGCTTCGCGACCGCCGGACCAGGCGCGGATCCCGTTGAGCGTCCGGGAGTCCGCGATTTCGCTCCTCACCGGCTGGCGGCCACCGGACCCGGCGCAGGACTCGCTGCGGCACGCCGTCCTGGCATTCGTGCACGGCCGCCCCGACTCCTGCCGCCGCGAGTGCGCGGCGGGCCACGTCACCGCGTCGGCGCTAGTGCTCGACCACACCGGTTCGCAGGTGCTGCTGACGCTGCACCCCCGCCTGGGCCGCTGGGTGCAGCTCGGCGGGCACTGCGACGAGGACGACGCCGACGTCGTCGCCGCCGCGTTGCGCGAGGCGACCGAGGAATCCGGCGTCGACGGCCTGCGCATCGAGCCCGAGCTGGCCGCCGTGCACGTGCACCCGGTCACCTGCTCGCTTGGGGTGCCGACCCGCCACCTGGATATGCAGTTCGTGGCGCATGCGCCGGCCGGCGCGCGGATCGCGATCAGCGACGAGTCCGACGATTTGCGGTGGTGGCCCGCCGACGCCCTGCCGGACGGCACCGATCACGCACTGGAGTACCTCGTCGCCCGCGCGACAGCCCGAGCGTCACGCTAGCGTGGCTGTCGGCGTCGAGCGTCGCGCTGGCGTGACGCTCGGCGGAAGGCCTTACACGTCGGACGAGTAGCGGGTCCCGCTGCTGGACACCCTTCGGCTGACCTGCGCGCAGGCTAAGCCGGAGCCGCGTCGGGACAGAGGTCGGATACAGCGAAGCCCAAAGCGGCTTGGGCCTGTTGAGGTGTCAGCCCCCCTTGGCTGTCTGAGCGCGAGTCGGTGATCAAATGTTGAATCAACTGGGCCGGGGCTTCGCCGCTGTAGAGCCGCCAACACATCGCGTTGCCGAACCCAACCAGGTCGAAATTATGGCTGTCGCTTGGGTTGCCGATGCCGATGCCGTTGAGATCTCTGAGGAAATCATCGGGCCCCTGTGCTTGAGCAGGGCTTGCGGCAAGGATGGCGCCACTGCTCAGCCACGCCACCACTAGAGCCAGCATCTTGCGCGCACGACCGATGCGCGCTTTTCCTGCCGTGGCCATGAGTTTATGCCGGAACGGCGTCGGTCATCGTGCCGACAAGTAGGCACGGTTCGGTGGACCGGTTGCTCCAGGCGTGGTTGACGCCACGGATGATCGCGGTGTCGCCGGGCCGCATAAGTACCTCGTCGGTGTCTGTGACGAGGTAGATTTCGCCGCGCACGCAGGTAAGACAATCCAGGGTGTCGGTGCGGTGCATGGTGGGGTGGCGGTCCAGGTCGGCCGCAGTGGGAAGGCGCTTTTGGCGCACTTGTTGATTCAGCTCGGTGAACTGGCGGCGACGCTCGGTGGCGTCGGGGTCATCTGGCCAGATTTCCAGCGCTCGGCAAATCAATCCGTTCGGGAAGGGTTCGCGTTGTGCGCCCAATCCGGGAGTCTGTGACCGGTCGCCGTCAATTGCGTTGTCGGCGGGGGTTTCCTGGGTCGCCCACAGTGTGGCTCGCCAGAAGAACCCTTCGCGGGCTTGCACGTTGGTCAGTCCTTGCTGCAGGACCGCCGAACGGCCGTCGGCGTTGGGGCCGATGACGAATCGGTTGGCAGGAGCGATCATGGCGGTACTTCCCTTCATTTCGTTACTTGACCTCCCGCTGTCAGAGCATGTCTGTTGCAACCCTTGCCATTTCAGCGCTTCATCCCGGGTGCGCCGGCGGGGACGTCATAGAACTTCAACGTGAACGAGACGGCCGTGTACATGCCCATGAGGACAGTGATGTCGGTGATGCGATCGTGGCCGAGGACCTCGACCGCGCGGTGATACATGCTCTCGGGGATATAGCGGCCAGCGGCTAGGGCGGTGGCGAGCTCACAGACGGTCTGTTCCCGCTCGTCTTCCAGAAACGTCGGCTGGCCACAGAGCAAAGCATCGACAACGCCGGGCGAGATGGCCAGATCGATCGCGACTCGATTGTGCGCGTTGATCGGAAATGGCGCGTGCCACTTGCCGACAATGACGCAGACCGCGATCTCCCGTTCACGTTGCGTGAGCGAATGATTCGGTGGATGAAAGTGGTCGGCCAGTGGTGCCACGGCCCTTGCGAGGTTCGCATTGTCCACCCAGATCTTCGCCGGCCCTTGTAGCTCGCCCCCCTCGGCCGTCGCGAGTACCTGATAGGCCTGCTGTTGCTCGGTCGTCATCTGGTCATATGGCGTTTCGGCGTAGCGGCCGAAGGTCGCGTGGGCATGGTTTGCTCCGGTCTCGGACGCGGACATACGACACCTCCTGGCCAGTTCTTGAGCGCAGGCGGGCGGCAGCCACCAGCCCGCCCACAAACAAAGTTGATCGTTTCTGTTTAGTCTGGAATCTAGCGCGGGTCATCATATAGCGCAACCCATCGTTTCCGTTTATGATTAGCGGCGTGCCTCGACTTACAGAGCAGACACGTGCACAGCGCCGCCAGCACATCCTCACCAGCGCGTGGAGGTGCTTTTCGCGGGACGGGTTCCACGCCACCTCCATGGACCAGGTGGTCGCGGAGACCGGGATGTCATCCAGCGCGGTCTACCGGTACTTCCGAAGCAAAGAAGAACTCATCCACGCCAGCGCCGAGGAAGGTGTGGCCAAGGTGCGCGGCATCTTCCTCGCGCTCCTCGACAGCGACCCCTGCCCCACTCCTTCCGAAACGCTGACCCACTTGGTGGCCGAACTTCACAGCCGCACAGACAATCAGGAATACGACCTGACCCGCATCGCCTTGCAGACCTGGGCGGAAGCCCTGCGCGATCCAGCCCTGCACAAACGGACCCGCAGGCTGTATCTCGACACCCTGGACCACATCGCCCAACTGGCAGCCCGCTGGCGCGACGACGGATACATCCCGGCCGACTCAGACACCAGAGCCGTTGCCGCGGCCGTGTTTTCGCTCATGCACGGCCTGATCGTCATGCACCACGTGGTGACCGACATATCAGCCGATGGCCTACGCAGCGGAGTTGCTCTGCTCGGTGCCGCCACCGATCTCAACCAACAGGAGACCCGACCATGACCGACATCGACCTCAGCGACCTGGCCAGCGCTCGCAACGGGTCCACGCCTCGACCGCTCCTAAGGGTCGCCGGCATTGGCTCAGAAGCGACTTCGGCTAGAGACGCATGGCAACGAATCGAGCTCTTCTTCGCTGCTCACTTGCAGGGAGCGCCACGTCATGGCGATGTCCGGCATGTAGGCGATGTGAGTCCGTCTCACACGTCGCTCGAGTAGCGAATCCCGCCGTCGGGAATGGCAACGCCGGGCCACACCCGGGCGCCGCGCAGCAGCTCGCAGCGCGCGCCGATGTCGGCGCCGTCGCCGATCACGCCGTCGCGGATCAGCGCCCGCGGGCCGATGCGCACCCCGAAGCCGATGATCGAGCGCTCGATCACGCTGCCGGCCTCCACCTTGACGCCGTCGAAGACCACCGCCCCGTCCAGCCGCACGCCGGGGCCGATCTCCGCGCCGCGCCCGACCACCGTGCCGCCGATCAGCACCGCGCCCGGCGACACCGCCGCGCCGTCGTGCACCAGCTGCTCGCCGCGGTGGCCGTGCAGGGCCGGCGACGGCGCGATGCCGCGCACCAGGTCCGCCGAGCCGCGCACGAAGTCCTCCGGCGTGCCCATGTCGCGCCAGTACGTCGCGTCGACGTAGCCGCAGACCTTCACGTCGGGGTCGGACAGCAGCGCCGGGAACACCTCGCGCTCCACCGAAACCTCGCGGCCCCGCGGGATCCGGTCGATGACGCCGCGCGCGAAGACATAGCAGCCGGCGTTGATCTGATCGGTCGGCGGATCCTGGGTCTTCTCCAAAAACGCTGTCACGCGGCCGTTTTCGGTGGGCACGCAGCCGAACGCCCGCGGGTCGCCCACCCGCACCAGGTGCAGGGTGACGTCGGCGCGCTCGGTCTCGTGGAATTCCAGCAGCTCGCCCAGGTCGGCGCCGGACAGCACGTCGCCGTTGAACACCATCACGGTGTCGTGGCGCAGGTGGTCGGCGACGTTGGCGATGCCACCGCCCGTGCCCAGCGGCTGCTCCTCGGTGACGTATTCCAGCTGCAGGCCCAGCTTGGAGCCGTCGCCGAACTCCGCCTCGAAGACCTGGGCCTGATACGACGTGCTCAGGATGACGTGCTCGATGCCGGCCGCGGCGATCCGCGACAGCAGGTGGGTCAAGAACGGCAGCCCGGCGGTCGGCAGCATGGGTTTGGGCGCGGAAAGCGTCAGCGGCCGCAGCCGGGTGCCCTTGCCGCCGACCAGGACCACCGCATCGACCTGTGAGGTTCCCATCTCAGTGCCTGCCTCCCGCCGCGTTCCGTCTGCTCAGGCGCCGCGCGCTTCGCACCATCAGCCGCGAACGCACCACCAGCGAGGCCCGCAGCGTCCAGCGCAGCGGCGCACGCCACCAACCAGAATGCCGGTCGGCAAGGAACAAGTAGGTGCTTTTGTGATGAGCGGTCAGGTGGCGTTCCGGGTCGTGGCCGGTGGAGTGGCCCTTGTCATGCAGCACCTCGGCCGTCGGCACGTAGACGTTCAGCCAGCCGGCCTTGCCCAGCCGGTCACCGAGGTCGACGTCCTCCATGTACATGAAGTAGCGCTCGTCGAACCCCCCGACCTGGCTGAACGCCGACCGCCGCACGAGCAGGCACGACCCCGACAGCCAGCCGACCGCCCGCTCGCTGGGCTCCAGCCGCTCCTGGCGGTAGGCCGCCGTCCACGGGTTGCGCTTCCAGAACGGCCCGAGCACCGCATGCATGCTGCCGCGGATCAGGCTGGGCAGGTGGCGCGCCGACGGATACACCGAGCCGTCGGGGTCGCGGATGAGCGGGCCCAGGGCGCCAGCGTGCGGCCAGCGGGTGGCGGCGTCCAGCAGCGCGTCGATGCTGCCCGGGCCCCACTGCACGTCGGGGTTGGCGACGATCACCCAGTCGTCGTCAACGCCCCC
Organism: Mycobacterium sp. 1554424.7; assembly: GCF_001665295.1. Taxonomy (GTDB): domain Bacteria; phylum Actinomycetota; class Actinomycetes; order Mycobacteriales; family Mycobacteriaceae; genus Mycobacterium. Next base: position 46,625 of record NZ_LZSE01000127.1, on the reverse strand, counting down.
GCTCTCCGACAGCTGCGCGACGCCGCGGTTCACCGCGGTCCCGTATCCGAGGTTGGCGCCGGTGTCGTACAGCCGCACGTTCGGGTAGCGCTCGACGGCGGCCTGCGGGGCCCCGTCGGTGGAGCCGTTGTCGGCCAGCAGCACGCAGACCGGGCGCTCGGTGGCGATCGACAGGGAGGCCAGGAACCTCTCGAGGTGGGGGCCCGGCGAGTAGGTCACCGTCACGACCGGCAGGACGTCAGTCACGCGTCGAGGGTAACGGTCGATCGCCGGGAGATGCCGCCAGCGCCGCGACAAGCGCAGGGCGCCAGGGCCTTAGCGGTGTCAGGCCCGCCGCGGCGGACTCGCGGCTGCCCAGCGCGGAGTAGCTCGGGCGCGGCGCCGGGCGCGGGAAGTCGTCGGTCTTGACCGGTTGCACCCGGTCCGGGTCGGCTCCGCATTCGGCGAACACCGCGCGGGCCTGCTCGAAGCGCGACACCGCGCCCTCGTTGGCGGCGTGCAGGATGGGTCCGGGCACGCCGTCGTCGGCGACCTGCAGCAACGCGACGGCCAGGTCGGCGACGTAGGTCGGCGATCCGACCTGGTCGTCGACCACCGTCACCGGGCCGTCCCCGGCGGCCAGTCGGCGCATGACGGCCACGAAGTCCTTGCCGGTTCCGCCGGTGTACAGCCACGCGGTCCGCACCACGACCGCGTCCGGCAGCGCCGCCAGCACCGCGTCCTCGCCGGCGAGCTTGGACAGCGCGTACACGCCGCGCGCGTCGGTCTTGTCGCTGGGCTCGTACGGGCGCGGCCCGCCCTCGGGGGGATCGCCGGTGAACATGTAGTCGGTGGAGACGTGGATGAGCCGGGCGCCGGCCCGCGCGCAGGCCCGCGCGATGTGCTCCGGGCCGGTCGCGTTGACCGCGTAGGCCCGTTCCTCGTCGCTCTCGGCGGCGTCGACGTTGGTATAGGCGGCGCAGTTGATGACCACGTCACCGCCGCGAATGATCCGCTCGGCCGCGGCCGGATCGGTGATGTCCCACTGCGACGACGTGAGCGCCAGCGCGTCGCGACCCCGATCGGCGGCCAGCGCCGTCAGTGAAGTTCCCAATTGGCCGCCCGCGCCGCTGATCACAAGCCTTTCCGACATGTGTCGAGTCTGGCACGGCGCAGGCGCGCCGCGATCGGCTACCCACAAAGCGGCTGTGGCACAAGTAACCTGTTGTGATGCCTGTGCAACGTGTGGTTCGTGTGGTTGCCGCTGTGCTGACCGTCGCGGTCGTTTTCGGCACCGGGATCGCGTGGAGCAACGTCCGGTCGTTCGAGGACGGCATCTTCCACATGTCGGCGCCGTCGCTGGGCAAGGGCGGCGACGACGGCGCGATCGACATCCTGCTGGTCGGACTGGACAGCCGCACCGACGCGCACGGCAACCCGCTGTCGGCCGAGGAACTGGCGACGCTGCGGGCCGGCGACGAGGAGGCGACCAACACCGACACGATCATCCTGGTGCGGATACCGAACAACGGAATGTCGGCGACCGCGATCTCCATCCCGCGGGACTCCTACGTGGCGGCGCCCGGCCTGGGCAAGACGAAGATCAACGGCGTCTACGGCCAGACCCGGGAGGCGAAGCGGGCCAGCCTCGTCAAGGCCGGCGCGTCGGCCGCCGAGGCCGAGGCGCAGGGCACCGAGGCCGGCCGCGAGGCCCTCATCAAGACCGTCGCCGACCTGACCGGGGTCACCGTCGACCACTACGCCGAGATCGGGCTGCTGGGCTTCGCGCTGATCACCGACGCGCTCGGCGGCGTCGAGGTGTGCCTCAAAGAGCCTGTGTTCGAACCGCTTTCGGGCGCCGACTTCCCGGCCGGCCGGCAAAAGCTCGACGGCCCGCAGGCGCTGAGCTTCGTCCGCCAGCGCCACGACCTGCCCCGGGGCGACCTGGACCGGGTGGTGCGCCAGCAGGTGGTGATGGCCTCGCTGGCCCACCGGATCCTCTCCGGCCACACGCTGTCCAGCCCCACCACGCTGAAGCACCTGGAGGCGGCCGTCCAGCGCTCCATGGTGATCTCCTCGGGTTGGGACGTCATGGATTTCGTCCAGCAGATGCAGAAGCTGGCCGGCGGCAAGGTCGCCTTCGCCACGATCCCGGTGCTCGACGGGGCCGGCTGGAGTGACGACGGCATGCAGAGCGTGGTCCGGGTGGACCCACACCAGGTCGCCGGCTGGGTGGCGGGCCTGCTGGAAGACCAGGCGCAGGGCAAGACGGAGGAACTGGCCTACACGCCGGCCAAGACCACCGTCGACGTGGTCAACGACACCGACATCAACGGGCTGGCGGCTGCGGTGTCGGACGTGTTGAGCGCCAAGGGATTCGGCGGCGGAACCGTCGGCAACAACGACGGCGGCCACGTGAAGGCCAGCCAGGTGCGGGCCGCCAAGACCGACGACCTCGGCGCACAACAGGTCGGCAAGGAACTGGGCGGATTGCCGGTGGTCGCCGACCCGTCGCTGCCGGCCGGGTCCGTGAAGGTGGTGCTCGCCAACGACTACACCGGCCCGGGCTCCGGGCTCTCCGGCGGCCCCAGCAGCCAGGTGACGCCGCGGGTGTCCAATGCCGGAGCGGCGGCCGACCCCAGCGCTCCCCCGCCGTCACCGATCCTGACGGCCGGTTCCGACAAGCCCGAGTGCATCAACTGAGCACGCTGGCCGGCGCGATCCTGGATCCCGTGCTGCGGGCCGACCCGGTCGGCCCGCGCATCACCTATTACGACGACGCGAGCGGCGAGCGCATCGAGTTGTCGGGGGTGACGCTGGCCAATTGGGCGGCCAAGACCGGCAACCTGTTGCGCGACGAGCTGGGCGCCGGGCCGTCGAGCCGGGTCGCGATCCTGCTGCCGGCGCACTGGCAGACGGCGGCCGTGCTGTTCGGGGTGTGGTGGATCGGCGCCGAGGCGGTGCTCGACGGGCCGGCGGACCTGGCGCTGTGCACCGCCGAGCGGCTGGACGAGGCGGATTCGGCGGTGACCGGCGGCGAGGTGGCGGTCCTCTCGCTGGACCCGTTCGGCCGCCCCGCGCCCGACCTGCCGATCGGCGTCACCGACTACGCCACCGCCGTCCGGGTGCACGGCGACCAGATCGTGCCCGAACGCCACCCCGGCCCGGCGCTGGCCGGCCGGTCCGTCGACCAGGTGCTGGGCGATTGCGAAAGATCAGCCGCGGCAAGGGAATTGACGCCCGGCGCCCGGGTGCTCTCCACCGCCGCCTGGTCCGATCCCGACGCACTGGTGGACGGGCTGCTGGCGATCCTGGCGGTGGGCGCGTCGCTGGTGCAGGTCGCGAACCCGAATCCCGCGGCGCTGCCACGCCGGATCGAGACGGAGAAAGTCACCCGGGTCCTATCGACAAGTTAGCTTACCCTGGGCTAAGTTTACGGGGTTAACTCAGCTCAGGTGGGGGCAGAGGCTTGGCTGACGGGGACATCGGCATGCGTGCGGCTCGTATCGGGGCCGGCGAGGCGCGCGGCCGATGACGGCGCCCATGTGGATCGCCGCACCGCCGGAGGTGCATTCGGCGGCACTGAGCAGCGGCCCCGGTCCGGCGTCGTTGCTGGCGGCGGCCGACGCGTGGAACGCGTTGAGCGCCGAATACGATTCCGTCGCAACGGAACTCGCTGCCATTCTGGCTGACGTGCAGGCTTCGGTGTGGCAGGGTCCGAGCTCGGAGTCGTATGTGGCCGCCCACGCGCCGTACTTGGCGTGGCTGACGCAGGCGGGCACCAACAGCGCGGCGTCGGCCGCTTTGCACGAGACCGCGGCCGCGGCCTACACCGCCGCGCTGGCGGCCATGCCGACGCTGGCCGAGCTCGCCACCAACCACATCGTCCACGGCGTGTTGGTGGCAACGAACTTCTTCGGGCTCAACACCATCCCGATCGCGCTCAACGAGGCGGACTACGTGCGCATGTGGATCCAGGCCGCCACCACGATGAGCGTCTATGACGCGACCTCCAGCGCGGCGGTGGCCTCGACGCCACCCACCGCCCCGGCGCCGGCGGTGGTGAACCCGGTGTCGACGTGGCTCGACTCGGTGACCAGCGCCGTCCAGACCGCCGAGCAACTCGCCCAGGACGCGTCCATGCTGAACCTGACCGACCTGCAGTCGGCGTTGCTCAACGCGATCCAGAACTTCAGCATCGCGGACTTCATGGCGGACCCGGTCGGCTACGCCCAGCAGACCGCCGAGTCCTTCGTGGGGCAGTTCCCGTTTCTGTCGGACCTCTATTTCGGGTTCGGCGGCGACCACGTCTTTGAATTCCTGGCGAATCCGGTGGGGTACGTCGAGAACATCATCAACAAGTTCTTGGCGGATCCGTTGTTCTATCTGACCAATCCCTTTTTGCTGTTCCTGAGCCCCGACGATTTCGCTTCCATCGGCTACAGCGTGCTTTCCCCATTTATCGCCCCCTCCGCCCTGGCGGTCGCCCCGGTCGGCGTATCAGGACTCGCGGGGCTGGCCCAGGCGACCGACGTGGCCGGCTTGCCCGCACCCGCCGTCGCGCCGGCGCTGGCACCCGCGGCGCACACGCCCGCTCTGTTGCCGGTCGCCGGGATGGCGCCGACCACGGCAGGGTCGACCGTCGCCCCCGGCACGGCCCCCGCCCCTCCCGCGCCCACACCGAGCACCGTCGCCAGCGCGGCGCCGCCGCCGGCCGCGGGAGTCGCGGGTTTCGCGCCCCCCTACGCGGTGGCGCCCCCCGCCATCGACATCGACAAGGGGCTGCCCACCGGCGCCAGCTCCAACGCCAAAAGGCCGGCGTCGCAGCCGGATAGCGCCGCGGCAGCCACCGGGGCGGCCGCGCGGGAACGGGCGCGGGAGCGACGGCGCCAGCGCGCGAAGCAGCGCGGGCACGAAGACGAGTTCATGGACATGGACGTCGAGGTCGACCCGGACTGGGCCGCGCCGGAGGCTTCGGATCGGGGGGCGGGAGCCCTGGGGTTCGCCGGGACGGCGTCAAAAGGCGATGCCCTCCCGACGGGGCTGGCGGCGCTCTCCGGTGACGAGTTCGGCGGGGGCCCGAACACGCCGATGCTGCCCACCACCTGGGAGGACAGCTAGTGCACTGGCGGCTTTCCGTGTGAGCCCATGGCGGCATACGGGCCTTGGCCTCAAGTGATCGCTGCGCCGCCGCCAGCGGGCGCTGACGGCCCCAAACGATTCATATTGATATCGCAATATTTCAATGTTAACGTCGTGCGAGCATTAACCGACGCGGTGACGACAGGAAGGTGCGGGCGATGGCGGTCTACGGACTCCTGGCGAAGGCGGCGGGGACGGTGGTAACCGGCCTGGTCGGCGTGACGGCCTACGAGGTGGTGCGCAAGGCCGTGGCCAAGGCGCCGCTGCACGAGACCGCGGTGTCGGCCGCCGAGCTGGGGTTGCGCGGCACCCGCAAGGCCGAGGAGGCCGCCGAGTCGGCGCGCCTCAAGCTGGCCGACGTCATGGCCGAGGCGCGCGAACGCATCGGCGAGGAGGCGCCCACGCCGTCCGTCACCGACACCCACGAGCACGACCACTGATCGCCTGACATGGGCCTCGCACTGGTTGTCAACGAGGCGCAACCCGAAGACCCTGCCCTGCACGTCATTTCGGATGCCGCCGGACGCATGCGGGTTTCGGTCTCCTGGGTGCGCGCCAACTCGCGGCGCGCCGTGGCGGTCGAGGAGGCCGTCGCCAAGGTGGCGGGGGTGCGCGCCGTGCACGCCTACCCGCGCACCGGCTCGGTGGTCGTCTGGTATTCGCCACGGCGCTGCGACACCACCGCGGTGCTGCGGGAGATCGACGGCGCCGCCCGCGTCGCCGCGGAGCTGATCCCGGCGCGCGCCCCGCATTCGTCGGAGATCCGCAACACCGACGTGCTCCGCATGGTGATCGGCGGCGCGGCCCTGGCCCTACTCGGCGTGCGCCGCTACGTGTTCGCGCGACCGCCGCTGCTCGGCCCGAGCGGGCGGCTGTTCGCGACCAGCGTCACCGTCTTCACCGGCTACCCCTTCCTGCGCGGCGCGCTGCGCTCGCTGCGCTCCGGGCGGGCCGGCACCGACGCGCTGGTGTCGGCGGCCACCGTGGCGAGCCTGGTGTTGCGGGAGAACGTGGTGGCCCTCACCGTGCTGTGGCTGCTCAACATCGGCGAGTACCTGCAGGACCTGACGCTGCGGCGCACCCGGCGCGCCATCTCCGAGCTGCTGCGCGGCAGCCAGGACACGGCGTGGATCCGGGTGGCGGACAACGAGATTCAGGTGCCGATCGACAGCGTCGAGATCGGCGACGAGGTGGTGGTGCACGACCACGTCGCGATACCGGTGGACGGCGAGGTGGTCGACGGCGAGGCGATCGTCGACCAGTCGGCGATCACCGGGGAGAACCTGCCCGTCAGCGTCGTGGTCGGCGCGCACGTGCACGCCGGCTCGGTGGTGGTGCGCGGTCGGCTGGTGGTGCGCGCCCGCGCCGTCGGCAACCAGACCACCATCGGGCGCATCATCGCCCGGGTGGAGGAGGCGCAGCACGACCGGGCGCCGATCCAGACGGTCGGCGAAAACTTCTCCCGCCGTTTCGTTCCCACCTCGTTCATCGTCTCGGCCATCACCCTGGCCATCACCGGGGACGTCCGCCGGGCGATGACCATGCTGCTGATCGCGTGCCCGTGCGCGGTGGGCCTGGCGACCCCGACCGCGATCAGCGCGGCGATCGGCAACGGCGCGCGCCGCGGCATCCTGATCAAGGGCGGATCGCACCTCGAACAGGCGGGCCAGGTCGACGCAATCGTGTTCGACAAGACCGGCACGCTGACCGTCGGGCGCCCGGTGGTAACCAACATCGTTGCGATGCATAAGGATTGGGAACCGGAGCAGGTGCTGGCCTACGCGGCCAGCTCCGAGATCCACTCCCGCCATCCGCTGGCCGAGGCGGTGATCCGCTCGACCGAGGAGCGCCACATCAGCATCCCGCCGCACGAGGAGTGCGAGGTGCTGGTGGGCCTGGGCATGCGGACCTGGGCCGACGGCCGGACCCTGCTCCTGGGCAGCCCCTCGCTGTTGCAGTCCGAAAGAGTCAAGGTGTCGAAGAAGGCCAAGGAGTGGGTCGACTGGCTGCGCCGCCAGGCCGAGACGCCGTTGCTGCTCGCGGTGGACGGCACCCTGGTCGGGCTGATCAGCCTGCGCGACGAGGTGCGGCCCGAGGCGGCCGCGGTGCTGAAAGAGTTGCGCGCCAAGGGGATTCGCCGGATCGTGATGCTCACCGGCGACCATCCCGAGATCGCCGAGGTGGTCGCCACCGAACTCGGGATCGACGACTGGCGCGCCGAGGTGATGCCCGAGGACAAGCTCGAGGTGGTGCGCGAGCTGCAGGGCGACGGCTTCGTTGTCGGCATGGTCGGCGACGGCATCAACGACGCCCCGGCGCTGGCCGCGGCCGACATCGGGATCGCCATGGGCCTGGCCGGGACCGACGTGGCCGTCGAGACCGCCGACGTCGCGCTGGCCAACGACGACCTGCACCGCCTGCTCGACGTGCGGGACCTGGGCGGGCGGGCCGTGGACGTGATCCGGGAGAACTACGGCATGTCCATCGCCGTCAACGCCGTCGGGCTGATCATCGGCGCCGGCGGGGCGCTCTCCCCCGTGCTGGCCGCGATCCTGCACAACGCGTCATCGGTGGCGGTGGTGGCCAACAGCTCCCGGCTGATCCGGTACCGCCTGGAGTGAACCGCCGGGCGTAGCCCGTCATCCGCAGCGGCCAGATCTCCGGCGTGTTGAACTTCGGCACCGTCGTGTCCGGGCTCTTCAGCCTCAGCCGCCTGCTGCCGTAACGCTTTCGTCGCGGCCGCGGGCGTGGCCGGAAACCGTCTCGTTATTCTGGCTAACCAGTAATGGCGAGAAGGGACGACATGGCGCGCACGGACAACGACACCTGGGACCTGGCGACCAGCGTCGGAGCCACCGCCACCATGGTGGCCGCGGGGCGCGCCCGGGCGACCCGGGACGCGCTGATCGACGACCCGTTCGCCGAGCCGCTCGTGCGCGCCGTCGGAGTCGACTTCATGACCCGGTGGGCCGCGGGGGAATTGACCACCGAGGACGTCGACATGCCCGGCGCCCCCTGGGGCATGCAGCGCATGACCGACATGATGGCCGCCCGCACCCGCCACATCGACGCGTTCCTCGCCGAGGCGCAAAGCGCAGGCATCCGCCAGGTGGTGATCCTGGCCTCGGGGCTGGACGCGCGCGCGTACCGGCTGCCGTGGGCGCCGGGCACGACGCTGTTCGAGATCGACCAGCCGCGGGTCATCGAGTTCAAGACCGCCACCCTCGCCGAGCTCGGCGCCCAGCCCACCGCCGAGGTGCGCAACGTGCCGATCGACCTGCGCCACGACTGGCCGGAGGCGCTGCGGCAGGCCGGGTTCGACACCGCCCGCCCGGCCGCGTGGGTCGCCGAGGGCCTGCTCGGCTTCCTGCCGGCCGACGCGCAGGACGGGATGCTGGACCACATCACCGCGCTGTCCGCCGACGGCAGCCGACTGATGGCCGAGGTCTTCTTCAACACGGGTGTCAGCGGGGACGCGCTCAACGCGGCGAGCGAGAAGTGGCGGGAGAACGGCCTCGATATCGCGCTGGGCGACCTGGGTTTCCCCGGCGAGCGCAGCGACGTGGCGACCTACCTGACCGAGCGCGGCTGGCGGCCGTCCCGCACGCCGCTGAATCGGGTGTTGGGCGACGCGGGATTGCCGTTGCAACCCGAAGGCCCCGACGCGCCGTTCGCACGCAACTACTACTGCACCGCGGTGCTGCACCGGGCAGCCTAGAGGAAGGCGCTACATGCCAAACAGCAAGCCCGCCAGGCCACTCGACGGGTACCGGGTGCTCGACTTCACCCAGAACATCGCCGGGCCGCTGGCCGGACAGGTGATGGCCGACCTGGGCGCCGAGGTGATCAAGGTCGAGGCCCCCAACGGCGAGGCTGCCCGGCAGATCACCGCGGTCCTACCCGGGCGCCCGCCGCTGCCCACGCTGTTCCTGCCGCACAACCGGGGCAAGAAATCGGTGGCGGTGGACCTGACCGACGACGAGAACAGGCAGCAGATCCTGCGCCTCGTCGACACCGCCGACGTTGTGCTGGAAGGGTTTCGGCCCGGCGTCATGGAGCGGATGGGCCTGGGCCCCGACGAGCTGCGGGCGCGCAACCCCCGCCTGATCTACGCGCGGCTGTCGGCCTACGGCGGCAACGGCCCGCAGGGCAATCGGCCGGGCGTCGACCTGATGGTCGCCGCGGAGTCGGGCATGACCACCGGCATGCCCACCCCGACCGGCAAGCCGCAGATCATCCCGTTCCAGCTCGTCGACGCCGCCAGCGGTCACGTGCTGGCCCAGGCGGTGCTGGCCGCGCTGCTCAACCGCGAACGGCACGGGGTGGCCGACGTCGTCCGCGTCGCCATGTACGACGTCGCGGTCAACCTGCAGGCCAGCCAGCTCACCATCCATCTGAACAAGCCGAGCGCGGCGCCCAAGCCGGACGCGGCGCCAAACACCAAGAAGCGCAAGGGGGTTGGCTTCGCCACCCAGCCGTCGGACGCGTTCAAGGCGGCCGACGGCTACCTGGTGATCAGCGCGTACGTGCCCAAGCACTGGGCGAAGCTGTGCGAGATCATCGGCCGCCCGGACCTTTTGACCGACGAGCGGTTCATCGACCAGCGTTCCCGCGCAATGAATTACCACGAATTGACCGAGGAGCTGGAGGCCGCGCTGGCGGCCAAGACCGCGGCCGAATGGGTCGACCTGCTGCAGGAGGGCGGCCTGATGGCCTGCCACGCCTACACCTGGAAGCAGGTCGTCGGCACCCCGCTGTTCGCCGAGAACGAGCTCGCCCTGCGGGTGGGCAGCGGCGAGGACGCCGTCACCGTCGTGCGCATGCCGGCGCGCTATGCGAGCTTCGACGCCGCGGCCACCGATCCGCCGCCCGCGCCCGGGCAGCACAACGAGGAGTTCCTGGCCTAGACGCCCGGGAGCCGCACCACCTGGACGAAGAATTCGTCGATCTGGCGGACGGCGCCCATGAACTGGTCGAGGTCGACCGGCTTGGTGACGTAGGCGTTGGCGTGCAGTTGGTAGCTGCGCAGGATGTCCTCCTCCGCCGAGGAGGTGGTGAGCACGACGACCGGGATGCGCGCCAAGTCCGGGTCGGACTTGATCTGCTCCAGCAGCTGGCGGCCATCGTATTTCGGCAGGTTCAGGTCGAGCAGGATGAGGTCGGGGCGCGGCGCGTCCTCGAATCGACCGCGCCGGTACAGGAAGTCCAGGCCCTCCTCCCCGTCGTGCGCGACGTGCAGGTTGTTCTTGAGCTTGTTGTGCTCGAACGCCTCTCGCGTGATCAGCTCGTCGCCCGGGTCGTCCTCCACGAGCAGGATCTCGATCGCTCTACCGGCCGATGATGGCGATGTCATCGTGGCCTCCTTCTTTCGTCGCGATGGGCAGGGTGAACTGCAGCCGCGTTCCGTCGGTGTAGGTGGTGTCGACCCAGATGGTGCCGCCGTGCTGCTCGACGATCTTCTTGCACAGCGCCAGGCCCACACCCGTTCCGGAGTACACCTCGCGGCCGTGCAGCCGCTGGAAGATGACGAAGACCTTCTCCGCGAATTCCTCCGAGATGCCAATGCCGTTGTCCGACACCGACAACAGCCACTGTCCACCGTCATCGCCGGTGCGCCGTTCGCAGTCGACGACGACCCGGGGCCGGCGGTCCTTGTGCCGGAACTTCACCGCGTTGCCGATCAGGTTCTGCCACAGCATGGTCAGCAGGGTCGGATCCCCGACGATCCGCGGCAGCGGTTGCGGCGGCCGCACGACCTCGGCGTCCGCCTCCTCGAGGGCGGCGGCGAGGTTGACCAGGCCGGCGTCCAGCGCGGCGCCGAGGTCGACCCCGGCCTGCAGGGTGCCCAGCCGGCCCACGCGGGAGAAGGTGAGCAGGTCGTTGATCAGCACCTGCATGCGCTTGGCCCCGTCGACCGCGAATCCGATGTATTCGATGCCGCGCTCGTCGAGCTGGTCGCCGTAACGCTTTTCGAGCAGCTGACAGAACGAGGCGACCTTGCGCAGCGGCTCCTGCAGGTCGTGCGACGCGACGTAGGCGAACTGCTCGAGCTCGGCGTTGGAACGCCGCAACTCCAGGGCCTGCTCATCCAAAAGCGCTCGGGCCGAACGCGATACCTCGAGCTCCTCGACGATGCGCTCCCGCATGTTCTCCACGTCGATCGCCATGCTGCGAATGTCCTTGGGCCGCCTCGGGGGTGTGATGGTCTCACCGAAGTTGCCCATGGTGATCCGCCGGCACGCCGCCGCCAGCGCCGCCAGCGGGACGGTGACCGCGTCGCGCATCAACAGGCCGAGCGCGGCGGCCGTGCCGAAGAACAGCAGCACCATCGCCCCGAGCACCCTGTCCCGCCAGGCATCGGTGCGCTGGATATCGTCGGCGGCACTCGTCGCGGCCGCGGCCAGGCTGGCGTTCTGCCGGTCGAAAAGCGCACGCAGGTGGTCGAATTGGGCCTTGCCCCGCGCCGTCGCGGGCCGGTTGGTGACGTTGCGGGAGTCGGGGGCGACGCTGGCGATCGCCGGCTCGGCGTAGTTCGCCCGCCAGTCGGCGGCCGCCTTCTCGATCGCGTCCAGGTCGGCCATCAACTCGGCGCGCCCACCCAACCGGCGCCGGATGTCGTCGGCCGCCTCCCGCTCGGCGTGCTGGCCGTCGTAGTACGGGGTGAGGAACTGTCGATCGGCGGTGATCAGGTAGCCGCGCACCCCGGTTTCCTGGTCCCGCAACGCCGACTGCAGCTGGAAGGCCGCCACCCGCGCGGGCTGGATTTCGTCGGTCAGCCCGCGCGACACCTCGTCGGTGTGGTGCAGCAACAGCGCGCCGATCAGAGCGCCCGCCAGCACCATCACGCCCATGGTGGACAGCAGCAGCGCCTGCCAGCCGCGCACGGTCAGCTGCGACAGCCGCGGCAGGCGGACGGCGGCGCTCACCGTGTCGTCCGCTCGACGCGCAGCACGGCGATGTCGTCGGTGAGCCCGCCGCGCGGCTGGGCGAGCTCCTGGGCCCCGTCGATGAGCGCGTCCACGAACTGCGGACCGGGCAGCCGCGCGTGCGTCCGGGCCAGCGCCAGCAGGCCGTCCTCACCCAGGCGTCGCCGGCCGTGCCCCGAGTACCCCTCGAAGAGCCCGTCGGTCAGCAGCAGCAACCCCACGCCCGGGGGCAGTTCCAGCTCGTGGCGCGGCCAGTCGTCGTTGCCCAGGCCCAGCGCCGGCCCGGCCGGCGGTTCGATCCACTGGACACCGTCGTCGCTGTGCAGCAACATCCCGGGGTGGCCCGCGCGGACGGCGGTGACGCCCGCGGCGCCGGGCGAGATCTCCAGGCTGAGCACGGTCGCGAAGATGCCCGTGCCGGTCCGCTCGGACTGCAGGACCCGCTCGAGCTGGCGCAGCACTTCGACGCCGTGGACGCCGGCGAGGGTGAGCGCGCGAAACGCGATGCGCAGCGCCGCGCCCAGCGCCGCCTCGTGCGGCCCGTGGCCGGCGACGTCGCCGATCAGGACGTGCACGACGCGGTCTTGCGTCTGGACGACGTCGTAGAAGTCCCCGCACAACAGCGCGTCCTCGCGGCTCGGCCGGTAGCGGGTGACGATGTCGACGCCGGGCTCCTCGAGCAGCAGCGGGGAGGGCAACAGGCCGCGTTCCAGCAGCGCGTTCTCGCGGGCGCGCAGCCGGCTGGCGTGCAGCGCGGCGGCGATGAGCTCGGCGCGTTTGCGCTCGATCGCGTAAAGCAGCGCGCGCCGCAGCATTTCGGGTTCGACGCGCCCCTTGACGAGGTAGTCCTGCGCCCCGGCGGCCACCGCGGAAGCCCCGAAGTATTCGTCGTTCAACCCGGTCAGCACGACGACGGGAACGGTGGCGTCGCGTTTGGCGATGCGGTCCAGGGCGTCCATCCCGCTGGCGTCGGGCAGGTTGAGGTCCAGCAGCACGCAGTCGGGCCGCGCCGCCGCCAGCTCCTGTTCCGCGTGCGCCATCGACTGCGCCCAGGTCACCCGGATGTCAACGACCGCGTCGGCGATCAACTCCTCCACCAGCACCGCGTCGGCGCGGTCGTCCTCGACCAGCAGCAACGACAACGGCTTCAGTGACTGCCCCTGCGCGGCCGGGGTGGAGGGAGCGCGCACGCAAACCAATCTATTGGGTGCCGCGATCAGCGCAGCAGCGCCCGCGACATCACCACGCGCTGAATCTGGTTGGTGCCCTCGTAGATCTGGGTGATCTTGGCGTCGCGCATCATCCGCTCGACCGGGAAGTCGGAGGTGTAGCCCGCACCGCCGAACAACTGAACCGCGTCGGTCGTCACCTCCATCGCCACATCGGAGGCGAAGCACTTCGACGCCGCCGAGATGAAGCCGAGGTTGGATTCGCCCCGCTCGGCGCGGGCGGCGGCCTGGTAGACCAGCAGCCGCGCGGCCTCGACCTTCATCGCCATGTCGGCCAGCATGAACTGCACGGCCTGGAAGCTGCTGATCGACTCGCCGAACTGCTTGCGGTCCTTGGTGTAGGCGATCGCGGCGTCCAGCGCGCCCTGGGCGATGCCCACGGCCTGCGCGCCGATGGTGGGACGGGTGTGGTCCAGCGTGGCCAGCGCCGTCTTGAACCCGGTGCCCGGCTCGCCGATGATGCGGTCGCCCGGGATGCGGCAGTTCTCGAAGTAGAGCTCGGTGGTCGGCGAGCCCTTGATGCCGAGCTTCTTCTCCTTGGGACCGACGGTGAAGCCCTCGTCGTCGATGTTCACCATGAACGCCGAGATGCCGTTGGCGCCCTTGTCCGGGTCGGTCACCGCCATCACCGTGTACCAGGTCGACTTGCCGCCGTTGGTGATCCAGGCCTTGGCGCCGTTGAGGATCCAGTCACCGCCGTCGGCCTTGGCGCGGGTGCGCATCGAGGCCGCGTCGCTGCCGGCCTCGCGCTCGGACAGCGCGTAGGAGGCCAGCGCGCCGCCCTCCGCGAGCGAGGGCAGCACCTGCTTCTTGAGCTCCTCCGAGCCGCGCAGGATCAGGCCCATGGTGCCCAGCTTGTTGACGGCCGGGATCAACGAAGCCGACGCGTCGACCCGTGCCACTTCCTCGATCACGATGCACGCCGCGACCGAGTCCGCGCCCTGCCCGCCGTACTCCTCCGGCACGTGCACCGCGTTGAAGCCCGAGGCGTTCAGGACCTCCAGCGCCTCCTGGGGGAACCGCGCGTTCTCGTCGACGTCGGCCGCGTAGGGCGCGATCTCCTTCTCCGCCAGCGCGCGGATCGCCGCGCGCAGCTCCCGGTGCTCCTCGGGCAGTTGGAACAGATCGAACGACGGGTTTCCTGCCCATCCAGCCATGTTCGGCCTCCTAGCACTCTTCCGGTTACTGGCCGGTAACTTTACCGTGGCGCTGTTGCAGCGCCGAATCCTTGGCGCGCACGCTCTCGGCCAGCTGCTCGGAAAACGCGACGAGCCGCTTCTGCAGCGCCGGGTCGGACGCGGCCAGGATGCGCACGGCGAGCAGGCCCGCGTTGCGGGCGCCGCCGATGGAGACCGTGGCCACCGGGACGCCGGCCGGCATCTGCACGATCGACAGCAGGGAGTCGAGCCCGTCGAGGCGGGCCAGCGGCACCGGCACCCCGATCACCGGCAGCGGCGTGGCGGAGGCGACCATGCCGGGCAGGTGGGCGGCGCCGCCGGCGCCGGCGATGATCACCTGCAGGCCGCGGTCGGCCGCCGTGCGGGCGTAGTCGAACATCACCTGCGGCGTGCGATGCGCCGAGACCACTCGGACCTCGGCCGGGACGTCGAACTCGGCCAGCGCCTCGGCGGCATCGGCCATCACCGACCAGTCGCTGTCGCTGCCCATGATGACCCCGACGCGCGCCCGCTCACCCATGTGGATCCCATCCGTCCGTCCACTGCCCGTGTGACAACCAGTGTGCCGCCAGCTCGGCGCGTTCGCGCAGCCCGACCAGCCCCGCCGGGTCCGCGCCGACGAAGTTGATGTGCCCGATCTTGCGCCCGGGCCGTTCCTCCTTGCCGTACAGGTGGACCCGGGCGTCGGGCATCCGCGCGAACAGGTGGTGCAGCCGCTCGTCGGCCGTCATCGCGGGGGGTTGCGGCGCGCCCAGCACGTTGGCCATCACGGTCACCGGAGCGATGGCGTCGGTGTCGCCGAGCGGATAGTCCAACACCGCGCGCAGATGCTGCTCGAACTGGCTGGTGCGCGCCCCGTCCATGGTCCAGTGCCCGGAGTTGTGCGGCCGCATCGCCAGCTCGTTGACCAGCAGCTCACCGTCGCGCGTCTCGAACAGCTCGACGGCCAGCACGCCGACGACGCCCAGCTCGGCGGCCAACCGCAACGCCAGCCGCTGGGCCCCGGAGGCCACGCCCTCGTCCAGGTCGGGCGCCGGCGCGATCACCTGCACGCAGATGCCGTCGCGCTGCACCGTCTCCACGACCGGCCACGCGGCGCCCTGCCCGAACGGGGAGCGCGCCACCAGGGCCGACAGCTCGCGGCGCAGGTTCACCTGCTCCTCGGCCATCACCGGCACCCCGTCGGCCAGGAAGCTGGTCGCGATTTCGCGGGCGTGCGACGGGTCGCGGGCCATCCGCACCCCGCGCCCGTCGTAACCCCCGCGGACCGCCTTCACCACCACGGGCCCGCCCACCAGGGCGGCGAACGCCTCGAGCTCGTCGAGGTTGCCGATGCCGGCATAGCGCGGCACCGGTGCGCCCAGCGCCTCCAGCCGCCGGCGCATCACCAGCTTGTCCTGGGCGTGCACCAGGGCGTGCGGCGGCGGCGCCACGTTGACGCCCTCGGCGACGAGCTTCTCCAGCAGCTCGGTCGGGACGTGCTCGTGGTCGAAGGTCAGCACGTCGGCCCCGGTGGCGACCCGGCGCAGGTCCTCGAGGTCGGCGTGCGAGCCGATCACGACGTCGGGCGTGACCTGCGCCGCCGATTCGCCGGGGGCGGTGGCCAGCACCCGCAGCGTCTGGCCCAGCGCGATCGCGGCCTGGTGGGTCATGCGGGCGAGCTGACCGCCGCCGACCATGGCGACGACGGGGGTCCGGGTATTCGGCACGGCCATCATGGTGTCACGGCCCCCGGGGAGACACATTTTGCGTCGTTTTCGCGTCCGTCCGTACACTGACGTGTTGTGTCCTTCGCCGATGCCGTAATTACGCGACTGCCCCAGGCCATTCAGCCGTATTTGCTGCGGCATCACGAGCTGATCAAATTCGCGATCGTCGGCGGCACCACATTCATCATCGACTCGGCGATTTTCTACACCCTGAAGCTCACGATCCTCGAACCCAAGCCGGTCACCGCCAAGGTGATCTCGGGCATCGTCGCGGTCATCGCCTCCTACGTCCTGAACCGGGAGTGGAGCTTCCGCGACCGCGGGGGACGCGAGCGCCACCACGAGGCGTTGCTGTTCTTCGCGTTCAGCGGGGTGGGGGTGCTGCTTTCCATGGCGCCGCTGTGGTTCTCGCACTACGTCCTTCAGCTGCGGGTGCCCGAGGTGTCGCTGACGCTGGAGAACATCACCGACTTCATCTCGGCGTACATCATCGGCAACCTGCTGCAGATGGCGTTCCGCTTCTGGGCGTTCCGACGCTGGGTGTTCCCCGAGGAGTTCGCCCGCAACCCCGACAAGGCGATCGAATCCGCCCTCACCGCAGGCGGTTTCGCCGAGGTACTGGAGGACGAGCTCGAGGGCGGGAACGTCACCGTGTTGCGGTCCTGGCGGAAGAAGGCGAGCCGGTCTCCTCAGCTCGGCGACTCCTCCGAACCCAGGGTGTCGAAGACTTCGTGATACAGCAGCGCGTGCACCTCGCGCAGCCGCGGAATGTTGTAGAACTCCAACGGATCCTGTGACGCCGACTCGATGATCAGCGTCCCGGTGCGGAACATGCGCTCGGACAACCGGTCCCGGAACTCCACGCTGTTGATGCGTGCCAGCGGGATGTCGATGCCGCTGCGGGTCAGCACCCCGTGCCGATACATCACCCGGCGGTTGGTGACGACGAAGTGTGTGGTCAGCCAGCCCAGGAACGGCCACAGTGTGAGCCAGCCGACGATCACCAGCCACACCCCCCAGATGACGCCGTAGATGATGTTCTTGGCGAGCTGCTCCCAGTGCGTCGAGTTGAGGTAGCCGGAACCGAACGCCGCCAGCGCGGTCACCAGGACGAGAACGACGACGGGCCAGATCAACCGCTTCCAGTGCGGGTGGCGGTGCAGGACGATCTGCTCGCCGGCGGCCAGGGCGTTGTCCGGATAGCTCACGTGCCGAAGTTACCGCTTCCTAACGTAGATGCACCACGTCGCCGGCGGAAACCACGACGGTTTGCCCGCCGGCCTCGACACACAGCCGGCCCTGGTCGTCGACGGCGGTCGCGGTGCCCACCACCTCCTTGCCGCCGGGCAGCACGGCGCGCACGGCGTGGCCGATGGTCAGGCTGCGGTCCCGGTAGTCGGCCGCCAGCGCCCAGTCGGCGCCCCGCGCGGCGCGCCAGCCCACGATCCGCCGGCCGAGTTCGGTCAACACCGCGCCCACCAGCCGGCCGCGGTCGGGCGCGGTCACGCCGAGGTCGAACAGCGACGTGGCGCCGGGCCCGTCGACCTCGTCGGGGGCCTGAGTCACGTTGAGCCCCAAGCCGATCACCACGACGGGCCGGGCCACCTCGGCGAGGATGCCCGCGAGTTTGCCCGGGGACTCCGGCGGGCCGGCCAGCACGTCGTTGGGCCACTTGAGGCCGGCCTGCACGCCGGTGACGGCCCGCACCGCGTCGACGATCGCCACCCCGGTGGCCAGCGACAGCCAGCCCCACCCCTCGGTCGGCACGTCGACGACGCTGACGCCCACCGACATCGTGACCTGGGCCCGCGGGCTGGCCGTCCAGCCGCGCCCGTGACGCCCCCGGCCGGCCGTCTGGTGCTCGGCGATCAGCACCGCCCCGGCGACGTCGGTGCCCCCCGCCGCGCGCGCCAACAGGTCGGCGTTGGTGGAGCCGGTCTGCTCGACGACGTCGAGCTGGCGCCAGCCCAGCCCGGTCCCGATCAGTTCGGCGCGCAGCGCGGCCTGATCCAACGGTTGCCGAAGCGATTCGCGATCCGTCACTCCACCCAGCGTAGATCTCAGCCATCCCGTCGAATTCGCCCCCGCGTTCGGCGTATGTCGGTCGGGTTGGGCTGGTCTCAGTCCGCGGCACCACCATCACCAAGCGACTTGGGACTCGGAGTCAGCGGCGCCGGTTTCTCATGTCCATCACGGCCAGGTGACTGAAGAGCATGCTGGTCCCGATCGGGGTGCCGCCGCCGGGATAGGCGGTGCCGCTAGGCGCAGCCATCGTGTTGCCGGCCGCGTACAGGCCGGGGATCGGGTTGCCCGACCCGTCGAGCACCCGCGCCGCTGTGTCGGTGCGCAGGCCGCCCTTGGTGCCCAGATCGGACAGGCCGAACGCGGCGGCGTGAAACGGCGGCTTGTCGATGGACACCAACGGCGACGCGCCCGCGGAGAACGCGCGGTCGAACGCCTCGTCGCCGCGGCCGAAGTCCTCGTCGACGCCGGCGGCGACGAAGGCATTGAACCGGGCCACCGTCGCCGCCAACCGGTCCGATGGCACCCCGATCTTGGCCGCCAGCTCCGGGAGTGTGTCCGCGGAGTGCCACAAGCCGGCGGCAACGTATTTCTCGGTCCCCACAATCGAGACGTTGGTCGCCTTCACGGGTGGCACCTCGCCCTCCTTGTCGTCGTAGATCATCCAGTACGGCAACGTGATCGAGCCGTCCTGGAGCGCAGCGAGGATCTCGCGTCCGGCGCGGTCGTACGCGCGGGATTCGTTGACGAATCGGTCACCGGACTGGTTCACGAAGATGCCGCCGGTGAACCACAGCGCGAACGCCGAGCGTCCATCGGGATGAGTCATGCCCGGCGACCACCAGGCCTGATCCAGCAGGTCGGTGTCCCCGCCCGCAGCGATGCCGGCCTGCAGCGCCTGGCCACGACTTCCCGGGCCGCCCATGGTGTCTCGCGCCTCGCCCGGGACGCCGTATCGACGGCGCAGGGCGTCGTTGTTTTCGAATCCGCCGGCGGCCAGCAGCACCCCAAGGCGGGCGCGGATCGCGCGGCGCAGGCCGTCGCTCGCCACGATCGCACCCTCGACGCGCCCTTCGGTGCCGTCCGACAGCACCAGCTCGACGAGCGCCGTGTCGCGTTGCAGCGTCGCGGTCGGGTATTGCCCGATGGCCTTGAGGAAGCGAGCGATCAGCGCGCGGCCGCCCACGTAGTAGTCGGGCGGGGTTTCGGCGCCGAGCCTGTCGGTGTCCAGCGGTCCGCGGATCGCGTCACGCAATTCCGGCGCGGCGGCGACCTTCAACGGCTTCGCAGCGATGTGACGCTGGCCGTCGAGACGGGCTTTCGGCGCCTTGCCGTAGTAGTCGGGCCAGGGCAACGGCACGAACTTGATGTCCGGATCCTGCTCGAGGTACTCGATCAGCGGCGCGCCGCCCCGGACGAAGGTCTCCTGCAGTTCGCGGGGTGTGCGGTCGCCGACGACCGCGTGGTAGTAGGTGAGGGCGTCCTCGAGGGTGTCGTCGGTGCCGGCCCGGACCAGCACCGGATTGCACGGAAACCAGACCCCGCCGCCACCGGAGTAGGCGGTGGTGCCGCCGAATTTGTCGGTCGCCTCGACGAGTAGGACGTCGAGGCCTTCGCGGGCCGCGGTGTAGGCGCCGGTGACACCCCCGCCGCCGGATCCGGCGACGAGCACGTCATGTTCTTCGACCCAGTCGACTCCCGCGCCGCGCATGTCCGGAGATTACTGGTCCGGAGACTACTTAAGGAGCCATTAAGGGCCTCCGACGGGTCGAGCGGGTCTGCCGATAACATCGAGTCCCATGACAAGCGCTACCGAGCACACCGCCGAGCCCGCCGCCGAGCACACCATCGATATCCACACCACCGCGGGCAAGCTGGCCGAGCTGCACAAGCGCCGGGAGGAGGCGCTGCATCCGGTCGGTGAAGAGGCCGTCGAGAAGGTGCACGCCAAGGGCAAGCTGACCGCGCGCGAGCGCATCCTCGCGCTGCTGGACGAGGATTCCTTCGTCGAGCTCGACGCGCTGGCCAAGCACCGCAGCAGCAACTTCGGGCTGGAGAAGAACCGCCCCCTCGGCGACGGCGTGATCACCGGCTACGGCACCATCGACGGCCGCGACGTGTGCATCTTCAGCCAGGACGCCACGGTGTTCGGCGGCAGCCTCGGCGAGGTGTACGGCGAGAAAATCGTCAAGGTGCAGGAGCTGGCGATCAAGACCGGCCGCCCGCTCATCGGCATCAACGACGGCGCCGGCGCGCGCATCCAGGAGGGCGTCGTCTCGCTGGGCCTGTACAGCCGGATCTTCCGCAACAACATCCTCGCGTCCGGGGTCATCCCGCAGATCTCGCTGATCATGGGCGCGGCCGCCGGCGGCCACGTCTACTCCCCCGCCCTGACCGACTTCGTGGTCATGGTCGACCAGACCAGCCAGATGTTCATCACCGGCCCCGACGTCATCAAGACGGTCACCGGTGAGGACGTCACGATGGAGGAGCTCGGCGGTGCCCACACCCACATGGCCAAGTCCGGCACTCTGCACTACGTCGCCTCCGGCGAGCAGGACGCCTTCGAATGGGTCCGCGACCTGCTGAGCTACCTGCCGCCGAACAACGCCACCGACCCGCCGCGCTACGCGGAGCCCGCCCCCGCGGGCCCGATCGAGGAGAACCTCACCGAGGAGGACCTCGAGCTGGACACCCTGATCCCGGACTCGCCCAACCAGCCCTACGACATGCACGAGGTGATCACCCGCATCCTCGACGACGACGAGTTCCTGGAAATCCAGGCCGGCTACGCGCAGAACATCGTCGTCGGGTTCGGCCGCATCGAGGGCCGGCCGGTCGGGATCGTGGCCAACCAGCCCACCCAGTTCGCCGGCTGCCTGGACATCAACGCCTCGGAGAAGGCCGCCCGGTTCGTGCGGACCTGCGACTGCTTCAACATCCCGATCATCATGCTGGTGGACGTTCCGGGCTTCCTGCCGGGCACCGGCCAGGAGTACAACGGGATCATCCGGCGCGGCGCCAAGCTGCTGTTCGCCTACGGCGAGGCGACCGTCCCGAAGATCACCGTCATCACCCGCAAGGCCTACGGCGGCGCGTACTGCGTGATGGGCTCCAAGGACATGGGCTGCGACGTCAACATCGCCTGGCCGACCGCGCAGATCGCGGTGATGGGAGCCTCCGGCGCCGTCGGTTTCGTCTACCGCCAGCAGCTCAAGGAGGCGGCCAAGAACGGCGAGGATGTTGATGCGCTGCGCCTGCAGCTGCAGCAGGAGTACGAGGACACGCTGGTCAACCCCTACGTCGCGGCCGAGCGCGGCTACGTTGACGCGGTGATCCCGCCGTCGTACACCCGCGGCTACATCGGCACGGCGCTGCGCCTGCTGGAACGTAAAATCAGCCACCTGCCGCCGAAGAAGCACGGGAACATTCCCCTGTGAGTCGAACGAGCGGAGCGAACGCAGTGAGCGACGGGAGTGAGGCGAACAATTGGGCACAGTGAGCCACGAAGCCGGGCACGAGCCGCACATCCAGGTACTCAAGGGAAATCCCACCGACGCGGAGCTGGCCGCGCTGGTGGCCGTGCTCGGCGGCGTCGGCGCCGCCTCCCCCGAGCCCGCCCAGCCCGAGAGCACCCGCTGGGGGCTCCCGGTCGACCGGCTGCGCTATGCGATGTCGAACTACCAGCGGCTGACCATGCAGCAGATGACGCACATGAGGCATTGACCCGGCTGGTGCTGGGGTCGGCCTCGACCGGCCGCCTCAAGGTGCTGCGCCAGGCCGGCGTCGAGCCGCTCGTCGTGGTGTCCGGCGTCGACGAGGATCAGATCGCCGCGGGCCTGGGTTCCGACGCCTCACCGGACGACGTGGTGTGCGCGCTGGCCGCCGCCAAGGCCGACGACGTCGCTGGCCGGCTCGACGGCGCCACCGCGGCGGATTGCGTTGTCCTGGGCTGTGATTCGATGCTGGCCATCGACGGCCGGCTATGCGGCAAGCCCGGATCCGCCGAGGCCGCCGTGGGCCAGTGGCGGCTGATGGGCGGCCGGTCCGGCCGGCTGCACACCGGGCACTGCCTGCTACGCCTGCGCGCCGGCGCGGTCATCCACCGCGATGTCCAATCCGCTTGCACCACAGTGCATTTCGCCGCACCGGCCGAGTCGGACCTGCGGGCCTACGTCGCCAACGGCGAACCGCTTGGCGTGGCGGGCGGCTTCACCCTGGACGGGCTGGGTGGCTGGTTCGTCGACAGGATCGACGGCGATCCGTCGAACGTGATCGGCGTGAGCCTGCCGCTGCTGCGCGCGCTGCTGGAGCGGGCCGGGCTCTCGGTGGCCGCGCTGTGGGCGACTACGTAGCGCCGAGCGTCGACTTGTTGGGCCACTTCGGGTGAATCCCCGACAACAAGTCGACGGTGGCGCGATGAGTAGGCTTTGTGGTGTGTCATTACCCGCCGATCCAGACCCGTCCCTGACCGAATACGCCCACCCGGAACGACTGGTCACCGCCGACTGGCTGTCCGCCAACATGGGCGCCCCCGGCCTCGCGATCGTCGAGTCCGACGAGGACGTGTTGCTCTACGACGTCGGCCACATTCCCGGCGCGGTCAAGATCGACTGGCACACCGACCTCAACGACCCGCGGGTCCGCGATTACATCAACGGTGAGCAGTTCGCCGAGCTGATGGATCGCAAGGGCATCTCCCGCGACGACACGGTGGTGATCTACGGCGACAAGAGCAACTGGTGGGCGGCCTACGCGCTGTGGGTCTTCACGCTGTTCGGCCACCCCGACGTGCGCCTGCTCAACGGCGGGCGCGACCTGTGGCTGGCCGAGCGCCGCGACACCACGCTGGACGTGCCGACCGCGACGTCGAGCGGCTATCCCGTCGTGCAGCGCAACGACGAGCCCATCCGCGCCTACAAGGACGACGTGCTGGCCATCCTGGGATCCCAGCCGCTCATCGACGTGCGCTCGCCGGACGAATACACCGGCAAGCGCACCCACATGCCCGACTACCCCGAAGAGGGCGCGCTGCGGGCCGGGCACATCCCCACCGCCGTGTCCATCCCGTGGGGCAAGGCGGTCGACGAGAGCGGCCGCTTCCGCCCCCGCGCGGAGCTCGAGGAGCTCTACGGCTTCCTGCGGCCCGACGACAAGACCGTCGTCTACTGCCGCATCGGCGAGCGGTCCAGCCACACCTGGTTCGTGCTCACGCACCTGCTGGGCAAGCCCGGGGTCCGCAACTACGACGGATCGTGGACCGAGTGGGGCAACACCGTGCGGGTGCCGATCGTCGCGGGCGAGCAGCCGGGGGCCGTTCCGGTCTGATGAGCATGCCCGCTCCCCTGGCCGAGGTGGTGTCCGACTTCGCCGAAGTCGAGGGCCAGGACAAGCTGGCGCTGCTGCTGGAGTTCGCCAACGACCTTCCCGCGCTGCCGTCCGACCTCGAAGAGGCGGCGATGGAGCCGGTGCCCGAGTGCCAGTCGCCGTTGTTCCTGCACGTCGACGCCAGCGACCGCGACCGGGTGCGGCTGCACTTCAGCGCGCCCGCCGTGGCGCCGACCACCCGTGGGTTCGCGTCGATCCTGGCCGCCGGCCTGGACGAGCAACCCGCCGCCGACATCCTCGCGGTGCCCGAGGATTTCTACACCGAACTGGGCCTGGCCGCTCTGATCAGCCCGCTGCGGCTGCGCGGCATGTCGGCGATGCTGGCCCGCATCAAACGTCGATTGCGCGAGACGGCCTGATCAGAAACGGATTTGGAGACCGGGTATCAGGCCGCGCGGCGCGCCGCATAAACTTCCCCGGACAAGACTTGTAAGAAAATCTCTTAGAGACTCACGAGACGTAGAGACGTCCAGCCGAACAGGAGGCGAAGTGGCTAGTCACGCCAGCTCGAGGATCGCCAAGGTGCTCGTCGCCAATCGCGGTGAGATCGCCGTCCGGGTGATCCGCGCGGCCCGCGACGCGGGCCTGCCCAGCGTGGCGGTGTATGCCGAGCCCGACGCCGACGCGCCGCACGTGCGGCTGGCCGACGAGGCGTTCGCCCTGGGCGGTCAGACCTCCGCGGAGTCCTACCTGGACTTCGGCAAGCTGCTCGACGCGGCGGAGAAGTCCGGCGCCAACGCGATTCACCCCGGCTACGGCTTCTTGAGCGAGAACGCCGACTTCGCCCAGGCGGTCATCGACGCCGGCCTGATCTGGATCGGCCCCAGCCCGCAGTCGATCCGCGACCTCGGCGACAAGGTCACCGCCCGCCACATCGCCGCCCGCGCTCAGGCTCCGCTGGTGCCCGGCACCCCCGACCCGGTCAAGGACGCCGACGAGGTGGTGGCCTTCGCCAAGGAGTACGGCGTGCCGATCGCGATCAAGGCCGCGTTCGGCGGCGGCGGCCGCGGCATGAAGGTGGCGCGCACCATCGAGGAGATCCCCGAGCTGTTCGAGTCGGCCACCCGCGAGGCCGTCGCGGCGTTCGGCCGCGGCGAATGCTTCGTCGAGCGGTATCTGGACAAGCCCCGCCACGTCGAGGCGCAGGTGATCGCCGACCAGCACGGCAACGTCGTCGTCGCCGGCACCCGCGACTGCTCGCTGCAGCGCCGCTTCCAGAAGCTGGTCGAGGAGGCCCCGGCGCCGTTTTTGACCGATGCGCAGCGCAAGGAGATCCACGAATCCGCCAAGCGGATCTGCAAGGAGGCGCACTACTACGGCGCCGGAACCGTCGAGTACCTGGTCGGCCAGGACGGCCTGATCTCCTTCCTGGAGGTCAACACCCGCCTGCAGGTCGAGCACCCCGTTACCGAGGAGACCGCGGGCATCGACCTGGTGTTGCAGCAGTTCAAGATCGCCAACGGCGAGAAGCTGGACATCACCGAGGACCCCACCCCGCGTGGCCACGCCATCGAGTTCCGGATCAACGGCGAGGATGCGGGGCGCGGCTTCCTGCCCGCGCCCGGCCCGGTCACCCGGTATGACATCCCCACCGGGCCCGGTGTCCGGCTGGACTCCGGCGTCGAGGCCGGCTCGGTGATCGGCGGCCAGTTCGACTCGATGCTGTCCAAGCTGATCGTGTACGGCGCCGACCGCACCGAGGCGCTCGCCCGCGCCCGCCGCGCGCTGGACGAATTCCACGTCGAGGGCCTGGCCACGGTCATCCCATTCCACCGCGCGGTGGTGAGTGACCCGGCGTTCATCGGTGACGAGAACGGCTTCTCGGTGCACACCCGCTGGATCGAGACCGAGTGGAACAACACCATCGAGCCGTTCACCGGCGGCGAGCCGATCGACGAAGAGGACGCCCGGCCCCGGCAGACGGTGGTCGTCGAGGTCGGCGGGCGCCGGCTCGAGGTGTCCCTGCCCGGCGACCTCGCGCTGGGCAACGGGTCCGCCGACCCGGCCGGGGTCATCCGCAAGAAGCCCAAGCCGCGCAAGCGCGGATCGCACGCGGGGGTGGCCGCCTCCGGTGACGCGGTGACCGCGCCCATGCAGGGCACCGTGGTCAAGGTCGCGGTGGAGGAGGGCCAGGAGGTCGCCGCGGGCGACCTGGTGGTGGTTCTCGAGGCGATGAAGATGGAAAACCCGGTCACCGCGCACAAGGACGGCACCATCACCGGGCTCGCCGTCGAGGCCGGCGCGGCCATCACCCAGGGCACGGTTCTCGCCGAAATCAAATAAATCCGGGATCAATTGAATCCCAGATCAACTAAATGTTGTCCGACCCGGCGCGCCGCGGGTAGGGTCGGGTCAGGTTGAGTTCACAGCCGCCCGGATACGTCACGCAAGCGGGAAGGCACCCTCTCCCGTCTCGGCATCGCAGCCGACAGCGTCATCCGCAGCAACACCCTCCAAATGACGGAGACACGCATGTCTGTGGCCCAATCTTGGCAACAAAGCCGCACCGCTCAATTCGCCTCCCGCTGGAGCGCGCGGGGCGCGGTGATCACCGCCTCCGGCGAGCTCGACGCCGCC
Organism: Mycobacterium sp. 1554424.7; assembly: GCF_001665295.1. Classification (GTDB taxonomy): domain Bacteria; phylum Actinomycetota; class Actinomycetes; order Mycobacteriales; family Mycobacteriaceae; genus Mycobacterium. Next base: position 20,475 of record NZ_LZSE01000127.1, on the reverse strand, counting down.
AATGCCGATGAGCTCGCCGCGCACACGCAACGCAGCGTCAGGCGTTCCCGCCGGATCATCGTGGACCTACGCGGCCTGGAATTCATTGGCACCGCCGGCTTTTCGGCGCTGCACCGAATCAACGTCGCATGCTCGGCCGCCCAGGTGCACTGGGCCATGGTGCCGAGCCCGGCCGTGGCGCGGTTGTTGAGCATCTGCGACCCCGACGGCACCCTGCCGGTGACGACGCCGCAGGCCGAGCCGCTGCTGAGGTCGGCGCGGGCCGACCGCGACGGGTCCCGGCCGCTACTTCAGCTGGTCCCGCAGCCGCGTTAGCGACTTCGCCAGCAGCCGCGACACGTGCATCTGTGAGATGCCGACCCGCTCGGCGATCTGCGTCTGCGTCATCGACTCAAAGAACCTGAGCACCAACACCATTCGCTCCCGCTCGGGCAGCGCCTCGAGCAGCGGGCGCAGCGCCTCGCGATCCTCGATGCGGTCCAGGCCGAGGTCCACGTCGCCCAGGGTGTCGGCGATGGCGCGGGCGTCGTCGTCGTCGCTGCCGCCGCCGGTGTCGATGGACAACGTGTTGTAGGAGCTGCCGGCCACCAGGCCCTCGACCACCTCGTCGCGCTCCATGCCGAGTTCGGCGGCGAGTTCCGTGGCGGTCGGCGCCCGGCCGAGCCGCTGGGACAGATCGGCGGTGGCGGTGCCCAAACGCAGGTGCAGTTCCTTCAGGCGCCGCGGCACCTTGACCGACCAGCTGTTGTCGCGGAAGTGCCGGCGGACCTCGCCCATGATCGTGGGCACCGCGAACGAGACGAAGTCCGAGCCGGTCTCGACGTCGAAGCGGACCACCGCGTTGACGAGGCCCACGCGCGCGACCTGGACCAGGTCGTCGCGCGGTTCGCCGCGGCCCTCGAACCGGCGGGCGATGTGGTCGGCCAGCGGCAGGCAGCGCTCCACGATCTTGTCCCGCTGCCGCTGGAACTCCATCGAGTTGGGGGCAACACCGGCCAACTCCCGGAACATGTCCGGGACGTCCGCATACTCGTTCGGTCGCGAAACCGAACCGCCGGCAGCTCGCGCTGTCACCTGCTAGAGGCCGCCCGTCGCGCGGTCAGCGTGATGCCGAAAACACTGCCCGTTTCATCGGGTTCGCGACCGTCGTGGAAGGTCTGGACTTCGTCGGCCAGGGAGGTCAGGACATGCCAGCTGAAGCTGCCGGGCGCCACCACGTCGTGGGTGTCGCACGCGGCGGAGGCCTCCACCACCAGCTCGTCGTCGTGCGGGTCGACCACGACCACCAGCGTCGCGTTAGGCGTGGCCGAGCGGATCAGGCGCGTGCACACCTCGTCCACCGCGAGCCGCAGGTCGGCGACCGCGTCGAAATCCAGGTCCTCGAAGGTGCCGATGGCGCCGACCAGCGTGCGCAGCATCGCCAGGTTCTCGAGGCGTGCCGCGACATGCAATTCCACGGCGCGGTGGCCGCGTTGACGCTTGTTCGCGCGAAATCCCGAATCGGTCATATGGTCTCCCGGCAATGTCTGCTTGACATTACTATTGCCGCGCAGCCCGCCGTCGACCGTCGGCTCCAACCGATTAGTCACAGTCGCCGCCGCTGGTTATTCGGGTCATTCTGGCAGTGGGCATCGATGTCGGTGTCGCTGACGCAACCCTTCCGGCACTCATCATGGTCTAAAGCTGATACCCATTTGCGGCGGCGGATAACCGCGTCAGCAGACCCTTAACAGTGTCTACCGCGCGACCTACACTTGATCGCATGAAGCAGGCTCTGCTTCGGGCGGTTGTGCTTCTGGCGTCGTGGGCCGTCGGCCTGCTGGCGGCGGCCTGGGTCGTGCCGGGCGTTTCGGTGTCGGAGTCGGGGTTCATCGTCGCCGTGGTGGTGTTCTCGGCGGCGCAGGCGGCCCTGTCGGTGTTGATCGTGAAGTTGCCCCGCGCGTACGCGTCGCTGTTGCTCGGGGGCGCCGGGCTGGTGCTGACGCTGGTCGCGCTGAGCCTCGCCGCGGCATTCACCCACGGAGTCACCATCCGCGGCGCCGCCTCCTGGCTCGCGGCGACGATCGTCGTGTGGCTCGTGACGACGATCGGGGCGATTTCGCTGCCCGAGGCGCTGGTCCGCGACCCGGCCGGCTCGACAACCTGAACGACGGAGGAGGGGCGATGGGCGACAGGCATCGCGATCCGACGGACCATTACCGGACCACGCAACCGCACGCCGGTTTCTCGATGAAGGACAACCTCTACTGGCCCGGCTTCATCCTGCTGATCGTGGCCGTCGGCGGAATGATCAGCACGACGGCGGCCGCCGCCTACGGCCACTACGAATGGCTCGCCACGACCGTGCTGGTCGCGGTGCTCGGGACGGTCGCCGGGTCGCTGTGGTTCGTCATGGAGCACCGCCGCGTCACCCGCATCGACGAGCAATGGCAGGTCGCCCCGCGCCCCGAGAGCCCCGCGCGCCCCGATTCGCGCGTCTAGCCGAAGCGCCTCAGAGCGCCAGCACCGGACCTGAGATCGGCGAGACGCCCAGGCCGAGCGCCACCACCATGAGCGTCAGCAAGAACCAGCCCGCGCCGTGCCATCCCCACCAGGTGCCGTTGGCCTTCCACACGCGATAGGTGCGCAGGAACGCCCAGAGCCCCCCGGCAAACAGGATGAGCGGACCGCCCAGGGCCAGCATCGTGCGCTGGGGGGCGCCGCAGGCCACCGTGTCGACGCCCGTTCCCGGGCAGGTGCTGACCCACAAAGCGGCGAGGACCACGAAGCCGACCCCCGCGGCCGCAGCAAGGGCCGCGAACCGGATGGCAGCGTGCACCTCGTGGTCCTCCTGCCCCAAGCGGTCACCGGGCGACCGCTGATCTGCTGTGTGCATCCTGGTCCCTCGTGTCCTGAGCCTGATCCCTCTTATTGCATCGTTCGCTGCGTCGCATTAGTTACCGCGCCCCGATGCCAGATATCCCAGCGCAAGAAATACCCGGTGGCAAACCACGGTAAACCGCCCCGCGCCCCGCTCGGGGCTGTTGAAGGGGCTTTGAAGGGGCCACTGAAGCGCCGCGCGGGGCGCAGACCGGCGCGCCGTTTTCCGGGGCGCGAAACCGTCGGCGCCGCCACCCGCGTGGCGGGCCCGCACGCACCGAAGTGCCCATTCCGTCAATTTTCTGACGCGTTCCCGCTGGCACAGGCCGTGGGGCTTGGTCGAGCCAATGTGGCGGCCGTCTCATACCGTGTAGGTACTATCTGACACATGCCGACAGCCAGAAGGCGGTTATCCCCCGAGGATCGCCGCGCCGAGCTGCTCGCTTTGGGGGCAGAAGTCTTTGGGAAGCGACCCTATGACGAAGTCCGCATCGACGAGATAGCCGAACGCGCGGGCGTGTCCCGCGCGCTGATGTACCACTACTTCCCCGACAAGCGGGCGTTCTTCGCCGCGGTCGTCAAGGACGAGGCGGATCGGCTGTACGACGCCACCAACAACCCGCCCGCGCCCGGCATGACGATGTTCGAGGAGATCCGGACCGGCGTGCTGGCCTACATGGCCTATCACCAGTCGAATCCGGAGGCCGCCTGGGCCGCGTACGTCGGGCTGGGCCGGTCCGACCCGGTCCTGCTCGGCATCGACGACGAGGCCAAGAACCGCCAGATGGAACACATCATGTCGCGCATCGGCGAGGTCGTGAGCGGCATGCCGGACACCAGCGCGCTGGAACCGGAGGTGGAGCGGGACCTGCGGGTCATCATCCAGGGCTGGCTCGCGTTCACCTTCGAGATCTGCCGGCAGCGGATCATGGACCCCACCACCGACGCCGACCGGCTCGCCGACGCCTGCGCGCACACGCTGCTCGACTCCATCGCCCGGGTCCCGGAGATCCCGGACCAACTGGCACACGCCATGGCTACGGCGAGGCTGTGAGAACCCGTTGATGTCGGTGCCCGTTGGCACCATGGATGGGTGAGCACCCGCGCCGCCTCCCGGTCGCCCGACCCGCTGGGCCGGTTCAGCGCGGCCACCCGCGAGTGGTTCACCGGCACCTTCGCCGCCCCGACCACCGCGCAGGAGCAGGCCTGGGACGCCATCGCCGACGGCGACAACACACTCGTCATCGCGCCGACCGGGTCCGGCAAGACGCTCGCGGCGTTCCTCTGGGCGCTGGATAGCCTGGCCGGCTCGGCCGAACGCCCGGCCGGCACCCGCGTGCTGTACGTGTCCCCGCTGAAGGCGCTGGCGGTCGACGTCGAGCGCAACCTGCGCACCCCGCTGGCGGGGCTGACCCGGATCGCCGAGCGCCGTGGCCTGCCCCCGCCCGGCATCAGCGTCGGGGTGCGCTCCGGCGACACCCCGCCCGCGGCCCGCCGTCAGCTCATCGCCCACCCGCCCGACGTGCTGATCACCACCCCGGAGTCGCTGTTCCTGATGCTGACCTCGGCGGCGCGGGAGACCCTCGCGGGCGTGCGCACCGTGATCGTCGACGAGATTCACGCCATCGCCGGCGGCAAGCGCGGCGCGCACCTGGCCCTGTCCCTGGAGCGCCTCGACGCGCTTCGGGAAGCGCCGCCCGCGCAGCGCATCGGGTTGTCGGCGACCGTGCGCCCGCCCGAGGAGCTGGCGCGGTTCCTGTCGGGCGGAGGCCCGACCACGCGGACAAGGGTGGTGGCGCCGCCGTCGGCCAAGACCATCGAGCTGACGGTGCAGGTGCCGGTGCCCGACATGGCCAACCTGGCGAACAACACCATCTGGCCGGACGTCGAGGCGCGCCTGGTGGACCTGATCGAATCGCACGGCTCGACCATCGTGTTCGCGAATTCGCGGCGGCTGGCCGAGCGGCTGACCTCCCGGCTCAACGAGATCCACGCCGAACGCGCCGGCATCTCGCTCGACGCGGACCTCAACCCCAAGGTCGCGGGCGGCGCCCCGGCGCACCTGATGGGCTCAGGCCAGAGCTTCGGCGCGCCGCCGCTGCTGGCGCGGGCCCACCACGGTTCGGTCAGCAAGGAGCAGCGCGCCCTGGTCGAGGAGGACCTCAAACGCGGGCTGCTCAAGGCGGTGGTGGCAACCTCGAGCCTGGAGCTGGGCATCGACATGGGGGCGGTCGACCTGGTGATCCAGGTGGAGGCGCCGCCGTCGGTGGCCAGCGGCCTGCAACGCATCGGGCGGGCGGGCCACCAGGTCGGCGAGGTCTCGCGGGGCGTGCTGTTCCCCAAGCACCGCACCGACCTGATCGGGTGCGCGGTGACGGTGCAGCGGATGCTCGACGGACAGATCGAGACCATGCGGGTGCCCGCCAACCCGCTGGACATTTTGGCGCAGCAGACCGTGGCGGCCGCCGCGCTGGAGCCGCTGGACGCCGACCGGTGGTTCGACACCGTGCGGCGCGCCGCCCCGTTCGCGACGCTGCCGCGCAGCGTGTACGAGGCCACCCTGGACCTGTTGAGCGGCAAGTACCCGTCCACCGAATTCGCCGAGCTGCGCCCGCGCCTGGTCTACGACCGCGACACCGGCACGCTCACCGCCCGGCCCGGCGCGCAGCGGTTGGCCGTCACGTCCGGCGGCGCCATCCCCGACCGCGGCATGTTCACCGTCTACCTCGCCAGCGAGGCCGAAAAGCCCTCGCGGGTAGGCGAACTCGACGAGGAGATGGTGTACGAGTCGCGCCCCGGCGACGTCATCTCGCTGGGCGCCACCAGCTGGCGGATCACCGAAATCACCCACGACCGAGTGCTCGTCATCCCCGCGCCGGGCCAGCCGGCCCGATTGCCGTTCTGGCGCGGCGACGACGTGGGCCGCCCGGCCGAACTCGGCGCCGCGCTGGGCGCGTTCACCGGCGAGCTGGCCGGACTCGACCGCGGGGCGTTCGACAAGCGTTGCGCCGCTTTGGGTTTCGACGCCTATGCGACCGACAACCTGTGGGGCCTGCTGGACGAGCAGCGCAGCACCGCCGGGGTGGTCCCCACCGACACCGTCCTGCTGGTCGAGCGGTTCCGCGACGAGCTGGGCGATTGGCGGGTGATCCTGCACTCGCCGTACGGGCTGCGGGTGCACGGCCCCCTCGCGCTGGCCGTGGGCCGGCGGCTGCGCGAGCGCTACGGGCTCGACGAGAAGCCGACCGCCTCCGACGACGGCATCGTGGTGCGCCTGCCCGATACCGAGTTTTCCGGCGGCGACGGCGCCCCACCCGGTGCAGAACTTTTCGTCTTCGACGCCGACGAGATCGACCCGATCGTCACGGCCGAGGTGGGCGGCTCGGCGCTGTTCGCGTCGCGGTTCCGGGAGTGCGCGGCGCGCGCGCTGCTACTCCCCCGCCGGCACCCGGGGAAGCGTTCGCCGCTGTGGCACCAGCGCCAGCGCGCCGCCCAGTTGCTCGACGTGGCGCGCAAATACCCCGACTTCCCGGTGGTGCTCGAGGCCATCCGCGAATGCCTGCAGGACGTCTACGACGTCCCGGCGCTGACGGGGCTGATGGCCGGCATCGCGCAGCGCAAGGTGCGGGTCGCCGAGACGGAAACCGCGCGCCCATCGCCGTTCGCCGCCTCGCTGTTGTTCGGTTACGTCGGCGCGTTCATGTACGAGGGCGACACCCCGCTGGCCGAGCGCCGGGCCGCGGCGCTGTCCCTGGACAGCACGCTGCTGGCCGAGCTGCTGGGCCGCGTGGAGCTACGCGAGCTGCTCGACCCGGACGTCATCGCCGCGACGGGCCGGCAGCTACAGCACCTATCGCCCGACCGGGCCGCCCGCGACGCCGAGGGCGTCGCGGACCTGCTGCGGCTGCTGGGCCCGCTGACCGAAGAGGAGGTCGCGGCCCGCACCGACGTCGCCGACGGCAAAAGCGTTGCGGGATGGCTGGAGGGACTGCGCGCCGCCCGGCGCGCGCTGACCGTGCCGTTCGCCGGGCGCAGCTGGTGGGTGGCCGTCGAGGACATCGGCCGGCTGCGCGACGGGGTCGGGGCGGCGGTCCCGCTGGGCGTCCCGGCCGCCTTCACCGCGGCGGTGGCCGACCCGCTGGGCGAGCTGCTGGGCCGCTACGCGCGCACGCACACCCCGTTCACCACGGCCGAGGCCGCCGGCAGGTTCGGCCTGGGGCTGCGGGTCACGGCCGACGTCTTGGGCCGGCTGGCGGCCGACGGGCGGCTGGTGCGCGGCGAGTTCGTCGCCGCCGACCTGGTCGCGGGCGCCGGCGGCGAGCAGTGGTGCGACGCCGACGTGCTGCGCATCCTGCGGCGGCGGTCGCTGGCGGCGCTGCGCGCGCAGGTGGAGCCGGTGAGCACCGCCGCGTACGGACGGTTCCTGTCGGCCTGGCACCACGTGGCGTCGCCCCAGTCGGGTATCGACGGTCTGGTCTCGGTGATCGATCAGCTGGCCGGCGTCCGAATGCCCGCCTCGGCGATCGAACCGCTCGTGCTGGCGCCCCGGGTGCGCGACTACTCCCCCGCGATGCTCGACGAACTGCTCGCCACCGGGGAGGTCACCTGGTCGGGCGCCGGGTCGATCTCGGCCGCCGACGGCTGGGTCGCGCTGCACGTGAGCGACTCCGCGCCCCTGACGCTGGCCGGGCCCGCCGAGCTCGACTTCACCGACGCCCACCGCGCGATCCTGGACACGCTGGCCGGGGGCGGCGCGTACTTCTTCCGCCAGCTGGCCCACGGCCCGATCCCCGACACGGACCTGAAAACCGCGCTGTGGGAACTGATCTGGGCCGGCTGGGTCACCGGCGACACGTTCGCGCCGGTGCGCGCGATGCTGACCGGCGCCGGGGCACGCAAGCGCTCCGTCCCCGCGCATCGCACCCGCCGCCCGCCGCGGCTGAGCCGCTACAGTGTCGCGCACGCCGCGCACCGAAGCACCGACCCGGCCGTGGCCGGGAGATGGTCGGCGCTGCCCGCCCCCGAGCCGGATTCCACGCTGCGCGCCCACTACCAGGCCGAGCTGCTGCTGGGCCGCCACGGCGTGCTCACCCGCGGCGCGGTGGCGGCCGAGGCGGTGCCGGGCGGATTCGCGACCCTCTACAAGGTGCTGAGCACGTTCGAGGAGGCCGGCAGGTGCCAGCGCGGCTATTTCGTCGAGTCGCTGGGCGGCGCGCAGTTCGCCGTCGCGTCCACCGTCGACCGGCTGCGCAGCTACACCGACGACGTCGACCACGAGCGGCCGGAGTACCGGGCGGTTGCGCTGGCCGCCGCCGATCCGGCCAACCCCTACGGCGCCGCGCTGCCGTGGCCGGCCTCTCGCGCCGACGGCGAGGGTCCCGCGGCCCGGCCGGGCCGCAAGGCCGGCGCCCTGGTCGTGCTGGTGGACGGCGAGCTGTCCTGGTTCTTGGAGCGCGGCGGGCGGTCGCTGCTGACATTCACCGGCGACCCCGCGGCCAACCACGCCGCGGCCGCCGCGCTGGCCGACCTGGTCGCCACCCGCCGCGTGGCGTCGATCCGCGTCGAACGCATCGACGGCGCGCCGGCGCTGCAGCCCCACCCCGGGGGACCGAACCCGGCCGCCGAGGCGCTGGCCGAGGCCGGCTTCGCCCGCACCCCACGCGGATTGCGGCTGCGATAACCCATGCCCGAGGGCGACACCGTCTGGCACACCGCGGCCACGCTGCGTGAGCACCTGGCCGGGCGCACGCTGACGCGTTGCGACGTCCGGGTGCCGCGGTTCGCCGCCGTCGACCTGACGGGGCAGGCGGTCGACGAGGTGCTCAGCCGCGGCAAGCACCTGTTCATCCGGGTGGGCGGGGCCAGCATTCACTCGCACCTGAAGATGGACGGCGGCTGGCGGGTCGGCGACCGCCCGGTGCGGGTGGATCACCGCGCCCGGATTGTCTTGGAGGCCGGCGGCATTCGCGCCGTCGGCGTCGACCTGGGCGTGCTGGAGATCCTGGACCGCGACACCGACCAGGACGTGGTGGCGCACCTGGGACCCGATCTGCTGGGCCCGGACTGGGACCCCGACCGCGCGGCCGCCAACCTGGCGGCGCGCCCCGACCGGCCGATCGGCGAGGCACTGCTGGATCAGCGGGTGCTGGCCGGCATCGGCAATGTCTATTGCAACGAGCTGTGTTTCGTCAGCGGGCATGCGCCCACCGCGCCGGTCGGCGCGGTGACCGATCCACGCCGGCTCGTCTCACGCGCCCGGGACATGCTGTGGGCGAACCGCTTCCGCTGGAACCGCTGCACCACCGGCGACACCCGCGCGGGCCGGCAGCTGTGGGTCTACGGGCGGGCCGGGCAACCCTGCCGTCGCTGCGGCACCCCCATCCGTTACGACGATGGCGGTGAGCGCGTCAGGTATTGGTGCCCGTCCTGCCAGGTCGGCATGCAATGATCTCTGTGCAAAAGCGGCCCGGATGGCCCTCAATCACGACCCGGCGGGAGGTCCCAGCGATGACGACCACCCGAACGCGCCTATCGGCCGGCCTCGCCCTGACCCTGCTGAGCCTCGCGGTGGCGGTCTCCCCGGCCGCGAACGCCGACGCCGTCGACAACCTCTTCGTGACGGCGGTGAAGAACAAGGGAATCGAATTCGCCACCCCGCAGGCCGCGATCGTTGCCGGACACGAGGTCTGCGACGAACTCGATCTCGGTAAGCAGAAGTCCGACATCGCCTCCGAGGTGATGACCAACAGCAACCTGGACGGCTATCGCGCCGGGTTCTTCATCGGTGCGAGCGTCGCCGCGTACTGCCCCCGGTACCGAGGCTCATGAGATGGCGTCGACCGCGGTCGACAACCGGGACTTGAACTCCGGCGGAATCGGGATGTATCCGTTGTCGGCGAGGCCGTCCTGGCCGGCGCCGATGGTGCTGCGCAGGAACGCCCTAACGGCCGCACCGACCTGCGGGTCGGGGTATTTCGAGCACACGATCTCGTAGGTCGCCAGCACGATCGGGTACGCGTCGGGCTGATTGGGCCGGTAGAACGAGATGGTGTCGAGGGCGAGGTCGTTGCCCTTGCCGGTGAACCAGGCGGACGAGATGGTCTTGCCCACCGACTCCGCGCTGACCGTCACCGGGTCCGGGCCCGCCGACGTGAGGACCTTGGCCGTGTTCAGGTGCTGCGCCTGGGCGAACGACCATTCGACATAGGTGATCGACCCTTCGGTGCCCTTGGCGGCCGCGGCGGCGCCGTCGTTGCCCTTGGCCCCCTCGCCGACACCGCCGTTGAACGTCTTGCCCGCCCCCTTGCCCCACGCGCCGTTGGACGCGCTGTCGAGATAGCGCTGGAAGTTGTCGGTGGTGCCGGACTCGTCGCTGCGGAACACGACGCGAATCGGCTCGGCGGGCAAGGTGACGCCCGGGTTGAGGGCGGCGATCGTGGGATCGTTCCAGCCGGTGATGCCGCCGCTGAAGATCCTGGCCGCGGTCGGGCCGTCAAGGTTCAGCGAGCTCACCCCGTTGACGTTGTAGCCGACGACGATCGGGCCGAACACCACCGGCAGGTTCCACGCGGGCGAGCCGCACCGCTGCTGCGCGCGCGTGTACTCGTCCTTGCTCAGCGGGGAGTCCGAGCCGGCGAAATCGGTTTGATTGCCTACGAATTCGCCGATCCCGGCGCCGGAACCGTTGGGCGTGTAATTCAGGGACTGCCCGGGGCAGGATTGCTCGAAGGCCTTGACGAATCGGGTCATCGCGTTCGCCTGGGCGGTGGAACCGCTGGCCCGCAGGGTCGGCGTGCCGCCGCACGCCACCTTCGCCGGCGACGTGGTGCCGCTCGCGCCACCGGGACGGTTGTCGCTGCCGCACGCCGACGCCAGCACCGCTCCGGTGGCCAGAATGGCCAGGAATGCACCAAATCGATTGAGTTTCAAAGGGATGCCCTCGTCAAGGCCATGAGGCATAGTAACCGCTTCCGCTAGTTCCGGCCGTGCGCGAGAAAAAACTGGGCGATGACCTCCGAGGCGTCCAGGGCGCGCGAGGTGCGCCCGATGATCGCCTGGGGCAGGTATTGCTTGCCCCCCGGCCACGTGTGGCCGCCGTTGTCGATCCGGTAGAAGATCACCTCGGTGGACGCCACGCACGCGGCGGAATCGAAGCGGTGCACGACGGTGCCGTCGCCGACGCCGGGCAGCACCTGCGCCGACGGATCGCCTTGGCACCCATCGGCCGAACGCCAGGCGTCGACCATGCTGGTCGCCGAGATGGAGTGGCTGACCCCGCCCCGCCCGCGCACGTCCCCGCCGTTGAACGGCACCAGCGGGTCGGCGGTGCCGTGCGCCGCCAGCACGGACACCGGCCGCGACGGGTGACACGCGACGCCGGCGCCCAGCGTGCCCGCCACCGGGGCGATGGCGGCGAAGACGTCGGCGCGGTCACACGCCAGCCGGTTGGACATGAAACCCCCGTTGGACATGCCGGTGGCGAAGACGTGCCCGCGCGAGATCCTGTAGTCGTTTTGCAGCTTGTCCGCCAGCGCGACCAGGAACCCGACGTCGTCGACGTGGCGGCGGTCCGCAGGGGACGCCCCCCGCCCGTCGGCCCAGCTCTTGTCGTAGCCGTCGGGATAGGCCACCAGCAGGTTGTTGGCGTCGGCGACGGCGTCGAAGTCGGTCAGGCCCTGCTGCCCGGTTCCGGTGCCGCCCCCGCCGTGCAGGCTGAGCACCAGGCCCACGGGGTCGCCGGGCGGCACGTGCAACGTGTACGTGCGGTCCATGCCGCCGGAACGCAACGTGCCGGACAGATCCCGCACGCTGGCCGCCGACACGTGACGCACGCCACAGCCCGCGAGGCCCACGGCGCAGGCCGCCAGGACGGCGAGCGATAACCGGGCAATGTTGCGATGTTCGCAATATCCGCGATGATTAGAGGATGCCGAGCTGTAACCTGCTTGCAACGTTGGCGGCCGAACCTTCAGTCGTCAAATCCACGGATCTTCTCCAACCTTGGGGGTATTAGAAATGACGAGTACCGGTACCCGCAAGCCCGGTCGGTTGCTCTCGCTGTTGGCCGCCGGCTTCGTCCCTGCGGTCGCGCTGCTCGGTCCGGTGACGGCGGCCGCGCCGGCCCGCGCCGACGGCACCGACGACGCGTTCATCACCGCCCTGCACAACCACGGCATCGAGCACGAGTCGCCCAAATCGGCGATCGCGGCCGGCCATTTGGTGTGCCACCAGTTGGACATGGGTAAGACGCAACAACAGATCGCGACCGACGTGATGAACAGCAGCGGCATCGACGGCGACGACGCCGGCTACTTCGTCGCCATTGCCGAGCGCGCGTACTGCCCGCAGTACGCGGATATCCCCTCCTGACGCGCGCAGCGCCCGGTAATTCGCGGAAACCCGCCCCGGGGACGCCATTTCGTGTCGCCGTGATCGCAATTCGGCGGCCCGGCACTATGCGAAGCTGTAGTGTGCGAAATTCCCTATTCGAGGCGCGCCGGCGAGGAGGCGAAATGACGATGATCCGCATCGCCCGCCTCGTGGTGCTGGCCGCGCTCGCACCGCTGGGCGCGACGGCCGCGGTCGCCCAGGCGGACGCCGGCGATGACGCGTTCCTGGCGGCGCTGACCGCCAAGGGAATCCATTTCGGTTCGCCGGACAAGGCATTGATCGCGGGCCACGAGGTGTGCGACGAGCTGGACACCGGCCGGACCATGAACCAGGTCGCGTCCACCGTCATGGCCAACAGCAGCCTCGACGGTTTCCACGCTGGGTACTTCGTCGGCGCCAGCATCCGGGCGTACTGCCCCAAGTACGCGTCCTGACCTCACAGCGGGCGTGCTTTTTTCTTAACCTGACGGCAACGCACGGACGCTCTCACGAGATCTGCCGGTCATACACTCCCGCTATCACCTACCAGCTCGGAGAACTGATTACGTGGTATCGAGAATTTTAACCGGCGCCGCCGTCGCAGTCGGGATGGCGATTTCGATCGCGGCACCGGCCGGCGCTGACCCCAGCGTGTTCAACGATCTGTCCTGCAGCTGCCCGCAGACGGTCTCCAACGGCGGCTCCTCCGTCGCCGACCAGATCAACCGGGGCATCCAGTCCGGCCTCGCCGGCGGGAACGTCGCCCGCGCCCAGCAGTAGCACCCTTCAGCCCGCGGCACCCCGCCCGACGGCCTGCACCGCCGCGTGCTCGTGCAGCGCCTGTTCGGCGTCGGGGTGAACGGGTTTGAGGTCGAACACGACGTCCTTGACGGTCCCGGTGAACGCGTACGGCGCCCGGTCCTCGTAGTCGCGGTCCACGACGAGGCCGTTGTCGCGGCCGATGTCCATCCCCGCGTAGGACGTGAAGGCCAGCGGCACCGTGTTGGCCATCGCACCCTCGCCGATCAGCCGGTCGTCGGCCCACAGCGTCACCCGCCCGCCCGAACCCGGGACGGGCTGATCGGATTCGAAGAGCATCCGCACCGTCACGTCCCCCGTCGGGATCGGTTCGGTGGACACCTGCCGGTACGTGTCCACGCCGAGGAAGGAATACGTGTGGCGCAGCCGGCCGCCCTCGTCGACCCATAGCGCGAACCCGCCGATGAAGTCGGCGTCGGCGACGATCACGCCCTGCGCCCCGCCGTCGGGAACCACCAGCCGCGCCTCGATGGCATACGAGCGGCCCAAGATGCGGGGCACCATGCCGCGCTGGATGTTTTGCACGCCCCCCTTGAACGTGAACCGCGTGGTGGTCGGCAGCGGCGGCAGGCTGCCGAACATCACCGCGATCCCACCGAGCAACGGCAGCACCCGGTTTCGTTCGGCCTCCTGCCACCACAGCCGCGTGAGCTCGGAGACCTTGTCGGGATGCTCGGCGGCCAGGTCGCGCGCCTGGGAGAAGTCGTCGGGCAGGTAGTACAGCTCCCAAACGTCTTTGTCCGGGTCGTACTTTCCGGGCGCGAACCGCGCCAGCGTCTCCGGTGAGAGGTCCCACGGCGCCTTGTCCAGCCGCGTGCACGCCCACCAGCCGTCTTTGTAAATGGCCCGGCTGCCGAACATTTCGAAGTACTGCACGGTGTGACGCTCTTCGGCCGCCGCGTCGTCGAAGGTGTGGACGAAGCTGGTTCCGTCCATGGCCTCCTGCTCGAAGCCGTCGACGCTGGCCGGTTGCGGTAAACCGATGGCCTCCAACACCGTTGGCGCGATGTCGATGCAGTGGGTGAACTGGCCGCGAATCGCGGCGTCGGGCTTGATCCGGCTCGGCCAGGCGACCACCATCGGGTCGCGCGTGCCGCCGAGGTGGCTGGCCATCTGCTTGCCCCATTGAAACGGGGTGTTGTTGGCGTGCGCCCAGGCGCTGGCGAAATGCGGTGCGGTGAACTCGTTTCCGAGCGCCTCGATGCCCCCGTATTGCTCGATGAGCTCCAGTTGGTGGTCGGCGTCGAGCAGCACACCGTTGAGGAACGTCATCTCGTTGAACGAACCGGTGACCGTGCCCTCCATGCTGGCGCCGTTGTCGCCCCAGATGTAGAACACCAGCGTGTTGTCGGATTCGCCGAGATCCCCGATCGCGTCGAGGAGCCGGCCGACGTTCCAGTCCGCGTTCTCGGAGAACCCGGCGAACACCTCCATCTGGCGTGCAAAGAGCTTTTTCTGGTTGTCCGACAGGCCGTCCCACGCGGGGAACAGGTCGGGCCGCTCGGTGAGCTCGGCGTCGGGCGGGATGACGCCGAGCTCCTTCTGGCGTTCGAATGTCTTGCGCCGGTAGACGTCCCAGCCCTCGTCGAATTGGCCGCGGTATTTGTCGGCCCATTCTTTGAATACGTGATGCGGGGCGTGGGTGGCGCCCGTCGAGTAGTACATCAGCCACGGCTTCTCGGCGTCCTGCGCCCGCACGGCGTGCAGCCACTCGACGGCCTTGTCGGTGAGGTCGTCGGGGAAGTAGTAGGGCCGGCCGTCCTTACCCTGCGGCACTCCGGTGACCGAGTTGTCCTGGGTGATGATCGGGTCGTACTGGCCCGCGGCGCCCGACAGGAAGCCCCAGAAATGGTCGAAGCCCCAGCCCACCGGCCAGTTGTCGAACGGTCCCGCCGCGCCCTGGACGTTGTCCGGGGTCAGGTGCCACTTGCCGAAACCGCCCGTCACATAGCCGTTGTCGCGCAGGATGCGGGGCAGCGCGGCGCAACTGCGCGGCTTGACCGAGGAATAACCCGGGAAGGGACCGGGGAACTCGGTGACCGACCCGAACCCCACCCGGTGGTGGTTGCGCCCGGTCAGCAGCGCCGCGCGGGTCGGCGAGCAGACCGCGGTGACGTGAAAGCGGTTGTAGGTCAAGCCATTCTGCGCAACCCGGGTCAGCGTCGGGGTCCGGATGACACCGCCGAAGGTGTCCGGACCGCCGAACCCCGCGTCGTCGATGAGCACGATCAGCACGTTGGGTGCGCCGTCGGGCGCCTTGGCCCCGGGCACGATCGTCCAGTCGCCGACCGAGTCCCCCATGGTCCGGCCGATGGTGCCGCCGAAGGCTCGCTGCGGCAACGGCAGCCGGGTGCGGTCGGGGTTGAACTTGCCCATCGCCTCTTCCAGCGCCGCGCCCAGGCTGCGCAGCGTCGAATGATTAAGCTCCGCAACCGATTTCATCGGTGATCCCGCGCACGCCTGCTCCACGCCCAGGCGGCCCTCCGCCGGCGTCACGGCGATGATCAGGCCGCTGCCCGCGGCCAGCGCCTGCCCGATCTTGTCGGCCAGCCCGGTTTTGATCCGGTGGTCGGCGAACGTGCCCGCCAGCGCGCCGGCCGCGGCGCCGATGGCAGCGGTGGCCAGCAGCGCCGGCGAGAACAGGCCGACCGCCAGGCCGGCGCCGGCCCCCCACGCGGCGCCGCGGCGGCCCAGCCGGTTGCCCGTGTCGAGCAGGACGGCATTGCCGCCGGCGTCCTTGCCGACGAGGACCGCGCCCCGCAGCGCGACGTCCTTGGCCTTGGTTCGCTCGGTCAGGGTCTCGAAGTCCCGGCGAGCCGCATCGAGGTCCTGATAACCGGCGACAATGACCAGCGCGTGCTCTTCGCTCATGCTCTCGGAGATTACGTCGCGCGCGCCGCGCGCGGGGCCGGAAGCGGTGGGCGTGTCCGAGACCGAGTCCTCAGCCGGCCGAGGGCGGGCGGGTCATGAAGGTGCCCTTGATCTCCAGCCCGATTTCGAGGTCGTCGTAGTCGCGCCCCCCGCGCTTGCTCTTGTCGCGCGGCGCGACCGGCGGCATCATCGGCGGCGGCATGAAGGGGAACCCGGACTCGTCGGCGGCGAGCGGGGACACCGCCGCGGCGAGCTGCACGGTCGATTTCGACGCGGACAAGAGCCCCACCATGGCGGGCGGCGCGGTCAGCTTGCCGAGCGAAACCCCGACGCCCACCGCCGCCGTCGGCGCCGATCCGGCGGCCCGGACCGCGTCGGCGAGGCCGGCCCCGACCCCACCCAGCGCGGCCTCGCCCTCCGCCAGGCCCTGGCCCACGTCGCCGCCCACGCTCTGCAGCGACTGGGCCGCGCTCAGCTGCGCCAGGTAGCTGAGCAGGTTGATCGGAATGCCGCCCGCGATGAACTGGTCCGCGTACGTGTTGGCCAGGCCGAACCATCCCGTCTGCGGGTTGAAGCCGAGGGGGGTGCTGAGGAGGTTCGTCAAGAAATCCCCGAGCGGCGTCGATGCCGCCGGAGTGGCGGCCGCGGCTGACGTGGCGGTGGCCTGCGCGGCCGCCGCCGTGGGGCTGACGATCGCGGGCGGCGGCGAGAACTGCGGCAGCCGGGTGGCCTGCGCCGAGCTCGCCGCGTAGCGATACATCGCCGCCGAGTTGTTCACCCACATGCCCTCGTACTGGGCGTCGGTCTCGGCGATCGCCGCGAAATTGGTGCCGAGCCAATTGGTGGCGATCAGCTGCGCCAGCCGGCTCCGGTTGGCCGCGACCTGGACCGGGAAAACCACTGTGCGGCGGGTCAATTCGAACGCCGCCGCCACGGCCTGCATCGAGGAGCCGAGCCGCTCGCACTGCTGCGCGGTGGCGCCCAACCACGTGAGGAAGGGTTCGACGGCCTGGATCATCGCCGCCTCGGACGGGCCCTGCCATTGCTCGCCCAGCAACGAGAGCACCGAGCCGTAGCGGGGCAGGAACTCATCCAGCTCCGTGCCCAGCTCTTGCCACGCGGCGGAGGCCTCGATCAGCGAGCCCGCACCGGGTCCGGAGTGGATCAGCGCCGCGCTGATTTCTGGGGGCAGCGTCCCGAAGTCCATGGCATCTCACCCCGGGAGGATTTCGCTGTTGGCTCTCATCCGGCCGACGGCGGTGTGCGGATCACTTTGCCCTTGACTTCGGCGCCCACCTGGAGGTCTTCGAGCTTGGTCTGCTTGCGCTTGCGCCAGCCGCTGCCCGCCGAGATGGGCGGCGGCATCAACGGCGGCAGCATGCCGAACCCGGCGTCGGCGCCGTCGAGCGGCGCTGCCGCCGACGCGAGCTGGACCGGCGTCTGCGCGGCGGGCAGCAGCCCGACCACGGCGGGCGGCGCGGTCAGCTTGCCCATCGACACCCCGACGGCCATCGCCCCGGTGGGCGCCGACCCGAGCGACCGGACCGCGTTGGACAGGCTGGCCCCCGCCGCCCCCAGCGCCGACTCGCCCTCCGAGAGGCCCTGGCCGATGTCGCCGCCCACGCTCTGCAGCGCCTGGGCCGACGTGCTCTGGGCGAGATAGCTGAGCAGGTTGATGGGGAACCCGGACGAGATGAACTGGTTCGCGTAGGTGTTGGCCAGCCCGAACCAGCCCACGTTCGGGTCGAAGCCGAACGGGGTGCCGACGATCGATTCCAGGAAGTCCCCGATCGATTGCGCCGGGGTGGCCGCGGCCGCGGACGTGGCGGTGGCCTGCGCGGTCGTCCCCGCCGGATCGGTGATCGTGGGCGGCGTCGTGAACTGCTGCAGGTCGAGCGCCTGCGCAGTGGCCGCCTGGTAGCGCGTCAGCGCCGCGGAGTTGTTCGCCCACATGGTCTGGTACTGGTCTTCGGTCGCGGCGATGGCCGGCAGGTTTCGGCCGAAACCGTTGGTGGCTATCAGCTGTGCCAGCCGCGTCCGGTTGGCGGTCACCGTCGCGAGCGGGACCACCGCCGACTGCGCGGCGCTGAACGCGGTCGCGGCGGTCTGCGTCGAGGCGGCCAGCTGCTGGGCCTGCTGGGCGGTGTTGCGCAGCCAGGAGAGGTAGGGCTGGACGGCCTGGACCATCTTCGCGGCCGACGGGCCGTCCCACGAGTCGATCAGCGAAGACAGCACCGACGTATAGGTGCTGACCGAGCTGTCCAGCTCGTTGCCGACGCGCTGCCAGGCGGCGGACGCCTCGATCAGCGACCCCGCCCCCGGACCGGAATGCACGAGCGCCGAGGTGACCTCGGGCGGCAGCGCTAAAAAGTCCATGACATCTCACATCCCTTATTCGGGAAACCATCCAGGAAAGTTGCGCTGACTACGCCGCGACCAACGCGGAAACATTGCACGTCGACGCGTTTAACGCGCGGCCGGGACGCTACCCCGTTCGCGTACCGCATGACACGAACAATACCGCTGGCGCTGGTCAGCGAAGAATTCGCCGCACGAGGCGTGGTCCTTTTCGGGCAGCTAGGGGCCGTCTTGAGGGCGCCGGTGTCGACCGGCGCTACGGGCCGCCGCCGGTGCCGCCGTGGCCGCCGACGACCGTGCCGGGGGTGCCGAAGGTACTGGCGAGCCCCCCGCCGCCACCGCCACCGATGCCGGCCGTGCCGCCGACTCCGCCGGGCGGTGAGGGCTGGGCAGTGCCGCCGGCCTGGCCGGCAGTGCCGCCCTGACCGGCTCCGCTGTCGCCGCCGCCGGTGCCGCCCGTCCCACCGGTGCCGCCGGTGATGCCGCCGCCACCACCGCCGCCGCCCTCGCCCGAGGCGATCGTGCCGGCCGTGCCGATGACCGTGGCGCCGCCGCCACCACCGCCGCCGCCCGTGGGGTTGCCCTGGCCGGTCTGGCCGAGCGCGCCGGACGCCGATTCGTTACCGAAGACGGCGCCGGCGCCGCCCCCTCCTCCGCCACCGGGGCCACCGGTGGTGCCGGCGGGACCGCCGCCCTCGCCGCCGCCACCGCCGCCGGCCGATGCGGTGGTGGTGCTGCCCACGGCGTCGGCATTCCCGCCGGCGCCACCGCGGCCGCCGGTGCCGCCGGGACCTCCGCCCGTGCTGTTGCCGCCGGCGCCGCCGCCACCACCAGCCCCACCGGACGCGCCGGCATCGGTGGCATGGACGATGGCTACACCGCCGGCCCCGCCGTTGCCGCCGTCGCCGCCGACGACCCCGGTGCCGCCACGGCCGCCGGTGCCGCCGTCGCCCCCGTTGAACGCGGCGGCGCCGTTGCCGACGGTGAAGTTGCTCAAGCCGCCGTCGCCGCCCCGGCCCCCGGTGCCGCCGACGCCGCCGGGGCTGTTACCGCCGGCGCCCCCGTTACCGCCGGTGCCGGCGGTGCCGGTGGCGCTCGAGGCGCCCGCGCCCCCGCCCGTGCCGCCGGTGCCGCCGGTGCCGCCCGTCCCGGCGTGGCCGACCAGCAGCGCGTGGTTGGCGCCGCCGTCGCCACCGCTGCCGCCGAGCCCGCCGTGACCGCCGTTCACCAACGAGGCTCCGCCGAGCCCGCCGGTACCACCGGCCCCGCCAGCCCCGGCCTGCCCGCCGAACAGGTGCATGTTGGCGCCGCCGGCGCCCCCGTTGCCGCCGGCCCCTCCGGTGGCGCCGTTCGGGCCGACCACCAAACCGGCCGACCCGCCGTTGCCGCCCCTGCCGCCGACGCCGCCGTTACCGCCGCCGAGCAGGCCATTGGCCCCACCATTGCCACCGTTGCCACCGTTCCCGCCGGTGCCGGCGAGGGCGTTACCACCGGCCCCGCCGTTGCCGCCGTGCCCCCACAGGCCCGCCGAGCCACCGTTGCCGCCGGTTTGGCCCGTCGCGCCGTTGGCGCCGTTGCCGCCACTGCCGAACAGAATGCCGCCGTCCCCGCCCTTGCCCCCGGGCGTGGTCGCGTTGGCGCCGGCGCCGATCAGCGGACGATTCAAAAGCAGCTCGGTTGGCGCATTGACTGCGCCCAACACGTCTTGCTCGATCGTTTGCAACGGCGAGGCGTTGGCCGCCTCGGTCAGCGAATACGCGTTCCCAGCACCGCTCAGGGCGCGCACGAACTCGCCATGAAGGGCCGCCGCCCGCGCGCTCAACGACTGAAAGGCCCGGGCGTGGCCGGAAAACAGCGCCGCGATCGCCGCCGACACATCGTCATCGGCGGCGGCCACCACCGCGGTGGTCGGGGCCACCGCCGCCACATTCGCGGCGGTCACCGCCGAGCCGATGTTTGCCAGATCCGTTGCCGCCCAGGCCAAGAAGTCGGGCGCCGCCACCACATACGACATCGCTACCCTCCCGCCACGTCGTTGACTTACCGGTGAATCGGACGAGTCGAGGGAGGTAAAAGTTTACGCCGGTTCCGACCGATATTTCAGCGATCAGAAGGGCGGGGGTTCGTCGTCGTCGGTGGGTGGGTAGCGATGTCGTATGTGGTGGCGGCGCCCGACTTCTTGGCCTGGGCGGCAACGGA
>NZ_LZSE01000126.1 GCF_001665295.1 Mycobacterium sp. 1554424.7 | reverse complement strand
GCCACCCCCGCCGCCGGCCCAGATTTCGTTGCCGCTCACTGAGTCGGTCTGGCCGGTACCTCCATTGCCGCCGGTGCCGCCGTTACCCCCGCCGCCGCCGGTGCCGTTGATTCCGCCGCTGGAGTTGCCGCCGGCCCCGCCGGCGCCGCCTTGGCCGCCGAGGCCGCCTTGGCCGCCGAATGCGTGGGCAAGGGTGCCGTCGGCGAGGCCACCGGTGCCGCCCTGACCGCCTTGGCCGCCGACGCCACCAAGTCCGCCGCTGCCCGCGTGTCCGAGGAACATTCCGGCGCCGCCGGCGGCCCCGGCGGAGCGGGAGGCGCAGGCGGTAACGCGATCACCACCGCGTCCCCGCTCGCCTTCGGAGGCGGCATCGGAGCCGGCGGCACCGGCACCGGCGGGGGCGGGGGCGGCGGCGCCTGGGCCTACCCCGCCAACGCGGTCCCCGGTGTTGCCGGAACGGCGGGTGGCTTGAGCGGCGGGCCCGGAGGCGCGGGCGGTGGTGCCGGCCAATTCGGCGGAGACGGAGGCAACACCGGCGTCGCCGGCTCAGGCGCCGAGGCCCTCATCATCGGCGGCAATGCCGGCGGCGACGGCCAGTCGGTGTAATGTCAGAGTTCCGGCATTCGAAATGCCACTCCCCGGTTTTTCGGCCGGCCATATTTTGCGGAACGCCGGGCGGTTATGCGAAGGCCTGTCGACCGCTTCTAAGACAGCGTTAAAAAATGCGGCCAGGCGACAATCTCACGCGTGGACGCGCTGCCGCATCCGTATTGAAAGCGTAGATTTTCGGATACTTGTGTTTCGTTCGCGCCGTTCACATTGCAGAGGAGCCGCAGATGCCGTTCGTCCTAATATCTCCCGAGGTTGTCAGCAAAGCGTCGTCGGATATCGCCGGGATTGGATCGGCGATTAGGTCGGCCAATGCGGCGGCGGCGGGCTCGACGACGTCGGTATTGGCCGCGGCGCAGGACGAGGTTTCGGCGGCGATTTCTTCGTTGTTCGGCAACTACGCCCAGGAATTTCAGGCGCTCAGCGCGCAGGCGACGTCTTTTCATGACCAATTCGTGGAGTCGTTGTCGGCGGGCGCGGGAATGTACGCGGAGGCGGAGGCCGCCAACGCGGACCCGCTGACGGCCTTGCTCGGTGAAATCCAGAGCCTGGGATTGCCACCCGGCCCAGTCAAACTGCTGACGGGGCGCCCGCTGATCGGCAACGGCGCCAACGCGGCGCCGGGAAGCGGTCTGCCCGGCGGCGACGGCGGATGGCTGATCGGAGACGGCGGCAACGGCGGGTCCGGCGGGAGCGGGCAGGCCGGCGGGGCCGGCGGGTCGGCGGGCTTGTGGGGCAACGGCGGTAACGGCGGGGCC
>NZ_LZSE01000125.1 GCF_001665295.1 Mycobacterium sp. 1554424.7 | reverse complement strand
CGGCGGAATGCGTGCCGTCGTCGCCGACCCGCAGCCCGTAGCGCATCGCGTCGAAGCGGGCCAGGTTGCTGGACACCTCGGACGGCAGGATCAGGTAGTAGGCGGCCAGCGCGTGGTCGAAGTGCGGGCAGTCGACCTCGCTGACCTCCGCGCCGAGTTTCGTCAGCTGCTCGACGGCGGCCTCGAACGACGCGAGCACCCCGGGCTGGTAGCCCTCGCCGCGCAGCTGGGAAACCACTCCGACGCGCACGCCGCGCAGGTCGCCACCCGCGCCGGCCCTGGCGGCGCCGACGACGTCGGGCACCTCGGCGTCGACGGACGTCGAGTCGCGGACGTCGTGCCCGGCGATCACCTGGTGCAGCAGGGCGGTGTCCAGCACGGTGCGCGCGCACGGGCCGCCCTGGTCCAGCGACGACGCGCACGCGATCAGCCCGTAGCGGGACACAGTGCCGTAGGTCGGTTTGACGCCGACCGTCGCGGTCAGCGCGGCCGGCTGGCGGATGGATCCGCCGGTGTCGGAGCCGATGGCCAGCGGCGCCTGGAACGCGGCCAGCGCGGCCGCGCTGCCGCCGCCGGACCCGCCGGGCACCCGCTCGAGGTCCCAGGGGTTGCGGGTGGGGCCGTAGGCGGAGTTCTCCGTCGAGCTGCCCATCGCGAACTCGTCCATGTTGGTCTTGCCCAGGATCGGGATGCCGGCGGCGCGCAACCGCGCGGTGACGGTCGCGTCGTAGGGGGAACGCCAGCCCTCGAGGATCTTGGAGCCGCAGGTGGTGGGCATGTCGAGGGTGGTGAACACGTCCTTGAGCGCGAGCGGAACCCCGGCCAGCGGTGACGGCAGCGGCTCGCCGGCGGCCACCTGCTCGTCGACGGCGGCCGCCGCGGCCAGCGCCTCGTCGGCCGCCACGTGCAAAAACGCGTGGTAGCGGTCGTCGGTCGCCTCGATCTGGTCCAGGCAGGCCCGGGTGATCTCCGTGGACGACAGCTCCCCGGCGGCGATCTGGGCGGCCAGCGTCGCGGCGTCGGATCGCACGATGTCGCTCACTCGGCGTCCCCCAGGATCTGCGGCACGGCGAAGCGGCCGTCGACGGCCTCGGGCGCCTCGGCAAGCGCCTCGGCCTGCGTCAGGCACGGCGTCGTCTCGTCCGGGCGGGTGACGTTGACGTCCTTGAGGGGGTTGTCGGTGGCTTCGACGCCGGTGACGTCGACCGATTGGACCTGGCTGACGTGGGTGAGGATGGCGTCGAGTTGGCCGGCGAAGCTGTCCAGCTCGGCGTCGGTCAGCGCCAGCCGGGCCAGACGGGCGAGGTGCGCCACGTCGTCGCGGGAGATCTGGGACACGACTGGAAAGCCTAGTAGGGCGGCGATGCGGCGCGTGGGGCGGGAACGGGGAGCCGGGCCCAGCCGAAATGCCGTGGATACATTGCTGTGAAAAAGTGTTGGCCGTGCCGTCGTATCTGTTGCGCATCGAGCTAGCCGACCGCCCGGGCAGCCTGGGCGCGCTGGCCGTTGCGCTCGGCTCGGCGGGCGCCGACATCCTGTCGCTCGACGTGGTGGAGCGCAGCTCGGGTTATGCGATCGACGACCTGGTCATCGAGCTGCCGCCGGGGGCGATGCCGGACCGGCTGATCACCGCCGCGGAGTCACTCCCCAACGTGCGCGTGGACAGCGTCCGCCCGCACACCGGGCTGCTAGAGGCGCACCGCGAGCTGGAGCTGCTCGACCACGTCGCCGCCGCCGGCGACGATGCGTCGCGGCTGAAGGTCCTGGTCAACGAGGCGCCCAAGGTGCTTCGCGTCAGCTGGTGCACGGTGTTGCGCAGTTCGGCCGGCGAGCTGGAGCCCCTCGCCGACAGCCCCGGGTGCCCGGAAACCAAGGCGGATTCCGCCCCGTGGCTGCCGATCGAGCGCGCGGCCGCGCTGGACCATACCGCCGAGTGGGTGCCGCAGGCGTGGCGCGACATGGACACCACGATGGTCGCGGCGCCGCTGGGCGACCCGCACACGGCGGTGGTGCTGGGCCGTCCGGGCCCGGAATTCCGGCCGTCGGAGATCGCGCGGCTCGGCTATCTGGCCGGCATCGTGGCGACGATGCTGCGCTGACGCGTTCAGGTCAGTGGGGTCAACAGCAGTCGGGAACCCATCCCGACCGTGTGTGCCAGCCCCTCGGCATACGCGTCGAACAACCCACTGGCGCGTCGCAGCTCCCACATCGTCTGCGCGGTCAGCCATGCGAAATCGCGTGCCTTCGCGATGTCCCACGAGGTGATCAGGTGCGCAACCCGCTCGAAATGATCGTCGACGGACCGTTCGACGTCGGTGAGGAAGGACCGCCGGATCTCGGCCTCGACGCTGGCGAGGACCTCGTTGATTTTCTGGTAATCCGCGTGAACGCGCGGGGTGTCCGGTGTGCACCGGCGTGCGGCACACGTAGCGACCACGGCGAGCGGCAGGTCGTGCTCGATGTGGGCGTTCATGCCGGCAAGCGCAAATTGAATCGGCAATACGCGCAGGCTTTTTCGGTCGGCAAACAGCGGCTCCCATGCGTTGGGCTTAGCGCCGGTGGCGTCGTAGGCATCGAACCAGTAGCCGGCGAACCGGACAGCGAGGTCGATGACGAATGCATCGTCGTGAAACGCGCCGCCCGTCGCGAGCCGGTCCGCCATCATCTCCGTCACGCGCAGATAGACGCCGTTGAACACCTCGGCACCGTCACTGGGCGGGAGTTGTGCCGCGATGGCGCGCATGCGCGCGAGCACGTCGGCAACGGAGGTGGGGCTCACCCGCCCATCACTCTTCGGCCTCGGAAGGCCCGTCGGCCAACAACTTTCGGAATCCGTCCTCGTCGAGGATCGGCACGCCGAGCTCCACCGCCTTGTCGTACTTGGAGCCCGGCGCGTCGCCGGCGACGACGTAATCGGTCTTCTTCGACACCGATCCCGCGGCCTTGCCGCCGCGCGACACGATCGCCTCCTTGGCGTCGTCGCGCGAAAAACCCGCCAGCGAACCGGTGACCACGATGGTCAGGCCTTCGAGGGTGCGCGGCACGCTGGCGTCGCGTTCGTCGGCCATCCGCACGCCGGCCGCCCGCCATTTGTCGACGATCGCGCGGTGCCAGTCGACCGTGAACCATTCGGTGACCGCGGCGGCGATCGTCGGGCCGACGCCCTCGACCGCGGCCAGCTGCTCGGTGGACGCGTCCTCGATCGCCTGCAGGTCGCCGAATTCGGTGGCCAGCGCGCGGGCGGCCGTCGGGCCCACGTGCCGGATCGACAAGGCCACCAGCACCCGCCACAGCGGCTGTGACTTGGCCTTGTCGAGGTTGGCCAGCAACCGCGCGCCGTTGGCCGACAACCCGCCGGCCTTCGTCCGGAACAGCTCGGTGCGCAACAGGTCATCTTCGGTGAGCGAGAACAGGTCTCCCTCGTCGGAGATCACGCCGGCCTGCAGCAGCGCGATAGCAGCCTCGTAGCCCAGCGCCTCGATGTCGAACGCGCCGCGGCCGGCGACGTGAAACACCCGCTCCCGCAACTGCGCCGGGCACGACCGCGCGTTGGGGCAGCGGATGTCGGCGTCGCCTTCCTTGGCGGGGGCGAGCGGCGTACCGCATTCGGGACACGTTGCGGGCATGACGAATTCGCGTTCCGAGCCGTCGCGCAGGTCGACGATCGGGCCGAGCACCTCGGGGATGACGTCGCCGGCCTTGCGGATCACCACGGTGTCGCCGATCAATACCCCCTTGCGCTTGACCTCGGCGGCGTTGTGCAGGGTGGCCAGCCCCACCGTCGATCCGGCCACCTTGACCGGTGTCATGAACGCGAACGGCGTGACGCGCCCGGTCCGGCCGACGTTGACGCGGATGTCCAGGAGCTCGGTCTGCACCTCCTGGGGCGGATACTTGTACGCGATCGCCCAGCGCGGCGCCCGCGAGGTCGAGCCCAGCCGGCGCTGCAGCGCCACGTCGTCGACTTTGACCACGACACCGTCGATTTCGTGATCCACGTCGTGGCGGTGCTCGCCCCAGTAGGTGATGCGCTCCAGAGCGCCGGCCACGTTTTCCACCCGGGTGGTGTGCTCGGAGACGGGCAGGCCCCACGCGCCCAGCGCCAGGTAGGCGTCGTGCAGGGTGGCGGGCCGGAAGCCCTCGGTGTGGCCGACACCATGGCAGATCATCCGCAGCCTGCGGCGCGCCGTGACCGCGGGGTCCTTTTGCCGCAGCGATCCGGCGGCGCTGTTGCGGGGGTTGGCGAAGGGCGTCTTGCCGTCCTCGACCAGCGCGGCGTTGAGCGCCTCGAAGTCGGCGAGCCGGAAGAACACCTCGCCGCGCACCTCGAGAACCTTCGGCACGGGATAGTCCTTGGTGGCCGTCAGCCTCTCGGGGACGTCGTCGATGGTCCTGGCGTTGAGCGTGACGTCCTCGCCGGTTCGGCCGTCGCCCCGCGTCGCCGCCCGCACCAGCCGGCCGTCGCGGTATACGAGCGACAGGGCGACGCCGTCGATCTTGAGCTCGCACAGGAAGGGCACGTCGTCGCCGACCTCGGCGCGCACGCGCGCGGCCCACAGCTCGAATTCCTCGGCGCTGAAGACGTTGTCCAGGGACAACATTCGCTCGAGGTGCGCGGCCTCGGTGAAATCGGTGGCGAAGCCGGCCCCGCCGACGAGCTGGGTCGGCGAATCGGGCGTGCGCAGCTCGGGGTGTTGCTCCTCGAGCGCTTCGAGCCGCTTGAGGAGCTGGTCGAACTCCGCGTCGGAGATGATCGGCGCGTCGCGCACGTAGTAACGGAACTGGTGTTCGCGCACCTCGTCGGCCAGTTCCCGCCATTGCCGCCGAACGTCGGGCGCAACGGGGTCAGCCTCTGCTGAAGTCACCTTCGCAGGTTATCGAAGGGGGCCGACGGGCTGGACTGCGACGCGTCGGTCAGACCTGCCACACCTGCCTCTTTCGGAGCCGGCACCGCGTGTGCCCGCCTCGGAGCGACAATTCGCGAGCCCGACGCCGGCCGAGTCCGTTGTCGCTCTGAGGCGGGCAGTAAGGCACATCCTTCCGAGCCGTGACCGGAGTGACTCACTCTTCTTCCACGAATGCCCGCAACCGCTCCACCGCCGCGTCCCAGCGCCGCGACAGCTGGTCGAGGTAGTCGCTGGCCCGGGCCAGCGGCTCGGTCCGCACCGTCCAGACCCGTTCGCGCCCGCGGCGGGCGCTGCTGACCAGTCCCGCGGATTCCAGCAGCGCCAGGTGCTTGCTGGCCGCCTGCCGGGTGATCGGAATGGCTTGAGTGACTTGCGATGTCGAGCACGGCCCGACGTCGCACAGCCGCACGATGATGCGCAGTCGATTCGCGTCCCCCAGCGCGTCGAAGAGCGGCGCGCCGACGGCGCTCATACCCGGGTGCCCTCCAGATACCGGCGCACCAGGTCGGTCTGCATTGCCCAGCCCTCGGAGTTGGCCTCGAACGAGGAAGCGCGACGCGCCGCCGGGATGGCATCGAAACCGGACTCGGTGATGGTGAGCAGCACGCCCTCGGGCGTGTCGGCGAGCGTGAACTCGACCAGCGTGGTCGGCCCATCGTCGTCATCCGGATCACCCGCGCACGGCTGCCATCGGTAGGCGAATCGCCGCTGGGGCTCGATCGCGACGATCTGCCAGGTGCTCTGCACGCCGGCATGCGGCTCCTGGCGCTTGGCGACCTCCTCGTCGACGGTGGTCGGGGTGATGGTCGCGGCGACGGGCTGTCCTGCGACGAACGGCCCATCGAATCGGACACCGAACCACTGCCCGAACTGCTCGGCGTCGGTGATGGCCCGCCATACCCGGTCCAGCTGCGCGCGCAACACGACTTGTTTCTGAATTCGATCAGTACTCATATGCAACCTCCTGGTTGCCTTTCAGGCTGCCACATCATCCGACAAAACGCAACCAGCTGGTTGCCTATTGAATGGCGTCCGGGTCCTCGGCGAACGCCTCGGCCGCCTTGCGGGCGAGCTCGATCGCCGTCCGCGCCCACGCCGGCGTGGCGCCCGCCAGGCCGCACGCCGGGGTCACGCCGACGCGATCGCGCAGCGCCGAGCGGCCGAACCCGAGCCGATCGGTCACCGCGACGACGGCGGTGGCCACCTCTTCGGCGGACGGCCGCTTGGGCGGCGCCGTCGCGGGGACCACGCCCAGCGCGACGGTGCGACCGGATTCGACGAAGGCCGCGATGCCGTCCAGGTCCTCGGCGCGTAGCATGCCAGCGTCCACAGAGACACCACCAATCCCGCTGCGCCCCAATAGATCCCACGGCAACCCCGACGCGCAGCTGTGCACCAGCACGTCGGCGCCGACGGTAGCGGCGCACGTGTCGAGCAGCCCCAGGGCGACCGCCTCGTCGAGCGCGGCGACCGGGCTCAGCGATGTCACCCCGGTCAGCTGCCCGCCCAGCGCCGCCGGCAGCGACGGCTCGTCGAACTGCACCACCACCGGCGTGTCGAGGCGGCGTGCGAGCGAAGCGCGGTGTGCCGCAACGCCTTCCGCCAGCGACGCGGCCAGGTCGCGCACGGCGCCGGGGTCGGTGATGGCGCGGTGGCCGTTGGCGAGCTCGAGCCCGGCGGCCAGCGTGATCGGCCCGGGGGCCTGCACCTTGACCACCCGCCCGGCGCCGCGCAGCCCCGCCGTCTCCCAGGCCTCCTCCAGCGCGTCCATGTCCTCGTCGAGGAGGCTGACGGCGCGGCGCGTCACGGCGCCGGGCCGGGCGGCGATGCGGTAGCCGCGCGGCACCGTGTCGATGGCCACGTCGACCAACAGCGCGCCGGCACGTCCGAACAGGTCGGCGCCCACTCCCCGCGCGGGCAGCTCGACGAGGTGGGCCAGCGCGCCCGCCAGCTCGCCGACCACCACCTCGGCGGCCGCGCGCGGCGCGGTGCCGGGCCACGATCCGACGCCGCTGGCCGTCGCGAAGGGATGCGCGAAAACACTCACCGGCCAACCGTATTCGACGCCGCTCTCGGCTCCGGTCGCCAGGGGTGTTCGGGGCGGAGTAGGTTCATGCCGAGAAGGGTGCAAAACGGTGGGGCGCAGGGCGAGACGGGCACGGGCAAAGCCGCTGCTGTTGGTTGGCGCGGTGTTGCTGACGGCGGCGTGCACCCGGGTGATCGGCGGCACCGCCCTCCCGGGATTCGGGCCCGCCGCCAAGGGCGTTCAGGGCGTCAACGTCGACACGATCCTGCTGGACCAATCACGGATGCGGGCCATCACCGGCGCCGGTGAGCACCTCACGATCATCCCGTCGATGGACGGCAACCGCCCGGTGGACATCGACGCGCTCGCCGATGCGACGCCGCGGGAATGCCGTTTCCTCTACGCCGAGACGGCGACGTTTGGCCCCGACGTCGAGGAATTCCATAAGACCACCTATCAGGACCCGCCCGACGGGGCCCTGATCTCCGAGGGGGCCGCCGCCTACCAGGACGTCGACACCGCGCGCCGGGCATTCAGCGCGCTGGTGGGCGCCGTGGGTGGCTGCGCGGGCGGCTCGGCCGGCCAGTCGTTGGTGGGCGACTGGACCGCGAACGCCACCTCGCTGCACCTCGGCCCCGGCGGGTGCGGGCGCGACTACCGGGTGCTGAAGGTGGCCATGGTGGAAGTCACGTTCTGCGGCTTCGCGCAGTCGGTGTCGGACATCGTGATGACGAACATCGCCGCCAACGTGCCCGGCTAGCTCACCAGTGCGCGGTCGCGAAGAGCTCGAAGTTCGGGTGGCCGTACTTGACCCACATCGCCACGTGCAGGGCCGTCATCGCCGCCGAGACCGCCAGGGCCGCGATCGCGAGTCCGGATCCGTTCTGCTGGCGCTGGCGGATCTGGTGCAGCCCGGCGACGGCAAGGATGGTGCTCAGCAGCGGGCTGCCGTACATGCCCATCAGGCTCAGTACGAAGGCCGCGATGGCGAGGGCGTTGGTCTGGACGGACGCGGTCTCGCGCGCCGCGGCTTGCTGGGTGCTCATGTCCGTTGGCTCCTTTCCTGACTGTCAGGAAAAGATTCGGGCAGCGCCCTTGGCGCATTCTCAATGAATTCTTGGCGCGCTCAGCGCGAGGTGGCGGCGATGGTGGCGCTGCCCAGCACCTCGTCGCCGTCGGGGTCCGGGCGGTAGAGCACCAGCGTCTGCCCGGGCGCCACCCCGCGCAGCGGAACCCGCAGCCGGACGACGAGCTCGTCGCCAACCAGTTCGGCCACGGCGCCCACCGTCTCGCCGTGCGCCCGCACCTGGACCGCGCACTCGATGGGGCCCTCCGGAGTAACTCCGGCGGTGAAGATCGGCGACCGTCCGACCAGGCCGTGCACGTCGAGGTCGGCCGACTCCCCCACCTCGACCGTCCCCGTCTCGGCGTCGATCGACGTTACGTAGCGCGGACGGCCGCTTGGTCCCGGGCCGGCGATGCCCAGCCCCTTGCGCTGCCCGATGGTGAAACCGTGCACCCCGTCGTGGGCGGCCAGGACGGCGCCGTCGGTGGTGACGACGGTGCCGCGGCGCACCCCGATGCGCTCCCCCAGGAAGGCGCGGGTGTCGCCGGACGGGATGAAGCAGATGTCGTGGCTGTCCGGCTTGTCGGCGACGGCGAGGCCGTGGCGGGCCGCCTCGGCCCGGATGTCGGGCTTGGGGGTGTCCCCGATCGGGAATGCCGCGTGCCGCAACTGCTCGGCGGTGAGCACGGCCAGCACGTAGGACTGGTCCTTGTCCCGGTCGACGGCGCGGCGCAGCCGCCCACCGGACAGCCGGGCGTAGTGGCCGGTGGCCACCGTGTCGAAGCCCAGCGCAACGGCTTTCGCCGACAGCGCCGAGAACTTGATTCGCTGGTTGCACCGCACGCAGGGATTCGGGGTCTCGCCGCGCTCGTACGACTCGACGAAATCGTCGATCACGTCCGCCTTGAATCGTTCCGCGAAATCCCAGACGTAGAAAGGGATTCCGAGCACGTCGGCGACGCGGCGCGCGTCCGAGGCGTCTTCCTTGGAACAGCAGCCCCGCGAGCCGGTGCGCAGCGTGCCCGGGGCCGATGACAGCGCCAGGTGCACACCGACCACGTCGTGCCCGGCGTCAACCATGCGGGCGGCGGCGACGGACGAATCGACGCCGCCGCTCATCGCGGCGAGAACCTTCACTTACGGCGCCCCCGCGGCGGCCAGCGCGGCCCGCCGGGCGCGGTCCACCGCCCCGGGCAGCACCCGCAGCACCGCATCGACGTCGGCGTCAACGCTGGTGTGCCCCAACGAGAGTCGCAATGACCCGCGGGCGCTGGCCGGGTCGGCGCCCATCGCGACCAGCACGTGCGACGGCTGCGACACGCCGGCGGTGCAGGCGGAGCCGGTCGAGCACTCGATCCCGTTGGCGTCCAACAGCATCAACAGCGCATCGCCCTCGCAGCCGCGGAACGTGAAGTGGGCGTTGCCGGGCAGCCGCTGGGGGTACCTCCCGCTTGCGGGGGACGGGTCGCTGGCGCCGTTGAGACTGACGTCGTCGATGCCGGCCAGGACGCCCTCGACCAGGCGATCCCGCAGCGCACGCAGCCGCGCGCTGTGGGCCTCGAGGCCGTCGACCGCGATCCGGGCCGCCGCCGCCATGCCGACGGCGCCGGCGACATCCGGTGTGCCGGAACGGATGTCGCGCTCCTGACCGCCGCCGTGGGACAGCGGGACGCAGGCGACGTCGCGGCGCAGCAGCAGCGCCCCCACGGCGGGCGGACCGCCGAACTTGTGCGCGGTCACGCTCATCGCCGACACGCTGCTGGCCGCGAAGTCGACGGGCAACTGCCCCACCGCCTGAACGGCGTCGCTGTGCATCGGGACGCCGAATTCGGCGGCGACGGCGGCGAGTTCGGCGACCGGCATCACGGTGCCGACCTCGTTGTTGGCCCACATCACCGACACCAGAGCGACGTCATCGTGGCATTGCAGCGCCTCGCGCAGCGCGGCCGCGGACACCGAGCCGTCGGCGGCGGTGGGCAGCCAGGTCACCTCGGCGCCTTCGTGTTCGACGAGCCAGTTCACCGAGTCCAGCACGGCGTGGTGTTCCACCTCACTGGCGATGATGCGCCGGCGCGACGGTTCGGCGCCGCGGCGGGCCCAATAGATGCCCTTGACGGCGAGGTTGTCGCTCTCGGTGCCGCCCGCGGTGAAGATGACCTCCGAGGGCCGCGCGCCCAGTTTGTCCGCGATCAGCTCCCGGGATTCCTCGATGCGCCGCCGCGCCGCCCGGCCGCTGGTGTGCAGCGAGGACGCGTTGCCGACGGTGCCGAGCGCGGCCGTCATCGCCTCGATGGCGGCGGGGTGCATCGGGGTGGTGGCGGCGTGATCGAGGTAGACCATGACGCGCCCCACGATACCCGCAGGTCCGGCTGGCTAAGCCACCAGCACGTGGCGGCGACCCGCGCGCTGCGGGACGCCCACGCCCACGGCGGATTCGCAACGGCGGGCCAGCGCCCGCCGATCGGTGCCCGGCAGCTGCAGGGATTCCACATGAACGTGCGCCACCATGCGGCGCACGGCCAGCAACCGGCACATCGACCGCCACAGGGTGTCGTCGCCGACGAAGGCCGGCGCGGTCGAAAGGCCGCCGTCGACGTGGTGGTAGGTCAACCGGAGTGGCTGCACCGGCCGGCCGGCATCAATCGCGGCCTGGAACATCGCCGGGTAGAACGAGCCGCAGGCCACCCCGCACCACGTGGTGCCCTCCGGAAATGCCACCACCGTCTGACCCGTGCGCAACCGCTGCGCGACGGTCTCGACCACCCAGGGCAGCCGCCGCAGGTTGGCCCGCTCGATGGGAATGATCTTGAGCAGGCGCACCGAGAGCTCACCGAACATGTCGGCCCGGGCCACGAACGACCCGGGCAACACCGAACCGATGGCGAACACGTCCAGCCAGGACATGTGGGGACTGACCACCAGGACGCCACGCAGGTTCCGGATCGGACTCCCCGACACGCTGATCCGGACACCGAAGCAGCGCAGCACCACCCGGCAGCAGAACCGTTGCACCCGCACCTGGCCCGGCAGCGGCACCAGGGCCAGCGGCACCACCGGCATCAACAGCAGCGCCAGCATGACGCGCAGCGTCACCCGCAGCACCACCCGCCACCTCGACGAGGCGGGACCGACACGCACACAGCTGCTGTCGCACGTAGCGCGTGGCAGCCAGGGGTGCGCCGCGGGAGCGTTCACTGCGCGCCGCCCACCATTTCGGACGCCGCCGAGACCGACCGCAGCCTCTTGAGATATCGGGTATCTGCGCGTCGTTTGTCCAGCAGCACGCAGAAGTCGCCCACACCGAAGTCCGGGTCGTGCGCCGGCTCGCCGCAGACCTGGGCGCCCAGCCGCAGGTAGCCGCGCATCAGCGGCGGCACCGCGGGCCGCGGCGGCCCCGGAATGTCGTCCAGGGCCCGCCCGGCCACCCGAACGGGGCGGTGCGGGCGCACCCGGTACTCCGGCGGCGCGGCGTGGCGGTTCAGGATGAAGTCGCGCACGCCGCGCAGTTGGCTGCCGGGCGCGTCCCCGTCGGATTCGTCACCGATGGGCACCGACACGCAGCCGGTCACGTAGTCGTAGCCGTAGCGGTCGAGGTAGGCCAGGATGCCCGCCCACATCAGCAGCACGACGCCACCGTTGCGGTGCCCGTCCCGGACCACCGCGCGCCCCATTTCCACCAACGACGGCCGCAGCGGGTCGAAGGCGCGAACATCGAATTCCGTTGCGGTATAAAGCCCCCCGGCCGCGATGGCGCCCGTGGGCGCCAGCATGCGGTAGCAACCCACCAACTCGCCGGTGTCGTCGTCGCGGACCAGTAGGTGGTCGCAGTACTCATCGAACCTGTCGACGTCGAGGCACTCGGTACCGGGGGACGGCAGGGCGAAGCCGGGTGTGCTGGTGAATACGTCGTACCGGAGCCGCTGCGCCGCCTCGATCAACGCGGGATCCGTGGACAGCAACAGCGAATAGTGCGGGCCGGCCGAGCCGATCGCCGCGCCCTCCGGCTTGTCGCTGGCGATCAGGACAGAAGCAATGCTCATGGGAACAACGTGGCGTAACCGATGAGCTAGTCGGCATCGACGCTGTGACGTGTCGGTGCACGCCAGATGACGAAATATGGCTGAATTTCGCCCTAATTGACCGTGCGGTTAACGGATGCAGGACCGCCGGTGCCGCCGGGGGCGCACGAATTGCCCGTCACCGCAAGCGAAGCGCGGGGCGTTCCTCCGGGAGCGCTTGCCGCGCTTCGCTTCTGGTCGTCGAGTCCTGCGAAACTCAGCCCTTGCGGGCCTTGATCGCGTCGGTCAGCTGCGGGGCGACCTTGAACAGGTCGCCCACCACGCCGTAGTCGGCGATCTCGAAGATGGGCGCCTCTTCGTCCTTGTTGACGGCGACGATGGTCTTCGAGGTCTGCATGCCGGCCCGGTGCTGGATCGCCCCGGAGATGCCCAGTGCGATGTAGAGCTGCGGCGACACCGTCTTGCCGGTCTGGCCGACCTGGAACTGGCCCGGGTAGTAGCCGGAGTCGACGGCGGCGCGCGACGCACCGACGGCGGCGCCGAGGGAGTCGGCCAGCGCCTCGACCACGCTGAAGTTCTCGGCGCTGCCGACGCCGCGACCGCCGGAGACCACGATGGTGGCCTCCGTCAGCTCGGGGCGGTCACCGGCGACCGCGGGCTCGCGGGCGGTGACCTTGGTGGCGTTCTCGGCCGCGGCCGGGACCTCGACGGTGACCTGCTCACCGGCGCCGGCGGCCGGCTCGGCGTCCACGGCGCCGGCACGAACCGTGATCACCGGGGTGTCGCCGTTGGCCTGCGCCTCGACGGTGAACGCGCCACCGAAGATGGAGTGCACGCCCTTGTTGCCTTCCTTGACCTCGACCACGTCGACCAGCAGGC
Organism: Mycobacterium sp. 1554424.7; assembly: GCF_001665295.1. Lineage (GTDB taxonomy): Bacteria > Actinomycetota > Actinomycetes > Mycobacteriales > Mycobacteriaceae > Mycobacterium. Next base: position 100,460 of record NZ_LZSE01000125.1, on the reverse strand, counting down.
CGGACCCGATGCGGGCGGCCAGCCGGCCGGCGACTTCCTTGCCGTCGGCGCTGGCGGCCAGCAGCACGGCCGCGGGCGAGCTGGATTCGGCGACCGACGCCAGCACGTCGACGACCGGGGTGATCAGGTACTTGTCGACATCGTCGGACTCGGCGACGTAGATCTTGGCGGCGCCGGCCTCCTTCAGCCCGTCGGCAAGCGGCGCGGCCGTGCCCGGCGCGCCGAGGACGACGGCGGACGGCTCGCCCAGCGCGCGGGCGGCGGTGATCAATTCGGAGGTGACCTTCTTCAGCGCGCCGTCGGCGTGCTCGACCAACACCAGTACTTCAGCCATGGGTTAATTCGCTCTTCTCTCGGATGGGATCAGGGCTAGATGATCTTCTGGGCGACCAGGTACTGGGCGACCTGGTTGCCGCCCTCGCCTTCGTCGGTGACCTTCTCGCCCGCGGTCTTGGGCGGCTTGGGCGTCGACGCCAGCACGGTGGAGCCGGCGTTGGCCAGCCCGACCTCGTCGGCCTCGACCCCGATCTCGGCCAGGGTCAGCACCGTGACCTCTTTCTTCTTGGCGGCCATGATGCCCTTGAACGACGGGAAGCGCGGTTCGTTGATCTTCTCGGTGACGCTGACGACCGCGGGCAGGGTGGCCTCGAGGGTGAACACGCCGTCGTCGGTCTCGCGCTCGCCGGTGACCTTTCCGCCCTCGAGGGACAGCTTGCGCAGGTGGGTCAGCTGCGGCAGGCCCAGGTACTCGGCGATGATGGCCGGCACCGCACCGCCGACGCCGTCGGTCGCCTCGTTGCCCGCGATGACGAGCTCGGTGCCCTCGATGGTGCCCAGCGCGCGCGCCAGCGCCCACGCGGTCTGGATCACGTCCGAGCCGTGCATGCCGTCGTCCTTGAGGTGGACGGCCTTGTCGGCGCCCATCGACAGGGCCTTGCGGATCGCCTCGGTGGCTCGCTCGGGGCCGGCGGTCAGCACGGTCACCGACCCGTCGACGCCGTCGGCGGCTTCCTTCTCGCGGATCTGCAGCGCCTCTTCCACGGCGCGCTCGTTGATCTCGTCCAGCACCGCGTCGGCGGCCTCGCGGTCCAGCGTGTAATCGCCGTCGGTGAGCTTGCGCTCCGACCAGGTGTCTGGGACCTGCTTGATCAGGACCACGATGTTCGTCATGAGTCTGGTTCGTCCTCCTCGAAGGGGGTCGCGCAGCGATCGACTGCGGACCTCGGTCACGCACTTCAAGACTGCACGGCGTGTTACTAACGGGTAACTTTGTGCGGTCTGCTCTCACACCATAGCGGGTCGTAGTGCAGGTTCTTTCGCCCTGTCCGCCCGTCCCAGCAGGGGTGCCCAGTTCGCGGTTCGCGAATCGGACACTTCGCGTTAGCCTGCCTATTCAATGAGCGCATTCCTCCCCGACGTTCCCTCGGACGTGCCCGGCCCGCAGCCGTCGGCCCCGCCGGGGGTCGACGCGGTGTTGACGCTGACGGGCGAGCGCACCATCCCGGACCTGGACATCGAGAACTACTGGTTTCGCCGTCATCAGGTCGTTTACCAGCGGCTCGCGCCGCGCTGCGCGGGCCGCGAGGTCCTCGAGGCCGGCTGCGGCGAGGGTTACGGCGCCGACCTGATCGCCGCCGTCGCCCGCCGGGTAGTCGCTGTCGACTACGACGCCGCCGCGGTCGCCCACGTGCAAAACCGCTACCCCCGCGTCGAGGTGATGCAGGCCAACCTCGCGGAGCTGCCGCTGCCCGATGCGTCGATGGATGTTGTGGTGAACTTCCAAGTCATCGAGCACCTGTGGGATCAGCCACAATTCGTCGCCGAGTGCGCCCGGGTGCTGCGGCCGGCGGGGCTGCTGATGGTGTCCACCCCCAACCGGATCACCTTCTCACCCGGCCGCGACACCCCCGTCAACCCCTTCCACACCCGCGAACTCAACGCCGACGAGCTGACCGAGCTGCTGGTCGACGCGGGCTTTTCCGACGTGGCCGTCTGCGGACTTTTCCACGGCCCGCGCCTGCGCGAGATGGACGCGCGCCACGGCGGGTCGATCATCGACGCGCAGATCGCGCTCGCGGTCGCGGATGCGCCCTGGCCCCCCGAACTGACCGCCGACGTCGCCGCGGTCACCTGCGACGACTTCGACCTGGTCGACGCCGGCGATCGCGACATAGATGAAAGCCTGGACCTGATCGCGATCGCGGTGCGGCCGTGACCACCCCCCACGTTCCCGGCATGTTCACCCTGGTGCTGCACACGCACCTGCCGTGGCTGGCCCACCACGGCCGCTGGCCGGTCGGCGAGGAATGGCTGTACCAGTCCTGGGCGGCGTCCTACCTCCCCTTAATGCGGGTGCTGCGCACGCTGGCCGACGAGGACCGGCACCGCCTCGTCACGCTGGGCGTCACCCCGGTGGTCAACGCCCAGCTCGACGACCCGTACTGCCTCGACGGCATGCATCACTGGCTCGCCAACTGGCGGCTGCGGGCATACGAGGCAACCAGCGCGCGCTCGGCGCGCGGATCGAAGTCGGCGGACTACCAGTCGTGCACGCCGGAAGCGTTGCGGGCCTTCGGAATTCGCGAATTCGCCGAGGCCGACCAAGCGCTGGACGACTACGCCACGCTCTGGCGGCACGGCGGCAGCCCACTGCTGCGCGCCCTGATCGACGCGGGCACCGTGGAGTTGCTCGGCGGCCCACTGGCCCACCCGTTCCAGCCGCTGTTGAACCCGCGGCTGCGCGAGTTCGCGCTGCGCGAGGGCCTTGCCGACGCGTACCAACGGCTGGCCCACCGACCGACCGGGATCTGGGCGCCCGAATGTGCTTACGCCCCGGGCATGGAACACGACTACGCCGCCGCCGGGGTCACGCACTTCATGGTCGACGGCCCGTCGCTGCACGGCGACACCGCCCTGGGCCGGCCCGTCGGCGACACCGACGTGGTCGCGTTCGGCCGCGACCTGCAGGTCAGTTACCGGGTCTGGTCGCCGAAATCCGGCTATCCCGGCAACGCCGCCTACCGCGACTTCCACACCTATGACCACCTGACCGGGCTCAAGCCGGCCCGGGTCACCGGCCGCAACGTGCCGTCGGAAGCCAAGGCACCCTACGATCCCGAGCGCGCCGACCGCGCGGTCGACGCGCACGTCGCCGACTTCGTCGACGTGGTCCGCGCCCGGCTGCTCGGCGAGTCCGAGCGCATCGGGCGCCCCGCCCACGTCGTCGCCGCCTTCGACACCGAGCTGTTCGGCCACTGGTGGTACGAGGGCCCGACGTGGCTGGCCCGGGTGCTGCGCGCCCTGCCCGAAGCCGGCGTGCGGGTGGGCACGCTGGGCGATGCGCTGGCCGACGGGTTCGTCGGCGCGCCGGTCGCGCTGCCGCCCAGCTCCTGGGGCTCGGGCAAGGACTGGCAGGTGTGGGCCGGCGAGAAGGTGGCCGACCTGGTCCAGCTCAACACCGAAGTGGTCGACACGGCGCTGAGCACGGTCGACAAGGCGCTGTCGATGGACGGCCCGATCCCCCGCGATCACGTGGCCGACCAGATCCTGCGCGAGACCCTGCTGACCGTGTCCAGCGACTGGCCGTTCATGGTGAGCAAGGATTCGGCCGCAGATTACGCCCGCTACCGCGCGCATTTGCACGCGCACGCCACCCGCGAGATCGCCGGGGCGCTGGCGTCGGGCCGGCGCGACGCCGCGCAGCGGCTGGCCGACGGCTGGAACCGCGCCGACGGTCTCTTCGGCGCCCTGGATGCGCGTAGGCTGCCCCGGTGAAGATCGCTTCCCACGGCGAGCGCGCGTGTCTGCACGGCGACACGCCGGTGCGGACGGCATTTTGTGGACTCTCGCGGCGGAGGTAGGTAGGCGCGTGAAGATCCTGATGGTGTCGTGGGAGTACCCGCCGGTGGTCATCGGCGGGCTGGGCCGCCACGTCCATCACCTCTCGACCGCGCTGGCCGCCGCCGGCCATGACGTCGTCGTCCTGTCGCGCCGCCCCACGGGCACCGATCCCAGCACGCACCCGTCGTGCGACGAAATCAGCGAGGGTGTCCGGGTGATCGCGGCCGCGCAGGATCCCCACGAATTCACCTTCGGCAGCGACATGATGGCCTGGACCCTGGCGATGGGTCACGCGATGATCCGTGCCGGGCTGCCGCTCAAGAAGTACGGCAGCGACCGGTCGTGGCGGCCCGACGTCGTGCACGCGCACGACTGGCTGGTCGCCCACCCGGCCATCGCCCTTGCCCAGTTTTACGACGCGCCAGTCGTTTCCACGATTCACGCGACCGAAGCCGGCCGCCATTCGGGATGGGTCAGCGGGGCGATCAGCCGTCAGGTGCACGCGGTCGAATCCTGGCTGGTGCGCGAATCCGATTCGCTGATCACGTGTTCGGCGTCCATGGCCGACGAGATCACCGAGCTGTTCGGCCCCGGCCTGGCCGGGATCACGGTGATCCGCAACGGCATTGACGCCGCGCGCTGGCCGTTCGCGCCCCGCAGGCCACGCACCGGCCCGGCCGAGCTGCTCTACCTCGGGCGGCTCGAGTACGAGAAGGGCGTGCACGACGCGATTGCCGCCCTGCCGCGGATCCGGCGCACCCACCCGGGCACCACCCTGACCATCGCCGGCGAGGGCACCCAGCAGGACTGGCTCATCGAGCAGGCGCGTAAACACCGGGTGCTCAAGGCGATTCGGTTCGTCGGGCACCTCGACCACGCCGAGCTGCTGGCGGTCCTGCACCGGGCCGACGCCGCGGTACTCCCCAGTCACTACGAGCCGTTCGGCATCGTCGCGCTGGAGGCCGCCGCGGCCGGCATCCCGCTGGTGACCTCCAACATCGGCGGCCTGGGCGAGGCGGTGATCAACGGGGAGACCGGGGTGTCGTTCCCGCCGCGCGACGTGGCGGCGCTGGCCTCGGCCGTGCGCGCCGTGCTCGACGATCCCGACGCCGCGCAGCGACGCGCCCGCGCGGCTCGTGAGCGGCTCACCTCCGACTTCGACTGGCAGACGGTAGCCAAGGAGACCGCGCAGGTCTATCTGGCGGCCAAGCGCGGCGTGCGGCAGCCGCGGTCGCGGCTTCCCATCGTGGAGCACGCGCTGCCCGACCGCTGACGGGACGTCAGTCCGCGTCTCTGCCCTCGCGGCTGCGCCGGTAGGCGCGGGCACGCAGATCGGCGAGCCATTCCGGGTAGAGGCTGACCCCCGGCCCGGTGTTGGCGACCGGATCGAAAGACACATCCGGCTCAGGGTCGAGGACGGCGGTCAGCGTCAGCCGAGCCAGTGGCGCGAAATCGCCTCTGCCGCAGGCCTGGTCGATCGCAAAGTCGATGCCGCCGGTGCCGATCGCCTGCTCGACGCTGCCCAGCGCCAGTCCAAAACCGTTGACATCGCCCATGCTTCGGGCCCTCAGCCACCACACATTGCCCTGGTAAGAGAATGGCATGAGGCTGGTCAGTGTCTGCCCGGTCCACGACGTGGTCGGCCGCAGCGCCACGGCGCGGGCCAGCACACCCGAACCCGCCGAGACGAGCAGGATGTCCCACGGCGTCGCCGCCACCCCCTGGGGTGCGACGCGGATCGCCAGGCCGATGAAGTCGGGCAGCGCTCCGGGCGTGCCGGCGGCCTTGGAGACCCGGGCGACGACGTCGGACGACGGGAGGGGCAGCCCCTCGCCCGCGGGGGCGACGCGTTCGAGCGAGCCCTCCGCGAGCACGCCGACCGGATGGAAAAACCGGCGACCGCGCAGGGCGGATCCCCATTGGAAGGGCTTGGCCAGGAGATCGGAAACGTTCACCGGCGCCCGATTCCCGTTCTCCACCGGGACAAACACCGACCCAAGGGGCCGAAAAGCGATCTGGCGCCGGCGCGGCACAGCCGGAAAACGAAGAGTTGGCAGCCCTGGCGACCCAAGACCCCGGCGCGTACCCGCCGGCTCCGCGGGTCAACCCCGAAATTGGTGGTCGCATTCGGCCACCTTGGCCCGGCGTGGGGGCTAGCATCTAAACCAGGTTGAGTTCACAGCTTCTTTATTGGAGCGCGGTGCGTAGCACACCCGTCGCCCCTTCACCACAGCCGATTGGCGCACGACATGACCGCTCACCGCTCCACGGATTCACCTGATACTCACCAACCCGCCAGCTGCCGCTACATGACCGATTTCAACGGCGCGCGGCTGTTTGTCTATGCGCGCAGCCTGGGCACCGTCCTGCGGGTGGATGGCGAGATCGACGCATCGAACGCCGACCAGTTCGCCCATGCGATCCGTCGCTTTTCCCGCCTGAAGACCCCGTTGATCCTCGACATGAGCCAGCTGGACTTCATGAGCCTTGACGGTTTCCGGGCGCTGCTGGCGCTCAATCACGAGCATCAGCAGGCGCGGGTGCACTGCAGCGTCGTCGCCGGCGCCGCGCTGCGCCCGATGCTTCACATCGTCAACGACCACGGTTTGCCCGTGGTGGGATCGGTGGCCGAAGCCCTCCAACTCATCGACGACCTCGTCAAGGCCAGGCGTCAGATGCTCTCGGGAATAGTCCGCGACCGGCGATACCGGCACGAATCGACGCGCGCCGCCGCCATCCCCTCCTGAGACCATAAAGCCTTAGCCCACCGCAGGTTTCGCCCACGCGGGCGCCGACGGCGGCACTTAAGTTACTGAAATTTCTATGATCGCGGTAGCACGCGTCGAATGGGGAAAAGTGTGGACAAATCGGTATTGGCGACGACGACACTAGCCGTCGCGGCGGCCGCAGGCACCGGAGGCGTCGCCAGCCCAAAGCGGCTGCCCGCCTGGTATTCCCGGCTCCGCAAGCCGCCGTACCAGCCGCCCAGCGCCGCCTTCCCGCTCGTGTGGACGGCGCTCTACACCGACATAGCGGCGACGTCCGCGGTGGCCATCGACCGGTTTCGAGCCCGGGGACAGCACGCCGAGGCGCGCCGCTACGCCGCGGCGCTCGGGGTGAACCTGGCCCTGAACGCCGGATGGAGCTGGCTGTTCTTCCGGTATCACAAACTCGGCGCCGCCGCGCTCGGCGCCGCGGCGCTGACGGCGAGCAGCGCAGACCTCGCGCGTCGGGCCGCACAGGCGGACGGAAAAGCCGGTGCGGCGCTGTCGGCCTACCCCGTCTGGGGCGCCTTCGCCACCGTCCTGGCCACCCACATCTGGCGGCTCAACCGCTGAATCATGCCGGCGCTGTTGTGGTTTCGCCGAGACCTGCGGCTGCACGACCACCCCGCCCTGACCGCCGCCGCAAGTGGTGGGGCCGCGTCGTTTCTGGTCAAGGACCTGCACCTGCCGTGGCAGTGGGGCGCCGAGTGGTTCCTGGATCAGCTCGTCGACGGCGACATGGCCAACAACCAGCACGGCTGGCAGGGGTGCGCCGGATCGGGCACCGACGCCGCGCCGTACTTCCGGGTCTTCAACCCGAGCGCGCAGGGCGAAAAGTTCGATCCGTCGGGCGATTACATCCGGCGCTGGGTTCCCGAGCTGCGCGCGGTCGACGACGCGCATCTGAGGAAAGGCGAACGGCCGCACGACTACCCGGCCCCGATCGTCGACCACGGCGCCGAGCGCGCCGAGGCGCTGGGCCGCTACCAGAGCATCTGAGCGATTTGGCGTGCCACAAGCTGGCTGGCATGCAATCATCAGCCGACTCACAATTGTCGTCGATCTCGCCCTCGGGAGGCGCTATGGCTCGCTCGATCGTTCGGACGTTGTTGGTTGCGGGTGCGGCCGCGGGGCTGATGGCCAGCGCCGGCGCCTGTTCGTGTTCGGTCTCATCGAAGCACGCGGTGAGCAAGAGTGACGTCGCCAGCCAGATCACGTCCAAACTGACGGACGCCGCCGGCAACAAGCCCGAATCGGTCGACTGCCCGAATGACCTGCCGGCCGCGGTGGGGGCGCAGCTGAACTGCTCGATGAAGGTCAAGGACCAGACCTTCAACGTCAACGTGACCGTGACCAGCGTCAACGGCAACGACGTCAAGTTCGACATGGTCGAGACGGTCGACAAGAACCAGGTCGCCAAGATCCTCAGCAACAAGCTGGCCCAGCAGGTGGGCCGCAAGCCCGACTCGGTGACGTGCCCCGACAACCTCAAGGGCACCGAGGGTGCGACGCTGCGGTGCGAACTCACCGACGGCGGGCAGAAGTACGGCATCGCCGTCACCGTCACGAGCGTCGACGCCGGCGACGTCAGCTTCGACTACAAGGTCGACGACCACCCGGAGGCCTAGCGCGCCGCCTTCTTGCGTTCGATGTCGGCCAGCGCGGCGGCCAGTTCGGCGCGCTGGGCGGCCGAGCTCTCCCAGGACAGCTGCCGGTTCTTGACCACCTTGGCCGGCGCGCCGACCGCGATCGAGTAGTCCGGGACGACGCCGCGGACCACCGCGTGCGACCCCAGCACACAGCCGCGCCCGACGGAGGTGCCGCGCAGCACCGTCACCTTGACCCCGACCCACGTGTCCGGCCCGATGCGGACCGGGGACTTGACGATGCCCTGATCCTTGATCGGCAGGGTGATGTCGTCCATGCGGTGGTCGAAATCGCAGACGTAGCACCAGTCGGCCATCAACACCGAATCGCCGAGTTCGATGTCGAGGTAGGTGTTGATGACGTTGTCGCGGCCGAGCACCACCTTGTCGCCGAACCGCAGCGAGCCCTCGTGCGCGCGGATGGTGTTCTTGTCCCCGATGTGCACCCAGCGGCCGATCTCCATCTCGGCCAGTTCGGGTGTCGCGTGGATCTCCACGCCCTTGCCCAGGAACACCATCCCGCGGGTGATGATGTGCGGGTTGGCCAGCTTGAACTTCAGCAGCCGCCAGTAGCGCACCAGGTACCACGGGGTGTAGGCGCGGTTGGCCAGCACCCACTTCAGCGAGGCCAGCGTGAGGAACTTGGCCTGGCGAGGGTCCCGCAGGTTCGATCCACGCCAGCGGCGGTGAAGCGGAGCATTCCACATGCTCGTCATGGCCGGAAAGCCTATCGGAGCCGGCGCGCGTTACTCTCACGTGGACTCGACCGTGGCCCTGCGTAGAAGGATTTGGAAACCCGAGGTGCTTGCCCGACATCTCCTGCGTGGGCTTCGGCGTGGTTCCTGCGTGGCGCTGGCGGGCGCGCTGGCGGCCGGGCTCGGCGGCTGCGGCAACACCGACTCGTGGGTCGACGCCTCCCCCGCGCAGGGCTGGCCGGCGCAATACGGCGACGCCGCCAACAGCAGCTACACCGCGACCGGCGGGGCCACCAAGCTGTCACTGCAGTGGACCCGGTCGGTCAAGGGCAGCCTGGGGTCCGGCGCGGCGCTGAGCGCGCGCAGCTATCTCGCGCTGAACGCGCAGACGCCGGCGGGGTGTTCGCTGATGGAGTGGGAGGCCAACGACAACGGCCGCCAGCGCTGGTGTGTCCGGTTGGTCCAGGGAGGGGGCTTCGCCGGCCCGCTGTTCGACGGCTTCGACAACCTCTACGTCGGCCAGCCGGGCACCTTCCTCTCGTTTCCGGTGACCCAGTGGACGCGGTGGCGCCAGCCGGTGATCGGGATGCCCACCACCCCAAGGTTTCTCGGGCACGGCCAGCTGCTCGTCACCACGCACCTGGGGCAGGTGCTGGTTTTCGATTCCCACCGCGGTGAGGTTGTCGGCAGCCCGCTCGACCTGGTCGAGGGCGTCGATCCCACCGACGCGACCCGCGGGTTGGCCGATTGCGGGCCCGCCCGGCAGGGCTGCCCGGTGGCCGCGGCGCCGGCCTTCTCACCGGCCAACGCGACCGCCGTGCTGGGGGTCTGGCAGCCGGGCGCGCCGGCCGCGGCGCTGGTGGGGCTGAAGTACCACCCGGGCCAGACGCCGCTGATCACCCGGGAGTGGACCAGCGACGTCGTCGGCGGCGGCGTCATCGCCAGCCCGGTACTGTCGGCCGACGGGTCGACCGTCTACGTCAACGGCCGCGACCAACGGCTGTGGGCCCTGCACGCCGCCGACGGGAAACCGAAGTGGTCTGTCCCGCTTGGCTTTTTGGCCCAGACGCCGCCCGCGGTCACCCCACAGGGGCTGATCGTCTCGGGCGGCGGGCCCGACACGCGGCTGGCGGCGTTCAAGGACGCCGGCGATCACGCCGACTCGGTCTGGCGCCGCGACGACGTCACGCCGCTGTCGTCGTCGAGCCTGGCGGGCGGCGGCGCCGGATATGCGGTCGTCGGTGGCCCGCCCGCGGACGGCGCACCCGGCATGTCGGTCCTGGTCTTCGACCCGGGCAACGGGCACACGCTGGCCAGCTATCCGCTCCCGGCGGCCACCGGGTATCCCGTCGGCGTGTCGGTCGGCAACGATCGCCGCGTGGTGGCCGCCACCAGCGACGGTCAGGTCTACTGTTTCGGGCCGGCATGAAGCCCGCGAACGTCGCCGCGACCGTCGTCCTGCTGCTCGTCCACGGATTTCTGCTGGCGGCGACGGATGTGCTGCTGGGCCTGTTCGTCATGAGCACCGACCCGTGCGGCTCCGTGAAGTGCGGCGATCCCGCCTGGATCGACCGCGCCATGATGGTGGGGGTCTGGGGCGGCGCGGTCGTCCTGGTCGCCGACGTCGCGGTCGCCGTGTTCCTGCTCCTCCGGCGGCGGACGGCATTTTTCGTCCCGCTCATCGGGTGCGTGGTGCAGGTCGCGCTGGCGATCGGTGCCGCGGCCATGGAGTCGCTCGCCGGGCCCGTTTAGTTGCCCTTGAGCCACACGCAACGCAGGGGCGCCGGCCGCGGCTAGATCGCCAGCGGCGGGATGGCGCTGCGGGGCACCAGCGCCTGGGTCGGGCCGCCGAACGACGGCAGCATCTCGCCCGGGGCGAAGTAGAAGATCAGCTGGTCGTCGGTGATGGCGAAGTTCTGGTAATGCGAGGGGTCCAGCCCGGTCGAGGGCAATATCACTGCTCCCAAAGGGTTTTGGCGGTTGAGCTCGCGCTGGACGATCGGGAAGATGGCATCCAGCGGCGTGGTGCCGGGCGCGAACAGGTTGTCGAAGGTGATGGGCGCCTTGGTCCCGAGGTTGTAGTTGAACGCCTTGTACCAGGTGGTCGGCCGCGAACCGCCCAAGTCCTGGAAGAACTTCAGCACGACGCTGCGGGTGTTGTGCGGCGGCTGACCGGCGCTGTGTTGCTCGGTGGTGGCCTCCATCTGGTAGGGCTGGTCGCGTGTCCCGGATCCCTGCGCGACGTTGACGAACCCGTCGCGGTTCTGCGTGATGTAGTCGATCAACGCCTGCTCGTCGGGGTAGTCGGCGGGGAACGTCATGTTGAGCGTGTAGGTGGGGCCGGTGGCGTGCACCTGACACATCTGGCCGGCCTCGACGGTGCCGCCCAGGCTGGCGCACGACGCCGGCTCTGAGACCGCGAAGGGCGCCGCCGGCCAGCCCGGCAGGACCGCGGCAGCCAGCATCGCCGCCACCATCAGGAAACGCATCGTCGAAATTGTCCTCGCAGATCACGGGCGGGGCGCCTACCAGGTGTTACCGCAGCCAGCCTACCGGGCGCTACCCGGCGGCGCGGCAGACGAAGACGGTCCCGCGACCGGCGGCCCCCGTGCCGATGCGGGTGATGACCACCGACAGCGGCCGGTCACCGCGCGGCCGCAGCCGTCGCCGCAACGCGTCGGGGTCGACGGCCACGCCGCGGACCAGGATCTCGAGCGCGCCGCAGTCCAGCACGGTCAACGCCTGGCGCAGCCGGCGCTCGTCGAACGCCAGCTGCTCGAGCACCTCGAAGCCCCGCACCCCCGGCGGCAGCCGATCCCCGGACAGATAGGCGATGTCGGGGTCGAGCTGCCACAGCCCGTGGCGCGCGCCGTAGTGGCGCACCAGGCCGGCGCGGACGACGGCCCCATCGGGGTCGACGATCCACCGCCCGGCCGGCGCCACCGGGCACTCGTCGGGTTCGGCGTCGGTGACCTGTTCCCCGCGATCCAGGACGCTCGCCCGCCGACGCACGCCCGGTAGCGACAGCCCGGCCGACCACAGGCACGCCTCGCGGACCGACCCGCGATACGACGTCACCTCGATTTCACCGCCGAAGCCGAGGCGCCTCAGTTCCTCGAAATCGATTCCGGGAGCGCACTTTACGACGAGGTCGCGGTCGCGGTAGGTGTCCAGCACGCGGCCCAGCGCGGGCGCGTAGTCGTCGATGCGCAACCGCCGCCGCCCCCGCCGCCGGCGCGCCGGGTCGACGAGGACCACCGCGTCGCGGGTCACCGGGTGCAGCGCGTCGGCGCGGCACAGATAGGCCGAAGCGCCCAGGTTGTGGCGCGCCATCGCCAGGCGCACCGCGTCGATGTCGCTGCCCACCGCCCGCACGCCCGAGGCGCGCAGCGCGGCCAGCTCGGTGCCGATCGAGCAGGTCGCGTCGTGCACGCGACGGCCAACAAGCCGCCCGGCCCGGTGCAGGGCCACCGGCGCGGCGGTGGCCTGCTGCAGCGCCTCGTCGGTGAACAGCCAGCCGGCGACGTCCAGCTCCCCCAGCTTTTCGGTGGCGCGGCGGCGCAGCAGTGTCGTCTCGATCAGCACCGGCGCCCGGTCCCCGAACCGGGCGCGCGCCGCGGCGACGTCCGCGACCCGCGTCGCGTCGGTCAGCTCGAATTCGGCGACGGCGGCCAGCGCCGCGGCACCGGATTCCGACCGCAGGTAGGCGACGTCGTCGGTGCTGAACGTCAGCCCACTCAGGAGGGTTTGACCCCGGTGACCATCACGTTGTAGAACCAGCCCTTCGGCACCACGTGCCGCCACACGTTGGCGTCCACCCAGCTCAGCGTCTTCCAGCCGTTGAAGGCGAATTTCGCCCAGCCCCAGCCCAGCCGCCCCGGCGGCACGGCGCACTCGAACGTGCGCAGCGGCCAGCCCAGCATGGCGGCGGTGAACTCGACGGTGGCGGTCTGGACGTCGATCGCGCCGGCGTTGGCCGCCATCCGCTCCAGGTCTTCGGGCGCGAAGGTGTGCAGGTCGACGAGGGCCTCCAGCGCCGCGGCGCGCGAGGACTCGTCCAGCTCGGCCTGCGGGCGCCGCCAGCCGCCCAGGCCCGGCAGCCGGGTGACGTTGGTGACGACCCGCCAGGTCAGCGTCGAGAGGGCGCGCGCATACACCTCCCCGGCGTTGCTCGGTTCGCCGGCGAAGACGAACCGGCCGCCCGGGCGCAGCACCCGGACGACCTCTCGGAGTGACAGCTCGACGTCGGGAATGTGATGCAGCACGGCGTGGCCGACCACCAGGTCGAAGGTGTTGTCCTCGTACGGGATGCCCTCAGCGTCGGCGACCCGCCCGTCGATGTCCAGGCCCAGCGATTGGCCGTTGCGGGTGGCGACCTTGACCATGCCGGGCGACAGGTCGGTCACCGACCCGCGCCGCGCCACCCCGGACTGGATCAGGTTGAGCAGGAAAAACCCTGTCCCACAACCCAATTCGAGCGCCCGGTCGTAGGGAAGCTCCCGAAGCACCCGGTCCGGCACGGTGGCGTCGAAGCAGTCCCGGGCGTACTCGACGCATCGCTGGTCGTAGGAGATCGACCATTTCTCGTCGTAGTTCTCCGCCTCCCAGTCGTGGTAGAGCACCTGGGCCAGCTTGCTGTCATGCCGCGCCGCTTCCACCTGCTCGGCGGTGGCGTGCGGGTTGGGAACGGCGTCGGTCGAACTCGTCGTCATGCAGGGCAGCCTAATCGGCGCCCGGTAGCCGATCGAAAACGGCGTTGATTCTGGCCTTGGCCGCGGCCAGCGCCTGCGTCGGCCCGTCGAGGAAGCGCCGCGCCCACGCCGCCGCGGCGTCGTAGACGTCGTCGGGGGCCACCAGCTCGTCGATCAGGCCCAGCGCCAGCGCCTCCTCGGCGTCGAAGAAGCGCCCGCTGAACACCAGCTCCTTGGCCCGGCTCGCCCCCGCCGCGCGGGCCAGCCGCGCCATCGCCGCGTCCCCGGGGACCAGCCCGGCCAGGATCTCGGTGGCGCCGAACTTGACGTTGTCGCCGCTGACCCGCCAGTCGGCGGCCAGCGCCAAGGCCAGGCCGGCGCCCAGCGCGTATCCGGTGATCGCGGCCACGGTCGGCTTGGGGATCGCCGCGACGGCGTCGACGGCCGCACGGCGCACCCGGTCCGCGGCCTCGGCCTCACCCGCGCTCAGCGTCTCGAGCTCGGGCGCGTCGTCGCCGGCGGAGAAGATTTCGTGGCCGCCGAACAGGATCACGGCGGCGACGTCGTCGCGGCGACCCAGCTCGTCGGCCGCGGACACGATCTCGCGGTAGACCTGCCGGGTCATCGCGTTCGTGGGCGGCCGCGACAGCAGCAACATGGCCAGGCCGGCATCCCGCGACCCGTCGCTGACCACGACGCTGACGAACTCCCTCAATGCCGCCACCCCATGCCGCCCGCCTCGCGGGCCTGGTGGTAGCGGTCGGAGTCGAAGAACTCGAAAATCCAGTTGTCGCCCTGGATCTCGAGGTGCGGCTGCACCGTGACGATCTGGCGCTCGACGGCCAGCACGTCGGCGACGGTGCGACCGGCCAGCGAGTCCAGCTGCGTCCAGGTCGGCGGCAGCAGGAAGCAACGGCCCGAGGCGAAGTCGTCGATCGCGGCCCGCGGCGTCGTCCAGCCCGCGCGGTCGGACTCGGTGTTCTGGCCGTCGGCCCGCTGCCCCTCCGGCAGGGCGCCGACGAAGAAATAGGTGTCGTAGCGGCGGGTGCGCTCGGCCTCCGGGGTCACCCAGTTGGCCCACGGCCGCAGCAGGTCGGATCGCAGTTCCAGGTTTTCGCGGCGCAGGAAGTCCGCGAAGGACAGCGTCCCGTCGGCCAGCGCGCGGCGCGCGTCGCCGTACACCGAGGCGTCGCCGACGATGCTGTCCGGGGCTCCGGCCGGTCCCGCGAACAGCACCCCCGATTCCTCGAAGGTCTCGCGGGCGGCGGCGCAGACCAGCGCCTCGGCCAGGTCGGGTTCGATGCCGAACCGCTGCGCCCACCACGCCGGCGGCGGCCCCGCCCACGCGATGTCGGCGTTGCGGTCGCGGTCGTCGACGCCGCCGCCGGGGAACACCATGGTGCCCGCGGCGAACTCCATCCGGGCGTGCCGGCGCATCAGGAAGACCGCCAAACCCTCCGGCTCATCGCGGACCAGCATCACGGTCGCCGCGGGCCTGGGGACCAGGGGTGGCGGATCCAGCGGTGTACTCATAGCTGCCTCCGGTGGGCCGCACGGGTGCGAACCCGTCGGGCGAAATAGCGCCCGTCGACGACGTCGAGGGCGATCGACTGGCCGAACGCGGCGGACAGGTTCTCGGAGGTCAGCACGTCGGACAGCAAACCGGCGGCGACCACGCGGGCCTCCGACAGCAGCATGCAGTGGCTGAAGCCGGGCGGCACCTCCTCGACGTGGTGGGTGACCAGCACCAGCGCGGGCGCATCGGGGTCGGCGGCCAGGTCGGCCAGCCGGGCCACCAGCTCTTCTCGCCCGCCCAGGTCCAGGCCGGCGGCGGGCTCGTCGAGCAGCAGCAGTTCCGGGTCGGTCATCAACGCGCGGGCGATCAGCACCCGCTTGCGCTCCCCCTCCGACAGGGTCCCGTAGGTGCGCTCCGCGAGGTGCTCGGCGCCAAGGCTTTCCAGCATGTCGATCGCCCGGCGGTAGTCGACGTCCTCGTAGCGCTCGCGCCATCGACCCAACACGGCGTAGCCTGCCGACACCACGAGGTCGCGCACCACTTCGTCGGTGGGGATCCGCTGCGCCAGCGCCGACGAGCTGAGCCCGATCCGCGACCGCAGCTCGGACACGTCGACCCGACCCAGCCGCTCCCCGAGCACGAACGCCACACCCGACGACGGGTGCTCGCTGGCGGCGGCGATGCGCAGCAGCGACGTCTTGCCGGCGCCGTTGGGCCCGATGATCACCCAGCGCTCGTCGAGCTCCACGGCCCAATCCACCGGCCCGACCAGGGTGCGTCCATCGCGCTGCAGCGACACGTTTCTGAAGTCGATCAGCAGATCGGGGTCCGCTGCCTCGGCCGTTTGGTCGGCTCTACCCTCGGATTCTCGCGAATCCTCGGGTCTCACCTCCGACTTCCTGTTTCGGGCACCCGCCCATCGTGCCGTACCGCGATCGCCATTAGTCCGGCGGGATCTCGACGCGGCGCAGCTGGCCGTCGACCGCGTCGGCGGCCTCGATCTCGCCGCGCGTGACGCCCAGCAGAAACAGCACCGTGTCCAGGTAGGGGTGGCTCAACGACGCGTCGGCGACCTCACGCAGCGCCGGCTTGGCGTTGAACGCCACACCCAGCCCGGCGGCGGCCAGCATGTCGATGTCGTTGGCGCCGTCGCCGACCGCGACGGTCTGCTCCATCGGCACCCCGACCTGCTCCGCGAATTCCCGCAGGGCCTGCGCCTTGCCGGCCCGGTCGATGATCGGGCCGGTGACCCGGCCGGTGAGCGTTCCGTCGACGATCTCCAGCTCGTTGGCGGCGACGTAGTCCAGCATCAGCTCCTCCGCCAGCGGTTCGATGATCCGCCGGAACCCGCCGGACACCACGCCGCAGCGAAAACCCAAGCGCCGCAACGTGCGCAGGGTCGTCCGGGCGCCGGGCATCAGCTCCAGCTGGGCGGCGACCTCGTCGATCACGGTGGCGGGCAGGCCCTTTAGCGTCGCCACCCGCTGCTCGAGCGACTGCGCGAAGTCCAGTTCGCCGCGCATCGCGGCCTCGGTGATCGCGGCGACCGCGCCCTGCGCGCCCGCCCGCGCCGCCAGCATCTCGATGACCTCGCCCTGCACCAGCGTCGAATCGACGTCGAACACGACGAGCCGCTTGGCGCGCCGTTCCAGGCTGTACTCCTCGACCGCGACGTCGACGACCTCGTCGGCGGCCACCCGCGTCAGCGCGTTGCGCAGCGGCCCGCCGGCGCCGGGCGGGACCGACACCCGCAACTCCAGGCCGGTCACCGGATAGTCGGAGACACCGCGAATGAGGTCGATGTTGACGCCCAGCGCCGCGGCCTCCCGGGCGACCGCGCCGAACGCCCGGGCCGTGATCGGCCGGCCGAGCACGAAGATGGTGTGGGTCGACGGATGCCGGATGATCGGCACGTCGTCGCTGGGTTCGATGCTGACGTCGAGACCCTTTGCGCGGACGGCGGATTCGACGTCATGGCGCAGCGCGGGGCCGCCGGCGACCTCGGGCGGGCAGGACAGCAGGACGCCGAGCGTCAGGCGCCCGCGGATCACCACCTGTTCGACGTTGAGCAACTCGACCCCGTGCCGCGACAGCACCTCGAACAGTGCCGACGTCACGCCTGGCTGATCCACGCCGGTGACGGTGATCAGTACCGACACCTTGGCTGGTGAGTTCACTCGCGACTCAAAGCCGTTCGGCGCCGCTACTGCTCGGCGGTGGAGCGATCCGCTTCGGTCCGCGGGCCGAATCCCTTCGGCGACTCCAGCGCCGTGGCGTGCCGGCCCACGTGCGCCTCGGCGCGCAGCCGCTCCACCATGTGCGGATAGTGCAGCTCGAATGCCGGTCGCTCCGAACGGATCCGGGGCAGCTCGGTGAAGTTGTGCCGCGGCGGCGGGCAGCTGGTCGCCCACTCCAGCGAGTTGCCGTAGCCCCACGGGTCGTCGACGGTCACGACCTCGCCGTAGCGCCAGCTCTTGAACACGTTCCACACGAACGGGAACATCGACGCGCCCAGGATGAAGGCGCCGATCGTCGAGACGATGTTGTACGACTGGAAGCCATCGGTGGGCAGGTAGTCGGCGTAGCGGCGCGGCATACCCAAATCGCCCACCCAGTGCTGCACCAGGAACGTGACGTGGAAGCCGATGAACGTCAACCAGAAGTGCAACTTGCCCAGCCGCTCGTCCAGCAGCCGGCCCGTCATCTTCGGGAACCAGAAGTAGATGCCGGCGAAGGTGGAGAACACGATGGTGCCGAACAGCACGTAGTGGAAGTGCGCGACGACGAAGTAGGTGTCGGTCACGTGGAAGTCCAGCGGCGGGCTGGCCAGCAGCACGCCGGTCAGACCACCAAGCAGGAACGTGACCATGAAGCCGACCGAGAACAGCATCGGCGTCTCAAAGGTCAACTGCCCCTTCCACATCGTGCCGATCCAGTTGAAGAACTTGATCCCCGTCGGCACCGCGATCAGATAGGTCATGAACGAAAAGAACGGCAGCAGAACGGCTCCGGTGGCGAACATGTGGTGCGCCCACACCGCGACCGAGAGCGCGGCGATCGACAGTGTCGCATACACCAGCGTGGTGTAACCGAAGATCGGCTTGCGGGAGAACACCGGGATCACTTCGCTGACGATCCCGAAGAACGGCAGCGCGATGATGTACACCTCGGGGTGGCCGAAGAACCAGAACAGGTGCTGCCACAACAGGACTCCGCCGTTGGCCGCGTCGTAGACGTGCGCCCCCAGGTGGCGGTCGGCGGCCAGGCCGAACAGCGCCGCGGTGAGCAACGGGAACGCGATCAGCACCAGGATGGACGTCACCAGGATGTTCCAGGTGAAGATCGGCATCCGGAACATCGTCATGCCGGGCGCGCGCATGCAGACCACGGTGGTGATCATGTTGACCGCGCCCAGGATGGTCCCCAGACCCGCGACGATCAGGCCCATGATCCACAGGTCGCCGCCGGGGCCGGGCGAGTGGATGGCGTCGGTCAGCGGCGTGTAGGCGGTCCAGCCGAAGTCGGCCGCCCCGCCCGGCGTGACGAAGCCGGCCGCGCCCATCGTGGCGCCGAACAGGAACAGCCAGAACGAAAACGCGTTGAGCCGCGGGAACGCGACGTCGGGCGCGCCGATCTGCAGCGGCAGCACCAGGTTGGCGAACCCGAACACGATCGGGGTCGCATAGAACAGCAGCATGATCGTGCCGTGCATGGTGAACAGCTGGTTGAACTGCTCGTTCGATAGGAACTGCAGGCCCGGCGCCGCCAGCTCGGTGCGCATCAACAGCGCCAGCAGCCCGCCCAGGAAGAAGAAGATGAAGCAGGCGACGCAGTACATGATGCCGATCAGCTTGTGATCGGTGGTGGTGATCAGTTTGTAGACAAGGTTCCCTTTGGGACCGGTCCGGGCCGGGTACGGACGGACGGCCTCGAGTTCTCCCAACGGGGGGGCTTCGGCTGTCAACAGCTCCTCCAAACATCGTCGGACAGGGCCCGAACCCAGTATTGACTCCGAATCTTAGCCTCCGAAGAACCGCCCGTCAGGGGCAGTCCTACAAACTGTCGTAAAAGGCCTCCGAGCCGCCGGATGTTAGCGTCGAACGCGTGCTGGGAAGGCGATCGTCCATGGCCGCAGCCGTTCTGGCCGTGACCGTCCTGGCCTGCGGCGCATGCGGGTCCGGCGGCTCCGGAAACAGCGCGTCTACCCGATCGCTGATCACTCCCACCACCCAGATCGCGGGCGCCGGCGTGTTGGGCAACGATCGCAAGCCCGACGAGTCCTGCGCGCGCGACGCCGCCGCGGCCGATCCCGGGCCGCCCACCCGACAGGCCCGCAATGCCGCCGGCGTCGCCCCCGACACGGTCTCCGTCCCCGCGGAGGCGCGGCGGATCGTGGTGCTCTCCGGCGACCAGCTCGACGCCCTGTGCGCGCTCGGCCTGCAATCGCGCGTGGTCGCCTCCGCGCTCCCCGACGGCTCGTCGGCCCAGCCGTCGTACCTGGGCGGCGCGGTGCACGGGCTGCCCGGCGCCGGGACCCGCACCAACCCGGACCTGGGCGCCGTCGCCGCCGCTCACCCCGACCTGATCCTGGGATCGCAGGGCTTGACCCCCAAGCTGTACCCGCAGCTCGCCGCGATCGCCCCCACGGTGTTCACGGCGGCGCCCGGCGCGGCCTGGCAGGACAACCTGCGTGGCGTCGGCGCCGCCACCGCGCGCACCGGCGCCGTCGACTCCCTGATCGCCGGCTTCGCGCAGCGGGCCACCCAGATCGGGGCGGCGCACGACGCGTCCCACTTCCAGGCGTCGATCGTGCAGCTGACCACCACCACGATCCGCGTGTACGGGGCCAACAATTTCCCGGCCAGCGTGCTCGGCGCGGTCGGGGTGGACCGGCCGGCCGCGCAGCGGTTCACCGACAAGCCCTACATCGAGATCGGCGCCACCGACGCCGACCTCGCGAAAAACCCGGACCTCTCCGCCGCCGACGCCGACGTCATCTACCTGTCGTGCGCCACCCCGGCCGCCGCGGATCGCGCCGCCACCGTGCTGGACAGCAACCCCTGGCGCAAGCTCTCCGCCAATCACGACAACCGCGTCTACGTCGTCAACGACGAGATCTGGCAAACCGGCGAGGGCCTGATCGCGGCCCGCGGCATCGTCGACGACCTGCGCCTGCTCAACGCCCCGATCAACTAGGGTCACCGATCGGCTTGGGGCCCGGAGTAACTCGACCCCTTATGTCCCCAGCCGGGATGACTTCGTCGTCGACGATGACACGCATGCCCGCTTCGTCGCCGCGCTCGCCGTGCTGAATCAGCGCCAACGCGCGACGGAAGTCCGCCGCACCGACGGGGTCGTCACTGCTCACGCTGTTCATCCTGCCCGGCCTGCAACGTCGAGCCTGTAAATCTGCAGGCAACTACTCGCACTTTGTCTGCAGATTTACCGGCTCGACGCACTTGAGCGGCTCAGAGAGCCTGGAAGGTCAGAGCGACGCCGTTCATGCAGTACCGGAGACCGGTCGGCGGCGGTCCGTCGTCGAACACGTGGCCGAGGTGGCCGCCGCATTGGCTGCAGAGAACTTCGCGGGGCGGCCCGGTCGCCCGGCGCGTCATAGGCTGGTGTTCGGTGCGCCACCGCCAGGTGGCCGGAGAAAATTACCTTAGCTAAACTTCTTCGGGAAGCACCGAGATCAAAAGAGGGATATTGATGAGCACAGTTTCGGCGTACGCCGCCACGTCGGCGACCGCCCCGCTGACCAAGACCACCATCGAACGTCGCGACCCCGGCCCGCGCGACGTCGTCATCGACATCAAATACGCCGGGATCTGCCACTCCGACATCCACACCGCCAAAGGCGAATGGGGCGTGCCGAACTACCCCGTGGTCGTCGGCCACGAGATCGCCGGTGTGGTGACCGAGGTGGGCGCCGAGGTCACCAAGTACAAGGCGGGCGACCACGTCGGCGTGGGCTGCATGGTGAACTCCTGCGGTCAGTGCAGCAGCTGCCAGGCCGGCCTCGAGCAGTACTGCAAGCCGGGCGCGACCTTCACATACAACTCCATCGACAAGGACGGCACGCCGACGCAGGGCGGCTACAGCCAGGCGATCGTCGTCGACGAGAACTTCGTCGTGCGCATCCCCGACTCGCTGCCGCTGGACAAGGCCGCGCCGCTGCTGTGCGCCGGCATCACGCTGTTCTCGCCGCTGCGGCACTGGAAGGCCGGGCCGGACACCCGGCTGGCGATCGTCGGTCTGGGCGGCCTCGGGCACATGGGCGTCAAGCTGGGCGCCGCGATGGGCGCCGAGGTGAGCGTGCTGTCCCAGTCGCTGAAGAAGATGGAGGACGGCCTGCGCCTGGGCGCCAGCCACTACTACGCGACCGCCGACCCCGACACCTTCAAGAAGCTGCGCGGCAGCTTCGACCTGATCCTGAACACCGTGTCCGCGAACTTGCCGCTCGACGACTACGTGAGCCTGCTCGACGTCGACGGCACCCTGGTCGAGCTGGGCATCCCCGAGCACCCCATGCAGGTGCACGCCTTCCCGCTGGCCCTGGCGCGGCGCAGCCTGTCCGGGTCCAACATCGGCGGCATCGCCGAGACGCAGGAGATGCTCGACTTCTGCGCCGAGCACGACGTGACGCCCGAGATCGAGGTCATCGAAGCGGACTACGTGAACGAGGCCTACGAGCGCGTGCTAGCCAGCGACGTGCGCTACCGCTTCGTCATCGACATCTCAACCCTGTGAGGCGCCCTCGGCGACATCGTCACGGCGGCACGCGATCTCCTCGGCCGCCTCGCCGTGCTCGTCGCCGGGGATAACCTCGCTGACGTCGATGCCGGCCAGCGGCCAACCGGCGGCGGCCAGCGTGGCGGCCACCCGGATGATGTTCTCCCGGCCGGGGTCGTGGTGGGTGGTCTTGGTGATGAACTCGGAGATCTCGTCCTTGCTGATCGTCCCGTCGCCGTCGGCGCGATGCTTCGCGATGACGTTTTCCACCACTTCTTCCAGCTGATCCTGCGTCAGTGGCGTGCTCCTGAGAAGGGCGAACAGGGCCACCTGGTCCGGCCCGGGAACGCCCTGCGGGTACCCGACGTCCAGCCAACGGATCACTGACTTGAGAAACTTGGCGTGCTTGTGGTTCGCGTGGGTTGAAGTCACCCAATAAGTCTCACGTCGGCACGCTTGTAGGGCCTCGCACCCGACCCACAATTCATGCGCCGTTCACGACCCGAACATCTGCCGCAGAAACACACGATGCAGCCTGCTCATCGGCTGTTCTCTTCGCGCGACGCTTGCATCGCCAAGTTGTTGACCAGCTGCCGGCCGGCTGCAGTGCGTAACTGGGGCAGCATCGCCGAGACCACACCGGCGGCGGTGAGCGCGAGCCGCACCAGTCCGTCGGGCGCGGTGGCCGCGTCACGGAGCACCCCATACTCGGCGCCGACATCTCCCGAATGCTGCGCCATCGCCATCCTGGCCACCAGTCGGTTGTCGCGGTCGAGATCGACCTGGTCGGGAGCCGCCGCCAGGGTGAGGGTCTCGCCGATCTCGGCGACTTCGTCCGGATCGCACAGCTGAGCCACCAGTTGCCACAGGATCGAGACGGTGGCGCGGATCAGCTGCGGCAGCCGGCCGGCCGGGATGACTTCGTCGTCGACGATGACGCGCATGCCCGCTTCGTCGCCGCGCTCGCCGTGCTGAATCAACGCCAACGCGCGACGGAAGTCCGCCGCACCCACGGGGTCGTCACTGCTCACGCTGTTCATCCTGCCCGGCCTGCAACGCCGAGCCTGTAAATCTGCAGGCAACTACTCGCACTTTGTCTGCAGATTTACCGGCTCGACCCACTTGAGCGGCTCAGAGGGCCTGGAAGGTCAGAGCGACGCCGTTCATGCAGTACCGGAGACCGGTCGGCGGCGGTCCGTCGTTGAACACGTGGCCGAGGTGCCCGCCGCATTGGCTGCAGAGAACTTCGGTGCGCATCACGCCCAGGCTGGCGTCCGGGCGTTGCAGCACCGCGTTGTCCAGGGCCTTCCAGAAGCTCGGCCAACCGGTGCCGCTGTCGAACTTCGTGTCCGAGGAGTAGAGGTGCAGCCCGCACCCCGCGCAACCAAACACGCCGCGACGGTGTTCGTCGTTGAGTGGGCTGGTGAACGGAGCCTCGGTGCCCGCGTTACGCAACACGTTGTATTGGGCCGGGGTCAGCAGTCTTTGCCACTCGGCGTCGCTGTGGGTCACGGCGAAGCCGCTATCAGGCGATGCCGACGACGTGCCCTCGGCGAATGCCCCGACCGTGACCATCGACATCACGCCCGCGCTTGCCCCGGCGAGAAATCGCCGTCTCGTCACGTCCACAGCATCAGTGTGGCGAGTCGACCGGGCGACGTCGAACTGTCTAGAAGTCCCAGTCCTCGTCCTCGGTGACGACGGCCTTGCCGATCACGTACGACGAGCCCGACCCAGAGAAGAAGTCGTGGTTCTCGTCGGCGTTGGGTGACAGCGCCGACAGGATCGCCGGGTTCACGTCGGTCTCGTCGCGCGGGAACATCGCCTCGTACCCGAGGTTCATCAGCGCCTTGTTGGCGTTGTACCGGATGAACTTCTTGACGTCCTCGGTCAGCCCGACCTCGTCGTAGAGGTCCTGCGTGTAATCCACCTCGTTGTCGTAGAGCTCGAAGAGCAGTTCGTAGGTGTAGTCCTTGATGTCGGCGCGCCTGGCGTCGTCGGCCAAGGCCAAGCCACGCTGGAACTTGTAGCCGATGTAGTAGCCGTGCACGGCCTCGTCGCGGATGATCAGCCGGATCAGGTCCGCCGTGTTGGTCAGCTTGGCCCGGCTCGACCAGTACATCGGCAGGTAGAAACCGGAATAGAAGAGGAAGCTTTCCAGCAGCACCGAGGCAACCTTGCGCTTGAGCGGGTCGTCGCCCCGGTAGTAGTCGATCACGATCTGGGCTTTGCGCTGCAGGTTGACGTTCTCCTCCGACCAGCGGAAGGCGTCATCGATCTCGGTGGTCGAGCACAGCGTGGAGAAGATCGAGCTGTAGCTCTTGGCGTGCACGGATTCCATGAACGCGAAATTGGTGAGGACGGCCTCCTCGTGCGGCGTCAGTGCATCCGGAATCATGCTGACCGCGCCGACCGTGCTCTGAACGGTGTCCAGCAGCGTCAGCCCCGTGAACACCCGCATCGTCAGCTGCTTTTCACTGTCGGTCAGCGTCCCCCACGACGGCAGGTCGTTGGACACCGGCACCTTCTCGGGCAACCAGAAATTTCCGGTCACCCGCTCCCAGACCTCGGCGTCCTTGTCGTCTTGCACCCGGTTCCAGTTGATCGCCGAGGTCCGGTCAATCAGCTTCATGTTCGTCACCAGAACCCTTCTTCACCAGCCGGTTTTGCCTTCGATGTCTAGGTCACAAACACTACCCCTGGGGTACGACAAGGCGGCGGAACACAACAACTTGTGTTTGCGTGTCGTGCCGCTAGTCCAGCCCGACCTTGCGCAACGTGTGGGTGAGGCCGTCTTCCAACGCGCTCAGCGCGATGTCCGTCAGGCGACCCAGGTCGTCGATGTCGTGCTCGCATTTGGCCATCCACGCTTCCAGTGCCACGAACACCGCGGTCGCCAGGCTGTGCGCGGCGATGTCGGCGATCATCGCGCCGTCGGCAGTGGGCGCCGATCGTTCATGGATGAAGCGCGCGATCTCGTCGGCGACCTGATCGCGCATCCGCCGGACGTGGCTCGTGATGATCTCCTGGTCGAGGTCGCGCGAGCGGATGGTGGCGGCTTCGCGGACCATCGCGAAGTCAAAGGGGAAGGCGTCCATGGCCTTTCGCACGGACGCCGTGATGGGCTCCCCGTGCGGGCGCAGCGCCAACGCGCGGGCGAACCATTCGAAGCCGATGTCGTAGTCGGCGAAGATCACCGCGTGCTTCGAGGGGAAGTGCCGATAGAAGGTTCGCTCGGTCACTCCGACGTCGGCGGCGATATCGGAAACGCTCGTTCGGTGCACGCCGTCGGCGACGAAGCGCTTCATCGCCGCCTGTAGGAGCGCCTGACGCGTGCGCTGTCTGCGAGATTCCACGGTGCCAGCATGCCACGAAAATGTCACCATTGACGCCACAATGTCACATGTGACATTGTCCCTTCTGTCTGCGGATCATCACCGGAGGAGTCGCCATGGCGGACTATGACGCGATCATCATCGGGGCCGGTCACAACGGGCTGGTCGCCGCCAACGTGCTGGCGAAGGGCGGCGCGAAAGTGCTTGTCCTGGAACGGGCGCACTTCCTCGGCGGGATGGCCGCCACCCGCGAACTCTTCGACGGCTACAAGCACAGCGTCGGCGCCTGGGCCGTGCTGATCTGGCGTCAGGAGATGACCGAACGGCTCGAGCTCACCAAGTGGGGCTTCGAGCTGATGAATCAGTGGACCTCGACGTGCACGTTCGGTGACGCCGGCGACACCCCGTTCGTGATGTACAACGACCTCGAGCGCATGGCGCGCCACCTGCTCGACGACCACGGCGCCGACACCGCGGCGGCCCTGGGCGGCCTGTTCGCCCACATCGGCCGGTTCGCACCGTATTTCGTGGACTCGGCGTTCGGCCCGCCGCTGGACATCATCGAGGTGATCGCCGCCCAGCCCACGCCCGAGGACCGCCACGATTTCGCCCAGATGTGGTACGGCAGCACGATGGACACGGTCCGGCGCTTCCTGGCGCCCGACCAGGCCCGCTGCATCCAGGGCTCGCTCGCGGCCATGTCGATCGACGCGTTCGACGGCGGCCCGTGGACACCGGGCTCGAACGCATCGACCCTGTACCACTACCTGATTGGCGGCGGCAACGTCGAATACATCATGCCGCGCGGCGGGATCGGCTCGCTGAGCACCGCGCTGTGCCGGCGCGCCGAATCGCTGGGCGCCGAGGTGCAGATGAAACAACACGTCAAGGACATCCTGGTCACCGACGGCCGCGCCACCGGGGTCCAATTGCGCGACGGCACAACGATTTCGGCCGATGCCGTGCTGTCCTCGCTCGACCCGTACACCACGTTCGTGAATCTGGCCGGCGCGCAGAACTTTCCGCCCGACTACATCCGCAAGATCAAGGAGATCAACTTCAACCTGGGATACATCCAGGCGCATCTCACCATTGACCAAGCGCCCCAGTGGATCGAGCGGTTGCAGCCCTACATGCACGACAACGGCCAGTGGTGTCCCACTGTCGCGTACGCGCCGTCCCCGGAATACATCAGCGACGCCTGGGAGCAATACCGCAAGGGACAGCTACCCGACGCGCCGCCCACGTATCTGTACATCCCCAGCATGGTCGACTCGTCACTGGCACCCGAGGGCAAGCACAGCGCGACCATCTTCACCCCGTACTTCCCCACCGGGCTGGACGCCGACGAAAACCGAAGCTGGAAGGAGCAATACGCCGACACCTGCGTGCGCATCTTCGACAGCTTCGCACCCGGGTTCGCCGACTCTGTCACCAACCGCGTCGTGTTCTCCAACCGCTACTTCGGCAGCACCTTCAGCGCGCACGCCGGCGACTACTCGCACGGC
Organism: Mycobacterium sp. 1554424.7; assembly: GCF_001665295.1. GTDB lineage: Bacteria > Actinomycetota > Actinomycetes > Mycobacteriales > Mycobacteriaceae > Mycobacterium. The sequence continues at coordinate 73,732 of NZ_LZSE01000125.1, read as the reverse complement.
CTGCTGCAGCCCAACCAGCTGTGGACCGGCCGCGTCGTCGAGGGCGCGGACAAGTTCGCCACCCCGGTCGACGGGCTCTTCCTGTGCGGGCAGTGCACCCACCCCGGTCCCGGGGTGACCGGCATCCCGGGGTGGAACGGCGCCGAGGCGGCCCTCAAGCACCTCAACGCACGGGTCGCGAGGGCGTAGGCAAAGCCAAGGTTTGCATGTACCATCTGGTACATGTTTACCGAAGACAGCATCGAGATAGACGCGCCGCCGCAGGTCGTCTGGGACGTCTTCAGCGACGTCGAACACTGGCCCGATTGGACCGCGTCGGTCACCTCCCTGACCGGGCGGGACGGTTCCACCCTGGCCGTCGGCAGGCGGTTCGCGATCAAGCAACCGGGCCTGCAGAAGCTGATCTGGAAGGTCGCCGAGATCGATCCCGGTACCTCGTGGACCTGGGTGACCCGCTCCCCCGGCGTGCAGGTGACCGCTCGCCACTACGTCACCGCCCTGCCCGGCGGCCGCACCCTGGTGCGTCAGGAACTCGATCAGCGCGGATTCCTCGGCGCGCTGGTCGGGCGGTTGACCGTCAAGCGGACCAAGCGCTTCCTCGCGATGGAGGCCCGGGGCCTCAAGGCCCGGTCCGAGCAGGTCAGCCGCGCCAGTGGCCCGCACGCCTGACCTGGCGCGGCGCCGCGAACTACTGCACGCGCTTTTCGACGAGTTCGCCGCGAACGGCATCGGCGATCGGTCGCTGCGCGATGTCGCCGCGGCGGTCGGCACCAGCCACCGGATGCTGTTGCACCACTTCGGTTCTCGAGAAGACCTGCTGATCGCGATCGTCGAGGAGGCCGAGCGGCGCCAGATGGCCCTCGTCCCCGACCTGCCGCAGAACCCGGCCGACGGCTTCGCCGCGATGTGGGCCGACCTCCGTCGCCCCGAACTGCGCCAGTTGGAGCGCCTGTTCTTCGAGTGCTACGCGCGGGCTGCGCAGGGCGAAAAGCCCTTCACGCGAATGGTTCCCGGCGCGGTCGACGGCTGGCTGCGCGAGGTCGAGTCGGCCGCGGCCGGCGTTGAATACGACGGCGCGATGGCACGGCTCGGCCTGGCCGTTACCCGCGGCCTGCTGCTGGACCTCGTGGCCACTGACGACGAGGCCGGCGTGGACGCGGCCGCACGGGCCTTCATCACGCTTTTGGCAACACCGAGATGAGCGTGTCGATGAGCTCCTCGGCGTTGGTGTGCCACTTGTCCAAATCCATGTGGCCGGTGAGATCCAGGCCGGTCATGCCGTGCGCGCTGGTCAACAGGAGCGCTCCGTAACGCCTGGCCTGCTGCGAGCCCGTGACGCGCCCCACCATGTCGAGAAACAGACCCTGCGTGCGTTCGGCGGCCCGGACCGCCTCGGTCAAATCGCCCCCGGGCGGCGTGAACATCAGGCGGTACAGGTGGGGCCGGTCGCGGCCCATGGTGACCAGCGACAGCAGGGCCGAACGCAGCGCCTCCTCCGGCGACTGATCGCCGGCGGCCAGATCCTCCAGCCCATCGCCCAATTCGCGCAACGCGTTGGTGGCCAGGACCGTGAGCAGCGACTCCTTGTCGGCGAAGTGGCGATACGCCGCCGAGCGCGAAACACCGGCCCGAGCGCCCACCTCACGTAGCGTGACGCCCTCGACCCCGCCGCGGTCGAGTAAGACCGCCGCGGCCTCGAGCAGCGAACTGCGGGTCGCCGCGGCGCTTTCCGCTCGAGTCGTCACCCGCAGAGCATAAGCCCGGCGTCCAGTTGACAATGTCAACTCAAACGCCTACCTTCAGTTGACAACGTCAACTCAAACTACTCCCCGCCGGATGGAGACCGCCATGAGTTCCTCGAATCGCGCCGCCCGTGACGAGCTGATCGTGGTGACCGGCGCCTCCACCGGCATCGGCGCGGCCGCCGCTAAGGCGTTGGCCCGCAAGGGCTTTCACGTACTCGCCGGCGTGCGCCGCGAGGCCGACGCCGCCGCGCTGGTGGCCGACGGGCTCGAGCCGCGCATCCTCGACATCACCGTCGAATCGGATGTCGCCGCCATCGCCGAGCGGGTCACCGCCGACCCGCGGCCGCTGCGCGCCTTGATCAACAACGCCGGGATCGCGGTCAACGCACCGGTCGAAACGCTGCCAATGGCCGAGTGGCGCAAGCAGTTCGAAGTCAACCTGTTCGGACACATCGCCATGATCCAGGCCTTGTTTCCCGCACTGCTGAACGGCTCGGGCACCGTCGTGAACATCAGTTCCGTCGGCGGGAAAGTCGTCTTGCCGACCTATGGCGCATACGCCGGTTCGAAGTTCGCGCTCGAGGCGGTAAGCGATGCCCTGCGCCGCGAAGTGGGCGATCTCGGGATCAAGGTGGTCGTCGTCGAACCCGGCGCTGTCAAAACCGAGATGGCCGAGCGTGGCATCGCCACCGCGGAGGGATTGATGGCCGGCATGACCGCAACCCAGCTCGCCCGCTACGAGGATCTCTCCGCGGCCGTCACGGCCCAAGCCCGATCGTTCGGCGAGGACGGCGTTTCGGCCGAACACGCCGCCAAGGTGATCGTCAAGGCCGCGACGGCGTCACGTCCCAGGACTCGCTACACCATCGGCCGCGACGCCGCGATCCTGCTGCGGATCAGCCGCATCGTGTCCGACCGGGTTCTGGACCGCATCGTGCGGCTGAACCTTCGCTCTTTCGCGAAGCGCTCAGCCCCGAACGGCCGCCGCACGACGGTTGCCGCGTGAGCCGGCACCCACTCCGAAGAACTGGTACTCGGCGAGCTTGATCCCGCGGGTCGCCCGCCAGTACTCCCAGGTGTAGCCGCCCCACAGCACGGTGTTCTTGCCGTGCTCGTCGAGATACCAGCTGCTGCACCCGCCGCTGTTCCACACCGACTGCGAAAGCCGTTGTTGCAGTTCACCGTTGAAGCGGTCCTGCGCCTCGCGGGTGGGCGCCAGCGCCTGCGCGCCCATCTTGTCGCATTTCGCGATCGCGTCGGCGACGTAGTGGATCTGCGACTCGATCATGAACACCACCGAGTTGTGACCGAGACCGGTGTTGGGGCCCAGCAGGAAGAACAGGTTCGGCACGTCGGCGACGGTGATCCCCCGATGCGCGCCGATGCCCTCTCGGTTCCAGCGGTCGACCAGGTCCTCGCCGTGTCGCCCCTTGATCTGGACATACGTGTAGGAGTCCGTGACATGGAAGCCGGTGCCGTAGACGATCACGTCCACCTTGCGCTCCCGCCCGTCCGCCGTGACGATCCCGTCGCGGGTGATCCGGGTGATGCCGTCGGTGACCAGTTCGGTCTTGGGGTTCGCGACCGCGCCGTAATACGTGGACGAGTTCAGGATTCGCTTGCAACCGATGCGGTAGTTCGGGGTCAGCTTGCGGCGCAGCTCGCGGTCCTTGACCGAGCGCCGGATGTTGTATTTCGCGTACGCCTCAATGATTTTCAGCGCGTTGGGCCGCTTGGTCATGCCGTAGGCCAACGCCTCCTGGCCCCAGTAGATCGCCAGGCGCACCGCCGCGCGCAGCCCGGGAACGTTCTCCATGGCCCGGCGCAGCGCCACGGGCAGCTCGGGGTTGGACCGTGGCACCACCCAGGGCGGGGTGCGCTGGTAGAGGTGGAGTTCGGCGACCTGCCCGACGATCTCGGGCACGATCTGGATCGCGCTGGCGCCAGTGCCGATCACGGCGACCCGCTTGCCGGTCAACTCGACGCTGTGGTCCCATTCCGCGGAATGGAATGCGGGGCCGGCGAATTCGTCGCGGCCCTCGATGTCGGGAAGCGACGGAATGTGCAGCGCGCCGGCCCCCGAGATCAGGAACTGCGCGACGTACTCGCGTCCGTCGGCGGTGAAGACGTGCCAGCGGTTCTCGTCGTCGTCCCAGTGTCCCCGGTCGACCAGCGAGTTGAACACGATGTAGCGGCGCAGCCCGTACTTCTCGGTGACCCCCTTGAGGTAGTCCCAGATCTCGGGCTGATACGAGAACGGGTTCTTCCAGTCGGGCTTGGGCTCAAACGAGAAGGAGTAGAGGTGCGACGGGATGTCGCACGCGCAGCCGGGGTAGCTGTTGTCGCGCCACGTGCCGCCGACGTCGTCGGCCTTCTCCAGGATGACGAAGTCCACACCCTGTTGCTGCAGCTTGATACCCATGCCCAGGCCGGAGAAGCCGGTCCCGATGATCAGGGCGCGGGTGTGCACCGGTTCTTGCGCCTGAGTCGGCTCAACTTGTGCGATGACATCGGTCACGGTGAATCGGTCTTCCTGTTAGCTCGCAAATACCCAGTACCCAGGGTATCGGATAGGGCGAGTGTTGACGATCGCCTAGACGATGTCAACGTGGCAGGGTCCTCAGCTGGCGGCGGGGCTGCTGGGCACCACGCTGTGAATCGGCTGGTCGGGATCCATGGCGATGCCCAGCGCGTCGGCGGTGCCGACGATGACGCCCATCATGATCGTCGTCAGGTGGGCGACGAATTGCTCGCGCGGCATGCGTCGCGGGCTGTCGGCCTCGGGGCCCAGCCACCACTCGGTGGCCGACGCGGCCGAGCCGAAGGCCGCGTGACCGGCCAGTTCGATCGCCGCGTGGTCCAGTTCCATCTCCCGCAGCTCGTTGTCGAACATGTCGGCCACGGCCAGGGTGATCCCGCGGCCCTCCTCGAGGATCTTGGGGCTCGCGTCCGAACGGCCCTGGATGAACACCCGCAGCACGTTGGGGTGCTGGTCGACGAGGTTGACGTACTCCTCGACGGCGCGCCGGATCACCTCGCGGGCCGAATCGGTCTTCAGGTCGATCGACGGGAAGATCGCCCCCCACAACATGTCGCGCAGGCGCTCGCCGATCGCCTGAAACAGATCGGACTTGTCGTGGAAGTGCCGGTAGATCTTCGGCTTCGCCGTGCCGGCCTCCTCGGCGATCTCCCGCACGCTCAGCTCGGGCCCCAGGCGGTCGATGGCGCGGAACGCCGCGTCCACGATTTCGCCGCGCACCTTCTTGCGGTGTTCGCGCCAGCGCTCGCTGCGCGCGTCGACCTTGACCCCGGGCTTCACGCTCGGATGGGGTCGGGCAGGCCGAGGTGGTCTGGGAATTCTCACCACATCAAGCACCATACCGCGCGACAGGCGCTGACCTGGGCAGACCGGCGCTGCGGCAACGCCGCGGCGCTACAGCATGCAGCTGACGCAACCCTCCACCTCAGTGCCCTCCAGCGCCATCTGCCGCAGCCGGATGTAGTACAGCGTCTTGATTCCCTTGCGCCAGGCGTAGATCTGCGCCTTGTTGACGTCGCGGGTGGTGGCGGTGTCCTTGAAGAACAGCGTCAGCGAGAGCCCCTGGTCCACGTGCTGGGTGGCCGCGGCGTAGGTGTCGATGATCTTCTCGTAACCGATCTCGTAGGCGTCCTGGTAGTACTCCAGGTTGTCGTTGGTCATGTAGGGCGCCGGGTAGTAGACCCGCCCGATCTTGCCCTCCTTGCGGATCTCCACCTTGGACACGATGGGGTGGATCGAGCTCGTCGAATGGTTGATGTAGGAGATCGACCCGGTCGGCGGCACCGCCTGCAGATTCTGGTTGTAGATGCCGTGCGCCTGCACGGATTCCTTCAGCCGCTTCCAATCGTCCTGGGTCGGGATGCGGATCTCGGCGTCGGCGAACAGCTCGCGCACCTTGTCCGTCGCCGGCTCCCACACCTGCTCGGTGTACTTGTCGAAGAACTCCCCCGAGGCGTACTTGGAGCGCTCGAAACCCTTGAAATGCGTGCCGCGTTCGATCGCGATGCGGTTCGACGCCCGCAGCGCGTGATACAGCACCGTGTAGAAGTAGATGTTGGTGAAGTCGATGCCTTCCTCGGAACCGTAGAAGATGCCCTCGCGGGCCAGGTAGCCGTGCAGGTTCATCTGCCCGAGGCCGATCGCGTGGGAATCGTTGTTGCCCTGCTCGATTGACGGCACCGACGTGATGTGCGTCTGGTCGCTGACCGCGGTGAGCGCTCGGATCGCCACCTCGATCGTCTGGGCGAAGTCCGGCGAGTCCATCGTCTTGGCGATGTTCAGCGACCCCAGGTTGCACGAAATGTCCTTGCCCACATGGGCGTACGACAGGTCCTCGTTGAACTCCGACGGCGTCGACACCTGCAGGATCTCCGAGCACAGGTTCGAGTGCGTGATCTTGCCCTCGATCGGGTTGGCCCGGTTCACGGTGTCCTCGAACATGATGTACGGGTAGCCGGACTCGAACTGCAGCTCGGCCAGCGTCTGGAAGAATTCGCGCGCCTTGATCTTGGTCTTGCGGATGCGCGCGTCGTCGACCATCTCGTAGTACTTCTCGGTCACCGAGATGTCGGCGAACGGCACCCCGTAGACGCGCTCGACGTCGTACGGCGAGAACAGGTACATGTCCTCGTTCTTCTTGGCCAGCTCGAAGGTGATGTCGGGGATCACCACGCCCAGCGAGAGCGTCTTGATCCGGATCTTCTCGTCGGCGTTCTCCCGCTTGGTGTCCAGGAAGCGGTAGATGTCGGGGTGATGCGCCTGCAGGTACACCGCGCCGGCGCCCTGGCGGGCCCCCAGCTGGTTGGCGTAGGAGAACGAGTCCTCGAGCAGCTTCATGATCGGGATGACGCCCGAGGACTGGTTCTCGATATTCTTGATCGGCGCGCCGTGCTCACGAATGTTGGAGAGCAGCAACGCAACTCCCCCGCCGCGCTTTGACAGCTGCAGCGCGGAGTTGATCGACCGCCCGATCGACTCCATGTTGTCCTCGATCCGCAACAGGAAGCACGAGACAGGCTCGCCGCGCTGCTTTTTGCCCGAGTTCAAGAACGTCGGGGTGGCCGGCTGGAACCGCCCGTCGATGATCTCGTCGACCAGCTTCTCGGCCAGCCCGGTGTCCCCGGACGCCAGCGTCAGCGCCACCATGACGACGCGGTCCTCGAAGCGCTCCAGGTAGCGCTTCCCGTCGAACGTCTTCAGCGTGTAGGAGGTGTAGTACTTGAACGCGCCGAGAAACGTCGGGAAGCGGAACTTCTTGGCGTAGGCGCGGTCCAGCAGCTCCTTGACGAAGTTGCGCGAATACTGGTCGAGAACCTCACGCTCGTAATAGTTCTCGCGGATCAGGTAGTCCAGCTTTTCGTCCTGATTGTGGAAGAAGACGGTGTTCTGGTTGACGTGCTCCAGGAAGTACTGGCGCGCCGCGAGCACGTCCTTGTCGAACTGAATCCTGCCGTCCTTGTCGTACAGGTTCAGCATCGCGTTCAGAGCGTGGTAGTCCGTTTCGTCGGACGACGCATGCGTGCCGGCGGCTACAGGCTCTGCAGTGACGGTTGGTGGCACGTCTGTTCCTTCCAGAAGTCGGCGAGACCGGCGCGGACGGCATCCACGTCGTCCGGGGTCCCCATCAGTTCGAAGCGGTAAAGGTAGGGAACGCCGCACTTACGCGAGATGATGTTGCCCGCGTACGCGAATGCGATCCCGTAGTCGTTGTTGCCCGCGGCGATGACGCCGCGGATCAACGACCGGTTGAGCTCATTGTTCAAGAAGGCGATGACCTGTTTAGGGACATACCCCGCGGCATTGGTGTTCAAGTCGTGCCGTCCGCCGCCGTACGTCGGCACTATCAGCACATACGGCTCGCCGACCTCGATGCGCCCGTGCAGCGGTATCCGCGTAGCGGGAACACCCAGCTTCTGCACGAAGCGGTGGGTGCTCTCCGACACGGAAGAGAAATAGACCAGTGACGATCGCAAGCGCGGCGCAGCCGGGCGAAGCGGGTCGTCACTCATCCAACCCAGGTTGCGCTGCGTGCTCTCCATGCCACCGCAACCCTTCCTTACCTAACGCTTTGCCTACGCGCTGAGTGCCGACTCCGCGAGCGCCTTGATGCGATCGGGCCGGAAGCCCGACCAGTGGTCGTTTCCCGCCACCACGACGGGAGCCTGCAGGTAGCCGAGCGCCATCACGTAGTCCCGCGACTCGGAGTCCAGCGTGATGTCGACCTTCTGGTAGGCGATGCCCTGCTTGTCCAGGGCCTTGAAGGTGGCGCTGCACTGCACGCACGCGGGCTTGGTGTACACGGTGATGCTCATGGATGCCGCTCCTTTGCGGAAAGTGGGAACGTGTATCGGACTGGCAACTGCTTAACTACTGCAACAAACTGCGTCTTCGCGGTGTTTCGGCGGCCCGTCAGGCCCCAGATTCCCGTCTTGCGGCGCTCGAAGCCGAAGGCGCTCGCTTGAGCAACTTCGAGCCATCTTCGAGCCGATTCGGGGCGGGCCCCAAGCCCGGCCAGCTTGGGGATCCTGGGATCTGCCGGTGCCTCGAAACACTACACCTAGTGGCCGACAAGTTGTCCAGATACAAGATGTTCTGAATAACAATTTTGAAATTCCCTGGTCGTAAGGCCTCCGTGCGACGCGCGCTCGGCGTGTCGCAGGTCACAGGTTGGTGTCGGGACAGCATGCGAACCGGTATATCAGCGGCCACCGACAGAAGCGGCCCGAGCGCCGGGCCCCGCGCGCCCGGGCCGCACTCACCAGCAAAGCCGCCGGCGCGGGCTGGCGACTTTGGCTATTCGGTTATCGAAACGTTGCTGGTGGCCGCCGAGCGGCTTGTCGGTTCCCGCCAAATTCAGCCGACTTCGGCGGCGAGCTTGCCGACGGCGTCGCGCACGTTCGCCGAGAGCTCGGCGTGTTCGGCCGGCGCCTTGCCGTCGAGGGTCGTGAACTGCACGGACAGCTTGATCGCGTCGATCACGCGCGCGCCGGCGATTCCGAACGACTTGCGGGTCTCGTCGTGCGCCCACACCCCGCCGTAGCGCCCGTAGCCGCCCCCGATGACCGCCAGCGGCTTGTCCTTGAGCGCGCTGTCGCCGTACGGGCGAGACAGCCAATCGATCGCGTTCTTGATGACGGCTGGGATGCTGCCGTTGTATTCGGGGGTGACGACCAGGGCGGCGTCCGCGTCGGCCGCCGCGGCGCGCAGCGCGGCCACCTGCGCCAGCGGCGGGGCGGCGGGGTTCATCGCGTCATCGATGTCCTCGTTGTAGAACGGCAGCTCACCGAGCCCTTCGAAGATCGTGACGGTGACTCCGTCGGGCGCGGCGGCCGCCGCGTGTTCGGCGATCTGTCGGTTGACCGACGCCGCCCGCAGGCTGCCCACTAACGCCAAGATCTTGATCTCTGCCACTGTTCTGGTCCTTTCGGCCGTTGCCCTACATCCTTGCATGCGCCAACCGGACCGTAGTCCGATTTATTCCGGCGGCGCTAAAGTGCAGGAGTGAGCGGTGTCGAGCGGGTGAGCGAGTTGGCGGTGTCCGTTGCCCCCGAGCGGGGTGACGCGGCGCGCAATCGCGCCCGGCTGCTGCAGGCCGCCCGGGACCTGGTGGCCGAGCGCGGCGCGGAGGCCGTCACCATGGACGACATCGCGGCGGCCGCCGGGGTCGGCAAGGGCACGCTGTTCCGCCGGTTCGGCAGCCGGGCCGGCCTGATGATGGTGCTGCTCGACGAGGACGAGCGGGCCAGCCAGCAGGCGTTCTTGTTCGGCCCGCCGCCGCTGGGCCCCGATGCGCCGCCCGTGGAGCGGCTGGTGGCCTTCGGCCGGGAGCGGATCCGGTTCGTGCACACCCACCACGCGCTGCTGTCGGAGGCCGGCCGCGACCCGCAGCTGCGCTACGGCCCGCCGGCCACCGTGCTGCGCACGCACGTGCGGGTGCTGCTGTCCTCGGCGCGCACCACCGGCAGCCTCGACTCTCAGACCGACGCCTTGCTGGCCCTGCTCGACGCGGACTATGTGGAGCACAAGCTGAACAACGGCGGCCACACCCTTCAGACGTTGGGGGACGCGTGGGAGAGCCTGGCGCGCAAGCTGTGCGGGCGGTGACCAACTGGGTCCTACACGTGGACCTCGACCAGTTCCTGGCGTCGGTCGAGCTGCGCCGCCACCCCGAACTGGCCGGGCTGCCGGTCATCGTCGGCGGGAGCGGTGATCCGACCGAACCGCGCAAGGTGGTCACCTGCGCCTCGTACGAGGCCCGCGAGTTCGGCGTGCACGCCGGCATGCCGCTGCGCACTGCCGCGCGCCGCTGCCCAGACGCGACGTTCCTGCCGTCGGACCCGGCCGCCTACGACGCGGCCTCCGAGGAGGTGATGGGGTTGCTGCGCGACCTGGGGCACCCGGTCGAGGTGTGGGGCTGGGACGAGGCCTACGTCGGCGTCCGGGGCGGCGACCCGACCGAGGTGGCGGAACAGATCCGAACGGTCGTCGCCTCCGAAACGGGACTGTCGTGCTCGGTCGGCATCAGCGACAACAAGCAGCGGGCCAAGGTCGCCACGGGTTTCGCGAAACCGGCCGGCATCTTTGCCCTCACCGACGCGAACTGGATGACGGTGATGGCGGACCGCCCGGTCGACGCGCTGTGGGGCGTGGGTCCGAAGACCGCGAAAAAGCTTGCGGCCCTTGACATCACCACGGTGCGGGAACTTGCGCAGGCCGATGCGGAGTTGCTGACGTCCACCTTCGGCCCGCGCACCGGGCTGTGGCTGCTGCTGCTGGCCAAGGGCGGCGGCGACGCGGAAGTCAGTGCCGAGCCGTGGATTCCGCGCTCGCGCAGCCACGTCGTCACGTTCCCGCGCGACCTCACCGACCGGGCCGAGATGGACACGGCCATAACGCAATTGGCCCGCCAAGCGCTGGACGACGTGCTGGCGGCGGACCGGATCGTCACCCGCGTTGCGGTCACGGTGCGCACCGCGACGTTCTACACGCGCACCAAGATCCGCAAGCTCGAGGCCCCCACCACCGACGCCGACACCATCACCGCCGCGGCCCTGCGCGTCCTGGACCTGTTCGAGTTGGACCGGCCGGTTCGCCTACTCGGCGTGCGACTCGAGCTGGCCATGCCGCAGTGACGGCACCGGGGCGGGACGCAGTGCGCGCGTGAAGATCACGTTGACCTGGCGCATCGCCACGCTGTAGGGCCACCAGGCCAGCCGCTTGAACGCGTACAGCGCACGGATGTCCGGCGAGGTGTAGATCAGGTAGCGGTTCTTGGCGACGCCGGCCAGGATCTTTTCGGCCGCCCGCTCCGGCGACACCGCGTGACCGCTGAAGCGGTCCACCCAGCGGGCGACCCGCGGGTCCTCGCGGTCGACACCGGCGATCTCCACCGTGTCGACCAGCGGGGTCTTCACCGCTCCCGGCACCACCACCGACACCCCGATGCGATACCGCGCCAGGTCGAAGCGCAACACCTCGGACAGGCCGCGCAACCCGAACTTGCTCGCGCTGTAGGCGGCGTGCCACGGCAGCGCCACCAGCCCCGCCGCCGAGGACACGTTGACCACATGCCCGCCCCGGCCTGCCGCCAACATCGCGGGAACGAACGCCTCGATGACGTGGATCGGACCCATCAGGTTGATCGCGATCATCTTGCTCCACTGCTCGTGGGTCAGGCGGTCGACGGTGCCCCACGCCGACACGCCGGCGATATTCAGCACGACATCCATGGGCGAATGCTCGGCATGGATGTCGGCGGCGAACGCCGCCACCTGGTCGTAGTCGGCGATGTCGAGCGTGCGGTGCACGGGCACTTCGGCGCCCAGCGCGCGGGCATCGGCCACGGTCAGTTCGAGGCCGTCGGCGTTGCGGTCGGTCAGATAGAGTTCGGCGCCGTGCGCGGCCAGCCGCAGGGCGGTCGCGCGCCCGATCCCGCTGGCCGCACCGGTGACCAGGCACCGCTTCCCCGCGAAATACCGCCCAGATGCCCTCTGCCCCATGGCCGTGACCCTACCGCGTTACTTCCGGCCGCCACCCCACAGCGAATTGAGCCACAGCTGCTCGAGCACCCGCACCCGGCGCTCCACGTCGTCTTGATGACCCTCACGTCCGGCAAGCAGCGGGTCGCCGCTCAGCGTCAGCGAGGTGGTGCCCGCCAGGATGCGCACCAGCGCCGGGATGTCGTCACTGATCGGGTTCGCGGTACCCGCCGCCATCTCCGCCTCGACGATCACGGTGATCTGGCCCAGCACCACCTCGAACTGCCGCTCGAGGATCTCGCGAATCTGAATGTCGGTGTGGCGGGCCACCTCACAAGCCGCCATCACCGGGTCGTTGTGCGCGTACATCGCGGCGGCGCTGCGGACCATCCGCTTGGCGAACTGCTCGGGCGACTCGCCCGGCTGGCGCGGGGCGAAATAATGCGTGAGCTCTTCGAGCTCCTCGGCGGCCTCGGCCACGATCTGGGCCAGCACCGCGTACTTGGAATCGAAGTAGAAGTAGAACCCCGACCGGGCCACGCCGGCCCGCAGGCTGATGGTGCTCACCGACAGTTCCGCGAACGGCTTTTCCTCGAGCAGGTCGCGCACCGCCTGCATGATCGCCTGCCGGTGCTTGTCGCCGCGCCGGCGAATGGCCGGTTCGCCCGGGTCCGCGTCGGCGTGGCTGCTCACCTCATCGACCTTGCACCACGCCACAGGAAAAGCAAACTTGACAGGCGTCAAGTTTTTTCCGAAGGTAGGAATCAGTGACCGCTGTCACCCGCCCCGGGCCCGCGAAGGAGCGTCTATGGCCGCCACTGTCAGCACCCCGAACTACCTGCTCGATCAGGCGCGGCGCCGGTTGACCCCGTCGTTCAACAACTTCCCCGGCATGGGCCTGGTCGAACGCAGGCTGCTGAACACGCAGTTCCCGGAGCACAAGCTCGCCGACCCGCCGCCGGGCAGCGGGCTCAAGCCGGTGCTGGGTGACGCGGGGCTGCCGGTCCTCGGGCACATCATCGAGATGCTGCGCGGCGGACCCGACTACCTGATGTTCCTGTACCAGACCAAGGGCCCCGTGGTCTTCGGCGACTCGCCGGTCCTGCCGGGGGTCGCGGCGCTGGGCCCCGACGCGGCGCAGGTCATCTACTCCAATCGCAACAAGGACTACTCACAGCAGGGCTGGGTGCCGGTGATCGGCCCGTTCTTCCACCGCGGGTTGATGCTGCTCGACTTCGAAGAGCACATGTTCCACCGGCGGATCATGCAGGAGGCGTTCGTCCGGTCCCGGCTCGTCTCCTACGTCGAGCAGATGGACAAAGTCATCACCCACACGGTCGCCGACGACTGGGTGGTCAACGACGCGCGCTTCCTTCTATATCCGGCGATGAAGGAGCTGACCCTCGACATCGCCTCGATGGTGTTCATGGGGCACGAGCCGGGCACCGACCGCGAGCTGGTGACCAAGGTGAACAAGGCGTTCACCGTCACCACCCGCGCCGGGAACGCGATCATCCGCACGGGTGTCCCGCCGTTCACCTGGTGGCGCGGCCTGAAGGCGCGCGAACTGTTGGAGAACTACTTCCGCGAGCGCGTCAAGGAACAGCGCGGCAAGGACGGCAACGACCTGCTGTCGGTGTTGTGCCAGACCGAGGACGAGGACGGCAACAAGTTCTCCGACGAGGACATCGTCAACCACATGATCTTTTTGATGATGGCCGCGCACGACACGTCGACGTCGACGGCGACGACGATGGCCTACCAGCTGGCCGCCCACCCGGAGTGGCAGGAGCGGTGCCGCGACGAGTCGGACCGCCTCATCGGCGACGGGCCGCTCGACATCGACTCGCTCGAGAAGCTGGAATCGCTGGACCTGGTGATGAACGAGTCGATTCGGCTGGTGACGCCGGTGCAGTGGGCTATGCGTCAGACCGTGCGCGACACGGACCTGCTCGGCTACTACATCCCCAAGGGCACCAACGTCATCGCCTATCCGGGGATGAATCACCGGCTGCCGGAGCTGTGGACGGACCCGCTGAAATTCGACCCGGACCGCTTCACCGAGCCGCGCAGCGAGCACAAGCGGCACCGCTACGGGTGGACACCGTTCGGCGGCGGCGCGCACAAGTGCATCGGGATGGTGTTCGGGCAGTTGGAGATCAAGTCGATCCTGCACCGCCTGCTGCGCAGGTATCGGCTCGAGCTGCCCCGGCCGGGATACCAGGCCGAGTGGGACTACGGCGGCATGCCGGTGCCCAAGGACGGCATGCCGCTTGTGCTGCGCCCGCTCTAACGCCTTTCTGCCCGGCGACCAGACGCAGAATCGCACTGAGCACGCCGCAAACGTGCGATTCTGCGTCTGCTCGGCACAGTCAGGCGACCAGCCGGTTGGCGCACGCGATCACCGCGCGCAGCGCCGACAGGGTCGGATCCTCCGAGAGGCCCATCGCCCACTCGGCACGAACCCCGTCGCTGCCGCGGATGAACGTGGCCGTGTCCGCGCCGCATCGAATCTGGTGAAACCGCAACGTCTCCACCGTGATCCCGCGCTCGTGCAGCATTTCGGTGAGAGCGGCGATCGGACCGCTGGCGGCGGCGGTGGACGTGCTGATGTGGTCGCCGACGGCGATCATCGCCCGGAAATTGCGGGCCTGCGGGCCGAGGCGCCCGGCGGGCCGCTCGGCGTCAGTGCAGGACCAGTGGCCCAGCCGCAGCGGGCCGGCGATGCGACCGTAGGCGGCGACGAAGGCCTCCCACGACATCGCTTCGGCCTCCTCGCGCAGCCCGCGCGGCAAGGCCGCGCCGAAGTGAGCGCCTGAGGGGGCGAGGGATTTGGTAAGAGCCACGGTCTCGGTCTTCTCTGATCAGGAGGAGCGACCGACGGTAGTAGCTTCCGACCCACAGCGGGGGGTCGGTCTGGGATCAGACCCCGCTGCGGGTGCTGGCTACTACTGCATGCCGAAGAAGACGCACGAGCGCCGACACTAGACGCCACCCGGACTCGATTGCAAATCAATTTCAAGCGGCAGGGTATAGCCCTGCCGCACAAGCGCTTACTAACCGTTCGGCCCGGACGACGCGTCGACCCGCAGGTAGGCCTGGATCGTCGTCCCGGCCGGCGTGGTGTGCGTGCGCACCAGGTCGGATATGGCGTTGACCAGATACAGCCCGCGGCTGGCCGGGCCGGTCGGGCCCGGGTCCAGGCGCCCCACCAGCGGGTCGCCCAGCCGTCCGGTGTCGCGCGCCTCACAGACCAGATGTTCGTCCTCGCGCCAGAACGCCAGCCGGCAGGCCCCGTCGGTGTACATCAGGCTGTTGCTGGCCAGCTCCGTCGCGATCAGTTGCAGGTCCTCGATGCCGTCCTGGGACATTCCCACCCAGCCGGCGTAGTCGACGGCGAACGAACGGGCCGGCCGCAGGTCCGCTGACTTCCGGACCATGTACGTGACGGCCCCCGGCTTGGCGGCCAGCGGTTGGTTGCAGCGGTCCAAGACGTCGTCCGGCGCGTATTCGGCGCTGCGATGCAGTTCGTCGCCGCCCCACAGCAGCGGATGCGTCGCGCGCGCATCGGCCAGCACGTCGTCGCCCAGGACGCTCGCATCGTAGAGGCACAACACGGTCGCCGGATATCCATCGAGGGCGGTGTTGACCAGCGCCTCGTGTTCGGTGCAGGCGACGATTTCGTCGTCGGTGCGTTCCGGCCAGGCGAGTTCGCTCACGATTCGCACCCGGCGGCCGTGGTGCTCGTCGATGAAGGAGCCCTCCATCGCCATGAACCGGCTCGGGTTGCGGCCGATCTCGGCGATGTCGGCCGTCCGCAGTTCCGCCGCATATCCGGCGTCGGGGCCGGGCAAGGCGCATCGCAGCAATTCCAGCTTGTCGCCGGGCACCGCCACCAGAACCGCCTCGTCGAGCGCCAACCCCTCGGCGACGAAGCCAACCACAACGTCCAGGTACTCCCGCTGCGAACGGTAAAGGAGCGCGGAATGGACGAATCCCGATTGGCCGGCGTGCGTCCCCCCGAAGCCCCCCGTCACCCTTGCGCGCTCGCTTTCGATCAAAGTGCCAACCCCCTGCTGGACCGGCCGTCCGTCATTTCCCTTCCCCATACCCCGTAAGGCTCTTCGGTATGCGCAGAACCCGTCACAGCCACCAGGAGGCCGCGGCGTCCAGGTGTCGGCGGACGCGGTACCGCGCCAGGCTGTCGTCGCCGGCTTGGATCGCCTCCAGAATCCGCAGGTGCGCGTGCTCGACGGCGACGACGTCGTCCCAGGCCGCCTCCGTCTGCGCGGTGCTCGACCAGTGCCGGCGAAACAGCTCGATGATGATCCGCAGGAACAGGTCCAGCAGCGCGTTGCCGGCCAGCTGGGCTAGTCCGAGGTGGAACCGGAACTCCTCGGCGACGGCCTTGCGCACGTCTCCCGCGGGGGTGCCCGGATGGGTGGCCAAGAACGCCGCCACCTCGGACTCGGTGCGGCGCTTGACGATTCTGGTGACGTTGTCGATCTCGATGGCGTCGCGAACGCGGCGCAAGTCTTCCCGCGTCGGCCTGCGGTACTGCAGGTACAGCGCGATGGTGTCGATGGAGGCCTCGGCGTGGGGTGTGGTGACGATCAGCCCGCCGCCGGGCCCCCGCCGCATCCGCGCGACCGAGTGATATTCCAGCAGTCGCACCGCCTCCCGGAACACGGCGCGGCTGACCCGGTAGCGCTCCAGCAGCGCCGTCTCCGTCCCGAACACGGAGCCGACCGGCCAGCCGTCGGCGGCGATCTCGTCGCCGATGGTCGCGGCCAGCGCCTCGGCGAGTTTGCCCTGCGGCGCTTCGCCGTCGGGCCGTCGCACCCGGCGCGCCCCGCGCGCCCGGGTGCCCTCGCCGGGGTAGTGCCGCTGCAGCCAGGAGGTCACCGCCTCGACGTGTCGTTCGGAAAGCGTCCTGGCCCGGGCCGCGTCGCCGGAGGTGACGGCGGCGACGAGCCGGGAGTGGTCGCGGTGCATGTGGTCGACCGCCTCGAGGGCCTCGGTCGCCGAGTCGGCCCGCGACGCCACGGCGTACCGGGTGGTGAGCCGCATCAGGATGTCGACGAACAGTTGCAGCACCGGGCTTTTCGATTGCTCCGCCAGCGCGATGTGGAACTCGTCGCGCGGCGCCGGCATGCCGGGCCGCCAGTGCTCCTCCGCCCGCAAAACCGCCCGCAACCGCTCGATGCCGGCCTCGTCGATGCGTTCCGCGGCCAGGGAGGCAGCCAGCGGCTCGAGCACCAGGCGCGCGTTGAGCAGGTCGACCAGCGTCGTGCCCAGGTGCTCGAGGTAGATCACGACGGCGTGGGTCGCGGGGCCGGCGTCCGGCTGGCAGATCAGCAACCCGCCGCCCGGCCCGCGGCGCATCCGGGCGACCTGGTGGTGTTCGACGAGGCGAACGGCCTCCCGCAGCACCGATCGACTCACGCCGTACCGCTGTTGCAGGGCGTGTTCGGAGCCCAGCGATTCGCCGACGGTCCAGCCGCGGCGGATTATGTCCGCCTCGATCTGGCGGGCAATCTGCGCGGCGAGTTTATCCGCCGGACCGGAATCGCGCTGTGCCACAAGCTATCTCAACATGTGAGCAACATGCATCCGGCGACGGGACCACCCCCCACGGAGACCACGCCCACCTCGGGGCGTTTCGACACCTGGCGCTCCCCCGCTTCGCCGCGCAGCTGCAGGCAGCCCTCGTGCAGCGCCCAGTATCCGTGCATGCGCCCGGCCGAGAGCTGGCCGCCGTAGGTGTTCAGCGGCAGCTGGCCGTCGCGGGCGATGCGCGCGCCGCCCTCGACGAACGGCCCGGCCTCGCCGTCGCCGCACACCCCCAGCGCCTCCAGCCACGCCAGGGCGAGAAACGTGAAACCGTCGTACAACTCGGCCAGCTCCAGGTCGGCGGGCGTCAACTGCGTGCGCGACCACATCTGGGCCGTCGCGTCCGACATCGCCATCTTGGGGTAGTCGTCGCGGTGGAACCAGCCGCCGGCGCCGTCTGATCCGCCGATCGCATCCACCGCCACCGCGCGGTGCGGGCAGTCGCGGGCGTACTCGGCGTGCGACACCACCACCGCGATCGAGCCGTCGATGGGGACGTCGCAGTCCAGCAGCCCGAATGGTGTCGATACCGGCCGCGCCGCCAGGTAGTCGGCCATGGTCATCGGTTCGCGGTAGACCGCAAGCGGATTGAGCGCGGCGTTGCGCCTGCCGTTGAGCGCCAGCCAGCCCAGCTGTTCCTTGGTGGTTCCGTACAGCTCCATGTGGCGGCGGCAGTTCAGCGCCAGCCAGTTCGCGGCGGAGTACGCGTGGGCCGCAACCAGGTCGTTGACGTCGTCCATCGCACCGACGGCCGGCTTGGGGGCGCCCTCGGGGGTCTCGAACATCCGTGCCAGCGCCGGAGCGGGCGCGTTTTCCTCCCGCTTGACCGGGACCGTTCCGCCGAGCATTTGGATCGTCCGGTAGACCACCACGTGGCGCGCGCGCCGCTCGGCGACCGCGCGGCACGCCGACATCACCGGGCTCAGCAGGCCGCCGGTGCCGAAGCCGGCGCCGCAGTCGCCCGCCTCGATCCGCAGTTCGGCGTTGACGTCCGCGGCCGGCGTGTCGCCGAGGGTGGCGATGCCGTCGACGTCGGCGGGCGCCAGGCCGGCATCCGCGATGGCGGCGCGCACCGCCTCCATGGTCAGGTCCAGGCCGGGGATCCCGGTGCGACGGCCGATCCGCGAGATGCCGAGGCCGGACACGATCGCGTCTTTTTCGAAGTAGGTCATCTGCACCGCCCGTCCAACCGACCCGCCACCCAGACCGAACCAATAAAGTGTACTGTATTGGCCGTGCCGGGCGAGTTGCTCATCGAACACTGCGACGCCTGCGCGCGCTGGGTGCACCCGGCGGCCGGCGAATGCCGCGACTGCGGCGGCACGCTGGTGGCGCGGCCGGTTTCGGGACGCGGCACGGTATTCACCTACACGGTGAACCACCACCCGTATAACCCGGACATCCCGACGCCCTACGTGATCGCCATCGTCGAGCTCGCCGAACAGAGCGGGCTGCGGGTGGCCGGCAACATCGTTGGCTGCGAACCGGATTCGGTCGCGTGCGGGATGCCGGTCGCGATTCACCCGGAGCAGGGCAGCGGCGGCGCGCCGCAATTCGCGCCCGCCTAACGGCCTAACCACCGCGAGCAGACGCAAAATCGCACGAATTTTTCAATTCTGGTGCGATTTTGCGTCTGCTCGCCGCGCGAAATCTAGTTGATCAGCGGGTCGCGCGGCATCCCGAGGATCCGCTCGGCGATCTGATTGCGGGTCACCTCGGAGGTGCCGCCGGCAATCGACATGCCGCGCGCGCCCATGATCATGCGGGCCGCCAGCGCGCCCGGCCCGTCGGCCAGCGCGACCTCGGGACCCAGCAAGGCGGCCGAGATGGCGGCGCCCTCGACCATGTGCTCGGCCAGCTTCAGCTTGGTGACGTTGCCTTCCGGGCCCGGCCCCGACCCTTCGACGCTGCGGGCGACGCGGCGCAGGTTCAACAGCCGCAGCGCGTGATCGTCGGCCAGGAAGTTGCCCACGCGAATCTTGGCCCCCGCCAACTGATCCGGCCGCTGCTTGACCAGATCGATGAGCATTTCCGCCAGGCCCTCGTAGAACGACCCGCTGCCGCCGATGCTGACGCGTTCGTTGCCGAGCGTGGCCCGGGCGACGGTCCATCCGGTGTTGGGCGCGCCGACGACATCCTCGTCGGGGACGAACAGGTCGTTGAAGAACACCTCGTTGAAATCCGAGCCGCCGGTGATCTGCCGCAGCGGTCGCACCTCGACTTCGGGCGCCTTCATGTCGACGATCACGGTGGTGATGCCGGCATGCTTGGGCGCCTCGGGGTCGGTGCGCACGGTGGCCAGGCCCCGCGCGCAGTAGTGCGCGCCGCTGGTCCACACCTTCTGCCCGTTGATCTTCCAGCCGCCGTCGACCCGGGTGGCGCGGGTCTTGATGGACGCCGCGTCGGATCCCGCGTCGGGCTCGGAGAACAACTGACACCAGACCTCGTCCTTGCGCAGCGCCTTCTCCACGAATCGTTCGATCTGCCAAGGTGTCCCGTGCTGAATCAGGGTCAGGATCACCCAGCCGGTGATCCCGTAGTCCGGCCGCTTGATGCCCGCGGCGCGGAACTCCTCCTCGATCACCAGCTGCTCCACCGCGTCGGCGCCGCGCCCCCAGGGCTTGGGCCAGTGCGGCATCACGTAGCCGGTCTCGATCAGCTTGTCGCGCTGCGCCTGCTTGTCCAGGGCCGCGATCTCGGCGGCGTCGGCGTGGATCCGGGTGCGCAGCTGCTCGGCCTCGGGCGGCAGGTCCAGGCTGTTCTCGCGCACGGCGCCGGCCGCGGTGCGCTCGAACGCATCGGCGGCCGGGGCGTCCCCGCCGAACAGCGCCGTGGTCACCAGCGCCCGGCGCAGATGCAGGTGCGCGTCGTGTTCCCAGGTGAAGCCGATGCCCCCGTGCACCTGAATGTTGAGTTCGGCGTTGCGCGCGTACGCCGGGAAGGCCAGCGCGCCGGCCACCGCCGCGGCAAGGCGAAACTGCGCTTCGTCCTCTGAGGAGTCCTCTTCCGCCGCGCGCGAGGCGTCCCACACCGCGGCGGTCGCCGACTCGGCGGCCACCAGCATGTTGGCGCAGTGATGCTTGACGGCCTGAAATGTCGCGATGGTCCGGCCGAATTGCTGGCGCACCTTGGCATAGGCGACGGCGGCCTCGACGCAGTCCGACGACCCGCCGACGGCCTCCGCGGCCAGCAGCGTGCGGGCCCGGGCCAGCGTCGAGGGCCGCGCGCCCGGCAGTACGTCGTCGGCGGAGACTCGCACGCCGCTCAGGCGCACGCGCCCGGAGCGGCGCGTCGGGTCGAGGTTCTCCGGCACGTCCACCGACACGCCGTCGCGCGCCCGGTCCAGCAGCAGCACGTCGTCACCGGCGGCAATCAGCAGCAGCTCGGCGAGCCCGGCGCCCAGCACGATCCCGGCGTCGCCGTCGGCCACGCCGTCGCTGACCCGCACCCCGCCGTCCAGGCCGATGCCCGCGGTGACGGTTCCGTCGCTCAGGCCGGGCAGCAGCCGCGACTTCTGCTCAGCGCTGCCCTCTTTGGCGATCACCGCCGAGGCGATCACGGTCGGCACGAACGGTCCCGGCGCCACCGCGCGGCCGAATTCCTCGACGACCACGACGAGTTCGGGCAGGCCGTAGCCGGATCCGCCGTGCTCCTCGTCGACGTGCAGGCCGAGCCAGCCGAGCTCCACCAGGTCGTGCCAGAACGGGGGCCGGGATTCGTCGGCCGCGTCGAGCAGCGAGCGGGCCGCCCAGCGCGCCTTCTGCGACGTCAAAAACGCGCGGGCCACCTCGGCGAGTTCGCGATGGTCGTCGGTCAGGGCGATACCCATGAGGGGCCTCCTCGCTACCGGGGTGACTGCCTGCCCCGCTCCGAGGGGGAGCGGGGCGGCTGCCTAAAGAGTGTACTTATTCCCCGGGCGGGCCCGCGGCGGGGTGCTACTTCGGCGCGAAGCGCTGCCCGGCGTCCAGCCTCAGGCACTGGCCGTTGAGCATGGGGTTGTCCACGATGGCCGCCGCCAGTTTGGCGTATTCGATGGGCCGGCCGAGGCGCTTGGGGAAGGCCGCGTCCTTGGTGAGTGCCGCCGCGAATTCGTCCGGGATGCCCTGCGTCAACCCGGTGGCGAACAGGCTGGGCGCGATCGCGAGCACGCGGATGCCCAGCGAACCCAGGTCGCGCGCCATGGTCAAGCACATGCCGGCGATGCCCGCCTTGGCGGCCGTGTAGGCGACCTGCCCGATCTGGCCCTCGAACGCGGCGATCGACGCCGTGTTGATGATGACGCCGCGCTCCTCGTCCTCGGGCTCGTTCTTGGCCATGTGGGCGGCCGCCAGCCGGCTGATGTTGAAGGTCGCGATGAGGTTGAGATCGATGACGGACTGGAAGGACTCCAGGTCGTGCGGACCGGACTTCGTCATCGTCCGCTTGGCGATGCCGCCGCCGGCGGTCGTCACGATGACGTGCAGGCCGCCCAGCGCCTCGACCGCGGTCTGCAGCGTTTCCTCGGTGCCGGCGAAGTCGGTGACGTCGACGGGGTAGAACGCGCCGCCGAACCCCTCGGCGACGGCCTTGCCGTCGGAACCCTCACGGTCGAGCACGACGACGTCGGCGCCCCGCTCGGCGAACAGTTCGGCGCTGGCCCGACCCATTCCCGATGCACCGCCGATGACGACGGCTTTCTTTCCGTTGATCTCCATCCGGGCCTCCTTTAAGGCTTGTCAGAATCCATGGAATTTGTAACGTTTCCTAGGCACGCTAGCGTGTCCGTCCGGCGGGGTTGACCCCGCCTTGTTCAAGAGCCATGCCAAGCTGGGCCGCGTGCTCCTCCTCGACGTGGCAAGCACCTCGCTTAATGTAGGCGCGACGTCGTCGCGGCTGGCCAAGGTGGCCCACATCGCCGAGCTGCTGCGCCGCGCCGCCGCGGACCCCGAGGCGGTGGCCATCGTCGTGTCGTGGCTCTCCGGTGAGCTGCGCCAACGACAGATCGGCGTCGGTTGGGCGTCGCTGCGTTCGCGTCCGCCGCCGGCGTCGAGCCCGTCGCTGACGGTCCGCGGCGTCGACGCCACCTTCTCCGCGATCGGCTCCGTGTCGGGCAAGGGCGCACAGGGCCGCCGCGCCGAACTCGTCGCGGGCCTGTTCGCCGCCGCCACCGAAACCGAGCAGGCCTTCCTGGTGCGGCTGCTCGGCGGCGAGCTGCGCCAGGGCGCGCTGGCCGGGATCATGGCCGACGCGGTGGCCAAGGCCACCGGGATCCCGGCCGCCGCGGTGCAGCGCGCCGCGATGCTGGGCGGTGATTTGCCGGCGGTCGCGGCCGCCGGTCTGTCCGGCCCCCAAGCCGGCACAGCCCCGGCGCTGGACGCGTTCACCCTGCGGGTGGGCCGGCCGGTCAGCCCGATGCTGGCGCAGACCTCGACCGGGGTCGGTGACGCGCTCGAACGGCACGGCGGCACAACCATTTTCGAGGCGAAGCTGGACGGCGCGCGGGTGCAGATCCACCGCGCCGGCGACGAGGTCACCGTGTACACCCGCAGCCTCGACGACGTCACCGCGCGGCTGCCCGAGGTGGTCGAGGCGACGCTGGCGCTGCCGGTGACCGACCTGATCGCGGACGGGGAGGCGATCGCGCTGCGGCCCGACAACTCACCGCACCGCTTCCAGGTCACCGCCTCGCGGTTCGGGCGATCCGTCGATGTGGCTCAGGCCCTTGCGGCCCAACGGCTTTCGGTGTTCTTCTTCGACATCCTGCACCGCGACGGCGTGGACCTGCTGGACGCGCCGACGGCGGACCGGCTGGCCGCCCTCGACGCCCTGGTGCCGCCCGCGCAGCGCGTCGACCGGCTGATGACGTCGGACCCGTCGCGGGCCGCCGCCTTCCTGGACGCCACGCTGGCCGCCGGCCACGAGGGGGTGATGGCCAAGGCGCCCGACGCACCGTACCTCGCCGGGCGCCGCGGCGCGGGCTGGCTGAAGGTCAAGCCGGTGCACACCCTCGATCTGGTGGTGCTCGCCGTCGAGTGGGGATCGGGACGGCGCCGCGGCAAGCTCTCCAACATCCATCTCGGCGCCCGGGACCCGGGCACCGGCGAATTCGTGATGGTGGGAAAGACGTTCAAGGGCATGACCGATGCGATGCTGGACTGGCAGACCGCGCGGTTCAGCGAACTCGCGGTCAGCGGGACAGACGGTTACGTCGTGGAAGTGCGTCCCGAGCAGGTGGTCGAGATCGCCCTGGACGGCGTGCAGAAGTCGTCGCGATACCCGGGCGGTCTAGCGCTGCGGTTCGCCCGCGTGGTGCGCTACCGCGACGACAAGGGCCCCGCCGACGCCGACACCATCGACGCGGTGCGGGCGCTGTATTAAAACCCCCGTTGTCAAGCTTGCGCGCGTAGGGTTTTCGCCGTGGCAGTCAAAGAGCACGACGAAGACGTCAGCTTCATCCGCACCCACGAGCACCTCCCGCCGGTCGCGATCATCGACCGCTCCCCCATCACCACCCGGCACAAGATCGTCTTCGCGGTGATCGCCGTGATCGGCGCCGTCGCGTGGGCGATCATCGCGTCCGCCCGTGGCGAGACCGTCAACGCCGTCTGGTTCGTGGTCGCGGCGGTCTGCACCTACGTCATCGGCTACCGGTTCTACGCGCGGCTCGTCGAGATGAAGATCGTCCGCCCGCGCGACGATCATGCAAGTCCCGCCGAGGTGCTCGACGACGGCACCGACTACGTGCCGACCGACCGGCGCGTGCTGTTCGGCCATCACTTCGCCGCCATCGCGGGGGCGGGCCCTCTGGTGGGTCCGGTGCTGGCCACCCAGATGGGCTACCTGCCCGGGGCGATCTGGATCGTCCTCGGCGCGGTGTTCGGCGGCTGCGTGCAGGACTACCTGGTGCTGTGGATCTCCACCCGGCGGCGCGGCCGCTCCCTGGGCCAGATGGCCCGCGACGAGCTGGGTGCGGTCGGCGGGGTCGCCGCGCTCCTCGGGGTGCTCGTGATCATGGTGATCCTGATCGCGGTGCTCGCGATGATCGTGGTGCAGGCGCTGGCCAAGAGCCCGTGGGGCGTCTTCTCCATCGCCATGACCATCCCCATCGCCCTGTTCATGGGCGCCTACCTGCGGTTCCTGCGTCCCGGGCGAGTATCGGAAGTGTCCGTGATCGGCTTCGCGCTGCTGCTGCTCGCCGTGGTGTCCGGCAACTGGGTCGCCGAAACATCCTGGGGCGCAGCCTGGTTCACCCTGTCCCCGGTGACCCTGTGCTGGTGCCTCATCGGTTACGGTCTGGCCGCGTCGGTGCTGCCGGTCTGGTTGCTGCTCGCGCCCCGCGACTACCTGTCGACGTTCATGAAGGTCGGCGCCGTCGGGCTGATCGCCGTCGGCATCCTCATCGCCCGGCCGGAGATGCAGGCCCCCGCGATCTCGCAGTTCGCCACGCGGGGTAACGGCCCGGTGTTCGCCGGCTCGCTCTTCCCCTTCCTGTTCATCACCATCGCGTGCGGCGCGCTGTCCGGATTTCACTCGCTGATCTCGTCCGGGACGACGCCGAAGCTGCTCGAGAAGGAAGGCCAGATGCGGGTGATCGGCTACGGCGGCATGATCACCGAGTCGTTCGTCGCGGTCATGGCGCTGATCACCGCGTCGATCCTCAACCAGCACCTGTATTTCACCCTCAACGCGCCGGCCGCGCAGACCGGCGGCACCGCGGCCACCGCCGCGCAGTACGTCAACAAGCTCGGCCTGTCGGGCGCGCCGGCCACCGCCGACCAGATCGCCCAGGCCGCCAGCAGCGTCGGCGAGAAGTCCATCGTGTCGCGCACCGGCGGGGCGCCCACGCTCGCGTTCGGCATGTCCGAGGTGCTGCAGCGGGTGTTCGGCGGCACCGGCCTCAAGGCGTTCTGGTATCACTTCGCGATCATGTTCGAGGCGCTGTTCATCCTGACCACCGTCGACGCGGGAACCCGGGTCAACCGCTTCATGCTGTCCGACGCGCTGAGCAACTTCGGCGGACCGCTGGCCAAGCTGCGCAACCCGAGCTGGCGCCCCGGAGTCTGGCTCTGCAGCCTGGTCGTCGTCGCCGCGTGGGGCGGCACCCTGCTGATGGGCGTGACCGACCCGCTGGGCGGCATCAACACCCTTTTCCCGCTGTTCGGCATCGCCAACCAGCTGCTGGCGGGGATCGCGCTGACCGTCGTCACCGTGGTCGTCATCAAGAAGGGCCTGCTGAGGTGGGCCTGGATCCCCGGGGTTCCGCTGCTGTGGGACCTGACCGTCACACTGACCGCGTCGTGGCAGAAGATCTTCTCCGGCGATCCCGCGGTCGGCTACTGGACGCAGCACTCCCAGTACCTGGCGGCGAAACACGCCGGCAAGACCGCGTTCGGTGCGGCGAAGAACGCCCGCCAGCTCGACGAGGTCATCAGGAACACCTGGATTCAAGGCACCCTGTCGATCGTCTTCGCGTTGGTCGTGGTCATTGTGTTCGTCGCCGGAATCGCCGTCGCGCTCAGGACGATTCGCGGTGGCGGCCGGCCGTTGACCGAGGACGACCCGGTGCCGTCGCAGCGGTTCGCGCCCGCCGGACTCATTCCCACCCCCGCCGAGCGGGAGTTGCAGCGGCAGTGGGACGCGCAGACCGCGCGGACAGCCGCTCAGACAAAGGGGTAGTCGACTACTCACGACGGACGCCGTTCGCCGAACTTACGGTGATTGGACCAACGATCGGTTCGCCCGGTCAAGGGCCACATCGGAAAAGAGTCAGTCGAAATGTCCGGATCACCAACGGGACTCGCCAGCAGCACCCAACCCGTCCACGAGCGCACGAGTCAACCCCCCTCGGTCGAGGCGTCGTCCACCGAGGTCCTGATCAGCACACAGCAAGTCGTTTTCGGAACCGCCGCCGCGCTGGCGACGCGCCGCGAGCGCGCCGACTGTCAGCGCAGGCACCACCCGAAGCACTACGGGTTCCTGGAGAACGCGCTCATGGCTCGCGAAATGGAAAGACTATGAACGTCGTCGTCACTCTCGCGTCCGCGGTCGTGATGGTGATGATCGCGATGGGCACCTACAGCCTGCAGTGGCGGCTCGAGCGCGCGGACTACATCCGCCATTTCGAGGATTGATCGCCCACGCCGGGAAAGGGTGGTGCCGGAAAGCGTGGCGCAGTCCTAAAATTGCGCGATGAGAGTCGGTATCGACTTCGGCACCACCCACACCGTCGTAGCGGCCGTCGACCGTGGCAACTACCCGGTCATCTCGTTCGACGGGCTGGACGCGTGGCCGTCGCTGATCGCCGCCAATGCCGACGGACAGTTGCGGTTCGGGGTGGACGCCGCCGCCGTGCGCCACGAGCCGGGGTGGTCGGTGCTGCGATCGTTCAAACGCCTGCTCAACGAGGCCGGCCCGCAGACCGAGGTGAACCTGGCCGGCCGCAACCACCGGCTGGCCGACCTGCTCACCGGCTTTCTGGCTCAGCTGAAAACCGACCTGCAGCGTCGCTCGAACGCCAGCCTCGGGCGGCACGAGGCCGTCGAGGCCGCGATCAGCGTGCCCGCCAACGCGTCCAGCGCCCAACGGCTCTTGACGCTCGACGCCTTCGTCGCGGCGGGTTTCCACGTCGTCGCGCTGCTGAACGAGCCGTCGGCCGCCAGCCTCGAGTACGCGCACCGGTACCGCTCCACGATCACCGCCAAACGCGAGCACGTCCTCATCTACGACCTCGGTGGGGGCACCTTCGACGCCTCGCTGCTGAGGATGACCGGGCACGAGAACGAGGTCGTCGTCAGCGAGGGCATCCAGCGCCTCGGCGGTGACGATTTCGACGAGGCGATCGTCGACCTGGTCCTGGACCGGCTGAACCTGCGCGGGGTGGATCCCGCCGCCCGCGAGCTGCTCAAGGACGAATGCGCCGCCCGCAAGGAGGCCGTCGGCCCGCAGACGCGCCGTTTCCTGGTGGACCTCACGGGGATCGACGCGGCCGACCGGCCCCCGTTCTCCTGCGGCATCGACGACGTCTACTCCGTGTGCGCGCCGCTCGTCGACGAGACGACCGAACTGCTGCACCGCGTCCTGCACGATCCGGCGCCGGGCGGCAAGGACGTGGCCTGGTCGGAGGTGGCGGGCATCTACGTGGTGGGCGGGGCCGGTGGCTTCCCCCTGGTCACCCGGATGCTGCGCACCGCCTTCGGCGAGAAGCGGGTGAAGCGCTCGCCGCACCCGTTCGCGGCGACGGCGATCGGCCTGGCTGTCTTTCTCGACAAGGAGGCGGGTTTCGCGCTGTCCGAACGCTTTTCGCGGCATTTCGGGGTCTTCCGCGAGGCGCATGCCGGCAGCGACGTCGTCTTCGACCCGATCGTGCCCAAGGACGCGTCGCTTCCGGCGGACGGGCGCACCCCGCTGGTCGTCAGGCGGACGTATCGGGCGGCGCACAACATCGGGCATTTCCGCTTCGTGGAGTGCAGCCGCCTGGTCAACGGGCGGCCCGACGGCGACGTCACGCCGTATGACCCGGTGCTCTTCCCGTTCGATCCGGCCCTGCGCGACCGGGAGGACCTGCGGCGCCAGCCGGTCGGCCGGTGGAGCGAGGGCCCGGATGTGGAGGAGCGCTACGTCGTCGCGCCCAGCGGCGCGGTGGAGGTGACGCTGACAACGCGGCCGGCCGGCTTCGAGCGCACCTTCCGGCTGGAGCGCTGCGCCGCCGCGGGTTGGTGAACCGACGCCGGACCGGGAATACCCCGGACCATGGCAGAGATAGATCTGGACGCCTTGTCCACCACCGAACACGGCTACACCGTCAACGACGAGGACGACGACGACCCGGTCCTGCTCGACCGGGATGGCAACCGCGTCGACACGTGGCGCGAGCGCTACCCGTATGACCATCGCATGGCGCGCGACGAGTACGAGCGGCTGAAGCGCAGGCTGCAGATCGAGCTGCTGAAGCTGCAGAACCACGCCAAGCGCACCGGCGGCCGGCACGCGATCCTGTTCGAGGGCCGCGACGCCGCCGGCAAGGGTGGGACCATTCAGCGGTTCATGGAGCACCTCAATCCCCGCAGCGCGCGGGTGGTGGCGCTGGAGAAGCCGAGCGACCGCGAACGAACGCAGTGGTATTTCCAGCGCTACGTCCCGCACCTGCCGTCGGGCGGCGAGATCGTGTTGTTCGACCGCTCCTGGTACAACCGCGCCGGGGTCGAACGGGTGATGGGCTTTTGCACCCCCGAGCAGTACGCCGAATTCATGGAACAGGCGCCGCTTTTCGAGCGGATGCTGGTCGACAACGGGATCAGCCTGACGAAGTTCTGGTGCTCGGTCTCGCCGGCCGAGCAGCGCACCCGGTTCGCCATCCGGCTGGTCGACCCGGTGCGGCAGTGGAAGTTCTCGCCGATGGACATGGAGTCGGTGACCCGATGGGACGATTACACCGCGGCCAAAGAGGCGATGTTCAGCGCGACCGACACCGACGCCGCCCCGTGGATCGTGGTCCGCAGCAACGACAAGAAGCGGGCCCGGATCAACGCCATGCGCTACGTTCTCGCCAAGTCCGACTACGACGACAAGGATGACGAGGTCGTGGGCGAGCCGGACCCGCAGATCGTGGGTCGCGCGTTGACCGACTGAGCGCCCGACCGGAAGGATCCGTGCACATGTCCACCTGGCTCATCACCGGCTGCTCGACCGGGCTCGGCCGCGCGCTCGCCGAAGCCGTCATCGCGGCCGGGCACCACGCCGTCGTCACCGCGCGCGACGTCACCAGGGTCGCCGACTTGGCCGACCCCCCGACGCAGCGCGTGCTTCCCGTCGCTCTCGACGTCACTGATCCCGCGCAGGTCGCCGCGGCCGTGCGGCAGGCCGACGAACGGTTCGGCGGCGTGGACGTGTTGGTCAACAACGCCGGCTACGGCTATCGCGCCGCGGTGGAGGAAGGCGAGGACGCGGCGGTGCGTGAATTATTCGAGACGCACTTCTTCGGCAGCGTCGCGATGATCAAGGCCGTCCTGCCCGGGATGCGGCTGCGCCGCAGCGGCGCGATCGTGAACATCTCCTCGATCGGCGCGACGGTGACCCCGGTGGGTTCCGGCTACTACGCGGCGGCCAAGGCCGCCATCGAGGGGATGAGCGGGGCGTTGCGCGGGGAGCTTGCGCCGCTGGGCATCTCGGTGACGGTCGTGGAGCCCGGGGCGTTCCGCACCGATTTTGCCGGCCGCTCGCTCACGCAGACGGCCACGGTGATCGACGACTACGCGGCCACCGCCGGGCAGCGCCGCAAGGAAAACGACACGATGCACGGGACCCAGGCCGGTGACCCCGCCAAGGCGGCCGCGGCGATCATCGCGGCGGTCGAGTCCAGCGAGCCGCCGGGGTTCCTGCTGCTCGGCCCCGACGCCTTGGGCCTCTACCGCTATGTCGCGGACGCCCGCACGGCCGAGATCGCGAAGTGGGAGGAGCTGACGAGCGGCACCAATTTCGATTGAGCCACCGCCACACTAGTCACGCCGCCGGGAGGACCATCCTTTGTGCCCACCTCCCAGCGACAACGGCTCCGCATGGCGGCCAACGCAGTCGCTTGTCGCTCTGAGGCGGGCAGAAAGCCGTTTCCTTCTGCGCCGGGACTGGTGACGAGAACAGCTTCGCTATTTTGGAGAAGGCTATTCTCCCAAACCGAGAGACGCTTTACGATCGGTGGGTGCCACACACGCTCGAACTCGACCGGCCCGGCGACGGCGTCCTCACCGTCCGGCTCAACCGGCCGGAGCGGCTCAACGCCATCAACGAGGCCATGCAAACCGAATTGGTTGGGGTCCTCGGCGATTTGGCGGGCGACCGGTCGGTGCGGGCCGTCGTGCTCACGGGCGCCGGTCGTGGCTTTTGCGCCGGGATCGACATGCGCGACTTCGGGCCCAATGTGCCGGAGGCGACCGCCCCGGCCCTGGACCGGATGCGCTTCCAGGAGGGCATGGCCGCGCTCGCCGAGGGCATTCACGCCCTGCCGCAGCCCGTGATCGCCGCGGTCAACGGCCCGTGCGTCGGTGCGGGGCTGGCGCTGTGCCTGGCCGCCGACATCCGGATCTGTTCGGCGCAAGCCTCGTTCGGCAATGCCGCCATCCTGCTCGGGCTGTCCGGCGCCGAGATGGGCATGAGCTACCACCTTCCCCGCATCGTCGGCACCAGCGTCGCGGCGGACTGGATGCTCACCGGGCGCACGGTCTCGGCGACCGAGGCCGATCGGCGCGGCCTGGTCAGCGAGATCGTCGAACCCGATCGGTTGCTCGACCGCGCGACCGAGTTGGCAGGGCTGATCTCCGGCCTGGCCCCGCTCGGTGTGCAGCTGACAAAGCGTGCGCTGCAGGTGAATACCGACGCGGCGAGCCTCTCGTCGGCGCTGGAGCTGGAGAACCGCAATCAGGTGATCTCGCACGCGACCGAGGAAGCGGCCGCACGCCGAAAGAAGTGGCAGTGACAAGAGAGGGGACGACGGATGTCGTGGGACTTCTCCACCGACCCGCAGTGGGCCGAACAACTGGAGTGGGTCGAGCAGTTCGTGCGCGGCGAGTGCGAACCGATCGACCTGATCGTCAAGGAGTCTCATGACCTGAACGACCCGGTGCGCCAGGCGCTGATCCCGCCCCTGCAGGAGATCGTGAAGGAGCGCGGGCTGTGGGCCACCCACCTCGGTCCGCACCTGGGCGGGCCGGGCTACGGCCAGGTGAAACTGGCGCTGCTCAACGAGATCCTGGGTCGCTCAGAATGCGCACCGATCGTCTTCGGCTCGCAGGCGCCCGACTCGGGCAACAGCGAGATCCTCGCGCACTACGGCACGCCCGAGCTCAAAGCGCGCTACCTCGAGCCGTTGCTGGACAACCGCATCGTGTCCTGCTTCTCGATGACCGAGCCGCAGGGCGGCGCGGACCCCAAGGTATTCCGCACCACTGCTGTGCCCGACGGCGACCACTGGATCATCAACGGGGAGAAGTGGTTTTCGTCGTTCGCGTCGATGGCGTCGTTCATCATCGTGATGGCGATGACCGACCCCGAGGCACCGCCGTACCAGCGCTACTCGATGTTCGTCGTTTCCGGCGACACCCCGGGCATCAATGTGCTGCGCGACGTCGGGCTGGGGTATCAGCCGGTGGGCGGCGGGCGTGAAGGGTACGTCCGGTACGAAAACGTGCGCGTGCCCGCGGATCACATGCTGGGCCCGCGCGGCGGCGCGTTCGTCGTCGCCCAAACCCGCTTGGGCGGCGGGCGAATTCATCACGCCATGCGCACGGTGGGGCTGGTCCGCCGCATCTTCGACATGATCTGCGAGCGGGCGGTGTCGCGCTACACCCAGGGCGAGGTGCTGGCCAACAAGCAGCTGGTCCAGGAGATGGTCGCCGACTCGTGGATGGAGATCGAGGCCTTCCGGCTGTTGACCCTCCAAACCGCCTGGAAGATCGACCAATTCAACGACTACAAGGCGGTGCGGGCCGACATCTCGGCGGTCAAGGCGATGATGCAGAAGGTGTTGCACGACGTGTCGTCGCGGGCGCTGCAGCTGCACGGGTCGCTGGGCACCACGCACGAGATGCCCTTCGTGCAGTATCTGGTCGAGTCGTTCGTGCTCGGCCTCGCCGACGGTCCCACCGAGGTCCACAAGGTGACGCTGGCCCGCCTGCTGCTGAAAGACCGCCCGCCGGCGCCCGACCTGTTCCCCTCCGAACACCTGTTGCGGCTGCGGGCGGCCGCCGAGGCGAAGTTCGCCGACAAGCTGGCGGGCATCCCCCGCGCCTAGACGGCTTTGGTGACGCCGACGTAGGACAGCACCACGTCAGATTGATCGGTCACCCGGGTGAGAACCGCATAGGAGCGGATGAACGACTGGCCCACGCACCCGTCGATCTTGACGTGGAAGTTGCTGACCATCACCCACGGGCTTGGCCCTTTGAACTCTTTCTTCACCACCGGAACTACGATCACCAGTCCGGGCTTGAGCCCCACGTTGAGCACCCCGGCGATCGGGGCTACCACCAGCGGCAGGACATCCCCCGGGACACCGGTCACCGGTCCGGTCACGCCCGGCGTGATGCCGGCGGTACCGCCTATCGTGACGCCATCGGATGTGCTCATATCGATTCCGCAGCCGATCTCGTAACCAACCTCGAGGATGCCCCGGGGCTGTTCCGGCCCGACCAGCGACCCGACGTATATCCCGCTTGCGAGGTATTCGCGCGACGAGAGCGCGGTGGTCAGCGGCGCCACCGGAACCTGCATCTCGTCCTTCGCTCCGAGGCCCATGATCCAGCCGTCGGGAGTGTTCAGCGTCGCCGGAGGATTCGACGGCACGGCGCCATCGACCGGCGGCGCTGCGGTTGCACCGGCGGGTTCGGCGTCGGGGTCGGCGCTTGTCTGTGGCGCCGTCATCACCAGCATGAGCAGGCAAACGGCGACGACCGCAGCGCGGCGAACGACCACCGTTATCGGCCCCACGCGCGACACCGTAGGCGCGATGCGGGGCGGGTCGCACAATTTGCTGGGCAACCAACCGGAGTTGTTGTGCGTTTGTAACTGTTGCGCGATGTGGATTTGCCGCTGGCGGTTCACCCTGGCATAGCCAATAATTTGGTGCAGACGGCGGAGGGAGCGGCCATGACGTTTCGCACGTGGGCTCGCGGACTGCTGGCCGGTTCGATCAGCCTCGTGGCTTTCGCCGGCGCCACCGGCACAGCCCAAGCCCAACCGGACCCCGCTCCGCCCCCGGCGCCCCCGATCGAGCAATTGTTGACCCAGACTTTATTCACACAGTCGCCATCGTTGTTCTCAAATCCGGCCGATCGGGGTCGCCCATCGGAAGCGAATTGGGATGGCGTCGGCATGTATTGCCAAAATCTGTACATCAAATGCCGTTGAACGCGGCGCGGCCCTGCTGCTAGTCCAGCAGTGACCGGGCGCGCTCCAGCAATCCCGGCAGCGTCGACGCCATCGCCTCCAATTCCGCTCGCGGAGAACGCCGTCGGCGGTTGTGCTTGACGATCAGCGCCCACGTCGCGGCCGACTTGAAGCACGCCAGCGCGGTGAACCAGCCCAGATCGCGGACCTCGCAACCCAACTCGCGCTGATACGTCTCGGCCAGCTCGCCGGTCGGGGGCGCCACGCCGGAGGCCCGAACGCGTCGGTAGGTGTCCGGGTCACAGTTGATCAGAAACCAGCCCACATCGATTCGCGGGTCGCCGATCGACCAGATCTCCCAGTCGATCACCGCGGTGATCCGGGCGCCGACGGCCATCAGGTTGCCCAACCGGAAGTCGCCGTGAATCACGCTGGGACCCATGGGCTTTGGCGCGCCGGCCAGCAACGCGTCCCGCACCACCGGCCAGCCTGGCACCAACGCCGCGTCGACCGTCCGCAGCGTGTCGCACCAGCGCTGAACCTCGGCGACCGGATCGACGACGGGTTCACCGCCCAGGCCCACATCGATCGGTGAGAGCCGGTGTAGGGCGGCCATGACGCGGCACGCCTCGCGGTAGCGCCCGGCCAGATCGACCGCCGGCGGGCAACCGTCGAAAAGAGGCTCCACGCAGTCGCCCTCGACGTACGACATCACGAACAGCGGCGGGACGCCCGGCGGGTCCCCCGCGTCCTCCCACAGCACCTCGGGGACCGGAACCGGGCTGCCCGCAAGCGCTTTCATGACCCGCGCCTGACGGAGCACGTCGCGGTGCGCCACCGGCTCCACGCCGGGCGGGGCGACTTTGATCACCACCGCACGGCCGTCGCGTTCACCGCGAAACGACAGGCTGGACGCGCCACCGGCCAGCGGCGCGAGATCGGCAACGCCTGCGGCCGCGAGTCGCCCCCGCAGCTCGTGGAGGTCGAGCTCGGCCACTAACCGGCCGGCTTCGACCAGCCAACTTCCGCCAGGAAGGGCTGGGTGTGCGCGATGCGCCCGGTGACGGTCTTCGGGTCGCAGGTGCACAGCCGCAGGGCGGTCTCGGTGATGAGTTCGATGTCCTCGGTGTCGGTCTTGGCCAGGTCCAGGGTGCCGGCCCCCGGGGTCGCGACCGGGTTGGACGGCGCGGCGGCGTTGACGGCGATGCCGTCGTCGTACAGTTCGGCGGCAAGGCTTTTGGTGAGCCGGTTGAGCGCGGCCTTGGCCGTCCCGTAGACGCCGAATCCCGCGGTCCGGTCGAATTCCGAGAACGGGGGTCCCGGCGGCAGGTCGCCGCCCACCGACGTCACGTTCAAAATCCAGCCCCGCCCGCGCTCGCGCATGGCGGGGATCGCCAACTGGCTCAGATGCAGCGGGCCGAGCACGTGCATCTCGATCATCAGCCGGGCCCGCCGTTCGGGAAACTCGTCGAGCGGCCGCAGGAAGGTGACCGCGGCGTTGTTGACCAGAATGTCCGGGGCGCCGACGGCGCTCACCACCTCCGCGAACAGCCTTTCGCGCTCCTCGGATGCCGAAAGGTCCGCCTGGATCGCGACGGCGCGGCCGCCGGCGGCGACGATCTCGTCGCGGGTCTGGCTCAGCGATCCGTGGTACTTGGCATCGGGCTCGAGCGTGCGGGCGGTCAGCGCCACCGTGGCGCCGCGCGCGGCGAGACGCGCGGCGATCGCCTTACCCAGGCCCCGGCTGCTGCCGGTGACAAGGGCGACCATCCCGTCGCACCGTGGCTCTGCGCCCACTCGACCAACCCTCCAGCACCCTCGACACCGGGAAACGTCTTCTCCGGTACAGAGAATGCCATTATCAACGGGCGGCCTGTCAATGACAAGATTCCCTGGTCATCCGAACGGGAACCTGATGAAGCATGGCCACACCCCGAGAGGTCATCCAACTCATCGACGCGCTCGCCGAAGACATTTACGACGCCTACGACAACCCGCGGCTCTACCCCGCGCCGGAGAAAGCCAAGGCGTTGACGGCGTCGCGCTATCTGGCCAGGAAGCTGGTCCGCAAGGGCTGGCGCAACGGCGGCGGCATCTACCTGCCCCGGTGCCCCTATGGAACCGTCACGTGCTTCGACCCCGAACCACACCCCCACTGCGAGATGTAAGGCGTCCGGCGCGTAGGGCGTCGACCGAATAGCTCCCGCCGCCCACGAAGACCAGCAGGAAGAAAGCGAAGCAGAAAAGGATCGCCAGAAGTCCACCGTTGCCCTCCGGTGGATCCCCGACGGGCCAGAGCGCCTTCGGTTGATGCATCCAGAAATAGGCGACCGCCATTTGCCCCGACGCGATGAAAGCCGCGGCGCGGGTGAACAATCCGGCCCCGATCAGCAGGCCCGTCACAAATTCGATCAGACCGGCGTACCAGCCGGGCCAGGATCCGGCCTCGACGGCAAATGCCGGATGGACGGGCCAGGCGAACAGGATGATCGAGCCACACGCGGCGAAGAGCAGGCCGTACACGAGACGAAAGAGGCTCAGCACGGCGGGCGAATAGTGGGCAAGCCGACGTTCCACAGTGTTCGTCACGACGCATACCTTACGGTCGCAGCCCATCGAGCGCCCGCCGCCGCCAGACGGCACGAGGAGGTGGCGCGCGTGCACGAGAGAACGGCCAACACCTACCAACGCGCCGCCATGGAACCCGGCTCGTCGGCGCGGTTGCAGGACGCGGCCGATCAGCACTGGCAGGCCGCCCACAACAGCCACCTGGACGCCGTCGAGGACGAGGCGCAGGCCGCCCACCCCAAGAAGTCGTCGAGCCACAAGTAACGCCGCAGCGGTCCGTTCAGACATTCACGGCATGATCGTCCGCATCGCCACCGCGGCCCGCGCCGCCGCCGTCGCCATGCTGGCCGGGGCCGCCGCGCTGGGCCTCGCGGCGGGCACCGCGCAGGCCACGCCCGGTCCGCCTCGCGGCGAGGGCACGCTCTACGGCAACCCGGCGGCGGCGGCCCCGTTCTGGCGCTACCAGGGGTATGAGGACGACTGCGTGGAAATGGCGGTGGCCGACGTGATCGGTGAACTGACCGGCAAGCCGCCCGCCGAGCAGGCCATCGTCAAGCTGGCGCAGTCCACGCCGAGCACAGTCCACCCCGGGCCCATCTACACCAAGCCGAAGAAGCGCAAGCCCGACAGCGGCACGTCGTTCGACGACGAGCCGGCGTTGCTCGCGCACTACGGCGTCCACGCCGTCTCGACCGACGAGGAGAGCGCGGCAAAAACCGGTATCCCCACGGGGATGGCAGCGCTAGAGCAGGATCTGGCCAAGGGACGCAAGGTGATCGTCGGGGTCAACTCCGAAGTCATCTGGCGCGAGCCCGTCGAGGACAAGACCCCCGACGGCCAACCGGAAGCCAACCACGCCGTCGTGGTCACCGGAGTCGACACCGCGGCCGGCGTCGTGCACCTCAACGACAGCGGCATCGAGGAGGGCCGCGATGAACAGGTGCCGATCGACGTCTTCGCCCGGTCGTGGGCCAGCAGCGACGACCAGCTGACCGTCACCGGTTAGGGACAGGCGCCGTCTTCAGCAGGCCGAGCAGCGCGTCGGTCACCTCGCGCGGGCGTTCCTCCATGACGTAATGGTCGGCGCCGCGCACGCGAACCAGCCCGGCGTGGGGAATTCGGTCGGCCAGTTCGCGAGCGGTGTCGAACGGGATATAGGGGTCGCGGTCCCCCCAGATCACCGAGACCGGGCACTCGATGGCCGCCAACCCGTCCGCCAGCCATGGCACGGCGGGAACCGGGTACTGGGCGAAGAATTCCCAAAACGTGCGCCGGCCTTCCGGTGTCCTCATCCAGCCCAGGTATTCGGCTTCCAGCGCGGTGTCGAAGCAGCCGAGTTTTCGGTAACGGGTCAGGGCGAGGTGGTGCAGCGCGGCCAACGGCAGCCGCCGCGCCGCCGCGGCCAACACGGGGTCGGTCGCGATC
Source organism: Mycobacterium sp. 1554424.7 (assembly GCF_001665295.1). Taxonomy (GTDB): domain Bacteria; phylum Actinomycetota; class Actinomycetes; order Mycobacteriales; family Mycobacteriaceae; genus Mycobacterium. The sequence goes on along the minus strand of NZ_LZSE01000125.1, from coordinate 36,509 downwards.
CGGTGCTCCCCCAACGAGAACCGGTAAAACCACGGCCGGAAGATGCCATGCGCGCGGGTGTTCAAGAGCGCGAGCCGTTGCACCCGGTCGGGGTGGCGAATGGCGTAGCCCAGCCCGATGAAGCCGCCGTAATCGTGCGCGCACAGGTTGAACCGTTCCCATCCCAACCGCCGCACGAACCGTTCGATGCGCTCGACCTCGTTGTCGTACGTCGGCGGCGTCGACGGAGGATCGGACCGGCCGAATCCGGGCCAGTCGGGTGCGACGACGTGATGGTTCTCGGCCAGCGCCGCGATCTGGCGACGCCAGCAAGACGCGCTCTGCGGGTAGCCGTGCAGCAGCAGCACCGGCTCGCCGCTCCCGGCGGTCACGGCGAACACCTTGCGTCCGTCGAAATCCAGCATGTTCGAAATCTATTCGGAAACCGCTGTGCCCCAACCCCACACATCGAGACGGGTGGCGCTCCATTACGGCCAACGCGATCTTACGACGGGGCCGGCCCAGTTAGTAGCATCCGAAAGACCGGGCCGGCCCAGCGGCTGAGTTCTTCCCGGCTGAGGTTGGCTATCGGTGTGGCGAGCACGGATCGCGTCGCGGCCAGCCCGATGACGAAGGCGTCCGTCAACGCAATCCGCTGCAGGTGATGGTCCGGCGCCGCGCCCCTCAGCGTCGGCGCGACATGATTGGCCAGAGTTTCATTGAGCGTGTCCGCTGCCACCCGGCTTGTCATCGCCGCGCGCAGCAACGCCAGGAACGACTGATCGTCTTCCCACACCGCGAAATAGCGCGGCAGCAGCATGTCCGCGATCTCGTCCGGATCCGCCCCGGTGAGGTCCGGCAGCTCGATCTTGAATTCCGTGGCCGTGGCGAACAAGTCCTGCTTGCTCCCGAAGTAGCGGATCACCAGAGCCGCGTCCACGCCGACGTCGGCCGCGATCGCGCGCAGGGTGGTGCGTTCGAAACCTTCCTCGGCGAAACGCCGGCGCGCCGCGGCGAGGATGTCGGCGCGCGTCTGTGCCGCATTTCGAGGCCTTTTGGTGCTCATCCTCAAACTGTATGTCAGCCGCTGTTGACTTCGCGGACATACCGCGCGTAGCCTTCAAGTCACCCATTGTTGACAAAAGTCACCGAGTGTTGAGATCGGGATTTTCAAAGGCGGGTGGTCCACGTGACCTGCAGCATCGAGCGATCCTCCATCGCGACTCCTCGGACTGAGCAGCACGCGACCACCCGGGTGCATCGGGGCGCGCTGCTTGGCCGCATCGCACGGCTGGCGATCGTCGCCCCCAGGCGGACCATCGCGATCGCAGCGCTGCTTCTGGTGGCCGCGGGCGTCTTCGGCATGCCGGTCGCCAAGAGTCTGTCGGCTGGCGGCCTCCAAGACCCCACCTCTGAATCAGCAAGGGCAGCAAAGCTTCTGACCGACAAGTTCGGCCAGGGCGACGTGCAGTTGCTGTTCGTCGTTTCCGACCGGGACGGCGTCACGAGCGCGGCGGCCCGCGCGGTCGGCACCGATATCGCTGATCAGCTCAGCCGGTCCGCGCATGTCACCAACGTGACCTCGGCATGGACCGCACCGCCGGCCGCCGCCGCCTCGCTGGTCAGCAAAGATGGCAGGTCCGGGCTGATCGTCGCGGGAATCAATGGCGGAGAAACCGACTCACAGAAGTACGCCGCTGCGCTGTCGGAGCGGTTCGCGCATGACCGCAACGGTGTCACCGTGCAATCAGGCGGGGTCGCGATGGTCAATGCGCAGATCACCGAGCAAGCGCAGCGCGATGTGCTGGTGGTGGAGGCGATCGCCATTCCGCTGAGTTTCATCGTGTTGGTCTGGGTGTTCGGCGGCATGTTCACCGCCGCCTTGCCGGTCGCAATCGGCGGAATGTCGATCCTGGGCGCGCTTGCGGTGCTGCGCTTGATCGCGTTCGCCACCGACGTGTCGATCTTTGCGCTCAACCTCAGCACGGCGTTGGGACTGGCCCTGGCGATCGACTACACGTTGCTCATCGTCAGCCGGTTCCGCGACGAGATGGCTGGCGGCGCAACCCCCGACGAAGCGCTCATCCTCACCATGGCAACCGCGGGCCGCACGGTGTTGTTCTCGGCCACGACGGTCGCGCTGTCGATGGCCGCAATGATCCTGTTCCCCATGCACTTTCTGAAGTCGTTCGGCTACGCGGGAATCGCGACGGTCGCGTTCACCGCGATCGCGGCGGTGGTCGTTACGCCCGCAGCCATCGTGTTGCTCGGGGATCGATTGAACGCGCTGGACGTTCGGAAGCTGGTGCGCCGCGTGCGCGGCCGGACAGCGCCGGCCCGGCCGTCCGTAGAGACCGAATTCTGGTATCGTTCAACGAAATTCGTCATCCGGCGTGCGATTCCCATCGGATTGAGCGTAGTCGGCTTGTTGTTGCTGGTCGGTATGCCGTTCCTCGGGGTGCGGTGGGGATTCCCCGATGACCGGGTGCTGCCGAACTCCGCTTCGTCTCGTCAGGTCGGCGATCAGTTGCGCAGCGACTTCGCCAACGACTCGGCCACCTCGGTCAGCGTCGTCATCCCCGACGTCGACGGCGTGCCGGACTCCGAAATCGCCAGGTACTCAGCCGATCTGTCGCGGGTGCCCGACGTGTCGGCGGTCTCGGGTCCGGTAGGCACCTTCGCGGGCGGAGTTCTGGTCGCGCCCCCCTCGGCGCCGACCGGCCGGTCTCGGGGCAGCGCGTTGCTCACCGTCAGGACCATCGCGCCGCTCTTCTCGGACCGTTCGGAGGCCCAGCTGCGTCGCCTGCACCATGTCCCAGCCCCCGGCGGGAGGTCAGTCGAGTTCGGCGGGACCGCGCAAACCAATCGGGACAGCGTCAACGCGATCACATCGCGGCTGCCGCTGGTGCTGGGCCTGATCGCCGCCGTCACGTTCGTTTTGCTGTTCCTTCTGACCGGCAGCGTGGTGATGCCGCTCAAAGCTCTTGTCCTCAACGTGCTCTCACTCACCGCGGCTTTCGGTGCGATGGTGTGGATCTTCCAGGACCACCATCTCGGCGGGCTTGGAACGACTTCCACCGGAACCCTGGTCGCCAACATGCCGGTGCTGCTGTTCTGCATTGCCTTCGGCTTGTCCATGGACTACGAAGTGTTCGTCGTTTCCCGCATCCGTGAATTCTGGCTCACCTCGGGGCGTACTCGCGCCGACAACGACGAAAGCGTCGCGCTCGGCGTGGCCCGCACCGGTCGGGTGGTGACGGCGGCGGCGCTGGTGATGTCGATTTCGTTCGCCGCGTTGATCGCCGCGCAGGTCTCGTTCATGCGGATGTTCGGCGTAGGCCTGACGCTGGCCGTCGCCGCCGACGCCACGCTGGTGCGCATGGTGCTGCTGCCGGCGTTCATGCACGTGATGGGACGGTGGAATTGGTGGTCGCCCAACTGGCTGGTGTGGCTGCACGCGCATTTCGGCATCAGCGAGGGTAGCGCCATCGCGAACCCGATGAAGGACGACGACGAGAGCGAGATCGCCGAAGCGCTTTCTGCAGTACCTACCTAGGCCGCACCCGAGTGCACGGGTCTTGGCACGCGTGGTTGATTCCCGGCACCATCTGATGGGCGTAGTCCGCGCCGGTGCGGACGGTCAGGGCCGCAATGATCGCGCCGACCATGCATACCGCCGCCGTGATGATCATCGCCACCGAAAACCCGGGACCGAGCGGCTGCCCGGGACCGGCGCTGATGCCGGCCGCAACCGGCAGCACCGCGACGGCCAGCAGCCCGGCCAGGCGCGCAATGGCGTTGTTGACGCCGGAGGCGGTGCCCGCGTACGTATCGGAGACCGCGGAGAGAACGGCCGCGGTCAACGGCGCCACGGTGATCGCCAGCCCGACGCCGAAAACGACCACGGCGGGCAGCACCGCGCCGAGATAGGTCGCCCCGGGCACGATCCGGGCCATCAACGCCAAGCCGCCCGCGGCGATCAGCGGGCCGACCGTCATGGGCAGTCGCGGCCCCGCCCGCTGCCCGAGCGCGCCGGCCCACGGCGAGCCGATCAGCATGATGATCGTCATCGGCATCATCGCCAGCCCCGCCGCAAGCGCGGAGTAGTGCAGGCTTTGTTGCAACTGCAGGGCCAATAGGAACAGCGCGCCGCCGATGGCGGTGTAGACGGCCAGGGTCGTGAGGTTGGCGCCGGTGAATTGCCGGGACCGCAACAGCTGCAACGGCAGCAGCGGCGATTCCGCGCGTCGTTCGATCGCCGGAAAGGCAAGCAGCGCCGCCGTTCCGACGACGGCGGCCGTCGCCGTGACGAATGTCCAACCGCGCGTGGGCGCCTCGATCAGCGCGTAGATCACCCCGGACAGCCCGACCGTGATGGCGGCGGTCCCGAGGACGTCCGGGCGGCCCCGCGCGGCCGGGTCGCGAGATTCGGGGATGTGCCGGGCGGCGATCCACACCACCGCCACGGCCAGCGGGACGTTCAAGAAGAACACCCAGCGCCACGACGCCGCATCGACGAGCCAGCCTCCGATGAACGGACCCAGCGCCGTCGTCACGCCGGACATGCCCGCCCAAATCCCGACGGCGCGCCCCCGGTCGTCATCGGTGATGCCGGCGTCGATCAGGGCGAGGCTGCCCGGAACCAGCGCCGCCGCGCCGACGCCCTGCACCAGCCGGGCGCCGACCAGCCAGCCGACCGTCGGTGCAAGGCCGCAGACGACGGAGGCCGCGGTGAAGACGACCAGCCCCGCGATGAAGACCCGCCGCCTGCCGTAGCGGTCGCCCGCCGCGCCCCCGGTGAGCAGCAGCGCGCTCAGCGTCAGCAGGTACCCGTCGAGGACCCACTGCTGACCGGTCAAACCCCCGCCCAGGTCGCGCCCGATGGCCGGCAGCGCGACGTTGACGACGGTGCCGTCCAGCAGCGCGATGCCCGAACCGAGGACGGCCGCGGCGATCAGCCAGCGGGCACCGGCCGACGACAACGGCAGCTGGGACTGGTCCATGGTTCAGGATTCTGCGCCTAGGATCCCGTCGTGCCGATTCTGGGAGACGCGACGGCCGTCGCCGCGCGGGTCACGAGGGCGACGTCCGACATGCCTGAGCCGGCGCCCATCGAACGCCATTTCGTCACCGGCCTGTGAGGTTGTGTTTACGCAACGGCCTTCAATTGCGCGCCTGATGTGCAAACACCGCTGCCACACTGACACACCTGCCGCCCACCCCTAGCGAGTAGGACCCACGATGACCGATGTCGAGCAGACGCCCTCCGACGGAAGTTCCCCCAGCCCGACGCGGGCCGACCTGGCCGAGCACTCCCGCACCGGGATGGGTGCCGCGGCGCTGCAGCGGGCAATCACCGACCACCTGCGCTACTCGGTTGGTCGTCCGGCCGCCGCGCTGCGGCCGGAACACTACTACCGGGCGCTGGCCCTCGCCGTGCGCGACCGCATGCAGGACCGCCGGGTGGCCTCGACACAGACCTCGCTCGACCTCGGCCGCAAGGTGACCTGCTACCTTTCGGCCGAATTCCTGATGGGCCCGCAGCTGGGCAACAACCTGCTGAACCTCAACATGGAGCTGGCGGCGAAGACGGCGCTGGCGGCGATGGGACAGAATCTCGAGACAATCTTGGCCTGCGAGGAGGAACCGGGGCTGGGCAACGGCGGCCTCGGCCGGCTCGCGGCGTGCTACCTCGACTCGCTCGCCACGCTGGAGCGACCGGCGATCGGCTACGGCATCCGCTACGAGTTCGGCATCTTCGACCAGGAGATCCACGACGGCTGGCAGGTCGAGCAGACGGACAACTGGCTCGACAGCGGAAACCCTTGGGAGATAGCCAAACCCGACGTCAACTACCTGGTCAAGTGGGGCGGCTATGCCGAGCACTACACCGATGACGCCGGCAACGACCGCGCCCGGTGGGTGCCGGGCCGGCTGCTCAAGGGCGTCGCCTACGACACGCCCATCCAGGGTTACGGCGTCAACACCTGCAACGTGCTGACGCTGTGGAGCGCGCGGGCCGTCAAGTCGTTCGCGTTGGAGGCCTTCAACACCGGCGACTACTACAAGGCGGTCGAGGACGAGGTCACGTCGGAAACCGTCACCAAGGTGCTGTACCCCAACGATGAGCCGGAGGCGGGCAAGCGGCTGCGCCTGCTGCAGCAGTACTTCTTCGTGTCGTGCTCACTGCAGCACGTGCTGCACATCATGGACGACCTCGCCGACGCGGGCGTGCGCGAACTCCCCCAGCGATTCGCCCTGCAGCTCAACGACACTCACCCCTCGATCGGGGTCGCCGAGCTGATGCGGCTGCTGGTCGACGAGCGCCAGCTGGACTGGGACGAGGCGTGGGACATCACGGTTGCCACCTTCGGCTACACCAACCACACCCTGCTTCCCGAGGCGCTGGAGACCTGGCCGCTGGAGATGTTCTCCGAGTCGCTGCCGCGGCACGTCGAGATCATCTACGAGATCAACCGCCGATTCCTCGACGAGGTGCGCGCCCGATTCCCCGGCGACGAGGACCGGGTCCGCCGGATGTCGCTGATCGGTGAGGACGGCGGCAAGAACGTCCGGATGGCGCACCTCGCGACCGTGGGCAGCCACGCCATCAACGGCGTCGCCGCACTGCATTCGGAGTTGCTGAAATCCAGTGTGCTCAAAGACTTTTACGAGTTGTGGCCGGAGCGGTTCAGCAACAAGACCAACGGCGTGACGCCGCGCCGCTTCCTCGCCCTGGCCAACCCCGGGCTGCGCGAGCTGCTGGACCGCACCGTCGGTGACGGCTGGCTGACCGACCTGAGCCGCCTGCGCGGGCTGGAGCCGTTCGTCGACGACGCGGCCTTCCGCCGGGAATGGCACGACATCAAACGCAACAACAAGGCGCGCCTCGCCAAGTACATCCGCTCGGTGGCGGGCGTGGAGCTGAGCGCGGACTGGATGTTCGACGTGCAGGTCAAGCGCATCCACGAGTACAAGCGCCAGCACCTCAACGTCCTGCACATCGTCGCGCTCTATCACCGGCTCAAGTGCAACCCCGGCCTGTCGATTCCCCAGCGGGCCTTCATTTTCGGCGGTAAGGCCGCCCCCGGCTACTTCATGGCCAAGCGGATCATCAAGCTGATCAACGCCGTCGGCGAGACGGTCAACGCCGACCCGGACGTCAACCGGTTCATCAAAGTGGCATTCGTGCCGAACTTCAACGTGCAGAACGCCCACATGATCTACCCCGCCGCCGACCTGTCCGAACAGATCTCCACCGCCGGCAAGGAAGCCTCAGGCACGGGGAACATGAAGTTCATGATCAACGGCGCCCTGACCATCGGCACGCTCGACGGCGCCAACGTCGAGATGCGCGAAGAGGTCGGGGCGGAGAACTTCTTCCTGTTCGGCCTGACCGAACAGGAGGTTCAGGCAGTCAAGGAGAACGGGTACCGTCCGTCCGATTACATCGACGGCCCCCAAGCTGGAAATGACGAGCTGCGCGCGGTGCTGGATCTGATTGCGAACGGGACCTTTTCGCACGGCGACACCGAGGTGTTCCGGCCGCTGGTGGACAACCTTCGCTACGACGACCCGTTCCTGGTGTGCGCCGACTACGCCTCCTACGTCGCCTGCCAGGAGCAGGTCAGCACCGCGTGGCAGGACACGGACTCGTGGACGAAGATGTCGATCCTGAATACCGCGCGCAGCGGCAAGTTCTCGTCGGATCGCGCCATCACGGAGTACTGCGACGAGATCTGGAACGTCTGGCCGCTGACCGTGAAGATGTGAATCCGTCTCAGTGATAGCCGGGCAGATCCGGCACCCCGCTGGCGGTGAGCCAACCGCCGCCATCGACAACCAGGACGGCACCCGTCACGTAGGACGCCGCGTCGCTGGCCAGGAACAGCACGGCTTCGGCGACCTCGGTGGTGGAACCGGCGCGCCGCAGCGGGTTCTGGGCGGTGCGGTGCTCGTTGTCACTGGAGATCCGCTTCACCCCTTCGGTGCCCGACATCGCGCCCGGGGCAACGACATTCACCCGTACCCCGTCGGGACCCCATTCGATCGCGCAGGCGCGGCTGAACGCGTCGACGCCGGCCTTGGCCGACACGACGTGCGCCTGCAGGGCCATGCCGCGGTACTGGATTGCGGCGCTGATGTTCACCACCGCGCCGCCATGATCGCGCAGCCAGAGGTCGTACGCCGCCTTCGACACGTTGAACGTTCCCAGCAGGTCGATGTCCACGACGGCCTTGAATCCATTCGTGCTCAGGCCGCTGATAGGCACGGGGAAGTTTCCGGCGGCATTGTTGACGACGATGTCGAGCCGGCCGAACGCTCGCAGCACCTCTTCGACGACGGCCGTCACCTCGTCGTCGCGACGGACGTCGCAGACGCCGTAGACCGCCTCGATGCCGTCTTCTCGCAACGCCGCAACCGCCGCCTGGAGATTGGGCTCCTTTCGGCTGCAGATCGCAACGCGGGCGCCGTGGTTGCCCAGGACGCGGGCGACCTCCAGGCCCAGCCCGGTTGCCCCGCCGGTGACCAGAGCGACCTTCCCCTGCAGGAGGTCGGCCCGGAACGGGCTGCGGCGGGTGGTCACGGTCGCGGCAACCGCTACCCGGCGTTAACCGCTCTCGCGCGATACATAGACGGCGACATACCCGATGGGGATGCCGGTGCGGGTCGCGATGCACTTGCGCGCCCCGAGCTCCACCGCGGCCCTACGGCTGACGCGAGTGACCCCACCGATCTCGGGGATTCGGACGATCCATCCGTCCGCGACGCGGCTGACCTCGATGTCGAAGCACTGGCCGACCGTTGGGCACTGCGGGCGGTGAGCGACCCGGCGTCTATCGCTGCTGCGCATCACGTTTGGCCGCCGCAAAGTGGGCTGTATGGACATGGCTGCTTTCCCGAGTCGAAGAGGAACCGCGGGCAAGAGTAATGCGAACCGGGCCCAAAAACCTAATCGGGCCAGGCCGCCTCAGCTATCCCAACTCGGGACCAGACCCAGCGCCCGCATCAGCTGGCCCTCGAACCCGGTCAGCAACGAGACGCCCGTGACCGACGACTGAGGCAGCGGGAAGTTCAGGCCGGGATCGAGCACCGGGTTGAACGGGTAGCCGGTCGGCATCATCGACTGCGGCAGGATCCCGAGATCCACCAGCGCCGCTTGCGGGCCCTGGACCGCGCCGTTGAGGAGGTCAGGGACGATCGTGAACGGGTTCGGCAGTTCGAACAGGCTGGCCGGCGTGGGGATGTCGGCGTATTCGCCCGACCCGTAGCCCATGTCGACGATCACGCGCAGGTCCGGCTGCAGCAGGTCGGCCAGGGCGTTGCCGTAGGGCGCCGGCAGGTTCAAGCGCAGCGGCGCGACGAGCGGCAGGTTCTGCGTCAGCAGCTCGTAGTACCGGGTTTCACCGGTGTAGCCGGGTGAGGTCGGCAGTTCGATCGCATTGGCGATCTGGCCCGGTGTCAGGTCGACGTAGTCGTGTGTGCCGTGGAAGAGCGCGAAACCCATGAACGCGTTCAGATCGCTGACCGGGTTGAGCACGTACTTCGGCCAGTTCGTCACCATGTCGTACTGGTTGCTGAAGATCACCGTGGGATACGGCGAGTTGGGGGGCGTCGCGCCGTTGAACAGCACGTCGACCAGCGGGATGTACAGGCCGGGGAAACGTTCGAAGAACCCGCCGTCGGGGGTGTTCGGGTTGCCGGTCAAGAAGAACGACAGCTCGCCGGTGTGGGGGCTGCCCATGGCCATGAGGTTGCGGATTTCGACGGTCGCCAAAAGCGAACTTTGGGAGGTGCCGTAGACGACCACGTTGTTGCCCGCCGAAAGTTCGGTGTTGATGGCGGTGTTGAGCAATTGCACGCCCTGCGAAACCGACTGGCCCAGCGTCAGGTTTCCCAGTTGTGGGGTGAACGGCCAGAACTGCTCCGGCGTGTAGAGCGACTGCCCCAGCGCGCCTGTCAGCGTCGACAGCGCGGGGTTGTCCAAGAAGTTCGTCATGATGGAGCCGACGTACTTGCCGTCCGGCAGGGGGAACGTGGTGCCGCCGACGATCAGCGCCACCGAGCTGTTCTGCGGCACGTTCAGCGGCGGGATGCTCGTGGGCGCCGGGTTCTCGGCCAGCGCGGCGAACGGAGCAAGTGGCGCTTCCAGCTCGCCGATCGCGTCGCGCAGCGCCTGCAGCGCGGCCTGCTCGGTCTCGGTGTATGACGCGGCGGCCGCAGTCAGTAGTTGCACGAACCGCTGTTCGAACAGTTGGCCCTCGGCGAGCAGTTCCCGATAGATCCTCGACTGATTGATGAACAGCGGCGTGACCGCCGCGCTGACCTCATCGGCCCCGGCGGGCAGGATGCTGCCGGTCCGCGAGGCGGCGACGGCGTTGGCCTCTTGGAGTGCGGCACCGATCTTGCCGACGTCCTCGGCCGCCGACGCCAGCCCTAGCGGAACAACCTGCACCCGGACCATTCTGGTCAAAGGTGGCGATGACCGAGACGTGTTCGATGAATTCCTGCCAACGCCGCGTCTTACACTGGGCCGTCGGAAGCGCGACTGAAGGTGAAGATCCGTGAGGACCCTGACGAAGATCGCCGCCGGCGGGCTCGTCGTCCCGTCGTTGCTGCTCGGCTCGGGCATCGCCCACGCCGATAGCCTTCAGGAGAAAGAAAAAGAGGCCTGCCAGCTCATGGACGATCCGGCCGGCCCCGAATCGGGTTATGCGCCAGCCGAATACGCATTCATGATGTTGCGGGCCAAAATGTCGGCCGAGAACGCGCGCAATGTCATGTCCCAGGGCGCCCAAGACTTTTGTCCCAACCACATAATCGACCTGCCCGCGAGCTGGCGGTAATAGTCGCGTAAGTCGAGCCATTGTCGCTTTCAGCCCGCGGCAATCAAGATCGGCGATCTTATTTTCGCAGTTCAGCCCTATCTTTACTCAGTCGAAATTCATAGGGTTCACCAGAGATAGTCACCGAAACCGCAAAGGTGGCTGGATATGCACAGTTCGCGTGGTCCGCCCCAGAACTCAAAATAAGCGGTCACAGCCCGGAAACCCGGGCCGCGATACCAATTTGTCCGATATCACCCGGCGCATCGCAAACCGAACACGGGGTATTCCTGCGCCGCCAAGAAGGGGGGTTCGCCACCAAGCCAAGATAAGGAGCTGTGACACAATGGATTTCGCGATATTACCGCCGGAGATCAACTCCGCCCGGATGTACACCGGCCCGGGCTCGGGTTCGCTTTTGGCCGCCGCGGGCAGCTGGGACTCCCTGGCCGCCGAATTGACTACCACGGCCGAGACCTACCAATCGGTGGTCTCGGGCCTGACCACCTTGAACTGGCACGGCCCCGCGTCGGAGTCGATGACGGCCACCGCCACCCCCTACATAGGTTGGCTCTACACGACCGCCGAGCAGACGAAGCAGACGGCCATGCAGGCCAGGGCCGCCGCGGCGGCCTTCGAGCAGGCGTTTGCGATGACCGTGCCCCCGCCAGGCACCGGTTTAACCACGCTGCCGGGAACCGAGGAGGCAGTCGGGGCGGGAATACCCGGCGTGCCCGGAATGCCGGCGGCGACGCGGGCCTCGGGCGTCATACCCCATACGGCACCCGGCTGACGGTGATGCCACGCCCGCCTGCCGCGGGCTGACACCCGTCAGTTCTCCACGAGGTCGGGGATAGGCTCCGCGTCGGTCAGCCAGTGGCGTCCGACCTGGCGGGCCGACTCCCACTTGGGCACGCTCACCGCATCGTCCTGTCCCAGGTCCTCGGGGGTCGGGCCGATGCGCTCGACCAGACCAACGAGGGCACCGACATCGAAGTTGTACACCTCGGCGGCGGTGAGCCCGAGGATTTGTCGCGTCTCCTCTATCGGGATGTCCCAGAACGACCGCCGCAGCCAGTCGCGGGTATGCGGCCATGTTCCTTCCGGGTGAGGATAATCGTTGCCCCACAGCATGTTTGGAACGCCGATCTCGTAGCGACGGGCCAGCTCCCTGCGCTCCGTGGTGGTGGCGCCGATGAAGCAGTTCCGGTCGAAGTACGCCGAGGGCGGCATCGTCAGATCGCCCTCCAGCAGACGGCTCATCTTCTTGGCCGAGTGCTCGCGCATGAACCGGGTGTCCATCAGCCACAACAGATCGTTAGCCCAGTAGGCACCGCACTCGGTGGCCCCCCAGCGCAGGTTCGGGAAGCGCTCAAACACGCCGGCCCACAACGCGAACCACAGGGGCCGGACTCCCCACCAGCGCACCTCGGTCGTGTAGATACCCAGGTGTGGGCCGTACTGCTCACTCGGGGCGGGACCGACGTGGGTGTGAACTGGCATCTGCAGGTCCTGGCAGGCGGCCCACACCTTGTCGTAACGCCGGTCGTGGTAGGGCGGGTAGTCACCCCAAAGCACCGGAATCATGATGCCGCCGCGCAACCCGGCCTCGGCCGCACGAGCGATCTCGGCCACCGCCGCGTCGACGTCCGCCAGGATCGGGACGACGGCGACACCGGCCCGCCGCTCGGGGCTGTGGCTACACAGCTCGGCCAGCCAGCGGTTGTGGGCCCGCGCGCCGGCCATCGCGCGCCCAGGGTCGAGGTCGCCAGACTGCCCCAGGCCCGCGCCGAAGGGAGCCCCGGCGACACCGGTGACGGCGTCGGCGTCGGGGAAGATGACCTCGCCGGCGACGCCGTCGCCGTCGAGTTCGCGGTCGCGCTGGGCGACGTCCCAGCCACCGGCGATGCCGTCTCCGTGCTCGTCGAACCACTGCTCGGCGAACTCCTCGTCGATGAATCCGCCGGCCTGCGCCGCGGCGGCAATCTTCTCGGCGAGGAAGGCTTCGAAGTCCTCCCGGTAGTCCGGGTCGATGTACTCGCGATACTGCTCAGTGGGCAGCTCGGCGTGGGTGTCAGCGGAGATGATGAGATACGGGTCCACGGTGGTCCTTTCGCTACCACGTACGGATGGGGTCGGGCTCGAAGACGGTGCTGCTCGCGTCGGCGGGCACGGCCGCCAGCGGCTCGGCGACCTCGGCCACCGTCGGACCGATTCGCTCGACCAGGGGCGCCAGCGCATCGAGGTCGAAGCCGTAGACGGCGGCCGCGTTCCCGCCCACCATCGCCGCCACCTCGTCGGCCGAGACACCGCTGAAGGTGTGGCGCAACGCTTCTCGGGTGTAGGGGGCTGTGCCCTCCATGTGCGGGTAGTCGCTGCCCCACATGATCTTCTCGACGCCGATCCGGTGGCGCTCGGCGCACTCGACGGGCCGCATGAAGCTGGCGCCGACGTAACACTGGCGGGCCCAAAATTCGCTGGGCCGCAGCGTCAGCGAGCCGGCGGTGGGCCCGGCGAATCGGGCGATCGCCGAGTTCGCTCGCCCGTAACGGGCCGCCGCCACGTCGAGCGAATCGAGGGTCGCCGGTATCCACCCAGCGCCCTGCTCGGTGAAGACGACGGTGAGATCCGGATGGCGATCCAGCGCGCCGCTGAAGATCAGGTGCCACAGCGCGCGGTGCGCAAACCAATGCGTCTCGTACACCCAGACCGCGAACGAGCTACCCCAGCCGTCCGTCGGGTTCGGGCCGGCGTTACCGCCGTGGTGGTTGACCACCAATCCCCACTCCGCGCACGCCGCCCAGAGCGGCTCCCAGTGCTCGGCGTAAAGCTGGGGAATGCCTGCGCCCGGCGGGATCCCGGGCAGCAGCACGCCGCCGCGCAGTCCCAACTTGGCGATCTGCGCTACCTCGGCGACGGCTTCGTCCAGGTCCCCGAGCAAGATCTGGCCCACCCCGGCGCGCCGCTCGGGCGACGACGAGCAGAAGTCGGATAGCCAACGATTGTGCGCACGCAGCCCGGCCCAGCGCAGCTCGAGCTCCAAGGCGTCCACCGGCTGGGGGGCGGCCAGACTCGCCTGAGGAAAGAACGGCGGCACGGTGTTGGGAAAGATGACCTCCCCCGCGACGCCTTCGGCATCCAGATCCGAGTTTCGTCGAGCGCTGTTCCAGTTGCGCTCGGCGTCGGCCTCGGTGAGGTCGCCGAACGGATTGACGTATGCCTTTGCCCAGCCGTCGAATTCGTCGCGGTACTGCGGATCGAGGTAGTCGCGGTAATCGAGCAGATCGGCGCCGGCGTGGCAGTCGGCGGAGATGACCGTGTACCGGTCCATGGCCCTAGGCCCGTGCCGGCTCGGGCCTGGGGGCCGCGAGCAGAGCCACGTCGTCGTAGCGCTGGTGCACGTACGGCAGCAGCCACTCCTGCGGCACCCGCTCCGCGATCCGCCCCACCTGGATGGTGCGCCGGCGGCACCAGGTGATCGAGGTGATCTGGCGGATCACGATGTCGGCCACCGGGTCAAGCGGCGACTCGCCCAATTCGACTGTGCCGTCGATGTTTTCCAGCAACTCGTAATGCCGGTGGTATTCGCCGTAGACCAGGTGAGGGTCGGTGATGCCGCCGCCGTCGGGGGCCCGCAGGAACTTGAAATAGAACTCGGTGTTCACCTGATCGGGCGGCGACTCCGCCGGGCCGGTAATCCGGCCGTTCACTCGGATGAGCTGATAGCCCAGCCGGTCGACGGCGGCGGCGACGCGATCGCCGTCGCGCTGCACCTCGATGTGGGCCAGTTTCTTTGGCTCGCCGAATGTTTCGCGGCCGCCCGTGACAGACTGTTCGGTGGACTGGGGCATGAAGAGGGGATAGTCGCCCGCCAGTTCGCCGTGCCGGGCGGTCACCGAGAACACCGCCGACCCGAACGGCGGCCTACCGTCTATCTGCACCCGCTGCAGCTGAACACGTACCAGCGGTTCGGCCGCCGGCTCCAGTGGCTTGGGCAGCACCGCCGCCACGATCTCCGGATCGGTGAGATACGTGACGGTGATGGCCTCGGTGGCGATCGGCGCCTTGGTGGCGTCGATCTCGTGGTCGACTTGCGCCTCGGGTGCACGAGGACCGTAGCGAATTTCGTTGGCGCTCACCGTGTTCCTCCTTCGGTTTTTTCGGCATGCTGGCCCAGGACGTCGACCAGGTAGTCGGGCTCGCCGCGGGCGAGGATCGATGCCGCCTTCTTGCTCACGACTTGATCGCCCGGTGTGGGCGGCCCCATCATCCAGAAGCGGTCCGCGCGAAGCCCTTCCACGACGAGGTCGGCGACCGTCTCGAGCGGGGTGAACTCGACATGTGCACCGGCGGCCTCGAAGCGGGCCACCACATTTTCCAGGGTCGCCTCGGGTGTGCGGCGTTCCTGCGTCGCCGCGTATTGCTCCGGGCGGTGCCGCCACGACTCCCAGATGCCGGTGTTCAAAAAGCCGCCCGGGAAAAGGACGTGCGCCCGCACCCGCGTCCCGGTCATCTGCAGGTGGGTGTAGAGGCTTTCGGTCAGACAGAGCACCGCGGCCTTGGTCATCGGGTAGACAGCCGTGGCCGGTCCGCCCATGGCCCCGCGGGCGATTGGTGCGAACCCGCCGTTGCCCGAGCAGGTGTTGACGACGTGCCCGTCGCCCTGCTCGAGCAGGATGGGAACGAAAGCCTTGATGCCATGGATGACGCCCAGCACGTTGACGTCGATCCCCCAGCGCCAGTCCGCCAGGTCGTGTTCCCACATGTAACCCTCGGAGACCCCGCCGGTGCCGGCGTTGTTGCAGACCACGTGGACCGCGCCGAAGCGATCGAGCGCCTCCTTGGCCAGCGACTCGACGGAGGAATAGTCGGTGACGTCGGTGAGCACGCCGACCGCGTCGATGCCCTCGTCCACAAGCGTCCGGGCCGCCTCGTCCAGCGGTTCGGGCAGGACGTCGGCGAGCACCACCTTCATGCCCTCTCGGCCGAAACGCCTGCCCATGGCCCGGCCGATGCCCCCGGCTCCCCCGGTTACGACGGCGGCCTTGCCTCGAAGGTCTGTCATTGTGGCAATGGTCACATGGTCGCGCATGTCACCGCAAGAAGTCGCATTATGCGACCATTGGCTCCATGGCCCCGCGCCCATCCCCCCAGACCGAGCGGGTCGTGAACCTGTTCGAGCAGCTGGCGGGTGACGGCAGCCCGGGGATGACCTTGGCCGAGGTGTCGCGGCACTTGAGCGTGCACAAGGCCAGCTGCCACTCGATGCTGTCCGAGCTGCTCCGGGCCGGCTGGCTGCTGCGCGACCCGGTTCGCAAGACCTACCACCTCGGCCCCGCTCTGGTCCGCCTCGGCCGCGAGGCGGCGGGTCGCTACCCGGCCCTGGTGCTGGCCCGCTCCGCGATGGCCGAGCTGTCCGCCGCGACCGGCGCGCACTGCGTTGCCTTTTCGATGAGCGACGACTACTCCACCGTCGTTGATCAGGTCCGCAGCCGTCGCGGCGGCGGCAACCCGATGCCCATCGGCACCCAATTCCCGCACCGCCCGCCGTATGGGGCGTCGACCGTGGCCTGGGCCGGGCCGGAGGCTCGGGAGCGCTGGCTGGCCACCCTGCCCGGGGACGTGCGCGATCGCTATCGCCAGGCCCTCGCCGCCGCCAAGGAACGTGGCTACGCGGTCGGCCTGCACATCCTGCCCGACCTGCGCCTGCGGGAACTGGCGCAGATCGTGCGTAGCGCCGAGGTGCGTTCCACCCGGTTGAGCCAGCTGGCGCAGCAACTGACCGACGAACTGATCCATCAGGAGGAGTGGTTCCCGATCAGCCTGGAGCCGGACCGCACTTACGAGGTGAGCCATATCGACTCCCCGATCCTGGAGGCCGAGTCCCGCATCGCCCTGATGCTCAGCCTGGTGCCCAGCGCCGAGCCGATGAGCGGCGCCGCGGTCACCGATATGGGCGCGCAGCTCGCTGCCGCGACCCGTCGGCTGAGCGTCGCCCTGACCAAAGGGACCCCTTCATCAACCGTGAATCAGTGATCAGCGAGCAAAAGCTCACTCAGTGGGCGCAGGTTTCGCCTCTTGTCCCCTCGCTTCCTAACGTCGTCGGCGTGGACAGACACAACGCGCCGCTTGCAGTATCGCCAGCTGTAGCGGCGCAGCGCCCTTCGCTTGGCACGAATAGTCCGTGCCAACCAAGCCAGAAGTAACAACGGATGCCTTACCGCTCAGTTGTGATTGTCGGCGCCGGCCCAGCGGGGATTGCCGCCGCGCTGAGCCTGAAGGACAAGGGAATCCGGTCGTTGATCGTCGATCGAGCCGATACGGTGGCGGCGTCGTGGCGCGGTCGGTATGACCGGCTCAGGCTCAACACCGGTCGACAGTTTTCCCACCTGCCCGGGCGCCGCTACCCGAACGGCACGCCCCTCTATCCGACTCGTGACCAAGTCGTCGCGCACCTGGACCGCCATGCGCGCGAGGATGGCATCGAGCTATCGCTCAACACCACGGTTCAACGCATCGACCGGCGTTGCCCGGGCTGGCGGTTGACAACGTCGAACGGCGACCTCGACGCGCGAATCGTCATCGTGGCAACGGGTTACGACCACACACCCTTCATCCCAAATTGGCCCGGCACCTTCGACGGCGAGCTGCTGCATTCAAGCCGGTACCGAAATCCGGCGCCCTACGCTCACAGGCGCGTGCTGGTTGTCGGGTCGGGATCATCGGGCATGGAAATCGCCCATGACCTGACCACAGGCGCAGCGACCAAGGTGTGGCTGTCAGTGCGAACCCCACCAAACATCCTGCCGCGCAAAGGGCCTGGCGGACTGCCCAACGACGTGGTATCCATTCCGTTGTTCCACCTGCCCCCGCGGATTGCCGACCGGATCGCCGCCGCCGCGCGCCACCGCGCGTTCGGCGATCTCGAAGCATTCGGTCTGCCCGTTCCAGACGAGGGCCCCTTCGCGAAAGCCCACCGGCTGAGTGCCGCGCCAACAGTTGTCGACCCCGAGGTCGTCGACGCGGTGCGCGACGGATCCGTCGAGGTGGTTGGGGCAGTCAGCGAGCTCGAGGGCGCCAAGGTGGCGCTGGCCGACGGGGCCCGGATCCAGCCCGACGCGGTGATCTGCGCGACGGGTTATCGGCCGGGGCTGCATCCGCTGGTCGGGCACTTGGGGGTGCTCACACCCGATGGCGTACCGGTCGCACTGTCACCGTCACCTGCCGCCGATGGCATGTACTTCCATGGTCTGCTGAGCCGCCCCGCGCTGATCGGCTACGTCGCTAAGCAATCACGAAAGCTTGCCAAGCACCTCTCGCAGGGCTGCCCGCCGCCGTACCGGATCCCGTTGGCCCGCGGCGTCGCCTGAGATGCCGCGTCGAAACATGTCATCCCAAATCACGCACTGGGACAGCCTTTTTTGTCCTCGATATTCGGCATAGTTTGCTGTGCTTGTGCGTTGAATTCTGCGATGTCGCGACGTTGGTGTGGGCATCAGAGCATAAAGGGGTCGATGGTGGACCAGTCTCAGGATCGGTTGGCCGGTCGTATGGCCAGCTGTAGGCGTGCGGGCGCGGCGGGCGGCTCGTTTCGCAATGACGGCCGCGGCGTTATCGAGAGCGCTTTTGAACTGCTAGATCACGTGGCTGCGTTGGAGCCGGTGCGGCTGCTGGACTTGGCGAACGCAAGCGGGATCCCGCGAGAGACGGTCCGTCGACTACTGCAGCAGTTGATCGCCGTTGGGGCGGTCAGTCGCGAAGGCACCCGCTACCGGCTCGGCGCGTGCCTGCTGGGTCTGGGATCACGGGTGAGCCCGGAGCGCCGATTGCGAGCGGCAGCCCGTCGGCCGATCGCCGAACTCGCTGCCGCCACCGGGGCTGCGGTTCAGTTGGCCGCAGTGATCGGCGGTGACGCGGTTTACCTGGATGCGGTGGAAGGTCGCAGTCCGGTGGGATTCCTGGTTGAACCCGGAGCTCGGGTACCGCCCGAATGTGCATCCTCGCGGGCCTTCAAGGCATTGGGCGCCACGACACCGATAGTGGATGCCGGTGGGGTGGTGGCGGGTATCAGTTGTGTCGCGGTAGCGATTCCGCTGGGCGGCGATACGGCCGCGGCGGTGTCGACGCTTGTCGCTGGGCCGCGCCCGCCGTTTGGACTGCTGGCCGCCACCAGGGCCACGGGTGCCCGCATCGCCAGCCTGCTTCGTACACCGTGGAACGGTGCCCAGCCAGAAAACCCACTTAGCGGGCACACATTGGCCGCTCGTCCCCCTGCTTCTTAACGTCAAGGGCGTGAAGCCACGAACCCGGCGAAGAATCGCGCAGAAGTGAGCACCCCGGGATCAGTCGGAATCTCAAGGCGACAAAGTGTTCTCGCCGAAGGGATGTTGCTGAGCCGGCACCCGGCCTAATGAACAACA
Organism: Mycobacterium sp. 1554424.7; assembly: GCF_001665295.1. GTDB lineage: Bacteria > Actinomycetota > Actinomycetes > Mycobacteriales > Mycobacteriaceae > Mycobacterium. The sequence goes on along the minus strand of NZ_LZSE01000125.1, from coordinate 17,284 downwards.
TGACTCCAGTGGAGCAACTGGTGCTCCTGGCGCTGCGGCTCCATGACACGGTCCATCGGAAGATCAACGGCCGGATCGGCCACCAGCTGCCACGGAAAGCCCGTCAACTGCGCTGCAATGTCGTTGCGTCCTCCGGCATTAACGACAAGCACCCCGGCCGGCACCATAACGGACGTAAGCGGCTGGAATGCGAAATCAACTTCTGCTCAAAACGATTCGCGGTAAACGCGCACAGAATCGCAACTGATGGAACCCACCAGACGCGCGTGTGGGAGATCGTCAACAAGAACAACGCCAACCGATGCACCGTTATCAGAGTCGAACGTCGCGACCCATCCGGTTCGTCGCGTTAATACACGCTTGACGAGCTTGGATTCCATTCCCCCAGGGTTTCGGTCGCATATCGGCGGAGCCACGACAGTGCCAGTTGCGTGACTTGGCGATCAGCGACAGATGCTCACTCAGCGGGCGCTGGTTCGCCGCTGGTCTTCTGACTTCCTAACGTCATAGACGTGCCAGACGCATATTCGGCGAAGAAGGGCACAGAAGCACTGCTGGTAGATCGTCGAAGGGCAACTTGATGGTTCACGCCTCTGATGTGACCGAGTATGTCGTCGTCGGCGCTGGATCGGCCGGCAGCGTAGTCGTGCGAAGGCTGCTCGAGGCTGGCCGCAGCGTGCACGTCATCGAGGCGGGCCCAGCCGATACCGACCCCGCGATTCACTCATTGCAGGGCTGGCCGATGCTACTGGGCGGCCCCCAGGACTGGGGAATGTTCACCACGCCACAGCAGCATGCCAACAATCGCAGGCTGTTCTGGCCCCGCGGCAAAGTCCTTGGGGGAAGCAGTTCACTGAACGGAATGATCTACATACGCGGGCATGCCAGTGACTACGAGCGTTGGGCGCAGGTGACGGGCGATCCCAGTTGGGGCTGGGATCAGTTGTTGCCGTTGTTCAAACGCTCGGAGGCACATGAATTGGGCGGCGACGAGTACCACGGCGCTGCCGGACCGTTACGGGTGTCCACCATCCCCAATCCGCACCCCCTCTCCGAAGCATTCGTGGAGGGGGCATTGGCCCTCGGACACAAATGGATCGACGATTTCAATGCCGGGCAGATGGTCGGTGTCGGATACAACCACATCACCGCGTTCCGTGGCGAACGGATGAGTGCGTGGAAGAGCTTCGTCGCGCCAATGCAGCTTCATCCTCGATTGAGGGTGACCACCGGCGCCGTCGTCCATCGGGTGCTCCTGGAGAAAGATCAAGCCGTGGGCGTCGAGTACTCACTAGGAGGCCAGCGGCTTCGGCGTGCGTACGCCATCTCGGAGGTAGTGCTCAGCGCAGGTGTCTTGGGCTCACCGAAAGTACTGCTACTCAGCGGGATCGGACCGGCTACACATCTGCAATCCGTCGGCGTCACCCCGATCGTGGACCTGCCCGCAGTCGGAATGAATCTGCACGATCATCTATTGGTCAGCAACATCTATGAGGCCAAAGAACCCTTGACGGTCGGTGCCAACAATCTGCTCGAGGCGCAGCTCTACGCGCGCAGCAGCGGATGGCAAGGAGCAGCACCGAATTTGCAGCCGTTGTTCATCCACGTTCCCTACGCCGCGGATGGCTGCCCGGTGCCCGAGCACGGCTACACGATCGCCGCCGGATTGGTGGCGCCGAAAGCGCGGGGCACCCTGCGGCTGGTCTCCGCCGACCCGAGCGACCCGCCGTTGGCGGATCCCAATGTATTGGCCGATCCCGACGATCTCGAAGCGTTGGTTGATGCGGTCGAAATCTGCCGCGACATAGGAGCTTCGGCGGCATTCAAACCGTGGCGCAAGGGCGAAGTGGCTCCGGGCTCCGCAGCTGCGAACCGAAATGCGTTGCGCGACTTTGTCCGGCGGGCGGTGGGCACGTACCACCACCAGGTCGGCACCTGCAAGATGGGGGCGGCAGACGACCCGAACGCCGTTGTCAAGCCCGATCTTCGAGTGCGTGGCGTCGAGGGTCTGCGTGTCGCGGACGCCTCGATCATGCCAACGATCACCAGCGGTAACACCAACGCGCCCGCCATTATGATCGGTGAGCGCGCCGCCGATCTACTGCTGGGCCTCAACAGCTTTCCAGCCTGACAACCGCGGTACGGAGTCGGCATCGGGATGCGTGGCTCGATTGTGTCGACCGTGAATTAGCAATCAGCGAGAAACGCCCAATCAATGGGCGCGGACTCGCCGTTGGCCGCATCGCTTCCTAGCGTCGCAAGTGTGACGGGAGCAGATGCTGCCGCGAATGGCGCAGAAGGATTGCTGGCGCCGCTGGAACACAGGGCGCGGATTGCAATTTCGTTACCTCGGCCCCGACATTCTTGTTCGACGTGATCAGCAACCCATAGGAGACAGATGAGTACGACCGATTTGATAACCGTGGCAGCCAACGACCTGGCGAGCCGGATTAACGCCACCCAGGTTCGCGTACCCGACGGTGCGCCGTTGATCTGGAATGCGGCAGTGCAACATCGTCCGGCATTGATCGTGCGGGCCGAGTCGCCACGCGACGTACAGGAAGCCATCCGTGTGGCGCGTGACCGCGGGATGCGACTCTCGGTGCTCGGCGGCGGCCACGACTGGGCGGGCCGCGCTGCGTACGACGGCAGTCTGGTGATCGACATGTCCGGAATGCGAAGTGTCACCGTCGATACCAGCGCGCGGATCGCAACGGTGGGTGGGGGCGTTACGGCGGCCGAGTTGATCGACGCGGTCGCGCCGCACCGGCTGGTTGCCGCCACCGGCAACTGCAGTGCGGTTGGCATGACCGGCCTGACGCTCGGCGGGGGGTACGGACCGCTCAACGGGCGATTCGGCCTAGCCTCGGACAACCTGGTCGGCGCCGAGGTTGTGTTGGCGGATGGCCGAATCGTCACAGCCGACGCGACTCACGAACCGGAGCTGTTCTGGGCACTGCGCGGTGGTGGCGGCAACTTCGGCGTAGTCACCTCGATGCGCGTCCGGTTGCATCCACTGGACCGGTTGATCGGCGGGATCATCATGTTTCCGTGGTCGCAGGCCGCGACGGTGTGGCGGGGGCTGGGTGAGCTGTTGTCGACGGCGCCCGACGTGATGACCGTCCAAAGCGGATTGATGTCCGGCCCGGACGGCAATCCGGCGGTCTATCTTCAGCCGACCTGGAGCGGCGATCTTCGTTGCGGCATAGCGGCCGCCGATCTGCTCGCAACCCTCGGAACGCCGCTGACCACACAAGTCGGGCCCGTGGCCTACGGTGAAGTGCTGCACCTGTTCGACGTGGGCTGTGTCCGCGGACTGTGCTGGGCGATTCGCACCCGCACGGTCGCGGGGTACACGCCCGAAGTCATCGATGCGCTGGTCGAGGCCGCGCGGACACTGACCTCGCCGCGCAGCCTTATCTCCATCCACCATTGTCACGGCGCATCGACTCGCGTCGCCCCGGACCAGACCGCGTTCGCGAACCGCCGCCCGCATTTCGTCGTCGAGATCGTCGCCTGCTGGGAGGACGGCGACGGCGCCACTCACCGGGCCTGGGCGCAGGCGTTGTCGGACGCGCTCGCGCCGCACGCGCTTCCCGGCGGATACGCCAATCTGCTCGGTCCCGACGACCACGAGCAGATCGCAAACGCGTACGGCGACAACACCACACGACTCATCGCCGCCAAAAGTCGTTACGACCCCGATGCGGTGTTCACCGGCATCCCACTTCCCAGTTAGAGCGAGAGCGACAATCACGGTCCGATTACCGCACCGAGGTACCTCTGGCTTAGCGCTGCATAGGTTCCGTCGTTCTGTGAAATGTTGAGCCACAGATCCATCCACTGCTGCACATCCGTCGCGGTTCGGGTGATGAGATAGGCCTTTTGCTCGAACGTGAACGGATGGTCCAGACTCTGACCGCAGAGCCGAGGATTCTGGCTTGCTTGCCAACGGATCTCACTGGCGTCTGTGATCATGACGTCGGCGGCATCGTCGGCGACTTGTCCGAAGATCGTGTTGTTGTCCGGATAGGTCACCACGTGCGCATCGTGGAGGTGGCCTTTGTCGAATTCGGCGTTGGTACCACCGGGGTTCACGATCACACGGACACCGGGACGGTCGATGTCGCTCAACGTCTGGAACTTCGATCTGTCGACGCACCGGACGATGGCCGCTTTTCCATCACGTAGGTAGGGAGCGCTGTAGATCGCGCGCTCGGCGCGGTCGAGCGTGACGGTGATTCCTCCCATCGCCACGTCACACTTGTCGCCCAGATCATCGACAACACCTGCCCACGTGGTCGGCACCAGCTCCAACCGGACTCCCAGTCGAGTGACCATGTCGTTGGCCATGTCGATGTCGAGCCCACTCCAGCTGCCCTGTGGGTCGCGAAAGGTGAACGGGCGGTAGTCGCCGGTACTGCACACACGGACCGTGCCGCGCTGCCGAATTTGTGACAACCCGGACGCCGGCGTGGCCGTCGACGATGTCGTCCTCGACTCGCACCCCGTGGCGAGCACCAGCACCGCCCAGAGCACGATGGCCTGCACCCTCCTCCGCAAAGTTCCTACGCCTCTGGCCATTCGCCTACCAGAATCACAAATCATGAGTTGTTGCTCGCGCTTCCGATCCCGTCGTGTGTTTATCAGCGGCCGCCTGGACACTAGCCTGAAACCGTTGTGCTGCAGCGTCAACCACAGGGGCCACAGCGGGCCGGTACGAATCGGGGTGCCCCGCATCGATAGTGCGCTGGTGCGGGTGACCGGCCGGTAAAGCCCAGTCAGTGGGCGAAAGTTCGCTGCTGGACCCATTGTTTCTTAGCGTCGCAAGTGTGACGGAGAACAGACCCGGCCACCAATGGCTCGCAGTTATTCGCGATCAACATCTCGTTGCCGAGATCGCCGCCTGCGGGAGGCCGACGACGCCAATGCTCCTCGCGGCTGGGCCGAGGGCGTATCAGCCGCGCTTGCCCCGCAAGCATTTCCAGGCGGCTACGCCCTCCGTCGTCCCACTCCCCAGCGTCGGTTAGAAGGAGAGCTCGAATGTCGTACATCATCGATAGTCACCACATCACCATGTCGGTGAACGGAGCCCAGGAGGACGTTGACTTCCACGTCGAGGTGCTCGGGCTGCGGCTGATCAAACGCACGGTGCTGTTCGACGGGACTATCCCGATCTATCACCTCTATTACGGCAACGCCGACGGCGACCCGAGCGCGGTGCTCACCACCTTCCCGTTCGCCCAGGCCGGGATCTACGGCCGCCGCGGCACCAATCAGGCACGTGAGGTCTTGCTCGCCGTACCTGCGGGGTCGCTGAACTACTGGTCAGCCCGGTTACAGCGGCGGGCCGCGGACGTCCACGACGCGACCGTGTTCGGTCGCCGCCGCGTGCTTTTCCGGCATCCGTGTGGCATCGAGTACCAGCTGGTCGAGGTCGACGACGACCCCCGGCGTGGCTATAGCGGCAACGGTGTGCCCGAAGAGTACGCCATCCACGGCATTTACGGCGTCGGTGTCCACGTGACGGGACCCGACACTGCCGTCGAGTTCGCCGCCAACCACCTCGGCGCTCACGAAGGGCTGACGGAAGGCGACCGGTTTGCGTTGCAAGCCGGCAAGTCTGGCCTGGGCGGCGCAGTCGAGCTTGTTGTCAATCGCACAGACGAGCCGGGCACGTGGACCTATGGTGCCGGAACCATCCACCACTTCGCCTGGAACGCCGACACTCTCGAAAATCAGGACGACTTGAAATTCGACATCGAGGCTGCGGGCTATACGGATATTTCCGAAGTACGAGACCGCAAGTACTTCAAGTCGGTCTACGTCCGCTCGCCCGGCGGAGCCCTATTCGAACTGGCCGTGACGCACAACGAGGGCGGCTGGGACTGCGACGAGTCGCCGCAGGAGCTGGGCAAGCGATTCCAGCTGCCGGCCCAGCTCGAGGCATGCCGCGAGGAGATCCTCGGCCGCCTGGAGCCGATCAGGCTGTGAGGTTCTGCGAACAAGTTCCGACAACCCCAAAAGCGAGGAATTCGTATGAACGCACGCACAATGGATGATGTCGCCAAAGTCCTGGCCGACCCGACGGCGTACGCCGACGACGAGCGGCTGCACGCGGCGCTGCGGCAGCTGCGGACGACCAATCCGGTTGCGTGGGTGGACCGTCCGCCGTATCGGCCGTTCTGGGCGATCACCAAGCACGCGGACATCATGGCGATCGAGCGTGACAACAACCTGTTCATCAACGGGCCCCGTCCGATACTCACGCCCGCCGATGCCGACGAACTGCTCAGAGCACAGCAAGACGCCGGAACCGGCCTTCGCACCATGGTCCAGATGGACGGGGCACACCATCGCAAGGTGCGCGCGATCGGAGCAAACTGGTTCCGTCCCAAGGCAATGCGCGACCTGAAGGCGCAAGTGGACCAGCTTGCCAAGCGCTATGTCGACAAGATGCGCGAGGTCGGACCCGAGTGCGACTTCGTCACCGACGTCGCAGCCGACTTTCCCCTCTACGTCATCCTGTCGTTGCTGGGCCTTCCCGAATCGGACTTCCCTCGGATGCAGATGCTGACCCAGGAGTTGTTCGGCCGCGATGACCCCGAGCACCAGCGGGGTCAGGATGCCGAGGCCTACCTCGCGGTGGTGCACGACTTCCTCAACTTCTTCGCCACACTGACCTCGTCCCGCCGCCAAAAGCCCACCGAAGACCTCGCATCAGCCATCGCGAACGGGCGCATCGACGGCGAACCGCTCTCTGCCATGGACACGGCGTCGTACTACCTGATCATCGCCAGCGCCGGCCATGACACCACCAAGCACGCCATCTCTGGTGGGCTGCGCGTGCTCATCGAAAACCCCAGTGAGTTATGGCGATTGAAGCAGGACCCCGCGCTGATGCCGACGGCGGTCGAGGAGGTGATCCGCTGGACCACGCCGGTCAAGGAGTTCCTGCGCACCGCAACCGCAGACACCACAGTTCGAGGGGTCGACATCGCCGAAGGAGAAACGCTCTACCTGGCGTACGTGTCAGGAAACCGCGACGAGGAGGTCTTCGACGATCCGTTCCGCTTCGACATCGGCCGCGATCCCAACAAGCATCTGGCCTTCGGGTCCGGCGTGCACTTCTGCCTCGGCGCCGCACTGGCCCGGATGGAAATCAGCAGCCTCTACCACGAACTGCTCCCCCGGCTGAGGTCGATCGAGCTAGCGGGCACGCCCGAATTGTTGGCGACGACGTTCGTCGGTGGCCTCAAGCACCTGCCGATCCGCTACTCACTGAAGTGATTTCGCTCCGCAGCTCATGCGCAGGGAGCGTCGACGCCTCGGCGAAAACCGGTGGCGCGATTTAGGAAACGAAGTGCGATACACCCTTCCGATTCTTGACACAGAAAGGCGCACCATGACGCGAGTTCCGGAGCATTACCCACTACGGCCGTCGCTGGCAACCACCGTACGGCAGGCATGCGTTCAGAGCCTTGTCGCGATACTGCTGGTCTTTGCGAGCACCATGTTGTGGTCAGCTGCTTTCGGCGAACCTCCGATGGCTGTCAAGACTCCTGAACGTTGCGTGCAATTCGACTTGGGGCCAGCCGTTTCCGCCGACCGACCCGATCGGTGAGCAAAGCATGACCGGATTTGTGGTGCAGGATTATTCGCAGGTGACCGAATTGGACCCTGTTGTCCAAGACACCGTTCTGCGACAACTAGTCCTCCACGGCCTCGTCACAGTCTTGCTGGTGGCAGCCGCCGTCGCAATGAGCTGGTGACCCTCCCGCCCCCACGTCCCGACGGCGGGCGCGCCCCTATTTATCAACCAGAATGAGGAGGTTAGATGAGCAACACGGAGACAACGCCATTGGGCCAACAGGAGTCTTCCCCGGCGAAAGCGATGCTGGAGTTAATCCTGGGCGCGTTGGTGGCGCAGACTATTACCGCAGTGGCCGACTTGGGAGTGGCCGATGCGCTGGCCGACGGGCCCATGCGACTCGATGAACTGGCCAGCAAGGTCGGAGCCGATGCCGATGCGCTGCGCAGGGCTTTGCGAGCACTGATCTGCAAGGGCATATTCGCTCAAGGTGACGATGGTCGCTACGAGCTCACGCCGCGAGCAGACGTACTGCGCGCGGACGCCCCCGTATCTATGGCGGGCCTGGCTCGGCTCGTGGGCGCACCGCAAGAGCGCGAACATTGGAGCCTGCTCACCCAGACTCTGAGAACTGGCACTTCGCCAGTCGAGGCGTTGCGTGGTAAGCGCTTCTTCGACTACCTGCGCGACGAACCCGAATTCAATGCGATCTTCAATGACGCGATGACGGGCTTGTCGGCGTACGCAGATGGACCACTCGTAGAAGCGTACGACTTCACGCCATACCCGACCATCGTCGACGTCGCAGGCGGTCATGGCCGCTTGCTTGCCGCCATCCTGGCCTCGGCCCCAAACACGCATGGTGTGCTGTTCGACCTCCCCGACGTGGTGGCCGATGCAGCGCCGCTGCTACAGAAGTTGGGTGTGGCGCAACGAGTTCGCCTGGTTGAAGGCTCCTTCTTCAGCGATGTTCCGCCGGGAGGTGACGCCTATGTGCTCAAGCACATTGTGCACGACTGGTCCGATGACGAGGCGCTCCAAATCCTGCGGAATGTGAGAAGAGCTGCGCCCACTGGCGCGGCCCTGCTGCTCGTCGAGACGGTAATCCCCGAAGACACCAGGGACTTCATCGGCAAGGTCGCCGACATCGAGATGTTGGTGTTCAACGATGGGCGTGAACGCACCGCCAAGGAGTACCGGCGGCTCCTCGATGAAGCCGGCTTCGAGATGACTCAGATCTTCGATACCGAAACGGACTTCAGCCTGATCGAGGCCCGCGCCAGATGACTCTCGACGGCCCGGATATGAAAAGGTCGACGTATGTGCTGATTCCGGGCGCCTGGCATGGGGCCTGGTCCTGGCGACCGGTTGCCAATCGGCTTCGCGCGGCGAGCCATCGGGCGATCACCCTGACGCTGCCCGGTTTGGGCGACGGTGATGATCCATCGGGTCACAGGCTCAGGGACGCGGTCGATTACGTCGTCAAGGAGGTGTGCCGGCTCGGGCTGGAAAGAGTGATTCTCGTCGCGCACAGCTGGGGCGGCTACCCCGCCACTGGCGCGGCTCACCTCCTCGGCGACCGAGTCACCAAGATCGTCTACTACAACGCGTTCGTGCCGGTTCGCGGCAGGTGCCTCATGGACGAGACCCCGCCCGACACACGCGAGTTGATGCGGCGGTTGACCGGCGAATCGCCTTTCGACGCCATCGCACCTAGTCGGGAATACGTCGAGCAGCTGTTAATGCAAGGCACGGCCCCGGAGCTGCAGCGGTTGGTGGCCGACCTGCTGACTCCCCAGCCGGGCGGCTACTTCCGCGATGGTCTCGACGTCGATGCGGGGAGTCTTGAGATTCCCGCCGCCTACATCGCCGGCGACAGCGATTGCGCGATGCCGCGACCGCACACCGAATTTGCCGACCGGCTCGGTGTCGAACCCATCGTCGTTCCGGGAACGCACAACGCAATGCTGACCCATCCCGACGAAGTGGCCAAAGCGATCCTCGCGGCTTGAGGCGTGCTCGACGTCGACGCCCCCCGGCGACGCTCGACGAGCGGCCAGCTATGCGGGCTTAGGATCGTTGCCATGCCTGACATCCATGCCCTGGTCACGGGGCGCTCCTTCTTGGAGGGCCCGCGCTGGCACGATGGCGCGCTGTACGTCTCGGACATGCACGGTGACGCCGTGCTGCGCGTCGCCGAAGACGGTGACGTTCGCACCGTGGTCGAGCTGGAGCAGCCGTCGGGGCTGGGCTGGCTCCCCAACGGTTCGATGTTGATCTCTTCGATGGCACGTCGCCGCGTGATGCGCTTCGACGGTGCGGATCTCGCCGTGCACGCCGACGTGAGCTCGTTCGCGTCGCACGAAATCAACGACATGTGTGTCGATCGCCACGGGCATGCTTTCGTTGGCCAATTCGGCTACGACTATGCCGCAGGCGACCAGCCGGTGGCGGCCGCCCTGTTGCGTGTCGACCCGGACGGCTCGGCCTGCGAAGTGGCCGACGACCTCCAATTTGCCAATGGCATGGTGATCACAGCCGACAAATCGACGCTGCTGGTGGCGGAGAGTTTCGGACGTCGCATCACCGCGTTCGACCTAGCGGACGACGGCTCGCTCGACAACCGCCGGGTGTGGGCCGAGCTCGAGGACTTTCCCGACGGCATCGCGATCGATGAAGCCGATGGCGTCTGGGTGGCCAGCCCGGCGTTCGACCGGTTCGTCCGCGTAATCGAAGGCGGCGCAGTGACGGCGACCGTCGACACCCCGGGTCGCCACGCGATCGCCTGCGAACTGGGCGGTGCCGACGGGCGCACGCTGTTCATGCTCACGGCCACCACCCTTGGTCAGCGGGTCGAGTCGCAGGCTGCGATGGGCGCCGCCATCGAGACGACGCGCGTCTGAGCCCACCGCGAATCTCCCTGTACACGAACGGATTAGCAATGCCTAGTCAGACTGCCGTCGTGCCGCCATCGACCATCAGTTCCATGCCGTTGACATAGCTCGAGTCGTCCGAGGCGAGAAACAGTGCGACCGATGCAATCTCCTCAGGGCTGCCCATCTTTCCCCGCGGGATCATTGCCTCAAACTGCGCCTTGGTCTCCTCGTCGAACAATTGCTCCTGTATCGGCGTGGCGACCTGGCCCGGCGTCAGCACGTTGACCCGAATCCTCCTGTCCTTCAACTCGTTCAACCACACGCGGGCGTAGGCACGCAGTACTGCCTTGCTGGCCGCGTACACACTCCAGTGGGGGAAACCTTTGACCGAAGAGATCGACCCGGTCATGAAGATCGAGCCACCGTCGTTGAAAAGCGGCAATGCCTTCTGCACCGTGAAGAGCGTGCCACGCGCGTTCAGCCCGAAAGTCGCGTCGAATTGCTGCTCCGTGATCTCGCCGAGCTTGCCCTCCTCGCCCATCCCCGCACTCGCCCACAACACGTCGACGGTGCCCTTTTCCCGCCTGACCGCGTCGAACAACCGGTCCAGATCGTCCAGGTTGGCCGAATCCGCCTGCACGCCCGTCACATTCCGGCCGATCAGCTCGACGGCTTCATCCAGCGCTTCCTGACGCCGACCCGAGATGAAGACGTGAGCACCCTCTTCAACGAACAACTTGGCACCGGCGAGCGCCATCCCGCTTGATCCACCCGTGATCACCGCTACCTTGCCGTCAAGCTTTCCCATCATCACCCCATCGATCGATTACCTGGCTGGCGAAGTCGAGCATCTGGTCAAGGGTTGAGAACATTGCGAAGGCATCCACGATTCCCTCGTCAGCCCCCGACCGGGCGAGGCGCCCGAGCCTGACGGCGACCGAGTCAACGGACGTGCCCGGTTCGAGGTTGATCCGCATCGCCGTCTTCAGCGCGTCAGGATCGCGGCCGGCGTCCTTCGCCGCACGGCGCGCAACCGACCACAGGTGGTCGGTGACCTCGTCCTGGAGCCCCTCGACCCCGAGCCAGCCGACGCCGCTGCGGCCGACCCGGCGCATCGCGGCCTCGCTGGCACCGCCGATCCAAATGGGCGGACCGCCGGGCTGGACCGGGCGCAGGTCGGCATGGACCGGCGGCAGCGAGAAGAACTCGCTCTCCCAGGACACGGGGGTGGTCGTCCACCACTCGTGCAGGAACGCCAGCACGTCATCGAGCATCCGCCCGCGCCGGCGCCAATCCGCGCTACGGGCGATGTCGTGTTCGTCCTTCATCCACCCGACACCCACGCCGACATCGAGGCGGCCTTCACTGAGCACGTCGAGCGTCGTCAGCAGCCGGGCCAGGTGCACCGGCTCGTAGTAGAACGTGCTGAGCGTGCTGGCGTTGAGCCGCACCCGGCTGGTCGCCGTCGCGGCGACGGTCCACAGCAGCACCGGATCGAGGTAGCGGGTCATCTGCGCCGGGTACGGCTGCTCTTTGCCCGGATAGATGCTGTGCATATCAACCGGCGTGACCAATCGATCGCCGACCCACAGCGTGTCGTAACCAAGCTCCTCGAGTCCGCGGCAGAACGCGCTCAGACCGGCGGCGCTGCCGATAGCGGGCCCGACTATGGGAAGTGCGAAACCGAGCTTCATCGCGGAAATCCCCTCCAAAATCTTTAGATGATTCATCAACAATTATTTGGGCGCACGACGCCTGTGCAGCCCGGCTCAGCCGGGAACGGCGGCGCCGAGAGCGAAGTCGAAGTTCCCCACCCCGTGGCGGGCGAGGCCCATCACGACAGGCCCGTTCCCTCCAGCCAGTGCGCCATGTCCAAGCCGCCGACGTCGAGCGGGCGCAGCCCGAGGCTCTCGATGAACTCCGCCACGCCCGCCTTGGCGCGCGCGTCGTCGCCGGCGATGAAGACGTCGAGCGGCCGGCCCTGGGCCAGGACGACACCGAAGACCGTGTTGAACGCCTTCACCACGCTGGCGCTGGCCGGGGCCGCCTTGGCGACTTCCTGCGCGATCGAGGTGCCATCGGGGATGGCGAGCCCGTCGGCAGCGGCGTTGAAGGGGTTGCTGATGTCGACGATGACCTTGCCCGCGAGGGTGTCTCCGTACTGGGCGACGACCGGAACGACATTGGCGTACAACAGGGCCACGACGACGATGTCCCCGGCCGGGACGGCGCCGAACTCCCCCGTCGTAGTACCGCCGCCGAGGGCCTGGGCCAGGTCAGCGGCCTTGGCCGGATCGCGGCCGATGACCTCGACGGTGTTGCCCCCCGCTACCGCAAGCGCGCCGATGGCGCGGGCCATGTTCCCGGTGCCGATGATGCTGATGCTGCTCATGAGGTGTCCTGTCCTGATTGACAATCTGAAAAGGTTGACTTCTCAACCTTAAAGAAGCTTTGTTGATGCGTCAACCAATCGGTAAGATGGACGCCGATGGAACCGAACTGGCTGACCCCGCGTGAAGACCGCGCCTGGCGCGCCTTCCAGCACGCGCATCACCAGCTCGGGGTGCACCTGAACCGGGGCCTGCAGCAATCAGGCCTCTCCGCGGCCGACTACCAGATCCTGGCGGTGCTCTCGGAGCACGACGGAGACCGCATGCCCGCGCACGACCTGTGCAACACGCTGGGCTGGGAGAAGAGCCGGGTCTCGCACCAGGTGCGGCGCATGGAGAAGGACGGGCTGATCTGCCGCGAGCCCAACCCCGACGATGCCCGCAGCACCATGGTCTGCCTGCTGCCGGCCGGCCGCGCCGCCATCGAGAAGGCGGCGCCCCGGCACGTGGAGGACGTCCGCCGGAAATTCATCGATCTGCTTTCCCCGGCGGAGCTCGACATGCTCGCCGCCCTCAACGAACGCGTCCTGCATCACTTGGCCAGCGACGACAACTCCGTCGCCGAAGACGAGCCCTCAGGACGAGAACCCTCGGCCCCCTAGCCACAGCGGGGGCTCCTGGCCGTTGTACATGCTCTTGGGTTGCCATCGCTGTCTGCGCAACAGACGACCGGCGTGGTGCTCGGCGACGTCCTTCAGGTACTCGACGTCGTCGCTGGTCCACGGATGCTGGCCGGTCCCGTCCAACCACCACCTCGGTTGGCCGTCCTGCTCGTACCGGGTTATCCGGTAACGCCATGCGACGTGCCTCCCCTTGGCGTCAATCTCCCAGTCCAGCAGCCGCGGGCGGAGGGCCTCGGGCGTCGTCCGGAGCGATTCCCAGGGGTGGGTTATGCGGATCTCGACGAACTCGCCACCCATGAAACAACCCTAATCGAATTGATTGAGGCGCCATCGGATCAAAATCGAAGCGACTTGTGTTGAAGGCCTTGACCGTGGTGTTTCGCCGTGTTCACGTGGATCAGCGAAGCCGCAGCTAGTGATGTTTAGGTTGGACCCATGAGCGACCTCGAGTCCCAATTTTCGGCCCTGAAGCGAACCGCCGATCCGGACGTCGCGGACGCTGTCGCGCAGCTGATCAATGACGGCGAAGATCATGAGCTCAATCGCATCAACGCCCTGGACTTTTCCAAGCGCACCGGCTTCGACGAAGAGAAGGTGATTTCCGGCTTCCTGCATGCCTCGCGGCTGGGCCTGTTCGATCTGACGTGGAATGTGCTGTGTCCCGGTTGCAGCGGTGTGCTGGACGCGCATGACACGCTGAAATCGCTGCGCGACGACGACTATCGCTGTGGACTATGCGCCTGCGGCTACGAGCCTTCCGTCGATGAGCAGGTCGAGGTGGCGTTTACGGTCAGCCCGAAGGTCAGGCGGATTGCCGCCCACGATCCCAACACGCTCCCGCTATGGGACTACTACACGCAGGTGTTCTGGAGTTCGGGCATCGATCTCGGCGGGGATTCTTTTGCTTCGCTGACCGGGGAGTCGACGTTGGATGCGATGGAGCTGGCCGCCGGCGAAAAGGCCGTGCTGTCCTTGGAGCTCCCGCCACAATTCATCATCGTTTTCGAGCCGGTGACTCATACCGCACATTTCATCGACGTCCAGGGCGAACCGACCGAGGAAAGTCAGCAGCTCGGGCTGACCTTCAACAAAGCCCATCCGCCGACCGAGTCGATCACTTTGCGACCAGGCCCGTTGCGGCTCGCAGTCGACAATCGATGCAGCGTGCGGACACTGCCCACCGTCTTTGTCGCCGACGAGCTCCACAATGTGCTGGCCAAGCGCAGGGCGTTCCTCACGGCCAAGCGAATGCTGTCGAATCAGACATTTCGCGATGTGTTCAAGGCCGACAACCTCACCATCGATCAGCGCCTCAAGATCACCTCGTTGACCTTTTTGTTCACCGACCTCAAGGGTTCGACCGCGCTTTATGAGCGTGTCGGTGACCTCGCCGCGTTCGACTTGGTGCGCGCGCATTTTCATGCGCTCCTGGAAATAATCGCCGCCGAAAAGGGGGCCGTCGTCAAGACCATCGGGGACGCGGTGATGGCGACCTTTGTCCAGCCGGACCACGCGCTCGCCGCGGCCTTGCGGATGCGGGCGGCGATGGACAAGCTCAATGCCGAGCGCGGCAGGACCGACCTGATCGTAAAGATCGGCATCCATGAGGGGCCGTGTCTCGCGGTGATGCTGAACGAGCGGCAGGACTATTTCGGTCAGACCGTCAACATCGCCGCGCGGGTGCAGAGCCTGTCGACCGCGCAGGAGATCCACATCACCGGTCCCGTGATCGACGCGCCAGGGGTCGCGGCCATCCTGGAGAAGGAGTCGATCCGACCGGTTCGGAAGGAGGCCGCCCTGCGCGGCATCGCCGACAAGGTCGTGGTGTACGAGATTCCATAGCTCGCCGACCTGATGGGCGGGTAGCAATCAGGTGTAAGCGTCTGTTAGGCCCCTCGGCCTATCGTGGGGCGATGTCGATAGCCCAGCGCGAACGTTCCGCCATCGTCGGAATCATGCGGGCGGTGGGGCCGGATGCGCCCACCCTGTGCGAGGGGTGGACGACCCGCGACCTTGCCGCGCACCTGGTCGTGCGCGAACGCCGCCCTGACGCGTTGCCCGGCCTCGTCTTCGGGCCGCTGGCGTCACACACCGCGCGCGTGCAAGACCGGTTGGCCGCCTCCACGACGTACGAGGACCTGGTCGAGCTCCTTGCCTCCGGCCCGCCGGTTCTTTCGCTGTTCAAGGTGCTCGACCCGCCGGCAAGTATCCACGAGATGTTCGTCCATCACGAGGACCTCCGCCGTGCGCAAACCGGCTGGAAGCCAAGGGAACTCGATGCCAAAACCACAGCCGCGGTGCGACGGCGCATCCCTTGGGTCAGCCGGGTCGGACTGTCGAAGTCGATGGCAGCGCTGCCCGCTCGACTGACCCTGCGCACCCCCGACGGTCGGACGGTAATGGCGGTAGGCAACGGTTCGCCGGTCACAGTGACCGGCGAACCGCAAGAACTGTTGCTCTTCGCGTTCGGCCGCAACGCCGTTCGCGTCGACTTCAGCGGGGACGACGACGTCGTCGCCGCAGTGCGGGCCGCCAAGCGAGGCTTCTGAGCGCCGCGCTTACGGGCCGCCGTTTCCGCCGCCGCCGCCAGTGGCATTGCCGGAATTACTGTCGGCGCCGCCCCCACCGCCGCCGCCACCGCCAGCAGCGCCGGCATGACCGCCGGCACCGGGATTGCCTCCGGAATTGCCTATGCTGCCGTCGGCGCCGTCAGCCCCGGCGGCACCACCATGACCACCGGCCGCGCTACCCACCCCTCCGCCAACCCCTCCGCCGTCGCCGCCGGCCCCGGCAATCCCGCCGACGACACCGCCGCCGCCTCCACCACCGCCACCGGCGGCGTTAGGGAAGCTCGAGCTACTGACGCTTGCGCCGTCGCCGCCGCGGCCGCCGCCGCTGCCGACGCCATTGCTGCCGTTGCCGCCAGTGGCGCTGGCGGACCCGATGGTCGCCGCGCCGCCGCCACCGCCACCACCGCCGGGACCGCCTGCGGTGCCGGCAGCGCCACCGCCGTGGCCACCGCCGCCGCCGCTGCCCTGGTAGCCCTGAACATTGGTGGTGGTGCCGCCGTTGCCGCCGGTGCCGCCGGTGCCGCCGTGACCCCCGCCGGTGCTGTTGCCGCCGGCACCACCACCACCGCCACCACCACCGGCGTTGGGCCTCGCTAACGAGCCGGAGAGGACGCCGTTCCCCCCATTGCCGCCGTTACCGCCGTTGCCGCCGTCGCCCACCGCACCCGGGCTAGCGCCGGGCCCACCTGCGCTGCCGCCCAGGCCGGCGTTGCCACCATCGCCTCCGTTACCGCCTTGGCCGGCAGTTCCGGTAATGACGTCGACCCCGGCCCCGCCCTGCCCGCCCTGGCCGCCGTCGCCCCCGGCGCCGCCGCCACCGGCGTGGCCGCCAAACCAGGCCGAGCCCTGACCACCGGCCCCGCCCACACCGCCGTCGCCGCCATGCCCGCCGGTCCCACCGGCGGAGGTGGTAGTGCCGGCACTTCCGGTGCCGCCGAGCCCGCCGACGCCCCCGGCACCACCGGCGCCGCCGTTGCCGAACAACAGCCCGGCGTTACCCCCTGTGCCGCCATTGCCGGCATTGCCGCCTGTGCCACCAGCGCCCATGGTGCCGACCGCCCCGGTTCCGCCGACACCACCCGCCCCGCCGCTGCCGAACAACAGCGCGCTTCCGCCCATGCCACCCGTGCCGCCGGCCCCACCGGTTCCGCCCGTGCCGCCGTTGCAGACCCTTTCGCAGGACGTGCTGGGGGTGATCAACCTACCCACCGAGCTGTTGTTGGGGCGCCCACTG
>NZ_LZSE01000124.1 GCF_001665295.1 Mycobacterium sp. 1554424.7 | reverse complement strand
CCCGGGTTCTTCAATACCGGAAACTATGTCTTCAAGCAGATTCCGATCTACTTCTCATATAGCCCCAACGGTCAGGGGACGATCTATTTCGATCAGGCGTCTTGATCCGGCCCAACTCAAGCTGCGGCCGTACTAGCCTGCGCTGTTGGAACGCGCCCGCCGACGTTGCGCCTTGACCGCAGCGACCCGACCAAAGCCGCCGCCCACAGCAGCACGCACAGCACCTCAGACCCCACACTGAGTGCCGCGTGGGGCGCCGGGTCCCACCCGCGCTCGGTGAAGCCAAACAGCCCAACGGTTCTCGACAGCGCGAACGCCACGAGGGAACCGCCGGCCAGCGCGGCGGCGGACCATTCGAGCCACCAGGGGCCGCCGGCCGCGACCAGCAGGGCCAGCGAGAACGAGACGCTCGCCTGGATCAGGAAACTGGTGCCGATCATCGGGATGTGCTGGTAGCCATGGATATACAAGTAGGCGTGGCTGAAGGCGCTGACGGCCAGGGAGGCGGCCAGCGCGAGCCGGAGGAAAATGTTCATTGCAGCTTGGTCTCTTTCAGTGCGAGGGCGGCCTGGCCCTTGGTGTAGTTGACCTCGCGGATCCCCAGGGCGCCGTGCAGCTTGCCCGCCGGCAGCGTGACCGGCTTGGGCGCCGGCCCGTCACCGGGATGGGGCAGCGGGTAGGCGGTCGTCGTCCCGCTGTAGAACGTCACGTTGCCTTCGGTCTTGGAAAACAGTTGGTGCACATGACCGTTGAGGCACGTCACCGACGAGAACCGGCTCAGGTAGCTGAGCGCCTGGGTGGCGTCGTCGGTGCCCCAGCCCCAGTCCGGGTACATCGCGAACAACGGGATGTGGCTGAACACGATGATCGGCGTATCGCTGGACAATCCCGCGACGTCCTTTTCGACGAACTCCAACTGGTCCACGCCCAGATGCCCGAGCTTCTTCAGGTTCAGGGTGTTCACCAACGCGATCACGTGCACGCCCGCGATGTCGAAGCTGTACCACCCGTCGCCCCGGGTTCCCGCACCGAAGACACTGCGGTACTTCTGTCCCGCGTCGTCGACCGAATCGTGCTCGCCGGGCACCGTGAACACGTGCGGGGTCTGCACCTTGGTGAGCATCTGCTTGACCTGATCGAACTGCTCGGGGGTCGACAGGTGGGTGAGATCGCCGGTGTGGATGACGAAATCGGGTGTGTAGCCGAGGCCATTGAGCTGATCGATCGCGTGGCCGAAGGTGCCGGCGACGTCCGGGTTGGGCGGGCCGGAAAACCCGATGTGGCTGTCACTCACCTGGGCGAAGCGCAGCGTGGGCCGGGCGCTGGTGCGCGAGGCCGACGCCGTGCCGGCGACGTGCGAGATGACCTCGCCGCCGACGACGGCCAATCCGACCGCCGCGCCGAACCACGCCGAGTGCCGGATGAGCTGCCGACGGGTCATCGTGTTCGGATCGTTCATCCCGTCACCACCACGGTGCCGTGCATCATCGGGTGAATCGAGCAGACGTAGTCGAACTTGCCCGCCGTGGGAAAGGTGTGCGAGAAGGTGGCACCCGTCCCCATTCCGGGCGACTTGAACGACCCGTCGGCCGCGGCTACCGTGTGCGGTTCTTCGTCCTTGTTGGTCCAGGTGACGGTGCCGCCCGCCTTGACCGTCAACGTCGCCGGGGCGAAGGCGAAGTTGTCGATGGTGACCTGGTCGCCCGCGGCCGCGGCCGGCGAGCCGGTTGCCGACGCCGCGCCCGCCGACGGACCCGGCGCCGACGGCATCCCGCTCATGCCCGGCATCCCGGCCGTGCCGCTGGCATTCGACCCGAAGGTCACCGACGGCGGCTGCGCGGCCGGCGGCGCCGACGAGCAGCCCGCCAGCAGCACACCGACCGCCGACGCCACGACCACGTGTTTTCGAAGCTTGGCACTGTTCATGCCAAGAGATATGGGGGCGGGTTACACGTCGCGACGCGGCGGGGCGAACACCTCGATTACACCGTCGACCTCGCGAACCATCAGCGCGGGCAATGGCTTTGGAGCGATGGGCAGCTGGTGGGTGCGCACCTGCCCGGTGGGCGAGAAGGACGTCGTGTGGCAGGGGCAGTGCAGCGCGTCGTCCTGTGCGTCGAACCACAGCCGGCAGCCCTGGTGGGTGCAGACACCGGAGATGGCCTGGGGCTTGCCGTCGACGCGGTGGACGAATCCGGTGACCGAGCCGAGGTCGAACGGGTGCATGACGCCGTCGGGCACCTCCGAGCTCGACGCGACGCGCTGCCAGCTCCCGTCGGTGGGCGTCAGCTCGCCGGCGACAGCCGGGCCTTGCGTGGGGCTTGAAATCAGGGCGCGATCGATGGAAACCGCGGCGGCCGCGGCGGCCGCGGCGGCCGACGTGCCCACGATGACCTGTCGGCGCGTGGTGTTCTGCCTGGGCGCCGGTGGCGCCGGCGCGCCGTTCATCTGCTCGTCCAGGCGCCGGTGCAGGTCGGCGAGGAATTCCTCGCGCGGTTCGGCGTCTTCATGACCGGCCGCCCGCAGTTCGATCGCCGTGCGGATCTGCGCCGCCTCGAAGTCGTCGGGCGCGAACGGCTTCGGGCGACGCCCCCGCAACAGGTCATCGACATAGCGCCGCATCCCTCGCGCGTTCATCGTTGCCCTCCATCGTTCACCTGTGCCGCCAGCCGCAGGGCGCGGTGCTGGAGCACCTTGGCGTTGGCGACGCTGATCCCAAGTTCGGCGGCGGACTCCTTGATCGAATTTCCTTGCAGGAAACGCATTTCCAGGATCTGGCGGTACCGGTCGGGCAGACTGTCGAGAACGCGTGCGACGCGCTGGGGCGCGGTGCTGATCGCTTCCTCGCTCTCGGGTGGTTGCTCGATGTCTTCGATCGAGGTTATCTCCCGGCCCATGGTCTCCCGCCAGTGCGCGGCCAGCACCGTCCGGGCCGTGGCCCTCAGGTAGGCCCGCACCTCGCCGACGCTCGCGGTCAGCCGCAGTGGCCGCAGCGCCGCCAGGAAGACCTCGGCGGTGAGGTCCTCGGCGTCGGCGCGGTTGCCCACCCGCGCGAACAGCGTCCGGTACACCCAGGACGCGTTGTCCTGATACACCGCTTGCCAGTCGGGATAGGTTTCATAGCCAGCGTCGGGCACCGCGCGCAGCGGGCGCGGGACTAGCGGTTCTTTGGGGTCGTTTCGCGCCGCCACGGTCCTCCTTCACCGATTCAATATCGGACCGGGTTACACGCGGGTGCGTCGGCTTCCGAGGCCATCAGCTCGTCCAGCTTCGCGGCGGTGGCCGACAGCGCCGAGCGGGCCATGCCCAGCACCCTCTCCCGCACCCGCGGCTTCGCCGACGCCGGCACCAGCGCATCGCCCACCAGCCGGCCGAAGACGTCCAGGCGCGCCGCGGCGAGCCAGGCGGTCAGATCCGGGTCGTCGAGCCAGCGCAGCTGATTGCGGTAGTAGGCCCGCGTGATGCGCAGCCAGTCGAGGTCGGTGTCGGGATGCGGCAACGGGTCGCACAGCTCGTTCTTCACCGCGTCGTCGGTGTACGCGGCCTCAACATGGGCGATCAGCGCGGCGCTGAACACCTGCTGGCATCCGCGCACGCTCTGCAGCGTGATGCCGTGGTCATCGAAAATGGGTGTGGCGGGGCGCTTTTCGGCGCCGTCGGCGGTGCAGTCGAGGTACAGCGCCGAGCCGTCCATGGGCACGACGCCACCCTCGAGGACCGCCTGGTCGGCGTCGGCGCGCAGCAGGTGGCCCATGCGCACCACGTCGGTGATGCGGCGCAGCTGCTCCAGTTCGGCGCGGGTGACGGTCGCGCAGCGGTGCATGGTCGGCCGGACCGCCTCGTCGATCCGCAGCAGCGCCCCGGCCTCCTCGAGGCGGGCGAACAGGTCGTCGACCGACACCGCGTCCCGGATCGCCCGCAGCTGCCCGGTGATGACGGCCTTGATCCCGTCGGCGAACAACGGCCCCGGCTGCAGCGTCGCGCGATCCAGCAGCCACGAGTCCCGCGGCATGATCCACGTCAGCCGGTCCGGCGCGATGCCCTGCCCCAGCAGCCACAGGCAGGTGTCGATGCCGGTCTTGCCGGCCCCGACGACGACGTAGCGGCGGCGGGGGGCGAGCCTGGGCAGCTCGTTGGGTGCGACGCAGTCGACGCCGGCCGCGACGGGGTAGGGCGGCGGGCGCATCGAGGGCACCATCACCCGCATGTAGGTGGCGTCGACGACGCGGCGCGTCACCTCGACGGTGTAGTCGGTCCCGGCCAGCGTGGTAAAGCGGCCAGCACCGGAGTATTCGCTCATCGGAAAGTAGGAGACGCGCGCGGTCGGCAGGAACCGCTGGCGCATGACGTGGTCGTAGTAGGCGCACACCTCACCGGCGGTCGCCAGCTCGTAAAGCCCTCGGTTCCAGCCGATTTGGTCGATCGTGTCGCTACCTAGGGGCAGCGAGTTGACGCCGTAGAACGCCGACGGCTGATGCAGCCGCACGAACGGGTAGGCCATGGTCCAGTGCCCGCCGGGCTGATGGTTGCGATCCACCAGCACCACGCGTGCCTCGGTTTCGGTGACCAGCGTGTCGATGAACGCCATGCCCATGGCGCCCGCGCCGACTACCAGGTAATCGGCCTCGATGGTGCGCATACGGTCTCAAGGCTAATCGGCCCGGGCTCGCTTCAGCGGATTTCGGCCGCCGCGGTGCGCAGGTCGTCCAGGGCCGCGCGGGCGAGTTCGCCCAGGCTCCGGTCGCCGTCGGCCGAAATCCATTCGGCGAAAGCCTCTTTGAACGCCAGCCCACCCAGCTCCGCCGCCAGGGCGGCCACCCGCTCGGGCACGCCGCGCGCTCGCAGCGCCTCCGCCATGGCCGCGGCGAGGCCGACCTGTTTGAGCGCGTCGCGCGCCTGCAGTTCGGCGCTGGTGGCGATGACGGCCTTCACCCGGGGAGCCAGCTCGCGATTGAGCGGGGTCATCGCCCCGGAGGCACGCTCCAGCCCGGCGGCGACCGCGGCAAGCGGGGTGGCGTCCGCGGGGGCCGAGGCGATGCCCTCGGTCAGCAGTTGCGACAACGCCTCCTGCCCAGCCGCCAGCACCTCCCGCTTGTCGGGGAAATACCGGAAGAAGGTGCTCTTGGTCAGGCCGGCCCGATCGGCGATCTCGGCGACGGTGGTTCGGTCGTAGCCCTGCTCGGAGAAAAGATGCAGCGCCGCCTCGACCAGCCGGGCGCGCGCATCGGGTTCCCATCGGGGCATGGCGTCATGGTAGCGATGAGACCTTTATCCCATCACCGTGGTAGCGTGATGAGACATCAGTCCCATCACTTGAGGAGTGTGTCATGCGAGTTTTCGTCACGGGTGCCACCGGCGGGATCGGCTCGGCCGTCGTCCCCGAGCTCATCGGCGCGGGCCACGAGGTCCTCGCGCTGGCCCGCTCCGACGCGTCGGCGCGCGCGGCCGCCGAAATGGGGGCCGACGTGCTGCCCGGCGACCTCGACGACCCCGAGAGCCTGCGCACCGGCGCCAAGGACGCCGACGGGGTGGTCCACCTCGCCTTCCTGCACTTCGACGACTTCGAGAGGGCGGTCGCGCAGGAGGCGGTCGCCGTCGAGGCCTTCGGCGCGGCCCTCGTGGGGAGCGGCAAGCCGTTCGTCATGGCCTCGGGCACGCCCCCCATCCCCGGCCGCGCCTCCACCGAGCGGGACCCGGCGCCGACCGAGGGGCCTATCGGCGGGCGCGGCCGAAACGCCCACGCCGCACTGGAACTGGCGGCCCAAGGAGTCCGCTCGGCGGTGGTCCGCCTCCCCCGCTCGGTCCACCGGGCGGGTGGCCCCTGCGGGTTCGCCTCCCTGCTCGTCGAGGCCGCCCGGCGGACCGGGGTGTCCGGGTACGTCGGCGACGGCACCCAGCGCTGGCCGGCCGTGCACGTCCTCGACACCGCGCGGCTGTTCCGCCTGGTCCTCGAACGGGCCGAACCCGGGACGGTGGCGCACGCCGTCGGCGACGAGGGCGACCCGATGCGCGCGCTCGCCGAGGCCATCGGGCGCCAGCTCGATCTCCCGGCGGCGTCGGTGCCCGCGGAACATTTCGGGTTCCTCGGCGCCATCTTCGCGCTCGATCAGCCGTCCTCGAGCGAGCTGACCCGCGAGAAATTCGGCTGGCAGCCCACCCATCCGAGCCTGCTCGAGGACCTGGAGGCGGGCAACTACCCCCTGTGAGGCTACGGTCGCGACCATGATCAGCTGGACAGAGTTCACGGCAGCCGCCCCGCGGATCGCGACCATATTCCGCCGCCGCCACGCCGCCACGGGCAACCTGTGCATGCTGGGCACGCTTCGCTCGGACGGGTTTCCCCGGATCAGCCCGATCGAGCCGAGGGTCTTCGAGGATCAGCTCTGGATCGTCGGCATGCCGGGTACGACGAAATTCCATGACCTGTCTCGCGATCCGCGCTTCTGCCTGCACACCGCCACCGTCGACACCGAGGTCAAGGACGGCGACGCCAAGCTGTTCGGCGTGGTCGAAGACGTCGGCGACCGGGCCCTGCGGCAACGGTTCGCCGAGGCGCTCTACGAAGAGACCGGCTTGGACATTCGAGGACAGGAGTTCGATCACTTCTATCGGGCCGACGTGATCGGTGGGTCCGCGGTCGAGGTGACCGACGGCCACCTGGACATCACGATCTGGAAGGACGGCGAAGCCGAGCGCGTCGTGCGCAAGCACTGAGCGCCTTGCCACGCCCGAGCCAAGTTACTAGGATATGCAAGTATTCGCTGCGTAACGACGACTCGAGGGCACCATGACCACACAGATCCCGCACTTCATCGACGGGAAGCGCACCGCCGGCCAGTCCACCCGCACCGCCGACGTCTTCAACCCCAGCACCGGCGAGGTGCAGGGATCAGTTCCGATGGCCGGCAAGGCCGACGTCGACGCGGCGGTGGCCTCGGCCGTCGAGGCCCAAAAGGATTGGGCGGCATGGAATCCGCAGCGACGGGCGCGGGTGATGATGCGCTTCATCGAGCTGGTCAACTCCAACAGCGACGAGCTCGCCGAGCTGCTGTCCCTCGAGCACGGCAAGACGGTGGCCGACTCGAAGGGTGACATCCAGCGCGGCATCGAGGTCATCGAGTTCTGCCTCGGGATCCCGCACCTGCTCAAGGGCGAGTACAGCGAGGGCGCGGGTCCGGGCATCGACGTCTACTCGCTGCGCCAGCCCCTGGGCGTGGTCGCGGGCATCACGCCGTTCAACTTCCCGGCGATGATCCCGCTGTGGAAGGCGGGCCCGGCGCTGGCGTGCGGAAACGCGTTCGTGCTCAAGCCCAGTGAGCGCGACCCGTCGGTCCCGGTGCGCCTGGCCGAGCTGTTCGGAGAGGCCGGCCTGCCGGCGGGCGTGTTCCAGGTGGTGCACGGGGACAAGGAGGCCGTCGACGCCATCCTGCACCACCCCGACATCAAGGCCGTCGGCTTCGTCGGCAGCTCGGACATCGCCCAGTACATCTATTCGACGGCCGCGGCCACCGGCAAGCGATCGCAGTGCTTCGGCGGCGCCAAGAACCACATGATCGTGATGCCCGACGCCGACCTCGACCAGGCCGTCGACGCGCTGATCGGCGCCGGGTATGGCAGCGCCGGCGAGCGCTGCATGGCGATCAGCGTCGCCGTGCCCGTCGGCGAGCAGACGGCGGATCGCTTGCGCGCCAGGCTGATCGAGCGGATCAACAACCTGCGGGTGGGCCACAGCCTGGACCCGAAGGCCGACTACGGCCCGCTGGTCACCGAGGCCGCCCTGGCGCGGGTGCGCGACTACATCGGCCAGGGTGTCGACGCGGGCGCCGAGTTGGTGATCGACGGCCGCGAGCGCACCAGCGACGATCTTGCGTACGGTGACGCCAGCCTGGAGCGCGGATTCTTCATCGGCCCAACGCTGTTCGACCGCGTCACCCCCGACATGTCGATCTACACCGACGAGATCTTCGGGCCGGTGCTGTGCATCGTGCGAGCCCACGACTACGAAGAGGCGCTGCGGCTGCCCTCGGAGCACGAGTACGGCAACGGCGTGGCGGTCTTCACCCGCGACGGCGACACCGCCCGCGACTTCGTGTCCCGGGTCCAGGTTGGCATGGTCGGCGTCAACGTGCCGATCCCGGTCCCGGTGGCCTACCACACCTTCGGCGGCTGGAAGCGCTCCGGCTTCGGCGACCTGAACCAGCACGGCCCCTCGTCGATCATCTTCTACACCAAGACCAAGA
Organism: Mycobacterium sp. 1554424.7; assembly: GCF_001665295.1. GTDB lineage: Bacteria > Actinomycetota > Actinomycetes > Mycobacteriales > Mycobacteriaceae > Mycobacterium. The sequence goes on along the minus strand of NZ_LZSE01000124.1, from coordinate 518 downwards.
CCGTGACGTCGCGGTGGCCGTCCGGCATCAAGGACGGCGCCGAATTCGTCATCCCGACAATGAATTAGCCGCCACATCATGTTCACCCTGAATGATGACGAGCGGGTCATCACCGAGACGGCGGCCGCGTTCGCCGACAAGCGCATCGCCCCGCACGCGCTGGACTGGGATGCCACCAAGCACTTCCCGACCGACGTGCTGCGCGAGGCCGCCGAACTGGGCATGGCGGCCATCTACTGCCGCGACGACGTCGGGGGCAGCGGGCTGCGCCGGCTCGACGGCGTCCGCATCTTCGAGCAGCTGGCGATCGCCGACCCCGTCACCGCCGCGTTCCTGTCCATCCACAACATGTGCGCGTGGATGGTCGACAGCTTCGGCACCGAGGAACAGCGCAAGGCCTGGGTGCCGCGGCTGGCGTCGATGGACGTCATCGCCAGCTACTGCCTCACCGAGCCGGGTGCGGGATCCGACGCCGGCGCGCTGAGCACCCGCGCCGTCCGGCAGGGTGGTGACTACGT
>NZ_LZSE01000123.1 GCF_001665295.1 Mycobacterium sp. 1554424.7 | reverse complement strand
TTGCCATGGCGCGTCAGCGGTTTCACCCGCTGCGCCCGATCGGGTCAGGCTGGGGTGTCTGATGGATATTGACCGCCACCGCCTCCAGGGGCACACGCTCCGCGGTTTCGCTGCCCACAGCGGCGGTGGCGCCGTCCACTTCGCCCGTCGTCTGCTCCGGGGCGGCCTCCTCAGCCGGGGCCTCGTCAGTGGGGGTTTCCTCGGCGGCCGGGGCCGGCGCGGGCTGGGATTGCTGGCTCATCGAAGTGATCTGCTGGACCGAACCCATGGTCTGGTTGACCAGATTCAAGTGCTGAGACGCATGCCCCGAGAGCGTGGCGGCCCGCCCCGACCACGCGCTCACCTCGGCCAGGGTCGGCATACTCACCGCGGGTGCTGCGGCAGCCGCGCCGACAACGGCGGCTTCACCTGCATCCCGCACCCCGCCAAGGGCCGCGCGCTGGGCCGCCGAACCGTCGCTCACCGAGGCCGCCGCCGACGCTTCGCTCGTGGCCGAGGTCATAGCCATGCGCGCCGAGTCGCCCTCGAAACTCGACACCACCGA
>NZ_LZSE01000122.1 GCF_001665295.1 Mycobacterium sp. 1554424.7 | reverse complement strand
AACACAGTCCTCCGAAAACGACACGATCGCCGCAACCTCTCAAGTTGAGAGTGTTGCGACGACCGCGTGAACCCGCCCGGCGTGTCGGGGGCTTTCGCGTCTGCTCGAGCCGCTCCCGCCTCCACCGATCGCGGTCTAGGCTCGGCCAATGTCACCTCTTCAACGGCGAAGGAGGACCTAGGTGAGCCTCAAGACAGGCATCGCTACTCGCGCGAATGGGGCGCCGCCGCCCGAGGTCCCGCTGGCCGACATTCATCTCGAGTCGCTGGAGTTCTGGGGGCTCGGGGACGATTACCGCGACGGCGCCTTCGCCACCCTGCGCCGCGAGGCGCCGCTCTCGTTCTGGCCCGCCGTTGAGTACGAGGGGTTCGAGGCCGGCAACGGGTATTGGGCGCTGACCAAGCACGACGACGTGCACTACGCCAGCCGTCATCCGGACGTCTTCAGCTCCGCCGGCGGCATCACGATCGGCGACCAGATGCCGGAGTTGGCCGAGTATTTCGGCTCGATGATCGTGACGGACGACCCGCGACACCAGCGGCTGCGCTCGATCGTCAGCCGGGCCTTCACCCCGAAGGTGGTGGCGCGCATCGAGGCGTCGGTACGCGAGCGGGCGCACCGGCTGGTGGCGGGGCTGATCGCCAATCATCCCGACGGCGAGGCCGATCTGGTCAGCGAGCTGGCCGGGCCGCTGCCGTTGCAGATCATCTGCGACATGATGGGAATCCCCGAGGAAGACCATCAACGCGTATTCCATTGGACCAACGTGATTCTCGGATTCGGCGACCCCGACCTGTCGACCGAATTCGAGGAATTCACGCAGGTTTCGATGGACATCGGCGCCTACGCCAGCGCGCTGGCCGAGGATCGCCGCGTCAACCACCACGACGACCTGACCACGAGCCTGGTGGAGGCCGAGGTCGACGGCGAGCGGCTCACGTCGCAGGAGATCGCGTCGTTCTTCATCTTGTTGGTGGTGGCGGGCAACGAGACGACGCGCAACGCGATCAGCCACGGCGTGCTAGCCCTGTCGCGCTACCCCGACGAGCGGGAGAAGTGGTGGTCGAACTACGAGGGCCTGGCGCCCACCGCGGTCGAGGAGATCGTGCGGTGGGCCTCCCCGGTGGTCTACATGCGGCGCACCGTGACCCGCGACACCGAGCTGAGCGGCGTCCAGATGAGGGCCGGCGACAAGGCCGCGCTGTGGTACAACTCGGCCAACCGTGACGAGTCAAAGTTCGCCAATCCGTGGATGTTCGACGTGTCCCGCGATCCGAATCCGCATTTGGGTTTCGGCGGCGGCGGCGCCCATTTCTGCCTGGGCGCCAACCTGGCCCGCCGCGAGATCAGGGTGGTGTTCGACGAGTTGCGCCGCGAGATCCCCGACATCGTCGCCATCGGGGAACCCGCGATGCTGCTGTCGCAATTCATCCACGGGATAAAGAGGTTGCCGGTCGCCTGGACACCGACGCGCTGAGCCCTTCGCGAGCAGACGCAGAATCGCACGATTTCGCGTCTTGGAGTGCGATTCTGCGTCTGCTCGCGGGTTTATCGTAAGCAGCGTGACCATTCCCGCGTTTCCCTCCCCCGACGTGCTGGCCGCCCGCGAGAAGCTGGTGCTCGACCACTTTCACGACGAGGTCCGCCAGGCCTGGGACGACGTGTTGGCGACGTTCCCGCACCCGCGCTACGAGCTCATCCCGCAGATGGTCGTGCACGACGGCGACGAGGCGGTGCGCGGCTACTACGTCTACACCCGGACCGCGTTCCCCGATCAGGACCACGAGATCATCGCGCTGCGGCACAGCGCCGACGCGGTGATCGTCGAGTTCTGGCTGATGGGCACCCACCGCGGATATCTCGGCAAGGTGCCGCCCACCGGCAGCCGGTTCCGGGTCCGCATGAACGCCTACTTCGTGTTTGACGACACCGAAACGCTTGTCTGCGAACGCATTTACTTCGACACGCTGACCATGATCAAGCAGTTGCTGGGTGGGCTGGACATGAAGAAGCCGGCGAACTGGTTGCTGGCCGCGCGCTGCGTGCGCGGCTTCCTGTCGATGTCGTCGGAAAAGCCGGACCCCGCACTGACTTCCGCTAGCAGCCGAGTTGTGCTGCCAGGTCCAGAAAGTCGGCCGCGTTGACGTCAAACTCGTCGGAGTAGGCCACGTCGACGTCGCCGCCGGGCCCGAACTCCAGCGGGCGCGCGACAAAGGCCGTCGCGAAACCCAGCCCGGCCGCCGCGCGGATGTCGTACTTGTGACTGGCCACCATCATGATCTCGGCGGGCGGCAGGCCGAGGTACGTCGCGGCCATGCGATAGATCGCGGGGTCGGGCTTGAACACCCCGGCCATCTCGGCGGCGAAGATCGCGTCCCAGGGCAGGCCCGCTCGCTTGGAGATGTTGACCACCGCTGACACGTCGGCGTTCGACAGGGTGGCCAGCGTGAACCCGCGCTTCAGCCGCGTCAGCCCGGGCACGACGTCCGGCCACGGCCGCAGCCGCTGCCAGGCCAGGGTCAGCTCATCACGTTCGGCGTCCGAGAAGCCCGCGATGCCGCCGCCGTCCAGGACGGTGTCCAACGCGCGCCGATACACCGAGTACACGGACACCCAGCCGCTCCCCTGCGACCCCTCCAGCGCCGCGAAGTAGCCTGCGCGCCAACGCCGCACCACGTCGGCCCAGTCGACGCCCGGGTGCCGCCCCGCGCTGATCCGCGCCGCCTCGTCGCACACGGTCGAATGAAAATCCGTCGCCGTGCCCTGCACATCGAACAACAGCGCCTTGACCACAGGCCCCATCATGCAGGCTAAAATCTGCGGCGTCGAAACGCTTGACCTTCCATGCCGAGGCGGGGTAGTTCGTGGCCGAACCTGACGAGCGCGAGCCCGATTACCGCTTCACCTTCGCCAACGAGCGGACCTTCCTGGCCTGGCAGCGCACCTCGCTGGGACTGCTCGCCGCGGCGGTCGCGCTGGTTCAGCTGGTTCCCGAGCTGGGTGTCCCCGGGGCGCGGCGCGCGCTCGGCATCGGGCTCGCCATACTGGCGACCCTCACCAGCGGCATGGGGCTGATCCGCTGGCGGCAGGCCGACCATGCCATGCGGCACGGCGATCCGTTGCCCCGCCATCCCACCCCGGCCTACCTCGCGGTGGGTCTCAGCGTGGTGGGGCTGGTCGCCATCGCGTTGGTGATCGCCAAGGCGGTCACGGGTTGAGCGACTCGACGGCGACGGGCCCGCCCAACGAGCCGGCCGACCGCACGGTGCTCGCCTGGACCCGAACGTCCTTCGCGTTCCTGGCCAACGGCGCGCTCCTGACGATCAGGAACCTGCACGGCCCCGCCGGCCCGTGGCAGCTGGTCCCCGCCTTTCTGGCCGCCGTCGTCGCGTTGGGCACCTACCTGATCGCGGTGCGACGCCAGCACACGCTGCAGCAGTATCCACTGCCGGCGCGGGTCACCGCGCGCCGGCAGGTGTACGGCATCGGGGCGGCAGTGCTGGCGCTCATCGTCGTGACGATGTTCGCCCAGCTGGTCTACTGATGAAGGCCCTGCCCCAACCCTCCGGTGTGGAGGTCCGCGACATCACTGTTCAGGGCATCCGCACGCGGGTATTCGAGGCGGACCCGGGCAACGGCGGCATCCCACTGATCCTGTTGCACGGCGGGGGCCTCGACTCGGCGCTGGTGTCGTTCGGTTCGGCGCTGGCCGAGCTCGGCCAACGCCGACGGGTCATCGCGCCAGACCTGCCTGGATATGGCGAAACGGAGTTCCCGGAGTCCTCGTTTTCCATCCCGTGGTACGGCAACTGGGTCGAAGACCTGATCGGAAGTTACGGCTTCGATCGGGTCGATCTCGGCGGGCTGTCTCTCGGGGGCTGGATCAGCCTCGAAGTCGCCATCACGCACTCGGATGTGGTGCGCCGCATCGTCGCGATCAATCCCGGCGGCATCACCGAGCGGTACAAATTCCAGCGCACCGCCCGGTGGGTCGCCAACCATCCGCGGCTGGGAAACCGAATAAACAGGTTGTCGGTAAGCCTGGGCCGCAGGGTTCTTCGCGCGCAGCTGCGAGCGAGCCTCGGCATGCAGATCCCCGAGACGCTGACCGACGACCTGATCGACGCGGTCATACTCACCGGCAAGCGCCCGCATGCGGGCGAAGCGTTCGCCGCCACCCAACGATGGGCATTCGGCGCCGGACCGGAGGGCTTGTCGCTGGTTTCCAAGCTGCCCCGGATCACCCCAAGGACGCTGGTCCTGGCCGGGCGCAACGACCCGCTCGTGCCGGTGGCGGACTCGATTCGCGCCTCGCGGCTCGTCCAGGACGGACAGGTGCGGGTGCTCGAGCCTTGTGGACACTGGCTGGTGCGCGATCGACCCACGGAGTTTGTCCAGGCGGTGAATCAATTCCTCGACGCCGCCTGACGGGTTGCGGTACCAGGAAAATTGTATGAAAGTTCAAGCAAATTCCCAGGTTTGGGGCCTATCCATGTTGGTAAATATTTTGGCATGATCGCACGTCACATGTCTCGCTTCGCTGTTTCCGCGGCGGCCGCGGCGTCGGGCATCAGCGCCTCCGTCGTCGGGCCCGCCCTCCCCCTCGCCTCCGCCCAATGTCCGGACGCCCAGGTGGTTTTCGCCCGTGGCACCGGCGAGGACACCGGCGTCGGCCCGACGGGGCAGGCGTTCGTCGACAACCTGCGCTCGCGCATCGGCGGAAAGTCGCTCGACGTCTATCCCGTCAACTACCCCGCCAGCAACGACTGGGGCACCGGCCTCGACGGCATCAGGGACGCCGGCTTCCACGTCCAGGACATGGCCAGAACCTGCCCCAACACCAAGATGGTGCTGGGCGGCTACTCCCAGGGCGCGGCCGTCATGGGCTTCGTCACCTCGGCCGCCGTCCCGGACGGCGTCGACCCCGCGACCGTGCCCAAGCCGTTGGATCCCGCAGTGGCCGACCACGTCTCGTCGGTCGTGCTCTTCGGCATGCCCAACGTCCGCGCGATGAACTTCCTCAACGAGCCCCCAGTCGCGATCGGCCCGCTGTATCAGGCGAAGACCATCAAGGTCTGCGCGCCCGAGGACCCGGTGTGCTCGGACGGGATGAACTTCGCCGCCCACAACACCTACGCGTCCGACGGGGAGATGATCGACAAGGGCGCGGCCTTCGCCGCCAGCCATCTCGGCGGCAACGCCGCGACGCCCGGTGGGTTCGGCACCTGAGCCCCTAGGCCGGGCCCTTGGCGGTGAGGAACGCGACGATCCCCTGCGTGACGGCGGCCGCGTACTGCGCCCGGCCGTCCGCGCTCTGCATGCGCGCGGCCTCGTCCGGGTTCTTCATGTTGCCCAGCTCGATGAGGACGGCCGGGTACTGGGCCAGGTTGAGCCCTGCGAGGTCGGCGCGGCCGTACAGGCCATCCGAGCCGACGTAGGTGGACGGGTGAAAGCCCGCCTGCACCAGCGCATCCCGCATGGTGCGGGCCAGCTGTACGGCCGGGCCGGCCTGGACGTCGTTCAGCGGCGGGCTGGAGTAGTTCACGTGGAACCCCGAGCCCGACGCCGGTCCGCCGTCGGCGTGGATGCTCACGATGGCGTCGGGGTGCATCGCGTTGGCGGCCGCCGCGCGCTCGTCGACGCAGGGGCCGGCTGAGCTGTCGTTGTCCCGTGAGAGCTGGGTGTGCACGCCCAGTTGGTTGAGCGAACCGCCGATCAGCCCGACGACGGCCCAGGCGAACGCGTGCTCGGGGTAGCCGTCGTTGGTGGCGGCGCCCGACGTCTGGCACTCCTTGGTGCCGCCGCGGCCATTGGGGACCTGCCGGGTGATCGAGGCGTCGTTCACCGCGTTGTGGCCCGGGTCGAGGAAGACGCCCATGCCCGCGATGCCCGCACCCGCGCGGGGCGCGCCGGCCAACGCGGCGCCGAGCAGTGCCGGGGCGACGCCGGCGTACCTCAGGACGTCGCGGCGCGTAACGGGCCGTTCGCTCACCCGCGCGATGGTAACAACCAGTACCCCTTGTCAGGGCCGCCCTGACGTCGTATTGTCAGGCAAAGCCTGACAACCCGGGGAGTCCGTATGAGCCCTACCGAGCAGACCGCAGAGATCTGGTGTTCGTTCTGCGGCAAGTCCAACGCCGAGGTCGACAAGCTGGTGGCCGGACCCGGCGTGCAGATCTGCAACGAGTGCATCGACCTGTCCCAGGCCATCATCGACGAGTACCGCGACAAGCCGAACGAGCTCCGGATGCCGATCTGGAAGTCGTGGAGCGATCAGCAGATGCTCGACCACATCCCCCGCATGGCGGTGGTGGCCCAGCAGGTCGAGGCCGACCTGCGCTCGTGGGTGAGCGAGCTGCGCCGGCGCGGGGTCACCTGGGCCAAAATCGGTCAGACCCTGGGCATCACGCGGCAGTCCGCGTGGGAGCGGTTCGCCGGCGAATAGGTTTCAGGCGTTGGTCAGCGCCTGCGCCGCGGTGCGGAACATGGTCTGCTTGATCGCGCCGAGCGTGCCGGGCTCCTTGCCGGACAGCGGGCGCAGCAGGTCGGTGGCCGCGGCGGTCACCTCGCCCTCGCACGCGGTGGCGTCGACGAGGCCGAATTCGACGGCCTCGGGCCCGCCGAAGCGTCGGCCGGTGGTCATCGACGCGATCGCGGCCCGGGGGGTGAGTTTGGCCTGGATCAGCGCGGCCATGCCGTCGGTGAACGGGATTCGGATGTCGACCTCGGGGAAGCAGAAGTAGCCGCGGTCGGCGCGCATCACGCGCACGTCGTGGGCCATCGCCAGCATGGCGCCGGCGCCGAAGGCGTGCCCGGTGACGGCGGCGGCGGTCGGCGTCGGGAAGGTCAGGACGCGGGCCAGCAGGGCCTGCACCCGCCCGACGTAGGACTGCGTCTGCTCGGCGTGGGCGGAGAGCCAGTCGAGGTCCAGGCCGTTGGTGTAGAACTTGCCGCGCCCGGTGGTGACCAGGCCCTGCGCGCCCGCGCCCTCGATTTCGTCCAGGTGGGCGTTGATGGCGTCGAGAAACTCCGGCGAGAACCGGTTTTCGTCCTCGCCGAGGTCGACGACGGCGATCTTGTCGTCCCAGGCCAGTGTCGGTGTCATTTCTTGTTCCTTTCTGTGCTTCTGCGCCGCAACGGCGGAGGCCCGACGGCCAGCACGGCGCGGACCGCGGCGCGCAGTCGTTCTCGGGCATCCGGATCGTGGATTCGCTTGCGTTCCAAGAGGATCGCGGTGGGCAGGTCGACGATGCACATGGTGATGACGTCGACGGCGGCGGCGTCCTTGCGGTCCCAAAGGGCGCGCGCGAGGCGAATCATCGCCTCCACCAGCAGCCGGTCCAGGTCACGCAGCTGGGCGGCGATGTCGGTCGGGGTGTCGGGGCCCAGCAACTCGTCGCGGCGCACGGTCAGGATCAGTTGCGACGAGTGCGGATACTGTTCGGCGAACACCGCCGGCGCCTCGGCCGCGGCCACCACCGCCTCGGCGGCGTCGCCGTCGAGCGCGGCGTCGATCAATTCGTCTTGGGCGTGCAGGAATCGGTGCCCGGCCCGCAACCAGGCGCGACCCACCAGGCCCGCGCGCGACCCGAACGAGTGATAGAGCGCGCCGTTGGAGACGCCGGTCGCGTCGCTGATCGCCCGGATCGTGACGGCGGCGGGCCCGGACTGCGCCGCCAACAATTCGACGGCGTCAAGGATCTGATCCTGGTCGTGGACGCGGGGGCGGGGCACTTGGCCAGCATAACAGAGCGGTTGCTCTGTTATGTATTGGGCTTGTCGATCAGGCCTGTGCCGTCGCTGCCAGGTCGCATTGCCGCTGCGCGGCGCACAGAATCGAGCCGGCGGTCGTGAACGCGCGCTTGTTGCGGTCCGCGGTCTCGATGGGCAGATCGGCGGCCAGGCGCAGCACCATCACGGCCAGGGCGGTGTTGGTCGCATACGGGACGATCAGGAGGTTGGCGCACGCATCCCAGCCGTTGACGGTTATCACGTGCTGGCGCTTCTGCTCCCAGCCCGCCCAATTCAGATCGGGCGGTCGTTGCAGCGGCGACCAGTTGACATTGATGGATTTGATGGCCCCAAGCAGTGGGGTCAGGACCGCGACCAGGGAGGGCAATTCGTTCGCGATGCGGTCCACCCGCGGCCACCAGGCGCCGTCGATGTCGTGGCCCAATTCGCGTGCCACGCACACCCGTATCGGATTGGTTCCGTGCCGGCCCCGTAGGTGAGGCATCGATACTGCGGTGTCCACGGGCAGTTCCTTCACGGTCGGCATCGACCGCCCCGGGGTGCTGGGGCGACGGAGGAATCGCATTGCCTGTGGATGCCATCCGCGGAAAGCACCGTTGACAACGAAACGGCTCGTTCTCAAACGCTACGCCTGTGCGGCGCCGCAGTACATCGTGGGGCCGATTCAGGGGCCTTCACGGCTTCGGCAGGGAAGGGTGTGGTGGTTCGGGGAATTGATAGCGCATGCGCTATCGATTACGCGGATCACCTACCGTGTCACCGATTCAGCCCCGCTGAATGTTGTTGTCGTAGCCCGAATTTGTGACCTTCGGCGTGCCCGTGTGGTACGTGATGTTGTTGCTGTAACCCGAGACGGTGATGGCGTCGACGCTGTCGACGTTGACCTTGTTGTTGTAGCTGGAGATCGCGAGGCCGGTGCAGTGGCCGGTGACGTTGAATTCGTTGCCGTAGCTCGAGATCTTCAGGTTGCCGTTGTCGCAGCCTTTGACCATCACGACGTTGCTGTATCCGGTCGATTCGATGGCGTCGGCGTCCTCGACGGTGACGTTGTTGTCGTAGCCGCCCACGGTGAGGGTGGCGCAGTGGCCGGTGATCACGTACTTGCTGTCGTACGCGGCGAGGGTGAGCTTGCCGTTGTTGCAGGCGATCGTCCTGGCCTGGGAGTTGTCGCTGACGCGCAGCTCGCCGCCCTGCGGTACCGCGGTGGGGCCGCTGGATGTCGTCCTACCGGCGCCCCGCGAGATCGAACTGCCCACCGATGACCTGGCGAACATCATCACCAGGCTGATGACGATCGGCACCACGACCGCCAGGAAGACGAGGACGAGGTACCAGGGGTAGGACCTGCGCCGCGGTTGCGGGGCGCCCCAGGGGTACGACGCGCCGCCGCCGTAGGTCGGGCCGCTGGTGTAGGTCGGACCACTGCTGTAGGTCGGTGCGCTGGTGTACGTCGCGCCGCCCGTGTACGGCGGCGGGTTCTCGGTGTACGTCTCGCCTCCCGTCTGCGGGGGCGTGCTTTGCGGGGGCCGCGTGACGTCGGCAAGCTGTTGTTCTAACTCGCGGATCCGCTTTTCGGGATCGTCGTCCTTCATTTGCCAAATGGTTCCACATCCGCAGCTGAGCGGACAGTCCTCAATTTGCCATGGCGCGCTGTCGGCCAAGCCCCCTCCGCGTATCCGGTGAATTCCTCCTGAATAGGCGGAGAAGCCGGGGTTCGAGCGGACACCTCGGTGTAGCGTCCGCACTCACCCGCTCACTCTCGGCCTGCTCGCATGCGCGCCGACGGATTTTTTTGGGGGTGCCCCGTGAGCACAGCCGAGATGGCCGACACCGACGAGGTCGTGGTGTCGTTGCATGACGAGGCTCTGCTGGTCGGCGGTGACGCCGCCGCCGTCGAGTCGTATCTGGCGCGGCTGCGGGCGGCCGCCGGGCAGGCCATGCGAGTCGCCGGGATCGACGGCGGCTCGCTCGCGAACGCGGCGAGCGGGCTCGCCGGGCTGACGTCGCTGCTGGCCGACTCCGGCAAGTACGTGCAGCTGCACCGCGACAGCCTCAACGCGTTGAAGGACGGCAACCTCGTTCCCTTGGGCGACGGCGTCTTTCGGGTGCTGACGGGCTCGGAAGCCGGTCTGGCATCCCTTCAGTGGCGACCCGCGGTGCTCGGTCCGGAAGCGATCGCGTCGGCGCAGATGATCGCCGTGCAGATGGCGTTGACGTCCGCGGTCGCCCAGGTGGAGGACGCCGTCCGGCGGGTGGAGGACAAGGTCGACTCGGTGCTCGAGGTCGCCCGGGCGCAGCGCGCCGGCGACGTCCTGGGCAACAGCCTGACGATCTCGCGGATGGTCGACTCGCTGGAAAAGTACGGCTCGCTGCCCGACGCGTACTGGGAGTCGGTGGCCGTCCTGGGGCCCGCGCTCAACGTCACCGTCGAGCAACTGCGCAACCACGTCCGGCGCATCCTGGCGTCGTTCGATCCCACCGTGGGCGTGCAACACCGCGCCGAGAAGCTACGAAACGCGGTCAGCGACAACCGGCTTGGTGAAACCCTGAGCCTGCTGGTGATCGCGGAGGGAGCGCTGCACAAGTGGCAGCGGCTGAACCTCGCGCGGATCGAGGCCACGCAGCCCGAGCAGCTGCTGCGGGCGATCGATGAGGCCCGCCTGCTCGTCGACCATCATCTGCGCGAAGACGTCGACATCTACGGGAGCGCCAAGGAAATCCTCGACCGGTTCGCCAAGCCGGCGGTGCTCGACGGCTTCCGGTTCTGGGCGGTGCGCGAGCTGGCCCGGCAGCGCCGCGCGGTTCGCGACGAGCTCGACCGTTTCGCCGAGGCGCGCCACCACCAGGTCGAGACGTGGGAGGACTTCCACATTCCGAGCGTGTTCGACGCCGCCTTCGCCACCATCGGGGCGGTTGGCAGCACGACGGGCCGCGCGCTAGCTGCCGTCGGCCGAGGGCTGGTTGGTTTGGGCGCACACGTCGCGAGTCCATTCCGGGGCAATGCCACCGATGACGAGCCAGACGGCTCGGCGTCAACGCCTGCGGCTCATTGAGCCATCGGTGGCATCGGTCGAGACTTGCCATTGAGCCTGCTCACGATCCAGGTTTGTGAGTGCAATGCTGGTTGGTGACGCGCCGGCAGGTTCGTGCAGCTAAGGAGACACCACCTATGCCCTCTGTTTCTGATCGAGTGGGCAGCCCCGAAGCCAATGGCGTGCCTGATGCCGTTGGCGTGACCGCGCCAGGCAACTGGCTGCGCGCGCTAGAACTGCGGGCCATCCCCGAATACCTGGTGGCGCAGCTTTCCCGTGACGTGATCGCCCGTTGGCCCCACGGCGACGGACACCCCGTGCTGGTGCTTCCGGGGTTTCTGGCCGGTGCGCGATCAACTCAGTTCCTGCGCGGCGCGCTGCGACAGCTGGGATATCACGCTCACGACTGGCGCCTCGGTGTCAACCTGGGGTACCGGCCCACCATGAACGAGCAGCTGCCGGCGCGTCTTCACCAGCTGCGGTCGCGCCACGGACGGCGGGTCAGCGTCATCGGCTGGAGCGCGGGCGGCATCTATGCCCGCGAGTTGGCGCGCGCGTTCCCCGATGATGTGCGATCGGTGATCACCTTGGGTTCCCCGTTCCGCGGCGATTACCGGGCCACCCACGCCTGGCGCATGTGGCAGCTGCTCAACCGGGGTGCGAGCGCCACCTCCGCCGTCTCGGAAGCCGCCCGCATCAGGCGCGAGCAGCCGTTGACGGTGCCAACCACCTGCATCTACAGCAAGACCGACGGGATCGTGGCCTGGCGGTGCTGCACCAGCCTGCCCGCGCCGCGGACCGAAAACATCGAAGTCCATAGCAGCCATTTCGGATACGGACACAACCTCGAAACCCTCTACGTGATCGCCGACCGCCTCGCGCAACCGGAAGGACGCTGGGAGCCGATGCGACGATCCGCTGATTCGGAGCCGGCGTAAGCGGCTTGCCGGCGGGTCGGCCTCGTTGGGCGTCATTGACAGCGGTCGACGCCGTCTCGATACTCCACCAGTACCACCGTCGGCCAGCACTGGCTGACTCGTTGGGGCGCAATGGAGGTCGGACGTGATCGATTTGGGGCTGTCCGGCAAGCGCGCGGTGGTGTCGGGTGCGGGCTACATCCCGGAGCGCGCGGGCCACGGCTGGTTCACGTCGTTGGCCCTTGCCGAGGCGGGAGCCTCGGTGGCCTGTATTGACATCGACGAGCAGCGCGCGCATCGCATTGTCGACGAGATCGCCGGCCGGGGAGGCAAGGCCGTGCCGATCGTCGCCGACATGACCGACCCCGTGCAGGTCGGCCGGGCGATCGACGACGCGGTCGCGGCGCTCGGCGGGGTCGACGTGTGCGTCGACATCATCGGCGGTGCCAACTGGTCGAAGGTCGAGGACTTCAGCACCCAGTTGTGGGACGCGGCGATCCACTACAACCTGACGCAGGTGTTCTACTTGTTCCAGGCCGCCGGGCGGTACATGATCGCCCAGCGCACCGGTGGATCGCTGGTGGCGATCGCCTCGGTCGACGGCATCGCGGCGGCGACCTACCACGCCGCCTACGGCGCCGCCAAGGCCGGCGTCATCTCGCTGGTCAAGACCTTCGCCGACGAACTCGGGCGGTATGGCATTCGCGCCAACGCGGTCGCGCCGGGCAATGTGGGCACTGGCAACGAAGACCAGCCGCCAAACGAGTTCGCCGTCAACGGAATTAACCCCCTGGCCGCGCCCCGCGCGCATGACATCGCCAACGCCGCGCTGTTCCTGTCTTCCGAGCTGGCCCCCCGCATCACCGGTCAGACGCTCGTGGTCGACGGCGGTGCGACCATCCGGCAGCTATGGGGGCTGCCCGAATCGATGATCCCTTCGGACCCGGACGACGCGTTGCCGGACTTCATGCGGCCCGGGCCGTCGGGCGGCTAGCGGTGGTGGATTAGCGGCAGGCCCGGCACCGAGCTCCTGCCCTTGAGCACGTATGGGGTCGCGATCGAGCCGATGTAGATGTCGCGCATGTCCTGGCCGCCCCAGGCGATGCTGGTCGGGCCTTTTAATAGCACGCCGTCGGGGTCGTCGAGCACGGTTGTTGCCTGCCCGTCCGGGCTGATTGCCACGATCCTGTTGGCGAGAACGAGTGTGACCCACAGGTTTCCGTCGGCATCGAACGCGCATCCGTCGGCCATCCCCCACCGGCGACTCACCTCCGGGTTGGCCAGGAACCGGCCCGCCTCCGGGCCGAACTCGTCGGGACGCCGGTCTCCCAGGGGCGGGCCGAATCGCTCTGGCGGCCCGAGTGTTTCGCCCCCGATCGGAAACCGCACCACGTCGGCGGCTAACGTGCGGACCGCGTACAGATAGTCCTCGTCGCGATCCAGGGCCATGCAATTCGGGAAGCTCACCGCATCGGCGACCACGTGCGCCGATTGGCGATCCGGTGCGACCCGGAAGATGAACCCATCCGCGGTGCCGCGCGCGAGGGTATCCATCAGATCGTCCGCCATCGTGCTCACCGAACACCACAACGCCCCAACGGAATCGGTTAGCACAAAGTTCAGCCACCGCAGCCGACGTCCGTCGAGTTGTCCGCTCAATATGGCCGAGATCGCGCCGGTCACCGGGTCGAGATCCTGCAGCACGCCCAGGCCGAAATTGGCGATCAGAAAGTGGCCGTCGCGGTCGATCGCGATTCCGTTGGGCGCGCCGCCAGCCTCACCAATGCGCCGAACGGTGTTCTCATCAACGAGTTCCGCGACAGCTGAGGCCTTATCGGCGGCGAACACCCGGCCATCCCCGGCCACCACAACGTGTTCCGGGCGCTGCACGCCGCGGCCGACAGCCTGCAATTCGGTTATTGCGATGGTGATCTCGCCCGTTCCGCTCATCGATACCCCTCGTGGACTTGTCGCAGTCCAACGTCAGGCTAGCGGAGGCGGCGCATCATGGAAGGGTGCGGATTGGAGTCGGCGTTTCCACCGCGCCCGACGCACGACAGGCCGCGGTGGAGGCCACTGCCCACGCGCGCGACGAGCTTGCGGGTGAGGCGCCGACGCTGGCCGTGCTACTCGCATCGCGATCACACGCCGATCAGGCTGTCGACGTCCTCGACGCGGTGCAGCGGATGGTCGAGGCGCCCGCGCTGATCGGTTGCGCCGCGCAGGGAATCGTCGCCGGCCGCAACGAGATGGAGGACGAACCCGCGGTGGCGGTGTGGCTGGTATCCGGCCGGGCCGCCGAGACGTTCCAGTTCGACTTCGTCCGCACAGGCTCGGGTGGCTCGCGCTGATCACGCCGAAATATGACTACTGCGCCCGGAGTCAGTAGGTGGCGCACATCATCTTGACAGGGCCGCGGACTTCGCTGAGTAAGAGTAGCCCCGGTGGTGGCCGGGGCTACTCTGAGTGTTGTTTGGTGCGCTAATCCCAGGACGTGCGCCGTTCCTAAATCATCCTGGGTCAGGCCCTCCTCATACTGTGCGCCACGCAGTTTCTCCTTCCCTTCGCCTATGGGTCGAAATTCCTAAATAGAGCAACTACGCGGTGACGACGCTGGCTGGTCGGCCCGATCGGGAGCCGATCGGGTTGTGTTGGTTATTCGGCCGGAATGGCCTTCCGGACAATGCGTTCTGCCAGATTCTGTATGGCGGGCCCGGTGTTGTTTACCCGATTGGTCGGGCTTCCGTGCTTGTCGGTGCCGTGGATGACGGCGTTGCCTTCCCACTCCTTGGCCTCTCGCTTCCAGTCGAATTCGGACACGGCCTTCTCGAGAAGCTCGTCCCAATCGTCTGGCTTCTTCTCGATGAGCGTGGCCGCTGCGCGCGCAAGCGCGCGCTGTCCAAGTCCGAATGCGAACAGGTAGTCCTCGCGGATCTGCCCGGGCGTTCGCTTCTTCTCGAGAATCTCGTCTCGCTGCTCGGGGAAGAGATCGGTGATCGCCTTCCACACGTCGGCGAGGGCTTCGACCGCTTCATCATGGTTCGCAATGAATTCCTTGATGGCAGCGCCCTTGTCCTTCTCCCATGCGCTTCCGCCCTTGGCCAAGTACTCCTTCTTGGTCAACGCAGCGATGATCTCGTCCGAGCCTTCCTTGAGAGTGCTCAACGTGATGACCGCGTCGCTCGTCTTCGGCAGACTGTTGGAGCGGCGGTTGATGCGGTTACGCCCCATGAACAGCGGAACGAGGTCCGCCGCGGCCTTGGTCACCAGGACGGCGGGATCGCGGGACTCGAAGTCCAGGCCAGTCGCCTTTGAGACCGGCTTGGCGTTGAGATTGAGGTCCGCGAACAGTTGTCGCACCTGGTCGTAGTCCTCATAGGGGATCAGAACTACAGGGACCTCCTCCTTCCCGAAATGAGGGTCAGCCTTCATCTTCTGCAGCGCTGCTCGTGACCGGTGCTGACCATCTGCAGGGAATAACTGAACCTGCCCGGAGAGGTGGAGTTCGCCGAGAACCTGTGATGAGACCGGCAAACGGTCGGAATCGATCGGGATGAATTGATACTCCGCATCATCTCGAAGGTTCCCTTCCTGCACGGGACGAGTCATGTCCCGAGGCAGGATCACCAACGTGATAGCTGAGAAGAAGTGGTCCTTCTCGCCGAGGTACTCGACGAGATCAACGAGACGCTTCTTCGCATAGGCACGCTGCATCTGCTGGTCCTCGTCCAAGTCACCTAAATGTTCTTGGAACACAAGTTGCTTGGCGAGGTCACCCCACCGCATGGTGGCGGTGAAGTAGGTATGGGCACCCTGGGTGCCCTTGGCGGCGATGATAGACATCGTTGGCCTCCTTATCTGGCCAGCAATGTCACCGCGTAGTTGCACTATTTAGGAATCAATGAACGGCACCGGCGAGCCTGCGATATTCCGGACCGTATCCGGGATGATTGCTGCAGTTTCGGCGATGATTTTCGTATACATCATCGCACCATGGTCGCTGGCGCGCAAGCGTCATGCGGAGATTTTCTTACAAAACATCTCCGCGGGTGGCCTAAATACCGCTCTTGGAGGTAGGCGGCCTGGTCGATGACGTGGCCTCCACAGCCCGGGTCGACGACCTGCGGGTCTGGAGACGTCCTGGTTCATCGACCATGCTTGCCGGCGCAGGCATCAGGGTGAGAGATTGGCCAACTACTTCATCGGCGCGGACAGCTCGATGCGCTGAGGCGAGGCCCTAAGCAATGTCGGGCAGCGGCCAGCCGTCCCGATGCTCGCGACAAGGCGGCGCGACGCGCGCTGCGGACTCCATCGTCGAGGGCGACGTCGATCCTCGGCGGCGCATGCGGCGAGCGTCTCGATGTCGATGAACCCGATGCCGCCTTAGCGGGTCCGTGCGGGCGGCCACGGCATACGGCTCCACAGGATTAACACCTTCGGCCTGCACAGCGACGTCAGTCACGCTGTCCAGCACGTCGGTCCTGTCGGTGGGCAGCGCACCGCCCCATTGCCCGCGATAGTCTGGTCATTCTCAACTGCGGCGGCGAGGCAATATTCTGCGAGCTACCCAGTGCCCCATGAAACGGTTGCGACTGCGTCATGGCTATGGATGCTTTCCAACGTCCGCGCTCGTACAGTGTGAGCCACCCCGCGGCCGCGGCATATGAGCGACACGTCACGGACTAAATCTTCCGCAAACATTGGGTTTTCGTACGCAGTCATAGTGAGCGCCCGTTCATCGGAACGCTTCACCACGGGAAGTACCGGGCACGAGCACGTGGACCGAATGATCTCGATCATTGAAGCGACGCTTAACGGATATGGCGTGTCACCGTCGCCGAACACCGTTAACGACACGCGGCATCGCTGGTTATGCGCCCCATAGTCGCTGATCGCCTTGCTACACGGGCACAGGGTCGTGACATCAGTAGTGACCTCCGTTGCAAGCGTGAATGATTCAAGGTTCAAATTACCAGTCATGCGCATTTCGTGAACCTGCCAGCCGGATTCGCCGCTTACCGGTGCGGTTACCTCAGTGGCGAGTGGCATGGCCATCACGATGGTCGCGCCATCGACTTCGAGCAAATCAACCAAAGCCTTAAGCACGGAAGGGAATCCTTCAGGGCTAACGATGGTCAAGCTGCTCTGGATTACCTGAGCCATTCGACTCATGTGCGTGCCGCGCCGGTTCGCCGGAAGTCGCACTGTCACTTCGAAATCGGCGATTCCCGCTTGGCGGAGAACGTCGTCGTCAAACTGTGTGGGCTGACGAAAACCCGAGATACCCACTTCGTCAATCTCGATTCCTCGAGAATCGCTTTCCCCTTGGATGTCGGGCATCACCGTCATTGGGGCCCGCCTCCGGGACCGCGATACATACACCCGGAAGTACACGTTTCCGAGACACTCACCGCCGACATCATCGGGAGTGAAGCTGCCAATTCACGCCAGATCCACATGGCTAGGTTCTCGCTGGTCGGGTTCTCCAAGCCGGTGATGTCATTGAGATAGTAGTGATCGAGTTGAGCAATGACCGGCTTACACGCATCCTTGATAGCCCCGAAGTCGACGATCCACCCCGATCGTGGATCGATCGGGCCCTCGACGTGAACGCGCGCACGGTATGAATGCCCGTGTAACCGTGAGCACTTGTGGTCAACTGGAACGTTGGGAAGCCTGTGGGCCGCCTCAAACGTGAACTCCCAGTGGATTTCTGCCGTTTCGGTCATGGTATTCCTAGGTACTTGTGAGTTTGAAGACTCAACTGCCACTTAGGACGCTTCAGGCAGTACTCGACTGCAGCGGCGGTGTTTTCACGTACAGCGGGGCCATCCATCGGCGACAAACGGAACGACTGAAAGTCGAGGCGTTCATACTGTTCCGGGTCACCGCCATCTTGGGGGAAAACCAACTTTAATTCATCGCCCGAGTTCTGCACCAGGGGCGCACCGACCTTCGGACTAACACAGATCCAGTCGATTCCCTCAGGGGCACTTCGAGTTCCGTTGGTCTCGATCGCGACATAAAATCCGCGGTCGTGAAGCGCATCCACGAGAAACTCATCGAGTTGCAGTAGCGGTTCACCTCCCGTGCAGACGACCATCCGCTGGTCCCAGGAAACCTCAGGCCATTCACGCTCTACAGCGGCTGCGAGTTGGTCCGCTTCTCGAAAGTGGCCCCCGCCGCGCCCACTGGTACCGAGGAAGTCGGTGTCGCAGAACTTACAGATGGCCCTGCTGCGGTCCGATTCACGACCCGTCCACAAGTTGCAGGACGCGAATCTTAAGAAGACTGCCGGCCGTCCCGTATGAAAACCCTCGCCCTGAAGCGTGTAGAAGATCTCCTTGACGGTATACGCCATTGTCATGCCGCCTGGTACGTAAGGGGATCGACGTGGCCAGCTTCGGCAAAGCCCTTGAGGCGCAAGAGACATGAATCGCAGTGGCCACAGGGCTTCCCGGTCGGATCTGGGTCGTAGCACGACGAAGTAAGACTGTAGTCGACACCGAGGCGCAGCCCAGTCTGCACGATTTCAGCCTTGGTCATTTCGATCAACGGCGTATGGATCGTTACGGCGGCCCCGCCCACACCGGCCTTCGTCGCAAGGTTTGCCATCGCTTGGAAGGCTGCTATGTACTCCGGGCGGCAGTCGGGGTAGCCGGAGTAATCGAGAGCGTTCACGCCTATAAATATGTCGCAAGCCCCGACAGTCTCGGCGTACGCCAACGCGAAGGACAAGAAGATGGTGTTCCGCGCAGGCACGTATGTAGATGGAATCTCATCTGTTAGCGCATCGACCGATTCGCGCTTCGGAACGGCGATGTCGGACGTTAGGGACGAGCCCCCAAACACGCGCAGATCAATGTCTGCCACGACATGCCGAGCGACGCCCTGAGCTTGAGCAACGCGGCGAGCCGCCTCTAGTTCAATCGCATGACGCTGGCCATATCTGAAAGACAGTGCGTACGCGACGTACCCGCGATCCTTCGCGATCGCTAACACTGTCGTTGAGTCGAGACCGCCACTTAGAAGGACTACCGCAGGTGTGTTCATGATCTTCTCCCGTCGGTGGGTGCGGTTATAGTAGCTCGAAACTACACCGGATAGGCGACACAACTCGCCTGTAGTTTTCGGAGCGGAGGTGACATCCCTTGGAGAAACTGACGATCGTTGTGAACTGCACCGAGCGAAAATCGCAGGTCCCTGGTGCCAGCCTGCGACTACGGTCGCTTCCCCAAGGTGACCCTGCGTCGCGTTTCGACATGTGGCGGCGGCGCGTGGAAGGTGCTCACGCGACAACTACGCTATTCGATCTCTACCAGGGTGAAGCATGGCAACAAGTGCGCGGCTTAGTGGCCGATATAGCAAATTCCGGAATCGATGTCCGACTGCTTGTGGCATCGGCAGGCCTGGGCCTACGTGATGCCAGCAACCGTGCGCCCGCATACGCAGCAACGTTCAGTAGCGGCCACCCAGACTCGGTTGGCTCCGGGCAAGCTGAGACACGCGACTGGTGGAGACGACTTCACCTGTTCGAGGCCACCCACAAGCTGCCCGAAACTGCGGGTAAACGCGTACTACTCATTTTGTCAGAAAGCTATGCAAGGGCGATGGACGATGAACTGAGTGCCCTAACAGCTCGCGGGGGCGACCTGCTACTGATCGGAGGGGCGCGGAACATCCTGGGGCTACCCAGGCTGGCCGCGGATACATCGCTCCGACGCGAACTTGGTGGAACCAGGTCAAGTTTGACGATCCGGATGGCTAGAGCATGGCTCTCCCGGCGGTCAAACTCGGCCCTTCATACCGTCGAGGACGTGAGAGCGTGGTCTAAGTGGACGCGTTCTGTGTCATACATCGAACGCTACGAACGGTCCCCGATGAGCGATGCGCAACTCACAGGTCTAATTCGGAAGCTAATTGCGGCAGAGCAGGGACTGTCTGCGACTCGGGCATTGCGGCAAGTCCGCGACGCCGGCATCGCCTGTGAACAAAGGCGATTCGGACAACTTTTCCGTGAAGCCATAGGTTCACCGTGACCGCGGACGATGAGAAGTTCCTCGAGCGTCGGGCTCTGCGTATAGAGCAGAACCCGACCGTCCCCCTCTACCTGTTTACGTTGGCGGCCGAGGAGGTGAGCGCGGTCGCGGATGTCGCACGCATCTCTCGTGATGAAGCCGGCAAGTTGATCGGCTATCAGCGGCCGGAACGACGGAACCACGTCAAGCAGATCCTCGACTATCTGAACTCGGGCGAAGTTCTGTTTCCAAATGGGTTGATCCTCGCTCTTCCGGATACGGTCCGCTTCCGTTCCAGCCGGGGGCCCGCTACCACGGACGGTCTTGCGACGGCCGGCACGCTAGAAATCCCAATTCCGTCCGACGACGTAGCACCCCGGCCAGCCTGGATCGTGGACGGTCAACAACGAAGCCTTGCACTGGCTCAGACGAAAAATGGTCGTATTCCCGTACCGGTAGCGGGCTTCGTCGCTCCCACGTTGGAGATGCAACGTGATCAATTTCTGCGAGTCAACACCGTTGCGCCCCTTCCCGCTAACCTCGTAACAGAGCTGCTTCCAGAGGTCATTTCGGCGCCCTCGCCACGACTGTCCCAACGCAAGATGCCGTCGGCCCTGGTCGAAATGCTCAACCGCGATCCCGAGTCACCGTTCTTCGGTCTCATTAAACGTCCCTCGACCGAGGCTGAAGATCGCCGACAGGCAGTAGTTACTGACACCAGCCTGGTGGAGGCCTTACGCGAGTCTCTCGAATCCCCCTCGGGTGTCCTATTTCCATACCGAAACATGGCAACGGGATCGACTGACACCGAAGGTATTAGGCGCGTCCTGTTGACGTATTGGTGCGCGGTCCGCGAGGTCTTTCCAGACGCGTGGGGCGAGTCTGCGTCAAAGTCGAAATTAATGGGCGGCGTTGGGATCAGGGCGATGGGTCGGCTCATGGACCGGGTCATGGTGCATGTCGACGTGAATAAGCCTGGTGCCGAAGAAGCTACTCGCCGAGAACTTTCTCGCATCGCTGACCATTGCCGGTGGACAGGCGGCACATGGACTGAACTCGGCTTGCCTTGGAATGAATTGCAGAACGTTTCCAAACATATATCAGCGCTGTCGAACTATCTTGCACGAGCGTACGTGGCTGCGCGCAAGGAGCAGGTGTGAAGTTCTACTTCCCCGACAGTCAAGACCAGGTCAGCCCTTCGTATGACTTCATCCACGACGAGTACCACCCTCTCCGTGTCCGCCAGCGCGATGACCTCTACGCACACGAGGTCTTAACCATGCGTCCGTACGACGGCATTCTCGTCTCGAAAGCCGTGGTCGACGGTTCAGGCAGGGAAGTTGGGAAGTACTCAATGCCGCAGCGGCAGCGCCTGTATCGACTCGGCGTCAGGGGCTTCTTCCGGCTGCCTCCTACGATCGACACGCTCGGAGACTGTGGCGCATTCACTTACGTTAATGAGCCAGAGCCGCCGTACTCAGTCAACGAGGTCCTCGACTTCTACGGTCAGTGTGGCTTCGACGCAGGAGTAAGCATCGATCACGTCATACTTGGTTACCGCCGTCCAGGCAGCGGTGATCCTCCGGCGGACTGGGTGGACAGACGCCGCATCTCCCTTACATATGCCGAGAAATTCTTATCGGCAGTCGTAGATCAACGCGTGAGCTTCGAACCAATCGGGGCGGCGCAAGGCTGGGATCCGGCTAGTTTTGCTGACAGCGTGCGAGAACTTCAGGACATGGGCTATCAGCGAATTGCCTTGGGCGGCATGGTTGCATTAAAGACACCCGACATACTCGCATGTCTTGAAGAGATCGCAAACATCCGCAGGGCGGACACCAAACTCCATCTGCTGGGTATCACCCGCACCGAATCTATCACGGAATTCAGCAGATTGGGCGTGACAAGCTTTGATAGCACGTCGTCGTTCAGACAGTCGTTCATGGACGACCGGGACAACTACCACACCACCGACGATCGGTACGCGGCCATCCGGGTCCCGCAGGTTGACGGTAACGTTGCGCTCAAGAAAGCAATCCTCTCCGGGACGGTCTCGCAACAACGCGCAATCGAGGCCGAAAGACGAAGTCTCCGAAATCTTCGGGCGTTCGATGAGGGATCTTGCGACCTCGATGAAACCCTAGCCGCTGTACTGGATTACGGACAGATCGTCGGTCTCAAGGGCGACTACGGCGATCAGTACCGTCGCACGCTCACGCGAGTGCCGTGGCGCGATTGCCAGTGCGGTCTCTGCACCAAGCATGGCATCGAGATCGCGATCTTCCGTGGTAGTGAACGGAATAAGCGGCGCGGCTTCCATAATCTGTCGGTGCTTGCCGCGAAGATGAAGCAACTGGAAACCACTAGGCCCACAAGTCGGGGAAGGATCAAAAGTGGCTGATAGGTACGAGATCAGAGTTCCGGCCCTGGAGGTGCGACAGGGTGAGCGCAGAATCTATTGTTTCGGCATCGACGGGAAGCACCTCCTTGACTTCACTGCTGTCTCGCGGGTCCGACGATCAGATGACGGCGGCCTAGCGGGTTACCAACGGCCGGAGGTTCTCAATCACATCCGAGCGATACGTCGCTACATCGAGTCTCCCGGTGCGCTGCTGCCGAACGCTGTTGTCCTCGCTTTTGATTCGCGAGTGCGATTCGAAACGAAGCGACGACGCAACACAGTCGAATATTCGACGATGGGCGAGTTGATCATCCCGGTTGATGAAACGGTCGAGGACGCGGACAAGCCGGCGCTTCTAGTCGATGGCCAACAGCGGGTTGCCGCGATCCGCGACGCCGACGTAGCCGAATTCCCTGTTGCCGCTGTCGCTTTCATCGCCTCCGACGCCGAGGAGCAGCGCTCTCAATTCATCCTTGTCAACAATACAAAGCCACTTCCCAAGGGATTGATTCACGAGTTGCTACCGGAGGCGACCGGGTACTTGCCGCCTAAGTATGCTCGCCGGCGTCTTCCTGCCGCGCTCATGACCCGTCTCAACCTCGAAACCGACAGTCCATTCCGCGGCGCAATCGCTACACCGACATCGCCAGAAGGCTACATCAAAGACAACAGCGTGCTGAAGATGATCGAAAACAGTCTTTATGACGGTGCCCTGTACCAGTACCGTGATCCCGCTGATGGATCAGGTGACATCGAGCAGATGATTGTCCACTTGAAGATTTTTTGGAGCCTTGTCGAGGCTACTTGGCCGGTCGAATGGAAGTTGATTCCACGGAAGTCGCGGTTGACTCATGGGGTCGGTATCCAAGCTCTTGGATACGTGATGGACGCGTTGACGGAAGGCCACGGTGCGGACGCCCTTCCCCGGATCGGACTGGATCATCAGCTTTCCGCGCTGTCAGAAGTGACGGCCTGGTCCTACGGAACTTGGAACTTGGGCCCGGACGATCAGCGTCGCTGGAACGGGCTACAGAACACTCCGAATGACGTCAAACTGCTAACGAACCTACTACTCACGGCTTTACCGCACCGGTGAATCGGGGGCGGCATCGACGCGTCCTTCGAGCCCTGAACTCATGCTGCTGGCCATCAGCGTTCTGCGGGAAGTATGTTCCCAAATCCCGGTTTGGCGGCACTCGATCCGATGATGGTCCGATTCGTCGATCAGGCGTAAGCGCTTCCACACTTACTCACTTTGGGAATTGCGAAAATTCAGGCCGCCGGTTGTAGCCCAGTCGGTCCACTCACGACGCTCCGAGGGCCGCATCGACACCACGGCGGTGGACAACCATCGATGCCGAATCGGAGCTTCTTCCCTTCAAGGGAATTACCACACCAGACGTGCCGACCCCGAGGGACGGAAGGGGATACCGACGCGACGATTACATCACCGACTCGGGCAACGGCCGAGTGCTCAAACTATTTGGGGCAAAACGTATTTGGCCAAGACGGTGACCAGATAGAGACAGCTGCGGGCGAGAGCTCGAAGGCGAAGGCGCGCGTCGCAGTCGGTGGGGTGGCGGTTCGTCGGGGCTATTCGGCCATGCCCCCTGGGGCTGTCACGGGCTGCGAATCCATCCGTTCGTTCGCGTTCGCGCAGTCATCCGACTTTCCGGCTTCGTGTATTACGCTGACTGCCCTGTAGGTCGGCCCCGGGGGTAGCTCGGCGGTCCATACATAAGTCGCCGGTGTGGATGGCGTCCTGGGAGCCGTTTCGCCGCCAGCGGGTTTCAAGACGCTCTTTACTCAGCCACCCCGGTTAACGTGCGATGCATGTCGTGCCCAAGTTTGCACTGGCCGACGCGCCGTCACCACCCGTGGGCGAGCAAGTTGAACGTACCAATGGTGTTGCCCGTCGCCTTATCCTTCTTGCTCAGAATTAACTGGTACTGCTTCTTTTTCACATCGGTGCCGGTTGACTTATACATGGTCTTCAGGGCGTCCGCCAATGGCACGACCCAATCATCCTTGAGCGCCTGAAGCTCCGCGTCGTGCCACGGAATACCTCGCATGTGCGCCAGTTTCGATGCCACATCCTGCGGGGACTGCGGTGCGGTTGCACCCATCACTTCGGATAGAAGGCCGCGCGTGATCGCCTTCAATCCAACGTTGTGCAAAATCCGCTGTTTATATTTCGTAGGTAATGTAGCAATATCCCAGTAGTCGACAGCGGCATTTACGTCCGGTCCAGATCCAATCGTCCCTTTGACATTCGGGTTTATCAAACCCAGGGACAAGCGGACACCTTCGTAGAAGTCGAATAAATACTTACCAACCTCCTTGACCTCGCCAGGACTCATCTTCTCGAGCGTGTACTTCATGGCGAGGTATGGGTCATGGTCGAATGCCAGACGGATAAGCGACTCCAGAAAGCTCATCGTAATTACATACGTCGGCCGCAAATTAGTTGCCCCGACAATCTTATTAGGTGCAAAGACAGCACCTCGGCCCTCGAGATCCTTGCGGATCCAACTCAGGGCAATTTCTTGCTTGTATTCTTTATGACCCACTTGTAGGTCATACTGTTCCCGGACTGCCGCCTTGAAATCGTCGCTTAGGGGACGACCCATGTTCAACTCATACGTCTGATGCCTCATCACGTCTTCGTAGTCAGGACCCTTCCAGCGCTTGATGATTATTACATTGACTGGGTAAGGGTCCGGCGGAGACCAACCTCGGAAAGCCTTGATTCGGTGTTGGCCGTCGAGCACCCAGGCTGTTCGGTCTGATTCCTCTACAGGCTTGAGGGGTGGGGTGCCCGACTCATACCGTCCCTTCAACTTCACCACCCCGGGGACCACATTCGAGATCGCCGGCATCTTCGAATGCGGCACGAAATCAAAAGCATCCTCATCAATCGAAATCACGATCGCTGATGGAAGGATTCGCTCTTGGTTGGACGAGTGAAGAAAATCCCGGATTGACTCCCAGTGCTGCTCATTGATCGTGCGATTGCGACCGCCCGTGCGCCAAAGTCCGGAAGCGGGATCCCACTTAACGGCGTTGTCTATCGATACGATGTCTCTTAACACCTGGGCATCGATACCCGCAACGTACAGATGAAGCTTCGCATTGCTCGGGTTTTGAATGAGTTCATATCCATAAAACTCGTGTTCTAGTGTGGTGATCGCATTAGACATCACAAGCCTCACAAGTTACGCGTAGGTTTGTTAGGTGGGCAGCTAGGGATTTTCGACCGGAGACGAAGAGTCTTACCTCGCTCGCCAAGCGCCCGCAGTCGCAGCGGCCGAGTGGACGGCCCGATGATTCAACCGCGCGAAGACTCAGGCGGAGAAACCGCAGTCCGTCAGATATCGATTCGTCTGTCCTGACCCGCAGGACGTTAGGAAGGTTCCCAAACTCGGTGGCGCCTTTGCCAAGGTTGCAGGGCCGGCAGAGAAGTTGAAGATTACTGATGTGGTCAGTCCCTGCCCTGGACATCGGTATAATATGGTCCACGTGGAGTAGGGCCCGTTCGCCACACATTCGGCAATAGCGGCCTCCTTGACTATCCGCCACCAACGGGAACATATTCGCGGCGCCGTGCGTTCTTTTTCCGTCGTGCGTTGCTCCATTGACCGTACGAATCAGTTCCAAGGCAGTAATCTGTTCAACAGTCGCTACGCCTAGGAGACCGAAGGGTTCGAGCAATCCAGAGTTGTTCTCCCTGTTCTTGATCCAGTAATCCTGCGTCAGGATGAGATGTTGCTCTCGGAGGTTGGCCTCAATGCACTCGCGAAGCCGTTTCAGCACCTCATCCTGGACCGCACCATCGGACCCGCGTGCGTTCGCTGACACACGTGCACTCTAGCGGCCCCGTCGTTCGCGAACAGCGGAGATCGGTTTTTCTACAGTGTGTCGCCTCGACTGGTGCCCGCGCTCCCATACCTGCCTTGCCGCGGTAAACAACCGCCAGTCACCCGACGAGTGCACGTTCGCCGACGCCAGGAATTCCGTTGAACTGCGACCCTTCAGTTGACCCACCATCCACTCAACGATCCAAACCGCAATCCACTGTTCGTGTGGTCCTTGACTAGGGCGTCGGCGATCGTCGTCGCGATCGCGCTGTTGTTGTCGTCGTCATTGTGCGAGAGCAGCCATCCCGTCGCGTCATCGATTCGGGCTGGTCCCCGGACGTTTCGAGCTATCGATTATGTGGATCTGCAAGGTCGGGCCGATCGCGTCATGAACACGCATATGGAATCGAACAACTGCGCAACATTTTGAAGCTGGTCCCGCACGCCCGCCCGGAGGCGCACGAAGGAAACCCGCGCTAAGGCCGAGGAGGCAGCGCCGAAAGCCACCCATCCGAAAGCAGCTCCAACAGCTGCCCGTCTGGATCGCGAATCATTGCCATCGCCTCTGTCACGGTCGCGTCGACCACCGTTCCCCCGAACTCCTCGACCTTCTTCAACGCACCGCCGAGATCGGAGACGGAAAACGAGATGTGCGTCAGCCCAATCTGATCCATGACACGTTCCGGCCCGGCATGAACCTGACGCTTCGAGTAGTCCATGAGTTCGAGCACAAACCCGTCGCGCACCAAGTACGTCGCATGCACCCCGAGCGGCTCCGGAAGCTGCACCAGCTGGGCGGTGGGGCCGTCGGGCGGATCAAGCTCCCACCAGAACTGAAATCCGAGCACATTTTCGTAGAACCGCCGCGACCGCTCGCGATCGGAGACACACAATCCGACATGGTTGAAGGTCGTCCGGTGACTACTCATCGCGGCCTTTCTCGGCAGAACCCACGCGCGTAATAATGCAAAGATAGTGTAAATAGCCGAGCTCTCGTCGCGGTGGAGGACTTTCAGATGACAACCCGTCCCGACGTCAGCGCCGACGCCGTCGTCGACTTCGACCACCACTCCGACGGATACAACCTCAATGAACTGGCCATCAACGCCGACCTGCGCCGCCAGTGCCCGGTCGCCTGGAACACCAACTACGACGGCTTCTGGTTCCTCAGCAGCTACGACGCAGTCAGCCACGCGGCAAGAGACGGCGACACCTTCTCCCATAAATACGAGCCCAACGCCGCAGACGGCGTCGACTACCAAGGCGAGATGGGCGTCCCGCGCCCCGAAGGCCAACCGGCCCTGGGCATTGGCGAAATCGACGGCCCCTACCACCTCGCCCTACGGCACGCCCTCGCCCCGTTCCTCTCCCCAGGCGCCGTCCAGAAACTAAAGCCGTTCATGGAGCAATCGGCGCACTGGTTCCTCGACCAAAAAATCGCCGACGGGCAGATGGACCTCGTCCTCGACTACGCCAGCCCGGTCCCGGCCATCCTCACCATGAAGCTGATGGGCCTGCCCTACGACAACTGGCACCTCTACGCCAACCTCTTCCACTCCGTCATGGCCATCCCCCAGGACAGCCCCGACTACATCGACGCCATCTCCCAAGTCCCCGCCATGATGCAAGAAGTCCTCGACTACGCGGCCACCAGAAGAACCAAACCCGAAGACGACCTGACCAGCTTCCTCATCCAGTTCGAATTCGACGGCCACCGCCTCACCGACGAACAGCTGCTCAACATCCTGTGGAACCTCATCGCCGGCGGCGTCGACACCACCACCTCGCAGACCGCGCTGACCCTGCTGCATCTGGGCACCCACCCGCAGCTGCGCCAACAACTCCTCGACCACCCCGAGCTCCACCGCACCGCCACCGACGAATTCCTGCGCTACTTCTCGGTCAACCAAACCCTGAGCCGCACGGTCACGAAAGACGTCGAGCTCAACGGCCAACACCTCCGAAAGAACGACCGCGTCGTCATCAGCTGGCTCTCCGCCAATCACGACGAAAAAGAATTCCAAAGGCCCGACGAGATCATCCTCGACCGAACACCCAACCGCCACCTCGCCTTTGGGCTCGGGCCGCATCGCTGCATCGGCTCTCACCTGGCGCGGCTGATGTCCGAGGTGATGGTCAAGGCGGTCCTCGACCGCATACCCGACTACCAAGTCGATATCGCAAACGTCCACCAATACCTGGGCAACCCGAGCATGACCGGGCTGGGCAAGCTGCCGGTCACGTTCACCGCGGGAGAGAGCACGGGCACGTCACGACCCTGGTAAATGACTTGCGCTCAGCGGTCATGATGACCGAGTGCAAGACATCGCGGATTTTGTGGCGCGCGAGCTGGGCCGTGCGCCCAGCCGCGTCGTCAAGCTCGACGCCTTCCCGGGCAACGCCGTCTACGAGGTCGGCGAGCGCCTCATCGTGAAGGCGTCGACCAACGATGAGGCCTTGCGGGCCGAGGCGTGGGCCTGCGAGCGGGCCGCGGCTGCGGGCTGCGGCGCCCCTGCGATCATCCGGTTCGGCCGCCTCAAGCCCGGGATGAGCGCGGTGATCATGAGCCGCGTCAAGGGCCGGCCGATCGCCGCCGACGACGCCGCGTTCAGCGAAGTCGGCACCAATCTGCGCCGATTGCACCGCGTGACCATGCCCGGATTCGGCTGGCTGGCAAAAGGATCGAAGCACCCGTCGTGGCTCAGCTTCCTAAGCGCCATCTGCGACGACACAAGGGAACTGGCCCCCGACGTGGCCGACGCCGCCGACACCGCGATCGACGAGCACACCGCCACGCTCGGCGCCATCGAGAACGGCGTGCTGTGTCACGGCGACCTGAAAGCCGCGCACATCGTGGTCGACGAGGGGCGGCTCGCCGGCGTGATCGATTGGGGTGACGCGCTGGTCGCCGACCCGTGGTTCGACATCGCCCGGTTCGCGCACCGCTCCCCCGAGCCGTCGCTGGAACTCCTGCTCGAAAGCTACCGCGCGACCACTGAAGAATGGCGACTGCCGCTGTACGAAGCGCTCTGGATGCTCGTCGACGCCTGCGTCGCGCACCGGCACGGGCATCGCGTCGAAGCCACCTTGCGGGGCGCCCTGAACTATCTCAGCGCAACGACGTAGCCAGCCACACCGGATTCGTCAGCGCCACCATCGACCCGAGCGGGCGCCGCTGCGCCTCCCGGATCTCCAGCCGCGCGAAGCGCGCCGACGCGGCGTCGAGTTCCCAGCGCAGCATCGTCCGCGCCGGCCCGGGCACCGCGGCCCGGCCGGCGCAACCCTGCGCGGTGATCAACGAAGCCGTCGTCCCGGCCGCCCCGGTGACCATCGCGGTGACGGTGACCGGCGCCCCAGGTGGCACCCGCAACGTCTCGCCAAGACCGGCGCCACGACTCGAGCAAGACGCCGTGAGTTCCACTGTGACAGCGCGTGATCCGGCGATGTACGACCGGCCGCGGCGCAACCCATCCAAAAGCGCCGGCGTCGACAGCTCCCGCGCGCGCACGACGGTCTGCGGCGAACCCACCGGCTGCTGATGCGCGTGGGAGTCACTGCCCCCGACCGCCACAACACACCGGCCCTCGCACAGCAGCCGCTGCCAAATGCGCAGCGACACTTCGTCGTCCAGGTTCCAGCGGCCGTTCCACACCTCGAGCCCGTCGACGTGGTCAAAACCGAACTCCCACAACGACCCCGGCACCGGCGCGGCGGGATGCGCCGCGATCACGAGCCCGTCGGTCGAGCGGACTTCAGAAGCGAAGCGCGGGAACTCCCCGTCGCGCGGCGCGTATCGCCAGTCGACCCAGCCACCCGGCGGCAGGCCAATGGCGAGCCAGTGCCCGTGCCGGGTGGTGACCTCCTCGCCCGGAATCACCAACAACCCGCTCGTCCGGCACGCCGGCCACACCCGGTTGGCCGAGTTCGTGTTGTGGTCGGTGGACACGATGAAGTCCAGCCCGCTTTCGTGCGCGGCCGCCACCAGCTCGTCCGGATGGCGCTGGCCGTCGGAATGCACGGTGTGCAGGTGCAGGTCCCCGCGGTACCAGCCCGCACGCCCGACGGGCGGGGCCGGATACGCGATCAACGGGCCGCTTTCCGGCCCGGACTGCCCGCGTTCCAACGTGACGCGCGCCTCCCAGGCCATCCCCCACGGGCTCAGCACCACCGGACCGAGGGCCACCGCCCACAGGCCCGGCTCGATACGCCCGGCAAGGTAGCCCGGCGTCGCGTGGCCGGCGGAGATCACAAAGCCGTCGCGCGCCCCTCCGGACCATCCCCGGAATCCGGCCGCATTGCCCAGCTCGTGGCCAGCCGGCCCAAACATGCCAAGATCCAACACGTTTCGGACCGGCCCACCCACCGCGAAGCGGTCATGCGACGTGCTGACCCGAATCCGCTGGACCCCCAACGGCACCTCGAACGGCAGGTAGGCCCACTGGTCGATCCCAAACCCGAACCGGCCCGAAAACGACAGCTGGATCGCCTCGGCCTCGAGTTGCTCGGTCGCGATGCTCACGGCCGTCCTCCCCTTTCGGTACCCGCCCAGCATCCCGCACCGATGAGGAACCACCCGTTACTTCGACGCGAACGCCCGCCGTCGGGCCACTGTCAGTTAAGAGCTGGCTTAGTCGGGCGGTCCCCGCCCTGGCCGCAACCGTCATTAGCCATGTACGTACACTTGCCGTACAATCGAGACGAGTAGCACCTACGGAAGGAAGCGGCGCTGTGGCAGTCAAGACGAAGCGCATCGAGCTTCGCGCGGAGCAAGCGACCTTGGACCGCATCCAGCGTGCCGCCAACCTGGTCCATGAGCCGACGTCGGAATTCGTGCGGAAGGCTGCGATGCAACGAGCCGAAGACGTCCTGCGTCAGGAATTGGTGACGGCGATGGAGCCCGAACAATTCGACAAACTGATGTCCTCGCTCGATGCCGCTGACGACGCGCCGCGGCTGGCGGCAGCCGCACGCAAACCGGCGGTGTTCACAAGGCGTTGAACAATGTTCGAGTCCGCGCGACTCACTGACGCACACGCGTTGGAAGGATTCGACTGCGGTAAGGAATCGCTGAACACCTGGCTCATCGCGCATGCCCGTCGCGCGAACAGCAGCGGAGTCGCGCACGTGTACGTGTGGACCCCGGTCGGCGAGCAGAAAGTCCGCGCCTATTTCGCCATCTGTCCTACCGAGGTTGTACGCAACGACGACGGCCTCTCGGGATCCATCGCCGGCGGGTATTCCCGCATACCCGGATATTTGATTGCTCGCCTGGCGATCGACACATCGCTTCGAGGTCAGGGATATGGCGAGCAGCTGCTTCTCGATGCACTAGGCAAAGCTGTCGCCGCATCGGAAATCGGCGGCGGCCGGCTCATTGTCGTTGACGCCATAGACGACGAGGCGCAATCCTTCTACGAGCACTACCACTTTGTTCCGGTCAGGAATCGCGAGCGTCGTCTCGTCATGAAGGTGTCCACGGCGGCGAAAGCGCTCGGCGAGCGCTGGCGGGAGTAGACGCTTACCCTTGACCCCCAGTCGAGTTGGGTTCAGTGTCGGGGTATGAGCATCGACGACGATCCGGTCACGACGCTGGACGACCTCAAAAGCGATCTGGCGGGCCGGCACAAATGGACACCGAGCAGCGGCGCGGCCGTCGACCCCGCGCTCGTCGATGCCGACATGGAAGCCCTCGACCGCGACGGCTACGTCATCTGGGAGAACCTGCTCAGCGCCGACCAGTGTCAGCAGATCCGTGACACCGTCACGCCCTGGCTCGGCCCCACCGGACGCAACTCCTTCGAAGGCCGGCGCACCCAGCGCATCTACAGCGTGCTGAGCAGGAGCCGCGTGTGCGACCGGCTCGCCGACCATCCGCGCGTGCTGGCGGTCCTCGATCGACTGCTGATGCCCAATTACCTGCTTTCGGCGTTGCAGGCCATCAACATTCAGCCGGGTGAGTCGCCCCAGCTGCCTCATCACGACGACGGGTTCTACCCGATCCCACGTCCGCGGGATCCCTTGGCCGCCGCGACGATCTGGGCGATCGACGACTTCACCGCTGACAACGGCGCCACGGTGCTGCTGCCCGGCAGCCATCGCTGGGGCAGGCGCCCGCCCGGGCCGGATGATCCGACGCTGCCCGTCGTCATGCCCGCCGGCTCCTGCGTTTTTTTCGTGGGAACCCTGTGGCACGGCGGCGGCGCCAACACGACCGACCGCGCGCGGCTCGCCGTCACCGCCCAATACTGCCAACCGTGGCTCCGACCGATGGAAGCGTTCACCCTGTCGATCCCGCGCGACATGGCGCGATCGCTCTCGCCAGACCTGCAACGCATGATCGGCTACAGCATCCACCCGCCGTTCGTCGGCGCGGTCGACGGCCTGCACCCCATCCGGTTGCTAGACCAGCCGTAATCGATCAGTGCTGGGCACGGCGGTCACATGAGCGTGGGTGGCGACAACTGCCCCGGCTGAGGCCAATTGCTGAACGCCTCGGCGTAGCTGTGGCTCATCACCTCGAGCACGGTGCCCCACGGATCGGTGGTGTACGCCAGCATCCAAGGCCGGCCGGGCACGAAGTGGTACGGCGCCGCCAGCAACGTGCCACCCTGATCGACGATGCGGTCGACCATGCCCGCGACGTCCGGGTGGGTGATGCATAAGTGCCACAGGCCGCGATCGAGCCAGGGCACCGACTCCTCCGGCGACCGCGGCCCGCGCGTGGGCGGGTCAACGAACTGGAAGAGCTCGATACCAACCGAATTCGCGCTGAGCAGATGCGCCTGCCAGGCCCGGCGAAACCGATTGCCGAACACGCCGGCGGCCTCGGGGTGTCCGCCGGAATCAAGCTCCCGCGGGCCCATGATGCAGCGGAAGCCGAAGACCGCCCCATACCAGTGAATCGCCGCATTAATATCGGGGACGGTCACCCCCACGTGGTTGATGGCAAGGCCGGCCATTGGTTCGAGCGACATCACTGATTCCTTTCGCGTCAGTAGTCACCAGGGCAGATCACAGCGAAGCGAGGTCGTGGGGCAGCGACGCCTTGACCTGGCGGCTCCTGTCGTCGGTCAGCACCTCCTCGTCACCGTGCTGAATCGCAGCCAGCGTCTGGGAACGACGTTGCCGGGTGAAAGCTTCGCTTCTGCCACAGTGTCCGCCATATTCGGTGTCGATCCACCCCGCGTGCACCTTTGGAGCTTGGGAATGGGACGGTCGAAGGCATCTCGTTGACCTCTCGTAGCAGGCGACTCAAATCGGCTACTCGAGTGTGATGTTGTGCACAGCGAAACCCGGGTGGCCCAACGGCGACGCCCACTCACCACCTAGCCGGGCTGCGTAGCCGCGCCGTTGGCCGTCGAGGCGGATGCCCGGTCTCAGTCCATTCATGCAGCTAGCCGGCGTTAGGCTCACGCCACGACCCCCGACAGGCGGTCAGGCGGAAGAAATACCGGTAGTGCGGGGCTCGGGATCCCGGACATTCGGAGGGGCGTGACCTGGCACGCGTTCAAGTTTCCGGATAGGCCACGCTCGGTTAGTCTCTGCGAAACCTCTCGGCCGTGATCAGCCGGTGCACCGGCGCCAGCGCCGGAATCACAATTCCAATCCGTGGGAGATCCATGTCCAAAAATCCAGGCGATTTCGCATACGACCTGACGCTCGACGAAGCGCGTCGACGCGCCGCGGTTCTCGAGGCGATCGGTGGCGACTGGGATCCCGATCACGTGCTCGCGGAGGAAGAGCGCGCCTGGGACCTGCTCTACAGCGGGCTGGACGACGACCAGCAGCGAATCTACGACGAGCTGGTCGACGCGGGAGTTCTCCCGGATCGGGCAGCGAACCGTGTTACCGATTGATCCCCACGCCGACCGCGGCCGACGCGCCTGGCTCCCCTGCCCACAATGCGACCACGGCAGGCACTGCGACGACTGCCGCGGCCCCCGCAACTGCACGAACCACTGGCAGTATCTGCTGAGCAACCGGGCGTGGGTCGTGCACCTGCAGTGCCCGACCTGCGGTCACCTCTGGTCGGCCGACACCCGGTAACCGCCTATTAGAGTGAATCGCTGTCCGGCACCTTGGAAGGTGAGGCCAGCGATGAGCGATATGACGGCGCGGTTCGCCGAAATCG
Organism: Mycobacterium sp. 1554424.7; assembly: GCF_001665295.1. Classification (GTDB taxonomy): domain Bacteria; phylum Actinomycetota; class Actinomycetes; order Mycobacteriales; family Mycobacteriaceae; genus Mycobacterium. The sequence continues at coordinate 135,662 of NZ_LZSE01000122.1, read as the reverse complement.
TCGGCGAGCACAACCTGCTGACGGGCGACGCGATCCCCGAGGACTACTGGCACGACGAGGTGTTGACGTCGGCGCCGCAGAAGCCGGCCTACGTCGCCAAACCGGCCACCGCCGAAGAGGTCGCCGCGCTGCTGAAAACCGCGACGGCACAACAGATTCCGGTGACCGCCCGCGGCTCCGGCAGCGGCCTGTCGGGCGCGGCGATCCCGCGCGAGGACGGCCTGCTGATCTCGTTCGAGCGGATGAACGCGATCCTCGAGGTCGACACCACCAACCAGGTCGCCGTCGTCCAACCCGGCGTCACACTGACCGAGCTGGACGCCGCGACCGCCGACTCCGGGCTGAGCTACATGGTGCAGCCGGGCGAGCTGTCCTCCAGCGTCGGCGGCAACGTCGGCACCAATGCCGGCGGCATGCGCGCGGTCAAGTACGGCATCGCCCGCCACAACGTGCTCGGGCTGCAGGCGGTCCTGCCGACCGGCGAGATCATCCGCACCGGCGGAAAGATCGCCAAGGTCTCCACCGGCTACGACCTGACCCAGCTCATCGTCGGCTCCGAGGGCACCCTGGCCCTGGCCACCGAGGTGACCGTCAAGCTGCACCCGCGCCTCGACCACGCCGCCACCGTGCTCGCCCCGTTCGCCGACTTCGACCAGGTCATGGAGGCGGTGCCGCAAGTGCTCGCCAGCGGCCTGGCGCCCTACATCCTCGAATACATCGACAACATGACGATGGCCGCGCTCGTCCACACCCAGAACCTGGAGCTCGGCGTCCCGGACAACGTCCGCGATAGTTGCCAGGCGTATCTCGTTGTGGCGCTTGAGAACCGCACCGCGGAACGGCTCGACGAGGACGTCGAGCGGGCCGGCGAGCTGGTGATCGAGCTGGGCGCCGTCGATGCCTATGTGCTGGAAGGGGTTTCGGCGCGCAAGCTGATCGAGGCGCGCGAGAAGGCGTTCTGGACGGCCAAGGCGATCGGCGCCGACGACATCATCGACACCGTGGTGCCGCGCTCGGCGATGCCGAAGTTCCTCGCCGCCGCGCGCGAGCTGGCGGCGACCGCCGGCGGCGCGGCGGCCGGCTGCGGCCATGCCGGCGACGGCAACGTGCACCTGGCCATCATCTGCAAGGACCCGGTCAAAAAGAAGCAGCTGATGACCGACATCCTGGCGCTGGCAATGGAATTGGGCGGCGCGATCTCGGGCGAACACGGTCTGGGCCGCGCCAAGACCCCGTACTTCCTGCAGCTCGAAGATCCGGTCAAGGTGGACCTGATGCGCCGCATCAAGGACAGCTTCGACCCGGCGGGGATTCTCAACCCGGACGTGCTGTTCGGCGAAACCTAAGTGGCGCTTGCGTATTGCAGGACCGGTTCCGAGGAGTCGACGTGGCCGTTGCTGATGATGCGAAGCCGTTCCGGGCGCACCTCGTAGCGAACCCCGTTTTCCGGATTGGTGACGTCGAACCCGCCCGCGGAGGGCACCGCGTCGGTCAGTTCGATGTGGGCGCCATCCCGGATGCGCTCGCCCCGGTAGTAGAAACTGCCGGGCGCGGTTTGGCACACCACCGCGAGCGACTGGGCGGTTCGCACCACCAGGGCCGGCGGACTGCCCGGGTCGCACCGCGCCGTCTCACCCACGAAGCCCAGGCCGTCGGCGCCCTGCACCGGCTGTGACAGCGACGGCGTCTTCGTCGTCGACGGGGTCCGGGGCGCCGCCGACGGCGTTTGGGGCGATGCATTGTCGCGTGAACCGCCGAAGACAACCAGCGTCGCCGCGATAACCGCCGCGACAACCAACAAGGCCGCCGCCGCCCCGGCCACGAGAACGGGTGCCCGGCCGAGCGCGGGACTGCGCCTGCCCGGCCGCTGCGGCTTCGGCGCGGGCGGCGGGTACGGGCTGTAACCGGTGTCGTCCGGGTTCGGGAACACGGTCGAGAACGCTCGGGTGCGTGACGGCGCGCTCGGAGGCAGCTCGGGCGGTGGCGGGGCCGGCTGCGGGGTCGCCGGTGTCAGGCCGAAAGCCGCCCTGGCCAGCTCGCCCGCGGAGGAGAACCGGGCGGCGGGCTCCTTGGCCATCCCACGCGCGATGACGTCGTCGAGCGCCTTGTCGATCCCCCGGCGCATGATGCTCGGCCGGGGCGGCGGCATCTGCAGATGCGCGGTGATCAGCTGCGGGATCTCCGCGCCCTCGAACGGCGAATGACCGGTGAGGCACTCGTAGAGCACGCACGCCAACGAGTAGACGTCGGCCTGCGGTCCCACCGGGCCGCCGCTGAATCGTTCGGGCGCCATGTAGGCGCACGACCCGATCAACGGTCCGCCCGCCGTCAGGCTGGGATCGCCGTGCGCCTGAGCGAGGCCGAAGTCGACCAGGTAGGCGAAGTTGTCGTGGGTGAGCAGCACGTTCTCCGGCTTGACGTCGCGATGCACCAGGCCCTCGGCGTGGGCCGCGTCCAGCGCCGACGCCACCTGCGCCGTGATTGCCGCCGCCTGCCCGGGATCGAGCGCGCCCCGCTCGCGAAGCAGATCTTTCAGGCTGCCCCCGTCGACGAGGCGCATGTCGATGAAGAGCACCCCGTCGATTTCGCCGAAGTCGTGCACCGGGATGACGTGCGGTTCCTGCAACCGCGCGGCCAGCTGGGACTCGCGCCGGAAGCGCTGCTGGAAACCCGGGTCCGCCGCCAGCTCGGGGCGCAACAGTTTGAGCGCGACCATCCGACCCTTATTCGTGTCGTAGGCCCGGTACACCTCGCCCATCCCGCCCGCGCCGACCAGCGATCGCAGCTCGTAGGGCCCGAACCGGGTGCCGACCCGCGAGCGACGAAACGGTGTGAACATTGGACCAGGATTCCCGAATCAAGGGCGCGGATAACGCCACGGGCCCCGATCAGCCGCCGAACGCCGCGCGCAGCTGTGGGATGAAGGCGCGCGCGGCGGGGCTGGGTGACGGGGACCACACCACCGCGAGCAGGGCGGGAACGGGGATCCCGGTTAACGGCACGGCGGTCAGCCGCTTGGCGTAGCGGGTCGTCATCGATGCGCTGAGCACGCCTACGCCGAGGCCGCGGTGGGTCAGCTCGGCTACGGCATCGGCATGGCTTGCCTCGACCGCGATGTGGGGAGCGAATCCCGCTGCGGCGCAACCCACGTCGAGCGTGGCACGAATCCCGGTGCCGACCGGCATGCACACGATGGGTTCGCCGTCGAGCCGGCCGATGGGCAGTTTTGCGCGACGGGCCAGCGCATGCCCATGCGGGAGGAGGGCGGAGAGGTCTTCGCTGATGATGGTCATACCGTCGAGCCCGTCGGGGAGCTTGCCCGTCGCGCCGATCAGGGCGACATCGAGTCGCCCGGACCGCACCGCGTCGGCCATCTGTTCGGAGTTGTCCTCGCTCACCGCCATTTCGATGCCGGGGTGCCGGCGATGAAACTTCTCCATTGCCACGAACAGCGGGGTGATCGTGCAGCCGATCACCATCCCGATGGCCAACCGCCCCCGCATGAGTCCGGTGACCTCGTCCACCGCGTGCTGGACATCGGCCGCGGCGGCCAGGGCGGCCCGGGCAGGTGCGAGCGCGGCCTCGCCGGCCGGGGTCAGGCGCGCCTGTCGGGTCGACCGGTCGAACAGTTCCTGCCCCAGCTCGCGTTCGAGTTGGCGGATCTGGGCGCTCACGCCGGATTGGCTGATGAGCACGCGCTGCGCGGCGCGGGTGAAATTGGCCTCCTCGGCCACCGCGACGAAGTACTCCAGCTGGCGCAACTCCATAAACGTGGATTCTAGTAGCTACCAAAACTAGTTGTTGGACTTCTAGCTCAGGGCGTTGCACCGTGGAGGTACAGAACAAAAGGAGGAGGATCATGCAACGCGAGAAGGCACAGCACCCAGAGGATCTCACCAGGCTGTTCGTCGAACGCGTCAAGGCCGGCGACGCCGAAGGGATCGCGGCACTCTACGAAGACGACGCCGTCATGGCTTACCCGCCGGGCGAGCAGACCACCGGTCGCGACGCAATTCGCTCGCTATGGGAGAAGGTGCTCGCCAGCCGCAGCGGATCGGCGCCCGTCGAACCTGAGGAGACGCTGCCGACGCTGATCTGCGGGGATCTTGCCCTGACGTCGACGTTGCCCAAGGACGACGTCGGTGCCCGCGCGCAGGTGGCCCGCCGGCAGCCGGACGGCAGCTGGCTACGCGTTCTGGACCGACCTGAATTCAGGCCGGCTCGGGACCTCACGCGTCACAAGAAGTGAGGGATGTGCCAACGTGCCCGCCTCGTAGCGACAACCGTCGGAAGTTGTCGCTATGAGGCGGGCACAAAGGGTGCCCGCCTTTTCCAGGGACGCCTGTGGCCAATGTGACTCACATGCCAAAGTGCGTGCGACGCACCGCCGCAACCGCTTCCGAAGGCCCGCTCACCTCGACCTGCGCCGCGCCCTGGCGCCCAAAGAGATACAGCAGCAACTCCCCCGGCGGCCCACTGATCAAAGCCGAAGGCGCACCGGGTCGAACCCTCACCCGCTCACCACCCGCCCACTCGACCTCGAGCCCGCACCCCCGCAGCCGCCGGCTCAGAAACCGCCCGCCGCGGCGCACGTTTCGCCACAGCCCGGCATCTATCGCAGGCCCCAGGCTGCGAACCCCCAGCCCATTCGCGCGCCGCACGTCCTCGTGATGAACGAAGAACTCGTTGAGGTTCGCCATCTCCCGCACCCACGGGATACGAAAGAACCCGACCGGCGGGCCGGACCGGATCCGGGCGACCAACCCGGCAAAGTCCGTGCGCCCGGCCAGTCGGGCGCGACGCCGCTCGGCGAACCCCGCGAAGGGACCGGGCAGCACCATGCAGGGACCGGCGACGAAATCGTGTTCACGCAACACCAGGTGAGCGGCCAGATCGTGACTGGTCCACCCGTCGAGCAGGGTGGGAACGGACGGGCCGAGCTCGTCGAAAAGATCGCACAGCGAAGCGCGCTCGGCAGCATCTAGCGGGACGTCACCCACGAAGCAGAAGTTTACGAGCGGTTATGGTGGCGAAATGCAGAAGGCTCGACTGACCCACAACCTCCGGCAAGCGGCGTCCCTCGTGGTCACGGCGGTAACTGCCGCCTCCACCCTCAACGCGTACCGGCCGCTGGCCCGCAGGGGTTTCCCGTCGCTGTACTCGTGGTTGTTCGGCATGATCGTCACCGAGTTGCCGCTGCAGACGATGGCCACCCAGCTCGGCGGGCTGGCACTGACGGGGCGCCGCCTGAACCGGCCGGTGCGAATCCTCGCGTGGCTCACGGCGGCCGTCTCGGCCGTAGGCCTGCTGAACTTCAGCCGCGCCGGCCACCAGGCCAACATTCCGCTCTCCAAGGCGCTCGACGACGGCCTCGGCCCGGCGCGGCGCACCGACTCGGCCGACCTGTGGCGCCGGCCGAAGGGCGCCGGGATCGCCAAGGCGCCGGGAGTGCTGCGCATGATGCGGATCTACCGGGACTATGCCCACGACTCCAACATCAGCTACGGCGAGTTCGGCAGCGCCAACCACCTCGACATCTGGCGGCGCCCCGACCTCGACCCGAACGGCAAGGCGCCCGTGCTCTTCCAGATCCCCGGCGGCGCCTGGACGACGGGAAACAAACGCGGACAAGCGCATCCGCTCATGAGCCACCTCGCCGAGCTCGGCTGGATCTGCGTGGCGATCAACTACCGGCACAGCCCGCGCAACACCTGGCCCGCGCACATCGTCGACGTCAAACGCGCCCTCGCCTGGGTCAAACAGCACATCGCCGAGTACGGCGGCGACCCCGACTTCATTGCCATCACCGGCGGTTCGGCCGGTGGCCACCTCTCGTCGCTGGCCGCGCTGACGCCCAACGACCCGCAGTTCCAACCGGGATTCGAGGACGCCGACACCCGGGTGCAGGCCGCCGTGCCCTTCTACGGGATCTACGACTTCACCCGCCTCGACGACTCGCTGCACGCGATGATGCCCGGGCTGCTCATCAAATCGATCATCAAGCAAAAGCCCTCGACGCACCTCGAGACTTTCAAGGCCGCATCGCCGATCTACCACGTAAACCCCGACGCTCCCCCGTTTTTCGTGCTGCACGGCACGAACGACTCGCTGGCCTTCGTCGAACAAGCGCGCGCATTCACCAGCAGGCTGCGCGAAGTCAGCAACCAGCCCGTCGTCTACGCCGAATTGGCTTACACCCAACACGCTTTCGACATCTTCGGCTCGGCCCGCGCGGTACACGCCGCCGTCGCCGTCGAGCAGTTCCTGGCCGACGTTTACGCGAGCACCCGGGCCACCACTCCCGCCACCATGGCCGCCGGATCCTCCTGAACCCCCACCGCGCTCAGCTCGCCTCCGATGGCGAGCGACGCGACGCCGTGCACCAGCGACCACAGCGGCGCGGCGACCGCACGCGCGTCCGCACCGTCGACAACCCCCGTGAGCGCGTCGACCAGGACGCCGAACGCCTGCTCGCCGGCCACCGCCAGACCGGGGTGGTCCGCCTTGCCGATGTCGGCGCCGAACATCACCTTGTAGTGATCGGGATGGGCGACGGCCCAGCGCACATAGGTCCGGCCGAGTTCGACCACCCGGGCCTTCGGGTCGGCCACGGCGACCGCCGCTAGCTCGTCGTGCAGGTCGCGGAAGCCCTGTTCGGCGACGGTGGCCAGCAACGCGGCCTTGTCGGCGAAGTGCCGGTACGGGGCCGCGGCGCTGACGCCGGCGCGCCGCGCCGCCTCGGTCAGCGTGAAGCCCTTCGGCCCCTTCTCGGCCACCAGTGACAGCGCGGCGCTGGTCAGCGCCCTTTTGAGGTCGCCGTGGTGGTAGCTGTCGCGCCGCGCAGGAGCGCCCGAACGTGCCATGTTGACGACATTAACATTCCGTACTATGTTAATGCTATTCACATCCCCACGAAGGGACCGGACCATGACAACCACCACCATCGCCCGCGCCGGCGACCGCGACCGGCAGAGGACCGCCAGGAACCTGGGCCAGGCGCTCGCGCAGGGCTACCTGGAGCTCGACGAGTACGACCGGCGGCTGCAGACCGCGTTTCAAACGCAGACCGCCGGGGAGCTCAGGCAGCTCGTCGCCGACCTGCCGCTGGATCGCATCCGGCGCGCCGACCCGCGACGCCGCGCCGCCGCCGCGCGAAAGGCCCGCGCGAGCGTGCGCATCCACCTCGCCGCCTTCGTCGCGGTGACTACGGTCGTTCTCACCATCTGGGCGGCGACGCGCGTGACATACTTCTGGCCGATCTGGCCGATCCTCGGGACCGCGGTCGGCTTCGTCAGCCACGCGCTGGCCGTCCGCCCGATCACGAAAAAAGGTGTCTAGCAATGTCTATCGCCGTTATCACCGGCGCCAGCTCCGGGCTCGGCGCCGTCTTCGCCGACCAACTCGCCCAACGCGGCCACAGCCTCGTGCTCGCCGGCCGCGACGAAACCCGCCTCAAGGCGGTGGCGCACCGAATCAACGGGAACGCCGAACTCGTCGTCGGCGACCTGGGCACCGACAAGGGCACCGACGACCTGATCGCCCACCTAGCCGGCAAAGACGTCGACATCCTGGTCAACAACGCCGGGTTCGGCACCTACGGCCCGTTCGCGGAGGTCGACGCGCAGCGCGAGCATGAGCTGGTCGCGGTCAACGTCGACGCGCTGGTGCGGCTGACGCACGCGGTGCTGCCGGGCATGCTGGCCCGCGGGCGCGGCGGCATCCTGAATGTGGCCTCCACCATCGCTTTTCAGCCCGGTCCCTATCAGGCCACCTACGGCGCCTCGAAGGCGTTCGTGCTGTCGCTCAGCCAGGCCCTGTGGGCGGAGACCCGGAAATCCGGTGTCACCGTGACGGCGCTGTGCCCCGGCGCCACCCGCACCGGGTTCGTCGATGCGCTCGGCGAGGACGTCTCGCACACCGCGGTCTATCGGCGCCTCGCGGCGCCCGAACCCGTCGTCGCCGCCGGACTGAAAGCCTTGGACAAGGGGCGGGCCGTCGTGGTGCCCGGGTGGCGCAATCGGTTCACGTCCACCTTCGCGCGCCTGGGACCGAGCTCGATCTCGGCGCGCGTGGCCGGCCGGATGCTGCAGCCCGCGAAGGCGTCATGACCGGGAAGACGTTCTCGTTCGAGATCAACCGAACGACGCGTGCGCGGGCCGCCACGCTGTTCCGACTCGAGACCGACGGCGCCCGTTGGTCTGACTGGGCGAAACCGCTTATCGTCCAATCGAGTTGGGAGCGGCAGGGCGATCCGGCGCCCGGCGGTGTAGGTGCCGTCCGCAGGGTGGGAATGTGGCCGATGTTGATGCGGGAGAAGACCGTCGCGTATGAACCGGATCGACGCCACGCCTACGCCCAGATCGGGCCGCGCCTTCCCGCCAAGGACTACCGCGCCGAACTGCTGTTAACGCCCAATGCGACGGGCGGCACCAATTTGCGCTGGATCGGCTCCTTTACCGAGGGGGTGCGCGGCACGGGCCCGCTGATGCTGGTTTTCCTGCGAAGCGTGGTCTGGTTCCTGTCCCGACGGCTCGTGGCCGCCGCCGAACGCGACTAGCCAGCCGCTCCCGCGACGGCGATAGGGCATTTAGTCAAATCGCGATGTCTCGACCATAAGACACTGCGGGAATCTGATAGCACATACGCCATCATTTTCGCGGACAATGCATACCCCCCGAGGATGCGACCACCCCCTACAGCTTGGGACGCACCCCGGCGGCGCGATACACGAAAACCGGCTGCACCGGAAAACGCAGGGCGGTCCTCGGCAGCTTTTCCAGCACATCGGCGGGAATCTTTTTCCGATAGTTCAGCTTCATCGAGCCGGAAAAGGCGGGATCGACTCCGTGCAAGTCGATTTCGATCCGCAGGCCTTTCTCGGTGATGGTCGCCCGCCCCGGCCCCTTGTCGCTGTCCCAGGAGCAATCGACGGCCCGCAGGTTGGAGTCCGCGCGAACCGGGAACGTCGCGACGATCCGCGCGACGCTGAAGCCGAACCCGCCCGCATAGCGGGAGACGCCGGCGGCCGAATAGACGCCCGGCACGTGGCCGCTGAAGTGCCGGCTCACCCCGACCTTGCCGGCCGTGAAGATGACGCCCTCGGCGTCGAGTTCTTCGCGCAGCGGCGCGGGCAGCTTCCCGATCTCGGACCAAAGGCGAAGAAAGCCAAACACAGTCAAGACCGTAGCCGGGCGCCCACTCGTTTGCCAGAGACGTTTACTGCACCGTCACGTTCGCCGTATAGGTGCACGCCGTTTTCGAGTCCTTGCCGACGATGCTCGAGTAGGCGGTGGTGATCGTCGTCTTCCCAGGTTTCAACGCCTCGAACGTCCACACCTCGGTGCCCGGAGCGCCCAGCGCGTCGGTGCTGGGGTGCACGAACTCGTGGCCGGTTTGCTTCAGGATCGTCGGATCGCCGATCTTCGTGTTGATCGTCCACCGGTACGGGGTGGTGTAGTTCGAGCCCAACTTCAGCGTCAGCGTGTTGCCGACCCCCAGCGTGACGTTCTGGGTGATGGCGTTCTGCTTCAGCACGTCGCCCATCGGGACCTCGAGGGTCTGGCTCGTCGGCGGGTTCCGGGACGCAAAATGGCAGCCCACAGCCGTCGATGCTACGACCACGGCGACCCCTAGGAGCAGCCTGTTCCTCACGAAGTTCCCCCTTCAATTTCGCCTCAGCACCCTAATATCCCAGGCCTAACTGAGCGCGAGGTGTCACCGCAGGTGGAGGGACTGCGCACGGTCATCGACGCTTCAGGTAAGCGCGGATCGCATCGCGGTAGGGCCGTTCGCCGGCAGCGAGTTGCTCGCGGAGGTACTGCTCGAACGTGATCGTCCCGTCGGCGTGGTCCGGGGCCAGCAGCCCGCCGGCGCGAATCCCGCCAGACACCTTGCCGGGCAACCGAATCGGGACGATGGGGCGGCGCTTGCCGACGATCGCCAGGTAGGCGCGGGCGAGGTCGTCGAGCGTACGCGGCTGCGGGCCGGCGAAATCCGGCGCCCGCGCGACCGGCTGGCCGAGCGCCAAGTCGGCCAACCGAGCCCCCACGTCGCGCACGTCGACGGGTTGGAACCTCAGGCCCGACGGCACCGCCATCACCGGCGGCTTCGCGAGCATGCGCAATATGAAGGCGATCAGATCGTGAAACTGGGTGGCCCGCTGCACGGTCCACGACAGGCCCGACTCGGCGATCGTGCGCTCGTTGGCGAGCATCATGCGGTAGAGGGCGAACGGGACGCGGTCGATGCCGACGATGGAGACGTAGACCAGATGCGGTGAGCCGGCCCGTTTCGCCGCCTCCACCAGCCGCTCGGTCGGATAGACGCAGTGCACGATCGTGTCGATGCCGTCGACCGCCGCGTCGAGGCCGGTTCCGGACTGCACATCGCCGACGACATGCTCGACGTCGGCGCGCTGGTGTGGCCGTCGCCCGCGGCTCACCACCCGGACCTCCTTGCCCGCGGCCGTCAGACGATCGACGACGACGCGTCCCACGGTGCCGGTTCCGCCAGTTACCAGGATTCGATTCGCCATGCCCTATGAACCGGGCAGACCCGCCGGATGTGACAACTGCTCGGCAAGGAATCGCAATTTGTCGGGGTTGGCCACGACCCGCAGGGCCGCAATCCGCTCCCCCACGATGTCGAAGCACAGGACACCGGCCAGGTTGGCGCCGTCGAACGCCAGCATCGCCGGCTCGCCGTTCACCTCCGCGACCTCGAGCCGCATCGGCGTCGGCCCCAGGTTCCTGCTGAACACGCGCGCCACGTAGTACGCCATCCGATCGCGGCCCGAGATCACGCGCCGGGCAGCCCCGACCTTGCCGCCGCCGTCGGCCGTCGACGTCACGTCGTCGGTCAAGATTTCGACGAGCCCATTCACGTCGCCCGCGCGGGCGGCCGTAAAGAATCGGTCGACGAGGCGCCGCCACTGCCCCCGATCCGGTTGGAACCGCCGCCGGGGTTCACCCAGCCGCTCCTTCGCCCGCCGGTAGAGCTGGCGGGCGTTGGCCTCCGACGTTTCCAAGATCTCGGCGATCTCGAAATGGCTGTACGCGAACGCTTCTCGCAGCACGAACGCCGCACGCTCGGTTGGGCCGAGCCGCTCCATCAGGCTCAGCAGCGCAATGGACACCGACTCGCGCTGTTCGGCGGTCTCGAGTGGGCCGAGCGTCCCGTCGTCGGTGAGCACGGGCTCGGGCAGCCACGGGCCGGGGTAGACCTCGCGGCGGGCCCGCGCCGAGGTGAGCCGGTTGAGGCACAGGTTCGTGACGGCGGTGGTGAGCCAGGCCGGCAACGATCGGATTGAATCCGCGTCGGCGCCATGCAGGCGCAGGTACGCGTCCTGCACCGCGTCTTCCGCCTCGCTCGCCGACCCCAGCAGCCGGTACGCCAACCAGAACAGGCGCGGCCGCTGAGACTCGAAGTCCTGCACGACGTCGGTCACCCTGCCAGACTGCCACGCGGAGGTGGTCGCAGATGACGATGCTGGCAGCGCGATTGCTACTCGGGGGAATATTCGCTATCGCCGCGCTGGCGAAGCTCACCGACCGCGACGGCGTGCGCCGCGCGGTGACGGCGTTCGGAGTGCCCAGGGCCGCCGCGGCACCGGTGGGGTGGGCACTCGTCGCCACCGAACTCGGCATCGCGGCGCTGGTGGCGGCGCGGCCGCGAATCGGTGCGGCCGCGGCGTTGATCGCGCTGGCTGGGTTCAGCGCGGTGGTGCTGGCGAGCCTGGCGCGGGGCCGACGGGTGGACTGCCACTGCTTTGGGCGGTTATCCGCCGGCCCGCTGGGATGGCCGACCCTGGCCCGGAACGGATTCTTCGCGGCGCTGGCCGCCTACGTCGCCCTCGACGGTCGATTCGCTTGGACCCCAATGGCTTTCGCCGCGATCACCCTCGCCCTCTGGCTCGGCCCCGCCTCACGCCGGCGCTGGACGTCACGATCCGGGGCCACCGCCGCCGACCTCGCGCTGCCCGACGCGACGGGCCGCATCCGCACCCTTGACGAACTAGGTGACGGAAAGCCCGTCGTGCTGATCTTCAGCCAGCCCGGCTGCGGCGCGTGCGACGCGTTGCTGCCGGAAGTCGCCCGATGGCAGAGCGAGCTGGACGGCCGCGTAACCGTCGCCCTGATCAACGGCGGCCCCGCCGGCCACCGCGTGCCGGTGGAGCTGATCGACGAGTCCCGCGCCTCCTTCGCCGCCTACGGCATCACCGCCACGCCCAGCGCCGTGCTCATCGACGCGGGACAACGGGTGGACACGGCGCGCGGCGCCGGCGCCATCGGCGAGCTCGTCGATCGGGCCGGGCAGACCACGTTCACCCGGCGCGGACTGCTGCGCCGGGCGTCGGTCGGATTGCTTCCCGTCGTCGGCGCCACGGCCGCCGCGTGCCACCCCGGCGACAAGACCGCCCTGCCCAGCAATGTCGACGCGTTCGAGGTCGACGGCGCCTGGTTGTGCAACCAAACGTTCGCGCTGTGCACCACCGCGCCGTGCGTGCCGTCGCCGACCGACCCCAACATCTCGATCTGCAACTGCGTCGTCGTCAACGGCTACTCGGTCGGCTTCAAGACCTGCCCCGACCGAGCGCAGTCCGGAAACAAGGTGCGCTCGGCGTTCTCGACGGTCAACGTCAACGCCAACTTCGGGGTGCTGAGCTGCCCGTCCGGGGTGCCCTGGGCGAACTGCCTCGACGTCGAGTGCGAGATCGACGCCACCAATCCCGCCGTGGCCAAATGCCAATGCCTGACGGTCAAGACCGGCGAGTCACTGACCTTCGGCGGCGGCTGCGACACCGCCACCTGCACCTCGACCATCTGGTCGGCCGCGGCCCCGGACCTGCCGGCCACCACCCAATACCGCAAAGGGATGAACCAGATCGGTCAGCCAGTTAACTTTCCGAGGACCTGTCCGGCACCGCATCCCTAACACGGCGTTTCGGGACGCGCGTTTGCTGAAGCTCGGGTAGCTTCTGAGCATGTTTGGCATCATCCGGCCCTGCCGTCACCGGCTCGGCGGCGAGCTCGCGGACGCCTGGCGAGCCCAGTTGTGCGGACTGTGTCTGGCGCTGCGCGACGACTACGGGCAGGTCGCGCGGATCGCCACCAACTACGACGGGTTGGTGGTCTCCATGCTGGTCGAGGCGCAATCGGCCGCGCAGCCGACGCGCCGGAGGGCCGGGCCGTGCCCGCTGCGCGGGATGCGTCGCGCCGACGTGGCCACCGGCGAGTGCGTGCGGCTGGCCGCGGTGGTGTCGCTGGCGCTGGCCGCCGCGCGGGTGCGTGATCACGTCGATGACCGGGACGGCATGGTCGGCGTCGCCGGCGTTCGCCCGGCGGCGCGGCGCATCGCCGAGCGCTGGGTGCGCCAGGGCACGGACGCCGGCCACACCCTGGGCTTCGACACCGGCGTTCTCGTCGCCGCGATCGACCGGCAGGCCGCGCTCGAAGCCTCCGCCGGCCCGGGCAGCCCGCTGTTGGCGGTGACCGAACCAACCGAGACCGCGGTCGCCGAGGCCTTCGCCCACACCGCCGTGCTGGCCGGCCGCCCCGGCAACGCCGCGCCGCTGCGCGAGATCGGGCAGCTGTTCGGCCGGGTGGCGCACCTGCTCGACGCGGTCGAGGACTACCGCGACGACGTGGCGCGCGGCAAGTGGAACCCGTTGGTGGCCACCGCAACTCCCATCGAAGAGGCCCGCGCCCTGTGCGACGATGCGGCCCTGGGCATCGAGCTGGCGCTGGCCGATGTCGAGTTCACCGACGGGCGCCTGGCCCAGCGGCTGTTGACCGGCGAGGTGCGCCGCGCCATCAAACGCACCTTCGCCCACGCTGGCTACACCGCGCAAAGCGGAACGCCGCGCGGCCAGCAGGAACCCATCAACTTCGGCAGCACGCCCGGCGGCCCCGGCGAGGCAAGCGACGAGGGCGAAACCCCCGACCCCGGAAAACGCAAGAAGGGCGGCGACGGCGGCTGCTTGTGCTGCTGCGAGACCTGCGAGTGCTGCGACGACTGCTGCTGCGATTGTTAGGTGATGACCACCTACGACACGCTCGCCTTCATGCAGACCGGACCCGTCACCCGGATCGTGCTCAACCGGCCCGACGCCGCCAACGGCATCGACGACACGCTCGCCCGCGAGCTCGTTGACGCGGCCGCGCGCTGCGACGTGCCCGAGACGAAGGTGGTGCTGCTCACCGGCGCGGGACGGTTCTTCTGCGCCGGCGGCGACCTGAAGGCGATGGCGGCATCACCGCTGGGTCCCGGGCGATTCGTCAAGCGCCTCGCCGACGACCTGCACCGGGCGATCTCGACGCTCGCGCGGATGGACGCGGTGCTGGTCGTCGCCGTCAACGGCGTCGCGGCGGGGGCGGGATTCAGCCTGGCGATGATCGGGGACCTCGTGTTGGCCGCCGAGTCCGCGTCGTTCACCATGGCCTACACCAGGGCGGGGCTGAGCCCCGACGGCAGCTCGTCGTTCTATCTGCCGCGGCTCGTGGGCGTGCGCCGCACCCAGGAGCTGATGCTCACCAACCGCCGGCTGTCGGCGCCGGAGGCGGCGCAGTGGGGGCTGGTGACCGAGGTCGTGCCCGACGACGACCTGGCCGCGCGCGCCGACGCCCTGGCCGCCGAAATGGCCTCGGCCGCACGGGCTTCCAGCGCGGCGGTGAAGAAGCTACTGATGATGTCCTTCGGCAACGGCCTCGAGGAGCAGATGGAGATCGAGGGCCGGCTGATCGCGGCGTGCGCCGACGGCCCCGACGGCCGCGAGGGCATCGACGCGTTCGTGAACAAACGGGCGGCCGAGTTCGCCTGACCGACTCTGAAACTTGATATCGCCTGCGCTATCAAGTTTGAGAGTCACATCCCCCTTCCCTGAGGGATGGGTATGACTAAAACCCCAAGCCGCGCAAGTCGTACCCGTCCGGCAGGATGGGCAGGTGTTTGCGCTCATCCTGATCGTCGCGCTCGTTTCCACCGTCATCGTGGGGACGGTCATCGGCCGGCGCTATCGGGTGGGTCCCCCGGTGCTGCTCATCTCGCTCGGCGCCCTGCTGGGCCTCATCCCCAGTTTTGGTCACGTGCACGTCGATGGCGAGATCGTGCTGCTGCTGTTCCTGCCCGCGATCCTCTACTGGGAGGGCATGAACACCAGCTTCCGCGAGATCCGCGCGAACGCGCGCGTCATCGTCTTGCTCAGCATCGCGCTGGTGATCGCCACCGCGGCCGCGGTGTCGTGGACCGCGCGATCGCTGGGCATGGACCCCCACGCGGCGGGCGTCCTGGGCGCCGTGTTGTCCCCCACCGACGCCGCCGCCGTCGCCGGCCTGGCGAAAAAGCTGCCGCGCCGACAACTCACCGTGCTGAAGGCCGAGAGCCTCATCAACGACGGCACCGCGCTGGTGCTGTTCGCCGGCAGCGTCACGGTGGCCATCGGCGGGGCCGCGATCAGCCCGCTCGAAGTCAGCGGCCGGTTCGTCGTCTCCTACCTCGGCGGCATCGCCGCCGGCCTGTTGGTCGGCGGCCTGGTGGTCCTGGTGCGCAAGCGAATCGACGCGCCGCAAGAGGAAGGGGCCATGAGCCTGCTGACGCCGTTCGCGGCGTTCCTTTTGGCCCAGGCATTCGATTGCAGCGGCGTGGTCGCGGTGATGGTGTCGGCGCTGGTGCTCGCCTACGCGGGGCCTGTGGTGATCCGAGCCCGCTCCCGCCTGGCGGCCTTCGGGTTCTGGGACGTCGCGACCTTCCTGCTCAACGGCTCGCTGTGGGTATTCGTCGGCGTGCAGATTCCAGGCGCGCTGCACGGCATCTCCCACGTCGACGGGGGCCTTCGCCACGCCGCCTACATCGCCCTCGCCGTCACCGGTGTGGTGATCGCGTCCCGCATCGTGTGGGGTGAAATCACCACCGGCCTGATTCGCCTCGTCGACCGCCGGCAGGCCCAGCGGGAACGCCGCGCCCCCTGGCGTCAACGTTTCGTGGTCGCCTGGGCGGGATTCCGCGGGGCCGTGTCGCTCGCCGCGGCGCTTGCCGTTCCGGCCACCACACTGAACGGGACGCCCTTCCCCGACCGCAGCCTGATCATCTTTATCGTCACCTTCGTCATCCTGGTGACAGTCCTCGTTCAAGGGATCACGCTGCCGGCCGTGGTGCGGTGGGCCAAGATGCCCGACGACGTCACCTACGTCCGGGAGTTGGAACTGGCTCGATGCCGGGGTAGTCAAGCAGCCCTCGCCGCCCTGCCGACGGTCGCCGACGAGGTGGGCATCAGCGACGAACTGCGGCGGCGGCTGCAGAAGGAATACGAGGAAAAGGCCGCGCTCACGCTGGCCACCGAGGACGGTTCGGCGAATAGCCACCTCCTCAACAAGAAGGAGAAGGTCCGGCGGGTGCGCCTGGGCGTGCTCGAACACAAGCGGCGCGAAATCACCGCTCTCCGAAACCAAAACCTCATCGACGACATCGTGCTGCGCGAGTTGCAGAACGAGATGGACCTCGAGGAAGTCCTACTTCTCGACGCCGCCGACGAGGAGTAGGGCGCCCGGTGTTGCAGACGGTCGCCATCCGCGGATACCGGTCGCTGCGCGAGGTGATCGTGCCGCTGGGCCGGCTGTCCATCGTGACCGGGGCCAACGGCGCCGGGAAGTCGTCGCTGTACCGCGCGCTGCGGCTGCTGGCCGATTGCGGTCGCGGCGAGGTGATCGGCTCGCTCGCGCGCGAGGGCGGGCTGCAGTCGGTGCTGTGGGCGGGGCCCGAGCAACTCGGCGGGGCCCGGCGCACCGGCAAGGTCCAGGGCACCGTGCGCACCCGGCCGGTGTCGCTCGAATTAGGCTTCGCCGCAGACGATTTCGGCTACCTCGTGGACCTCGGCATTCCGCAGATGGCCGGGATCGCATCGGCCTTCGGCCGTGATCCCGAAATCAAGCGGGAGGCGGTGTTCGCCGGCCCGGTGCTGCGCGCGGCCACGACGCTGGTGCGCCGGACCCGGGATTTCGCGGAGGTCAGCGCGGCAACGGGTCGCGGGTTCGACGAGGTGAGCCGGTCCCTGCCCTCGTATCGCAGCGTGCTGGCCGAGTACGCACACCCGCACGCGCTGCCCGAACTCGCGGCGGTGCGCGAGCGGCTGCGCGGCTGGCGCTTCTACGACGGCTTCCGCGTCGACGCGCTGGCGCCCGCGCGGCACCCGCAGGTCGGCACCCGCACCCCAGTGCTGTCCGACGACGGCCACGACCTGGCCGCCGCGATCCAGACCATCATCGAGGCGGGATTCGACGACCTGGCGCGCACCGTCGCCGACGCCTTCGACGGCGCGACGGTGTCGGTCGCGGTGCACGACGGGGTGTTCGACCTGCAGCTGAAGCAGCGCGGCATGCTGCGCCCGCTGCGGGCGGCCGAATTGTCCGATGGCACACTGCGATTCCTGCTCTGGGCCGCCGCGCTGCTCAGCCCGCAGGCACCCTCGCTGATGGTGCTCAACGAACCCGAGACCTCCCTGCACCCCGAGCTGGTGCGACCGCTCGCCTCGCTGATCCGCACCGCCGCCGCGCACACGCAGGTCGTGGTGGTCACCCATTCGCGCACGCTGCTGGAAGCCACCGGCGACGAGGCCGTCGAGATCCAGCTCTACAAGGAGTGGGGCGAGACGCGCATCGCCGGGCAGGACCTGCTGACGACGCCGCGCTGGGAATGGGGCAAACGCTGAGCCGCGCGGGGCCGTTCGGTGTGCGCCCAGGGCTTTCGGGTGTGAGCCCACGGCGAGGTTTGTCGGCGTGTCGTCGCCCTGGCCTCACGCGAAAAAATTGCCCGCCAGGCAATCTTGCCCGGCGTGCACGTTTGGCGTACTTTGGTGCCCATGCCCAACCAACCGACCGGGCTGCGCGAGCGCAAGAAGGCCGACACCCGGCGCGCGCTCAGCGACGCCGCGCTGAACCTGGCGTTCGAGCGCGGTCTGGAAAACGTGACGCGCGATGAGATCGCCGGCCTGGCCGGGGTGTCGCTGCGCACCTTCAACAACTACTTCAGCGGCAAGTACGAGGCACTGGCGTACCGGCAGACCGAGCGGATGCGCCGCGGCATCGCGACGCTTCGCCAGCGCCCCGCCGACGAACCGTTGTGGACGGCGCTCACGCACGCGGTGCTCACACCCCTGGAAGAGGATTTCGGCGATTTCTACGGTGCCGAAAGTCGAGTGCCGAACCGCAAGGATCTCGTCGAGGTCCGAAAGCTGCTGATGAACGCGCAGGTGCGTAACGCGTTGCCGCAGGACCTCTTTGACGAGTGGCTCGCGGTGATCGCCGAACGCACCGGCACCGACCCGGAACGCGACATGTACCCCCGGCTCGTGGTGGCCGTCGTGCGCGCCGTCGGCGACGCCGCGGCCGAAGCCTACGCGCGGGCCGACCCGCCCGTCGCGATCACCGACCTCATCCGCGACGGCCTCGCCGCCGTCAGAGCGGGGCTGCCCGAGCCCGCCAAACGCAAGGAGGCACAGCGTGGTTGACGAGAACGCCGACATCGTCATCGCCGGCGCCGGCCCCAACGGGCTGATGCTGGCCTGCGAGCTGGCGCTGACCGGGATCCGGCCGGTCGTGCTGGACGGCTTGCCCGGGCCGAGCCCGGAGCCGAAGGCCAACGGCCTCGTCGGGCAGGTGGTTCGGATGCTCGACATGCGCGGCCTGTATCGGGAGTTCACCGGCGATCCCAACCCGCCACAGCCGTCCTACGCCTGGATCTTCGCGGCCATGATCCTGAACTTTGTTGCGGTGCCCGACAACCCGATGTACCTGCTGCCCATGCAACAGCCCCGGCTGGTGCGGCTGCTGGAGAAGCGGGCACGCGACCTCGGGGTGGACCTGCGCTGGGGGCACGCTCTGACCGGCCTGCGGCAGGAGCCGGAATCCGTTGAGGTGATGGTGGGTTCACCCGAGCGCGAGTACCGCATCGCCTCCCGGTACCTGGTCGGCGCCGACGGCGGACGCAGCCTGGTACGCAAGACCGTGGGCATCGACTTTCCCGGCGTCACCTCGGACACGGTCGGACGGCTCGCCCACGTGCATGTCCCCGACCAATTCCGCCGCGACGGGGGCATCGACGTCCCTGGGTTCGGCTGGATTCCGTTCATGCACACGCGGTTGGATCGCGGTGGGGTGATCTATGCCGAGTTCGAACCCGGCCGGTCAATGTTCGGCACCATCGAGTACAGGCCACCGGTCGAGGACAAACCGATGAGCCTCGACGAACTGCGCGAGAGCGCACGCCGCATCCTCGGCGTCGACGTCCCGTTCGAGGAGCCGAAAGGCCCTGGGCCGCATGCCCTTCGCCGGATCAACGGGCAGAACACCCGGCACGCCGAACGTTACCGCGACGGGCGGGTCCTGCTGCTCGGCGACGCGGCCCACGTGCACAGCGCCATGGGCGGTCCGGGCCTGAACCTCGGGCTGCAGGACACCCTGAACCTGGGCTGGAAGCTTGCCGCAGAGCTCAACGGATGGGCACCGCCGGCACTGCTCGACACCTACGAGTCCGAGCGGCACCCCGTGGGCGAGCGAGTGATGATGCATTCGCTGGCCCAGATCGCGCTCATGGCGCCGGGCCCCGAAGTCGCCGCGTTGCGAACGCTTTTGGGAGAACTCATCGCCCTTCCCGACGCGGCCACCCACATGGCGCGCCTGCTGGCCGGCAACGACGTTCGCTACGACGTGGGCGACGACCACCCGCTGTCGGGCTGGCCCGTGCCCGAGCTCACCCTCGACGACGGCCGGCGGGTCACCGAGTTGCTGCACGACGCCCGCCCGATCCTGCTCGACCTCGGCGGCGTCGGTAGCACGGCGCAGGGTTGGCTGGATCGCGTCGACATCGTCCGCGCGACCGCTGCCGACCCGCCCGCCGCGGCGCTGCTGCTCCGGCCGGACGGATACGTCGCCTGGGCCGCGGACGCGCTCGGGCCGGACGAAGAGGCGGGCCTGCGCGCCGCGCTGGAACGCTGGTTCGGACCCGAGTCGAGCGGCTAGCGGCGCCGGCGACCAGACTGGCTCCATGGCCCCCACAAATCCCGGCGAACCGGTGCGCAGCGCGCAAAAGATCGTTGACGTGCTCTCGGCGCAGGGCGTCGAGTACATCTTCGGCGTGCCCGGAGCCAAGATCGACGCCGTCTACGACGCCCTGGTCGACGGCGGGCCAAAACTGGTGGTGTGCCGTCACGAACAAAACGCGGCGTTCATTGCGGGGGCGATCGGCCGGCTCACCGGCAACCCCGGGGTGGTGCTGGTGACTTCGGGTCCGGGTACGACCAACCTGGCGACCGGCCTGCTCACCGCGACCACCGAGCAGGACCCGGTGGTCGCGCTGTGCGGCGCGGTGAGCCGCGAAGACCGGCTTAAGCGCACCCACCAGTCGATGGACGCCGCGGCAATGCTGCGGACCGTCACCAAGTTCACCGGCGAAATCAACCACCCCGACAACGCCGTCGAGGCCATCATCGGCGCGTTCCGCGCCGCCGCCAGCGAGCCGCGCGGAGCGGCCGCAGTGGTGCTACCCGCCGACGTCCTGGCCGCGCCCACGACGGCCGGCATCGCGGCCCGGTTGCCGATCCCGCCGTTGGGGGCCGCCCCGGCGCGCGCGATCGCCGAGGCGGGCGAGCTCATCCGCGCCGCCCGACGGCCGGCCCTCCTGGTCGGGATGCGCGGCGCCGACCCGGACAGCTGCGCGGCGCTGCGCGCCCTCGTCGCGGCAACCGGACTGCCGGTCGTGGAAACCTTTCAGGCCGCGGGGGTGATCTCCCGCGCGCTCGAGGATCACTTCCTCGGCCGGGTGGGCCTGTTCCGCAACCAGCCCGGCGACGTGATCCTCGATCATGCCGACGTGCTGATCGCCATCGGCTACGACTCCGTCGAATACGACCCGGTGCTGTGGAACAACGACCCAAAGTTTCACGGGCGCACCGTCATCCACATCGACTCGGTGCCCGCCGAGATCGACAACCACTATCAGCCGGCCCTGGAACTGCTCGGCAACGTGGCGGCCACCCTCACCGACTTGACCGGCACCCTTGCCGGCCTCGCGCTCACCGAAGAGTACCGCGGCCACATCGACAGCCAGCGAAAAGCGTTGGCAGACATAGACAGCGCGGCATGCAACCAAGCGCCGGGCGGGCCCGGGCTCAACCCGGTCGCCGTCGTGCTACGCCTGCGCGAGGAACTTGACGACACCGCCACCATCGCCTGCGACATCGGCTCGGTCTACATCTACATGGCGCGCCACTTCCGCGTGTACGAACCCAGGCGGCTCCTGTTTTCCAACGGGCAACAGACCCTGGGCGTGGCCCTGCCCTGGGCGATGGCCGCCTGCCTGGCGCGGCCGGGGACGCCGGTCGTGTCGGTGTCCGGGGACGGCGGATTCCTGTTCTCCGCCCAGGAACTCTCGACCGCGGTCCATCTGGGCCTGAAATTCACCCACATCATTTTTCGCGACAACACCTACGACATGGTCGGCTTCCAGGAGGTGCTGAAGTATCACCGCAAGTCTGGCGTGCAACTCGCCGACTACGACATTGTCAGCTACGCGGCGGCTTTCGGCGCCCGCGGCTACCGGGTGAATTCGCTCGACGAGTTCGGCGCCACTCTGCGCCAGGCGCTGGCCGAGGAGGGGCCGACCCTGATCGACGTCCCGGTGGACTACAGCCGAAACACCGACCTCGCCGCCCACCTGCACGACGACCCCTTCGAATGAGCCGGGAACATGAGTAACGCATACGAGCATTTCCGCCATTGGGCCGCAACGCTTCTCCGGCATCACCACGACGGGGAGGTCTATCAGTTCTCGACGATCAGCGCCTTGCTCGACGGCGTCTATGACGGCGACGCCACCGTCGCCGACATCCTGCGTCACGGCGACTTCGGCCTGGGCACCTTCAACCACCTCGACGGCGAAATGGTGATCCTCGAAGGCGTGTGCTACCGACTCCGCTCGGACGGAACCGCCACCCGGGCGCAGCCAACGGACCGCACGCCGTTCGCGGCGGTCACCCGGTTCCACGCCGACATCGAGATCCCGATCCGGGAGCGCACCGGCAGGACCGACGTGACCGCAGCCATCGACCGCCAAATCCAAAGCCCCAACCTGATTTACGCGATCCGAATTGTCGGCGATTTCGCCGAACTGCACACCCGCACGGTGATGGAGCAAAAACGGCCATACCCGCCGTTGACGGAGGCCACCGAGGACCAGACCGAAACCGTATTCACCGAAGTTTCGGGCACGCTGGTCGGGTTCCGCACACCCGATTTCGAACAGGGCATCTCCGTGGCCGGATACCACCTGCATTTCCTCAACGAGGACCGCACCGGCGGCGGCCATGTCCTCGACTTCACCCTCGAGCGGGGCGCGGTTTCGGTCAGCGGCGCCTCGCAGTTGCACCTGAGCCTGCCCACGTCCGGCGCGTTCCTCGGTGCGCAACTGGCCGGCGACGATCTCGCCGAGCGGATCGGGAAGGCCGAAGGGCCCAAGGGCGATGCGCGGTGAAGTCACATCCGCCGCACGCGTCTCCGTCGGAGCGGGCACCCTTTGTGCCCGGCTCATAGCGACAACTGCACTCGCACCCTCGATCACGGCGCAATGTCGCTCAGAGGCGGGCACAAAGAAGCATCCTTCCCGTCAGAGACCAACGTTTACGGATGTGACAAGACAGCCTGGCCGGTCGCTCGCTGCCTCAGCGGTAGATGTTTACGCTATCGGGCAGCCCCATGCGCGCTGCGTCGCCCCGGCCGGTGGCGGCCAGAAGAAACTCGTGCACCGCCGTGCCGGTTTGCCGTGGGAGGTCTTCAACCGAAACCCGCAAGAGCCGCGCGACGGCCGGTTCCGCGGCGGCCTCGTCATCGCGCGCCAGGGCACCGAGCACGAAGTCGAGGCTGGCATGCAAGCCCGCCCCGTCGTCGAACGCCAGGCCCAGCGCGGCGCGGATGTCGTCGCCGTGCACGTAGGCGTCGCTCAGCAGGACGTGCACGCCCTGGCCCAGGGTCAGCCCGGGCACCGGGCTGGGGGCCGACCAGGCCGTGTCGTCGAGCACCTCGGCAAGGCGCGCAACGGAATCCGCCGCGCTCCGCAGCCGCCCCGCGAGCGTGGCCGGTGATTCGCCGCGCAGTGCCGCGGCCTGCTCGTCGGGCGTGCGCGTGCCGATCGCGCCGCTGAGCGCGTCGGTGGCCTGGCCGACCACGTGGCCTGCGACGTCGCGCACCTGCCAGCCGGCGCACCGGGTTTCACGCGCCCACTCCGAGGCATCCAGT
This sequence comes from Mycobacterium sp. 1554424.7, assembly GCF_001665295.1. GTDB lineage: Bacteria > Actinomycetota > Actinomycetes > Mycobacteriales > Mycobacteriaceae > Mycobacterium. The sequence goes on along the minus strand of NZ_LZSE01000122.1, from coordinate 112,383 downwards.
GCGCCAATGAGTTCGGCGAAGCGGCGGTATTGGTCCACAAGGCCCGCGATCGTCGCGGCCCGATCGGGTCCCGGGCGCGTGATAACGGTCATTGCAGCGCCTCGGCGACCGCGCGCAGGCGATGCGACTGGTCGATGAAGCCGTCCGGGCCCAGCACGCCGATCCGGCAGACCAGATGCCGTGCGCCGGCGTCGATGAAACTCGCCAGCCGAGCGGTGACGGCGTCGGGCGTCCCCGCCGCGTATGTCTGGATCTGCTCGACGACGTCGATACCGAATCCGTATGTCTGAGTGGCGAAGTGATCCAGGGTAGCGCGGACGTCGGGATCATCGGTGATCAGCACGGTGACGAAGAGCGCCGGCGTCACGGCGTCGGCGGAGCGGCCCGCGCCCCGGGCCGCGGCCCGCACCTGGTCGAGGCCAGACGCATATCCCTGCGGCGTCGGCGGATACGGGAGCCACCCGTCGTAGAGACGGCCGGCACGGGCTCGGGCGCCCGGTGTGTCGGCGGCCAGCCACACCGGCGGGCCGGACGGGTCGAACGGCGTGATGCCGGCCGGGATGTCGTCGAGATGCAGCACGGCGCCGTGAAACGAACTGGGCTCCTTGGCGTTCCAGAGTTGGCGCCACAGCGCTACCGTGTCGTCGAGACGCGCGAAACGTCGACGCCAAGGCACCTCGGAGGCCGCGTACTCCACCTCGGACAGGCCGGGGAACCCGGCGCCGACCGCCACCGCCAACCGCCCGCCCGACAGCCGATCGATGGAGGCCAGCACCTGCGCGGTCTGTACCGGGCGCCGCAGCACCGGCTGCAGGGCGGCGGTGCCCAGGGTGATCCGCTCGGTGACCGCGGCCGCCGCCGACAGAAACGTCAGCGCCTCGATGCGGGGCCGCACCAAGGAGTCGTTCGCCCACAGCGAGTCGAAGCCCAGATCCTCCACGGCGCGGGCGAAGTCGAGCAACTGGCGCAGGTCGGTGTCGGCCCACGGGTCGGCGGCCAAGGGCGGCATGACACCGAGGCGAAGTGGCTGATCCATACCGCGATCGTGTCCCCGGCGGGGATGAGCGGCAATTCCCCGCGGGGAATAGCGGCCAGCGCCGCGAATGGGTTGACTGTTCTCATGTCCACTGCAATACAGGGCGACTTCGGAACGGCGCTGCGGGAATGGCGCAATCGTCGCCGGCTCAGCCAGATCGACCTGGCCAACGACGCCGGCACCACCCAACGGCACCTGAGTTTCTTGGAGCAGGGCCGATCGGCGCCGGGGCGCGACATCGTCAGCCGGCTGGCCGACTCGCTGCAGCTATCGCTGCGGCAACGCAACGCGCTGCTGGCGGCGGCGGGGTTCACACCCGCGCATCCGGAGTCACCGCCGGACGCGCCGCTACTGGAACCCGTCCGCGAGGCGCTGCAGCATGTCCTCGACGGCCACCTGCCGTATCCCGCGATGGTCATGGACGGCTTCGGCCAACTGGTCGCCGCCAACGGCGCCTTCGGGCTGCTGACCGACGGGGTAGCGGGGTGGCTGCTGGAGGCGCCGATCAACGTGTTGCGCGTCGCGCTGCATCCCGAGGGCATGGCGGCACGGATCGTGAACCTCGACGATTGGCGGCGCCACATCCTGCACGGCTTGCGCGAGCGAGGTCCGCACCCGCGCATCGATGCGCTGATCGAGGAACTCGAGGGCTACGGCGTGCCGGCGTCGGGCGGGCGGCCGATCGAATCGCTGGGCTTCGCGGTGCCGCTGCACCTGCGCTCGCCCGACGGCGACGTCCGGCTCGTCGCGACGATCTCGACGTTCGTCACCGCGCTGGATGTCACCGTGTCGGAGCTTCGCCTGGAGGCGTTCCTGCCAGCCGATCGGGAGACCGCCGCGATCCTGGCCCGCCGCCACGCCGGGTGACTATGTCCCGTCGGGCTACCATCGAATGTGCTTGCGACACAAGGAGTCCAAAAACAGCGGACATTCTTTGAGGCACATATAGTCCGGGTTCGCCGTGCCCGAACCCCTGACGCAGGCTTCGAATTCTTCGTAACCGGAGTACACCGCATAAACGAGGTACGCGAGAAGGGCCGCGGGCACGATAACCGCCAGCACGCCGAGGACGATGCCCGCGAGCGCGATGCCACCGCGCGCGGCAATGCCGCGCCTGACGCGCCGACGCGCGAGGATGCCGGTGACCACGGCGCCCAGACCGAGGATGACACCGGCAACCATGGCCACGAGGAGCACGACATTCTCCGCCCCGTCCACATGGGCGACCGCAGCGAACATCACCGACCAGAAGACCGCCAACGCGACAATCCCCAACGCCAACGACGCAATGCTCAGCTTCGGCGACTTCGGCTCGGACAGCGTCTCGGTCATGCGACTCACTCCTGAATCGGCCAAGAAGAATAACGGCACTCAGGGTAGTCGCAGGCGATGGCTAGCAGCGGAATTCACAGACTGTTCAGGCACGCGTCGGCTCCACATCGATGAATGCACATGCGCGCCGGATGTCCTCACGTTATGCGCGTTGTACAGGTCGCCAACTTTTATGGCCCTCGCTCCGGCGGCCTGCGCACCGCGGTGGACCGGCTGGGCGCCGAATACTGCGCCACCGGGCATGAGGTGTTCTTGATCGTGCCCGGTCGAAGCGCCGAACGCACCGAGCTGCCGTCGGGCGTGGTGCGAATCACGATGCCCGCCCGGTTGATTCCCTGCACCGGCGGCTACCGCGCGGTGATGCCGGGACCCGTCAAGGCGCTACTGGCGGCGCTGAAACCCGACGCGCTGGAGGTCTCCGACCGGCTCACCCTGCGGTCGCTCGGGCCGTGGGGCCGCGACTACGGTGCCAAGACAGTCATGATTTCCCATGAGCGCTTGGATCGCCTTGTGGGACAAGTGCTTCCGCGGCGCAGCGCGGAAAGGTTCGCGGACTTTGCCAACCGGCGCACGGCCGCCAACTACGACACGGTGGTGTGCACCACCGCGTTTGCGCGCGAAGAGTTCGACCGGATCGGCGCGACCAACACCGTCACCGTGCCGCTGGGCGTGGACTTGCAGACGTTCCACCCGCGCCGTCACTCGTACCTGGTGCGGCGGCGCTGGGCCGCCCCGCAACAGATCCTGCTGGTGCACTGCGGCCGGCTGTCGGTGGAAAAGCGTGTCGACCGCAGCATCGACGCCCTGGGCGCGCTGTGCCACGCCGGCGTCGACGCCCGCCTGGTGGTGGTGGGCGAGGGCCCGATGCGGGCCCGGCTGGAAAGGCAGGCGGCGCGGCTTCCGATCGACTTCACCGGCTTCATCAACGACCGGCACACCGTCGCGGGGCTGCTGGCCACGGCCGACGTGACGCTCGCCCCCGGGCCGCACGAGACGTTCGGGCTGGCCGCGCTCGAATCGCTGGCCTGCGGGACGCCGGCCGTCGTGTCGCGCACCTCGGCGCTGACCGAGATCATCACCCCGGACAGCGGGGCCCTGGCCGACAACGACCCGTTCGCGATGGCGTGGGCGGTCGGCGCGATCGTCGGGCGGCCGGAGCACCACCGCCGTCGCTCCGCCAGGCGCCGCGCGGAGAACTTCACCTGGGAACGCGCCGCGGCGGGCATGCTGGCGTCGTTGGGGACCGGCTTGGAAACCGGCGACGCCAAAGAAAGCGCCTAATCGCAGCTCAGGCGCGGTGCGTACGAAGCCGCGGTTATCCGCCGCTGGGCTTGCTCGGAGCGTGCTTGCCCGGGCAGTAGTCCGCGGTGGCCGCGCCGATGAACGTTTCGGCTTGCGCCTGGGTCAGCTTGTGCGACCCGGTCAGCTGATCGATCTCGTCCTTCTGGGTGTAGCCCGCCTCGAGGTCGGAGCACATGGTGCGCGCCATGTTCACGACCTGCGCCGGCGAACCCAAGTTGATGCCGTGCCCCGCCAGGTATTCCGCGAAGTCCTGGTCCGTCTGGTCGGCGTGCGCGACGGCTGCGGGCACCCACGTGAAAGCCAGGAACGCGCCAAACGCGACCGCTGAAATCTTCTTCTTCATTTCCCCATCACTTTCGAAACCACACGGGCTCGGCGCCCACCGTAATTAATCCTCGCGTGCGAGCGGTTCCGTGGTCAATAGTCTTCTCACCTGGCCGCGCGCCGACAGCCAAACTTCAATCCGGCGTTCAGTTTTAGTTCCGGTCGAGTTTAATTCTCAGGGCGCGTTTGACCTCGCCCGGGAGCGCAAGAGTTCACCCCTGGTTCCCATGTCGTTTACTTCCCGCTGCGGACTAGGCTCGCGGGAAGCGCAAGGAGGTGCATCGATGGAGGCGCGGGACCAGGTGCTGATCACGGCCACCGAGCTGGCCGCCCTCATCGGGGCCGGCGACCCGCTGGCGATACTCGACGTGCGCTGGCGCCTCGACGAACCCGACGGCCGCGCGGCGTACCTGGAGGGCCACCTGCCGGGCGCGGTGTACGTGTCGCTCGAGGACGAACTCAGCGATCACAGCATCGCCGATCGCGGGCGCCACCCCCTGCCGTCCGGGCGCAGCCTCGAGGCGGCCGCACGCCGATGGGGTATCCGCGACAACGATTTGGTCGTGGTGTACGACGACTGGAACCGCGCCGGCTCCGCGCGAGCGTGGTGGGTGCTGAGCGCCGCGGGCCTGGCGAACGTGCGCATCCTGGACGGCGGGCTGGCCGCGTGGCGCGCATCCGGACGCGCCCTGGAGACCGGCCCGGTCGACCCGCCGCCCGGAAATGTGGCTGTGCCACACGAGGACCTGTACGCGGGCGCCCGACCCACGTTGACGGCGGCACAAACCGGCGGCGGCGTGACGCTGCTGGATGCGCGTGCGCCGGAACGGTTCCGCGGCGACGTCGAACCCCTGGACCCCGTCGCCGGCCACATTCCCGGCGCGAAAAACCTACCCAGCGGCGCCGTCCTGGCGGGCGACGGAACCTTCGTCGGCGACTACGCGCTCGCCCAACTGCTGGCCGACCACGGCGTCGACCGCGAAGACCGGGTGGGCGTCTATTGCGGTTCCGGCGTTACCGCGGCCATCACGATCGCGGCGCTCGCCGCGGCGGGCCGGGAAGCCGCGCTGTATCCGGGATCGTGGTCGGAGTGGTGTTCGGATCCCACCCGCCCCGTCGCCCGTGGCCCCGAATGACTCAGACGCCGGCCCAGCCCTGCAGGAAGGTCGCGGTGACCCGGGCCGCGTTTTCCGCCGCGATCTGCTTGTAGAAGAAGAACTCGAATGGGAACCCCGGCAGCCCGAGCGGGTCGCCGGCCCCGTCCGAGATCCCGCGGATTCCCAGGAACGGAATCCCGTGCGCGTCGGCGACGGCCTGCACGGCCGCCGTCTCGTTGTCCGTGGCGTCGAAGGCCGGGTTCGCCGTCGACGCGATGTTGAGGTTGCTGATGAGAGAGTTTCGCAGCCAGGGCCCCGCGGCCTGAAAGAAGTTGCCGGTGTAGAGCAGCGAGCGGTCGGGGGCGCTGCAGGGTTGGCACCCGAAGACGTCGCCCCCGTTCGGTATGCACGGGAACGCCCGGCCGTTGTTGTTGTCCGAGCTGGACCCGTCACCGCCGACCAGTAGCCGGGGCTGGCGCTTGAGGTTGATCAGCTTGACGCGGGGCGCGTTCTTGCACAGGCAGATCGGATTGCCAAGGTAATTAACGCTTTCCAGGTCGACGCTCAGTGCTTGTGCCGCGGCCAGCATGCCGGGGTCGACCGGGTGAAACGTCGCGCCCCGGTCCAGGGTCCAGCGCGCCGGGACCGCCACATCGCCGATGTTGACGCGCGCTCCGCCCCCGGCGACGCCCGAGAACACCACGGCGCCAATCGAAATGGATGAGGCGCAGGTGAAGCGGTCGAAGGCGGTCTGGGCGGTCTCGGTCGCGTTGACTAGGCCGATGCCCGTCATCGCCACGATCACCTTCTTCCCGCCGATCGTTCCGAGGTAGTAGCGCCGGCGGTCGGCCCGCACCACCGGGTGGGGGTCCAGCGCGGTGTGGGACAGAACCGCGTCGGCCTCGGCCGGGAAGGCCGACAGCACCAGGGTCCGCTGTTCGCAGGGATCCGTCGTCACGACCGGCGCGCCCGCGGGTTCGGCGGCGGCCACGCCGGCGCCCACCGACAAAGCGAGCGCCACCATGGCGGCGACCCGAAAAGGCTTGAGCACGATCCCCCTGGTTTTTTGTCGGTCATGAATGCCGAGACTCGCTGCCTTGTCGACGTGGCTAATGTGATGGCTTGATTTTGGCGCATCGGGGGCGCCGCTGAATATTCGTTATCGTTCTTTTTGTTTAGCGATTTCGTGTCGTTATTGCCGCTAATGTCAACGGCGTGCTTGAAGTGATCGACAAGGGGCCGGGCCGCGACGCCGACAAAACGCCCTTGTTGTTCGTCCACGGCGCCTGGCACGGCGCGTGGTGTTGGGACGAGCATTTCCTGGATTTCTTCGCGGCGAAGGGCTATCGGTCGGTGGCGGTAAGCCTGCGCGGCCACGGCAAGAGCCCCGCGCCGAAGCCCATGCAGTTCTGTTCGATGGCGGACTTCGTCGACGACGTCGCCTCGGTCGCCGACGGCCTGCCCGAACCGCCCGTCGTGATCGGGCACTCCATGGGCGGCTTCGTGGTGCAGAAGTACCTGGAGTCCCACGATGCGCCGGCCGCCGTCCTGCTCGCCTCGGTGCCGCCGAGCGGCATCGGCCGGTTTCTGCTGCGCAGGTTCAGGCTGCACCCGTGGCTCACCGCGCGGCACCTGGCGATCACCAAATCGGCGGGAAGCATGGGCCGCACACCCGAACTGGCCCGGGAAAGCTTCTTTTCCGACTCGGTTCCCCACGCGGACGTGACGCGCTACGCGGCCGGGCTGGACGAAGAGTATGTGGGCAAGCATGTCCTCGGGATGTTGTGGCTGGATCTGCCGAAACCCGCCCTGGTGAATGCCCCGGTGTTGGTCCTGGGGGCCGAAAATGACATTCTTTTCACGCCGCGGGAAGTGCGTAAGACCGCGGCCGCGTATCACACCGAGGCGGAATTCATTCCCGGAATGGCACACGACATGATGCTCGAGCCCGGCTGGCCCGGCGTCGCCGAGCGAATTCACGCCTGGCTCGAAACCCGTTGCCCGACATGACCGGGCGGCTTGACGGCAAGGTCGCGATCATCACCGGCGCCAGCAGCGGTCTGGGTCCGGTGATGGGCTCGATGTTCGTCGCGGCGGGTGCCCGGGTGCTGCTGGCGGCGCGGCGCGAAGAGCTGGTCCGCGAGGCCGCGGACGCGGCGGGCCCGGGCGCCATCGCGATGCGCGCCGACGTCACCGACGAGGGCGACGTCGCGGCCATGGTGACGCGGGCGGTCGACGAGTTCGGCCAGGTGGACATCCTGTGCAACAACGCCGCCGCGCCCGGCCAGGACCGCTGGATCTGGGAGCAGACGCTGGACAACTGGAATGCCACCATCGCCATCGACGTCACCGCGGCCATGCTGTGCACCCGCGAAGTGCTCAACCGGTCGATGCTGCAGCGCCGCAGCGGAGTCATCCTGAACTTCTCCTCGACGGCCGGCTACGCCGGCATGGTCCGCAAGACCCACTACGTGACCGCCAAGGCGTCGCTGCGCGCGTTCACCAAAGCCGTTGCGCTAGAGGTCGGTCCGTACGGCATCCGGTGCAACTGCATCGTGCCCGGCGCTATCGACACCGAGCTGTTTCGCAAGTGGGTGCAGCGCACCGCCGACGAGCAGGGCGTCGATTACGACACCCAGCGCGCCAAGTCCCTCAAAGGCGTGCCGTTGCAGGACATCTCCTCCCCCGAGGACGTCGCCAACCTGGCGCTGTTCCTGGCCAGCGACGAAAGCCGAACCATCACAGGCCAATCCATCCCCGTCGACGCAGGGGGGTACATGCAGGGATGAGCACGCGCCTGTCGATATCCACACCCGTGGTGACCATGTTTCCCCAGACCAGCGCCGCCTGGGAGCATGACGCTTCCATCGAGGACCTCGCGCGGATCGCCCAGGCCGCGGACCGACTCGGCTACTACCACCTGACCTGCAGCGAACACATCGCGCTGCCCGCCCCCGAGCGCGGCCGCCGCGGCGCCCGCTATTGGGATCCGCTGGCCACCTTCGGCTACCTGGCCGCGCGCACGCAGCGAATCCGGTTCGCCACCAACGTGCTGGTGCTCGGCTATCACCACCCGCTCGAGATCGCCAAGCGCTACGGCACGCTGGACAAGGTCAGCAACGGCAGGCTCATCCTCGGGGTCGGCGTCGGCAGCCTGAAGGAGGAGTTCGACCTCATCGGCGCCCCCTTCGACGACCGCGGACCCCGCGGCGACGACGCACTGCGCGCGCTTCGCGCCTCGCTGTCCATCCCCGAACCCGCCTACCAGGGCGAGTTCTATTCGTTCGGCGGGATGGTCGTCGATCCGTGCGCCGCCCAGGAACGCGTCCCCATTTGGATCGGTGGACGCACCCTGCGATCGCTGCGCCGGGCCGTGACCCTGGCCGATGGCTGGGCGCCCTTCGCCGTCAGCCTGCGCCAAGCCCGAGAATGGTTGGACCGCTTCGACCTTCAACCCGGGTTCGAGGTGGTGCTGCCACCGCCGTCGCCGCTGGATCCGATCGACGAACCGGAACGCACGCGAGACGCGCTCGGCGAGCTCGCCGCGCACGGTGCCACCATCGTCGCCGCGATCTTCAAACACACCTCGCTGCAGCATTACCTGGAAAACCTGGCGGCGCTCGCGGAACTGCAAAGGTCTTAACCAGAAAGGGCTTTCATGTCGAAGGCGATCCGAATGCTGACAATCCTCGTGTTGAGTTGTGCGGGTGTTGTGATCGTTACCCGCCTCTGGCCACCGCCACGCCGTCGTGCGTCGGGCTATCCATCTGCCCGCCGCCTCCGCCGGACGCCGACGGCAATCCGGGGTGTTACTACGCCGACGGCTGGCAGGGCTCGGACGCCGGCATCGAAGTCTGGTATTTCCATGAGCCGCAGAACATTTCGAAGCCGGACAAGGTCACGGCGACGGTTCGCAAGAAGGACGGCACCAACGAGTCCCAGGACGCCAACATCGATGCCGGACAGCAGGTGCATCGCTTCGAATTCGCGACCATCGACAAGTCCGCCGTTCAGGAGGTGCTGCTCACCACCAGCGCCGGCCGCTGCTTCGTGATCGGCCCGGGCACGTGAACCGCGTCAAGGCAGGCTTTTTCAGCCTCACCGCTGCGGCGCCGCCCGACGACGACGGCAGCTATCTGCGTTGGCACCTGCTGGATCACATGCCCGAGCAATACCAACTGCCGGGAATCATCCACGGGCTGCGCTGGATCGCCGACGGCGCCTACCCCGATCACCGTTTGGCGGCTGACGGGCCGCTGGCACAGCTCGGCAACGTGGTGCACTACCTGATCGGTGACCCCGTTGAACAAACCTTCGACGACTTCGTCGCGCTCGGCCGCTCGCTGCGGGAGAACGGCCGCTTTCCGGTCACGCGGCCGTCGCTGCAGGTGGCCGGCCTCCGACTGCTGCAGTGGCAGGCCTCCCCGCATGCCCTCGTCTCCCCCGAGGTGGTCCCGTTTCGGCCGCACCGCGGGATCGTGCTGATCGTGGAGGAACCCACCGCCGGCCGCCCCGACGCGTGGCTGCAGTGGCTGCACGCCGAACACCATCCGGCGCTGCTCGCCACGCCCGGCACCGCCGGGGCCTGGACTTTCGGTTCCAGCACCGGCTGGACCCACCTCCCCCCGGGATGGTCGACCGATCACCAATACGTCACCGTCGTCTACCTCGACGCCGACCCGCTCACCACCACCGACGCCCTGGCTCCGCTCATCGAGCCGCGGTGGCGGTCGGGCGCGGTGCGACCCCTCTTCACGGGACCGTTACGAACGATGGTCAGCTGGGAAGCGTGGTCGTGAACTGCGCGGATCCGCCGTTTGGCGGGTCGCCAGAGGGATGAGAGCTCGCCGCAACGAACGGGCTCTATAGTCCTTCTGAGCTCTAGCAAAGGATGTGAGATGACCAGTTCGGCTCGGCGGCTCGTTCTCGCCGCCGCGGCGCTCGGCGTGGTGGCGTTGGCGGCTGCCGTGCCGGCCTGCTCGAGCAAGAGCGCGCAGCCATCCTCCGCCACGAGTACGAGCGCGGCCCCGGCGAGCACGACCGTCATGGTGGGCGGGAACAAACACACGATCATGACCCAGGTCGAGTGCAAAGCCACGGCGGCGCAGCCGAGCGCCACGCCGGCCGAATCCGGGGACCTGACCACCCGCATCACCGTTCACGACGATTCGGCGTCGGTGTCGCTGGCGATATCGGACGAAAAACCCCCGAGCGTCGACGCCTTCTCGCTGTCGCTCAAGGCGGGATCCGGGGAGTATCAGTTGCCGTACCAGGCGCCGCAGTCCGCGACCCAGGTACAGGCAACGAAGGACGGCAAGAGTTACACGGTGACCGGGACGGGCCAGGGGACATCGCCGAATCAGGGCGACGTGCACCAGGTGACGTTCGGGATTCACGTGACCTGTCCCTGAGTGACGTCGTCACTCGAGTCACCGAAAGATGTTGGATGGCTTTTTGCCCGCCTCAGCGACAAGCGGGAAACGGCATGTCAGGTAGTCGCTATGAGGCGGGCACAGCGGCGCATCCCAAAATTCCTGTGACACCTGGGAATCATGGAACACGACGCGTGGTTGTCCAACCGCGATCACCTCTGCGATGCTGGCAGCTTGGACATCTTCGCGCAGTGGCAAAAAGACGGGACCGAGCTGCGGTGGCGGTCGACAACGGCGGCCAACGACGGGCAGGAACTCACGGTGTTCAGCCGCCGCTGCGGCACGCCCGGGGCGCCCGCGCTGGTGCTGGTGCACGGCTTTCCGACGTCGAGCATCGACTATTTCGGGCTGGCCGGTGAACTGGCTTCGGAGTTCGACATTTTCACGCTGGACTTCCCCGGCTATGGGTTGTCCGACAAGCCGCCGGCGCCGCACGTCTACTCGTTGTACGACGACGCGCGCCTGCTCGTCTACGCGATCACCCAGGTGTGGAAGCTGACCGAATTCCGCATGCTCACGCACGATCGCGGCAGCAGCGTCGGCATGATCGCGCTGGAGATGTTGGCGGCCCAGGACACCGTGCCCGTCGACCTGATCATGACGAACGCCAACATCTATCTGCCGCTGTCGAACCTCACCGTGTTCCAGACCGCCCTGCTCGACCCCGCAACCGGGCGAGACACCGCGGCGGCGACCACGCCCGAGATGCTCGCCGCCGGCCTGGGCGTCAGCACGTTCATGCCGCGGCGGACCCTGGAAGACCCGGAGATCGCCGCGCTGGCGAGGTGCTTCGCCCACAACGACGGAATCCGCGTGCTGCCGGACACGATTCAATACCTCAACGAGCGCTCGGCGGGCGAAACCGGTTGGCTGGAGGCGCTTTCCAAGAGCCCGGTCAACACGACCGTGGTGTGGGGAATTCACGACAACGTCTCGCCCGTGCGCGTTCCCAACTACGTGTGGCAGACGTATCTGAAGAGCAAGCCCGGCCGCAACCGCTACTGGGTGCTGCCCAGCGCCGACCACTACCTGCAGTGCGACGCGCCCGGCGAGTTGGCCCAGATCGTTCGCCTGACGGCCGGGGGCGAGGACATCCCGCTGCAGACTCTCGGGAACCAGCCCGGCGGCGCCGTGCTGGTCGACGAAAGCGCGTAGCCCGCCTTGCCTGCTGAGCCTTCACCCGGTGACGACGGGCAGTCGGGCCCAACCGCGCACGCTGGCGGTGTGCGCCCGTACGGCGTTGGCGTAGTCGACCTCCCAGTCGGGCCAGCGTTTGAGGACCTCCTCGAAGGCGACACGGGCCTCCATGCGGGCCAGCGCCGAGCCGAGGCAGAAGTGCAGGCCCTGCCCGAAGCTGAGGTGGCCGCCCTGGCGGTGGATGTCGAAGCGGTCCGGGTCCGCGAAATGGCGTTCGTCACGGTTGGCGGAAGCGTTGAGCAGCAACATGAACGACCCCTCCGGCACCACGCGACCGTAGTGCTCGGCGTCGCGGGCAACGTAGCGGGCCTGCACCGGCGACGGCGGCTCGTAGCGCAGCGTTTCCTCCACCGCGCCGGGGATCAGCGACGGGTCGGCGGCCAGTTCACGGCGTTGATCCGGGTGATCCGACAGCAGCTGCCCCATGAAACCGATTAAGCGAGCGGTGGTTTCGTTGCCGGCACCGGCGATCATGGCGGTGTAGGACAGCACCTCGGTCCGCGACAGGGGACGCTGGATGCCGTCGGCTTCTTGGATCTCGGCGCGCAGCAGCTCGGTCATCAGGTCATCGGACGGATTGTCGGCGCGCCATTCGATGTACTCGGCGAACATGGCGATGGTATTCGCGAACACGTTCGCATCGACCTCGGCGGGGTCGCGGCCCTTGGGCATTTCGATGTTGGCGACGCCGCTGTCGCGGATCTTCTCTTGGTCTTCCTCGGGGATTCCCAACAGATATCCGATGGTCCGCATCGGCATCATCGCCCCGAGGTCGGCGATGAAGTCGAAACCACCGGCACCGACCAACGGATCAAGTTCACGAATGCAGAATCCACGCACCAGCGACTCGACCGCCAGCATGCGGCGGGGTGTGAACACGCGGGACAACAGCTTGCGGTGCAGGTCGTGCAGCGGCGGATCCTCGAACAACAGAATGCCCGGGGGCACTTCGATATTCGCGAACAGGATGTCGGCCGTGGTGCCGCGACCCGACCGATAGGTTTCCCAGTTCGGCAGTTCGCGAACCACGTCCTCGTATCGACTCAGCGCGTAGAACTTGTACCTTTCGTTGTAATACAGCGGCGCTTCTTCGCGCATGCGCTTCCAAACGGGGTATGGGTCCGAGTCGATGTCGACATCGAATGGGTCGTAGTACAACTCGACCGCGTTGGTCATGATCGCGCCCCTTCAATCGTTCCGATGCAGGAAGCCGTGCAGGATCGCCTGGACGAGCTCCTCGACGATCACTTCCCTCGACGGCTGCTTGCGTCCGAAGTACGTGGAACGCAGCGCGGCCATGCCGGCGATCATCGCCACGGTCGAATGCGCAGGCAGGTCCGGATGATCCGAGCGCAGCCCCCGCAGGTGCATGCCCTCGGCGCTGATCTGGCCGAGCACGGTGATGGCCCGCCGGACGTCGTCGATGCCGGCGTCGGCCTTTTCCTCGTCGCTGAGGGCATCCGATGCCATCAGCGTCAAGAGCAGACCCTGGTGTTCGACGAACACGTCGTAGAGCTGCCCCACGAAATGCCCCGCGAGGTCCTCCTCCTTGGTCTCCTCGGGGATGACGGACTGCCAGGTCTGGCCGAATTCGTCGACGAAGCTGGTGAAGGGCAGGACGAGGGCCTCACGGAACAGCGCCGCCTTCGAACCGAAGTGGCGGAACAACAGGTGCTCGGTAACGCCTGCGGCCTGGGCGATTTCGCGGGTGGTGGTGCCGCGGTAATCCTGCCGAGCGAAGAGGTCTCGGGCGGCGTCGAGCAGGAGTTTGCGCGGCGCACCGCGGGGGCGGCGCGTGGTCGCGGTAACCGCGGGTCGCTGGGGCACGACTTTTAAGATAGCATGCACTATCTCTAGCTTCGAGTCGTATCGAAAGGGGCGCGGACGTGGGTGCGGTCATCATGCTCGGCACGCTGTTCGGACTGATCGTCCTGATCTTCGGCCTGGTGCTGCGCTTCGACCCCGAAGCGCGTCAGGCGCGCGACCGATGAGCGCCGAGCTGACGCCCTTGTTGAAGGCATCGATGGGCTTTGCCTACGTCACGGGCATCGCGTTTTTCGTCGTCGGCGCATACCTGAGCATCCGCCAGCGGCGCACCCACCCGCTCCTGCTGCTGTGCGTCTCGGCGATCTCGTTCTCCTGGATCGAGGCGCCGTACGACTGGGCGATGTACGCCCAGTTCCCGCCGGCCCTGCCCCGGATGCCGTCGTGGTGGCCGTTGAACATGACCTGGGGCGGCCTTCCTTCGTCCGTGCCCATCGGCTACATGTCGTATTTCGTGCTGCCCGCGATCGTCGGCGCGGGGCTGGGGCGGTGGCTGAGCGCAAAATACCAGTGGCGCAGGCCGATAACGCTGCTGATCGTCGGGCTCGTCGTCGGCTTCTGCTGGGCGCTGCTCTTCAACGGGTTCCTCGGCGCCAAGCTCGGCGTGTTCTATTACGGCCGGGTGATCCCCGGGCTGGCGATCCGTGAGGGAACCATTCACCAGTACCCGCTCTACGACTCCCTCGCGATGGGCATTCAGATGATGGTCTTCACCTACCTGCTCGGGCGGACCGACGCGCAGGGACACAACGTCGTCGAGGCGTGGGCGGATAACAGATCGAAGACTCGCCTGCAATCGTCGGCGCTGTCCATCGCCGCCGTCATCGTCATCGGAAATCTGCTCTACGGCGCCGTTTTCGCGCCGCACCTCGTGACGAAGCTGGGCGGCTGGGTGACCGCGGGCCCGACAGGCCAGTTGTTCCCGGGCGTGCCGAACCAACCCAAGTGAACTGCGCCCAGCGTCGAGTTGTTGCGTGAAATCGGCGCATTTCGCCCAACAAGTCGACGTTCGGCGGGAAATCAGCCGGTGAACACCGGCAGCTTGGCCCATCCCCGCACGCTGGTCGTGTGGGCCTTGCCGGCGTTGGCGTAGTCGACTTCCCAGTCCGGCCAGCGCTTGATGACCTCCTCGAGCGCCACCCGCGCCTGCATGCGCGCCAAGGCCGATCCCATGCAGAAGTGCAGCCCGTGGCCGAAGCTGAGATGGGTATCGCCGCGATGGATGTCGAACTTGTCGGCATCCGGGTACCGGCGTTCATCGCGGTTGGCAGATCCATTGAGCAGCAACATGATCGAGCCCTCGGGAACGGTCGCGCCGTGGCATTCGACCTCGCGGGCGACGTAACGCGCCTGCACCGGCGAGGGCGCTTCGTAGCGCAAGGTCTCCTCGATGGCCATGGGAATCAGCGACGGGTCGGCCACGATTTGCCGCCGCTGGGCGGGGTGCTCGGCGAGGAGTTGCCCCAGGAACCCGATCAACCGCGTCGTCGTCTCGTTGCCCGCGCCGGCGATCATGCTGGTGTACTGCAGCACCTCGATCCGCGTCAGCCGTCGCGCCCCGCCGTCGTCCTCGACCTCGGCGTTGAGCAGCTGGGTCATCAGATCGTCCGACGGGTGGTCCACCCGCCAATCGATGTAGTCGGAGAACATCTCATAGCTCCGCTCGAAAAATTCTTTCGTGGCGGGCCGGAACGTGGCTTCTTTCAGGGTGAGCTGACGGCCGCCCTTGTCGCGGATCGCCTCCTGACCGTCCTCGGGGATGCCCAGGAGATAGCCGATCGTGCGCATCGGGACCATCGCGCCGAGATTCTCGATGAAGTCGAACCGGCCCGTCCCCACCAGCGGGTCGAGCGCGCGTGCGCAGAACGCCCGGGTCAGCGGTTCGATCGCCTCCATCCGTCGGGGCGTGAAAACCTTTGAGAGCAAACGACGATGCAGATCGTGAATGGGCGGGTCCTCGAAGAGGATGATGCCGGGCGGGACCTCGATGCCGCTCTTGATGATTTCGATCGTGGTGCCGCGGCCCGACCGGTAGGTGTCGAAGTTCATCAGCTCGCGGGAGACGTCCTCGTAGCGGCTCAGCGCGTAGAACCCGTACTTGTCGTTGTAATACAGCGGCGCCTCGTCGCGCAGCCTCGTCCAGATCGGGTACGGGTCGTCGTCGATGCCGAAATCGAAGGGGTCGTAGTAAACCTCGGCGGTGCTCGCGCCGGTCATAGCGGTGTCTTTGTCTCCGACAACGCCTCCGGCAGCACGACCTCGCCCACGCGCTTGAGATAGGGCCACGCCACTTCCGGCGGCAGCCCACCGCACAGCGGCGACAGGTTGAGTATCTGGCCGGCGCGGACCCGCGAAATCGCCTCCGGGACAGAGATAATGACGTGCGAGCCCGGCTTGGCGCGCAGCTCGTCGACGGTCTGCACATGCGAGAACCCGGCCGTGGTCTCGTCGCCGGGGTTCCACGCGGCATACGTTCGCACGTCATGCAGCAGGTGCTCGCCAAGCTCTTCCCACGCCTGGTCCACGTCGTCGGCGACGAAAACGACCGAGGGAGTGTCGCGGCCGGGAAACATCGTCGGCCCCGGCGTATGACCATGTTCGCGGCAGGCCTCCTCGTAGGCCTCCTGCATGCCGGGTTCGTTGGCGTTCCCCAGCATGCCCAGCCCGTACCTGCCGGCCCGGCGGGCCGCCGCCAACGTTCCACCTCCCCACATCATCGACGGGCCGCCCTTGGTCAGCGGCGTGGGCGTCACCGTGATGTGACGCCCGTCGTCGGCAACGGATTCTCCGGAGAGCAACCGGCGCAACAGCCCGAGCTTTTCGTCGGCAAGCCGCCCGCGTTTCCTGATGTCCAGGCCGAAGTGCTCGAACTCCTCGGGCCGGTACCCGAGCGCCAGGGTGTAGGACGCCCGCCCGCCACTGACGATGTCAAGGACTGCCATGTCCTCGGCCAGGCGGACCGGGTCGTAGAACGGGAGGATCAGGATCAGATTCATCGCGAGCCGTTGGGTGCGCGCCGCAATGGCCGGCGCCAGGATCATCGGCGACGGCAGGTAGCCGTCCTCGGACCCGTGATGCTCACACAGCACGGCGGCGAGGCCACCGTGCTCCTCGGCCCACGCGCACATCTCGGGCACGGCGCCATACAGCGCAACTGGCGGGGCGCCCCACGACGGGGCGCGCATGTCGAAGCGCAGCGTGAACACACCCAACTCCTAGCCAACCTAATATTTGTCCACGTACGCTACGGTGCCGCCGAGAGCCGCGTCAACGGTTCGGCAAAGACGTGCCGCGGCAAAGTCGTCGGGATGTCCAGCGAGCTGATCAGCCCCGGCGGCGCGTCGACGACGTACGGGATCGCGTTGACCACCCGCATGGCCGTCGCCGCCATGGCGGCTCGCCCCGCGCCGTGGCCCTCTGCCGCCCCGAGCGTCATCACGCAGTGAATGTCCGGGTCGCCCTCGATGTCGACGCGATAGGTGGCGTCGCAATCCGAGACGGGCCAGTCGGGGGCGACGTCGCGGGCCATCCGGATGACGTGCTCGATCACGATGGCCTCGCGGCCGTGGACCACCCCCGCGGCCCGGGTGCGCACCGCGCCGCAGGTGCCCGCCTCGATGGTCCCGAACGCCACCTCGATGTCGCGATCGGTGAGCTCGCGGTCCAGCGAACCGTTGATGCGTTCGACCTCCACGCCGAGTCCTCTGGCGATCAGGCATATCGGTGCCTTCCAAGCCATTTCGATGAAACCGGGTGTCTTGAGCATGGGCTCGAATTCCAGCCCTCGGCCGAAGCCCATCCCGTCCATCATCACGTCGGCCACCGGATAGTGATCGTTCAGCGCGACCTCGCTGGCCGTGATGGTGCGGATGTTCTTCGACTGCGTCGTCATCAGCAGCGCCAGCTGGTCGGAGGCGAAGCCGGGAAAGATGCCCGAGACGTACAGCGACGCGCCGCCGGACTTGGCCGCGGCGTCCAGTTGGTCGCGCCAGTCCGTGGCGAAGTACGACGGCGGGTACACCAGGCTCGTCGACGACGTCGACACCACGTTGATGCCCGCCTCCAGGAGCCGCAGGTAGTCGGGCACGGCGGCGCCGTCGCGTTCGGGACCGCTCGCGGCGTACACGACGGCGTCGGGCGCCAGCGCGATCAGCGCGTCGGCATCGTCGGTGGCGATCACGCCCAGCGGCTCGATACCGGCCAACTCACCGGCGTCCCTACCGACCTTGTCGGGCGAATGCACCCATACGCCAGCGAGTTCCAGATCCGGTCGGCGGCTGATGGCGTCGATCGCGATCTTGCCGACTCCCCCGGTGGACCACACGACGACGCGCATGAGCACTCTCCTTACTGGTGCGCCGCGGCCACGGCGCGTTCGAGGTAGTGCGCGGCAGCGGGCGACCGCCTCGAACACCAACAGCACCATAACCTAAGATTTGTTCAATAAGATAGTGCGCGCTTTCTTAAACCCTTGACCGCGCTGACTCACGGCTGTTAGCTTGCGACGTAAGAGCAACGGCCGCCTCGGCTTTCACCGCGCACACACCTGAGGGAGAAACAAGATGACGGCTCATCGGGTGGTGGTGTGGGCGACGGGCGGCATCGGGTCGATCGCGATCCGCGCCATTGCGCGGCGCCCCAACCTCGATCTGGTCGGCGTGTGGGTGCACTCGCCGGACAAGGATGGCCGGGACGCCGGCGAACTGGCCAACGGCGAGCCGATCGGCCTGGCCGCAACCAATGACGCCGACGCGCTGATCGCCCTGAAACCCGACTGCGTGATCTACGCGGCCAGCGGCCCAGAACGCGACGCGCTGGCGATCCCGGACTACGTCAGGCTGCTCGAGTCGGGGATCAACGTCGTCACGACCAGCACCACCCGGTTGGTCAACCCGCACGCCTACGAACCCGCGGAGTGGCGCGACCAGCTCGTCGCGGCGGCCAAGCAGGGGCAGGCGTCGCTGTACGCGTCGGGGATCGAGCCCGGGTTCGCGGCGGACTACCTGCCGCTGGTGCTGTCCACGCAGTCGTCGTCGATCGAGAAGATCCACTCGTTCGAGATCGGTCTGTACGACGACTACGGGGTTCCCGACATCATGAGCGACGCGTTGGGTTTCGGCCGTCCGCTGGATTACCAGCCCTGGATCGGCTACCCGGGTGCGATCGCCGGCGAATGGCAGGGCCAGATCCGCCTGATCGCCGACGCGCTCGGCGTCGAAGTGCGGGAAATCCGTGAGACTTTCGACCGGGCGGTCACCAACCGCACCCTCGAGGTGGCGATGGGCACCGTCGAGGCCGGTACGTGCGGCGCGCTGCGCATGCAGGCGATCGGGGTGGTCGACGGCCGCGAGGCCATCGTCATCGAGCACGTCACCCGGCTCGCGCACGACGTCGCCCCCGACTGGCCGACCGGGATCGGCGACCTGTCCTACCGCATCGCGATCACGGGCGACCCCGACATCGAATGCACCCTGGCGGCCACGCTGAAAGATCCGCGCAAGGCGGGGGTCGCGGGCATGACATCGGGCGCGGGCGCGATGGTCGCCACCGCGATGCGCGTCGTCAACGCGGTCCCGTATGTCGTTGCGGCGGAACCCGGGCTGCTCAGTTCCGTCGATCTACCGCTCACGATTCCAAAGCACGCCTTCGCCACTTAGTCTGCCGGGGTGACGTTTAACCCACTCGAGGAACTCACGCTGCGGCAACTGAGGCTGCGCACCAGCATGAAATGGCGTGCGTTCGCCGACGACGTGTTGCCGCTGTGGGTCGCGGAGATGGATGTTCAGCTGCCGCCGCCGGTGGCCGAGGCCTTGCGCCGGGCCATCGACATCGGCGACACCGGATACCCTTGCGGCACCGCGTTTGCCGAAGCGGTCAGCGAATTCGCTTCCCGGCGCTGGCAATGGCAAGACCTGCCCGTGGCCCGCACCGCGATCGTTCCCGACGTCATGCTCGGCGCCGTCGAAATGCTGCGCCTGGTCACCGACCGCGGCGACGCCGTCGTCGTCAACCCACCCGTATACGCGCCGTTCTACGCGTTCGTGTCGCACGACGGCCGCCGGGTGGTCGAGGCGCCGCTTGGCGGCGATGGCCGAATTGACCTGGGTGCCTTGGAGGAAGCGTTCGTTCGGGCCGGCGCTCCGGGCGGCAGGGTCGCGTACTTGTTGTGCAATCCGCACAACCCGACCGGGACGGTGCACACGTTCGACGAACTGCGCGCCGTCGCCGAGCTCGCCCGCCGGTTCGGTGTGCGCGTGGTCTCCGACGAGATCCACGCACCGGTCATCCTGCCGGGTGCGCGGTTCGTCCCGTATCTGACCGTGCCCGGCGCGGAGGACGGTTTGGCCCTGATATCGGCATCGAAGGCGTGGAACCTCTCGGGCCTGAAGGCGGCGTTGGCAATTGCCGGTCCGGAGGCCGCGGCGGACCTGCGCCGGATGCCCGAGGAGGTGAGCCACGGCCCGAGCCACCTCGGCGTCATCGCTCACACGGAAGCGTTCCGCAGCGCCGGCGACTGGTTGGACGCGCTGTTGAGCGGCCTCGATGCGAACCGGACGCTGCTGGGCGACCTGGTCGCCGAGCACCTGCCCGGCGTGAGATACCAATGGCCACAGGGCACTTACCTCGCGTGGCTTGATTGCCGGGAGCTCGGTTTCGACGAAGAGGCCGCCGGCGGGCTGGCGGTGGTGGCTGACATGGCCGGGCCGGCCCGCTGGTTCCGCGACCACGCTCGCGTCGCGCTCAGCTCCGGCCACGTCTTCGGAACCGGCGGGGCCGGCCATGTCCGGTTGAACTTCGCGACCTCGAAAGCCATTCTCACCGAGGCGATATCGCGAATGGGCGGGGCGCTGACCCGGTGAGCGCAAAACCGTTGCGCGCCGGGGACCAATAGGTGAGTTCGATTTTCGATATCGCCGGTGATATCGAAAATCGAAGCCGCCTTATGACCAGCTGATGGTACTCATGTGACTCATGTGATTTCCGATAGCTTCGAACGCCTTTCGGCGGAAGCCCCTCCGCGGGTTTCTTGGTGCCGCGTCGCCCTCGAAATTCGCGAGTTTCAAACCTTTGCCAGCGTCGACAACGGCGTCGAGCAATCCTGCCGCCGCCAATTGCGCGTGCGCCAGATGCGTCCGGTTCCAGTGCATGTAGTGCGTGTAACCGCCGATGTCGGCGATGAGCAGAACCGCACGCCGGATGGCCGTGAAGTTGGCAGTTTGATCGTTGCCCGCTACGGTCTCAATGAATCTGCCACTGGACGAAATCGCGCTGCCGCGAGAGGCTTGCAGAGGTGCCACCCCCGGAGGAGCCGAATATGGATGTGCTGCGAACCCCAGACTCCCGATTCGAAAACCTGGAGGGCTATCCGTTCGTAGCAAACTACATCGACGTGACCGCGAGCGACACCCGGCCGCTGCGCATGCACTTCCTGGACGAGGGTCCGGTCGACGGGCCGCCGATCGTGCTGCTGCACGGCGAGCCGACGTGGAGCTATCTGTACCGCACGATGATTCCTCCGCTGGCCGACGCCGGGAACCGTGTGCTGGCGCCCGACCTGATCGGCTTCGGCCGCTCCGACAAGCCCAGCCGGATGGAGGATTACACCTACCTGCGTCACGTCGAGTGGGTGACCGCGTGGTTCGAGCGTCTCAACCTGAAGGACGTCACCCTGTTCGTGCAGGACTGGGGGTCGCTGATCGGCCTGCGCATCGCCGCCGAGCAGGGCGATCGGGTCGCGCGGCTGGTTGTGGCGAACGGCTTCCTGCCCACCGCGGAGCGCCCCACGCCGCCGGCCTTCCACGCGTGGCGGGCCTTCGCCCGCTACTCCCCCGTGCTGCCCGCGGGGCGCATCGTCTCCGTCGGCACCGTCCGCCGGGTGCCCCCCAAGGTGCGCGCGGGTTACGACGCCCCGTACCCGGACAAGACCTATCAGGCCGGGGCCCGCGCGTTCCCTCAGCTGGTGCCGACGTCACCGTACGATCCGGCGGTCCCGGCGAACCGGGCGGCGTGGAAGACCCTGGGCCAGTGGGAGAAGCCCTGCCTGTGCATCTTCGGCAACAGGGATCCCATCCTCGGGCAGGCGGACCGCCCGTTGATCAAGCACATCCCCGGCGCGGCCGGCCAGCCGCACGCTCGCATCAAGGCCAGCCACTTCATCCAGGAGGACGCCGGACCCGAACTGGCCGACCGCATTCTGTCCTGGCAGCAGGCCGTGCGCTGAATGGCGCCACCTACCGCGTCGACTGTGGGGCATATGCACACGAAACGACCGTTTTTCGTCCATATCCCCCACGTTCGGCGAACCGACGCGAACTCGCGACGCTAGCCGCTGTTGATCAGCCGGGTGACCCCGCGCATCAGCACCCTGCTGGCCGGTGCGCGCTGAATGCCGCATTCCTTGTTCGTCGCCGCCCGGGGGTGCGACGATCAGCGAATGGACATGGTAACGATGGGCCTGATGGGCACGGTCGTGGGTGCTTCGGCCATGGGCATCGCGGGCGTCGCGAGGTCCGCCGCCGACAACTTGCTCCCCGGGATGGTTGCGAGCAATAACAACAAGCATCAGATGAAGATGCACATCCACACGCAGCGCTGCGACGCGATCCAACGCTGGCGCAGCGGCCTGGCGGATGCGCGCGACGCCTACCAGCAGTGGGCTTGCGGCCCGCAAAATGGCGACCCGCCCAACGTCGTCGGCGACGAATGGTTCGAGAGCTTGCGGCCCTACCTACCGACCACCGGCGAAGCGGCAGAATTCCGCACCGCGCACGAAGTCCATTGCGACAACCCGACTCTCATGCTGCTCTCGCTCGAGATCGGGCGCGTCGAAAAGGAGTGGACGCACGAGGCCAACGGCCATCGGCGCCGATCACGCGGCTGAGTGAGGCCGGGGCTATGCGGCGTTCGCCGCGCGGCGTATCAGCTCGGCGAACTCGTTGGGACATTCGACCGGGGTGAAATGCCCGACGCCATCGACGGTGCTCAGGTGGACGTCGGCAAAGAACTCGTCGAGTCGGTCCGACCAGTCGCGGGGAAACAGCGGGTCGTGTTCTGGCCATAGCACGGATACCTGCGTACTCGTTCGTTGATCGCGCCGAGGCGATCGTTCGGCCGGCGCGGTTGCCACTGTTCCGGCACCGGCGCGATACCAGCCGATCGAGGCGGTGAAGGCGCCGGGCGGCGAGTAGACGGTCACGAGATGATCCAGGTCCGTGTCGGCGATGGTGAACCTCGGGCCGGACCACCGCGCCCAGAAGTGGCGCAGATAGGTCCGAACGGCGCCCGGGTTTCCGTCGATCAGCTCGTCGGGCAATGACAGCTGATGAAACGCCTGGTACCAGAACTGTTGTTGGGCGTTTCGGCCGAGGACGCGGTCACCGATGCCGGGCAAGGGAGGCGACAGGACAAGATGTTTGGCGACATCCGGGTGATCCTTGGCGAGGGCCTGGGCGATGCGGCTTCCGATGTCGTAGCCGGCGACGACGGGTCGCCGCAAACCCAGTTCGTCGATCAGGGCGACGATGCTGCGCGCCTGGGCCGCGGCGCCGTACCCGTGGGCCGGGTCGACAGGGTGCTTGTCGGAGCGTCCGAACCCCCGCAGGTCTGGCACCACAACGTCAAATCCCTTGCCCAGCAATGGGACAACGTGGCGATAGTCCGTGTGGTCGCCGGGCCACCCATGCAGCAGTATTACCGATTGCCCGCCGGCCCCGTGACGCTCGTAGGCCAGCCGGAAGCCATCGCACGGAGAACTCGTCAGCACTTCTCCAACGTAGCCGCCGTCCGGACGCGTCGACGAAATTATGCCCCTTGCATTATCAGGGACCGGCGGTGCCGCGGTTGGGGCCAAGGCTGTGGAACCGGTCGCTGACGAGCCTGCCGCGGCCACCAGAACCAACGGCCCAACATGGCCGCCACCGACGGCGTCATCAACGAGCGCACCACCAGGGTGTCGAACAGCAGGCCCAAGCCGATCGTGGTTCCGACCTGACCGATCACGATCAGCTTGCTCACGGCCATCGACATCATGGTGAAGGCGAAGACCAGGCCGGCCGAGGTGACCACGGAACCGGTGCCGGCCATCGCGCGGATGATCCCGGTGTTCAGCCCGGCATGGATCTCCTCTTTCATGCGCGAGACGAGGAGCAGGTTGTAGTCCGACCCGACCGCCAACAAGACGATGACCGACATCGGCAGCACCATCCAGTGCAGCGGGATCCCGACGACGTGTTGCCAGAGCAGCACCGAGAGGCCGAAGGAGGTGGCCAGGCTGAGCACCACCGTCCCGACGATGGTCGCCGCGGCGACCACGGCGCGGGTGAGCACCACCATGATGATGAAAATCAGGATGAGCGCGGCGGCCGCGGCGATCAGCAAGTCGTAGTCGGCGCCCTGCTGCATGTCCTTGTACAGGGCCGCGCTGCCACCGAGGTAGACCGTCGATCCCTCGAGCGGTGTTCCCTTGATCGCGTCTGCCGCTGCGGTTTTCAGCGGCTCGACGCGCGAGGTGCCCTCCGCCGTCAACGGGTCGCCCTGGTGGAAGATGGTGAACCGGACCGCGTGGCCGTCCGGGGACAGGAACAGCTTGATGCCGCGCTTGAAGTCCGCGTTGTCAAAGGCTTCCGGCGGCAGGTAGAAAGAGTCGTCGTTCTTGGCGGCGTCGAAGGCTTCGCCCATGGCCGTGGCGTTGTCCTGCATGGCCATCGTCTGGTCTTGCTGCGCCTTCTGGGCCTGATACTGGTTCAGCATCATTTGCTTTTGGTTTTTCATCGACTGGATCATCGGCGGCATCAGGGCGACCATCTGCGGCATCACCGCGTCGAGGCGCTCCATGTCCGGCACCAGCTCGGTGATGTCGTCGGTCATCGCGTCGATGCCGTCAAGCGCGTCGAACAGCGACCGCAACGACCAGCAGATGGGAATGTCGTAGCAGTGCTTCTCCCAGTAGAAGTAGCTGCGGATGGGGCGCCAGAAATCGTCGAAATCGGCCATGTGGTCGCGCAATTCCTGCACGTCGACGCTCGTCTTCTTCATCTTGGCGACCATGCTGTGGGTGATCTCGGCCATCTGCCCGGTGAGGTTCTGCATCTTTTCCATCGAGTCGATGGTGACCTGCATGTCGTCGGCCTGTTTCAGCGTGTTTTTCAGCGTCGCCTGGGTGTAGTCGTTGTTCATGATCTGGCCGGTGCTGTTCATGCTGATCGTGTACGGGATCGAGGTGTGCTGGATCGGCCGCCCCTCGGGCCGCGTAATCGTCTGCACCTGGGCGATGCCATGCACGCGGACAAGGGCTTTGGCGATCTTGTCGATCACCAGGAAGTCGGCCGGGTTCCGCAGATCGTGATCGCTTACGATCATCAGCAGGTCCGGATTCATCTTGGCCTTGGAGAAATGCCGATCGGCCGCCGCGTATCCCGTGTTCGCCGGCACGTCACCGGGCAGGTAGATGCGGTCGTTGTACGTGGTGTGATAGCCGGGCAGGGTAAGCAAGCCGACCAGCGCCAGCAGGATTGCGCACACCAGGATCGCGCCGGGCCACCGAACGGTCGCGGCGCCGATCCGGCGCCATCCCCGGGGTTGCGTCATGCGTTTGGGCTCGAGCACCTTGCCGAACCGGCTGGCGACCGAGATCAGCGCGGGGCCCAACGTCAAGGCCATGGCGACCACGATCGTCATGCCGACCGCCAGCGGAATCCCCATCGTCTGGAAATACGGCAGCCGGGTGAAGTGCAGGCAGAAGGCCGCTCCCGCGATGGTCAGCCCCGAGCCCAGCACGACATGCGCGGTACCGTGAAACATGGTGTAGTAGGCCGATTCCCGGTCCTGCCCCGACCTGCGCGCCTCCTGATAGCGGCCGATCAGAAAGATGGCATAGTCGGTGGCGGCGGCGATGGCGAGAGTGACGACGAGGTTGGTCGCGAACGTCGTCAGGCCGAAAACCTTGTAATAGCCGAGGAATGCCACCAGCCCCCGGGCGCCGGACAATTCCAGCACCACCATCGCGAGCACGATGAACACCGTGATGAACGATCGGTAGACCAGCAACAGCATGACGGCGATGACGGCGAAGGTGAGCATCTCGATCGCTTGCATGCTCTTGTCGCCCACGGCGTTTTGATCCGTGCTCGTCGCCGCGGGCCCGGTCACGTACGCCTTGACCCCCGCGGGGGCCGGCAGGCTGGTGGCGATGTGGCGAACGGCGTCCACCGATTCGTTGGCCAGTGCCTCGCCCTGGTCGCCGGCGATGTAGACCTGGACGTAGGCGGCCTTGCCGTCGTTGCTTTGGGCGGCCGCCGCCGTCAGCGAATCACCCCAGAAATCCTGCACGTGCTGGACGTGCTTGGTGTCGGCCCGCAGGAGCTGGACCACGCGGTCATAGAAGTGGTGTGCGTCCGGACCCAACGGCTTGTCGCCTTCGAGCACGATCATCACCGAGCTGCTGGTATCGAACTCGTGAAACACCTTGCCCACGCGCTTGGTCGCGATCATCGACGGCGCGTCGTTGGGACTCATCGACACCGCACGCATCTTGCCGACCGCTTCGAGTTGCGGCACAACGGTATTGAGCAGTGCAACGACGGCGATCCAGGCAAGGATGATCGGCACCGCGAACGACCGGATCGTCCGCGGTATCCACGGGCGTGCCGCGCGGTGGGCGACGGGAATCGTGTCGGTCGGGGCGTCGCTCACTGACGTGCTCATGCCGACTTCACCAGGCAGAAGGTCTCGGCATTCACGCCGGTCGCGGTCCTTTCGTCCTTGACCAGATCATCGACGGTGATCCGGCAGGTGACTGACTGCCCGTCGACTTGGGCGAGGATGTTGGGCGTGGCCGCCGGCGCCGTGGTGCGCAGCGTCAAAGACCATGGCAGAGCGGCGTTCACGGCGCGCTGGGGCTTGGAGTCAAGGTCGAGATAGTTGATGACGGCCGTCGGGGTGGAGCCGAACACCTCGTACGTCACGACCTTGGGGTTGAAGCGCTCCGCGCTGTCGGAACCCTTCGGAGTCACCAGGAGGGCATTCGAGCCGAAGATTCCGTGCAATTGGTCCACGGTGACTGCGCCGACGGCGACCGCAACCGCTACCAGTAGGGGCAGCCAGGCGCGCCTGAGGAGCCTGGTCATCGCGTCAATCAAGGTGCGAGCCTTTCGGTGATCCCAGGCAAGCCGGGGGGTCGGCGACCGGCGACGGTCTAGGTAGACAACCTAACCAGATAAGTGGATAGAGTCAATCCACTTATTCGAAGTGTTGCCGTCGTTACACTCATCGACGTGAGCGCATGCAAGATGACGGATCGACCGCTTCGAAAAGACGCTGAGCGCAATCGTCAGCGGGTGATCGAGGCCGCCCGTGAGCTGTTTGCGGCTCGGGGGCTGGACGCGACCCTCAACGAGGTGGCTCACCACGCGGGCGTGGGGGTGGGAACCGTGTACCGACGGTTTCCCACCAAACAGGAGTTGCTCGAGGCGATCTTCGAAGACGGCATCGACGAGCTGACCGCCCTGGCGGAAACGGCGCTGCGGCATCCCGATTCATGGCAGGGCTTCGTGTGGTACGTCGAGCAAATGTGTGAACTCACCGCGACCGACCGGGGAATGCGAGAGGTCGCCTTCAGCAGGGCCTACTGCGGCAGTCGGGTGGATGCCGCCCGAGTTCGGCTCGTACCAAGGCTTTCCGAGCTGCTCGAGCGAGCCCAGAAGGACGGTCATCTGCGTTCCGAGATGGCCCCCGGCGACATGCCGATCTTCGGGCTGTTGGCGGGAACGGTCAGCGAGTACGCCGGCCAGGTCGACACCGAACTTTGGCGCCGCTATGTGGCCATCCTCCTCGAGGGCATGCGCTATCGCAGCGATCAGCCGCCGCTGACCGTCGCCGCGCTCGAAGACGAACAGCTCGAGGCGGCGATGCAAACCTGGCCCCCCGCGGGAGAGCGCTGAGCGGTTGCGGCGCGGCCGACCGGCCGGGCCCGAGCGTCGAGTTGTCGTCGAGATTCGCGCGGGATTGGCGCAACTACTCGACGTTGGGCGGTATCGTGGCCAGCACCGTAGCGGCGAGTTCGGGGCGGCACACCACCAGGTCGGGCAGCTTGGGGTCCGGTTGGTTGTAGGCCAGCGGCGAGCCGTCGATGCGGGAGGTGTGCAGGCCGGCGGCGCGGGCCACCGCGACCGGGGCGGCCGAATCCCATTCGAACTGGCCACCGGCGTGCACGTAGACGTCCGACAGGCCCTGGACGATCGACGCCACTTTGGCCCCGGCGGAACCCATTTCGACGAGCACGCCGTCCAGCGCGTCGCGGACGGCCAGGGCGAGGGCCGGCGGCCGCGTGCGCGAGACGACGATGCGGGGCTGGTCCGGCGCGGCCGGGGGCGCGGTGACCATGGGCGTCGCCAGCGTGACCCCCTGCGCCGGCAGCGCCACCGCCCCGGCGGCGAGCTCACCGTCCTGCCAGAGCGCCACGTGCACCGCCCAGTCGTCGCGCCCCAGCTCGGAGAATTCCCGCGTCCCGTCGAGCGGATCGACGATCCAGACCCGCTCCGAGCCCAACCGCACCGGGTCGTCGGCGCCCTCCTCGGACAGCACCGCGTCGTCGGGCCGCTCGGCGGCCAGCGCCGCCATCAGGAAGTCGTGGGACCGCTTGTCCCCCGCGGCTTTTCGATCGCTGGCGTCGGCCTCGGCGAATTCGTCCCGGACGCCGAGCAGCAGCCGTCCCGCCTCCGCGGCCAACCGCGCGGCCAGAGCGTGATCATCCATCGGTAATCCTCAATAAGTTGGTAGCGTTGACCAAATTTACCCTGCGACGATTCTTGCGGTAGCGCCACCCAGGTGGGCCGGTTCTGCCATAACCTGGTAAGCGTGAGCGGCAACGTCTCGTCATCGAGCCGGCTGCGGTTTCCGGGGGGACGCCTGGGGGTCTTGGGTGTCGTCCTCGCTGTGCTGCTGATCGGCGTACTCGCGGTCGTCGGCGTGAAGCTGATCCAGGGCCGCCAGACCACTGCGGGCCAGGCCACCACCCAGCCGTCGCCACCGACCAGCTACGCCATCCCGGGCTGTTACAACCCGTCGGTCCCCCCTGTGGAGCGCCCGAAGAAGCTCAGCGTTTTGGGATGCGCCAGTGTTGCCGTTGCGCTGCAAGACATGTCGTGGACATCATGGGGCCCGCAGGGCGCCGACGGGACCGGGACCGCGGTCTTCAAGATCTGCGATCCCAATTGCGCCGCGGGTTATCAGCTGACCGACCCCGTCGTCGTGCACGCGTGGAACGCCCAGCCGCCGCGGCCCGAGGCCGTCTGCCAGACGGGGCTGAAGATCTATGCCGACCTGGTCCTGGCCTTCCCCAAGGCGGTCCCCCCGCCCACCGCGCAGAAGACCAACACCCAGTACAACGGGATGCCGGCCGTGCACTACGTCAACTACTCGGCCAACGCACGCGACGCCCAGTTCATCGGCTACACGTTCTGCAATTGAGCCGCTAGACCTCGATGACGACGGCGCCGCCCTGACCGCCGCCCGCACACATCGCCGCGACACCGATGCCGCCGCCGCGCCGCGCCAGCTCGTAGGCCAGCGTGGTGACCATGCGAGCACCCGAGGCCGCGATGGGGTGGCCGAGGCTGCAGCCGCTGCCGGAGAAGTTCACCTTCTCCTCGTCGATGCCGTACTCGCGGCACGCCGCGATCGGCACGGAAGCGAACGCCTCGTTGATCTCCCACAACGCCACGTCGTCGACCGACAACCCGGCGCGCTGCAGCACTTTGCCGATCACCTTGACCGCGCCGAGGCCGCAGTCCCGCGGCGGCACGCCCACGGCGCCCCATGCCCGCACGGTGCCCATCACGTTCAGCTTCTCGGCGAGCGCGTAGTCACGGTCCACCAACGCGACCGCCGCGGCGGCGTCGTTGGTGCCGCTGCTGTTGCCCGCCGTGATCGAAAATCCCTCGATCTCGGGGTGCAGCACCTTGAGGGCGGCGAGCTTTTCGATGGTGGTGTCGCGGCGGGGATGCTCGTCTACCGAGAAGTCGGTCACCGAACCATCGAGCTGGGTGATCTTCAGCGGGACGATCTCGTCGAGGAACTTGCCCGCGTCCATGGCGGCGATGGCGCGCTCGTGCGACCGGGCCGCCCAGGCGTCCATCTCCTCGCGGGTGATGCCGACCTTTTGCGCGGTGTTCCACCCGACGGTGATCGACATGTCCTTGGTCGGCGCGTCGGGCGTCTCGACGTGCGTCGGGGGCAGCCAGCGCTCCTCGAACTTCAGCTCGGGGCCGGGAATGCGCTGGTTCATCAGCGGCGTCATGGACAGCGACTGAACGCCACCGGCGATGAGCACGCGCTCCATCCCGGAGCCGATCTGGGCCGCGGCGTTGCCGATCGCGGTGAGGCTGCCCGCGCAGTGCCGGTTCACGGCCTGACCGGGGATGTCCTCCAGGCCGGTCGCGGCGGCCGCGTAACGCGCCAAATCACCACCGCCGTAGTGCGATTCGGCGAAGATGATGTCGTCGATGGCCGACGGGTCGATCCCCGACCTGCGCACCACCTCGGGAAGCACCGTGGTGATCAGCGTCTCGGGGGGCGTGTTGCCGAGCGCGCCCTTGAACGAGCGGCCGATCGCCGTCCTGGTGGCTCCGACGATCACGGGTGTGGCCATGTTTCAACCTCGCTGCGGTGGGCGGACAGATGCCGCGAATCGTAGCAAATACTGTAGGGGCAATAGTAACGGGCTACCGACATTCCGCGACGGTGCAACCACCGACGGCACCTCCCGGGATACGTGCCGGTAGTTGCGCTTTCGCGGCTCTCATTTGTGACTCTTGAGGCCAGCGTGACTGGTGAGGCATTTCCCAAGGATCGCGCAAGGATCGCGCAAGGCCGCGGCGAAATCGTATGCCCAACGGCCGTAAACGGGACAGCACCGAAGCACCATCCCAGACCCGGCCATCTTCTAGCACGAGGAATAAGAGATGACCGACACCGCCCACCGGGCCCACCACCAAATACCCATCACCCGCGACGCGCTCGTGGAGCTGGCACCGCTACTCGATGCCCTGGCCGGAGTCGCCATGCGTGGCGAGGTACCGGGCCCCGAGTTGTTGGCCCGCGTAGCCCAAGCCGGGCCGACCCTAGCCGAAGCGGCGAAACTCCCCAAAGAGGGAGAGCCTTACTCGCGCTTGATACTGCGGGCCGACGACCGAGTTGAGATTATGCTCGCCCGCTGGCGCCCGGGCCACGGGTGCGCGCCCCACGACCACGGCGGGGCCGGCGGCTTCGTCATCCCGATCGAGGGCACCTTCGTCGAGCGCCGGTTCGGCTGGGACGGCCCGCAGCTGGTCGTCGTCGAGCACGTCACTCGGCCCGAGGGCGTACCGATTCGAATTGCGCCCGAGGACATCCATGACATGACGGCCGGGGCGCGCGGTCTGACCCTGCACTTCTACAGCCCGCCGGCGTCAAGCATGCGGGTGTTCGACCTGGAGCGGGCTGAGGTGCTCGAGCTGGTCGGTAACTACGGCGCGTGGATCCCGCTGGGTGATCATCCTCGCGTCCCGTTCGCCCGCGTCGCGCCCAAACCCGAAGCAAAGCCATTGATTTGGGTAGCACACACCACCCATTACCGCGGCGGGTCGGCCGAATTCGCGGTGGCTGCGGCAACGATGGCCCGGGAGCTGGCCGCCACACATCCCGACGCCGAGGTGATCGTCTCCGGCCTCCACCGCAAGGCCGACTTCCTGGCCGAGTTGGCCGGGTTCGCCGACTCGGGGCGGGTGCTGAGCGAGTTGCACCTGATTAGCCATGCGGGCATGTACGGCCCAATGTTCGGTTCGACGGACTGGCCCGAGCAGTTCTCCCCGCACGAATGGCGGTCCATGGCGATCCCGTTCGCCGCCGACGGGCGTGCGCATTTCCACGCCTGCCGAACGGCCCGTTGGTTCGCGCCCTTCTTCGCCGACGTGTTCGGGGTTCCCGCGTTCGGCAATTACAACTACACCACCGTGTCGACTCGTAATGACCGGTTCGCGTGGGCGGGCCGTCGACCGACGGCTCGCCCGAGTCTCTACATGATCGCCACGCCCGGCAAGAAATCCCACGGCCTAAGTGGCAGCGTCCGCAAGTATCTCGGCACTGCGGCGGAGCCGATGGTCCAAAGCGTTCCCGCGGCCGCGGTTACGGAGCGGTCCTATGACCGCGTGGCCGACCTCTATGACCGTGCCTACACCGACATCAAGGTCCGGGGCGCCGAGTGGCAGTGGGTGTCGGACACGGCCGCCCGTGCATGCGCCGAGCTCGGCCGGCCGTTGCGAGTGCTGGAAATCGGTTGCGGCAATGGCGCTTTGCTTCGCGAACTTGACGACAACGGCGTTATCGACTTCGGCATCGGGATCGACAACTCGGCCGGCCAGCTCAATCGGGCACGGGAACGCAGCCGCAACCGCGCCCGGCTGCGGTTCATCAAAGTCGACGGGCCGGCGCTGGACGTTCCCGACGACCATGTCGACGTGGTGATCTCGTTTCTGTCGTTCCGGTACCTGGACTGGGATCCCGTGATGGCTGAGATCCGGCGGGTGCTCGCCCCGGGCGGACGACTGTGGGTCGTCGACATGGTCGAACACCCGGTGCGGGTCCGCGAGCTCGGCGTGCTCGCCCGGTCGGCCTTCGCGCACGTCCGGTCACGGCGGGTCCGCCCGCAGTTCACCAAAGACCTGGCCGCGTTGACCACCCACCCCGACTGGCGGGAGATGCTGCGGCACAATCCAATCCGTGCCGAGCACGAGTACCGCTGGTACTTCGGCAGCCGCTTCCCCGGCGCCGGGCTGAAAACGTTGACGACGACCGTCTCACAGCGAGTGCTGGCTTTCGATTCGGGTCCCCTTCCCAAGGGCCGCACGACCCCACTCTCCTACCCCTGATGCCCATGAACACGAACTCGTGCTTGGGCATAGTGGACTGGGGCATCGGCGGTCTGGGCCTGGTTCACGCCCTCGACCAAGCGGCCCCCGGACTGCCGGTGCTGTATTGGTCGGACGCCGGCGCCACCCCCTACGGCCGGATGCGAGTCGACGAGCTGGCCGACCGCCTGACGACGGTGGTCGACGCACTCGCCGAGCGCGGAGCCACCGAGGTGGTGCTCGCGTGCAACGCGGCCAGCACGGTGGTCGGTCGGCTCGCTGGTGCGGCGGTGCCCGTCGAGGGAATCATCGACCACGGGTTGGCTTCGGTCCCCGAGGAACTCACCGGTCACATTGGGGTGATCGGCGGGCGTCGTACCATCGCCGCCGGTCACTATCGGCGCGGGCTGGCCGGGCGCGGGCGAGTGGTGTTGTCCCGGGTGGCACAACCGCTGTCCGCGCACATTGAGGCCGGTCGCGCCGGCTCGCCGCAGTTCCTCACCGACCTGACGAAGATCCTCGGGCCGCTGCGGCGAGTCGATGCCCTGGTCCTAGCCTGCACCCATTACCCGGCCGCGAGCAGATGGTTCGCCGCCGCTCTGCCGCAGGCCCTACTCATCGACCCTGCCGAGCGAATGGCCGCCGCGATTGCCGAGCGGTACCCGCACACCCGCGGTAGCGCAATACATGGCAAGCGTGTGTATCTCACCACCGGCGACCCCGAGGCGATGCGGCAGGGCGCGGCCCGAGCCTGGGGAACGACATTGACCGCCCATCCCGCCGTCGCGGCGGCGGCATCTGGCGCCAAAGCACCACCGCCGTAATGCGATTCGGCGACGATGATCTCGTCGACGGCGGAAGGGGCGACGCGCGTCGATAAGCGACGTCGATCAGGGCATAGAAAACCTGCGTTGGACGGGGATGGCCCCGGCGGGGGATGGTAAGGGCGTTGAATTCTTCCGACCTCGACCGCAATTCCGATGGAGGATGAAATGATCACGCGGACAAGCGAGCACGTCGCATCGTTAACGGAAGGTGAAATTGTCGAGGAATCCGACCTCGGCTCGATCCGCCGTCTCACCGCCGACAACTTCCCGATCCTGAAGGGGTTGTCGATCAAGCGGCTGCTGATCAACCCGGGCGCCATGCGGACTCCGCACTGGCATGCCAACGCCAACGAGTTGACCTATTGCGTCTCCGGTACCGCGCTCGTTTCCATGCTCGACACAGGCAGCCAGTTTTCGTCGTTCGTGGTGCGGGCCGGCGACATGTTTCATGTCGACTCCGGATCGCTGCACCACATCGAGAACATCGGAAGCGATACAGCCGAATTCATCATCACTTTCCGCAGTGAACGGCCCGAGGACTTCGGGCTGGGCGCCGCTTTCGGGGCGATGACCGACGCCGTGCTGGGCAACACGTACGACCTACCTGCCTCGGATTTCGCCGCCATCCGCCGCAGCACCAGCGACCGCGCGTTGGCGGCCCGTGACGGTGACCCAGACGTGCCGGAGAGCGCCTACTTCGATGACCCGCACAAGTTCTCGGTCGAGGCGATGACGCCGCCCGTCAGCATCGCCGTCGGCTCGGCCCGGACTGCACGACTGCAGTATTGGCCCGCGCTGAAGGACCTGTCGATGTATTCGTTGCGCATCCGCGAGGACGGGATGCGCGAACCGCACTGGCATCCGATCACCGCGGAGATGGGCTACGTCAACCGTGGCGCGGCGCGCATGACCGTGATGGATCCGGACGGCACCCTCGACACGTGGTACCTGCGGCAGGGCGACGTGTATTTCATTCCCCGCGCCTACCCCCACCACATCGAGGTCTTCGACGCCCCCGAAATGCATTTCTGTATCTTCTTCGACCAACCCACCCCCGGCGACATCGGGTATCGCGCCTCGGCAAGCGCCTACTCGCGCAAGGTGCTGGCGGCGACGTTCGACACACACATCGACGACCTGCCCGACTTCCCCTTCACGAAGGCGGATCCGCTGATCGTCAACCGGCGCAACCCGCTCGATGCCCAGGCAGTGGGAGAGCGGTGAGCGACGCCGGCGCCGCGCACGACACAATGGGTCGATGACGACACCCCTCGCTGAACGTGACACGACCCAAACGACCGCATATCGAGTCGCGGCGATGTTGATGGGCATCGGCACCGTCCACTTCCTGGCCCCCAAACCGTTCGACGACATCGTCCCCGCCGAACTGCCCGGCGACGCGCGGTTCTATACCTACGCATCGGGCGTCGCCGAGATCGCCGTCGGTGCGCTGCTGGTGCCGCGGCGCACCCGGCGGCGGGCCGCGCTGGCGGCGGTCGCGCTGTTCGTCAGCGTGTTCCCGGCCAACGTCAACATGGTTCGGTTGTGGTGGGGCAAGCCCTGGCCGATGCGCGTCGCCGCGCTGGCCCGGCTGCCACTTCAGATTCCGATGATCACCACCGCGCTGAAGATCAGGCGCAACAGCTAGCGCATCGGTATACCTGGCACGCCGCCGTTCACCGATTGGCGGATCACGCAGGAGGTCCTGTTGGGTAGCACAGGCATCGCGGCGCTGCTCGCGACCGGGGCCGCGTTCATGATCGGCATCGGCGACGTCGTCGAGCAGCGATCCGCGCAACAGGTCACCGACAAGCCGGTCGGCACCCTCGCGCTGTTTCGCCGGCTGCTTCGCGACCGCCGGTGGTGGGCGGGCAGCCTCGTGGCCGCCGCCGGGTTCGGATTGCAGGCCGCGGCGCTCGGTCTGGGCTCCGTGGTGCTGGTGCAGGCGCTGTCGGTGACCTCCTTGCTGTTCGCGTTGCTCATCAGCGCGGCGGTCAGCCATCGCAGAATCACTCGGCGGCAAGGCATCTGGGCCGTGCTGCTCGGCGCCGCCGTCACGGTCGTGGTTACGGTCGGCAACCCGCAGGCCGGAATTCCCCGGGGATCGGTCCGGACGTGGATCGTCGTCGGTTTAATCATTG
The DNA here is from genome assembly GCF_001665295.1 of Mycobacterium sp. 1554424.7. Classification (GTDB taxonomy): domain Bacteria; phylum Actinomycetota; class Actinomycetes; order Mycobacteriales; family Mycobacteriaceae; genus Mycobacterium. The sequence continues at coordinate 76,990 of NZ_LZSE01000122.1, read as the reverse complement.
GCCCATGCCTTTTCCTGTGTGTGGTTGGCGCGCACATGTTCTCGGGATCGGTCAGCGCGCTGCTGCTGGGGCTGATGTCGGGTTCGCTGTGGGGCGTCTTCACGGTCTTGACGAAGGGGGTCGTCGACCAGCTCGGCCACGGCGTACCGGCGTTGCTGCGCGCGCCCGAGCTCTACGTGTGGGCGCTGCTGGGCCTCGCCGCCACGGCCTGGGAGCAGTCGGCGTTTCGGGCCGGCTCGCTCACCGCGTCGCTGCCCGCGGTGACCGTCGCCGAACCCCTCGTCGGATCGGTGCTCGGCGTCACCGTGCTGGGTGAGACGCTGAGCACGAACCACATCGGCATGGTCGCGCTCGGCGTGTCGGTCGCGGTGATGATCGCCGCGACGGTGGCGCTGGCGCGCAGCCAGGCCACGGAGTCAGACGGCCCGCGACCCGATCCGGTGCAGGGTGCCGTCGGGATCGACGTAGGCGAATTCCCTTAAGCCGTAGTCCGTTTCCTGTGGTTCGATCAGGCGGCCGGGCAGATCTTCCAGCGCCGCCCACTCCGCATAAAGGGCGTCGGCGTCGCTGACGTAGAGATACACACTGGAGGCGGTGCGCAGTGGATCGTGCTCGTGCCACTCGGTGAGGTGCATCGAGACAGCGCCGCGGTCGACGAAGCCGTAGCGCTCCGGGCCTTCGTAGGCGCGCGCCTCGAAGCCGAGCTTGCGATAGCGGTCGAGCGCGACGTCCAGATCTCGGACCGGCACGATCGGGGACACAGAGTCAAAGGCGATTTCGGGCACACCTCAGTGTGCCAGCGAGTGCGCGGAACGATGGCCACCCGCCGTTCACCTGTTGGCGGTGGCCCTGCCCCGGGGCGGCGGCGTACGCTCTGGCGGCCGAGCCGGCCAACCCCGATACTTGCGCCATCACCGAACCTGGTTGTAAGCGGTACCCGCACATGGCATCCTGCGGGCGACTGTCGCACAGCGTTGAGGAGGACAAGTGAGCACATCAGAGACGGCGACGCCCCGCGGTGGGCTGCCGGTGATCCACCTCTCCGAGCTACTGCGCGCGCCGGTCGTGGCCCGCGCCGGCGAGGCCGTCGGCCGCGTCGAGGACGTGATCGTGCGACTCGGGGGCGCGGACGACTATCCGGCGGTGACCGGGATCGTGGCCGGGGTCGGCGGGCGTCGGGTGTTCGTCGGCACCAAATCCATCGAGGAGTTCGGTCCGAAACGAATCGTCCTGACCAAGAACAAAGTTGACCTTCGCGGCTTCGAGCGCCGCGACGGGGAGGTGCTGTTGCGCGCCGACGTGTTGGGCCACCGGCTGATCGATGTGGCGGCCGCGGATTTGGTGCGCGCGTACGACGTCGAGCTCGAGGACACCGGCTCCGGATGGGTGGTTGCGCGCCTGGACACCCGCCGGCCGCCGACGTTGTTCGGCCTGATCAAACATTCCGGCGGGCATGCGGCCCGCGATTGGAAGGCGTTCGAACCGCTGATCGGTCACGGCGGCTCCGATGCCGTGCGACGCCTGTCGGACCGATTCGGCGAATTCAAGGCCGCCGAGATCGCCGATCTCCTCGAGGAGGCCGACAAGACCGAGGGCGGCGAAATCCTCGACCGGGTGCGCAGCGACCCGGAGTTGGAGGCCGACGTGTTCGAGGAGCTGGACCCCGACAAGGCCAGCCGACTCCTGGACGACATGCCCGACGACGAGGTCGCCGCGCTGTTGGGCCGGATGCGCGCCGACGACGCCGCCGACGCGATCACCGACCTGCGCCAGTCGCGGCGCCGCCGCGTGCTGGAGCTGATGCCCGGCCCGCAGCGCACCAAGGTGATCACGCTGATGGGATTCAACCCCGAAAGCGCCGGCGGACTGATGAACGTCGACTTCGTCGCCTGCACCGCGACCGCGACCGCCGGCTCGGCGCTGGCCCTGATCGCGGGTGCTCGCACCGTGCAGCCGGAGGCGTTGATCAAGGTCCATGTGCTCGACGAGGGCGAGCGGCTGGCCGGCGTGGTATCGGTGATCACCCTGCTGCAGGCCGACCCCATCGAAAGCGTTGGCGCGCTGATGGATTCGGATCCCGTGTGCGTCAGCGCCGACGCCGACCTGACCGACATCGCGCTGTTGATGGCCGACTTCAACCTCTACTCCATTCCCGTCGTCGACGAGGAGGACCGCGTGCTCGGGGTGGTCACCGTCGACGACGTCCTGGAAGCGACCATCCCCGAGGACTGGCGCCGACGCGAACCCGCCCCGCGTCCGTACCGCGAGATCGCTCAACCGACCGACGGCCACCCGGGAGCGGAGGCACCGTGACATCGAGCGCCGACGAGACCGCACACCCCCGCCTCAGCGCGGTGCTCGACAGCGCGCACCTGGGCGACATCGAGGGTGCGTTCGGCCGCGTCAAGCTCAGCGAGGCTGACCATCCGCGGACCTGGAAGACGCGGCTGCTGACGCTGCTGGCCATCGTCGGTCCGGGGATCATCGTGATGGTCGGCGACAACGACGCCGGTGGCGTTGCCACGTACACGCAGGCCGGCCAGAACTACGGCTACTCCCTGCTGTGGGTGCTGCTGCTGCTCATCCCGGTGCTCATCGTCAACCAGGAGATGGTGGTCCGGCTCGGTGCGGTCACCGGGGTCGGGCATGCCCGGCTGATCAACGAACGCTTCGGCCGTGGCTGGGGCTGGTTTTCGGTCGGCGATCTGTTCCTGCTCAACTTCCTGACGATCGTCACCGAGTTCATCGGCATCAGTCTGGCCGCCGACTACATCGGCGTCTCCAAATACGTGGTGGTCCCCATCTCGGCGGTGGCGCTGATCGCCATCATGGCCAGCGGCAGCTTCCGGCGCTGGGAGCGGGCCATGTTCGTCTTCATCGCTATCACGCTGCTGCAGATCCCGATGCTGCTGATGTCGCACCCGCAGTGGGCGCACGCGGCGAAATCATTTGTAGTGCCGAGCATCTCGGGCGGCGTGAGCTCGGATGCGGTGCTGCTGATCATCGCCATCGTCGGCACCACCGTCGCGCCCTGGCAGCTGTTTTTCCAGCAGTCCAATGTCGTGGACAAGCGGATCACCCCGCGGTTCATGGCCTACGAACGCGCCGACACCGTGATCGGCGCGTTCGTCGTGATCGTCGGCGCCGCGGCGTTGTTGATGACCGGCGACTGGGCGGCCCGCTCCACCGACACCGTGGGCGGCTTCACCGACGCCGGGGCCATCGCGCACCTGCTCGGCCGGCACAACGGGACACTGGGCGCGTTTTTCGCCATCGTGCTGATGGACGCGTCGATCATCGGCGCCGCCGCGGTGACGCTGGCCACGAGTTACGCGTTCGGCGACGTCTTCGGCCTGAAGCACTCGCTGCACCGCGGGTTCGCCGACGCCAAGCAGTTCTACCTGTCCTACACCGCGATGGTGGCGCTGGCCGCGGCCATCGTGTTGATCCCCGGCGCTCCGCTTGGTTTGATCACCACCGCCGTGCAGGCCCTCGCCGGCCTGCTCCTGCCCAGCGCCAGTGTGTTCCTGCTGCTGCTGTGCAACGACCGGGAAGTGTTGGGGCCCTGGGTCAATCGGCGCTGGCTCAACTGGGTCGCCGGGCTGATCGTCGGCATCCTGCTGCTGTTGTCGGGAATCCTGATGGCCACCACCCTGTTCCCGCACATCGACGTCGTCGCTGTGTCCGGGTACCTGACCCTGGCGCTGGTCATACTGGCGGCCGCCGCGGTGCCGGTGCTGCGCTGGATGGCCGGCCGCCAGCCGGCGCCGCCGGCCCCGAAGCCACCGGCACGTCCCGTCGACCGCAAGACCTGGCGGATGCCGCCGCTGACCCTGCTCGAACCGGTCGCCTGGTCCCCCGGCACCCGGCTCGGCATGATCGCCCTGCGCAGCTATCTGGTCATCGGCGCGCTGCTGCTGGTAGTCAAAGCCGTCCAGCTCGGCCGCTAGCCTCCGGTCGACCCTCGCTGCGTGACGGATGCGGGCTGGCCCTGTTTAGCGTTAGCCCCGCGGAGACGCGTGCAGCGTCGGCCCCGGATCGGCAAGCACCGCATCGTAGGCCGCAAGGAAAATGCTTGTGATTTCCTCAACTTCGGCGGCGGTACTGATCAATGGCGGTGCGAATGCGATGATGTCGCCGGCGGTCAGGACCAGCAGGCCGAGTTCGGCGGCCTTGGTCATCAGCGCAGTCCCGGTAGCGCCGTCGCCGGCCTGCGGGTCCAGCGGCGCGAAACTGACCGCGGCCATGAACCCGTAGCCGCGGACATCGATGACCCCGGCTTTGCCTTGCAGGGTTTCCAACCCTGCCATGAGCGTTGGCGCCGTCTTTGCGACGTGACCGGGAATGTCGTCTTGAGACAGGATGGCGAGAGTCTCGCGGGCGACCGCTGCGGCCACCGGATGCCCCGAGTAAGTGAAGCCATGGCCGAACGCGCCGATGCCTTGTGAGCCGGCAACGATGACGTCGTTGACCCGCTCGCCCACCAGCACGGCCGAGATCGGCAGATACGCCGAGGAAAGTCCCTTGGCGACCGTGATCATGTCTGGCCGCAGCTTGAACTCCTCTGTTGCGAACATCGACCCCGTCCGGCCGAAGCCCGTGATGACCTCGTCGGCGATGAACAGGATGTCGTGACGGGCGAGCACCTCCTGTGCCCGCTGGTAGTAGCCGTTCGGCGGGATCACGAAGCCGCCCGCGCCCAGGATGGGTTCCGCGATGAACGCTGCGATCGTATCGGCGCCCTCCGCGGCGATGACGCCTTGGAGGCGGGTGATGAGATGATCGACGTAGTCCCGTGAGGTCTGACCACCCGCGTTTAGCGGATCGGGGCACCGAAGTTTGACGAAATTGGCCAGGGGAAGCGCGAATCCGCGATGGATGTGGTCCATCCCCGTCGCCGACGCGCTGGCGATGGTGGTGCCGTGGAAGCCGCGCTCGTGGGAAAGGATCTTGACGCGGCCCGAACGGCCCGCGCAGTTATGGTAGTACCAGGCCAGCTTAATCGCACTGTCGACGGCCTCGGACCCGGAATTGGCGAAAAATGTGCGGCCCATGGGGATTGGTGCCATTGAGGCCAGGTCGTCGGCCAGCGCCAGTGCCACGTTGTTGGTGCGGTGGTCATAGCTTGCCCAAAAAGGCAGGACAGCCATTTGGCGGGCAGCGGCGTCCACCAGGCGGGGCTGGCTATAGCCGAGGTTGGTGCACACCATTCCGGAAGTACCGTCCAGGTAGGGCTTTCCGGTGCTATCCCAAACTCGGATGCCCTCGCCTCGCACGATGACGCGGGGGCGTGTCAGCAGAAACGGCGGGGTGTGTGGCTCGAGCATGGTAGCGGTATAAGCCAAAGGATCCACTCCCTTTCTAGGAAACACGACGATGAGGGCCACGCGGATCGCCGACAAGGCAACGACGGGACGCGTGCCCTGCACACACCACTACAGCGAATGTTCAGCCTTGAGAAGCTGGGCGGCACGCTCGCCGATAACGACGCACGGGGCCATGGTGTTGCCGGTTGTCACCCGGGGCATGATCGAGCCGTCGGCAATCCGGAGGCGTTCTACGCCGTAGACTCTCAGATCGCCGTCGACTACCGACATATGGTCGCGGCCCATTTTCGCGGTGCCCGTTTGGTGCCAGAATGTGACTGCTGCGTCACGGACGAAATGTTCGAGTTCGTCGCCCTCGACATCACCGGGCATCACCTCTCGTTTGACGAAGGGTTCAAGAGGCGCCGAGTTACCTATTTCGCGGCACAGCTTCACGCACGCTAGCGCGGCCTTCATGTCGTCGGGGTGGGCCAGCAGGCCGGCCTCGATCGCTACTGGGTCGTCGGGGTTCGGCCCAGTGATCGTGACTCGGCCGCGGCACTTCGGCCTCACGACGCCTGCGCACATCGTCCAGCCATGTTCGGGCACATCGTATTTCGCGGCGTTCTCCACGCTGGATAGCGGATACTCCGCGACGCAGATTTGCAGGTTGGGGGTGTCCAGTGCGCGATCGCTTTTCCAGAACACCGTGGCCTCCCCCGCGCTATTGCGCGGCGGGATTGGTTCACGGTATTCCCAAACGCAGTCGATCCTCAGATGATCCTGATAGTTGCGGCCGACGCCGGGCAGATGCTCAACGACCGGTATGCCGAAGCGGCACAGGTCTACGGCATCCCCGATCCCCGACTGCATCAACACCTTTGGAGTGTTGATCGCACCGAGCGAGAGCACCACCTCGTATGCCGCCGACACACTGCGGATCGACCCAAGGTGCGACAACTCCACACCGGTTACGCGCTTGCCGCCGAGCAGCAGGCGGGTCAGCAACGCACCGGTCAACACTGTCAGGTTAGGCCGGTCCAGGTACGGGTAGACGTAGGACCGGAACACGGACTGGCGGCGTCCATCGCGCACGTTGAGATCAAAGATGGACGCACCACCCTCGCGCTCCATCATCACGCCGTTATGACTCTCGTAGACCGGGATCCCGTACAAACGTGCACCTTCGACGATCGCAGGAGCGATCGGATTGGGATCTGGGGCCGGCTGGATGAACATCTCCCCACCGATGCCGCGATAGTCAGGGTCGGATGGACCGTGCCAATCCTCAATCCGACGGTAGGTGTCCAGCACTGCTCGATAGCCCCAGCGCTGATCACCGACCTCGGCCGCGAAATGATCCCAATCGTTCTGATGGCCACGGGCCCAACCCATCACGTTGATGCTCGACCCTCCGCCCAGCACTTTGCCCATAGTCAGCGGGATGGACCGCGAGTTGAGTTGCGCGCTGGGCACTGAGGCGAAGCCCCAGTCCCGCTCACTGCCAAGGTTCAGCGGCCATTTGGCGGCATCCATCACCGCGGGCACGTCGTCAGTGCCTCCAGCTTCGAGCAACAGCACAGTCACGTCGGAATTTTCGGCAAGCCGCCGCGCGACCACCGAGCCCGACGATCCGGATCCGCAAACGATGAAGTCGTACTGCTGCGCAATGTCCGTGGACAGCATGCGTTCCCCAATCCTGTACGGCAGCTTCCATGGCCGCGCACGGCGTGCCGCTAGTAGATGCCAGATCTGTTGTGTCAGTTCAAATCACGCCTGAGTGATCCTTCGGCCAGGCGAACCGGTGTTCGCCGTGTCCGTTGATCTGGTGCCGACGGTAACAGCGGAGTGGGGCACCGATAGGCGAGTAGTGATCCTGCTAACGATTCGGTTGACAAGCCACGGAGTCGCTTACGGCGGCGGAGCGTTCCGCTACCAGGGAGGTGTACCGGCACCGATCATGCCGGCGACATTCGTAGTCGAGGCGTTGGAGAATGCGTGGGGAATGCCGCTGTCAAAACGCGCGAAACTTCCCGCGCCTATCACGTGCTGGTCATCGCCCAAGTGCAGGCGTACCTCGCCGAAAAGAACGTAGACGAACTCTTCACCGGGATGGCGGATGGGGTCTGGCGCGACAGCACCCGCGTCGAACGTTGCCCGGTAGGGCTGCAGAGTGTGCTGGCGACCGGATTCGACGAGCGCGTAGTGCACGCCTGGAGCACGCTGGATCGTGCCTGACGCGATGTCATCCGCCGCAACGATTTCCAGCGGTCGGGACTCGACGGTGGAAGCATCGTCGGGCAGCAAATCGGCGACGCTGACTCCCAAACTGTGGGCCACCGAGTGGAGGCGCTGCAGGGAGATACCGGCGATTCCACGTTCCAACTCGGAAAGCCTTGATGGACTGATCTGAAGCAGACGGGCTTGTTCGCGAACGGTGCGTCCACGGACCATGCGCATCTCGCGCAGTCTTTGACCGATCTGGGCGGTTAAGTCGATGTCCACCCGTTCTCCTGCTCTGGCCGGACATAGTTGACGCCGGCCGCGTCTTAGTCTAGCGTTCCGTTTAACGGAACAAACGATAGACATGTGATCGGTATGGCAGAACATACGAAGTTGCCGGCACGCCGGCCGCCCGACACCGTCGGCTTTCCCGCCACCACCGCGGCCGCCGTCAACCGAACGTCCGCCCATGGAGCCCAATGCACGATGTCGTCGTTGATCTGCACAGCCGATCGCGAATCTCGTGCGAGCAACAAAGTGTTTCAGCGGTCATGAGGGAAGTCGACCTGGCGTGGCAACTCGCCAAAATCGCCGATGCTCACCTCACTCCATCTGAAAGCCACTGCGTGTATGCCGCGATCGGTTCCGGTGAACCGTTTTCTGCCATAGTCAAACTGCTGTTGGTCATCGTGCGCGAGCGCCTCACTCTTCCCGCGCAGCTACTCGCGGCGTTCGCTCGATGGCTTGGTGCCTACGAGTATCACGACCAGGCACCTGGCCTGCGGGCACTGATTGTCCAGGTAAGGCCGTCACCTCGGGAGAGATCAGCTGCCGCCGCGCCGCCGAACCGCCACGGCTTAGGCGGCCAAGGCGGGCGCAAGCCTTCGACAACGGGTGACCGCCTGAGCGAGGTCCCGCCGAAAACGCGACAGCCGACCCTCGGGGAACGCGTCGACCCGTATCGAAGGATGTCTGCAATGCTCTGCGGACAATGGGTCAGCCAGGCGATCCGGGCGATCACAGATCTCTCGATTCCCGATCACCTGTCGAGCGGCGGCTTGACCTCAGCCGAGGTCGCCGACCGTGAAGGAAGCGCGCCCGACACCACCTTCCGGCTGATGCGAGCCGGGGTAGCGCTCGGTCTGTTGACCGCAGGAAGCGATGGTCGGTTCCACAGCACGCCCCTGCTCGACACGTTGCGCCAAGACGCCCCTGGATCGCTGAGAAACCTCGCGGTGTCCTACACCAATGTCGGCGACTGGCTGTCTTGGCAGGAGCTCGTGACGGCCGTCCGCACCGGAAAGGGCAACGCCCGCTACGGATTCGGGTTGGACTGGTTCGACCATCTCGAGGCGAACACAGAGGACGCGCGCGAATACGGCGCGGCGATCGCGGGCCTGACATGCTCTTGGGCCCGCGAAGCCATCAGCGGGATTGACACCGCGGACGTACAACTCGCAATCGCCGTGGGTGATTCGACCGGGAGGCTGCTGCAACTGTTGCAAAAAAAGAATCCGACCCTGTGCGGAATAGCCTTCGAGCGACCCATCATCGCGGCCGACGAGGCTCGGGGTCCAGGCCGACAGGACGGCGCGCTTGCCACACAGGCGGTCACATGGGACTTTTCCGTGTGGCTACCGGCGGGCGACCTCTACGTACTAAAGCATGTCTTGCACAACTGGGATGACGACAGCTGCGTCAAAATACTCTCGCGATGCCGCGAGGCGATGCTTCCCGGCGGGCGAGTCCTGATCCTCGAACTCATCGTCGGCGAGATTGCTGATCCGGGTGGCGCGGCACTGATGGATCTGCGGATGCTGGCGGCGACCTGTGGCCGCGAACGTTCTCTGCGGGAATACGACCTCCTTCTGGCCAGCTCCAGGCTGGAGCGCACAGCCGTCCTGACCAGCCAGGGTCCACTTGGCCTCATTGAGGCTCGGGCGGCCTGAGTTGTCCACCTTCGTATTGGTCCACGGGGCACACCACGATGGCAGCGCCTGGCTGCCGGTCATCGCCCGCTTGAGGCAACGCGGCCACACCGCATACGGTCCCACCGTCGCCGGGCACGGCAAAGGAGCCGTCAAGGATGTCAGCCATGCACAGTCAACCCAGTCTGTCGTCGACTTCATCGTCGAACGCGGTTTGACCGACATTGTGCTGGTAGGCCACAGCTACGGGGGCACCATCATCGCCAAAGTGGCTGAGGCCATTCCGAACTGCGTGCGGCGACTGGTGTTTTTCAGTGCCTTTGTGCTCAATGACGGTGAATGCATGCTAGAAGCCTTTCCGCCGAATATGCGGGAGATGTTGTCGCGCTTGGCCGCCGAGTCGGCCGACAACACCGTCACGCTGCCATTTGATGTCTGGCGCGAGGTCTTTATCAACGATGGCGACCTGCAGCTAGCGCGTTCAACGTACGAGCGCCTGTCGCCCGAGCCGTTTCAGCAGCTTCTAGAGCCCCTGGAACTCAAGAAGTTCTACACGCTGTCAACGCCGCGCAGCTATCTTGTCGCCACCGAAGATACCGTCATGCCGCCGGGCGACTGGGGTTGGCACCCGCGGATGTCCAACCGCCTGGGGCTCTATCGCTTGGTTCAGGTACCCGGCAGCCACGAAGTTATCTTCACCAATCCAAAGAGTTTGGCGGACAAGATCATTGAAGCCGGACGCGACTAGTGATCCGACGTCATGCCATAGGGGCCGTCACCGAATCAATGGGGCGCAGTGAAGTCACCGAATACAGACAAGGGGGAACGGGCTTGCCGATCGATGCCTTCGAGATGGCGCTGATTCATCGGGTGTTCCGCAGTGAACTCACCTCCTCGCAGGAGATCATTCATGATGTCCGCGCCGGCGATGTGCGGCATTCCATGCTGGTGGCGGATCATGTTGGCAACATTTTGGGCGCGCTACACCATCATCATGCCGCTGAGGATGAGCTGCTCTGGCCCAAGCTGGTCACTCGAATGCCATCGTGCGCAGACGAAGTCAAACGGATGGAAGACGCACATGCCGACATCGCCGGCTCCATTGACAAGGTGCATGCGGTTCGGGCGGCTTGGGCGACAACGGCTGATCGGGAGCTCGGCGACCAGCTAATCGCGGCGCTCTCACAATTGGCCGGCCGCCTCGACCTACATCTCACCGACGAAGAGCACGTCATGGTGCCGCTTATCAGTAAGCACCTCACCCCAGACGACTGGCGCCAGGTCCTCGGTCGCGGTGCGTCGTTCATCAACCGCAAGAATTTTCGGTTTGGGCTGGTGCTGGCCACCCTGACGCTCGAAACGGCTTCACCCGATGAACGTCCGCGCTTCCTGTCCGGCCTCCCCTTGCCGCCGCGGCTGATGGTCAGACTGTTCGGGAATCGCGTATCCCGGTCCTACTGGTCCGAGCTTCACCGTTCACCACATCGCTGAGGACACATGGATACGACACCGCTGAGCGTTATCCTCAACTACCGCACCTGCGAATTCACCACGTTGTCGCGCGACGGTTCCCCCCAGACTTGGCCGGTGAGTCCACACTTGCTGCCCGACGGGCGCTTTCTTGTCACGACATCCATTGGGCGACCACAGAAGGCGGTCAACATCCGCCGAAACGCGAAGGTCAGCATGCTGTTCTCCGACCCCACCGGCAGCGGCATCATCTCGCCCGGTGCCGTGCTGATCCAAGGAGATGCCACGATCGACGACCGCGTGGTGTCGGACGTCAGCTCGGTGCCAGAACTTGCCGCACTGGTGGAGACCATCTTTGAGCGCCAACCCGCCGGGGCGTTCTTCAGCTCTTGGCCTGGCCGGTGGCTTTTCGACTTCTACTATCTCCGCCTGCTGATCTACGTTACGCCACGGCGGGGCCTGTATTGGCCTACACGAGATTTCACCAATCATCCCCAGGAACTCGACCTGCGCGAGGTGCGCAGTGTTGGCTGAAGCGTCGACGTGGATAGCCAAATACCGCGATGTCGTCGTCACCGCCGTGGACGCAGATGGATACCCGGTCAGCGTGCGGCGGGCCAGACCCCCAGACGACGGCATCAACGGCATCATCTTCGAGCTGCCGGACGGCTTGCGCATCAAAGAGGGCCCCGCCAATTTGCTCTGCCACTCCCATGACGAAGACCTGTGGCACCTCAGCGCCATCCAGATCAAGGGTCACCTTCGCCGCGCGGGGTCGACGTGGGTGTTCGTGATCACGGCCTTCACAGCTCCCCCGTCATCTCAGCTGGTCGCGCTGTGGCAATTCGCGAGCAGCGGGCGGGGCGCGGCCAGACGCTATCTCGACAAACGGGGCCTTGGTCGCCCCGAAATCGATTGGACCGCAATACAGGCACTCCAGAGACGAGCACGCTCGCGACGATCCGCTTCGCGTGACTGATATCGAGGCACACAGAGAGGAGCGCCGATGACGGCCGCGGGGAGACCCACCGGCAACGGCATACCGGCCGGTGACGAGATGATCGCACGGGCAGTGGCCCTGCTGCCGCTGTTGCGTCAACATGCTGCCGAGATCGACGCGCGGCGCCGCCTTACCGATGACGTACTGGCGGCAATGGTTCGCGCGGGGCTATTCCGGATGCGCACGCCCAAGCGGCTGGGGGGCTACGAGACCGACTTGCACACCGTCACAGAGGTTGTCGAGACGATCGCCACGGCGGACCCATCGGCCGCGTGGCTCGTTGCACTCGCGACGGTGGCCAGTTGGCTGGTCGGTCGGACTTCCAAGCGCGCACAGGACGAGGTCTTCGGCACGGACCCGGACGCGCGGCTTTCGGGAAGCGATTTCCCGGGCGCGGCGAGCCAGACCCGAGCCGGCGTCCGCCTGACCGGCCGGTGGCCGTACGCGTCCGGCTCCCACCACGCCACGTGGGCGTCGCTCGCCGCGCAGCTGACCAACGATGCCGGCACGGTCGTCGACACCGTGGTCGCCCTGGTGCCGGTAGCCGATGTGACGCTCGAAGACACCTGGTGCACGGTTGGGATGCGGGGCACCGGCAGCAACACCTGGGTCGCCGAGGATGTATTCGTACCCGACCATTTACTGGTCTCGATGCCGGCGCTGGGCGCCGACATGTGGCCGGCACCGACCGACGAGCCGATGTACCGTATCCCGTTTGCGCCCCTAACGGGGCTGATGCTCGCCGCGCCGCTGCTCGGAGCGGGTCGCGCAGTCCTTGAACTCGTAGTCGACAAGGCGCCGACCAAGATGATCCACCATAGATTTGTCCGGCAGAGCGACTCCGTCGGTGTGCAGATCCAAATCGCTGAGGCAGCACTGAAACTCAAGACGGCGCAATTGCATGCCTATGAAATCGCCGACATTCTGGACGCGTCCACCACGCACGGGCCAGGGCTTGACTACGACGACCGTGCGCGGATCCGCGGGCAGGCAGCATATGCGGCCCAACAGGTGCTCGACGCGATCAACGACCTCATAAATGTCCACGGAGCAGGAAGTTTCGCCCTGTCCAACCCTCTGCAGCAATTCTGGCGTGACGCGAATACAGCTGCCAGGCATGCCGGTCTGAACACACTCCTCGGCTACGAGGACTACGGCAAGGCCTTGCTCGGCATGTAGAAGACGCCGAAACGACCAACGGCGCACCTTAACTCAGCGCTCTGCCGGATCGAAGCATCCCATAGAAACACGACCCTGGATAGGAAGCTGTATATGCCCACCGCTGCCGGCAAGGAAAGGACGGGCCGACTGGCACCGGCGCAATTCAAGTCGTGGGTGAGGCGGTTCGCCGCTCGCACTAGACGCGGGTCGGTAGTGGTCTTTCCGCACGCCGGCGGGACTGCCATGTCGTATCGCTCGCTGGCTGAGACGTTGGCGGGCAACGGTGTCGACACTTTAGTCGTGCAATATCCGCAACGGGCGGACCGACTGAGCGACCCCCCCGCCGAAAGCATCGAGGCCCTGGCGCTCGAGCTGTTCGACGCGGGCGACTGGCATTCTATTGCCCCGCTGCATCTATTCGGCCATAGCATGGGGGCGGTCGTAGCGTTCGAGTTCGCCCGCATCGCCGAGCGCAGCGGACTGCAGGTACCCACTCTCTGGGCATCGGCTGGCGGCGCTCCGTCGAGCATGGCTCCGCATCCACAGTTGCCCACCAGCGATAGTGATGTGCTGGCCGGGATAGCGGCTGTCGGAGGCACCGATCCCACGCTGCTGGCGGACGAGGAATTTACCGAATTGCTGGTGAAGGCGGTGCGGGCCGATTTCCGCGTGATGAGCGGCTACTCATGTCGGCCCGACGTCCGTGTCAAAGCGGACATCCATGCGATCGGGGGCAACCGCGATGACCACGTCAGCCGGGCGGCTTTGCTCAGCTGGTACACCCATACGGCAGGGCGATTCGCACTGTCACGTTTCGAAGGCGGCCATTTTTATCTCAACAATCACCTCGAAGCAGTGGCCGCGATGGTGAGTGCACGTGTTCGATGACGACAGCGGATGCGTACGAAGCGAGTTTCTCTCGGCCGCTTCGGACCAGGCGTCATGCTCAATGAGCCGTGGGCGCAGGTGCGCTAGTGACGACGAAGGAAAGTTCGAGGCTCGTCCCGGTGGGCGCGACGCCTGGCACCAGGAACATCCTTTCCCACGGAGGTCAACACGATCGAGCCGTCTACTCGGGCAGCACCTCGCCCCGCGTCTCGGGCGCGAACGGAATGATGAACAAGCCGATCACGAAGGCGACGGCCGTCAGCGCCACGGGCAATCCCAGGGTATGCAGGTGCAGGACGGCCGCGCCGAGCAGGAAGTTCACGCCGGCGCCGACGAAGCGCCCGAACGAGGTGCAGAACGCGAAGGCCGTCGCGCGCACGCGCGTCTCGAACTGCTCGGGCAACCAGAGGCTGAAGATGGCGAAGTTGCCGCCGAAGAACCCGAGCACGAACAGCCACGCGATGAACGGCGCGAGCCCGTTGGGCAGATAGAACGCCCAACCGAAGCTGCCGGCGATCGAAATCGCCATTCCGGCAAAGTAAATCGCGAGTGTCTTGCGGCGCCCGATGCGCTCGGAGAGCACCGGCACGGCCAGGCATCCCAGGATGGTGCCGATGGACAACAGGCCGGTGGCCCAGGACGCGGTTCTGGTTGCGTCGGCCTTGTCGAAACCCGCGTGCTGCGCCAACTGAATCACGGCGGTGGGTTCGTAGACGGCGCCCGCCCACAGGCCCACGATCGCGATCGTCAGCAGCGCGCACGCCACCCAGGTTCGACGCCGGTAGCGCGCGCCGAGAATCTCGCGCAGCGGGTTCACGCGGACCGTGGGCTGAGCCTCCAGCTTCTCCCACTTCTCGGTTTCCTGCACGCGGGTGAGGACCATGATCGCGACGACGATCGGCACCGCGCCCGTCAGAAACATTGCGCGCCAGCCGAAATGGACGCCGACCGTGTAGTTCAAGGCCGCGGCCAGGAAGAAACCGGCGTAGTAGCCGGTCTGCAAGTAGCCCGCGCCCATCTTGCGCCGGTCCTCCGGCCAGGCCTCGGCCACGTAAGTTCCCGCGAGCGCCCATTCGCCACCGATTCCGACGCCCGCGATGAAGCGGAAGATGGCGAGCTGCCACACGTTTTGCGCCGCGGCCGAAAGCCCCGTGAAAATCGCGAAGGTAAAGATCGTCGCGGCCAGCACCTTGGTCCGCCCGAAGCGGTCGGCGATCGGCCCCCAGATGAAGGACAGGCCCCAGCCGACCAGGAAGAGGGCAAAGAGGATCGATCCCGCGAGGCCGACATTGGTCGACGTGGCGGCGTAGCCCGATCGCGGCAGCAGCTCGGTCAGCGCCGGGGCCAGCACCAGCGCGTAGATGAACGAGTCCATCCCGTCGAGCGTCCAGCCCGTCCAGGCGCCCCAGAACCCGGCGATCTGGGAGCGGTTGAGCGGTGTGCGGCGCCTGGTGAGACTCGCCGGCTGCGTCGTTGAAGTCATGGGGCCTCCGTTGACACGGGTCGAACGACTGTCGGAATTCGCGCCCGCGCGAGCCGGTTTGGCTTTGGCGGGCGTCCCGCATCACATTGTATATAATATAGTGATGAGCGTAACAGGTCCGTCCGCCCCCGACAATGCGTTGAGCGCGTTGCCCGCGGCGCTCTCCTTGGCCGAACGGGGCAGCACGTCGCGGCTGATCGCCAATGCGCTGCGTTCGGCGATCGTCGACGGCACCCTCGCGCCCGGCGCGCCGCTTCGCCAGGACGCCATCGCGCGACACTTCTCGGTGAGCGCGATCCCGGTTCGCGAGGCCTTACGCCAGCTGGAAAGCGAAGGCTGGGCGAAGGTGGAGATGAACAAGGGCGCCACCGTCGCCCCGCTGTCGGCCGACGAGGCCCGCGAGGTCTACGAGATGCGCGCCGCGCTCGAGAGCCTGGCCATCGGGCTGGCGATACCCGCCCACACGCCGGCCACCCTGCGCCACGCCGAAGCGCTGTGCAAGGCGGCCTCCGCCGAGACCGAGCCCTCGCTATACGTTGCGCGCAACGAGGCCTTTCACATCAGCCTCTACGAGCCCGCCGCGCGGCCGCAACTTCTCGCGCTCATCGGCATGCTGCATGAGCGCGGCGAGCGCTACCTGCGGCTCAAGTTCGGCCTGCCGTCCTACAAGGGCGAGTCCGACCGCGAACATGCGGCCCTTCTCAGGGCCGTGCGCCGAGGCGACGTCGAGCGGGCGCAGTCGCTGGTCACCAAGCACCTGCTGGGCACCGGCGAATTGCTCCACCGTCTGCTCGGCGAAAACCCCGCGGAACTGTCCCGGCGGTAATCAGCGCCGAAACGGACGGCGGCTGGCCGGGGCGGTAAAGCCCTGGGTGTCATCGAAGAATGCCCACTGACCGGCGTCGTCGACCTCCATGCGCCAGCCCAGCTCGGTGCTGCCGGCTACGGCGTCGGTGAACCACGCGTATGCGGCATCGGCGCTCTCGAAATTCTTCGTCGCCACGATCCCGCCACGTGGGTCGATGATCCGGAACTTGGCCATGCGATGTGGTTAGCCCTTCCAGGCGGAATTCAATCGCAATTAACGGCCATGGCCACCGGAAACGCTCACACCGTCCGCGCCAAACGCTGCGCCAGCAGTTCGGCGAACCGCGCCGGATCCTCGAGGGCACCCCCTTCGGCGAGAAGCGCCGTGCCGTAGAGCAGTTCGGCGGTCTCGGCGACCGATTGATCGTCGGGGCGGTCCTTGTGCGCATCCCGCAGGCCCGTGACGAGCGGATGATTCGGGTTGAGTTCGAGAATCCGCTTGGTCATCGGAACGTCCTGCCCGGTGGCGCGGTAGAGGCGCGCCAGCGTCGGCGTGATCCCGAAGGCGTCGGTGATCAGGCAGGCCGGCGACTCGGTCAGCCGCGTCGAGAGCCGCACGTCCTTGACGTGCTCGCTGAGGGTCTCCTTCAGCCAGGTCAACAGGTCAGCGAACTCCTTCTCCTGCTCCTCGCGTTCGGCCTCGCTCTTGCCCTCCTCGGAGTCGAGGTCCACCTCTCCCCTGGCCACCGATTGCAGCGGTTTGCCGTCGAACTCGTCGACCACTCCCACCCACACTTCGTCGACGGGGTCGGTGAGCAGCAGCACCTCGTAGCCCTTGGCCTTGAACGCCTCCAGGTGCGGCGACTTCGTGAGCTGCTGGCGCGTCTCGCCGGTGGCGTAGAAGATCTGCTGCTGACCCTCCTTCATTCGCCCCACGTACTCGGCCAGGGTGGTGGGTTCCTCCTCGCTATGGGTGGAGGCGAACGAGGAGACCTGCAGCAGCAGGTCCTTGTTGTCGGCGTCCGACAGCAGTCCCTCCTTGAGGGCCCGGCCGAACTGGGTCCACAGGGTGCGGTAGTCGTCGGGCCGCTCGGACTGCAGCTCCTTGATGGTGGACAGGACCTTCCTGGTCAGCCGGCGACGGATGGCCTTGATCTGCCGGTCCTGCTGCAGGATTTCGCGAGACACGTTGAGCGACAAGTCCTGTGCGTCGACGACGCCCTTGACGAAGCGCAGGTATTTGGGCAGCAGCTCGTCGCAGTCCCCCATGATGAACACGCGCTTGACGTACAACTGGATCCCGACGTGGAAGTCGCGGTCGAACAGGTCGAACGGAGCGTGCGACGGGATGAACAGCAAGGCCTGGTACTCGAAGGTGCCCTCGGCCTTCATCGCTATGACCTCGAGCGGGTCGTCCCAGGCGTGCGCGATGTGCTTGTAGAACTCGTTGTACTCCTCGGCGGAGACTTCCTCCTTGGGCCTGGCCCACAGCGCCTTCATCGAGTTGAGGGTCTCGGTCTCGAGGGTGACGGTGTCTTCGCCACCGTCGTCATCCGCGGGGGTGCGCTTCTCGACCTCCATCCGGATCGGCCAGGCGATGAAGTCGGAGTAGCGCTTGACCAGGTGCCTGATCTTCCACTCCGCGGTGTAGTCGTGCAGCTCGTCCTCGGCGTCTTCGGGCTTGAGGTGCAGGGTGACCGACGTTCCCTGCGGCGCGTCCTCGACCGATTCGATGGTGTAGGTGCCCTCGCCGCTCGACTCCCACCGGGTGGCGTCGCTCTCGCCGGCCTTGCGGGTCAGCAGCTCGACCTTGTCGGCGACCATGAAGCTCGAGTAGAAGCCGATGCCGAACTGGCCGATCAGTTCCTCGGAGGCCGCCGCATTCTTGGCCTCCCTGAGCTGCTGGCGCAGCTCGGCGGTGCCCGACTTGGCCAGCGTGCCGATCAGGTCCACCACCTCGTCGCGCGTCATCCCGATCCCGTTGTCACGGACGGTGAGCGTTCGTGCGTTCTTGTCGACGTCGATCTCGATATGCAGGTCGGAGGTGTCGACCTCGAGGTCCTTGTTGCGAAACGCTTCCAGGCGCAGCTTGTCCAGCGCGTCGGAGGCGTTCGAGATCAGCTCCCGCAGAAACGAGTCCTTGTTGGAGTAGACCGAGTGGACCATCAAATCCAGCAGTTGCCGGGCCTCGGCCTGAAACTCCAACTGCTCGACACGCGCGTTCATGACACTCCCTGCACTTTCCTTCCGGACACGACGTTGCAAATTTACCGAGATGCGGATGGTCCATGCCCGCGGGCTGGCCCTACCCTGAACCCATGTCGGTTGCTCGACGCGAACGCGCCGCCCTCGTCGAGACCATGCGGGCCGTCGGCCCGGATGCGCCCACCTTGTGCGAGGGCTGGAAGACCCGAGACCTGGCCGCCCACCTGGTCATCCGGGAATACCGGCCCGACGCCGCGGCCGGCATCATGATCCCGTTCTTGGCGGCCCACACCGCCAAGGTGCAGGACGAGGCGGCCGCGAAGAACGACTGGGACGAGCTGGTGAACAAGATCGCGTCCGGCCCGCCGGTCTACTCGCCCTTCATCCTGCTCGACCCGGTGGCCAACGTCGCCGAGATGTTCATCCACCATGAGGACGTTCGCCGCGCGCAGCCGAGCTGGGAGCCGCGCGTGCTGGAGCAAGGACTGTGCCGGGCGCTGCGTCGGACGCTGTCGCTGATGTCCCGGGTCACGCTCGCGAAGGTCCCGGGCCGGGTGGCGTTGCGCACGCCCGAGGGCACGACAATGCTGACCGCCGGTCGCGGCCCGGCGGTGGTGGTGACCGGCGCGCCGGAGGAACTGCTGTTGTTCTCCGTCGGGCGGGAAGCGCGGGTCGAGTTCGACGGCGACCCGGCGGCGGTGCAGGCGGTCCGCGACGCGCCCAAGGGGTTGTAGCCGGCACCGCGTCACGCCGGTCACTTGAGCACGATGAAGAAGGTATGACCCGACTCGGAATCTTGATAGCGCCTGCGCTATCAGGTTTGCAGACGACCGGCAGCGAAGGCCTCGCGAAGGTCCTTCTTGATCACCTTGCCGAACTGATTGCGCGGCAGCGCATCGACGACCACCAGACGCTCGGGGTGCTTGTACCGGCTCAGTCCCTGCGAACGGCAGTGCTGCACAAGGGATTCCAACGACACATCGCCACCTGAAGTGGGGACCACCACGGCGCAGACGCGCTCTCCGGTGCGCGGGTCGGGCACCCCGATGACCGCGACGTCGGCGACCGCGGGATGGCTGGCCAGCGCATTTTCGACTTCCTGGGCCGAAACGTTCTCCGCGTTGCGGATGATCGCGTCCTTGATCCGGCCCGTGACGCGGACGTTGCCGTCCGCGTCGATCAGCCCGAGATCGCCCGTGCGCAGCCAGCCGTCGGCGTCGAACGCGTGGGCGTCGAGGGTGGCGTCCGCGTAGCCGAGGAAGCATTGGGGTCCCTTGAGCCGCAGCTCGCCCTCGTGCCCGACGGGCAGCTCCATTTCCCGGTCGTCGACGACGCGGACGCGCACCCCGGGTCCCGGAGCGCCGACGGTGTGGTCGAGGACCTCGGGCGCACCCGCCAGCGGCGGTGAGGTCGCCACCGGAAATTCGGTCAGCCCCCACGCGTTGGCGATGCCGGCGACGCCAAAGGTTTCGCGGACCTGGTGTCCCAGTTCGGCGGTGATCGGCGCGCCGCCGGCCAGGCAGCCCCGCACGAAGGGGTATAGCGGCCGGTCGCCGTGGTTTCGTTGGGCCTCGAGGAACGCCAGGAAGAACGGGGTCGCCATGCCCAGGAATGTCGGGTTGTGCGCGGCGATGGACAGCGGCGTGGTGGCCGGGTCGAACACCTCGAACAGCGCCAACCGCATGCCGGTCAACAGCGCGGCGGCCAGCATCACGGCACCGCCGATGTGCGCGAACGGAAATGCGACGGGATCCACGTCGCTGCTGGTGATTCCCATCTTTTCCGCCAGCCCCGCGCCGGGCGCCATCACCGACGCGTCGGTATGGCGAATCCCCTTGGGGGCCGCGGTGGTTCCCGACGAGTAGTAGGTCCATCGGGTGTCGGCGGCGGGTGCGGGCGCCGGCCCGAGGGCGGCGACGCTTGCGCGGGGCAGCCGAAGCTCACCGGCCGCCGGCGGCGTCGCCAGGTCGACGGTGACGACCTCGAAACCCCGATCCGCGCGGAGGGACCGCGCCAGCGCGCCGTAATCGAATCCATGCCAAAACTCGGGTACCACAAAGAATTCCGACGACAGCTGGGCGGTGATGAAGCCAACCTCGTGCTCGCGCAGGATCGGGATGATCGGGTTCTGGACGGCACCGAGTCGGGCCAGCGCCGCCATGACGACCGCGGTTTCCAGCGTCGTCGGCAGCTGCCACGACACCACGGTTGCCGCGCCGATCCCGCGTTCGGCGAACGCGGCGGCCGTCGCGCACGCCGCCTCGTGGAACTGACGCGCGGTGAGACAGCGGCCGTACTCGTCGGCGAGCAGCGGCCAGTCCGGCCTCCGCCGCGCGGCCTCGGCGATCAGACCCCAGTAGGTTTCGTCGCTCATCCCGTCGGCGGCTTGAACCCGGAGTGCGCGATGGCGACCGACACCGAACTGCCGATCGGGCCCTGGTGGTCGACGAGGACGGCGGAGCCGGTGGCCACCCCGTCGTGGCTGTAGTGCGTGAGTGAGGCCAGCCCGATGTGAGGCCCTTCGGGCAGCCGGGTCAGCGTGAGGGTGTAGTCGACGTTGATGAACTGCAATCCGTTTGTGCCCCAATTGGCAAGGGAGGCCGTGATGTCCCCGCCCATGGCCGCGCGGGTGAAGGCGGTGATCGGTTCGCCGTCGATCAGCGAGCGCGTGTCATGCAGCCAGGTGTATTTAGGTCCGAAGGTGTCGGCCCACTCGGCGTCGGGGTTCTGAATCTCCGTGCCCCAGCCGTAGGTCCGCATGAAAAGCGAGGGTGCGGGGCCGTCGTCGATCGGTATCGGCGGCATCTGCACCGCCGGTGACCACACGTCGCCCTCGGGCTGTGGCCCGCGCCGCAGAAATAGCGCGCTCCCCCTGGCAACGGCGGCGCCGCGCTGGGTGAGGACCGTCTCGACGAGACGCAATCGCCGGCGGTCGTGGTGCACGTGGGTGTGGACTTCGATCGGTTCCAGCAGGGTCGGCGCGGGAAGGTCGACGGTCAGCCGCGCGGGTTGCAGTTGGGGATCGTCCACCGCGCGTTCGGCGGCCCAGCCCAAGAGGCCGCCGACGACGTGGCCGCTGAGCGACGGCCCCCAGCCGCCGCGCGCGATTGGGTTTGGTACGAAACGGTTTTGGTCGCGCATGAAATATGGCGCCTGCGCCTCGGAGTGGGCGTCGTCGGGCGCGATCTTCGTTTCGGTCAATGCACGACTCTTTCTCGTCAGGACGGCAACAGTTGATATTACAGTTTCCGTTTCCAGTCCCGACGTGTGGCGCGTCACGCGATCGCGGCGCCCACCAGGTGTCCGATCGCGTAGGTGACGGCCAACGCGAGCCCACCGCCGATGACGTTGCGTGCCACCGCCCGGCCCTGCGGCGCACCGCCGAGTCCCGCCGACACCGTCCCCGTGACCACCAGGGCCAGGAGGACCGCCACGACGGTGGCCGGGATCCGCCATGCTGTCGGCGGCACCAGGATCACGATCAACGGCAGCAACGCGCCCACGGTGAACGACAGCGCCGAGGACAGCGCGGCATGCCACGGATTGGTCAGCTCATCGGGGTCGATGCCCAGTTCGACCTCGGCGTGGGCGACGAAGGGATTGTGGTCGGTGAGCTCCTCCGCGACGCTGCGCGCGGTCGCCGGCGACAGACCCTTGGCTTCGTAAAGCTCGGCGAGCTCGTCCAATTCGGCGGCCGGATCGTCCTGCAACTCCTGCATTTCCTTGGTCAAGAGGGCCTGCTCGGTGTCGCGCTGGGTGCTGACCGAGACGTATTCGCCCAAGGCCATCGACACCGCACCGGCGGCCAACCCCGCGATTCCCGCGGTCAAGATCGGGCCGCGTTCGGCCGTCGCCGCCGCGACGCCGACGACGATGCCCGCGGTGGACACGATGCCGTCGTTGGCGCCCAGCACGCCGGCGCGCAGCCAATTGAGCTTCGACGACACCGAACCGACATGGGGTTCCGCGGGGTGGGAGGTGGTCGACACGTCCGCAACCATATACGCGAAAACCGTCTCCGACCAGCAACTATAGCCTGGCCATACCTAGCGCAGGCTTGCCTTATGCCCCAAAAGTTCCGCTTGGGCCAGTCACAGCTGATCCATAGACGCGCTATCTAACCTGAGGTTGTCGGGGGGTTATAGGAACTCACTATCTACACAGGTGAAGGACTAATGAAACTAAAGCAATTCATTGCGGGAGGAACGATCGCGGGCGCTCTTGGCGCCGCCGCGCTGGGCATCGGCGCCGGTTCTGCGTTCGCCGCCCCGGGGCCGCCGCCGGCTCCCGGCGGTAACCACGGCGCACCGGCGCCCGCGGACCATCGGACCGGACCGAACGATCCCGGCGGACCCGGAGGCCCGGGCGGACCCGGTAATCCCGGCGGACCGGGTGGACCCGGTCATCCGGGCGGTCCGGGTGGCCCGGGTGGGCCCGGGTTCGATCATCCGGGCGGACCCGGCGGCCCGGGTGGCCCCGGTGGGCCGGGCAGTCCGTGGCACGGCGATCCGCAGCGCGGCTACTTCCACGGCGCGCCGTGGGGCGACGGGCCCGGACCTTGGGGATACGGTGCGCCGCCGCGGCCGGCTTGGGACAGGCCGCTTCCGCCACCGGGCGCGCCGTGGGGCTATGGCCCGATCAACTACTACGGCTACAACGAGACGCCCGTTTGGGATCCCGGATTCAACCAGTGGGGCTTCTGGTTCTTCGGGGTCTGGATCCCGCTGTAAGGAGACAACACACTCGATGCCCGCCTCGCCGTTCGGTGAGGCGGGCGTCGGCGGGATTGCTTGCCGTCAAGCCACTTTGGGCTTAATCTCCTCGATGACCCACTGGGCGTAGTCGAGGTATTCGTCGACCCCGCGGACGGCGGGGACGGGCACCGCGCTGAAGGTCACCCCCTGCTCGGCGAGCCAATTCAGCCGGTCGACGATCTCTTGCGCGCTGCCGCCGGGACGCTCGCCCGGGTCCTTGACGACGCGGTGTCCCTCACCGACACGTGTCGTGCCCAACCCGTGCATGACCTCGAACGGGCGCCCGTCGTAGGTGGGCTGGCTCTTGATGAACTCGACCCGCTCGGCGATCTTTTCCGGCGGGGTCAAGAACGGCCACCAACCGGAGGCGAATCGCGCGGCGCGCTGCAACGCGGCGTCGGCGTCGCCTCCGATCCACACCGGAAGATGCGGCTTCTGAACGGGTTTGGGCTCGAACGCCATGTCGTGGAACGACACGTATTTGCCGTCGAAACGGGGCGCCTCGCTGGTCCACAGTTCGATGATCGCCTCGAGATATTCGTCGGCAATGCGGCCGCGTTCACGAAAGGGCACCCCGAGGAAGTCGAATTCGGGTTCCAGCCAACCGATTCCGAACGTCACCATCATGCGCCCGCTGCTCATCCAGTCGGCCGTCGCGAGCGCCTTGGCGAGCACGATCGGATGCTGCAGCGGCAGTATCGTCACACACGAATTCAGCCGGATTCTCTCGGTGGCGCCCGCGAGGTAGGCCTGCGCGACAGTCGAGGAAAGGTAATGCGGGCCCGACAGTTCCACATGGTCGGTGGGGATGACGAAATGCTCGGGGATCGCGATCATGTCGTAGCCCATCGCTTCGGCGCGCTTGGCGATTCGGGTTTGGTCGGCGCCGGTGACGCCGGCCTCCCAGGGCTGAGTGATCGCCTTGAGGCGCAGCATGTGCGGTAGCGGGAAGGCGAACTTCATTTCGGCTCCTGGCGTGCTCGACGACCACTGTCTGGCATTCTGACCGGTCGAACGGCGTCGGGTCGATGATATAGCAGAACTGCTATACTATGGCGTGACTTCCTACGGCGGCGATTTGATCCGCGAAGCCCGTCGGCGCGCCGCCCTTACCCAGGCCGAGTTGGCAACCCGGGCCGACACGACCCAATCCGCAATCGCGCGTTGGGAGTCTGGCCGCACCGCCGTCAGTCTTGACGACGTGCGTCGGCTGACGCGCTTGTGCGGCTTCGATCTCGAGCTCATGCTCGTGCCGCGGGACGACAGTGACATGGCCCAGGCGACGCGGCTGGCAGAGCTCAGTGGCCAGGAACGGATGGATCGCCACGCCCGGGTGGCCCGGCAACTCGCGGCGCTGCGGCGGGCAGGACGGGATTGACTTGGAACTCGACTTGCCTCGCATCCTTGAGGCCCTGCACCGAAACAAGGTCGCTTACATCCTGATCGGAGGCCTCGCCGCGGTCTACCACGGTTCGCCCTTTCCGACGGAGGACGCCGACATCACCCCCGATACCGGGCGGCGAAACCTCGACTACCTCGCCACTGCCCTACGTGAACTCAACGCGCGAGTTCGTACCGAGTCCGAGCCGAGCGGCCTGCCTTTCAGCTGCGACGCCGAAACACTGGCCGGCGCGCAAACCTGGAACCTCACAACCGATGCCGGCGATCTGGACATAACCTTCAAGCCTTCTGGCACAAGCGGATACCGTGATTTGCGCCGGGATGCGGTCCAGGTCCAACTCTATGGAGTAAGCGTGCGCATAGCTTCGCTCAGCGACGTCATCCGGTCAAAGCAGGCGGCCAACCGGCCCAAGGACCAGCGAACGTTGCCCACCCTTCGGGAAATCCTCGCCCGGCGGCGCGGCTAATCCTTGGTGCCGACGGTGATCAGGTCGGAAACGATCCGCGTCCAAACCGGTCGCTGAATGCGGTGCTGGTCGCTGACCGTGAACCCGGCGTCTTCGAACAGGCTTCGCATCTCGCCCGGCGACGCATTGTGCTGTGGTTTCCACCGGTTGGCCGCGGGCGACTGCAGCAGCGGTTGCCGAGTGCTCAAGGCCGAGACGGCCACCAGCCCGCCGGGGGCGAGCACGCGATGGAATTCCCGCAGCGCAGCCGGCTGGTCGAAGAAGTGAAACGCCGACGTGGTCACGACGGCGTCGAGCGCACCGTCGGCGAAGGGCAGCTGCTCGGCCGGGCCGCGCCGCCACTGCACCCGGTCCGACCGGGCGCGCGCCTGGGCGAGCATGCCGTCGGACATGTCGACGCCGTAGATCTCGTCGGGATGCAGTTCACGCTCGATTCGATCGCTGAGAATGCCCGTGCCGCAAGCGACATCGACGATCTTGCGAGAGTTGTGGGCGCGCAGCTGCGCGATCACCTCGTCGTGCGGCGGGCGGTACACCCACCGCTGCAGAAACGGGAGATCATAGGCCGGGGCGAGGAAACTCCACATCCGGGTGACCGCGTCGTTGAGCCCGCGGCGCTGAGCTGACGTCATCCGCCCAGTATGGACGTTGGCCACGGGTCAGTGTGCGCTGACGGCTTTGCGTGGGTACCGAGGGCGGAGTTTCGGCGATTTTTCCGCCCGGGACGCACACGGAAAGCCCAGGACGCACACGCAAATCGCCCGCAGCGACTAATGCCGGCCGGGGCCACCCGGCCCGGCGGGGCTGCCCGGTAACCCAGGTCCGCCGGGGCCACCCGGCCCGCCGGGTCCGCCGGGGCCACCCGGTCCGCCGGGTCCATTCGCGGTCGGAAGCCAGAACACGCACTGATTCAAGTCGGCGCTCCACACCCACCCCGGCGCGCAGGGCGGCGGATCGTCGGCCCTGCTGATCGCCGGCGCGGCGATTGCGATCGCCGGCAGTCCCGCCAACGCGAGCGCGAACGCCCCGATCGCGCAACGCGTTCGAAGATGCCTTGCCTCGGTCATGTCGGTCCTCCTCCTGCCCGGTGCCTCGATGCCCGTACTGATTAAATCGCTGCGCGCGTTCGCCTACCTGCGTTTTCCCAATTTCAGGGAACTGCCGTGCTGAACGTCCGGCGGTAGGCGTCCGGGGTGGTGGCGAGCGTGTCGCGGAAGTGCCGTCGCAGCGTGGCGGCGCTGCCGAAGCCGCAGTCGGTGGCGATGCGCTCGATGGATAAGTCGGTGGTTTCGAGGAGCTGTTGCGCTCGGCGTACGCGTTGGCCGTTCAGCCAGTCGAGTGGCTTGCTTCCGGTCCGCGTAACGAGTTGTCGGTGAAGGGTTCTGACGCTCACTCCGGAACGTCGGGCAAGCCCTTCGACGGTCAGCGGTTCATCCAGATGCGTCAGGACCCAATCCATCGTGTCGCCGACCACGTCATTGCTCACGGTCTCCGGTATCGGGTTCGCGTACTGGCGTTGATGCCCTTCGCGGTGCGGCGGCGCCACCAGCCGTCGCGCAACCTGATTGGCAACCGTCGCGCCGTAATCCTGTCGCACCATGTGCAGGCACAGGTCGGTGCCGGCGGATTTTCCCGCCGAGGTGAGGACGTCACCCTCATCGACATACAGGGCCGCCGAATCCACCCGGATTCGCGGGTAGCGCTCGGCCAGCGTGCCGGCGTGCATCCAGTGGGTCGCCGCGCGCCGGCCATCGAGGAGGCCGGCCGCCGCAAGCACGAAGGCGCCGGTGCAGATGGAGGCGATCCGGGCACCCCGCCGCGCCGCCAGCCTGATCGCGTCCACCAATTCGCGCGGCGGTTCCAGGGCGTCGTCGTGGCAGGCGGGCACGATGACCGTGTCGGCGGTGACGAGGTCGGCGTAGGTATACGGCGTCGCCGCGGTGAACCAGCGGTCCACGCGTGCGCCCTCGAATGGGCTGCATACCCGCAGCTCATACCAGTCCTCGGCCAGGTCCGACCGGTTGGTGCCGAAGATCGCGCACGGCGCCGCCAGCTCGAAGATCGGCACCTGGTTACTCAGCGCGATCGCCACAACATGGGACATGACCGAAATTGTACGGTTTGTGTCATATCGGCCACTGGTGCGGCGCGGGCGTCCGACGGATGCTCGGTCGTATGACTCAGAGAACCCTCGGGAAGGCCTGGCTCCGTCCGGCCATCGCGGTCGCGGCAATCGGTTGGGGCGCAAACCAATTCGCACCATTGATAGTCCTGTATCAACAGCACGGCGTCTCCGTCGCGGCGACGGAGGTGATGTTCGCGCTCTACGCGGTGGGCCTGGTCCCGGCACTCATGGTGGGCGGCCGCTGGTCGGATCGGGCCGGGCGCCGCGTCGTGTTGTTGGCCGCATTGGCGGTGTCGCTGCTCGCCTCGGCCGTCTTGATGGCCGGGTCGGCGTGGCATGGGCTGCTGTTTCCGGGGCGGCTGCTTGCCGGAATCAGCAGCGGCCTGGCGTTCGGCACCGGAGCGGCGTGGATCAGGGAACTGTCCTCGACGAAGGCTCACCACCAGGCGGGGGCCCGGCGCGCCACCATCGCGATGACGATCGGCTTCGGCGGTGGCCCGTTGGTCGCCGGGCTTGTCGCACAGCATGTTTCGCGGCCGGAGCTGTGGCCGTACCTGCCACAGATCGCCCTCTCGGTGCTCGCACTCTTCGCTGTGAACCGGGCTCGCGGCGAAGCGCCCGTCGCGCCTACAACGAACACCGAACGTCGGGTCGAGCGCGACAAGTCGCTGTCCAAGCACTTGCTCGTGGTGTCGGCGCCTTTCGCGCCCTGGGTGTTCGGGACCGCCGCGATAGCGCTGGCCTACCTGCCGGCGCTGGTGGCAGACCGGGCGGGTTCGCAGCCGCTGACCTTCGCCGCGGTCGCGACGGCCATCCCGGCGCTGGCCGGGGTGCTCGTTCAGCCGCTGGCCACTCGCATGCGTCCCAGCGCCCGAACCGGTCTCCTAACCCAGGCCATGCTGATCGCCGTCGGGGCGCTGTTGGTTGCCGTGTGGGCCGCGTCCGCGGCGACCGTGTGGGCGGTCCTGATTGCCGCCGCGGTGCTCGGTGCCGCGTATGGCGTCACCCAGTTCGCGGGCCTGGCCGACATCCAGCGCGTGGCCGAGCCGGCCCGGCTGGGAGTCGCGACGTCGGCCTATCAGGCGTTGAGCTACCTGGGATTTGCGGTGCCGTACTTGCTGACCCTCGGCCACGCGCGCCTCGGCTGGTCCCCGGTGACGGGGTTGTGCGTGGTGGCGATGGCAGCGCTCGCATCGCTGCTGTGGCTAGGCGTCGGCGGTCGCCGGGGCCGGCGCGGCCGCGCGTCGAGCGTCCCGGACTCCGACGGCCGAGCGCTCGCGGCTATTTGAGGACCTTGAGCAACTCCTGCGCGAGCGGCCCCGCCGAGGCCGGGTTCTGCCCGGTGTACAGGTTGCGGTCGACGACCGTGAAAGGCTTCCAGATCTCGCCCCGGACGAAGTCGACGCCCATCTTGGCCAGTTCGTCTTCGGCCGTCCAGGGCGCCTTCTCGAGTAAGCCGACGCCGTCCTCCTCGTCGTTGGTGAAGGCGGTGACCCGGTAGCCGGCGAAGGGTGAGACGCCCCTGTGCCGGGTGGCCAGCATCGCGACCGGCGCATGGCAAACGATGGCCAGGGGCTTACCCGACGCGAGCGCCGCGACGAGCAGTCGGCCCGAATCGGCGTCCCGCCACAGGTCCTCCATGGGGCCGTGACCGCCCGGGTAATACACCGCGTCGTAGTCGTCCAAGCGGGCGTTGGCCAACGCGATTGGCCTGCGTAGCTCTTCGGCGGACAGCAGGATCTCCTCGAGCTGGCGGGCGATCTCTTCGCTGCCGGCCATCGAGGGACGCAGACTCATCACATCCACATATGGCACCACACCACCGGGAGTCGCCACGACGATCTCGTGGCCGGCGCCGCTCAGCGCGCTGTACGGGGCGGCGAATTCCTCGGCCCAATAGCCCGTCGGGTGCCTGGTCCCGTCCTTGAGCGTCCAGAAACTTGTTGCGGTCATGACGAATAGGACTTTGGCCATCAGCCGATCCCTCCGTTTGATTCGGCGGGCCTTGCGCGAACCCGCGGGCACACCGACGGCAGGAGTCTATGTGGTCTTGCGGCCAGCGGCAATCGCCAGCATCACCGTCTACGATCCTTTGTCCGGCAACACAATCGGCGCCGGCCTCGCGTCCCGTCTCGCCGGCGTCACGACCCAGTGGATTGATCACCCACGAATCTGGGTATGACCTGCTCATCCCATCGACTGGGTGTCGGCTTTTGAGACGAAGTGAGCGCGCATGGTCGGCTGGCTGGACAGGCTGCAGCGGCGTAACCGGGTGGTCGGCGTGGTGATCGCCGTGATCTACAAATACCTCGACGACCAGGGCGGCTATCTGTCCGCGTTGATCACCTACTACGGATTCGTGTCGCTGTTCCCGCTGCTGCTCCTGATGACCACCGGCCTCGGGGTGATCCTCGCCGGACGACCCGATCTGCAAGCCCAGGTGCTGCACAGCACGCTGAGCCAATTCCCCGTCATCGGAAGCCAATTGCACGAGCCCCAGGGGTTGAGCGGCGGGACCGTCGCCGTGGTAGTCGGCATCGCGGGCGCGCTCTACGGCGGTCTGGGCGTCGGTCAGGCGGTGCAAAACGCCATGGACTCGGTGTGGGCGGTCCCAAGGAACAAGCGCCCCAACCCGATCCGATCACGCCTGCGCAGCCTGCTCCTGCTGGTGGTCCTCGGCTCGGCCGCCCTGACGGCCACCGCCCTGTCCTCGATCGGCCAGGCCACCGGATCGCTGGGAATCCTCGGCGAGATAGGCGCCACCCTCGCCGCCGTCGCGATCAACGGGCTGATCTGCCTCGTGGCGTTTCGCGTGACCACCGCCCGCCAACTCACCTACCGCCAGGTTTGGCCCGGAGCGCTTGCAGCGGCGGTCATTTGGCAAGTCTTGCAGCGGTTCGGCGCCGGTTATGTCGCGCACACGGTGAAATCGTCAAGCGCCACCAACAGCGTCTTCGCGCTGGTGCTGGGACTGCTGGCCTTCCTCTATCTCGTGTCGTCGACGTTGGTGCTGTGCGCCGAGATCAACGTGGTCCTAGTCGAGCGCCTCTACCCGCGCGCACTACTCACCCCCTTCGTCGACGACGTGAATCTCACGGAGGCCGACCGCAGGACATACTCGAAGAAGGCAAAAGCGGAGCGCGTCAAGGGCTTTCAGCGCGTCAGCGTCAGGTTCCGCGACCTCACCCGCAAAGGCACCGGCCCGCCGACGCCGACCATTCACGGCGGGCCCGCCGGTTAATCCGCGCGCCCGTCTCTTATTCCGAGGCCGCCGTCAGGCATCGATCACCACGCGGTCACTCTTCGCCCGGGAGACGCAGACCAGCATTTCGTCTTGACCTTCCGCGCCCCGTCCCCGGCGATCGACCTCTCCGGCAAGCACCTTGACCTTGCACGTCCCGCAGAACCCTTGCTGGCACGAATAGGGGGTCGCCGGTTCGCGGTCGAGCATGACGGCGAGCGCCGACCGGTTCGCCGGCACGCCGAGCACCCGTTTCGATCGCGCCAGTTCCAGCTCGAAGGGGACACCGTCGACGACGGGCGGCGGGCTGAACCGCTCGTAATGCAGTGGCGCGTCGACGTATTCGTCACGCGCCGCGCGGACCGCTTCGAGGACGGCGGTTGGCGCGCAGATGTACACGGCCGTCTTCGGCCCCGCGCCGGCGAGCAGCTCATCGGTGGTCGGAAATCGGCCCCGCTCGTCGTCGGCCCACACGGTGACCCGGTCGGCGTCCAGCGCCAGCACCTCGTCCAGCAGCGGCATGTAGGCGCGTCCCCGCCCGGCATAGATTGCGCGCCAATTGATTCCGTGCTGGTGCGCCAGCTGGATCATGGGCAGGATCGGCGTCACCCCGATCCCGCCGATGACGAACAGAATTTCGCGTTCGTCGGTGACGAGATAGAACGCGTTGCGCGGACCTTCGAACACGAGGGTGTCGCCCACGTCGAAGCCGTCATGCATTTCGATGGAACCGCCACCGCCGTCGGCGATCCTGCGCACGGCGATGCGGTAGTCGGTGCGCCGCCCGGGCGGACCGCAGAGCGAGTACTGCCGGCGACGGCCCGACGCCAGTCGAACGTCGATGTGCGCGCCGGGCGTCCAGGACGGCAGCAGTCCACCCTCGGGGTCGGCCAACGTCAAGGCGACAACGTCGGGCGTGAGCACTTCGCGTTTGGTGATCACCGCGGTGTTGGTCCGCTGCACCGGCAACACGCGTGAGGACGTCCACCGCGACGCCGACGCGAAGCCGCCGAAGAGCGATCCCACGCCCCACAACGCGGTGTAACTCCGGTCGCGCTTGCGGCGGCCGTACAGGTCGGTGGGCCTGCTGCTCCAAATGGTGTCTGCCACAGCGATTTTCCTACGCCTCCTGAATGTCGATGGTCGACCTGATCCACTCGCTCACGAACCGGGCGACGACCTCGGGATGCGAGGCAACCACCCAGTGCCCGCCCTCGATCGCGACGACCCTGCTTTCGGCCGGTATCGAGCCGGTGAACCGCTGCAGGGCGGGAGTCACGAAATAGTCTTTGCTCGCCACCAGCACCTGCACCGGAACCTTTGTCTGCGGCAGCTGGGCCGGCGGCGCCAAAATCGGCGATGGCATGTTGGCGCGGTACAGGTTGAGCCCGTTGAGGTAGTCATCCATCGACCGGATCGACGCCGCGCGCGGCCGGCCGCGGGCCCCGGAGCGGCCGATGCGTTCAACCGCCTCAAAGACTTTCGGCGTTGCCCGCGACCGGATCGCTATCTCCGGCGCCCCCGGGCACAGGAAGAACCAGATGTAGGACGAGGCCAGCACCTGTCTGACCACGTCGGCCAGCCCGCGGGGGGTGCGCGCCGCCGACCGCAGGAAGCGGCCCGCATAGTTCAGGTGCGGACCGGAGATAGACGTGAACGAGGCGATCCTGTCCATCACCGTGTCGTCGGTGACCGCCGCCCAGCCCTGAATCGAGCCCCAGTCGTGGGCCAACAGGTGGACCTCGTCCACACCCAGGCTGTCGATCACCCGGCCGATGTCATCGACCAGTTGGGTGAGCCGATACCCCGATCGGCTTGCCGGCCGGGAAGATTCGCCGGCGCCGCGCACGTCGAACGCGACGAAGTTGTATCGGTCGGCCAGCCCCCAGGCGACGCCGTCCCACACGTGGTGGTTATCCGGGTAGCCGTGGATCGCCAGGATGGTCGGGCGCCAAGGGTCGATCCCGGTGTGCGCGTGCACCGCGAGCGATACGCCGTCCGAGGCGGTCACGGTGGTGGACTGGGTCATTGCGCCGGATCCTCAGTAGGACGCCCGCGCGGCGGGTGATCTGGCCAAGTAGTCGACCGCGCGCCCCACGCCACCCAATTGAGAAGGATGAAAGCTCGGCCGGTAGTACGCGCCAATGACGCCCAGGAACTGGAACGGGCCGGGCACCAATCCCCGCCGCGCCGCGCGGAAGTAGTCCCGCCAGCGCGGCTTTGTTCCCGGCGGCAGGTTCGGGTCGACGGAGTACATGAACCGCACGCCGCGGATGAACAACCACAACAACGCCGGCGTCACCAGCAACTGGGTGCGTACCTGTCGCCAGTAGCCCGCACGCAGATGCTTCATGGTGTCGAACGCGACCGCCTTGTGTTCGACCTCCTCCGCGCCGTGCCAGCGCAGCAGGTCCAGCATCACCGGGTCGGTGCCCAGGGCGTCGTGCTGCGGGGTGTCGAGGATCCACTCACCCAGGATCGCGGTGTAGTGCTCGAGGGCCGCCACCATCGACACCCGCTCGAGCAGCCAGCTCTCCCGTCGTCGCCGACTCCACCCGGGCCGGTCGCCGATGAGGCGCTGAAAAAGCCACGCCATCTGGTCGGTGAACGGTGTCACGTCGATGCCCTTGGCCGCGAAGTGGCCGAGCACACCCGAATGCGCCTGGGAATGCATCGCCTCCTGGCTGATGAACCCCTGCACGTCGAGGCGCAGTTGATCGTCCTTGATCAGCGGCAGGGTGTTTTTGAACGCGTCGACAATGAACTCCTCGCCGGCCGGCAGCAACAGGTGCAGGACGTTGCAGAAATGGGTGGTGAAGGGCTCGTTGGGCACGTAGTAGAAAGGCAGCTTCGCCCAGTCGAAGTCGACGTCGCGCGCCTGAAGGACGATCCGCTCGTGATCGAGGGACGCGTCGTGGGGACCCGCCGCCTGGTCGTCAACTGTGAACATCTTCAACTCCCCCACAGTAGCTAGGCACTGCGTTGAGCCTCGCCCTCGGCCTCGGTGATCAGACCTTCCTGACGCAGGAAACGCACGAGGTTGTCGACCGTCTTCGCCAGGGCCGGCTCCCGCAGGTGGACCTTCGCCAGCGTACGCGCATGCCGGTATTGGGTGTTGTCGTAACGCTTTTCCCGCATCGCCGCGATCTTGTTCGCGGAGCGGGTGAGGAAATCGACCAGCGGATAGAGCTGATCCTGCGGCGTGCACCGCCGGTTCAGCTGCTCGGCGAAGGACGGGATGTCGTGGTACTCGAAGCGGTAGCCGTAGCGTTCCGACAGGAACCGCGTGATGTCCGTCAGGTTGTAATAGTCATCCGCGGTCATGTTGAAAACGGCGCCCGCCTCGGGCGGGAGGTCCATCAGCGCGACGATGTGATCGGCGATCAGGTCGGCCGGCAACATGCTGAGCTGGTTGAGCGCGTTGACGGCCAGCCCGTGCTCGATCATGAACGCCGTCAGGCGGACCAGGATGTCGTCCTCGCTGCCAAACCCGGCCCTGGTGGGCGAGATCAGCGAGGGCCGGAAGATGCGCACGTCGAGTCCCTGCCGCTGCGCGGCCAGGACCAACTGCTCGGCGACCCACTTGGTCTGTGAGTAGCCGAAGTCCAGGCCGCTCATCTTCGTGTTGGCATCCCACTCACCGACCACGGGCTCGGTGCTCCAGCCGTAGATGAACGTGCTGGAG
The DNA here is from genome assembly GCF_001665295.1 of Mycobacterium sp. 1554424.7. GTDB lineage: Bacteria > Actinomycetota > Actinomycetes > Mycobacteriales > Mycobacteriaceae > Mycobacterium. The sequence continues at coordinate 42,846 of NZ_LZSE01000122.1, read as the reverse complement.
ACCAGGTGGAAGGTCTTCCGGTGGGCGGTCATCGCCAGGCGCAAAAGCTCGTGTGTCCCAAGCACATTGGGGCCGCGCAGGGCGTCATACGTGCGGACATAGTTGACCAACGCGCCGTTGTGGATGATGGCGTCGACGCTTCCCGCCAGTCGCTGAAACGCCGCCTCACCGATTCCCAGCTTGGGCTCGGCGAGGTCACCGCAGATCACCCGCACCCGCGCCCGGACCTCGGCTTCGAGATCCGGGGACCACAGCCGGGCCCGGTGCAGGGAGGCGATGATCCGGTCCAGGCCGTGCGCCGCATCCGTGGCGCGAATCAGCGCGTGCAGGGTGTAGGACGTCCGCCCCAGCAGGCTGTGGACCAGGAACGGCCCCAGGAATCCGGTGGCGCCGGTCAGCAGGATGTCGCTCGCCGGGCCCGATTGGGCTACCGGTAATGGCGGCAGGGGCAGCTGCGCGTCGGCGCGCATCTGCTCGGTCTCCTGCGCCTCGTACCTGGCGGAGATCTGATCCAGCGCCCGCCGCAGCGTCTCCAGCGGCTGGGCGGACCGATCGCCGAATTCCCGCATGAGCCGGAAGAATTCGGCGACGGTCAGGCGCTGAAGCAGGCGCGTGTTGACCTCCTCGGCGAGCTCCCCCGCCCCGTGCTCTTCCAGCAGCGCCTGCAGGTCCGCACGCAGCTCGGCCAGCGCCAGCGAGTCGATTCCGAGATCCGCGAAGGAGCAGTCTTCGTACCCGGTGAGGTCGTAGCTCTCGATGAGATTGCGGAACCGCGCAAGTGGGCCCGCGCTGGCGTGTGGCCCGTTGTGGGTGTGGTGGGCCGTCTGGTTAACCCAGCTCGCCAGCGCGGGCAGCTTGCCGTCCAGCCACAGCTGGCGGGTATACGAGCGCCGGATCTTCCCCGAGGTGGTCTTGGGGATGCTGCGCGGCGGTGCGAACACGATGGTGTGCGGATCGATGTGGACGTGCCGGCGGATCGCTCGCGCCAGGACCCTGCCGTCCGGGAGGTCGTTGCCGTCGCGCACCTCGGCGACCACGACCAACGCCTCCTCCTCGTCGCGTTCGACCGAGAACGCGGCGACGCAGCCGTGCCGGACCTGCGCGGCGGCGCGTTCCACCACGGCCTCGATGTCGGACGGGTAGCAGTTGACGCCGCGCACGATGATCAGGTCTTTGGTCCGGCCGCAGACGAACAGCTCGCCCTCGTAGAGGAAGCCGAGATCGCCCGTGCGCAGATAGGTGTGTTCGTCGTCGCCGGCGATGCGAGCGCCGAAGGTTTCCGCGGTGACATCGGGGCGGTGCCAGTAGCCACCCCCCTTGGACGGTCCGTCCAGCCAGATCTCGCCGACCTTGCCCTGCCCCAGGGCCTGCCGGGATTCGGGGTCGACGATGCGGACGACGTTTCCGTCGGTGGGCTTGCCGCTGCTCACCAGCGGGGTCTGGTTGTTGTTCTCCGGCAGGGCCTTCTCGACCCGCACCACGTTCTGCTGCAGAGCCCGCTTGTTCACGGCCAGCGTCTGGCGCCCCCGCACGGACACGATCAGGGTGTTCTCGGCCAGGCCGTAGGCGCCTGTGACGGCGTCGGGCCGCAGGCCGTAGGGGGTGAAGCGCTCCCGGAACCGGGTAAACGTCTTGGCCCGCAAGGGTTCCGCGCCAATAAGCAGCGACTCGAGGCTGCTCAAATCGATGCCCTCGAGCTCCGACGCGGGAAGCTTGTCCTCACGCAAGCAGTACTCGAGCGCGAAGTTCGGTGCGGGCGAGCGTGTGGCGCGCACGTCGCTTATCAGGCGCAGCCACGACGAGGGCCGCTTGAGGAACTCCTCCGGTGACATCGCGTGCGTGGTCCCGCCGATCACCACGATGAACAGATAGGCCGAAATCAAGCCCATGTCGTGGTGCTGCGGCAACCAGCTGGCCACCACCTCGCTGTCCGGGAAGGCCGAGGCGTTGGCGATGACGTTGGCGTGGGTCACGACAACGCCTTTGGGGTCGCTGGTGGAACCGGACGTGTATTGCAGGAACAGCACCCGGCCCGGCGTGTCGGCGACGGGGTCCCCGCCGAAGTCGCGGGTCGCATCCGTGGCGACCCACGGCAGCTCCGGAAGCCGCTCGGCGTCGGGCCACAGCGTCGCGCCCTGCCGCTGGTCCAGCAGCTCACGGAAACCGGACTCGAGCTCCTTGGTCGACAGCACCGCCTTGGCCTGGCAGTCCCGTGCGATGAAGGTCAGCTTGGCAAGCCCGGCCTCGAACGCCATGGGCAGCGGGGGGCTGACCGGCACGGCGATGACCCCGAGGCGTGCGCAGGCGTAGAACGCGGCCACCATCTCCAAACCGGGTGCGTAGACGAGCAGCGCCCGATCGCCCGGCCGAAGCCCGGCCTCCGTGGACAGGTAGGCGGCCAGCTCACGCGTCCGCTCCGCGAAGCTCCGATAGGTGTGGCGCTCGAGCTCGCGGCCGTCGGCGTCGACGAACCGGAACAGGGTCTGCTCCGGTTTCCGCGCCTCCCACATCCGCAAGTAGTCGATCAAAGTCTCCATGGCGGAGTCGCTCCCCTTCCAGGTCGGTGGTGCGTCTTTGCCGAAATCAGAACAAGAACTTCTACGGCGGAATTTCTCCACGGTAGCCCCGATAATCAATCCCACGCAAAGCGATTTTGGGGCCGCACATTAATTTCACAGCTGCGCGTGATGCATCCCACAGCGAGCCGCCGACATGGCCATTTTTTCGTTGCGCCGCAACCAATTGTTGTAAATACTGGGTTCAGTAGCTCAGTACGACGATCCCTCGGCTAACCGCAGGTAATTCCTAGTTACGCCGATACTGAGGTACGGACATGCGCGGTTCAGTCGAGTCGAATAGTTGACGCTCAACCGGTTGACCGACCGAAAGGGTTCATTGCAATTCCGGTGTCGTTGCAACGGTCGATTTCTCTCGTCCCAAAAGACCCGCCATGGCCCCGGACATTTCATGCGCGGACGAAATAGGGCACGCGCCCCTACCGGCGCCGCGGTGCCGTCCCGGGGCCCACGGCGACGCGGGCACGCCTCATAATCTACGGATATACTGAAACCTGACTTACTGATGAGCCCGCACCGCCTACGACGAGAGAGTCACTTCGATGAGCAGTCCCGACCGCATGGCCGCGGCGCCGACCGACCGCTTCGCGCTCGGACGCACACGCAATCCTCGAACACGACGAACGGTCGACCTCACGCCCGCCCAGCACCGAGCCCTCGACATCTGGCAACGAGACGCCGCCGACCGCCTGGGCGTCGCTCGCGTCACCGGACAAGAGGTTCTCGCCACGCTCGTGGACCAACTACTCAGCGACCCCAAACTCGCGGCCCAGATCACGCGCACCATCGGGGCCAGACGGTAGCGCCGCTTGTCAGGAAGTCGAACCCCGCGGATCGATCCCGCGCGACATCGCATCGCGTAGCGGCCGCGCTTCGAGCGCGGCCGGTGACTGACGACCGACCTGGGCGATGCGGATACGCGGCCCGGCGCGGGCCACCAGCCGGACGATGCCGTCGAAACGCTCGCCGTCGATGATCGGCGAGAGCGGCTCGCCCTCGGCCTCGATGATCATCTCGTCGCCATTGACGTCGCGGACCAGATCGCCGGGAAGCGTTCCGTTGCGCAGCGCTGCGGGCAGGTGCGCGATGATCCGCGACGGCCTCAGGTAGCCGGCTTGGAAGTGCAGCGCGCCAGGTTCGGACGCTTTCGGGAAGAGCCGGAAACCGGCGCCGATATGCAGGTCGATCGCGCCGGCGTGCAGCAAGGTGTGCGTGCGCGTCGGGACTTCGTCGCCGTCGATCACCACACGCGCCTGCGTCGGAGAGAACAGGCGGGTCGCATAGTCGGAGCTCGTGGCCCGCCCGGGGGCCACCTTGTTGCGCAGATAGTCGCCGAACGAGCGGGCCATCACTCGAACGACGTCCGCCCGGCCGTGCGTGTGGTTGTCGTAGTACTTGTCGTAGAACCGGTTTCCGACGCCCCCGGCGGCCAGCCCAAAGCAGAGCCGATAAAACTTTGCGCCGTCCGCGGTTTCGCCGTCGAGCGCCAGGGTGTCCAGAAACGTCTCGGGCGGAGGCTGATTCGTCTCGGCCGCAGCGACGAGCGCGCGCAGCACCGCTTCGGGCCTCCCCCGCACTCGCGCCTTCCGCGCGACGGCGTTGACGCTGCCGCCGTTGCTGGGCACGAAGGTCGGCCAGCGGTCCGGATCGTCGGAGCAGTGCCGGGTTTCGTTGATCAACCAGTTCAGCGACCCGTCGCCACCGTCGCTGATCAGGTGGCTGACCCGCGGGTACAGCCGTTCGCAGGCGTCGCGCAGCTCCGCCACCGAGGTGGTTTCGTGCACCTCACCCCACGGGCCGAGAATGCGGCGCAGATCGGCGGCGACATCGTGCCGCGCGGCACGATTCTTGCGCGCAAGCGGATTGACGATGACCCCTAGATACATGCGGGGACCCCCGACCCACGCTGCACCCGGCGTGCACTTGGGATTCCGCTGTCCATGACCGCACGATACCCGCGAAGCCAAAGTGCGCCAGCCGACGCGAACGCGGCCAGCGAGGCACCACCGCCAAAACCATTGCCCGGAACGGCCCTTGCCCTTTCGCCGCTAGGGTGGCTGCCATGTCTGGTTGGAAAGCAGCCGATCTGCCGTCGTTCGCGGGACGTACCGCGATCGTCACCGGCGCCAGCGGCGGACTGGGCGAGGTGACCGCGCGGGAGTTGGCGCGGGTCGGCGCTCGCGTCATCCTGGCGGTGCGCAACACCGACAAGGGCGACGCCGCGGCCGAGCGAATGACGGGTCACGTCGAGGTGCGCCCGCTCGACCTGCAGGACCTTTCCTCGGTGCGACGCTTCGCCGACGACATCGGCAGCGTCGACGTCCTCGTCAACAACGCCGGCATCATGGCCACCAAGCACACGATCACCGTCGACGGGTTCGAGGGCCAGATCGGCACCAATCACCTCGGCCATTTCGCGCTGACCAACCTGCTGCTGCCCCGGCTCACCGACCGCGTGGTGACGGTGTCCTCGCTGCTGCATCACATCGGCTACATCAGCCTCAAGGACCTGAACTGGCGGTCCCGGCGGTATTCGGCGTGGCTGTCCTACGGCCAGTCGAAGCTGGCCAACTTGCTGTTCACCAGCGAGCTGCAGCGGCGCCTGGATGCGGCCGGTTCCTCGCTGCGTGCGCTGGCCGCGCACCCCGGCTGGTCGCACACGAACCTGCAGGGCAATTCCGGTCGAAAATTGGGCGACGCCGCGGTGCTGGCGGTCGACCGCATCGTGTCCACCGACGCCGACTTCGGCGCCCGGCAAACGTTGTACGCGGCATCGCAGGACCTACCGGGCAACACGTTTGTCGGTCCGCGATTCGGCCTGTACGGCCGCAGCCAGCCGACCTGGCGAAACTGGCCGGCCAAGCGCGCAACCAAGGCCGAAGCGCTGTGGGAGCTGTCCGAGCAGCTCACCGCCACGAAGTTCCCGCTCTGAAGGCCACCGCGCCGCCGTCGCCGCGCCCCTCCCGGTAGGCGGGGTTAGATTGGTGAGTATTCGGTCAGCCGCTTCGGCGCGGGTCCGCTGGGACGAGCTAGCTAACGGGGTTTGGTGAGGAGGTCATGCCATGTCGGATACGGACTTGGCCGTGCTGCTCGCCCTGTGCGCCGCGCTGGCATCCGCGGTCGGCAACGTCATCCGGCAGCGCTCGGCGCAGGAGGTCACCGACAAGCCGGTTGGCCATCTGACGCTGTTCGGCATGTTGCTGCGCGACAAGCGTTGGTGGATAGGCGGTTTGGGCGACATCTCGAGTTACTTGCTATTGGCCTGGGCCCTCGACGAGGGCTCGGTGTTGTTGGTCATGTCGCTGCAAGTGACGGCGCTGCTGTTCGCGCTGCCGATCTACTCGCGGGTGACCCGTCATCCGGTGAGCCGCGGCGAATGGCTGTGGGCGATATTGCTGGCCGCGGCGTTGGCGGTCGTGATCGCGGTCGGGCAGCCGGCGGGCGGCCAGGAACGCGGCACGCTGACAGCGTGGCTGGTGGTGGCCCTGGTGATGGGCCCGCCGCTGCTGCTGTTCTTGGCGTGCGCCCGGATCTGGTCGGAACGTCCGGCCGCGGCATTGCTGTTGGCGGCGGTCGCGGGTTCGTTGCTGGCGGTGTTCTCGGTGCTGATGAAGGGCGTCGTCGACGTGATCGAACACCACCCCGGCCAGCTGTGGCACACCCCCGAGCTGTATGCCTGGCTGTTCGCCGGCGTCGCCGGCATGATCTTTCATCAGTCGGCCTATCGCGCCGGCGCGCTGACCGCCTCCCTGCCGACGATCATCGTCGCCAAGCCGGTCGTGGCCGGCGTCCTTGGAATCACCGTGCTCGGCGAGACCTTGCGCGCCGACGGCACCGAGTGGTTCCTGCTGGCGGTGGCCTTCGTGGTCGTGATCGCCGCGACCATCGGTTTGGCCCGGGGCGAGGCCGCGACCATGTCCGCCGGCGCCGGGCGCGACGTAAAAGTCACCGATCGGCCGAAGGCGGCCTCCCAGGCCTGAGCAAGCCCAAAGCCGTTCAGCTTCAACCCATTTCGAAGGTGAACTCGTGGCCGCAGATGCTGATGCGGTCACCGTCGGCCAGCGTCGCGCTGGTGCGGATCCGTACATCCGCGACGTCCACCCCGTTGGCCGACTGCAGATCGGTGATGACGAAACTGTTCCCGGTGTCGACGATCACCGCGTGGTGACGGCTGACGGTGTCGTCGTCGATGACGATGTCGTTGTCGGAGAGGCGGCCGATCCTGGTGGTCGCTCCCCGCAGCGGGTGACGACCCCCGTCGGCGCCGCGCAGGTAGGCGACCACGGACTCCCGGGCCGCCTCGGTGGGCCGACGAAGCGTCGCCACAACGCGTGTCGCCGTCGCGCGCGCTACCTGTTTGACGTCCAGCGGCTCCTGGCGAAGGATCCGCTGGTGCAGACTCCGCAACGTCGGCCCGGGGTCGATGCCCAACTCCTCGGCGAGCGTCGTCTTCAGCCGGCCGTACGCGTCGAGCGCATCGTATTGGCGCTCGCTCAGGTAGTACGCCGTTATCAGCTGCGCCCACAACGGTTCTCGGTACGGGTGCTCGGCCACCAGCGCCTCGAGCTCACCGATAACCGAATGAACTCGCCCGCAAGCGATTTCGGCTTCCGCCCGCGCGGTCAGCGCGACCAGCTTGTCCTCCGCCAGCCCGGCCGCGAAGGCCTCCACGAATTCGAAGTCGCGCAGGTCCTCGAGCACCGGGCCACGCCATTCGGCCAAGGCGGTCGACAGGTGGCGGCTGGCCTGGTCGAACCGGCCGGCGGCGGCCGCCTCGATTCCGGCCTTTTGTTCGGCGGCGAAGCGCCCGACGTCGCACGCGTCGTCGGGCACGTTGAGCCGATACCCCGGCTGGGCGCTGACGAGAACGGAGGCGGCGTCCGCGCCTGCGCTGCCCATCAGTCGGCGAAGCCGAGACACGTGCGCGTGCAGGCTCGCCCGCGCCTCGGGCGGCGGATTCTGCTGCCACGCCGCGTCGATCAGCGAGTCGATCGGGACGGTGCGATTTCGATTGATCAACAGCGTGGCCAGCACGGCGCGCTGCTTGGCCGCGCCCAGCGGAATGTCGGTGCCGTCGGCGCTCATCTGCAACGGTCCCAACACCCCGAACCGGAGAGGATCGTGGGCCATCGCAATTCCCTTCGCCGTCACCACAGGTACACGCGGGCGCCGCTGCCGCCGACACAGGTAATCCAGCTGTCGCCGGGATGCTGCTGGCAGTGCATGAGGAAGTTCGACCCGTTGCAGAGCGCGCCGGGCACGGTCTTGCAGTCGACGGCGCCGGGCGCCGAGACGGCCCGCGGCAGTGGGCTGGCGTCGCCATATTCGGCCCAGTAGGAGGTCAGCACGCTGTTGGCGAAAAGGCATGAGGTTTCCGGGGTCCCGCGTCCGGCGTGGGTGCCGAACCCAGTCGCCGTCTGCAGGGAGAAGCCTTGGTCGCAGGACTGGTGCAGGGTGCTCAGGTCTGGTCCCGTGATCAGCGGCGGCACCGCGGCGCGCGGCGGCGAAACCGGCGGCTGCCCGGTCGGCGAATGGGCGAAAAGGCCGACGACCACACCGATGCCCGCGAGAACCAGGGCCACCGCGAGCCCGATCACGGTGGGCAGCAGCCACCTCCGCTTGCGGTCGCCCGAACGGCTCTCGGGGAGCTGGTCGGTGGCGATCTCGTCCGTCGCGATCCCGGACGCGATGGCAGCGGCCGTAAACGGTCGGGTGCTGTCCGCGTCGGCCGAGGAGCTTCCCAACGCGCGCCGCGCGGCGCGGGCCAGGGCGCCCGCCGTTGCGTACCGCTCGTCGGGGTCTTTGGCCATGCCGCGGGCGACGACTTCGTCGAGCGCCGCCGGAACGCGCGGATTCACCGCGCTCGGCCGCGGCGGCGGCAGGACGAGGTGGCCGGCCACCAGATGTTCGAGGCTGTCACCGGCAAACGGGGCGTCCCCGGTCAGCGCCTCGTACAACACGCACGCCAGGGAGTAGACGTCGACCGCGGGCGTCGTCGCCTTGTCGTTAAACCGTTCCGGCGCCATGTAATTCAAGGTGCCGATCTGGGTTCCCACGGTCGTCAGCCGGGGGTCGCCCTTCGTCTGTGCGATGCCGAAATCGACGAGATACACGAAGTCGGCCGGGGTGACGATGATGTTCTGCGGCTTGACGTCGCGATGGATTAGTCCCTCGCCGTGCGCCGCGTCCAGCGCGGCGGCGACCTGACCGATGATGTCCACCGCCCGTGCGGGCGTCAGCGGGCCCTGCCCGATCAGGTCGAGAAGCGTCTGTCCCTGCACCAGGCGCATGTCGATGTAGAGGCTGCCGTCGATCTCGCCCCAGTCGTGGATCGGGATGACGTGCGGTTCCTGCAGCATCGCCGCCGCCTGGGACTCGCGCTGGAACCGGGTCCGAAAGGTGTCGTTGGTCGACAACTCCTCGGCGAGGATCTTCAGGGCGACCGTTCGCCCCTTACCAGTGTCGTATGCCTCGTACACCGCGCCGCCGCCGCCCTTGCCGAGCAGGCGCGTGAGGTTGTACTTGCCGAACGTCGTACCGACGCGCGAGTCCACCACCACCGCCTCTTTTCCTCGGGTATCGACGCAGTATCTCCCGAGGTGCCCGGGCGATGCAGCTATTTGCTGCGCGCGCCGTCCCGACCCGAGGCAAGCGTCACGCAAGAATCGCGCAAGGCGTCGGCCGGAGCCTCTTCGTGACCGGGCAGCAGACCCGGACACCTACCTCAGGAGCCGGACATGAAGACCACCACGCCCCGCGCGATGTTTGCGCTGATGGCAATGGCGACGGCCGCCGCTACGATCGCGCTCGGGCCGGCCGCGCACGCCGAACCCGAAAACTCCCAGCCGATGGCGGCCCACGGCGTCGAGGCCCCGCTGCAGGCCGTCCCGTGGTCGCAGGTCGGGCCGGGTTGGATGCTCGCCATGTGGAGCCCGGTTCCGGGCTTGCATCCCGGCGAGACGCCTCCGCCCGGCACGCCGACCTGGGAGACGGCGCCGACGACGCTGTACCTGGTCGACCCCGCCGGTGGCCGCTACCCGATCACCACCTTCCCGGCGCCGGGCAGGGGTCAAAGCCCCAAGCTGGTCGACTGGTCGGGCGACGGGACGCGCGCCCTGTTCTCCACGGAGGAGACGGACCGGACGGTCATCACCGAGGTCGACGTACGCAGCGGCGCGAAGTCCACGTTCACCGTCGACCGCATCGGCGTCAATCCGCGCTACACGCTCCCCGACGGTAAGGCGGTGCTGCTGTACAAGTGGAAGGAGTCGAAGCCCGGGTCGCTCGAACGAGTCGACCTCGCCGGCAACCATCAGCTGACGTATCCGGTCGAGCAGAACTTCGACGGGTATCTGTCCACTCCGGACGGCACGCAGCTGGTGCTCGGCACGGCCTCCGGCCTGGCTCTCATGGGCAACGACGGCGCGGCCGGCAAGGCGTTGCCGATCGCCGGCGAGTCCGCCTGCACGCCGACGCGGTTTTGGGACGCCGATTCGACGATCGCCGTCGCGCGCTGCAGTGGCTCCGCCGGATCGCAGCTGTGGCTGGTGCCCATCGACGGCGGGACACCGACCGCTCTCACCGCGCCGAACGACGGGCAGCACCGCCCCGACTACGGTGACTTGAACGCGTGGCAGGTCCCCGCCGGCAGGTACGTTCAGGCAACCGGCGCGTGCGGCGTCATCTTCCTCGCCAAGGTCAACGACGACGGCACGACGTCGAAGGTCTCGGTGCCCGAGGCGAAAAGCGACAGCGTCGCCGTGCTCGGCGTCAACGACGGCCACCTCGAGCTCAAAGCCAGGGCCGGGTGCGGCGGCGGTCAGGCCCTGATCGACTTCAACCCCGCCGCCGGCACCTCTACCGTGTTGCTCGGGCCTCCGGTCAACGGCGGCGGTGTCATCCACGCGGTGCCCTACCCGGGCCAGCGGTAGGAGGGGCTGATGCGGCGCACAATCGCGGCTTTGGCCCTCCTCGCGGTGACCGCCCTCGGCATCAGCGGATGCAGCGGAACACCACAGCCGCCGCGCGCGACGGCACCGACCCCAGCGCCGGCGCACCGACAAACCGTGCTGCCGTTCACCGGCCTCGAAAACCCCCACGATCTGGCGGTGGACACCGCGGGCAACGTGTACGTCACCGACCTTCGCCACACCAAAGACCAAGCGGGACACCCCTACGTGAACCGCCGCGTCATCAAGCTGCCGGCGGGGTCGAACACCCAAACGGTGTTGCCGCAGTTCGCTGATGCCGGTGTGGCCTCGGACGCCGCGGGCGCCGTGTGGGTCGTCGACACCGGACACGAACAGTTGGTGAAGCTCGCGGCTGGATCGGACGCGCAGACCGTGCTGCCGTTGCCCGATCTTGGCTTGCGCAGCGAACTACTCGCGGTGGACGCCGCCGGCAGCGCCTACGGCGCCGACGGCGGTGGGGCGTACCCCGACGGCGGGTGCTGCCGGCCTGTCCACGTGGTGAAGGCCGAAGCCGGGTCGCACACCCCGACGGTGTTGCCGTTCACACACATCCTCGGCGTCGGCGGAATGGCGGTGGACTCGGCCGGAAACGTGTACACCGGCGACTTCAGACAGGTGCTGAAGCTGGCGGCAGGGACGGACACCGAAACGGTGCTGCCGTTCGACCTTGGCAGCGTCGCAGGCATGGCGGTGGACTCCGCCGGAAGTTTGTATGTGGTCGACGCCGTGCGCAAGCAGGTGCTGAAGTTGGCGGCCGGGGCGGACAAGCCGATCGTGCTGCCGTTCAGCGGCCTCAATCACCCGGTAACGGTCGCGGTGGACGCCGTGGGCAGCGTCTACGTCGCCGACATGGGCAACCACAACGTAGTCAAACTAAATCCAGGAGACCAGAAATGAAGCCGAAGCTGCCGCTACTCCTCGCCATCGCGATGGCGTCGTTCGGTGTTCTCATCGCGCCGCCCGCAGTCGCCGACGCGGGGTGCGGACCGGGCGGGCCCCCGCCCGGCGCGGCGAGCAAGGACGTCAGCGATGTCTACGGCCAGCCGGCCACGCTGTGGATCACCGACATGGTCGTCGGCATCACGACCAACCAGGGCTACGGCGAGGCAAAGATACTGAGCCCCAGCCCCCTTCAACGCTCCGCCCTGCTGATCGACGCCCAACAGGACGGCAACCATCAGATCATCGTCGATGCCGGCCGGGAAGCGATCCTGTACGCGGTGTCCGGCTGCACCATCACGCCGGTTGTCGATCCGCAGGACAAGGAATTCCGATTCGACCTTGGTCACCGGAGGGGCAATGGCGACGGCATCGGCTGTAGTGATCTCGGCGACGGCCGTCGCCTGGTCGGACTGCTACAGGATCGGGACATACACGGCACACCCCTGTTGACGGTGCGCCGCACCGAGATTGACCTGAATGGCACCGCGGCGACGATCGGCCGCTCGGATACCGTCACCGCAACGTCGATTCAAGACCCGGCATGGACCTCGGCGGCAACCATCAGCTGCGGCGACCTGACCATGAAGCGGGACGGAGTTCAGGCCGTCAACTGACGCAAGGTTCACGCAAGGATCGCGCAAGGCCTCCCCCGCAGCCTTATACGCATGAAGACAACATCGGTCACCCTGGCCCTGGCGGTTGGGCTCGTCACGGCGGCTCTGGCAACGGCGGGATGTTCCACGACAACCGCCGGAACGCCCGCGGCCTCGACATCACACAGCGCGACAGCACCGTCCGCTACTGCCACCACATCGACTGTGGCGCAGGGGCAATCGGCGTGCGCCGACCTCGGCGGGAACGTGGGCCCCAACGGCATTTGCCACGTCCTGAGTGCCACCCCCGCCTACAAGATCGAGATGAGCTTTCCCATCGATTACCCGGAGATGCCGGCGGTGGCCGCGTTCCTGAAACGGGATCGCGACAACTTCGTCGACTGGGTCGCCATGTTCGGACCACGCGATGGCCGTAAACGGCCATATCAGTACGCCGTCAGGGCCAAGACCTACCGTTCGGGAAAACCGGACGCCCGCACCCAAAGCCTGGTGCTCGTGATTGACGAAGACACCGGGTTCGCCCACGAAGGTCACCCGAACACGACGTACCGGGCGTTCAACTTTGACCTCACCAAGCGCGTCCCCATCACGTTCGACACGTTGTTCAAACCAGGGGCAAAGCCGCTGGAGCTGCTTAACCCGATTGTCAGGGCCGAATTGGACGCCCCTTCAGCCGATCTCGACGAGACGACGTACCAAAACTTCGGCATAACCGACGACGCGGTGATCTTCTTCTTCGGCCAAGACCAGGTGGTGCACGACAACGCCGGGCCACACAAAGTCGCAGTCCCCCGCATCGAACTCGCATCAATGCTGGCCTGAACCCGGAAAAGGAAACGAATCACCATGAACCGCAAAGACATTGCCAGGGCATGGCGCGCCCGGGTCGTCGTCGTCGCGCTGGCGGCGGTGCTGGCCGGGTGCGCGCCGTCGACCGGAGCCCCTGCCGCGCATGGCCCCTCGGGCAGCACGGTGGCGGAGGCACAGCCGGCGGCCCACGGTGTCGAGGCCGCGATCGAGACCATCCCGTGGTCGCAGGTCGGCCCGGGTTGGATGCTTGCCCTATGGAGCCCGGCCATCGGCCATTGGCCCGGAGAGAAACGGGACCCGAACGAGCCCGACCCGAGCAAGGTCACCACGACGCTGTACCTGGTTGACCCCGCCGGCGGGCGCTACCCGATCACCGCGTTCCAGCCTGGGGCCACCGCCCGGTTGCTCGACTGGTCGGGTGACCGCACCCACGCCCTTATGTACGCGAGCAAACCCGGGTCCTTGTACGACGAATCGGCCGTCGCGGTCGACCTTCGCAACGGCAACCAGACCAGATTCCCCATCACAGACGGCGGCCCCGTTGCGTTCGCGCGTCCCGACGGCACGGGCGTGCTGATCAGCAGGGGACACTACCCGGCTCGCCCCACGCTGCAGCGGGTCGACGTCTCCGGCAAGGAGGAGCTGACATATCCGGTGGGCCCGGAGTACAAGGGCGGCGCTCTGCCCGCACCCGACGGCACGCAGCTGGTCCTTGGTACGGTCGACGGCCTTGCCCTGATGGGCAGCGACGGGACACCCGGCAAGCGGCTGCCGGTCCCCGGGAACCTCACCGTGTGCTCACCAATTCGATGGTGGACGTCGACGGTGGTCCTCGCCAACTGCACTGATGCCGCCCGCTTTTCCCACACCGGACAGCTGTGGCAGGTGCCCCTCGACGGCACGACGCCCACCGCGCTGACCGCAATCAACTCGGGAGAAGGGCGTGATCCCGGATTCAGCGGCGACCTCGGCGACACGGACGCATGGCAGTTGCCGAGCGGCACGTTCCTGCAGTCGATCGGCGGGTGCGGCACCGTTTTTCTGTCCCGCCTGACTCCCGACGGGCACACCACCCGGGTCAAGGTTCCCGGCCTGTCCGACAGTGTGGTCGTCAACGGCGTCAGCGGCGACAAGCTGGTCCTCATGGCCAAGGCGGGCTGCGGTCCCGGCACTTCGCTGCTTGCCTACGACCCCGCCGCCAACACGTTCGCCGCGTTGCTCGGGCCGACCGTCAATGGCGGCAGCGTGAGCCAGGCGATCGTCTATCCGGGCCGGAAGTAATCCCTTAGTTCATGCGAAAACCCATAGATAGCTCATAACCGGCACTTCACAACCACTTTTGCTGTTCCTCTCGTCACAGTGGAGCGCACACCGGGCAAAAAACGGCGACCCAGTGAATTTAAATCGCAGTTGCGGTGTTGTGCGGTGAGACGACTGGGTAGGAGAGCGGCAGATGACTGCAACATCAATGGAGGCAACCGAACCCGCCGGCAATCGTGCAGCGCGCACCCACCACATCGTGCTCGCCGTGGTGGGCCTGTGCTTGATGCTGACCGGTTGCAGCGTGTCCGCCACCGGACGGCCTGCGGCGGCGCCGAACCTGGGACATGAGCAACCCGCGCCAATCCTCAACGCGCGCTTGGCGAATCTGCTGTTGAGCGCCAAGGACGTCAATGCTGTCGGACAAACGGCGAACATGACGCCGCGCAGGCCGATCTCCGAGATGTCGCACAGCGACGACGTAGTGTCCGATCGGAATTGCCTCGACGCCTACTCACCGGTCGAGGCCACCATCTACCGCGACAGCGGCTGGGTCGCGCTGGATGGGCAGTTCCTCGACAATGCTCATTCGCCAGACCGGAAGAAGCACGCCCTCCTTCAGGCCGTGGTCAGGTTCCGCGACGCCGACGTCGCCCAGCAGTTCTTCAACCACGCCAAACCGCGGTGGGCCGCCTGCGCCAACCGGCCGCTGACCATCACCCAGCCCGGCGATAATCCCGTCGCCTGGAAATTCGGCGGACTGGCAGCCACCGACAGCACGTTGAGCCTCGTGCAGACCCTCGACGCCGGCCGCGGCTTCTCCTGCCAACGCGCGCTGGGGGTGCGCAACAACGTCGTCATCGACACGCTCTGGTGCGGATTCGACACCACCGACCAGGCCGGCGAGGTGGTCAACAAGATCGCCGCCGCCGTCGAGGTGTGACCGACGGTGATTGCTGTTCGATCGCAATCGGCGGGTGCGAAGGGATTGGCAGCCCCAGAAGATCCAGGTACGCCAGCTTTTACTCGATCTTGACTGCTTGTTGAATCGTCTTACCGACGATTGCAGACGTGACTACTCTTCTAGAGGTGGAACTGGGGGTTTTGGGACCTCTCCAGGTCCGGCGTGCTGGCATGCCGGTCACGATTCCGGGCGCGAAACCTCGCGCGATCCTCACCATGCTCGGGCTGCACGTCGGTTCGGTCGTGTCGGCCGACACGTTCGTCGAGCTGCTGTGGGGCGAAGATCCGCCGCGTACGGCTGCCAAGGCGCTGCAAACCCATATCTCCTTGCTGCGTCGCGCCCTGGGCGACGGTGTCGTTTTGACGGAAGGCGGGGGTTGGACCCTGGCCGATAGTGAGGTCGACGCCTCGCGTTACAAATCGGCCGCGCGACTGGGACGCGATGCCGCGGCGGCCGGCGACACCGGTCTAGCGGTGGCCCGCTTCGAGGAGGCGCTCGCCCTCTGGCGCGGAATCCCCGAACTGCCCGACGGCCGCCGGGGCACATCGGAACGGACGCGGTGGATCGAGGGCCACGCCGCGCTGGTGGAGGACCGTGCCGACGCCCTGCTCGCGACGGGACGCGCCGCCGAGATCATCGGAGAGCTCGAAGCAGCGGTGGCCGACGCGCCGCTGCGCGAAAGGCGTTGGGGCCAGTTGATGCTCGCCCTCTACCGCGCCGGCAGGCAGGGCGAGGCCCTCGGCGCTTACCAACGGGCGCGTTCGCTGCTGGCCGATGAACTGGGCGTCGACCCCGGGCCGGAACTTCGCCGACTCGAGACAGCGATCGTCGCGCAGGACACCGCGCTGGAAATGCCTGGAGCACAGGATGTTTCGGGGGTAACCCGCGCGGTGACCTTCCTGCTGACCGACATCGAGGGGTCAACCGCCGCGTGGGAGGCAGACGCTGCGGCCATGGGGGTGGCGCTGGCGCGACACGACGAGCTGGTCGAACAGGTCGTCACGTCGCGCGGAGGACGGCTGATCAAGACCCGCGGCGAGGGCGATGCCACGTTCTCGGTCTTCGAGCGGCCGTCGGCGGCCGCGGCCGCCGCGCTAGAGCTGCAAGACGCGATCGTCCACGAGCCGTGGGCATTACGGGAGCCCATGCGCGTCCGTGTGGCATTGCACACCGGGGAGGCCGAGCTTCGCGACGGCGACTACTTCGGTCGGGCGGTCAATCGTGCCGCGCGGCTGCGGTCGTTGGCGGCGGGCGGCCAGATCCTGTGCTCTGGAGCGACCGCCGAGCTCGTCATCGACTCCCTGCCCGACGACGTCGTGCTCGCCGACCTGGGTACGCGCCAGCTGAAGAACCTCGCGCGCCCCGAGCACGTCTTTGAGCTCCGGCCGGAAACCGCGGAAGAACGTGATCAGGAAGTCCCGGGCGAGGCGCCTCTGGAGCGGCCGAACCTGCCCGCGGTGCTGGCCGGCCCCGGGCCCTTCGTCGGTCGCGGGCAAGAGCTCGAACGGCTTTTCTCCGCCTGGCAGACCGCGCTCGCCGGTGGCACGAACGCCGTGCTGATCGCCGGCGAGCCGGGCGTCGGCAAGACGCGTCTCGCGGGCGAATGGTCGCGGCAGGCCTACGACCAAGGCGCGCTTGTCATTTACGGCCGCTGCGACGAGGACCTCGGAGCGCCGTATCAGCCGTTCGCCGAAGCCCTGCGTTCGCTGGTGCCGTGCCTAGGTCCCGGCAGGCTTAGAGGGCTGCGCGGCGTGGAATCGCTGTTGACGCTCGTCCCCGGGCTGACCGATGTCCTCCCCGATCTGGCCGCGCCGACCCGCGCCGACCCCGACACCGAACGCTACGCACTCTTCGACGCCGTCGTTGCGCTGTTGAGTGTCGCGTCAGCGATCGCGCCCGTCGTCCTGATCCTCGATGACTTGCACTGGGCGGCCAAACCCACGCTGCTGCTCCTGCGGCATCTCCTGCGGTTCGGCGAGCGGGCCCGCGTGCAGATCATCGGCACCTACCGCAGCACCGACCTTGACCGCTCCCACCCACTTTCGGCCATGCTCGCCGACCTCCACCGTGACGGCACCGCGAACCGCCTGCAACTCGGCGGGCTCGACGAGGACGACGTGACCGCCTACGTCACCGAGGCCGGCTACAACGACGAAGAGCTGGCCCGGGCGTTGGCGTCAGTCACCGGCGGCAACCCGTTCTTCCTCATCGAGGCACTGCGGCACGTCGACGAAAGTGGTGGGCGGTGGGATCAGAGCACCCTGCCGCAGGGAGTTCGGGAGGCGGTGAGCCGCCGCCTTTCTCGCCTGACACCGGAAACTAATAAGGCCCTTGCCGCGGCGGCGGTCGTCGGCAGTCGGTTCGCATTGGAGCTGGTCGAGCGCGTGGTCGGAGACGACCTGGTCGACCCGTTCGACGAGGCCTGCAAGGCCGGCATTGTCATCGAAGAGCCCGGCGGTCACTACCGGTTCAACCACGCCCTCGTCCGGCAGTCGCTGCTCGCCGAGCTGCCGTCGGTACGGCGCATGCGGCTGCACCAGCGCATCGCCACGACCCTGGAGAACGAGCCCGGCGCCGACGACGAGCTGCTCGCCGAGCTGGCTCACCATTACTTCGAATGTGCTTGGGCGGGAAACGCGGTCAAGGCCGTCGAGTACTGTCGGCGCGCGGCGGATCAGGCGATGGCTCGGTTGGCCTACGAAGGCGCGGCCGAACTTTACGATCGGGCGCTGCACGCGCTGGAAGAGGTTGACGACGAGCTGCCCGACCGCGACGACCAGACCGCCGAGCTGCTGATCGCGCGCTGCGAAGCGCTGCTAGCCGCGGGCGACGTGGCTTCGGCGGCGGGCGCGGTCTCTCAATTGCAAGGGACAACAGTCGATTCCGCCCGGTTGACGGCATGGGCGACATGCTTCGACGGCCAGCTTTCCATGCTGACCCAACCCGAACGGTTGGACGAGATCGAGACGGCGGTGGGCGCGGCCGCCGAGACGCTTGCCGGATTGGATGATGCCGCCGGAGAAGCCATGGCGCACACCGTCCGAGCCGGGTGCCTCGCACGGCTCGGGAGGATCGGCGACTGCGAGATTGCGCTAGACGACGCCCTCACCGCGGCTCGTCGCGCGCGTGAACACCGGCGAGTGAACGCGGTATTGGCGAACGCGCCGCTCGCGGCGCTGTGGGGCCCGAACCCGGTCCCGCGAGCGGGCGGGCGGTGCCTTGACGTGGTGCGGCTGCTGCGAATCACGACCGACTCGCCGGCAGTTGAGGCGACGTCGACGCGGTGCCAGGCCGTGTTGGAGGCCTTCCGAGGCCGTGCCGCGGCAGCGCGGCGGATGATCGACTCGGCCCGGCGAACGGTCACCGAGCTCGGTCTGCGCCACGCTCGTCTCGAGGTCGAACAGTTCGCCGGCATCGTCGAGCTAGTCGTCGACGATCCTGGCGCGGCCGAGCCGCATCTGCGCAAGGCCTACAACGGCTTTCGTCGCATGGGTCTCGACGCCGATACGGCAGAGACCGCTGCGCTGCTGGGTCGCGCTTGTCTGACGCTCGGCCGAGACGCCGAGGCCGACGAATTGTGCACGGAGAGCGAGCGTCTCGCCGGTCACGCCTTGAAGCCGTCGATCGCGTGGCGCACGCTTCGGGCGCGGCTGCTGTCGCGCGCGGGCGATCACGGCGAGGCCCGGCGCGTCGCCGAGACGGCCGTCGGCCTGGCCGAACGCACCGACGCGTTGGTCGATCACGCCGACGCGTGTCTTTCCCTGGCGACGGTTTTGGGCGCCGCCGGCGAGGTTGCTGGGGCGCGGGCCGCCGCCGAACGGGCCGTCGGCCTGTACGAGCGGAAAGGCGCTGCGGCACTTGCCGAGAGGGCGCGACAAGTTCTCGGCGCGCGCGCCGTTCCGCCTCCCCCGACCGCACCGGAACCGCCGAGTCGTGAGCTGGACAACGCATGCGTGCAAGCGATCCGGCGCGGCGCGGCCGCTATCGATCGCGACGCATGGGACGAATTCGAGCGGTTGTATGCACCGAAGGTCTTCGTCGAAAGTCGCCGAAAGATTACCGGCGGCTTTACCCGGGACGACTTGTCGCCTGGCGAATTGAGGCGCCTAACTGAGAAGGGCGCACTCCGACTTCGAGTCCTGGTTATCGCCATACGAGGCGTGCGCTTGGCCCTCGCCCGACTCGAAATTGGCACGGCCGACGTGAGCCCAGGAGCACCACGCGACGAAATGCTCGGTCTCTACTGCCTCGACCGCGACGGTCGAATCGCATTGCAGGTGTTTTTCGACGTCGAAGACATCGACGCCGCAATGGCCGAGCTCGACGCCGTGCACGCCCGATTCGAGGAGGAGCAGCCGAGGGCGCGGCGGTCGGAAAATGCGGCGACCAGAGTTTACGAGCGCGTCCCGCCGGTGACCGAGGCTCCACCCGAACCTCCGAACGTCGAACCAGACAACGCGGCCGTGCGAGTGGGCGAACGCGTGATGGCCGCCGTTCACCGCGGGGCTTGGGACGAGGTCGAGCAGCTTTTCGCACCCGAGGTCTCGATCGAAAATCGCCGGAAGGTCGTCGGCCTTACGCTGCCATCCGAGGTGTGGCGACGTGGATGGAGGCGCGAACTCGAGACGGGCGCCCGGACCAGCCACGTCATGGTAGCCGCGCGAGGCGAGCGCCTAGCTCTCGCTCGAATGGTGTTGGGCACCGAAGACGTGGACCCTGGGGCGCCGTACGACGAATTGCTTCACCTGTATGCCATCGACGATGACGGTCGAGTCGCGCTGCAGATGTTCTTCGACGTCGAAGACATGGACACAGCGCTCGCCGAACTCGACGCAACGCATGCGCGTTTCGAGGCTGAGGCACACCGCGCGGCGCGGCAGCTGGAAAACACGGCGGCGCGCGTGTTTGAGCAGGTTTGGTCGCACTTCGCGGACCGCAATTGGGAGGCCGTCGCCGAAACGGTCGCCGACGATTATTCCGGGATCGATCGGCGCCGGGTCGTGAATGCCGGCATCCAACATGGGCGAGATTCCGTGATCAACGATCTCCAGGCGGCCGCCGGCGTCGGCTTCACGATATCGATGGTGAGCGCCATCGCGATTCGCGGCGAACGTCTCGTCCTCGCGCGTGTTCGCGCTTCGGGCCGCGACCCCGAGGCGATTCAAAACGACGCGCTGAATGTCGTCGAGATCGACGCGGCCGAGCGGATAGCGACAACCGTCACATTCGAGGTGGAAGATCTGGATGCCGCCGTTGCGGAGCTCGATGCGCGCTACGCCGCCGGTGAGGCCGCCGCGTACTCGCGCGCATGGTCAGCGATCTCGGAGGCCTACGCCGCGCTGAACCGGCATGAACTCCCCAATACCACAACAGACTTCGAGAGCATCGACTATCGCCGGGGAGCAAAGTTCGGCTCCGGCCAGCTACTCGAATACCTTCGTACCGGATGGGAAATCGACCAAGACATCACAATTTCCATCGAAGTCGTTCATCGCCTGAGTGATATCGGAGCGGTTGTGACTCACACCGCGTATGGGACTTCGCGCGAGGGCTTCGAGGCCGAGTGGCGAGAAGTTCACCTATCGACGGTCGAAGGCGACAACTTAAGAAGATCGGAGCTCTTCGACGAAGCAGATCTGGACACCGCGATCGCAAGATTCGATCAGCTCGCCCGGCCCGCACGCCGGCTGGAAAACGCTGCAAGCCGGGTGTTAGGGCGTGTGAACGCGTACTTCGCGACCCGGGACTGGGACTCGATGGCAAAGTCCATGGTGCAGAACATGGTCGATGACGATCGCCGGCACACGGTGAACGCCGGCGTCCGACGCGGCCGGGGTGTCTACATGACCAATATTCAAGCTGTCGCAGAGGTCGGCGGCGACAAAATTGTGTCGACCGCCATCGCGATCCGCGGCGAGCGGCTGGCGCTATGTCGCACGTCTATCGTCGGACAAGGTCACACATCTGAGGCATTCCGTAGCGAATTTCTCAGCGTCATTGAGATCGACGCCGACGAGCGTTTGGCGGCCCACGTCGCGTTCGACCTAGACGACGTCGATGCCGCCATCGCCGAGCTCGACGACAGATACCTCGCGGGCGAAGCGGCCGCCCACCGAAACGTCTTGCAGCCCATAACGGACGGGATAGAGGAGCTCAATCGTCACGAGCCGGGGCCGATGCTCGGGCGACTTGCGATTGCCGATTATCGACGCGTCCCGTTCGGGTCGGGGGAACCCTACGGGAGAGCGATCGAGGAGCTGTGGACACTGGTGCCCGACGCCCGCTATTGGACAAAGGCCGTACATGCGCTCGGCGCCCACGGGCTCGTCTCCACCCTCGTCATCGAAGGCACCGACGCACACGGGAACGAATTGCAGTGGGATCGCACTTTTCTGTTCCTTTCCGACACATTGCGAGTGGAGGTTTTCGAAGACGACGACGTCGACGCAGCGCTCACCCGCTTCGAGGAACTACGCCCGCGGGAGCGGCGACTGGAAAACACGGCAAGCCAAGCGTTCGAGCGCTACTTGGTGCGCTTCGCAGCCCGCGACTGGGAGGCGCTCGCGAAGGTACTGGCCAACGACATCGTTACGGACGATCGCCGGCGAGTCGTAAACGCAGGGGTCCGACGCGGTCTCGACGCCGAGATCGCGAACCTGCGGGCGGCCGCCGACGCCGGGTTCACGAACATGACGTCCGTCGTCATCGCGGCGCGAGGGGAGCGCCTCATCCTCGCGCGTGGCTCGGGCCGCGATCGCGGGTCCGCGGAGTTCCTGAACGATGTGCTGGGCGTCGTCGAAATCAACTCCGACGACCAGATCGCCGCGATCGTCGTCTTCGACGTCGATGACTTCGACGCCGCCATCGCCGAGCTCGATGAGCGGTACCTCGCTGGTGAAGCCGCCCCTCACGCACACACGTGGTCGGTGATCGCGGAGGGGTATGCCGCATTCAATCGACGCGAGCTCGCCCCGACGACGCCGAATTGGGTGTGCATTGATCACCGTCGCGGAGCGGCCTTCGCCGCCGGCGACTTCATCGCGTACATCCAAGCGGCATGGGACGACTCGCCTGACACCAAGATCCACATCGCTGCGGTGCATCGACTCAGCAACATCGGAGCGGTCGTCACCCATGTGGCGCATGGGATCTCACAAGGCGGCTTCGATGCCGAGTGGCGGGACGTTTTCCTTCTCACGGTCGAAGGCAACCTGATCAACCGCGAGGAGCTGTTCAGCGAGGCAGACATCGATGACGCGCTCACGAGGTTCGACGAGCTCAGCCGTCCGGCATCGCGGTTGGAGAACGCGGCGAGCCGAGCGATCGAGAAATTTTTGACGCACTTCGCGGCCCGCGATTGGGACGCGATGGCGGAGCTACTGGCCGACGACTATTACGGCGACGATCGCCGTCCTGTATTTGGCGCCGGAATCCAGCGCGGTGGGGATGTCATGATCAGGCAATTCCAGACCGCCGCCGAGCTGGACGTCACGCGAGCGGCGTCAGACGCCGTCGCCACCCGCGGGAATCGCGTCGTCCTCACCCACACCCTCTTCTCACGCATCGACGACGGGCCCGACGCGTTCCGCGTGGATGTCCTATATGTAGTCGAGATCGATGCCGACGAGCGGATTTCGGCGCTGGTCGCGTTCGACTCTAGTCAGTTCGAAGCCGCCATCCAGGAACTCGACGCGCGCTACCTCGCCGGCGAAGCAGCCGCACACGCGCACACGTGGTCGGTCATCGTGGATGGCTACGCGGCGCTCAACCGCCACGAGTTGACCGGGATGGCAGCGGATGTGGTAACTATCGACCACCGTCGGGTAGCAGCCTTCGCGCCGGGCGAGGGAATCGCGTACGCCCGCGCCGGTTTGGACCTTGTCCAACACACACGTACCTATGTCGAGGCCGTCCACCGGCTCACCGGCCTGGGAGTGGTTTGCACCCATATCGGGCAGCAGACCTCACAGGAAGGCTTCGACGCCGAGTGGCGGATCGCCGTCATCTATGGGATCCGAGGCGATCTGATCAACCGATTTGAGGCGTTCGACGAGGCGGACCTCGATACCGCGATCACGCGGTTCGAGCAACTGCACCCCTCGACACCGCGGCTGGAGAACAACGCAACGCGTGTATTCGAGCGCGTTTACGCGGACATTGCGGCCCGCGACTGGGACGCGGTGGGTCAAACGGCGGCTGAGAACGTTTCCGTCGACGATCGCCGGCGCGTGGTCAACGCCGGGGTCCGACTCGGTCGAGATGACGCGATCGAAGCCACCCAGGCGACCGTTGATGTCGGCTTCACGATGACGGTGGTGGGCGCGCTGGCAACCCGCGGTGACCGCGTCGCCCTCACGCGTGTCCGCGTCTCGGGCCGCGACCCCAACGCGGTTCAAAACGACGCCCTCAGCATCGTCGAGATCGACGCCGATGACCGGATCGTGGCGGTCGTCGTGTTCGACCTCGATGACACCGACGCAGCCTTCGCCGAACTCGACGCCCGCTACCTCGCCGGCGAAGCAGCCGCCCACGCTCGCAGCTGGTCGGTGATCGCGAGCTTTTTCGTGGCGCACAACCGTCGCCAACTCCCTGCGACGACACCTGATGCGGTGAGCATCGACCACCGCCGCGGGGCAACGTTTGCGCCCGGTGAAGGTTTCGAATACATACGTGCGGGATGGGATCTCGACCAAAATCTCAACATCTACATCGAGACAGCGCATCGGTTAAACGACCTGGGCGCGGTTTTCACGTGGACGGGCTATGGAACTTCGCACGAGGGCTTCGACGCCGAGTGGCGGGGCGTTACTCTGATCACGGCCGACGGCGAAATGGTCTCCCGCATGGAGGTATTCGACGAGGCGGACCTGGATTTCGCCCTCGCGAGGTTCGATCAGATCAGCCGGCCGGCACCGCGGCTGGAAAACGCAGCGAGTCGGGCGTACGAACGCTTCCGGACGTACTTCGCCGCACGCGACTGGGTCGCCATGGCGAAGCTACTGACCGCGGATACGTCTGTCGACGACCATCGACGGGTCGTCAACGCCGAAACCCGGCGCGGTCGGGATGTCGAGATCGCGAACATGCGGGCGTTCGCCGACATTGGGGTGACGAATAGTACGGCGACGATCATCGCCACTCGAGGTGAACGGCTTGTCCTGTCCCGCACATGTATCTCCAGCGAAGACCACCAAACCGGGGGATTCCGCATCGAGATGCTCATTATCGTTGAAACCTCCACCGACAACCGGATCCTGGCACGCGTCGCTTACGACCCAGAAAACATCGAAGCCGCCTTCGCCGAGCTGGATGCCAGGTATCTCACCGGGGAGGCGGCGGCTCACGCACGCACGTGGTCTGTCCTCATGCAGGCCTACGCCGCACTCAATAGGCATGAAATGCCTTCGACGACGCCAGATTGGGTGAACGTTGACCACCGCCGAGGAGCATCGTTTGCTTCCGGTGAAATGCCTGCGTTACTTGACGCCGCGTGGAACCTCACGACTGACCTCAGGCATTCCATCGAGGCTGTACATCGCCTGAATGATCTCGGAGCCGTCGTCACCAACGCGTCGCATGAGACCTCGCACGAAGGCTTCGACGCCGAGTGGCGGGTGATCACCATTGGGACGGTGGAAGGCGACATGCTCAATCGCTGCGAGGTGTTCGACGAGGCAGACCTTGAGGCCGCTATGGCGAGGTTCGACGAACTCACCCAATCGGCACCACGGCTGGAGAACACCGCGACGCGGGTGTGGGAGCGCCTCTACTCGTATATTGCGGCCGGCGACTGGCACGCCGTGGCTCAAATATCGGCCGAGAACGTCTCAGTCGACGATCGCCGGCGAGTGGTGAACGCCGGGATCCTGCACGGTCGTGATGCCAACATCAAAGATGCGCAGGCGACGGTTGATGTCGGCTTCACGATGATGATGGTGGGCGTCCTGGCAATCCGCGGCGGGCGCCTCGCCTTGACACGGGTTCGCGTCTCGGGCCACGAACCCGAGGCGATTCAAAACGATGCCCTCAGCATCGTCGAGATCGACGCCGACGAGCGAATCGTGGGGGTTGTCGTGTTCGATCTCGACGACTTCGACGACGCCATCGCAGACCTCGATGCCCGCTACGTCGCCGGCGAGGCGGCCGCCCACGCGCGCACATGGTCGGTCATCACGCGGGCCTATTCCGGGTCCAACCGGAACGAATTCGTCGGCATGACAACGGATTCGGTTTTCGTCGACCGTCGGCCCGTCGTAACGGCCGGGGCGGAGGGTCTTGCCAAATACCTTCGTGCGGTATGGGACCTCATGCCAGGTATCAGGGTTCACATCGAGGCGGTGCAACGGCTGAGCGAATTCGGAGGCGTCATCACCCACGCTGCACGTGGAACCTCACAAGAGGGCTTTGACGCCGAGTGGCGGACAATCAACGTTTTCACAGTCGAAGGTGACCTGCTACACCGCGTCGAGGCATTCGACGAAGCAGACCTTGAGGCCGCGCTCGCGAGGTTCGACGAACTCACCCAATCGGCACCACGGCTGGAGAACTTGGCAAGTCAGGTGGCCGATCGATTTCTAGAACGGTTCGCGGCCCGCGATTGGGACGCCATAGCGGAAATCCTGGCTGACGACTTTTACGCCGAGGATCACCGTCGTGTGGTGGGTGCCGGTCTCCGAAACAGCCGAGATGTCGAACTCGCGAGCATACGCGCGGGTTACGACCTCGGGGGCACGAAGATGACGTCGAGGGTCATTGCCACCCGCGGCGCGCGCCTCATCCTTACGCGCACGCGCCACTCGGGCCCCAACCAAGCGCCCGACGCATTCCTGATCGATGTCCTTGCCATCGTTGAAATCAACGCCGACAAGCGAATCGCGGCGCGCATCGTGTTCGAGCCCGACGACATGGATGCCGCTTTCGCGGAGCTCGATGCCCGGTACCTCGCCGGCGAAGGCGCCGCTCATGCGCACACGTGGTCGGTGATCGCAGAGGTGTACGCCGCGCTCAATCGAAATGAAATGCCCGCGGCCACACCCGACTTGGTAGACATTGACCATCGCCCGCTTGCAACGATCGGGTCTGGTGACCTAATGGCATACCTTCGTACTTCGTTGGAAGATACGGAAGACACGCCTCGAAACCGCATTTACATTGAGGCCGTTCATCAGCTGACCGACCTCGGCGCGGTCACCACCCATGTCGCGAAGTCGACGTCACGAGAAGGGTTCGAGGCCGAGTGGCGGATAACCAGCTTCTTCATCGTCGACGGCGACGCGATCAACCGCTACGAGATTTACGACGAGGCCGACATCGATGCCGCGATCGCGAGATTCGAACAGCTGAGCCGGCCGGTACCACCGCTCGAAAACGCGGCAACCCGAGTGAACGAGCGCGTCTGGGCATGCTTCGACGCGCGCGACTGGGACACGATGAACACAATCTTCGCCGAGGACATGCGCCATGACGATCGCCGCCGGACGGTGGGCGCTGGAGTCCTGCATGGGCGGGATGCGCAAATGGAAGACATGCGGGTGGTCGCCGAGATCGGCGTCAGCCCGAGGATCGACGTCATGGCGATCCGCGGCGAACACCTCGCCCTCACTCGTACCCGCTTCTCGGGCATCGACCAGGAGCCGCAGGCGTTCCTCGTCGAGGTGCTCACCGTCATCGAGATCGACGGCGACGACCGGCTAGCGGCGGTCGTCGCATTCGAACCGGAACACATTGACGCCGCCTTCGCCGAGCTCGACGCTCGATACCTCGCCGGCGAAGCCTCCGCCCACGCACGCACGTGGTCAGTCATCACAGAAGCGTGCGCCGCGCTCAACCAACGGCAGCTACTCCCAACGACACCGGATTGGGTCAACATCGACCATAGGCACGGCATCGCGTTTGCGCCCGGTGATCTGACGTCGTACATCCGTTCCGCATGGAACATGTTGTCCGATGGCGGCGTCTACATCGAAACCGCCCATCGGCTAGATGATCTCGGAGCGGTGGTCACTTGGACCGGACATGCGATCTCGCACGAAGGCTCCCCCGTCGAATTCCGCGGAGTCAACGTGCTGACCGTCAGCAACGACCTGATCAGCCGATGTGAAATTTTCGATGAGACCGACCTCGACGCTGCGCTCGCCCGCTTTGAAGAACTCAGTCGACCGGCACCGCGGCTGGACAACGCGGCTAGCAAACTGTCCGCACGCTTAGGGGCATCTTTCGCGTCCCGCGACTGGGTCGCAATTATGACATTGCTCGCCGACGACATTTGTACCGACGATCGCCGTCCCGTTGTGGGCGTTGGAATCCGGCGCGGCCGGGATGCAGAGATCGCAAGCCTGAAGGCCACAGCCGAGGTCGGGACGAAGAACGTAGCCTGGACCCCGCTAGCGACCCGAGGAGAAAACCTCGTCCTCGGTCGTGTCTGCTTCTCGGGTCGTGATCAAGCGTCTGCGACGTTCATCGTAGAAGTGCTCGGCATCATCGAAGCCAATGACAACACGATCGCGGCTGTCGTCATCTTTGACCTAGACGACATCGACGCCGCCTTCGCCGAACTGGATGCGCGGTACCTCGCCGGCGAAGCGGCCGACAACGCGCAAACGTGGTCGCCTATCACCGGGGCCTGTGCCGCGTTCAACCGGCACGAACTTCCCGCGACGACGCCAGATTCCATTTATATCGATCACCGACCGGTCGTAACGGTCGAGGCGGTTGATCTGGACGAATTTACCCGTGCGACGTGGGATCTCGCTCCGAGCGTGCGTATCTATATCGAGGCCGTGCACAGCCTGAGCGACCTGGGAGCCGTCGTCACCCTAACCGCGCGCGGAAGTTCGGAGAACGGCTTCGACGCCGAGTGGCGGATGGTTGACATCTTCACCGTCGACGGTGACCTGATCAGTCGGAACGAGCTATTCGACGAGGCAGACCTCGAAGCCGCGCTCGCGAGATTCGACCAACTCGATCGACCGGTATCGCGACTCGAGAACGAAGCGACCCGAGCCCGATTGCGCACAGCCGATGCAGTCAATCTCCGTGATGTGGAAGCGGTTCTGACCCGGAACGCCGTCGACGCGCGGTACGAGGATCGACGAAAGGGGCTACGCGACGAACGCGCGGTGGGGCCAGAAGTTGTTCGCGCTATTTTCGAAGCTCCCGAAGCATGGCGGTTAGAGGTAGCACCCATCGCTATCAGGGGATCCCGCCTCGCTCTGACCCGTGACAAGTATCGCGACACCGACGACGTCAATCGGCCAATCACTGCCGAGCACTTGATGCTCACGGAAGTCGACGCCAGTGGCCTCCTACTCAATTCAGTGCTTTTCGACCCCGACGACATCGAAGCCGCCTTCGAGGAACTCGACGCCCGGTACCTCGCCGGCGAAGCGGCCGCCCACGCGCGCACGTGGTCAGTGATTGCAGGGGCCCACGCCGGGTTCAATCGACAAGAACCAGCCGCGACGACGCCGGATGTGGTTTACATCGACCATCGACCGGTCGTATCGGTCGAGGGGGTTGCACTGGGCGCGGCTCAGCGCTCGGTGTGGGATGTCACGCCGGACGCCAACGCCCACCTCGAGGCGGTGCATCGGCTAAGCGACCTCGGAGCCGTCATCGCACAGGCGGTGACGGGAACCTCGCAAGACGGCTTCGACGCCGAGTGGCGCATGATTGCCGTCTGCATGGTCGAACGTGACCTGCTTTGCCGCTACGAAGTCTTTGACGAGGCTGACCTCGACGCTGCGCTCGCCCGCTTCGAGGAACTTCATCCGCCGACGCGACCGGAAAACGCCGCCAGCCGTGTCAGTGAACGCTTTTGGACGCATTTTGCGGCTCGGGACTGGGACGCCATGGCCGAGCTGACGGCCGACGACATTTGCAGTGACGATCGCCGTCGTGTTGTGAACGGCGGCGTACGGCGCGGTCGGGAAGCTCACATCGCAGACCTGCGAGCCATCGCGGAAGTTGTCGATCCGAAGAACCTGACTCCGACCGTCGTTGCGACGCGCGGAGCCCGCCTCGCCCTTTCTCATATCCGTTCCTCGAACCGCGCCGCGGGACCAGATGAGATCAGCGCCGAGGTCCTGTCCGTCGTCGAAATCGACGCCGACGGCCGGATCGTGGCGAACATCGGCTTTGACATCGACGACATTGATGCCGCCTTGGCAGAGCTCGACGCTCGTTACCTCGCCGGCGAAGCGGCCGCCCACGCGCACACGTGGTCAGTCATCGCAAGTGGTTACGCCGCGTTCAATCGACACGACCTGCCACCGACGACGCCGGACTTGGCCAGCATCGACCACCGGCGCACGATAGCCTTCCCGCCCGGCGGAATAATCCCGTACATCGAAGCCACGTGGGACGTCGCGCAGGATGTCAAGAGTTTCACCGACGCGATCCATCGGTTGAATGATCGCGGAGCGGTCTTCACTCATGCAGTACATGGGACGTCGCAAGACGGGTTCGGCGCGGAGTGGCGGGAGATCGTCCTTGTGCTCGTCGAGCGGGATCAGCTCAGCCGCATCGAAGTCTTCGACGAGGCAGACCTCGACGCCGCACTCGCACGGTTTGACGAATTACAACCGCAGGCGCAACGACTGGAAAACGCCGCAAGCAGAGTGCACCAGCGCCTCAAGACCTGCGTTGCGGCCCATGACTGGAACGCCGTACGCGATTTCCTGGCCGACGACGTTGCGATCGACGATCGCCGTCGGGTCGTGAACTCCGGAATTCAATACGGTCGAGATGCCGCCATCGCGGACATGCGGAGCGCCATCGACCTGGGACTCACGGACATTTCACTCACGGTAATGGCGACCCGCGGCGCTCGCCTCGAACTGTGTCGGACGTGTATCCGGTACCAGGATCAACCTGAGCCATTCCGCATGGAGTTTCTTAGCGTCGTCGAGATCAATGCTGAAGAGCGGATCGTGACGCGCGTCGCGTTCGACCCGGATGACCTCGACGCGGCCTTCGCGGAGCTCGATGCCCGTTATCTCGCCGGCGAAGCGGCCGCCTGCTCGCGCGTTTGGTCGGTCATCGCGGAAAGCTATTCCGCGTCCAATCGGCACGAACTTCCCGGCATGAAACCGAATTCGGTATACATCGACCATCGAACGGTCTTAACGAACGAGCGGGAGGATCTGGCAGGATATCTTCGTAGCGTGCGGGACCTCACGCCGGACATCAGCGTGCACATCGAGGCGGTGCATCGGCTGAGTAACTCAGGAGCGGTCATCACCCAGGTTGCGCGCGGAAGCTCGCAAGAGGGATTTGACGCCGAATGGCGGGCAATCGTCGTTGCCATAGTCGAAGGCGACCTCTACAGCAGCGTCGAGGTCTTTGATGAGGCAGACCTCGACGCCGCGATGGCCCGCCTCGACGAGTTGCAACCACAGATGCGCCGCCTGCGGAACGCAGCAAGCCAAGCAACTGAACACTTCTGGAGTTACTACGCAGCCCGCGACTGGGATGGCATGGCCCGGTTGCTTGCGGACGACATCTCCTCGGACGATCGACGCCGCGTCGTGAACGCCGGGGTCCGGCGAGGTCGAGCTGAGCAACTAGCCGACATGGGCACCCTCGATCAGATTGACGCGAACATCACGGTAACCGCCGTTGCGATCCGCGGCGAGCGTCTAGTCCTCGACCGTGTTTGTTTCTCGAACCACAGTCTGCGGCACGGAGAATTCGGTGTCGAGTTGCTCGTCATCGCCGAGATCGGGGCAGACGGGCGGATCTCGGGGCATGTCCTGTTCGACTCGGATGACATCGACTCGGCCTTCGAGGAGCTCGATGCGAGATACCGTGCGGGCGAGGCGGCTACCCACGCGCACACGTGGTCACTCGTCACACGCGCATACGCAGCGCTCAACAGACGCCAACTCCCCGAGGCGGCGGCCGACTGGGTGAATATCGATCACCGCCGACTCGCACCAATCCCGGCCGGTGGTCTGAGCGCATACCTTCTTGCAACATGGGATCTCTCGCCGCGATCCGGCATTCGGATTGAGGCTGTGCATCGGTTGAGCAAGGTAGGAGCGGTCGTCACCCAGGTAGTGAAAGGGATCTCACACCAAGGTTTTGAGGCCGAGTGGCGCACGATCGACCTTTCCACGTACGACGGCGACAAAATCAAACGGACGGAGCTGTTCGACGAAGATGACCTCGACACCGCTCTGGCGAGGTTCGACGAGCTCAATCGGCCTGACTAGCCTCGCCGGACTGTGCCGCGAAAACGCCTGCGGCGCCCCACCAACACGAGAACTAGCGCCACCACGGCCAACACCGGCAGCCACGGGATGAGGAATCCGACCGCCATCACGACGCCGTGGATAGCGGAGAGCAGCGACTGCCACCCGTGTCGAAGTGCGTTCAGGAAACCAGGCTGAGGAACCGCCGCCGGCTTGGTCGAGAGGCTGACGTTGATTGTCGCGTACGAAATCTGGTCGCCAAGCGTGGCGCGCTGTGCCCGCAGCGAGTCCAACTCAGCCTGTCGCTGGGTCAGCGATGACTCCGCCGCGAGCAGGTCGGCGACGTTGCCGGCCCGGCCCATCAGTTGCAGCAGTCGATTGACCGACGTTTGCAACGCCTCGATGCGGGCATCGAGGTCGACGCGCTGCGACGTCACGTCGTTGTGCCCGATCGACATCGACTCGACGGTCCCCAATTTCTTGGCGTCGGCCAGCACCCCGTCGAGTTTGTCTGCGGGAATGCGCAACACGAGATCGACCGTCGGCGAGGACGATCCGGATCGCTCCGATCGCGAATCGACGCGTCCGCCGGCATCGTTGACCGCGGTGACGAGCCGGTCGGCCACCTGGGCGGGCTCGGTGACGACCATCTGCATCGACCCCGTCGTGATGACGTCGCGTTTGAAGGTCGCGTCAGCGGGGGTCTGCGGTGGTGGCGGCGCTTCCGGTAGCGAGACGGTGTTCTCGGGAACGCCGGCCCTCGTCCCGGAAGTCTGGCCCGCGGCGCCCCTATCCTCAGATGCTGGAATCTTGCCGCTCACAATGCCGTCGGCCGTCGGCGCGGAATGACCGTCCCGGCTCGCCGACCACGTCCAGCCACCGCCGATGAGCAGCGCGCCGACCACCGCCGCCGCAATCACGTTGCGCAGCTTGACCGTTCGTGGCTGTGATTTCCCCGACGACGGCGCCTTGGGGGACGGCGCGGGTTGACTCGGCGTCACGGCGGCCCCGGCCAACTGCGACGGGGGCGCCGCAGCCGCCGCGAACACGGCATATTCTGGCGCCCGGACCTGCTCCCAGCCGGCCGGCGCCTCGACGGGCTGCATCACGCGGTGCGGGACTAAACCGTCGGCAACGACGCGACTGTCCACCGCGACGAACGCCGTAAACCTGCACAACACACCAAACCGTAATGACGTAGCGACAATTCGCTTCTCCAGGTCCGGCGTGGCGGCCGCGGCGTAGCGGTCCTCGAGGTCGCGTAGGTGCGCCCGGGCCCACTGCGCGGTCACCGCCGGGGCATCGTAGGGCCGTCCGGCGACGGTGGCCGACCACTCTCCGCTCTCTCCCGTCGCGCCGCGGAGGGTCAGAGAACCGGACGCACTCCCCCGATACCGCCCACTCACCACCAAAGGCACCCCGGGAAACAAGTCAGGCAGCCGGGCCGGGCTCTCGGTGTCCTCGACGACTGCCAGCCCGTCGGCGCGCAGCGACAACGAGTGCACGAGCGGCGCGCCGATGCGGCGGTGGATCGCATCCATCGCCTCGTCCAGGCGATCCTCGCTTTCCACCAGCTCGCAGCGGCCCCCGCCGACACTAGCGAGGCGCCAAAGGAATCCGGCGTTGACGGCCTGGTCGACCCCGACCGCGTGCACGCGCACCCGCTGCAGGTCGCCGGACAGCTCGTGCAGGAGCTGGTCCTCGTTGCCAACCTGACCGTCGGTGACGAGGACGACGACGGCGTCGCGGGCCTCGCCGTTGCGCGAGCCGCTCAACCACCTGAGCGCTTGCCGCAACGGCGCGACCAGCTCGGTGCCGCCGCGTGCGTCGACGCGGGCGAGGTGCTCGACGGCGCGGTAGCGGTTCCGGTCGCTGGCGTCGACCAGTCCGTCGGGCAGACCGACGGCGCAGTCGACCCGCTCGTCAAATGTCAAGACCGCGAACCGGTCACCGGTAGTGAACGTGTCGACGATGCGTGCCGCGGCGCGGCGGGCCGCCACCATCTTCCAGCCGGCCATGCTGCCCGAGCGGTCCAGCACCAGCACCACGTCCCGCGGACGCCGCGGCGCGCTGGACACCGGCGGCAGCACGGTGAGCTGATAGGTCCCTTCGTCGCCCTCCGAATCCGGCACCAGCACAAGCGAATCGGTGACGTCTTCGGCACCGTAACGCAGCCGCAGCACGAAATCCCGGTTGGCGCGCTCCCCGGGGTGCACCCGTATCCGGCCGTCGTCGGTGGACACCGCGTGCAGGCTCGACCGCACCTCAGACAGCAACAGACCCGCCGGGTCGATGCCGACCTCGATGGACAGCGGAACCGGGTGGGGAAAACCGGGCAGCAGCACCGGCGGGGTGATCCGTGACGCGTCGGGCACCGCGTCAGTGTCGTCGGCGTGCCCGTCGCCGACCGCGATATCCGCGAGCGCGCGGCCCGGGATGTACCGCGGCGCAACGACAAGCGGGAAACGGAATGTCGCCTCGCCGTCCGCGTACGCCAGGGGAACGACGAGCGTCAGAGCGACGCTGACCCGTTCGCCGGGCAGGATGTTGCCCACCCGCATGGTGAAAACGTCCGGCCGATCCTCCTCGGCGATGGACGCGCGCCGGCCCGACGCGATGGCGTCGTCGTAAGCCTGACGGGCGGCCTCCCGCTCGCGCAGCTCGGCGTCGACGACCCGCCCGTCGGCGGTCATCCGCATCCCCGTGACCGCCCCCCGATCTGGCAGCGGGAACACGTAGCTGGCTTCCAGGGGGACGTCGAACGAATTGACAAAGTCCTGCGCCAGCTCGACCCGGCTGGTAAGCCCGGTGATCTCGGCGCGCACGTCGATGCGCTCCAGCGGCAGGTTGCCGCGCTCGGTGCTTAGAGCGCCAAGCCCGGCCTCGTCATCCGGGGCGGCCACCCGATCGGTCTCGGCGTCGGTCATCGACGTGATGCGGACGGTCATGAGGGGCTCCGTTCATCAGGGGTCAGCAGGCCACGCTCGGCCAGCAGTTCGAGCAGCGGCCGGGCGGCCGCACGGATCGCGTCGATGTCGTCTTCGTCGGGCCGGCCGCCGCTCCCAGACCCGGCGGGCAGCAGCAACAGCGCCCCGCCGGGCAGGCTGACGGCCGCCAACTTGGTGACGCTGTCACCGCCGTCGCCGTTGGCCACCGGTGCCGCGGCGGGCGGATCAGCCCAGAAGCGTTGACGGCGAACGGGACTCGGCGCGGGCTCCTCGGCCCCCGCCGGCTCCGCCGCCATCAGTTCGTCGGGCACGGCGGCGACCTTGCGGAGCGTTTCGTCCGTCGCTCCAGCCAGCTCGGCCTGGATGTCGGCGAGCGAGCGGCCCTCGGCCTGGCGCCGTTTGACCGCGACGATCTGCAGCAGGTGCCGCGGGCTGTACAGCGCCGTGCGTCCCTGCATGGTCGGCCGGTCGACGAGCCCGGTCGTCGTGTACCACCGGACAACCCGGCGATCGGGCAGGCCCCGGACTCGACCGTTGGGCGCGCCCGGATACGCCGGATCGGCCAGCCCGACGGCCACCCGTCGCACCAGCTCGTCCAGCGTCCAGGACGCCACATCGGCCATCCGTCGATACTGACACTGTCACAGTGACACTGTCAAGGTTTTGGCAACAGCTCGATTACCGATGCGTCGAAAACGCACCTCCCGGATCCAGAGGTGAATACGCTTCATCCGCACAGGGATAAGGAGGAACGGCGTGTCGCTTCTGGCGGTGGCTCCGGATTGGTTGACTTCGGCCGCTTCGGATTTGGAGGGCATCGGCTCATCGGTGAGCGCCGCGCACCTGGCGGCCGCCGTTCCCACGACGGGGGTGGCGGCGGCCGCAGCCGACGAGGTGTCGCAGGCGGTGGCGGCGTTATTCGCCGGATACGGCAAGGAGTTTCAAGCGCTGGGCACCCGGGCCAGCGCATTTGAACAACAGTTCGTACAGGCCTTGACGGCGGCGGCCGGCTCATACCTGGGCGCCGAGGAGGCGAGCGCGTCGCTGTTGCAGCAGGTCAACGCGTCCACCGAGGCGTTGACAGGCCACCCGTTGATCGGCACCGGAGCCGCGGCCGGGACCGGCGTGGCCGACGCCGCGATCAACGACGCGAACCTGCTCGTCCAGCGCGAGTTGGGCATCTACAACTTCCGCGACTGGCGCGGCTGGGCCGCCTTTCTGCTGGACTACACGTGGGGCTCCCCCGGCACGGCGCTCGGCTACGGTGTGCAAGCTATCAATGCCTTCTACCCGAACGGCGCTGGTTACGACGCCGCCTTCAGCGCGCTCGTCGGTTCCCACGTCTACCGCGGCGGCGTCGGGCTGCCTGGCTTTGCCACCACGATGGGTAACGTCACCACCCATCTGGGAACCGGGCCGGGCGCCGACGACGTCATGGTCAACCATGAAGAGGTCCACGTTTGGCAGAACAGAATCTTCGGCCCGCTGTTCCAAACCAGCTACGCCGCATGGGCATTCGGCGGCTACTTCGTGGGCACGGGCTACTGGTTGTTGCACCCGAACCTAGATTGGTTCAGCCTGGTGGAAACCGCGTCGTACTACGACAATCCCTGGGAAGTGTGGGCCTACAACAACGACAACAACTGGCCGCCGCCCGGCGCCAACCCGGCGCTCCTGTGGCCGGCCTGGACCGACCCGGTGCTGCTCTCGCCCCTCTGGATGGCCCCGATCAAGCCGTTCTTGTAGCCGGCTCGCTCAATCCTGTTGGATTCCAACCAGTTCACGCCGCCGGCGCAAGTGCTTCCCCAGCCACAGCGGTCTTCGCGGCGCGCGCCTTGCCGGGCGTGCGCACGTACGCGAACCAGGTGATCACCGCGCATAACACGTAGAAGGCGAGAAAGACCCAGAAGGCCATCGTCGCCGACTTGGCCGGCGACTGGTACGACGCCCGCAGCACGACGTTGATGCCGACCCCGCCGAGCGCGCCGATGGCCCCGGCGATCCCGATCAGCGCGCCGGACATCCGGCGCGACCAGTCGGCCTTCTCCCCCGGGCTGACACCGTCCATGCTCTGCGCCTTGGCGTCGAAGATCGACGGAATCATCTTGTATACCGAGCCATTTCCGATTCCCGACAGGACGAACAGCGCCACGAAACCGGCCACGTAGGCGATCAGAATGCCGCCCGACGGCGCACGATGGCTGGCATCACCCTTGCCCCCGAACGCCACAAGCCAGCCGGCCGCGGCGATCATCATCGCGAACGTGTACAGCGTGACCCTGCTGCCGCCAATGCGGTCGGACAGCCAACCGCCGATGGGCCGCACGATCGAGCCCAGCAGGGGCCCGATGAACGCGATCTGCGCGGCGTGCAGCGCCGCCTGGGCCGTCATCGCCGGAGTTACCTTGGCGCCGTGACTCAGGTTGGCCAGGAAGCTGATTTGAAGCACCTGGCCGAACGCGAACGAGAAGCCGATGAACGATCCGAAGGTGCCGATGTACAGCACGGCGATCAGCCACGAGTCGCGGTAGGCCATCACGTCGATCATCGAACGACCATTGGTGCGCTGGTTGGTCAGGTTGTCCATGAACAGGGCGGCGCCGACGGCGGCGACGGACAACAGCACCAGATACACCGCGCACACCAAGTGCGGGGAACGGTTGCCCGCGGTCGCGATCACCAGCAGGCCGACGACCTGGATCATCGCGACGCCGATGTTTCCGCCACCCGCGTTGAGGCCCAGCGCCCAACCCTTCAGCCGCTGGGGGTAGAAGGCGTTGATGTTGGTCATCGACGACGCGAAGTTGCCCCCGCCGAACCCGGCCACCGCCGCCACGATCATGAACGTCGTGTAGGACGTGTGCGGGTGGGCCATGAAATACAGCGTCAACGTCGTCGGGATCACGAGCACCAGCGCGGAGAACACTGTCCAGTTCCGGCCGCCGAATGTTGCGGTCGCGAACGTGTACGGCAGGCGCAGGATCGCCCCGACCAGCGTCGGCATTGCGACGAGGAAGAACTTTCCGGCGGCGTCGATGTGGTAGACGTTCTGCGGCATGAACAGGACCATCACCGACCAGATCGACCACACCGAGAACCCGACGTGCTCGGCGAAGATGGACCAGATCAGGTTGCGGCGCGCGATCTTGGCTCCGCCGTTGTTCCAGGCGTCGACGTCTTCGGCGTCCCAGTCATCGATGGTGTGTTGGCGCATGCGTGAACCGTACGAAAGTGTTGTTGCGGCAAAGCGCGCCCACGATGACCTGCTTGCTACAAGCCGCTCACAAACCGGCCCTGAAGTGCTGTGAGTTAGATGCCGGACAGCGTCATACCCAGCGGCTACGCGCGGGCAGGGCTTGGGGCGCGGCCCACATCGAATTTGCGAGCGACATGACGACGGTAATAGCGCCTACCGTGCACCCGCTGGTAATGCCATGCGGAGGACGGCAGCAGTCCACGCCGATGCAGCCAAAAGCCTTTCGGCGTTTGTGCTTTCGGCGCGCAACGGCCCACGTCGATATCAGCGACGACGACGCCCTCACCCTGGTCCTTGTCACTGGCGAGTACCACGCCGTCGCGACCGACAATCATGGTTCCACCCTCGAAGCGGCCGCTGTAATCGATTGGCAGCCAAGGCATCCGGCATCGCAGCGGGCCGGCGTGGGCGGCGTGCAGTACTGGCGCGCCGACGTAACCAGCGAAGGACTGGGCTGCTCGCCGGGCGGTTGCGGCGTTGCGGGTTTCCATCCAGCGGAAGACGGCCGACGGGTGCCAACCCGGCACCGACCACCAGCCCGATCCCGTCATCGCCAGGTCAATGCGCCCGCCGAGCCGGTGCACCGTCTGCGTGCGCATGAGCTCCCAGCACATGGCGACGCCCACCGTGAGCTCGCCGGCCGAGATCACGCCGTCGTCGCGGCCGCCGATGTAGAACGCGTTCTCCCACATGGTGGGCAGGTCCTTGTCGTGCCGACCCACCACGCCCTCCGCCGTCACCAACAGGTAGGCGTTGCGCACGTTCCCGTCGGTGTCCCTGGCTAAGAACGACCCGCCGATCATGGCGCCGTGGCGTCGGGCCAGGCTCAGCAACAGATCGGTGGCCTGGCCGTCTGGCGGTAGCGCGGCATCGGCAAGTTCCGGCAGAAAGCCGATCCCGGTGGTGAAGAACTCCGGCAGGGCGATCACAGTTGCGCCGGCGGCTGCGGCTTCGTCGACCAGGCGCTCGACGGAGGCGAGGTTGGCGCCGACGTCGGCGAGGACGGCGTCCAGCTGGACGGCTGCCGCGCGCAGAGTCATGTCCATGAGTCGATGCTCACCCGACGGGCGATATCTCGGCAAGGACAACGTCACGACAATATTGGCCAACTCGGCTCTAGCCGATGGGCGGTCCCAGGATCATCGCGCGGACGTAGTGCCTCGACGTCGTGGCGTGCGGTGCGCTGCTTGGACGTCGGCGTTGGCCAGCGTTTGCGCCTGAGCGGCCAGCGTCGACGCCCGGTTGGCGTAGGCAATCGCATCGGGTTCGTTCGTTGCTTCTTTGCTGTGCGCCGCGTCCAAATGCTGTCGCGCCTCTTCGAACCGGCGCTGGGCCTCGCTACCGATGCTCTGGCGATGCCGGGCCACGTAATCGGAGATTTGGCGCAATCTGTCGTCCGCGGTGGACAACGCTTGCGCCAGCGAGCGCCCGTCGATGCTCACCTGCCCGCCGCTACGCGCGGCGCGGTGGCGTCGGCGCCGGCGATAAAGAACGACACCCACGATGACGACGGCGACGACGACGGCGACGGCGACGGCGATCGCGATCGGCACCCAGTTGCGCTTCGGCGCGGGTGGCGGGGTTGCCGATTTGTCCAGCCCGTCGGCTGCGGCGACCGCCGCGATGCTCCACTCTTTGGCATTGACCGCCGGATCAATTTGGTTGCTGCGCAACGCATTTAACTCCGCCGCCGGCAGACCCGGCACATCGAACGCGTAGAGCTTGGTGTTCGTGGCCACGGCCAGCAGCGCGTCGTGGTCACCCATGCCGCTGGCGCTGCGGGTTTGGTTCACCCAGTTGTCGGCCCTGATCCTGGAGAAGTTGTCGACGTAGACCACCCACAGCTGGATGTGCCGGTCGCGGTAGAGCCGGTCGATGGCCGAGCTGACCGCCGCGCGGCCCGAGTCGCTCAGCGCCCCGGTGTTGTCGGTGATGTGGTCGGTGAGCTTGGACGGCGGTTGCGCGCCGGCTGGGGTTGCCAGCAGCAACCCCGCTGTGAGTATCGCCAGGACCGCACCGAACAGGCGAACAACCCGCATACGGGTAATCTAGCCCGCCGGCGGAGCCCTGCGCGCCGTCACCTGCCGTCGGCGACGGGTGCCCAATGCACTACTTTTCCTGGGGTGACGTTCTCAGCTGCCGGCGCAGTCGCGCGCTGGATCGCCCCTCTCCTCACCGTTGCGGCCGTTGTCGGGTCGAGCCAACTCGTCGACCCGGCGGTGCGGTTGACCGACGACGCCAATCCGTTGGCCGGCATGCCCTTCTACGTCAATCCCAACTCGGCGGCCATGCGCGCCGCGCAGCATGCCGATCCGCCGAGTTCCGAGTTGACTGCCATCGCCAACACCCCGCAGGCGTACTGGATCGTCCCCGGCTCCTCCGCATCGACGGTCGCGAAGTACACCGGCGATGCGGCCGCCGCCGGGACCATCCCGGTTCTGGCGATTTACGGGATCCCGCACCGCGACTGTGGCAGCTTCGCCGCGGGTGGCATGGCGACGGCCGACGACTACCGCGGATGGATCGACGGGATCGCATCCCAAGTGGGCGCCACCCGGACGGCGATCATCCTCGAACCCGACGCCCTCGCCATGGCCGACTGCCTGTCGGCCGACCAGCGCCAGGAACGCTACGACTTGATTCGCTATGCCGTCGACACGCTGACGCGCAGCCCGGCCACGGCCGTGTACGTCGACGGTGGTCACCTGCGCTGGCATAGCGCCGAGGACATGGCCGCCCGGCTCAACAAGGTCGATGTCGCCCGGGCCCGGGGCTTCAGCCTCAACACCGCGAACTTCTACACCACCGGGGACGAAATCGGTTACGGCGAGGCCATTTCGGGCCTCACGAATGGCTCGCACTACGTGATCGACACGTCGCGGAACGGCGCCGGCCCGGCGCCCGACTCCGGGCTCAACTGGTGCAACCCCAGCGGCCGAGGACTGGGCACTCCGCCCACGACCGGCACCGCGGGCGCGCACGCCGACGCCTACCTGTGGATCAAGCGTCCCGGTGAATCCGACGGAACGTGCGACAAAGGCGATCCGCCGGCGGGCACCTTCGTGAGCCAGTACGCCATCGACCTGGCCCACGCGGCGGGCTCGTAGCGCGCCGCGTCGAACGGGCGCGGATCGCGTCCCTGGCAAATAGCGGACATCGGACCCCGCGTAGCCGAAAAGGCGGTCTTCACAGACCTGCTTTAGGTAATTACAGTTAGCGGTCCGAGTCGCCCCGTTGAACGTGATGGGAGCCGCAGATGTCGACTTTCTTAATCGCAGCACCTGAGGCTTTGGCCGCGGTCTCGGCGGACTTGACCGGAATCGGGGAGGCGATCAAGGAGGCTACGGCGTCATTGGCGCCGTCGACCACGGGGATTGCGCCCGCGGCCGCCGACGAGGTGTCGGCAGCGATCGCGCGGATGTTCGGCAACTATGCAGAGACTTATCGGGAGCTGGGCGCCCAGGCGGTCGCGTTTCAGCAGCAGTTCGCGCAGGCGTTGAGCGGCGGCGCGGGCTCTTACGCGGCCGCCGAGGCCACCAGTGCGGCGTTTCTGCAGCTTCCCGGCCTGCAAGCCGTGGAGCGGAACCTGCTGGACACGTTCAATGCATACAGCCTGACGTTTACCGGCCGACCGCTGATCGGCAACGGCTCCCCCGGGACCCCCGGGACCGGGGCCCCCGGCGGGGCCGGCGGGTGGTTGCTCGGTTCCGGCGGCGCCGGCGGTTCCGGCGCGGCCGGTAACCCCGGCGGGGCCGGCGGGCCCGCGGGGCTGATCGGCACGGGTGGGGCCGGCGGTGCCGGCGGCGCCGGCGCGGCCGGTGGTCCGGGCGGACACGGCGGGTTGCTGTTAGGGACCGGCGGGACCGGCGGGACGGGCGGCTTCGCGACGTTCGGGCCCGGCGGGACGGGTGGCACCGGCGGGGCCGGCGGCTTGTTCGGCGCCGGCGGGCCTGGCGGGGTCGGCGGGTTCTCCTCGGCCGGGGCCGGCGGCGTCGGCGGGACCGGTGGGGCCGGTGGTCTGCTCGGCGGGCTGTTCGGCGCCGGCGGCGGCGCCGGCGGGGTCGGCGGGGCCGGGGACACAGGCGGGGCGGGCGGTGCCGGCGGGGCCGGCGGCGCGCTGGTCGGTGCCGGTGGCGCCGGTGGCACCGGCGGGTTGGGCGCGACTGGGGCCGGCGGGGCCGGTGGGCCCGGCGGCGCCGGCGCACTGCTGGTGGGTAACGGCGGCCCCGGTGGTGTCGGCGGCACCAGCTTCGCCGGCGACGGCGGGGCCGGCGGTACCGGCGGCCACTCCGGCTGGCTGCTCGGCTCCGCCGGCTCGGGCGGCGCGGGCGGCAACAACTTCGGCAGCGGCACCGGCGGCCACGGCGGGGCGGGCGGTGACGCCGGCGTGATCGGTTTCGGCGGGACCGGTGGGGCCGGCGGGTTCGCGCTGGCCGGGGCCGGTGGGACCGGCGGCGCCGGTGGCGCCGGCGCCCTGCTGGCCGGCGACGGCGGTGCCGGTGGGGCGGGCGCGCAGGGCGCGACCGGCTTCGCCGGTGGGCTCGGCGGGGCCGGCGGCAGGGCGGTGCTGCTCGGCATTGGCGGGTCCGGCGGGACCGGCGGGCTCGGTGCGCCGGCCGGCGGCAACGGCGCCACCGGCGCCAACGGGGTGTTGTTGCCGGCGGCGGCGCTCAACGTGATCAACGCGCCCAGCGTGGCGCTGACCGGGCGCGCGCTGATCGGCAACGGCGCCGCCGGCGCCGCGGGCAGCGGGGCCGCCGGGGCGCCCGGCGGGTGGTTGCTCGGTTCTGGCGGGGCCGGCGGCTCCGGCGCAAACGGCATGCCGGGCGGCGCCGGCGGAGCCGCCGGGCTGTTGGGCGCCGGCGGGGTCGGCGGGGCCGGTGGGTTCGGGGCGTCTGGCCCCGGCCGGGCCGGCGGCATGGGCGGACACGGCGGTTGGCTGTTCGGTAACGGCGGCCTCGGCGGGGCCGGCGGCGTCGGCGCCGCCGCTGGACCCGACGGCGACGGCGGCAGCGGCGGGGCCGGCGGGGCCGGCGGGTTGTTGGGCTCCGGCGGCGTCGGCGGCCCCGGTGGGTTAACCGGTCAGCTGACCAGTGGTTTGCGACCCGGAGCGGGCGGAGCCGGCGGGAATGGTGGACCCCTCGGTGGGCTGTTCGGCGCCGGCGGCGGAAACGGCGGGGTCGGCGGAGCGTCCATCCAATCCGACGGTGGGGCCGGTGGGCCCGGCGGCAGCGGCGGCTCGCTGTTCGGTCCCGGCGGGGGCGGCGGCGACGGCGGCTCCAGCAGTCAGGGCGGCGGCGCGGCCGGCGGGAC
>NZ_LZSE01000121.1 GCF_001665295.1 Mycobacterium sp. 1554424.7 | reverse complement strand
CCGGCAACTGGTTCGCCCGCGTCATCGGGACCGGCGTCCGCTGGCCGGGATCGGGACCGATCTTCGCCGCGCTCGAGGCCGCCCGGGTAGTCGTAGGGGTTGAACGCGATCACGCCCTTCACCCGGTCCGTCAGCTCGATCGAGGCCAACAGGGCGAGCGCGCCGCCCATCGATTCGCCGGCCAGGGTGACGTCACGCAGGTCCAGCGCCCGGACGAATTCGACGACCGCGCCGCGCAATTCGGGCTCGCCGTAGCGGGCCCCGGGGACGACGTCGGACCACCCCATCCCCGGCAGGTCCAGGGCGTACACGGTGAAGTCGTCCCACAGCGCGGGCACCACGCGCTGGAAGTAGTCCAGCTGGGTGCGCACGGTGTGCAGCAGGACCAGCGGCGGGCCGGTTCCCCCCGTGAAGTACCGCAACCGCGAGCCGTCGGGGCGCGGCAGGAACCTGACCTCGCCGCGGCCCCCGCTCCACGCCAGCGTGTAGCGCTGGTCCGGAATCTCGTTGGGGGTCTTCATCGTTCGCACACCGCCTGGACGGCCCGCAGGCGCCCGTCGGCCAGGGCCTGGGTGAGGTTTTCGGCCTTCCGCCGGAAATCGGTGACGAAGGCGTGCAGGCCCAGCGGGCTGTCGGGTTGGGCCAGGATGGCCTGCATGAGCGCGGCCGCCGGCTCGGTGAGGTCGTTCCACGCTTTGACGGCGAACCCGGCGGACTCGATGGCGGCGCGCAACTCGTCGGGCGTCGCCAGGTGGCTGCGCGCGGGGTCGTCGGCCCAGGGCAGGGGATAGTCGAGTCCACCGGCGTCGCCAATCGCGATGTCCCATAGCGCAAGCCGCCCGCCCGCCTTCAGCACCCGGTGTGCCTCGGAGTACAGGCGCGC
Source organism: Mycobacterium sp. 1554424.7 (assembly GCF_001665295.1). Taxonomy (GTDB): domain Bacteria; phylum Actinomycetota; class Actinomycetes; order Mycobacteriales; family Mycobacteriaceae; genus Mycobacterium. Next base: position 21,661 of record NZ_LZSE01000121.1, on the reverse strand, counting down.
CTTGTCGGCCACGTTCATCTGCACGTGCTGGCTGATGGCGACGTCGAAAGCGCCGTCGGCGAAGGGGAGTTCGGTGACGTCGCCCTGACGGACCGAGATCCGGTCGCCCAGCCCGACGAGCCCGTTGAGCCAGCGATTCGTTTCGCAGTATTCGTCGGTCAGGTCGACCGCGGTGACCCGGGCGCCGTAGCGGTCGGCGACGTAGCGGGCGGTGCCGCCGACCCCGCTGCCCGCGTCGAGGACCTCGCTCTCATTCGTGATCTGCGCCAGGTCCACCAACTGGGCGGTGGCGATGCGGCCCATGGTGTGGAAGTCCTCCAGCAGCCCCAGGTCGCCGGGCTCGAGGCGCGCGAGATCCTTCCCGGCGGCGACGAGCGCCCGCTCGATGCTGTTGCGTGACAGGCCCGTCGAATACTGGTCCTGAATGGTGCCGGTCATTTCCGGACCTCGGCCCACGCGGTGATGATCGGGGGCATCGTGATGAGGGCGTCGGCCGCCAGCGCCTCCCGGCGGAATTGCGGGACGAACTCGTCGAGGTCGGTCAGCCCGTCGGTGGCGACGCCCGATTGTTGCGCGACGGGCAGAACCAACCGCCATACCTCCGCGGCGTAGGCCAGCATGTCGGTGTCGGCCGCGGTCCCGATCGGGGTGCCGAGGGTCAGCCGTGGCGTGCCCAGGCCGGCGTCGGCGAAGACCCTGTGCAGCATGGTGCCGAAGCGCGCGGACAGGCCCATGGCCTCGAAGGCGCGGACGATCCCGTCGGTGACCCGCGTGAACAGCGGCATGTCGGGGATGCTGTGCGTCGCGGCGATGTCGGTCTCGGAGAACGCGATCACACCGCCGGGGCGCACCAGGGAGCTGAGGTGCCGCAACGTGGCGGCCGGGTCGGGCAGATGCATCAGGATCAGCCGGCCGACCACCGCGTCGACCGGTTCGTCCAGGTCGATCGCGTCGACCGCGGCTTGCGTGAAATGCACTGTGGATAGGCCCTTTTCGGCGGCGCGGGCGGTGGCCAGTTCGACCATCGCGGGTGCGGCGTCCACACCGAGCACGCTTCCCGTCGGACCTGTCAGGCGGGCGGCGATGAACGATACGTCGCCGGGCCCGCTGCCGACGTCGAGCACCCGCATGCCCGGCCGCAGCCCCGCGAGCCGCAGCGCGTGCTCGGTGAAGTCGTCATACAGCCGGGCCTGTAGGAGCAGCCGCTGCACCTCCACGTCGGCGTGCCCGAGGACGTAAGTGCTGGATGAACTCATTGGTTTGGTGCCTTTCTGTGCGAGGGGTTTAGGCGTTGGACAGTTCGTGGGACGGCGCCGCCTGCCGCGCGCGGGCCGGCAAGAGCCAGGCCACGACGATCGCGGAGCCGAGCGCGATGCCGGCGCACACCAGGGAGCTCACCTGCATGCCGTCGAGGAAGGCGCGATCGACCACGGCGCGGACCTGGCCCGCCTGTTGCACGGGCAGCCGCCCGACCACCGTGTGCGCGAAGGCCATCGAGTGCTTCATCGCGTCGGCCGGCAATCCGGTCAACGCGGCCGCGCCGAGACGTCCGGCGTACACCGACGCGAAGACGCTGCCCGCGATGGCGACGCCGAGGGTGCCGCCGAGTTCGCGCGTCGTGTCGTTGACGGCCGAGCCGACGCCGGCCTTGTCGACCGACAGCGATCCCATGATGGCCTCGGTGGCCGGCGAGACGGTCAGGCCGAGGCCGCCGCCGAGCAGCAGCATCTGCAGGGCGATCTGGTTGTAGGGCGTGGCGGCGTCGGCCGTGGACGCCCACGCCAGCCCGGCGGCGAACACGGTCAGGCCGCCCGCGACGACGGCGGTGGTGCCGACCCATTCCACCAGCCGGGGCCCCAGGATGCTGGCCAGCGCGATGGATGCGGCGACCGGAAGCAGGCGCACGCCGGCCTGAAAGGCCGTGTAGTCCTTGATGAATTGGAAGTACTGCGTGATCACGAAGATGAACCCGAAGAGGGTCAGGAAGCCGGCGGTGACGGCCAGGCTGCCGCCGGAGAACCGCCGGTTGGCGAACACCGAGACGTCAAGCATCGGGTGGGTGCTGCGGCGCTCCCATGCCGCGAACCCGGCGAGAACGGCGGCCGCGACGGCGAATCCGGCCGTCGTCTTAGCGTTGGTCCATCCCCAGGTGGGCGCCTCGATGACGGTGTAGACCAGCGTCGTGATGCCGACCGCGGACAGGATCAGGCCGGGGACGTCGACGCGGGGCGCCGCCGGGTCGCGCGAACTCGGGACGAACAGGATGCCGCCGACGATGGCCACGGCCGCGATCGGGATGTTGACCATGAAGATCGAGCCCCACCAGAAGTGTTCGAGCAGCCAGCCGCCGCTGATCGGGCCCACGGCGACCCCGACGCCGACCATGGCCGCCCACAGACCGATCGCCTTGGCGCGCGGCACTGGGTCGGTGAAGATGTTGGTGATCAGTCCGAGCGTGGTCGGGAAGATCACCGCCGCGCCGACGCCCATGGCGGCGCGGGCCGCGATCAGCGCGTCGGCCGAATTCACTTGCGCGGCAACGGCGGAGGTGATCGCGAAGAGCGCCAGTCCGGAGTTGAGCCAGCCCCGCCTGCCGTAGCGGTCGGACAGGCTGCCGGCCGACAGCAGCAGTCCGGCCATGACGAGGGTGTAGGCGTCGACGATCCATTGCAGCTGGGCGGTGTCGGCGCCGAGTTCGCGCGACAGGGTGGGCAGCGCGACGTTGACGATGGTGGCGTCGACGCTGATGACGAAGACGCCGAGGCAGATGACGGCGAGCGCGGCGATGGGGCGGTTTCGGAAGACGGGTTCGGTGCTCATGGACAAGACCCTAGATCTGGGAGACAAATAAATCAAGTAATAAGTTGAAAAAGATGTCTAGCCGAGCTAGGGTGGGGTCATGGCGTCCCGCAGGAACTACAACCAGAACTGCCCGATCGCCCGTGGACTGGACGTCCTCGGCGAGCGGTGGACGCTGCTGATCCTGCGCGAGTTGGTCGGCGGATCCCGCCGCTACGGCGACCTGCGCGACGCGCTCCCCGGCATCGCGACCAACCTCCTGGCCGAGCGCCTCAAGGAGCTACAGGAGGCCGGGCTCGTCGACCGGACCGATCTGCCCGCACCGATCGGGCGCACCGTGTACACCCTCAGCGACATGGGCTGGCAGCGGGCGCTGCCCGTCCTGCGGAGCGTCGCGTGGTTCGGCCTGGACCGGCTCGACCCGATCGGCGATGGCCCGGTTACGCCGTTGAACGGCTTGCTGGCCGGCATCCTGCTGGGCTTCGATTCGGTCGGGGCGATCGGCCTGGAGGCGACGATCCGCATCGAAATCGACGGCCGCCGTTTCGAATTCGCCGTGACGCAGGGGCGGCTCGCCGGCGCTCGCGGCGAGCCTTCGGTGAAGATCACCGCCGGCGCCGCGGACCTGGTCACCGCGCGCCTCGGCGCGAGCGAGGCCAAGCGGCGGGCGGCGCTGCGGCGCATCGACTTCGACGGCGACCTCGACGCCGTCGACGCCGTGCGCCGGGCGTTCGCGCTTGGCTAGCGCGGGCCTCACCAGGACACCGGCAGCTCGGCCAGCCCACCGGCCAGCGCGTCTGAGCGCGTCGGCAGCGTCGCGGGATCGACCGTCAGGCGCATGGAAGGAAATCGTGGAATCAATTGTCCAAAAACGGTTTTCAGCTCGATGCGGGCCAGCGGGGCCCCGATGCAGTAGCGCGCGCCGTGCCCGAATGTGAGGTGGGCCGCGTCCTTGCGGGCGACGTCGACGCGCTGCGGGTCGGGGAACACCGCGGGGTCGTGGTTGGCCGCTCCGACGTCCAGCAGCACCAGGTCCCCGGCGCGGATCGCCACGCCGTCGAGGTCGAAGTCCGTGCGCGCGTAGCGGGGCACGCCGCCCACCGCGCTGCCGCCGGCCGTCTTTCGCAGCAGCTCCTCGACGGCGTTGGGGATCAGCGCGGGGTTGTCTACGAGCGCCTGCCACTGGTCGCGGTTCGTCAGCAAAAGCATTGTGCCGAGCCCGATCTGGACCACCGTGGTCTCGTGCCCGGCGAATAACAGGAACATCGACATCGTGGCCGCCTCCTCGTCGGAGACGCCGTCGGTGGCGCACAGCCGCGTCATCACGTCGTCGCCGGGATCGGCGCGCTTGCGCTCGACCAGCCCGCGGCCGTACTCGAACAGCGCGGCCAGCCCGCGCTCGGAGCGGGCGTGGTCGCGCACGTTGCCGGCGTCCTCCGCCCAGGCGCGGAACTGGTCACGATCGGAGTAGGGCACCCCGAGTAGCTCGCAGATCACCAGGATGGGCAACGGCAGCGCCAGCCGCGCGTGCAGGTCGGCCGGTGGGCCCTTGGCCGCAAGGTCGTCCAGCAGTTTCGTGGTGAGCGCGGCCACCCTGGGTTCCATCGCCCGCAGGTGCCGGGGCGAGAAATGGGGCTGCAGCAGGGCGCGCATCCGGGCGTGGTCGGCCTCCTCGGTGTCGAAGTTGCCCAGCGGGCCACCGAACAGCGCGGATTCCCCTGTGCGCGAGGCCGTTTCGGGGTCCCGATGGGAGCGGCCCAGCCGATCGTCGTCGAGCAGCCGTCGCACTTGGGCGTACTCGGTGACCAGCCAGGCCTGGTCGCCGACCGGTGTGCGCACCGGACGAACCGATGTCATGGCGCCTACCTTGTATATATAAGGTTATACAAGACTACTTGTACACTATCCTCTAGACAAGAGGAGGGTGAGATGACGGCGGTCCGATCGGAGCCGACCCGGCGGCTGCCCCGCGCCCAGCGGCGGGAACAGATCCTCGAGGCCGCCACGCGCGCCTTCGCCCGCGGCGGGTTCGCGAACACGGGGCTCGACGCCATCGCCGCGGAGGCCGGTGTCACCCCGGTGATCCTGTACCGGCACTTCGCCTCGAAGGCCGACTTGTATCGGGAGGTCATCGAGGGCGGTCACGCGCGTCTTCGCCAGGCCACCAGCCCCGACGAGTTCGACGACGCCAGCATCCCCGCGCTAATCCGCGCTGCCGCAGCGGATCCGGACACCTTCCGGTTGCTCTACCGCCATGCCGCGCGCGAAGCGGAGTTCCGCGACACGATCGACACCCTCATGGAGGGCTCGGCCGACATCACCCGCCGCCACCTGGCGGGCATCGCCGACGACCGATGGCGCAACTGGGCGGCGCGACTGCTGCCCACCATGACGATCGACGCCGTCATCGCCTGGCTCGACGCCGGCCAGCCCGACCCCGATCAAGCCGCCGCTCGGATCCGCAGCGTCGTCGACGCCGTGATCCGGGCCGCTTCGTCGTAGGGCGCGCGCTAGCCGAGCAGGGCATCGATCCAGGCCTGGGCGATGAACTTGCCGTAGCGGGCGGCCGACCACCCGCGTTCGAGGACGAGAAGCTCGTACAGCTCGGGCGCGTGGTACGTCCATAGGATGTCGCGCGCCTGGGTGGCGCTGACCCGAAGCTGGCCCGTGCCGGCGAGGCCCGAGGCGAACATCGCCATGGCCGTGAGGGTTTCGTGCCGGATCTGTTTCCAGACCTCCGCGGCGTCGGGCGAGGATGCGGCGCCGTCGCGAGCCAGCAGCTGGACCGGGGCGCTGCGCGGCATGGTGGCGGCCAGGTGCTTGGCGTAGAGCTCGAGCTTGCGGGCGGCCTCGGGGGCGTCGCGCACCTTCTGGATGACGTCTCGCTCGGCCATCGGGATCGGTTCGTCGTCGCCGGCGACGGACACGTCGAAGAGCGCCTTGAGCACGCCCGCCTTGGTCGCGAAGGCCTTGTACACCGTCTCGACCGACACGCCGGCGTCCCGCGCGATCTCCGCGACGGTCGTCGCGGCGTAGCCCTGCGCCAGGAAGCGCCGGCGGGCCGACGTGAGTACGGCGTGCCGATTCTGTTGGGCCAGTTGGCGACGACGGGTCGAGTCGTAGCGGCGCGGGGGCCGGCCCTTGACAGATCCCATAATTAAGTACATGCTCCTGTATCGAATACTATTTACTGTATTAAAGAATAGAGAACCGACATGACGACCGCGACACGCCCCGCCGCCACTTTGGCGGACGGCGACCATCCCACGGCGGTAGCGCGCGCCCTGGCGCCCGAGATCACGCGGCGCGCCGACGACGCCGAGGCGCTCGGGACGCTGCCGCTCGATCTCGTCGCGCGGCTGCGCGCGGCCGGCGTCTTCCGGGCCGTGCAGCCGCGCGCCCTCGGGGGATTCGAGATGGCCCCCGCCGAATTCATCGAAATGATCGAGGAATTGGCGCGCGCCGACGGTTCGACGGGCTGGATCGCGGCCATCGGCGCCGGCGCGCCGGCCTTCACCGCCTGGCTCGAGCCGCCCGTCGCCAAGGACCTGTTCGGCCCGCACGCCGACTTCTTGGCGGCCACCGTGTTTGCCCCGACGGGGCGCGCCGTTCCCGACGGCACGGGCCGGCTCGCCGTCGACGGCCGATGGCCGTTCGCCAGCGGCTGCCGGCACGCCGAATGGTTGCTGACCGGGATGTTCGTGTTCGACGGTGACGCGCCGCGGATGATCGCCGGCCAGGGCCCGGACTGGCGCCTGGCGTTCTTCCCGCGCGCCGACGCCGAAATCGTCGACAACTGGGACGTTTTGGGGCTGCGCGCGACCGGCAGCAACGACGTGGTCGCCCGGGGTCTGAGCGTCGCGGAAGATCACACCATCAGCCCGTTCTTCCAGCCGGCCCGCGCCGACGGTCCGCTGTGGCGCCTGCCGTTCTTCACGATGGTGGGTGCGGCCCTCGTCGGCGTCCCGCTCGGGATCGCGCGGCGCGCGCTCGACGAATTCGCCGACCTCGCGACGACGAAGACGCGGGCCGGCACGTTCGAGCCGCTCGCCGACGACCCCGTCGCGCAGGTCGAGTTCGCCGGTGCCGAAGCGGGTTTGCGCTCGGCGCGGGCCTTCGTTCTCGACGAGGCCGGCGCCCTGTGGGATACCGCCCTCTCCGGCGACGCGCCATCGCTTCAGCAGCGCGCCCGGTTCCAACTCGCCGCCCAGCAGGCGATGCGCGCGGCGCGGCTAGCGGTCGACACGGCGTTCGGCCTGACCGGTGCGGGCGCGGTGCACGCCGCCCATCCGCTGCAACGATGCTTCCGGGATCTGCACACCGTCGGCCAGCACGTGTACTTCAGCCCGTCCGCGCTGAAGCGCTACGCCAACACCCGATTCGGCATCGCCCAGCCGACACACCTGATGTGACTACAGGGCGTTGATCCACTTTTCGATGCGCCGGGCCTGCTGCGCCATCAACTCGGGTTGCGCCAGCGCGTTGGTCAGCACCGCGCTGCCCTCGTAGGCGATGACGAGCTCGCGCGCCAGTTCGCGCGCGTCGCGGCGGCCCATGGCGTGGAATTGCTGCTCGGCCCAGTCCAGCAGGGTTTGCATCAGGGGTGCGGTCAGGGTGGGTGATTTCCCCGACTGGTTCGACAGCTCGGTGCACAGGGTCCCCAAGGCGCAGCCGTGGTCGGCGATCGCCTCGCCCGATTCGGCCAGCATCCCGACGAGCGCCTTGAGCCGGGCCTTCGGGCTCCCGTACTTGCGCTGCAGGGCCGCCGTCGCGGCCCGGATTTCCTCGGCGCGCGCTTCGACGACGGCGGCCACGATGTCGTCTTTGGTTTTGAAGTAGTAGTACATGTTGCCCAGCGGCACCTCGGCGGCCTCGGCGATGTGCGCGAGCGTGGTGCCCGCGATGCCCTGCCGATAGAACAGGTCGCAGGCGGCGGCGATCAGTCGCTCGCGCTTGCCGGGGGGTGGCGGCGAGGCGGCGTCACCGGCATCGGTTAAGTCAGCCATATCACTCACGGACTATAGACGGCACGCGCCCATGCTCAGGTTCCACAGCAAGTCCCTGTTCTGCGGCGTGTTGTAGGCGCTCTTGACGGTCCTCGGCGCGGCGTTGACGAAGTACTGTCCGGAGGCCCGCGCGGCATCCGGTGAGCGGGCGAGGAACAGCGACGTGGCGGCGCCCTTCTCCGGGGAGCGGGAAAACGGCAGCGCCGCAACGGAGATCGCGCGAAAGACCCCTTCGGTCCCGCGCATCATCGGAGTTCTGACGATCCCGGGATGCGCGGCGTTGGCGGTGACGCGTGTCGGCCGCAGGCGATGCGCCAGTTCGATGGTGAACAGCAGCACGCAAAGTTTGGACGTGGCGTAGGCGCGGATCGTCGAGAAACGGCGTTCGCTTTGCAGGTCGTCCGGGTCGAACTTGCCGGCGCGGTAGACGCTCGAGCTCAGGTTGACGATCCTGCCCTGCGGGCTTTTCTCCAATGCGTGGAGCAGCAAGTGGGTGAGATAGAACTGCGCCAGGTAATTGACCTGAAACGTCGTCTCGTATCCGTCCTCGGTCAGCGCGCGTTGTGGCATGACGACCCCGGCGTTGTTGATCAGCACGTCCAGTCGCGGGTAGCGCGCCGTGAACGCCTCGGCCAACCGGTGCAGCTGCGCCATCGACGTGAGGTCGGCGGTGAGGTAGGCGACGTCGCGGTTGCCGGTCGACGCGACGATTTCGCTGGTGACGCTTGCCGCCTTGGCCTCGTTGCGCGCGGCCAGCACGACGGCGTAGCCGGTGCGGGCGAGCTCGGTCGCGGTGACCCTGCCGATGCCGTCGGTCGCTCCGGTGATGAGGCAGATGGGCTTGTCCATGTATTCGGCGACCTATTGAGCCTTGGCCATGGTGGGCCGCAACAACATCCGCGACATCACCGAGCGGGTGACGGCCGCTGGGACGAGCGCGGCGGTCACCCGGTTGATTCGTCCCGGTATGCAGCTGGCGCGATTGCGCTCGAGCGCGCGCAGCGCCTCGCGGGCGCAAACGTCCGGCGCCATGGGCGATATCGGCATCTTGTCGGGATCGAGGCCCAAGTCGCCCAGCGCCGGTGTGCGGGTGGGCCCCGGGTGCAGCACTGTCACGTGCACCCCCTGCTTGGCCAGCTCGCCGTGCAGGCCCGCGCCAAGGCTGGTGATGTAGGCCTTGGTCGCCGCGGTGTGGGCCATGTAGGGCACGCCGTGCACCGCGCCGAGCGCGGAGACCAGCAGGATGCCGCCGCGGCCGCGCCGCGCCAGCCGTTCACCGAAGTGGTGTGTCAAGCCCAGGTGTGCGGCGGTGTTCAGCCGCAGGATCGCCCGCTGCGCCTGCAGGTCGGAGCCCACGAGGGCGCCGGGCAGGGCCGTGCCGGCGTTGGAGACCAGCAGCCCGACGTCGATATCGTTGGTGGCCTCGGCGATTGGGGTCAGCGAGCCCGGGTCGGACAGATCGACGCCGACTGCGCGAAAATCGACGCCGTAGCCCCGGCTCAGCGCCGCGCCCAGGTCCTGCAGCGCGGCCAGGCGCCGCGCGACCAGGACCACGTTGATGCCCGAATCGGCGATCTGGTGGGCGAATTCGCGCCCGATTCCCGACGACGCGCCCGTCACGACCGCCCACGGGCCGAACCGATCTGCACTGATGCTCATGGCTGTAAACCTCCAAATAGAGTTAGTTAGATAACTTAGCACCGGAGGCAGAACGACGGCAAGGCGGGGCTGAGCGCTGGGAATCCTGAGAGCAAAATCCCGACTAAAAGCCGCACACTCTTGCGTCACCCGCGAGAGAGCCGCTAGCGTGCCGGTTAGTTAACTAACTAACTCGAGCGACGGGGGCGAGGATGGATGTCGTCAAACGCGCGTGGATTCCGGTGGTCGTCGTGGTCCTGGTCGCCGTCGCGGGTTTCGCCGTCTACCGATTGCACGGTGTGTTCGGTGCGCGCGGCGGCGCGTCGGCCGTCGGCGGCCGCCCCGACGACATCAAGCCCTTCAACCCCAAGCGCGTGACCCTGCAGGTCTTCGGCCCGCCGGGGACCGTGGCGGACATCAACTATCTCGACGTCGACGCCGCCCCGCAGCGGGTTGACGGCGTGCGGTTGCCGTGGAATTACAGCGTGGCCACGACGGCCCCGGCGGTCAGCGTGAACGTCGTGGCGCAGGGGGACGGCGAGATGATCGGCTGCCAGATCACGGTGAACGGCGACGTCAAGGCCCAGCGAACGGTGGCGGGGATCCACCCGCAGACCTTCTGCCTGGTGAAGTCCGCGTGATCGCGCGAACGGTTCGCCGGCTTTCGTTGCCGATCCTGCTTTTCTGGCTCGGGCTGGCCGCGGTCACCAATGTCGTTGTGCCGCAACTGGAAGCGGTCGGCGAGGCGCACGCCGTGTCGATGAGCCCGGATGACGCCCCGGCGATACAGGCGATGAAGCGCGTCGGCCAGGTGTTCGGAGAATTCGACTCGGACAGCGCGGTCATGGTAGTGCTGGAAGGCCAGGCGCCGCTGGGCGATGCGGCGCACCGGTTTTACGACGACCTGATGCGCAGGCTCGCGCGCGACCGCAAGCACGTCGAGCACATTCAAGACTTCTGGGGCGACCCGCTGACCGCGGCTGGTTCGCAGAGCGCCGACGGCAAGGCCGCCTACGTCCAGGTTTTCCTCGCGGGCCGCCAAGGCGAGACGCTGGCCAACGAGTCCGTCGACGCCGTCCGGGAAATCGTGTCAAGCGCGGTGGCGCCCAACGGGGTTCGAGCGTACGTGGCGGGCCCGGCGGCCGTGACCACCGATCAGCTCGAGTTCGGCAACAAGAGCGCCCGCAAGGTGATGGGCGTGACGGTCGCGGTCATCGTGCTGATGCTGCTGATCGTGTACCGCTCGTTGGTGACCGTTCTGCTGACCCTGCTGATGGTCTTCATCGAACTGCCCGCCGTGCAGGGGGTGATCGCGTTCCTCGGAAGCCGCGGGATCATCGGGCTTTCCACCTTCGCGGTCCAGATACTCCCGATACTCGCCATCGCCGCGGGCACCGATTACGCGATATTCATCGTGGGCCGATATCAGGAAGCCCGGCAGGCCGGGCAGGACCGGGAGGCCGCCTACTACACCATGTTCGGCGGCAGCGCCCACGTGGTGCTCGGCTCGGGTCTGACCATCGCCGGCGCGATGTTCTGCCTCAGCTTCACCAGGCTGCCCTATTTCCAAACCCTGGGCGCGCCGTGCGCGATCGGGATGTTCACGATGGTGGCCGGCGCACTCACGCTCGGTCCCGCCATCATCACGTTGGGCAGCCGATTCGGCCTGTTCGATCCCAAACGGAAGATCAAGACGAGGGGATGGCGTCGGGTGGGGACCGCCGTCGTCCGGTGGCCCGCGCCGATCCTCGCGGCGACGGCCGCGACCGCGCTCGTCGGGCTGCTGGCCCTGCCGTCGTTCACGACGAGTTACAACGACCGCAACTACCTGCCCCGGACCACGCCGTCCAACATCGGCTACGCCGCGGCCGACCGCCACTTCTCGCCCGCCCGGTTGAACCCCGACCTGCTGCTGGTGGAGGCCGACCACGACATGCGCAATCCCGCCGACATGCTCGTCCTGGACCGGCTGGCCAAGGGCGTGTTTGGGGCCGACGGCGTCGCGCGGGTCCAGTCCATCACCAGGCCGCTGGGTGGCCCAATCACGCACAGCTCCATTCCATTTCAGATCAGCATGCAGGGCACCACGCTGACCGAGAACATGAAGTACATGCACGACCGGATGGCCGACATGCGGGCCATCGCCGATCAAATGACGGGCGTCATCGACACCATGCAACGCATGCTCGCCCTGCTGCGTCAGCTCGCCGCCACCACCCACGACGTCGCCGGCCAGACGAGGCGGATCGTCGACGACACCACCGAGGTGCGCGACCGCATCGCGGATTTCGACGACTTCTTCCGGCCGCTGCGCGGCTACTTCCACTGGGAGCGGCACTGCTTCGACATTCCCGTCTGCTGGGCGCTGCGATCGGTATTCGATGCGCTCGACGGCGTCGACACGCTGACCGACGACCTGGGCGGTCTGGTCAAGGACACCGACCGGCTGGATGACCTGATGCCGCAACTCATCTCGCTGCTGCCGCCGATCATCGACGCGACGACGGCCATGCGCACCATGACCATGACGATGTACAGCACGTTCGCCGGCCTACTGGACCAGATGGACGCCGCCCAGCAGAACGCCGCCGCGATGGGACAGGCCTTCGACGCGGCCAAGAACGACGACTCCTTCTACCTGCCGCCGGAGGTCTTCGACAACCCGGACTTCAAACGCGGCCTGGCGATGTTCCTCTCGCCCGACGGCAGGGCCGCGCGCCTGATCGTCACCCACGACGGGGATCCCGCGACGCCCGAAGGCGTCTCGCGCGTCGACGCGATCAAAAAGGCCGCGCGCCACGCGCTCAAGGGGACGCCCTTGGAAGGTGCCAAGGTCTCCCTGGGCGGCACCGCCGCGACCTACAAGGACATGAGTGACGCGGCCAAATACGATCTGCTGATCGCGGGTATCGCCGCGGCGTGCCTGATCTTCATCATCATGCTGGTCATCACCGGCAGCGTCGTCGCGGCCCTGGTCATCATCGGCACCGTGGTGCTGTCGCTGGGCTCGTCGTTCGGGCTGTCGGTGCTGGTGTGGCAGGACATCCTCGGTATTCCGTTGCACTGGTTGGTGATAGCGATGGCGCTGATCGTCCTGCTGGCCGTGGGCTCGGATTACAACCTGTTGCTCGTCTCGCGGTTCAAAGAGGAAATCGGCGCCGGCATCAAGACCGGAATCATCCGCGCGATGGGCGGAACCGGGGCAGTGGTGACCTCCGCGGGCCTGGTGTTCGCGTTCACCATGTCGTCCTTCGTGTTCAGCGACCTGCGGATGATCGGTCAGTTCGGGACCACCGTCGGCATCGGGCTGCTCTTCGACACGCTGATCGTGCGGTCACTGATGACGCCGTCGATCGCCGCCCTACTCGGGCGGTGGTTCTGGTGGCCCCGGCGGGTAAGCCCTCGCCCTCGCGCGCGGGGGCCCCGTCGCGCCCTGTTGACCCCGACCGCCATCGAAAGCGTGCACCCATGACCCGCCGCCGCGCCAGAAGCCGGACGCTGTCCGATTCGATACGCATCGCCGCACCGCCCGACGAGGTGTGGCAACTGATCACCACCGCCGCCGCCGTCACACAGTGGTACGACACGTGGGACGCGGTAGAACACTCCGCCGCCGATGGACGGCTCCAGGTCGGCACGTCGTTTCGACTGATCCGCTGTCGCAACGGCCGCGACGACACCGCGCTGTGCCGCGTGACCTCGATGCAACCGCGCAGGCGGTTGTGCTGGGTGCAATACGCGCCCCGGCTGCCCGCGATGTCGGTCGAGTTCGAGTTGGCTGCCGAATCCGACGGCACCCTGCTCAGCCACACCAGGAGCTGGCTCGAACCGGGCACCCACTGATGCCACTAAGCTGGCTGCCGTGGAAGCCCCTGCACCCCGGCCCGTGCTGGTCGTCGACTTCGGCGCGCAGTACGCGCAGTTGATCGCCCGCCGGGTCCGCGAGGCGCGGGTGTTCTCCGAGGTCATTCCGCACACCGCCACGGTCGAGGAGATCAAGGCCCGGGACCCGGCGGCGATCGTGCTCTCCGGGGGACCGGCCAGCGTCTACGCCGACGGCGCCCCGCAGCTCGACGCGGCGCTGTTCGACCTCGGGCTGCCGGTGTTCGGCATCTGCTACGGGTTTCAGGCGATGGCGCAGGCGCTCGGCGGCACTGTTGCGCACACCGGCACCAGTGAGTACGGCCGCACCGAGTTGAAAGTCGTTGGCGGCGAACTTCATTCGGGCCTGCCCGATGTCCAGCCGGTCTGGATGAGCCACGGCGACGCGGTCACCGCGGCGCCGGACGGGTTCGACGTGGTGGCCAGCAGCGCGGGCGCGGCGGTGGCCGCCTTCGAGAACCGGGCCCGGCGCCTGGCCGGGGTGCAGTACCACCCGGAGGTGATGCACACCCCGCACGGGCAGCAGGTGCTCAGCCGGTTCCTGCACGACTTCGCCGGGCTCGGCGCCGAGTGGACGCCGGCCAACATCGCCGATGCGCTCGTGGAGCAGGTGCGTGCCCAGATCGGTGACGGCCACGCCATCTGCGGGCTGTCCGGCGGGGTGGATTCGGCGGTGGCCGCGGCGCTGGTGCAGCGCGCCATCGGCGACCGGCTGACTTGTGTGTTCGTCGACCACGGCTTGTTGCGCGCCGGCGAGCGCGATCAGGTGCAGCGCGACTTCGTCGCCGCCACCGGCGCCAACCTGGTCACCGTCGACGCCGCGGACACCTTCCTGCAGGCGCTGTCGGGAGTGACCAACCCCGAAGGCAAGCGCAAGATCATCGGCCGCCAGTTCATCCGGGCCTTCGAGGGCGCGGTGCGAGACATCTTGCGAGAAGAGGGAGCGGACACGGATTCTCAGGTCGAGTTCCTGGTGCAGGGCACGCTGTATCCCGACGTGGTGGAGTCCGGCGGGGGCAGCGGCACCGCGAACATCAAGAGCCACCACAACGTCGGCGGCCTGCCGGACGACCTGAAGTTCAAGCTCGTCGAGCCGCTGCGGCTGCTGTTCAAGGACGAGGTGCGCGCCGTCGGACGCGAGCTCGGCCTGCCCGAGGAAATCGTTGCGCGCCAACCGTTTCCGGGTCCGGGGCTGGGCATCCGGATCGTCGGCGAGGTCACCGCGCAGCGGCTGGACACGCTGCGGCGCGCCGACTCGATCGCCCGCGAAGAGCTCACCGCCGCCGGCCTGGACAAGCAGATCTGGCAGTGCCCGGTGGTGCTGCTGGGCGACGTCCGCTCGGTCGGCGTGCAGGGCGACAACCGGACCTACGGCCACCCGATCGTGCTGCGGCCGGTGTCCAGCGAGGACGCCATGACCGCCGACTGGACCCGGGTGCCCTACGAGGTGCTGGAGCGCATCTCGACCCGGATCACCAACGAGGTGCCCGAGGTCAACCGCGTGGTGCTGGACATCACCAGCAAGCCGCCCGGCACCATCGAGTGGGAGTAGCCCCGCCGCTGTCGCGACACTTAACCAGTTGCGAAGACACACCGACGGGAATCGCAGGGATTTAAGTCTGGACGAATTCGCGCCTGCCGTAAGCGATGGTGGCCGCGTCCCAGTTCCCGCCGGCCTCGGTGACGAGTCGGCGGGCGACGTCTCGATCGTCGTTTCCCGCGACCAGGATCAGGGTGTGGTCGGTGGTGGTGACGGATCCGCCCCGGATGCGGTCGCGGGCGACCGGGTCGTCCACCAGCGCGGCGCCGAAGCGGGCGATGTCGACGTCCGGCACGGCGATGAGGATCGCGTCCCCATCCGGCGCGCGCTCGTAGTCGAAGGTGAGCACCGCTTCCTGGTTGAACTGGCGGCGCAGTGCCTCGGCGGCGGTGTGCACCGAGCCCTCGGCGCCGCACAGGTGAAATTCCCGCGAACTCTCCTGGGTGTTTCGTTGCAGCGCGCTCGACCAGTACACCCCGTCGAGCGGGGTCGATCCGGTCACCGCCGCGCCGTTTTGCGCGAGCGTCACGTCGGCCTGCGCCTCGAACAGGGGATCGGTGGTGTCGGTGGTGAACAGCTCCGCCTGTCGACAGGGATCGGCCGCGCTCGGCGCGGGAAAAGTGCAGCAAAAAAGCACCACCAGCCCCACCAGCACCGAGCGCATAAAGCAGCCTCTCACGTTTCTTGACGCTTGTCGGAGGGTGGGTGTTTACTCCCAAATGTATCGAACATACATTCGAACAGGAGGCAGTCATGACCGCGGCTTTGGCCTCCGATCACCGCGCTGAGCGGCTGGAATCTCTGCGCCGGCGGATGGCTCAGATCTCCGGGAAGATGTCGGGGCAAGCCCCTGCCGATGACCTGCTGCCGGATTCGGAATCCGTGGTGGCGCTGCCGCGGTGGCTTGCGGAGTCGCTGCCGGTGCCGTTGCCGCGTGGATCGGTGGCGGTGCTGTCGGGGGCCCGGTCGCTGCTGCTGAGCATGGTGGCCGCGGCGACGGCGGCCGGGGGCAACGTCGCCATCGTCGGCCAGCCGGACATCGGGCTGCTGGCCGCCGCGGAGATGGGGGCGGACCTGAGCCGGCTCGCGGTGATACCGGATCCCGGAACCGATCCGGTCGAGGTGGCCGCGGTGCTCATCGACGGCATGGACCTGGTGGTGCTCGGCCTGGGCGGGCGACGGGTGCCGCACACCCGGGCGCGGGCGGTGGTGGCGCGGGCCCGCAACAAGGGGTGCACCCTGCTGGTCACCGACGGCGACTGGCAGGGGGCGCCGACGCGGTTGGCGGCCCGGGTCTGCGGCTACGAGATCACGGCGAACGGTCGCCCGGGCTTCGGCCGGATCGGCAGGGTGCGGCTGCAGGTCAGCGGGGTGTGCGCGGGCAGGCGGGTGATCGGCCGGGCGCGGGCGGGGTGACGCCCGTGGCATCCCGGGCGCTGGCGATCTGGTGCATGGACTGGCCCGCGGTCGCGGCGTCGGCGGCGGCGGACCTGCCCGCGACGGCCCCGATCGCGGTCACGCTGGCCAACCGGGTGATCGCCTGCTCGTCGGCCGCCCGCGCGGCGGGGGTGCGGCGCGGGCTGCGGCGGCGGGAGGCGGCGGCGCGTTGCCCGCAACTGCACGTCGCGCCGGCCGACGCCGACCGCGACGCCCGCTTCTTCGAACCGGTGATCGCCGCGGTGGACGACCTGGTGCCCCGCGCCGAGGTGCTGCGGCCCGGGCTGCTGGTGCTGCCGGTGCGCGGGGCGGCCCGCTACTTCGGGTCCGAGGAGCAGGCCGCCGAGCGGCTGATCGACGCGGTCGCCGTGGCCGGCGCCGAGTGCCAGGTGGGGATCGCCGACCAGCTGTCCACCGCGGTGTTCGCCGCGCGTGCGGGCCGGATCGTCGAGCCGGGGAGCGACGCGAGGTTTCTGTCGGTGCTGTCGATCCGGCAGCTCGCCACCGAGCCGAGCCTGTCCGGCCCGGGCCGAGAAGACCTGACGGATCTGTTGTGGCGGATGGGGATTCGCACCATCGGGCAGTTCGCCGCGCTGTCCCGGACCGACGTGGCCTCCCGGTTCGGCGCCGACGGGGTGGCCGCGCACCGGTTCGCGCGCGGCGAACCCGAGCGGGGACCGTCCGGACGCGAGCCGCCGCCGGAACTCGAGGCCGTGCTGGATTGCGACCCGCCGATCGACCGGGTCGACGCCGCGGCCTTCGCCGGGCGCTTCCTGGCGGGCACGCTGCACCAGGCGTTGATGGCCGCGGGGGTGGGGTGCACCCGGCTGGCCATCCACGCCGTCACCGCCAACGGCGAAGAGCTGCAACGGGTATGGCGGTGCGCCGAGCCGTTGACCGAGGACGCCACCGCCGACCGGGTGCGCTGGCAGCTGGACGGGTGGCTGAGCAATCGCACCGCCGACAGGCGGCCCACCGGGCCGGTGACGCTGTTGCGGTTGCAGGCGGTGGAGGTGGTGTCCGCCGAGGCGCTGCAGTTGCCGCTGTGGGGTGGTCTCGGCGAGGAGGACAGGCTGCGGGCCCGCCGGGCGCTGGTGCGGGTGCAGGGCCTGCTCGGCCCGGAGGCGGTGCGGGTGCCGGTGCTGTCCGGCGGCCGCGGGTCGGCCGAACGCATCACGCTGATCCCGCTGGGCGACGAGCCGGTACCGCACGCCGACCCGGGTCCGCCGTGGCCCGGTCAGCTGCCCGAGCCGTCGCCGGCGGTGCTGCTGGACGATCCGGTGGATCTGCTTGACGCCCAAGGCAATCCGGTACGCGTCACCGCCCGGGGGATATTCTCGGCCGACCCCGCCCATCTGACAGTGCGCGGCCGGAACCAGGGGCTGCGCTGGTGGGCAGGCCCGTGGCCGGTAGACGAGCGGTGGTGGGATCCCGAGGGCAAGGGGCGCGCCGCCCGAGCCCAGGTCCTGCTGGAGGACGAGCGGGCGTTCCTCCTGTGCTACCGCCAGCGGCGCTGGTATTTGGAAGGGAGCTACGAGTAGGCCATGGGTCTCTACGTAAGCAACGTATACGGTTCACTGCCCCGCACCGATGCCGAGCGTTGTCGCGCTGGTAAGCAGTTGCTTTAGTGCGGCATCGGCTATCTCGCCGAACGGTTCCGCATTGCCACGATCTGCCCATCGTGCACACGTGATGTCGAACGCAAGCATGCCGATTTCGGCGGCCAGGCGTGCGGCTGTCTCATCGGTCCCTCGTGCGCACAGCGCATCCACCAGGGCGGCGGTAAGGCGGGCACGCTTGAGCAGTTCGCGCTCGTGCAATTCGCTGTTGGCGGCGATGACCGCGCGACGCAGCGGCAGGATCTCGTGTCGCTCCGGGGTGAACACAGCGGCCGCCGACTGCAGGGCGGCGGCGACGCATTCGATCGGCGCGGCCGACGGGCTTGCCGCGCGCACGCCGTCGCTAATGCGATCGGCAAGGATGTCCTGACCGGCGGAGAGGACCTCGCGTTTGTCGGCAAAATGCCGAAAGAAACTGCTCTTTGTCAGTCCGGCTCGGTCGGCAATCTGGGCAACCGACGTCGCCTCGTACCCCTGCTCTGCGAACAGCTCAAGGGCGGCTCGTTCAAGCCGTTGGCGTGCATTCGGTTCCCATCGGGCCATATCCAGAGGCTAGTTGATAAGACCAAGTCGCATCGCGGATGCTATAGTGACAGGACTAAGTCTCATCACTGTTTACGGCCACCGTGTCCAGTGACGCCGTTGGCCCGACCAGTCCGACGCTGCGTGAAAGGGGAACTCTGCCATGCAATTAGGTGTGCATTTCGTCAACTACTCACCGCCTCCCGGCGAGCAGATCGGCTCGACTTTGGCGCGGGCCGCTGCCCTCGCCGACGCCGCCGGCGTCGCAATGTTCACACTCCCCGACCACTTCCTGGGCGTCGGTGATGCCCACAACCCGTTTCTCGAGTGCTACACCTCTTTGGGCTTCCTCGCGGGTCAAACGAACGCGATCAGGCTTAGCGCCCTTGTCACCGGAGTGACGTACCGCCACGCCGGCGTGCTTGCCAAAACTGTCAGCACCCTCGATGTGCTCTCGGGAGGACGGGCCATGCTCGGTATCGGCGTGGGCTGGTACGAGCGAGGGCACACCGCGCTGGGCCTGCCCTTCCCCCCGGTGCGAGAGCGATTCGAGATTCTTGAGGAAACCCTCCAGATCTGCAGACAGATGTGGAGCGACGACGACGGCCAGTACACGGGCAAGCACTACCAGCTCGCCGAGACGATCTGCGAACCGCGGCAATCCCGACGCACGCCGATCCTCATCGCCGGTCGTGGCGAGAAGAAAACGCTGCCGCTGATCGCGAAGTACGCTGACACATGGTCCGGCGGAGCAGAACCGGCCGAAGAACTCGAGCACAAGATGGGCGTGTTGAAACGACACTGCGACGCCATTGGTCGCAACCCCGACGATATTGAAAAAACCGCCGGCTTCTTCTTCCGCGATCCGTTCGAGGACCTCGACGCGTTCCTCAGGGACGTCGAAGCCTATGCCACGCAGGGGATCTCACTAATCCACGTCGGCGTGATGCCCGGAAACCCCGACCCGATCGGCTTCGTCCAACGTGTGTGCGACGAGCTGCTGCCGAAGCTTGCGGCAATCGGCTAATGGCGCTGTGCTTCAACATGTCCTACGGGCCGCAGCGCCTCAGGGATTAGGTCCTTCAGCGAGGGTGCCGTCGGCCAAACGGGCGCTAACCGAGCCCGCGCGCGAACGGCCCGACTCGCTCGATGAAGTCCTCGAAGAACGCCGCGGCGTCCACGTCAACGCCGATCAGGGCGTTGGCTTTTCGCTCGCCCGACCAATCGGGCGTCGTCACGCCCCGGGTCGGGGTGTCGGCCAGCTCGATGTCCACCCTCGCCGCGCGGGTCGTGATCAGCCGCGGGTCCAGCGCCGCCGCCGCGGCCAGCGGGTCGTGCATGTACGCGACGTAGCCGTGCCCGCGGACGTCGTGGGATTCGAAGTAGAACCGCATCGCGTCCTCGATCACCGGGATCAACGGGGACGGGCCCGACGCGGCGGCCAGCCGGGCCAGGATCTCCGGCGTCATGGCGACGCGCCGAGTCAGGTCCAGGCCGCAGACGATCGGAAGTCGTTGCTGCCCAGCCCAGCCGGCGAAGACCTCGTCGGCCGCCTCGGGATCCACCCGGATGTTCCATTCGGCCATCGGGTTCGCGTCAACGCCCGCGCCGCCGAAGGAGCCGCCCATGATCACCAGCCGCCGCAGCAGCGTGGGCAGCGCGGGTTCGGCGCGCAGCGCCAGCGCCAGGTTGGTCAGCGGGCCGGTGACCAGGCCGACCAGTTCCCCGGGACGGGCGCGCGCCGCGGTCACCCACGCGGCGGTGGCGTCGTGGCCGGTGAGCCGCCGGTCGTTGCGCGGAAGCTCGGCATAGCCCAAACCCTTGGGGCCGTGGAACTTCGAGTGATGCGGCCAGTGGCCGCACAGCGGCTCGTCGGCGCCCCTGGACACGGGAATGGCTGGGGCCCGGCACAATTCGAGCAAGCCCAGGTTGTTTTCGCAGACCTGCTCCACGTGAATGTTGCCGCCGGTGGAGGCGATGCCCACCACCTCGGCGTCGGCGCTGGCCAGCAGGTAGATCAACGCCATCGCGTCGTCGATGCCGGTGTCGACATCGACGAAGATGGCATTCACTCCGGCGATTCTAGGGCCAGGCCGACGCGAACGTGATCACCAGGACGTCGCGCTGCGCCGGCCCGGACCCGTCGATCGGCCGGATCGGCGAGACCGCGTGCAGGGTGCGGCGGTCGTCGCCGAGCATCAGCGTCCCGGGCTCGGCCAGCGTCGTCGCCAGCAACTGCCGACCCTCCAGGTCGCACACCGTGCTCTCGCCGCCGATGGCGTTGCGCCGCCCGACCAGCAGCGAGCTGACCAGGGTGACGCCGTCGCGGTGCAGGCCCTCGGGCGTGGGGCTGCCGTTGTCGTCCGCGCAGCACCGGATGCGGAACGGGTGGACCTTGACGTTCCAGTCGGCCACGTCGTCGAGGGCGGCGGCCACCCGCGCCAGCAGCTTGATCACCTTGTGCAGCAGGGGATCCGCGGCGAACGCATCGGTCAGCGGCTCGAAGTTGCGATCCTTGCCGACGTAGAGCGGGTTGGAGTCCTGCGGCTGCACGAACGCCAGCTTGGGCATCGGGCGCAGCACCCCGTCGCGAAACGAGTACTGGCCGTAGCGGCGCAGCCGCCGAACGCCCAGCTCCGCCGCGTACGGGTCGGGCGCCAGCTGCCGCCAGTGCCGGGCGAACCGGGTCCATTCTTCGCGGCCCACCTCGAGGCTTCGCGTCACGTCGAAGGAGGGCAGCACGGCGACGCCCGTCGTGGCGACCTGCCGGGCAGCGGCGGCCACCGGGTCGGCGTCCGTCCACTTTTCGCAAAGGACCATCGCGCCGGAATACCGCAATCCGGTCGGGCTAAAACCCGGCGTTTACCAGTGCACTCCCGGCACCAACCGCACCAGCCGCTTGACCGGTCGCGGCGTTCGGATCCCGCCGGTGACGCCGCGGGCCGGACGCCTGGGGCGGCGGTTCGGCGTCGGTACCTCCGTGGGCAGCCCGCGCGCCGCGGCGATGGTGGTGCGCGGCCTGGTCGACAAGCCGGCCCGCATCGACACGCCGCTGGGCACGCTCGCCGAGGCGGGCAACTACTTCGCGCCCAGGACGTCGCGGCGCATCCTGCACCAGCTCTACCTGGGCTACCCCGATTCCGCCGCGGCGCGCGGGCTGCCCACGGAGGTACCGACGCCGAACCGCCGCCCCAGGCGTCCGGCCCGCGGCGTCACCG
>NZ_LZSE01000120.1 GCF_001665295.1 Mycobacterium sp. 1554424.7 | reverse complement strand
TACGACAGACTTCAACGCGCGAGGGCCCATAGCAACACTCCTAATTAGACGTGTTGCATCGACCCCTTGAAGCTAAGGCGGAAATCTCGCCATGACTTCACGCTCGGCGAGGCGACGGTATGGGCGCTTTTGTGCTCGCGGACCTTTTAGCGGGCCTTCCAGACCGGCTCCCGCTTCTCGGCGAACGCCAAGGGTCCCTCCTTGGCGTCCTCGGATCGGATCAGGGTCCGCATCTCGCGCACGGTGCGCTCCCAACCCGGTTCGTCGCCCACGATGACGCCGTCGTCGACCCCGTAGGCGATGCGCTTGCTGGCCTGCACGGACAGCGGCGCGTTGGCGGTCACGCGCGCCGCCAGGGCCAGCGCGGCGTCCAGCGCGGAGCCATTTTCGGAGCCCTCGACGACCACCCGGTTGATCAGGCCCCATTCCAGGGCGTCGGACGCGGTGATCGGTTCGCCGGTCAGCAGCAGCTCCATCGCCACCTTGCGGGGCAGCTGGTCCATGATCCGGAAGACGCCGCCGGCGGCCGCGATCAGGCCGCGCTTGACCTCCGGCAACCCGAATTTGGCCCGCTCGTCGGCGACCACCAGGTCGCTGGCCAACGCGAGCTCGGTGCCACCGCCGAACGCGGTGCCGTTGACCGCCGCGATCGTCGGCTTGTCGATGAAGTGGTGCACGTAGCCGGCGAAGCCCCACTCGGGGTGGTCGGGGTGATACAGGTTCTCCCGGCGCGAGATCGCCTTGAGGTCGGCCCCGGCGCAGAACGACTTGTCGCCGGCGCCGGTGATGACCACCGCCCGCACGTCGGGGTCGTGCTGCGCTCGCTCCAGCGCGTCCCCGACACCGATGCTCACGGCGGCGTTGACCGCGTTGCGGGCTTCCGGCCGGTTGATGGTTATCACCATCACGTTGCCGCGGTGCTCGACGAGCGCCCCCGGCTGGCCGTTGGCGCCGTCGGTCACAGCAGTTCCACGATGGTGGCGTTGGCCTGGCCACCGCCCTCGCACATGGTCTGCAGGCCGTAGCGAATTCCCTTGTCCCGCATGTGGTAGAGCAGCGTGGTCATCAACCGCGCGCCCGAGCCGCCCAGCGGGTGGCCGAGTGCGATGGCGCCGCCGTTGGGGTTGAGCTTCTTCTCGTCGGCGCCAATGTCTTTCAGCCACGCCAGCGGGACGGGCGCGAATGCCTCGTTGACCTCGTAGGCGCCGATGTCGCCGATGGAGAGCCCCGATTTCTTCAGCGCCTTCTGGGTAGCCGGGATGGGCGCCGTCAGCATGATCACCGGGTCGGCACCGGCGAGTACCGCGGTGTGCACCTTGGCGATCGGCGTGAGGCCCAGTTCCTTGGCCTTCTCGGCGGACATGAACAGGATCGCGGCCGAACCGTCGGTGATCTGCGAGGAGTTGCCGGCGTGGATCACGCCGTCCTCCTTGAACGCCGGCTTCAGCGACGCCATCTTTTCCATCGGCGTGCCGCGGCGGATGCCCTCGTCCTTGAGCACGACGTTGCCGTCCTGGTCCTTGATGCCCACGATCTGGTCGTCGAATGCGCCGGAATCCTGTGCGGCGGCGGCCTTTTCGTGCGATCCCAGGGAGAACTCGTCGAGCGCGAGCCGGTCGAAGCCCCACTGCTCGGCGATCATCTCCGCGCCGATGCCCTGGTTCGGCGTGCGGTGGTAGCGGTCCTTGAACGCCTGGGGGTAGGGGTTGCCGCCGTTGGCGAGCGACGATCCCATCGGGGTCCGCGACATCGACTCGACACCGCCGGCGACCACGACGTCGTAGTGCCCGGCCACCACGCCGGCCGCGGCGAAATGGATGGACTGCTGGCTCGACCCGCACTGGCGGTCGACGGTCACGCCCGGGACGGTCTCGGGCCAGCCGGCCGCCAGCACCGCGGTGCGGGCGATGTCGATGGCCTGCTCGCCGGCCTGGCTGACGCAGCCCCAGATGACGTCATCGACGATGCCGGGGTCGATGCCGGCCTTGTCGACCAGCCCGTTGAGGACCTGCGCGGACAGGTCGGCCGAGTGCACCCCGGACAGTCCGCCATTGCGCTTCCCGAGCGGGGAGCGAACGGCCTCGACGATGACGGCTTCAGCCATGATGGTGTCTCCTTTGACGCTTGCCCGGAAGTGATTCTTGGGTTGATTGTCAACCAGACGGTTGGGAGGTTGCGGGGCGGGGTGGTTTAGCGGCGATCAGCGCGGGACGGCCTCACGCCGAAACTGCCGTCATGGTCGCGATCGGCGCCCAAAAGGTAGGTCGTCTCCATCGGGAATGGCCCTTGGGCGGTACGCATCACGCGCGTCCGAGAAACCGGGCTGTGAAGGCGAACCGGGGGCCAACGGCCACGGGCTTGGGCGATTTCCACTGCACCGCCTTGATATTTCATGTACCACGTGGTGGCGTTGTCCGGATCTGAGGCGTACGCGGCGCGGCCGAGCAATCACGATTTCGCTAGCCACATCCACTGCTCAGCGCGGGTTCCGGGGGTAGTTCCATCGACGCCGGGTCGACGTCCACGAACGCCCCCCACAGCGTCATGATCCGCCGCGCGTTAAAGGGGTGCAGGCGTCGCCAATACTCACGGACGTCAGCGTGGTTCGCCTGAGCGATCGTTTCGACACCGGGCCGGTGAAAGGCGCTCCACCCGCCCACGTGGTCCGGATGCCCCTGGGTGAACGTGATGACCCGAAGCGGGCCTTTGCTCACCCGGTCGAAACGCGCCTTGATCTGCGCGGCCTCGAAGTCGGTGCCGGTGTTGATCAGCGCGTCGCCGTCGGGCGTCGTCACGAGGTAGCTGTTGGCGATGTTTCTGGACATGAAGATGCCATCGCCGACCTCGACCGCGTCCTGGTCGCCCTTCCCTTTGTTGACGAGCGAGTCCAGCGATTGCACAACGAGCGACCTCCCGAGGGGCTTGGAGAACGCTCAACCTAACATTTGTTCCTGTCGTCGTATAGTCTCTGTCCGCATGACGACCGAGTGTCTCGTGGCGCGCGCGTGTGTGAACCCGCCGGCCTCGACGACTTCGGCGCCGACGGGTGGCGCGAGGGCCTGTCGCTTCTGGTTCAGACCGTCGACTGTGCACCCGGAGTGAGTGGGCCGCGACTACGTCTACGGGCAATTCGTCGACGCGCTGTGGAACCGGCTGCGTGTCGTCGAGTACTTCAAGCGGCACCCGAAGATCGCCGCGGAGTGTCTAGGCGCACTCGACTGCGCTCTCGGGTACACCAACATGCCGCACGCGCGGCCAAAGGCAGCCACCAACAGGCGGCTGCGCGGCGGAGGATTCACCCGTTTGCCCGATCCCCAAACGACAACCACCACTGGGGCCAACCATCGCAATGGCAACACGAGGCCCTTCGTATGGAAGACCGCCGCCGACGACATCATCGCCAAAGTCGAACGCGGGCGCGACACCCGCCGCAAGATTAAAACGCAGACGGACCACGAGCAATCCAGGGGTGGAATCGCGACCGCCCTACGCCACAGTCAGAAACACATCGGAAGACAAGGGAGTTGATGCATGAAGGCATTGGTAGTCGGGGCCACCGGTTACCTGGGATCGGCGATCGCGCGCAACCTCAATTCGCATGCAGTCGAATCCCACGGCCTGGCGAGAAGCGTTGAGAACAAGGCGGCCCTGACGGCAGCGGGCATCATGCCGGTCGAATGCGACCTTGCTGATGCCAAGCAACACCCGGCGTTGGCCGAGCAGTTTGAGATCGTCGTGCTCGCCGCCGCCATGCCGTTCGAACTCGACTATCAAGTGGTTTCCGGCCTCGTCGACAGTTTCCGCGGTTCAGGGCGACACCTGATCTATGCCTCGGGAACGGGTGTTCTGGGCATCGAGAGCAAGGACGGCCGATGGGATGAGAACACCTTCGCCGAAGACGATCCGTTCCCGTTTCCAGCACTCATTACCCGGGAGCTGCGGCTCAAAACAGAAGGCTACGTCCGCGCAGCAGCTAACGACGGTCTGCATACAACGGTCATTCGCCCACCGCTGCTGTTCGGACGCGGGGGCAGTTCTCATGTACCGATGATTTTCAAATCCATCCGCAAGACCGGCTGTGCATGCTACGTCGGGCGAGGATTGAACCTGTATTCGAACGTCCATGTCGAGGACGCGGCCGAGGTTTTCCGGTTGGCAATCCAGAAGGGTACGCCAGGAGCGCTCTACCATTCGGTGGCTGGAGAGGCGAACTTCCGGTCGATCGCCGAGGCCGCCGCCGAGGTTGCCGGCTGCCAAACGAAGAGCGTCAGCTTCGACGAGGCCTGTGAGATCTGGCATCCGGCCGCAGTCGCGGCTGGCTTGGCGGTGAATAGCCGATCCAGATGCCCCCGGACTCGACGTGAACTTGACTGGGAACCGCAACACCTCGACCTCATCGACGACATCCGGCATGGCTCCTATCGCGACGCATACCTGGCCACGACCCGTTGATGCGCCCTGTCCCGTGGGAGTGGGCCGGTAGTGCCTGCACGAGTCACTGATCGAAGGAGATTTCCTATGCGTCCCGATATTTCGGCAAGCCGCTGTCCTGTCAGATTCCGATCGGTCGAGGGGCTGCCTCCGTGGCAATTCATCGAAGAGCTTCGCTCCCTCGACAACGTGATTTGGGATGAGGGCATGCGGTCGTGGGTTGTCGTCGATTACGGGAGGTTCCGTTACGTCGGAAGCAACCAAGCCGTCTTCACCAATGCTTACGCGAAGCAGAATCCTCTGTTTATCGAGATCGAGTGCGGGCCTAACACCACGCCGATGCAGGGCGAAGGGCGCGCCGCCGCATCAGCGGGCCGCTTCAGTGGAGTCAATGACGACGGACTCCCGCGCAATCTCAAGGGCGCGCGATGACGGTCGAGATATCGTGCGGGTTACCGCCCGGCCCAGATTTCAGTTGCTTTGCCGCTCTTGCTGAGGAATTGGGTTACACGAGGATTTGGATCTTCGACTCAGCGCCGCTATGGGAAGACCCCTTCATTCACTTGGCGCTGGCGGCGCAATGCACGAAAACGATCGGGTTGGGCAGCGCGGTGCTTATCCCAAGCGAACGCTCACAGATGGCCACGGCGTCGGCGATTGCTACCATCGCACGACTGTCGGAGGGTCGGTTCCGGGCCTGCTTCGGTACTGGCGCTACTGCCCGGCGGACCCTGGGTCAGAAACCATTGACCTTGCGAACACTCGGTGACTACGTCACAAGTGTGCGCGCATTATTGGCCGGCGACACCGTCGTCATCGATGGCAAGCTTGCCCGAATGCTGCACGCGCAGGGCCTTGCCCTCGACCGTCCTGTAGATATCGAGATCTGGTTGAGCGCCTTTGGCCCGCGAGCGGTGCAACTGGCCGAACGTGTCGCCGATGGAATCATCGGATCCGCTGCAAACCAAGAACTTCCGGTCGCCGTCATGCAGGCAGGAACCGTCCTCGATCCCCAGGAGACCCGCAACAGCTCCCGCGTGCGTGCCGCCGTCGGCCCCTGGCGCGTCGTCGCGTATCACGAGGCCTACACGATCGGTGGAGCGAAGGTCGTCGACGCGATGGCTGGCGGCACGCAGTGGCGAGAAAGAGTCGAAGGCCTCGCCACAGCCGACGGACGCCACCTGCTCGCCTACGAGGGTCACGTTACTCATCTCACCGAGCGCGACCAACCGCTGGCAGATTTCACGGGCGGTTTTCCAGCGATGATTGGTGGGCCCGACGAAATCGCTGTCGCCATAGCTTCGCTCGCGCAATCCGGCATACAGGAACTCATCTACACACCCAGTGGGCCTAATGTCGCGCGCGAACTACGGGCCTTTGCCGGTGCGGCACACGCACATGATAACGACGGAGACGACTGATGAACGATTCGAACCAAGCGGAGCCGTTTTACAAAGTATTGCTGTTCCTCAAGCGCCGGCCAGGTATGTCCGTGGCGGAGTTTCGCGACTACTACGAGAACACTCATGTGAAGGTCGCCGAGAAGTACTCGCGCGCAGGACTGCGCTACGTACGTCGCTACCTCGACCCTATCGGCGGCGAGGAGTTGCCGTTCGATGTCATCACCGAACTCTGGGTGCGAAATCGAGACATCGCTGCGGCAATCGCCGCGAAGGTCGCCAAGAACGAGCCGCCGCCTGAAGTACTCGAAGACGAAAAGCGACTGTTCGACCGCTCCAAACTGAGGGTCGCCACCGTGGTCGAACACTATTCGACAGTCAAAGAAGACGCATAGTCGACGTCGGAATCCTTTACGGCCCTGTTCCGGATGAGAGGTTCTTCGGCACCAACCTACTCAGCGAGGAGTGCTGCCACGCCGCTTCGTGCTCGAGTTGCGGATGACGGTGCGCAAGGTACTCGCTTAGCCGAGGGCACCTTCAATGCATCGGTCGCGGCAAGGTGGTACACCAACCCCATCCGCGCGTTAAGACTGCTTCACCTGCAGCCCGTCGAGTAAGGCATTCAGTGCTTGGACGCCTTTGTCTCGCGCGGATTTCTGGTCGGGTGCGTTCGCAATAAACAGAGCGGCCTCGTCGGCAGCCGCGATGAGGACATGCGCGAGAACGTCTACTGGCTGGCCGGGGGCAAGGTCGCCCTCCTCGATCGCCCGCTCCAGCATCGCGCGGATAGCCCCTAGGGCGTAGACACTTTCGAGCTCACGCCATCGAGCCCACCCCAGTACACCCGGCCCGTCAATTAACAGGATCTGCTGAACGGTCGGGGTCAACGAGGCATCAAGGAACCCAATCAGCCCTTGGCGCAATTGATCTAGTGCACCTTCGGCAGGGGTGGCCGTAGCCAGCCTGGTCGCCGCCTCCATGACAAGGTCCTCTTCAACGGCGATGAAAACCGCTTCGAACAGCGCCTGCTTGTCCGCGAAGTGGTGGTAAAGCGCGCCTCGTGTACCGACATTGGCCGCGGCGACGACTTCCTCCGTCCCGGTGTGGTGGTAGCCCTTCTCGACGAATAGACGTTTGGCGGCAGCCACCAGCGCGGCGCGGGTGGCCTCGGCCTGCTTGGCCCGTCGCGCCTTGGTGTCAAGCGCATCGTCGTCCGTCGGCACAGCCTCACAGCCTATTGCATACAAGCTGTAGGTGGCATACAGTTCCGGAGTGTCACATACAGACTGTAGGTGACTGCGGTCGTGTCATCCCATTTACTTCGCGAAGGAGCTTGAACCATGTCGACGCCTACCGACGTAGTCCGCGAATTTTGCACGTTGATGGAGCGACGGGACGCGGAAGCGTTGCGTCCACTGCTCTCCGACCATGCCGTCTACCAAAACGTCGGGATGCCGGCGTTTAGCGGTGTGGACGCGATCGTAGAAAACATGGCGGCACAGTTCGCGATGTTCCCGGACGCCTATGCGTTTGAAATTGTCAACATCGCCAGCGATGGCGCCGTTGTTTTGACCGAGCGCCTGGACTACATCCAAGCTCCCGACGGAAGCCACCCGGCAATCCCGGTGATGGGGACCTTTGTGGTGGGCGAGGACGGACGCATCACACGCTGGACCGACTACTTCGACGTGTCGCTGATTATGAAACTCCTTCAAGGCGAAGACATCACCGCGCTGGTCCCGGCATCAGCATAAGTGGCTCGAAGATCTTCGGGGTGCCACGAATGGTCGATGAGTCGCCCGCTGACAGTTGGGGCATTACGACAAATCTCGGGACCACAGCACTGACCGTCGCTGCGCAGCGAGCGGCAGAAACCGCACAAGATGACCCGCTGATCCGCGACGAGTTCGCCGCCTTGTTGGTCGGCGCAGTGGGCGATCCGGGATGGCAGACGATCGCCCAGGGCGACCTTTCGTGGCTCGGCCCCGAAGACGACGTCCAGCGACGTTCGGCCCAAGTCGGTCGCGAATACGTGGCGACCAGAACCGTTTTCTTCGATGACTTCTGCAGCGATTCTGTCGCCTCGGGTATCGGACAAATCGTCATTCTCGCGGCGGGGCTGGACGCACGCGCATACCGGCTCGCCTGCCTAGCAGGTGTGCGTGTCTACGAGGTAGATCAACCCGATGTGCAAACGTTTAAGGACACCGTTCT
Organism: Mycobacterium sp. 1554424.7; assembly: GCF_001665295.1. Classification (GTDB taxonomy): domain Bacteria; phylum Actinomycetota; class Actinomycetes; order Mycobacteriales; family Mycobacteriaceae; genus Mycobacterium. Next base: position 98,865 of record NZ_LZSE01000120.1, on the reverse strand, counting down.
GCGTGGTCATAGCGTGACATCGCTTGCCGAGCTGCATTTCGTCGCCGCCGACCTGCGCGACGCGCACTGGGCGAACACGCTTGAGGCTGCGGGCTGGCAGCAATCAGCGCCCACCGCATGGCTTGTCGAAGGCCTGCTGCCCTATCTGGACTCCGCGGAGCACAACCGATTGTTCAACACTGTGACCAGACTCAGCGCAACAGGTAGCCGCTTGGCGGCAGAGGTCTACCACCATGACACCGCGCACTTGGGCGAGAAACGACTTACCACGTGGCGCGAGGGGGCTGCGGGGTTGAAGGATGCCATCGGTGCGGGCGTCGACGTCACAGAGTTCATCAAGCATGAGGATGCAAGCGATACCGAAGCCTGGCTCAATTGCAACGGGTGGACAGCGCACAGCCGCGACAGCCGAGCCGAAATGGCCCGACTTGGCCGACCGATACCCGACGACCTCGCTGATACCGCGCCCGCAAGCTCGTTAGTCACCGCGGCTCGTCAGTAAGCGACGGCTCCACGGCGCAGGCGCTTGCTGGCGATTTCCTTCGGCCGGGCGTGCAGCGTGCCGGGATATCCGAGAGCGCAGTCAAATGCACGGAGACACATTTCCGTAAGGTCAGCTGTCGTAATTTTCTGTGACTGAACCCATTTCACGCAGGCGGCGCGAACGAACGCCAACCAACCCTCTACGGCAATCTCGGTGACATCGCGCGGCTGCCCCTCGACGACGAGTTTGTCGATTAGGCATTGGCCGATGATGTTGAGCTCTTCGGCGACGATCGCCTGGATCGCTGGGTCGTCCGAAAATGCGCCGCGGTTGATCGCGACTGCTTCCAAAGGATAATCGGCAAAGTATTGAATGTGAGCCTCGAGTCCGCTGACCAGCTGTTCAGCGAGCGGCAATTGCGGATCAGAATCAGCACGTGCCAGCAACCGGCGGCCAGCGCGCCTGAACATCGCCACGTATAAATCCCGCTTGCTCGGAAAATAGTGGTAGAACAACGCTCTGGACATACCCGCACGCACCGCGATGTCCTCGACAAAGACATCGCTATATGGCATTGCCGCGAACATTGCGGCCGCGGTGTCGAGCAGCTGTTCACGCCGCTGCTGCGGCTCTAGCCGCCGTCGTGTCATACGACACCATCCGCCAGATCAATTCCCAGACGGACCACTAGGACGTCCATGTGCGCGCAGACGCACGCAGCTGCGCCTGGGTGCATGACGTCATTGCGGACTCGCGATTGAGATCGACTTCGTGTCAACGAAAGATTCCAGCCCCTCGGGCCCGAGTTCTCGTCCGTAGCCGCTCTTCTTCACGCCACCAAACGGCGCGAGCGGATCCATGATGTAACCCTGATTCACTCCGAAGGTGCCCGACCGGACTCGCGCCGCCACCGCCAGGCCTCGCTCGGGATCGGCGGTGAAGACCGATCCGGCCAAGCCGTAATCGGATTCGTTGGCAAGCCGGATCGCGTCGTCATCGTCGGCGTAGGGGATCACGGTGAGGACGGGCCCGAAGATTTCTTCTCGGGCGATCCGCATGGTGTTGTCAGCCTTACTAAACAGAGTCGGACGTACATACCAGCCGTGGTCGATGCCGTCTGGCAGGTCCATTCCTCCCGTGACGATACTTGCGCCCTCGCGCTGACCGATTTCGATGTATTGCCTGACTCGCGTCTGTTGCCGCTGGGAGACTAGTGGGCCAAGCTCGGTGGCAGGGTCGCTGGGATCTCCGACCTTGAGGGATTGCATCATCTCCGCGATCGCATCGATGAAGGGATCACTTTTCCTGACTGGCAACAGGATTCGGGTGAGTGCGTTGCAGATCTGACCGCTGTTGACCAAGGCCGAACTGCGTATGGCGTCAGCAACTTCGCCGGGGTCGGCATCGTCAAGCACAATCGCCGCCGACTTCCCACCAAGCTCCAGGCTTAGGCGTTTGAGACCCGCGGCACAGGCCAGTGCCACTTGGCGACCAGTCTCGGTCGAACCGGTGAACGAGACCTTGTCGATACCCGGATGTGCGACGAGGTATTCCCCGACTTCCCTGTCCCCGGGGAGCACACTGATCACGCCTGGTGGGAATCCGGCCTCTCGTGACAGGTTGGCAAGCAGCAGCGCGTCCAAGGGTGACTCGGGCGCCGGTTTGAGCAGGACGCAGCAGCCGGCCAGCAGCGCTGGTATCAGCTTGGTGGCGATCAGGAACTGCGGCATGTTCCATGGCACCACAGCTGCCACGACGCCGACCGGCTCCTTTCGGATGAGAACGTCAGAGCCGTAGAGGCCGGGCCGCCTTTCCTGCCAACGGTAATTGGATGCCACGTCACAGAAGGCATTCATCATCGTCAGCGGCAATCTGACGTGTGCCCGCTTGGCGAAGCTGATCGGTGCACCGATTTCGGCGGAAATCAGCGATGCCATTTCTGAGCGGCACGCTTCGTATAGCTGGGCCAAGTTGCGGATCATGCTGATGCGTTGGGAGACGTCGAGCCGGGGCCAGCTGCCTGCATCAAATGTTGATCGGGCCAACTCGACCGCGCGATCGACATCGCGAGGGCCCGCGGCAGCGACTCGCGCGATCACTGACTCGTCGTGAGGTGACACCACACTCAGGGTCGCCTTGGTGCTGGGTTGGACCCATGCGCCGCCGACGAAGAGTTCATTCCGCTGATACACCGATTGCCGCGCATCAGTTGTGGACATAGACACGGCCGCCCTTCATCACGAAACCGACCTGTTTAGTAACAGTGATGTCGCGCAACGGATCTCCCGGGACAGCAATGATGTCGGCGAGCTGGCCTGCTGCAATCCGACCGCGGTCGGTGACGTCGAGCAATTCGGCCGCGACCGTCGTGGCGCCGCGCAGCACAGCCAGCGCCGGAAGTCCTCTGTCGACCAGGGCCACAAGTTCATCAGCGTTTTTGCCGTGCGGAATTGCCGGTGCATCGGTTCCCACCGCGATCTTCACACCCGCCTCGTAGGCGGCCAGCACTGACGTGCGAGCGCGTGGGAAGATCTCGGCGGCCTTGGCCTGAAGCTGCGCCGGCGCTTTGGAGATGTCCATCGCGTCGGCCAGCCGTTGGGTGGCCACGAGGAAGGTGCCGTGCTCGACCATTTCAGAGATCGCGTCGTCATCGACCAGGAAGCCGTGCTCGATGCAGTCGATGCCGGCGGCAACGGCATGTCGGACAGCGTCTGCGCCTAAACAGTGCGCCGCGACACGCAGTCCTCGGCGGTGCGCCTCGTCGACGATGGCCCGCAATTCCTCGTCGGAATAGTGTTGTGCCCCTGGGTCACCCGTCAGGGACATCACTCCGCCCGATGCACAGATTTTGATCAGTTGTGCACCGTGTTTGATTTGATAGCGCACTGCTTTGCGGACTTCATCGACCCCGTTGGCGATCCCTTCTTCGACCGACAGCGGCAGCACACCGGGTGCCAGGCCGACAAACATTGTCGGGTCCAGGTGCCCGCCGGTGGGGGTGATGGCGTGGCCCGCGGGTATCACGCGTGGACCGTCGATCCAGCCGGCATCGATCGCCTTACTTAGCGCAACGTCGAGAAGGTAGCCGCCGGTCTTGACGAACAGTCCGAGGTTGCGCACTGTCGTGAACCCTGCCCGCAGGGTTCGGCGGGCATTGCCAACCGCACGCAGCATGCGGGTCGCCGGATCGTCTTGGACGCCAGAGAGGGCGGGGGTTTCGCCCCGCCCCCCCATGAGGAGGTTGACCTCCATGTCCATCAGCCCGGGCAGCAGGATCTGATCACCGAGATCGATGACCTCGCCGGCCGGCGCAGCACCGACGCCGGCGATCCTGTCGCCATCCACCCGTACGATGGCGGGGCAAACGATCTCACCCACGTCGACGTCAAGCAGCCCAGCCGCTTTGAGCGTCAACACGATTCAGACCACCGGCTCCTGGACACATTCGACGTAGGAGGCTCCACTGTCGGGGACTCTGGCTTGCTTCCATACCTCGACCGGGAACGAGATGGTGATCAACGACTGCAGGATGTGCATGAGTGACCGGACGTCCTCGGGCAGATCGTGCAGCGGAAACTTGTCGCAATAGGCCATCGCGTCGGCTAGCCGCGGCAATGCCGCGTCGTAGAACGCTTGCATTTCAGGCATATCCGAGGCCAGACGCTTGGCGTAGCGCTCGCCTTCGGTGGCCAGATCCCAGTCCAAGAACTGCTCGAGGTCGGCGAACTCTGCTGGCAATGCCTTACTTTGAGCCATTGCGGTGACCTTTCACGATGTCGCCGACAGCCTTGTGGAGGTGGCGAAGCAGGATCTCTTGATCGCACAGCGGGAACTCGGTGACGGCCTTGGTGCCGATCATGGTCTGGGTGGCTTCCAGCGTGTTGGCATCCTGCAGGGCGTACTCCTTGAACGCCAGGCCCGTCATCTCGTGGCGGAGACGCTCCGTGCAGGTTTTCGCCGGCACCAGGTAAAGATTGCATTCGAAAATGTGCTTGTTTACCGCGGTCGGCCAGTAGTGATAGGTCAGGTACCAACCCGGCTCCCAGATCAGCAACGTCATGTTCGGAAAGAACTCGAAAGACGAGCAGCCCCACTGCTTGTGCTGCGACGGGTTAACCCCAACCGGCGGCGGGTCGATGCCCTCGATGTCCGGCTTGTCCCATGGCCCGAACAAACCAGCGCGCAGGATGCGCTCGATCGGCTTGACCATGTTCAGGTCTTTGGGCGGGCTCATGCCGCCCCAGGAGGTGATCAACGAGTGCGGCGTGTCGATGTCGTAGTGCAGCGCCTCGAATCCGTATTTGATCAGCTTGTCGGACTCTTCCTGCACCGACTGCTTCGCGTGCAGGATCGGCGCATGGTAGAACTCGGCGAACGAGTCGATGAACAGCTTCCAGTTGGCGCCGATCTCCGAGCGATACGACCAGACCTCGGTCATCTCCTCGAACGGGTAGTCCTCGATGGTCTTGGGGAGCCGGCCCAAGAACTCATCCAGCGGCGCGGCGTCCTTGTCGAAGTTGATGAAGATGAACCCGCGCCAGAGCTCACAGCGCACCGGAATGAGGCCGAAGTCGCTCTTGTCGATGTCGAAGAACTCGTGCTCCTGCTGAATGAACGTGAGATCACCGTCGAGGCTGTAGCGCCAAGCGTGATACTTGCAAGTGAACTGCCTGCAGCTGCCCGAGACCTCCTCGTGCGGGTAGTCGTTCCAGATCAGCTTGTTGCCGCGATGGCGGCACACGTTGTGGAACGCCTTGATCACCCCGTCGCCTGTGTTGACGACGATCACCGACGTGCCTTCACCCGCCGCGGCGATCTCCTTGGTGAAATAGCTGCCCTTCTTCGGCAAGCGCTCGACCCGACCGAGGTTGAGCCACATTTTCTTGAAGATGGCTTCTTGCTCGGCCTTGTAGAACTCCGGATCGATCGAGTCGGTGTAGTCGACAGGAGCGGTGCCCAGCTCGGGCCAATGCTGCGTCCAACTGCCGGCCTCGGGCTTGGCGAAATGTGTTGTCACGGGATGACCTTCCTATTCCGGGTGTTCGCAAAAACGTCCTGACGGTGCCTCGCACACACCGCAACAAGACGTGCCCGTCTAGTTAATAACTACACGGTGGCGTATGGTTTTGTCAACGGGCTTTTGGTCGGACACTCCGTGATGGAAGGAACTCATGGCTGACAGACGGTCCCTGGACGCAAGCGACCAGCGCACCCGCGAGAGATTCCAGCTCGCTTCGGCTCGTCTCGATCGCCCAGAATGGGCTATTCCCTATCGTGTCGTGGTGCTCGGCGCCTCAGCCAAGGATGTCGTGCAAGCGGCGGGTGGGCTCATGTTTGACCGGATCCGATCGGGTTGGGAGGCCGTTGCCATGCTTCCCGACTCCTCCGATGAGCGGCCATTGCGAATATTGGGCGCCAAAGCAATTCGCGCCGACGGCGACCATGCGCAGCAGGTAATGACCGAGGTTCCCCATGCCCTTGTGATTTCGGCTGACCTGCTATGTCAGAACACCTCGATCCGACAATGGATACACAACTCGCTGAATCCCAGCTTGACGACACTGTCGGTCTGGGACCTCAGTACTGTGCGGCAACCAAACGTCGCGGCCGTCACCAAGCACCACCTGAGTTCGGCGGCCAGAATATTCAAGACTGCGGCGCTTCGGGCCGCATCGGTGCCAGTCGAACGTTGTGCGCCCACAGAGATATTCCGCAGCGGCCGATAGTCCGGGTCAAGCCGGGCTCACCCTCGGGCCTTCGCTTTGACCACCACGCCGGCGGCATCCTCGATCGGCTTGATCACCGACGTGAAGTCAGAGGCGGGGCCGTACTCGTCGATGACGGTGTCCCATACCTTTCCTACCTCTGCAGCGACCGTAGTCGGCAGCCCCAGATCTTGTGCCTCTTCGAGATAGAGGTGGATGTCTTTGACCATCAACCCGGTGGCAAAGCCATAGTCGAAGGTGCGCGGCAGCACGGCGCGCGGAAATTTGTCTCGGCTGGCGCTCGTCGCCCCGGAACCGGCGTTGAGAACGTCAATCATCACGCCGGCGTCGAGGCCTGATTTGACGCCCATCACCAAGACCTCCGCCGTGGCGGCCAGCGCGGTCGCTGAAAGCAAGTTGTTGGCGAGCTTCATCGTTTGCGCTGAGCCTGGCTTGTCACCGATGTAGAACACCTTGCCCAGCGTCTCGAAAATTGGCTTCAATAACTCGAATTCGACCGTGGGACAGGAAACCATGACGGCAAGTGTTCCTCGTTCTGCTCCGCCGACTCCTCCGCTGACCGGACTATCAATCGCGACGATGCCACGTTCGGCCAACAAGCAATGAATTCGAACGGCCGTCGCGCTTCCGACCGTCGAAAGGTCGATAAACCTCCTGACGCGTCGGCCACCGACGATGCCGCCCCGCCCGGTCGCAACATTGAGAGAGGCCTTTAGTGAGGGCAAGCTGGCCATGACCGTTTCGGCGTGATCGGCGACCTCTTTCGGGGAGGACGCGGCTTGGGCGCCATGGGTGATCAGTCTGTCGAGGGCGTCGGGTTGGGTGTCGTAGGCCATGATGCGGTGTCCGGCGTCGATGAGGCGGCGTGCGATGGGAAACCCCATGTTGCCCAGTCCGATGAATCCGATATCCATGGTGGGCGACCTAGCTTTGAGCGTGTTCGGCCAGTGTTTCACCGGCGATGCGGAATGCGTCGACCGCCGCTGGTATTCCGGCATAGATCCCCACCTGCAGCAGGATCTCGCGGATCTCCTCTGGTGTCACTCCGTTGGTCTGGGCGCCGCGGATATGGGTGCGTAACTCGTGTGGGCGGTTGAGGATGGAGAGCATGGCGATGTTGAGCATGCTGCGGATCTTGGGTGAGAGTCCGTCGCGTCCCCACACTGCCCCCCAGCAGTATTCGGTGACGAGGTTTTGTAGGGGTTGGGTGAAGTCATCGGCTTGCGCGAGCGCCTTGTCGACGTAGGCCTCGCCAAGCACCGCCTTTCGTATCTGCAGCCCGGTGTCATAAGTTGCCTTGTCCACGGTCGTCTCCTCAGCTAGCTCCACGGTTCTTCGCCGGCGATGGTGGTGCGGTGCAACGTGCGCTGCGAGGACGGGTCATACGGCAACGCGCGGTGCAAAATGCCGGTGTTGTCCCAGATGACGACGTCGCCGACCTGCCAGTCGTGGGTGTAGCAGAACCGATCCTGGGTGGTCCAGGTGAGCAAGTCGTCGAGCACTGCCGCACTCTCGGCGGGATGCAGTCCCACGATGTGGTCGGCGTTGGCACCGATCACTAGGGAGCGGCGCCCGTCTCGGCGCTTCCACACCAGCGGCGTCTCGTGGGTGGGAAGGGCGCGCCATGCGGCGAGTTCCTTGGCGCTGGGGTCGGGATTGACCAGTCGCTGTGCGGCCTCGAAGCTGTGCACCACGCGTAGGTCGGCGTACTGTTTGCGTTCTGTGTCGGGCAGGTTTTCGTATGCGGCATAGGTATTGGCGAACTGGGTGCCGCCTCCGGTCATGGCGACGTGGCGCGCGGTGAGCATGGTGGCTTTGGCGGGCACGGTGCTGGTGGTGTCGTCGATGTGCCAGTTGAAGGTGCCCTTGAGGTATTCGGCGGCAGGGTTTTTCGAGGGGTCCAGGGTGACTTTGAAGATCTCTTGGCCGCCGGGAGCCAATACGGTGCCCAGCCCGCGGCTGAACGCCAGCTGCTCCGTGTCATCCAGGTGCAGTCCGCGGATGAGCAGGACACCGCGCCACGTCAACGCTTCTCGGCAGCGGGCGATGACGGCCGGGTCGAGAAGGTCGAGCGCGCCGGTGACTTCGACGCCCAGCCCAGGGCTGAGCGCGACGGTGTGCATCATGGAATGTGCCTTCCTGCCCCCTCGGGGGATGAGTCGGTCGTCTGGTTGCGGAGATGACCCGGCGTCGTTGCGGGGGTGAATTCGATGTGCAGGCTGGTAAGCCCGCGCATGATGAAGGTGGGTTCGTAGCTGTAGCGGCGGGCACCGGGCGGTCCGTGCTGCGAGGGCGAGATCCTGATGTCGGTGGTGCGGTCCAGTAGGCGTTCGAGCGTGATGCGTCCTTCGACGCGGGCCAGGGGGGCACCGGGACAAGCATGGACGCCGCGGCCGAACGCGATGTGCTCGCGCACATTTGGTCTGTCGACACGCAAGGTGTGTGGGTCGTCGAATTTGCGAGGATCGCGGTTGGCCGCGCCGAGAATTGACATCACGACCGTGCCCGCTGGCACATCACGACCGCCAAGGTCGGTGTGGCACTTGGCGAGTCGAAAGTCGCTTTTGACGGGGCTTTCCAGGCGCAGTGTCTCTTCGATGAAGCTCGGGATCAGGCTTCGGTCGGCGCGCAGGCGTTGCTGCAATGCCGGGTCTTCGGCGAGAAATCGCACGGCGGCGGTGAGCAGTTTGGCGGTGGTTTCCTGCCCGGCGCCGAACAGGAAGGTGGCCAGTCGGACCACCTCGATCGCCTCAGGGGTGCTGCCGTCGGGGTAGGTGGCGCCGGCCAGGCCGGACAGGACGTCGTCGCGGGGATTGCGGCGCCGGTCGTCGACGTATTCGGTGAACTTGCGCTCGAGGTAGGTCAGCGGGTTGACGCTGCGCTCGTTGTCGAGATCACCGGGTCGGCTTGCCACGGTGTCAAAGACTTGACGGAACTCGGCGCGGTCTTCCTCGGGCACGCCGAGCAGGTCCGCGATGACCAGGAGTGAGAACGGTTTGGCGTAATCGCGCAGGAATTCGGCCTTTCCGGTGGTGATGAACGTGTCCAGCTCGCTGTCGGCCAGTGGCCACATGAAGTCTTCGTTTTCTTTGAGCCGGCGCGGGGTGAGTAGGCGGCTGAGCAGCGCGCGGGCGCGCGTGTGCGCGGGGGGATCCATGGTGACCATGTGTTCGGCCATCGGGAACACGTCGCGGTGCGCCTCGATCTGGGGTGTGATGTCGTCGCCGTCGGTGTCGAAAGGCAGCGGGAACAGCGGACCCGATACCGAGATGCAGGAGGAGAAGGACTCGGAGTCGCGGGATAGCTCGACGGCTTCGTCGTAGCCGGTGACTGCGAGGACGCCGTGGTGGGGCTCGCGCGTGATTGGGCACTGCGCGCGCAGGTGATCGAAGTAGGGGTAGGGGTCGGTGATCAGCGATCTGTCGGTGAAAAAGTCGATCGCGTCGAAGTCGGTCATCAGTTGGTCTCTCTGTTGTTTACAGGTGCACGACAACGGTTTTGGTGGCGGTGTAGGCGTCGAGCGCCTCGTGGCCTTTTTCGCGGCCGTATCCGGACTTTTTGAACCCACCGAAGGGCAGCTCGACTCCCCCGCCCGCGCCGTAGGTGTTGACATAGACCTGGCCGGCCCGGATGCGGGCGGCGAGGCGATGGGCCCGCGAGAGCTCCGCGGTCCACACCGCGCCCAGCAGCCCGTAATCGGTGCCGTTGGCCAGGCTGATCGCTTCGTCTTCGTCAGCGAATGTGTTGACGGTCAGGACTGGTCCGAAGATCTCTTCCTGGGCGAGAACCGATGCCGGGTCGACGTTGTCGATGACGGTGGGCGAGAAGTAGGCCCCATCGGCCAAAGCGGCCGCGTCGGGCACGTACCCGCCGCAGATGAGTTTCCCTTGGGTGTTCTCGGCGAGCAGCGAGGCGACGCGCTGTTGTTGCTTGCGCGAGATCAGTGGGCCCAGTTCCTTGTCTTGCAGACCCGGGCCGATGGTGACGCGGCCGAACCGTCGGCGCAGCATGTCGAGCAGCTGGTCGTGGATTGACTCGTGTACTAGCAGCCGCGAACCGGCCGAGCAGGTCTGCCCGGCGTTCTGCAGGATCGCTTTGGCGATGAATTCGGTGGCGCGCGCGAAGTCGGCGTCGGGAAACACGATCTGGGCCGACTTTCCGCCCAGTTCTAGGAGGGTGGGCGCCACCCTTTCGGCGGCGGCGTGGGCCACGGCCGAGCCGATCTCAGCAGACCCGACGAAACCGATATGGTCGATCTCGGAATGGGCCGCTAAGGCGGCACCGGCTTCGGGGCCCAGGCCGGTGACGACGTTGAACACCCCCGCCGGTAGACCGGCTGTGATCGCGAGTTTGGCGAATTCCACCGCAGTGCGGGGTGTTTCGTCGGCAGGTTTGGCAACCGTGGTGTTGCCGGCCGCGATCGCCGGGGCAATCGCCCGCGCGAGCAGTTGCATGGGGTAGTTCCAGGCGAGGATGTGGCCTGTCACGCCCAGCGGCTCGCGGCGGGTGTACACGTGCAGGTCTGAGGTGAGCGGAATGCTGTGGCCGTAGTAGCTATCGATCGCGTGCCCGTAAAACCGGAAATACCGTGCCGCGACGGCGGCGTCGGTGCGGGCCTGGCTCAACGGTTTTCCGGTGTCCTCGCTTTCCAGCACCGCGAGGCGTTCATGATGGGCGTCGATCAGATCGGCCAGCCGAGTGAGAATCTGGGCACGTTCGGCGGGCGCTGTTTGTGACCACGCGCTCGACGCCCGCCGCGCGGCGCTGACGGCACGATCGACGTCCTCAGCAGTACCGCGGCTCACCTGGCCTAGCGAGCGGCCCGTCGAGGGGTCGATGTTGTCGTAGACGTCTTGGGCCGCCAGCGGCCGGCCGTCGATGAATAGGGCGGTGATCGTCATCGTCAAATTCCAGGTGCAGCGCCGACTATGTGTTTCTGCCGCCGTTGACACCGATGATCTGTCCGGTGATGTAGCCGGCTTCCTCGGACACCAGGAACGCGCAGGCCGCGGCGATGTCTTCGGGTCGTCCGGCGCGGCGCACCGGTGTTTTTTCCGCGTGATGTTCCACTGTGTCGCCGAGATTGCCTTCGGCTTCGTTACGCCGCGTCATCGGCGTGTCAATAAAGCCGGGAGGAATGGTGTTGACCGTGATGCCCTTGGGTCCGAACTCGAGAGCCAGCGATTTCGTCAATCCGACGACACCGGACTTGGAAGCGACGTAGTGGGCCATAAAGGGTTGTCCGCCATGGGTGCTCGAGGAGGAGATGTTGACGATGCGGCCCCATCCGGTCGCGATCATGTCCGGCAACACGATCTGGCAGCAGTGGAACGTCCCGGTGAGGTTCACCGCGAGCAGGCGGTCCCACTTTTCCGGGGTGATCTTCAGGAACGGTTGAAAACCCTCCATACCGGCGTTGTTGATCAGAACCGTGATCGGGCCATATGTCTGGCGGACCAGGTCAGCCGCGTCCTGGATCCGTCCCCGATCGGAGACGTCAACCTGCAAAGCCATCGCCGTACCACCCTCGGCGTGGATTTTCGTCGCCGCGTCGTCGGCCGCTGCGATGTCAAGATCGAAGATCGCGACTTTGGCGCCGTCGCGGGCCAAACGCTGGGCAATGCCCAGCCCGATGCCCGACGCGCCGCCGGTTACGATCGCGATCTTGTCCGCCGATTCAGTCATCCTTACCTCGCTTGAGGAACCACTGCTCGAAGGTGTCGATGAACGCGCCGGGATATTCGCCCTCGACCGCCGTTGCCCGGTCCAGTTCGACCAGCGTGTCCACCGGAATCGACACCTTGAGTGATCCGAGGTTGTCGTCGAGCTGCTCAAGGGTGCGTGCCCCGACAATGATCGACGCCACGGGTCGCGTGCGCTGCCACGCGAGTGCCAATTGTGCAGCAGTGCAACCGAGTTCATCAGCCGCCTTCTGAACGAAGTTGACAATCTCAAAGCCGCGGTCGTTCTTGTGAAATGCGTCGAACGGCACCTCGTGTTGCGCCAGTCGGGTGTTTTCGGTGGTGTCGCCGGGTTGGACCTTGCCGGTGAGCATGCCGGCGGCCAGGGGGCTCCAGCTCATCAAACCCAGGCCCTCTTCGGCGAATAGCTGTAGGTGCTCGCGCTCGAGGCTGCGCACGATGAGGTTGTATTCGCCTTGGAAGGCGATCGGGCGGGTGACGCCGAGCCGGTCGCACACACCGAGTGCTTTCATGAGCCGATATGCGCGCATGTTCGACACACCGACGTACAGGATCTTGCCGTCGCGGATGAGGTCGTCGAGTGCGGTGAACGTTTCCTCGAGCGGGGTGGCGTGGTCATCGACGTGCAGCCAGTACAGGTCGATTCGGTCTGTTTGAAGTTGGCGCAGGCTTTGTTCGCAGATCTGTTTGATGTGCTTTCGCCCGGCGCCGCGGGCGTGTGGGCCGCTGCCCACGGCCATGCCAAACTTGGTGGCCAACACGACGTCGTCGCGTTTGCCGCGCAGCGCCCGCCCGCAGATTTCTTCGGAGCGCAGGTACCCGCTGGCGGTGTCGATGATGTTGCCGCCCGCGTCGAGATAGCGGCCGATGAGCGCTGTTGCTGTGGGTTCGTCGCATCCCCAGCCCGGCATGCCGAAAGTCATTGTACCGAGGGCTAGTTCGGAGACATACAACCCGCTGCGTCCCAGGCGTCGAAGCTTCATTCGACGTTACTGCGGCTGGGCGGACTGGTCGATGACCCAACGCACCGAGCGGCGGTCGGGCTCGATACCGTCGTGCGGCAGGCCGTAGGTCTGCTCGGGCTCTACGGTGGCCATGGTGAACATCTCCCCCAGCGGCATCAGACGCTGCACGCCGTGCAAGGCGAGTTCCTCACGCAGTTGCAGGCGCAGGCGCTCGGGGTAGATGCCCACAGTTTGCGTTTCCTCGCTGACCCAGTGGGCGACCTTGGTGATATCGGGAACCGGTACCAAGTTGACGACCCGGTTGTTGAGGCGGTCGGCGAACTCGACGGGTTCGTCGGCGGTACGCGAGATGACGACACCCGCGCTGGCGGCATCGCCGATGATACGGTAGAACTCGTCGTCGAGCGCGAGTGCCGACATCTCTTCTTGCAGTTCGTTATCCGGGCGTTTAGGGACTGTCGACTCGTATGGCGGAAGCAGGAAGAACGCCGAGTGGATAGCTTGACCGAAACGCTCCAGGCGTGCCAGGTTCTCGTCGGTCTCGTCGCATTCGACGTAGACAATCCGGGTACTCGAGCATGCGGTCTGGTTGAAGTAGCCGGCCATGCGCGCCACTCCCACAGCGGCGTGCTGCATGGCCGTGGTGTCTTCGAGTGCCTCGTGACCGACGACAGAGATCGATAGCTTGGGGTTCATGGCGATCAGTTCGATGCCCGGCACGAGGTACTTCTGGATGTGCGTCATCGAGGCCATCCCGCCCCATGCCGTGAGCTTCTCGATGCGCGACGGGCGGATGACACGCCTTTCCACCTCTTCGTCGCCGCCCTTCCAGTACGCGACGGCGAAATGTTTGGTCACCGGGTGATCGGGGTCGAGTTCGATCATCGCCCGCACGATGGCGGCGGCGGTGTAGGGGTCGTTGGACGGCGTCTTGATCAGGCAGTCGCCCTTGGTCAGCGCAGCACGAATGACCGTGATACCGGCGGTGATCGGGACGTTACCGGCGATGATGTGCAATTGCCGTGTCCCGATCGCGCGCACGCGAATGGTGGACTGCCCGGGGCGCCCCTTGTCGACCCACCCGTCGAGGTAGGCCTTGCCGACTCCTTTGTCAATCTGACCGCTGAGTCGGTCGCGGTCGAAAAGCCTGGGGAATTCGTCATAGATGGGCCGCAGCACGGGTTCGGTCATATCACCGGCCTCGAGCGCGAGCCGGAACGCCGTCTGCATCAACGGGTTTTCCAGCGTCAACCGTTTTCCGAGTTGGGCGAGGAAGTCGATGATGTCGTCGATAGGTGTGTCGTGCAGGTCACGCAGCGCGCTGGCGTCGGCGAGCGCGAGCTGGTCGGCGTATTTCTTGGGATCTGGCGCACGGAATCGAGCGCCGACTCGGCCACCGAACTCGATGGCGTCATCGCCGGGCTCAATGATGCGGCCGCGGATGATAATCGGGATGTCGAGGACGGTCGCCTCGGGCGCGGTGATCGTCATGTCAGGCCCCACCGACGTAGTCCATGAAGTCGTTGTAGGCCTTGGCGGTGCCCGCGCACGTGATCTTGTCGTCGCCGCCGGCCAGGTCGGCAAACCGGGTGATCTCGGGATGCACCCGAGCACTACTGAAGCCGCAGGCACATTCGCCGTCGAAGGTGATCGTCACGCGGTCACCGGAAATGAAGCCGCCCCAATAGGTTTCGGCGAGTAGGTCGTAGAAGGCCATCCGCCCGGTCTGGGTACCCGCCGCCGGCAGGCGCTGCGCGTCCTCGTTCAGCAGGATCGGAATCGTGTACGGGGCGATGTGGAAGAAGCCGGCGTCGCAAATCGGGTTCGCTGCGATCATCTCCGACATGCCATAGAAGCTGGCCATCTTCGGGATGCCGAAGAACTCTTGCAGCACTTCTTTCCAGTTGGCCGGCGCGTCTTTGAATCCCTTGAAGCCCCCGCCTACGGCCAGCACCGATCCGGGTGCGAACTGAACCTGCAGTCCCACTTCTTTGCCCTTCAGGGCGAGTCGCACCATGTCGGCGGAGGTCCCGCCAACCAGCACTTTTTGGCCGCGGAACTCCACGGCAAGCTTTTCGAACCAGTGTTGGAGGTCTTCTTCGCGGTGGCTGGCGGCTTCGATGAGCTGCTTACGTTCCTCGAGAAGTCGGGGATCGATCTGAAGTTGATCGAGTTCGCCGCGCTCTTCGGCGGCACGCATGCGGCCCGCCAATGACAGCAGGTCACTGGACAGTCGGTAGTCGTAGAGCATGTGCCGGTAGGCGTCGCCGCCCGCGGTCTCGGCGCCAAAAAGCATGCCCTGCTTGGCCATCATTTGGTGGCCGTAGCGGTATCCGGCGGCGAAGTTGTGGATCTTCTCCGTGCGCATGTCGAGTCCGGTAGCAAAGCGAAGTGACTCGAAGTGATCGGTGCGCCAGGCCGGCCATTCGGTGCGTGAGCGGGGGATGAAGCTGAGTTTCCCGGTGGTGCCGGTGGAATGGCCGATGATCATGCCGTGCTCGTCGAGGCGGCTCAGCCAGTCATCGACAGAGTCGACGCCATCCAAAGGTACTGACTTGAGGTCGTGGGTGGTCAAGCGGTTGAGCCAGACGGTGAGACGCGAAAACTGCCGCTTTTCGATCAGACTGAGCGGGTAACTTTTGTAGACCCGGTGGTCGAACAGGACCGGCAGCACATCGTCGATTTCCTCGACGCGGTCAACCCCTTGCTGCGTGGCCAGTTTGTCGAGTGCTTCCAGCTGTGGGCGTAGCGATTCGAAGCGAATTTTGAGCGCCTGTTGCTGGACATCGGCGACCTCCTCGGCCGACAAGTTGAGTAGCTCCTCGTAGGGCTGCTCGGTCCACGTCGCGACGTTATGCGGATCCAACGTTGTCATAAAAGCCCCTATCCTCACGGGCGAGTAACCATACGTTCGCGTCTAATTAAAAATTACACATGCTCGCGTCGAGATGTCAATGCGCGTTGTGCCGCCGCGACCCACTGCGACCAGTTCTCGATGCGCGTCCATAGCAGCTCGCGCGTACCGGCGAAGTTGTGCATGTGGCCCATTGCGGGGCACAAGAACAGATCCACCGATGGCGCTGACTGGTAAGCGCGAGGCTCACTCCTGCGGTCCAGGCAGACATCACGCTCGCCGAACGCTAGAAGTACGGGCACGTCGACGGCGGCGGCCTCGGTGAAGACCACGCCTGGTGTCTGCGCGCACAAAACCACCCCGGGAACGGTGGATGAAATCCAGGGCGCCGCGTCCTGATACCAGCCGGGAAACGCTGTCGCGACATCGACGTCGTCCCAGAACCAAAACCACATCGCCTTCGCCAGTTCGTCTTGGGGACCGGCGGCGGCAACCTGGCGGGCGTTGACCACCACGTCGAACGCATCGCGCGGGATCCACGGCCGGACAAACGGAGTCTCCCCCGGGGCGACGGGAACATGCATATCCATGACGCCGAAGCCCAGGACCGCAATGCCGTCGTACGTACTGTGGTGGGCCTGCTGGAATACCACGGTACTTGCTCCCATGGATTGGCCGAGGCCGAGCACCACAGGGTCGCTGATAATGGGAAATTCCTTGCCGATCAACCCCTTTGAAAGCATTCGTAGCACTTCGCGTTCGGCGGAGTCCGCGGCGGCGGCCAACGTCGTGTAGTCAAGCCGCGACATGTCGTGGGTGCTGCTGTCGCCCACGCCGAGGTGGTCGACCGAGACAAATACCCATCCGCGTTGAGCGTGCCATCGCGCTTGAGCTCCGCTGGCGGGTCCGGGTAGATCGGAGGTGAAGTAACCCCGGGCGAACGCGCCCCCCGGTTTTGCAAAGCAGACGATGGGCCGCGCGGGAATCGCTGCCGGCTCGGGCAAGTGGACTGTGAGCGCCATCGTCGCCGCCTCGCCAAGCCGCGCGGCGTCGGTGACGCCGATCCGCAGGTCGATCTCGTCCATCTCGCTCCCTCAACTGTCATCCAGCGCGGTACAATCATACTATTGCGTCTAGTTAGTTACCATTGGAAGACCATGACCACCACAAGTCGCCGGCCGGGGCGCCCCACCCAGGCCGAAGCCGAACGGCTCGATGAGCAACTGCGTGAAGCCGCGGTGGCGACATTCCTCGAACACGGTTACGACGGCGCCAGCATGGAGGCCATCGCGCGCGCCGCCGGGATCACCAAGCAGACCTTGTACTCGCGCTATGCCGACAAGCGCGCAGTATTCATGGACGTGATCCCGTGGGCGATGTCGCGTTACGAACAGCCTGATCTCGTGGGTGACGCTGCCGGTGATGATCTTGGCGCCGCATTGACCACCATTGCGCGAGATGCATTGGAACGGGCCACGGATCCCAAGCTGGTGCGGTTGCAGCGGATCGCGATGAACGAATCCGGCCGCTTTCCCGAGTTTTCCCTCAGTGGGGAAACGATGGCGTGGTCGCCACGGTTGCGGGCAGTCATGGATCTGCTGCGCCACCACCAAGCCGCCGGGAACATCGAAGTCGACGATATCGAGTTGTGGTCGGAGCACTTTTTGACTCTCGTGCAGGTGCTCCCCGCGCGCCTGGCTGACTTCGGCGTGTATCGCAGCAAAAAGCAACAGGAACGTCACCTCAACAGCGCGGTCGAGCTTTTCCTGCGCGCTATCAGACCCGCGCACCCCGTCGCACCACCGCGCGCGTCTCGAAAGCGGCGCTCACCGCAGTGAGCGGGTCGTACTAAAAGGTCCAGCCGCGCACGCCGTTGCCCGGCAGTAATCGCCCGAAGCGCAGACCCGGAAAATGTGCCGCCGCGATGGCGACGTCGGTGCCTTCCAGTTCCCGGGCATAGGCATTCCGGACTCGCCGTGCCATCGCTGGGTCATGGTCGGCGATCAGATCGAAGTCGTCGTCCATCAACTCCAGCGGGCAATGAATCACATCGCCAAGCAGCATGGCACGTTCGCGCCCGTCAGAAATCACGATGACGCTGCTGCCGGGGGTGTGCCCGGACGCGAGCCGCACGTCGATGCCCGCGAACAGCGTTTGATCGCGCTCCCAGGTCTGAATCCGGTCTAGCACAGGGGCAAGGCGCTGCGGCGCAGTGAGCGCCTGATAGACCCGCGACACCGTGAACTCTTCGGGGGCGCCAGGCAGAAAGTAGTCCAAATCGGCTGCCGCGCAGTGAATGGTGGCATGCGGGAAGAATGGGGCGCCCTCGGCCGACACCCAGCCGATGTGGTCGAAATGTAGGTGGGTGAGGACCACGTCGGTGATGTCGTCCCGCCGCACACCCGCAGCGGCCAGCGACGACGGCAACTGCCCTTGCTCCACCTGGATCTGCGCGAAGTCGGCGGCGAATTGGCGAATCAGCTCATCGCGCAGTCCGCGGCTGCGCCACGCACCGGCGATCGGGTCATCGGGGTTATCGGCGTCGATCGACGGAGGGCTGTACCCACCCGAAAATGGTTGGCCGGCACCGGCATCAACCAAAATGAGGCGCGTCTCGGTGCGGATCAGGAACCCGCCGACAGTGCTTTCGATCAGACCGTCAGTGCGGAACATGCCGTGCTGCTGTTGCCACTGCAGGGACTGTGGATCTGGCAGCGGCTTGCTGGCGGGCAGTTTGGACGCGATGAATCCGTCGATGACCGCGACGATCTCGATGTCGCCAACGTTGTGGGTGGTGTTTGCCGCGGGCGTCATTCGATCGAGGCGGCCTGGGTCACGCGCGCCTCCTGGATGTCGAGGATGGTCTCCAGGTTGGCCGCGATGTCCTCGGCGGTCAGTGAGTCCTTCGAGATCCCGGGTGTGTGCACCACCGCGATCCGTGAGACCCCGCCCATTCCCACCTGCAGGACCTCGCCAGTCAGCCGACAGGATTCGTGAGCCAAAAACAGTGCGGCCGGTGCACACAGATCGGGGGGCATGCTGGCGTTGATCTGCTCGATCATCTCCCTCGGCATCGAGTACAGCGACGCGAGGCTCTCGGTGCTGGTCGCCGAGAGCCGCGTATAGGCCCGGGGCGCAACGGCATTGACCTTGATGCCGTGGCCGGCGCCCTCGGTGGCCAGGTTTCGGGTCAGCCCGAACACCGCGCCCTTGGCCGCGCCGTAGCTGGTCAGCTCGGGTATGCCGCCGAGCATGGCTTCCGAGACGGTATTGACTACCCGTCCGTAGCCGGCGCGTACGAAGTGCGGCCACGCCGCCTGGGTGACGAACACGGTGCCGAAGAACGAGACATCCATCATGGTGCGGAACTGAGCGGCAGTGAGGGTCGCGAAGGGGCCCGGGTCGTGGATACCGGCGTTGTTAATCACGACGTCGAGGCGACCGAATGTGTCGATGGCGTGGGCCACGATCAAGGACGCGGCCTCTTCGCTGACGACCGAGGCGTGGAACGGGAGCGCCTGTCCCCCGTTATCGGTGATCTCGCGGACAACATCGTGGGCCGGTGCTGCCGAGGATCCTCCGCCGTCGATGGCAACGCCGTAATCGACGACCACCACCCGAGCGCCCCTGGCCGCCAACGCAAGCGCATAGCCGCGTCCGATCCCTCGTCCGGCTCCGGTCACGATCGCTACCCGCTCGTCGAAACGTAACTGCGCCACTAGCGGTTCCCGGTAAGGCCGAGGAAGCTCTTCACGTTCTCGCTGACAATCTTGGCGGCGGTCTGGGCGCCGACCGCGTCGATGACCGTGGCGATCGATTTCTCGGAATATCCGAAGGTGCTTTCGTTGTGGGGATAATCCGATGACCACATCACCTTGTCGATGCCGATTTCGTCGAGCAGTCGTAGTCCCAGTGGGTCGACCATGAACGAGGCCCACATGTGATGGTGCCAGTAGTGGCGCACCTCGTGCTCGACGGGCCGATTGAGCATGTGCCGGTAGGAGGCCAGCAGGTGTTCGGCCTCTTGGATGGCGCTGGGCACCCAGCTGATGCCTCCTTCGAACCAGCCGATACGCAGTCGCGGGTGTCGGTCGATGATGCCGCCGAAAATATAGCGGCCGAACATCTCTCGGAACGGCGCGGTGTGGTGCAGCATACCCACGATGATGCTGTTGACCGCGCACGGACTTGACAGTGGCGTTTCACCGATGTGGTGGCTGACCGGCAGCCCCGCCTCCTCGATTTCATCCCACACCGCCACCATGGCCGGGCCGGTGTAGTCGATCTGCACACCGTCGTCGTCCTTGCCCGGATTCAGTGGAAGCAGAAACGTCTTGACGCCCGACGACTTCAGCTCGGTCAGTGTTCGCCGAGCTCCCTGTGGGTCCCACCAGTTGATCAGACCGACACCGTAAAAGCGTCCGCCGGAGCGTTGTTGCAGCTCGGCAATGTACTCGTTGTAGGTCCGAAAGGCGCTCTCACGCAGGGACTTGTCCGGGAAGTGGAGCAGCGCCAGGATGCTGTTCGGGAATGCCAACTCCTTGTCCATGCCGTCGTCGTGGAGCTGGCGGATCCTCGCTTGTATGTTGGCGCTGCCCGCGCCTTCGAGGTCGTCGTACTGCATGAGGACAGCGCTGAACTCGGTGGGCAAGAAGGACTTTTCTTTCGTGCCGATCTGATACGCGCCGTCTTCGTACCAAATCCTGGGCGCCTGGTCTTTGATTTCGTCGGGAAACCGTTCAAAGAAGATGTCCTCGGCCAGGGAGATGTGATTGTCCGCCGAGAACACTTCGGTGCCTGGCGGAAGGCCCAGGTCTCCTGCGGCGTGTCCTTGCCGGTTCTTCGGGGCGCCGAACCCCTCCAGGGGGTATTGAATGGTGGTGCCGCGACCGATTGTCATGATCTGAGGCTCCTTCTCGTGATGAGTTATGTTGCCGGATCGAATAGCACCGGAAGCGCCGTGGGCGAGCGGAATACCTGTCCCCGGATATGGGGGTCGTCACCGTTGGGGTCCAACCGTAGGTTTGGTAATCGGTCGAGCAGCAGGTTGACCGCGACGCGCATTTCCAATCGGGCCAGATGCATGCCCAAACACACGTGTACCCCGTGACCGAATCCGATGTGGGCGCGTGGCTGGCGGAATATGTTGAAGCAGTTGGGATCGGGGAAGCGCTCGTCTTGCCGGTTGGCGGCGCCCAGCATCGGCATGACCGTCGAGCCGGCCGGGATCGCCACACCACCGAGTTCGGTGTCGCGGGTGGCCACGCGGGTGATCGTCAACAATGGTGGCTCCCAGCGGACTGCCTCCTCGATCGCCTGCGGCAGCAGAGATCTGTCCTCCCGCAAGGCGTCGAATTGTGCGGGGTCGGACAGCAATCCGAACAGCATATTCCCGAGTGCCCGATAGGTGGTCTCCACGCCGGCCGGTAACAACAGCCGCAGAAACGAGAAGATCTCTTCATCGGATAACTGTTCGCCGTCGATCTGCGCGGTAGCCAAGCTGGTAATCAGATCCTCGCGGGGCTCGGCGCGTCGCGCGGCCAGGATCGGGGCGAAATAATCGCGAAGCGCGTGGGAGGCGGCCAGCCCGCGTTCGGGGTTGATGACGAAACTCAACAGTGAGATCGACCACCGTTGAAACTGCGGATAGTCCTCGCGGGGCAAGCCGAGCAAGCCGGCGATGATGAGTGTGGGGTAGTCAAAGGTGAACTCCTTGACCAGATCCGCGTGCCCACGTTCAACGAACCGGTCGATCAGCATGTTGCCGACCTGGTCGACCAGGCCGTCCTCCCACTGGGCAAGTGCCTTCTGGGAGAACGCCTTTGATACCAGGGCGCGGTGGCGGCCGTGGTCGGGCTCATCCATCCCGAGCATGACGTGCTTGCCCAGGACGTCACCGAACGCCGAGATGATGATCGCCGAGGAAAATGTCTCGTTGTCCCGCAGCATCTGCTGGACGTCTCCGTAGCGGTAGGCGATGAAAACCGGCTTGGACTCCTCGTGCGGCATCCCGGAGACATCGAGCCGCTGGATCGGTTCCTCGCGGCGCAGCCGCGCTAATTCCGTATACGGGTCGCGGACATCGCCGCTGACCGCGTCGTCAAAAGATCCGAAATCCTCCAGATCGTCGAACAATTCCACTCTAGGTCTCCAGCCTCATCCGCGGGCCGTGCATGGCCCGCCGCCAGCCGGCGCCTCGACATGTGGCCGGCCATCGGGCTGGGCACTCATCCAGGTCGACCAGATGCCCACCGAATAGGGTCCCGCCGCACCAGCTTTCTCGTAGAACCCCTGCGGGTCATACACTTTGGCCTCCGGATAGGGCCACGGACAAGCAACCGACGTGGCCGTCCGAGACCATTTGATGAGCGCGAAGCCCGCGCCGTAGGCGAAGTACGCGAGGTTGATGATGACGAGCATCACCGCGAACGATCCCAGCACGGGGCGCCCGGCGAAAATGCGAGCTCGTTGGGCCAGCTTTTCGGCGACCGTGCGCCCGCTGTCGTCGCGATACAACAACACACCGGACGGGATCATCACCAAGGTGACCAGAGACGATTCCCAGATCAAGGGAAACTGGAAGGGAGTACCCGTGAAGACTGAGCCGAACGGGATCACCTGGTCGTAGATGTAGAGCCCGGTCCGAATGTTGGCGATCTCCAAGAAGGCATCGAAGACAAACCCGACACCGTAGATGATGGCCGCCAAACTAATCAGCGGATGGCGCCAGACGAACGAGTCGAGTGGCCGTTTGGCTTGAATTTTGCGCAGGATCCAGACCGACGGAAAGTACGGGCCCAGATAGAACGTGGCGTACAAGATCACGATGAACGGTTCGACGGTGGGCGACAGCGAGACGAGCGGCCAATCCTCGGGCCAGTGCCAGAGCTGCGGGTTGTACACCACGTAGGGGGCCCAGTTCATGATCGGGTCTTGCCAAATGATGACGGTCGTGACGATCGTCATCAGCAGGACCGGATGGGCGGGCCAGCGTCGCCATGCCCAAAAGAAAACGCCTAGCAGGATCACCAGAGACACGAGACTGCCGACCTGGCTGATGGTCATCCATGTCGAGCTGCTGATGCCGAACAGGTAGCGCACGGGACGCGGAGTCCCAGTGACCTCCGGGTTACGGATTCTGTCGGAGACGGCCCCGGTGCGAGCGTAGTAGGCGATGAGGCCCACAGTGACGACAGCGACAACAATCCACAAACCGGTTAGTGGTGACGATCGGCGCGCCCCAATGTGCGGAACGCCAGTGGACGGCTTTGTCTGTTCGGCGGTCATCGGTGGGCCCGGACTACCCGATCCGAAGATCGCACCGGCCCACAACGAGCCGCGCAAGCAGCGAGCTTGTTGGGTGAACCTGGCCGTTGCCTCATAGGTCGTCACTAAACCTCTCCACCGGGCCGATAACCACACGGCTTCGTGTAGTTAAAATTACTTTACGTCATCGTATGATTATGTCAATGGCCAGGCGCGCGAAGCGCACATCATGTGCATGGCGAAAAAGGCGCTTCAAGGCCTGTTGGTGTTCGCGAATCTCACTGCACCGCACCATGCCTTGAGCGTCGAGCTGGGAATATTCCCACCGACCGGGGCGGTGCAATCCACTCGACTGTATACAGAACAAATATTTGGTACCATGCCGGCGCGGTGAGGTGATCGACGAGGTCCCCAGAAATGAGTGGTGACCAGGCCCAGCGCGCTGGATCCCTATTTACACTCCATCCACCTATCTGACGGCGTGCAGCCGCAGAGCCTGAGCACCCAAGCCAGGTGGTCACCGACGGGTCGGCTACTGGGCTCTGCGTCCGTAGATACCGGGTTTTGCAGTGACTTTCGCACGTCTGTGGCACCTGTTTACAGGAACACGTTCCAGCGCAGATCCCTCTTGCCAACCAAAGATTTGTCCCGCTATATTGACCGCGGAGCGGCACCTTGAGTTGGGGCCAGCGTCGTACGCGCGGGATTCCGTCCGCGCTCAAAGAGAGTTTGGTGGAGTAAACATGCCCGCACGCCTTGACGGCAAAGTCGCATTCATCACCGGCGCGGCCCGCGGCCAAGGTCGCGCGCACGCGGTCGCGATGGCCAGGGAGGGTGCCGATATCATCGCCGTCGACATCTGTCGGCAGATCGAATCGAACCCCTATCCGCTCGCCACTCCCGACGATCTTGCCGAAACCGAGCGTTCAATCAAGGAACGAGGGCGTCGCGTAGTCGCCCGTATCGCGGATGTCCGCGAGCGCAACGAGCTACGCGATGCCGTCGAGGCGGGGTTAGCCGACCTAGGCAAGATCGACATCGTCGTGGCTAACGCCGGCATCCTGCCCATGGCGATGGGGAAGCCCGACCCAATGCAGTTTGTCGACGCGTCCGATGTAGATCTTCTCGGTGTGATGAACACCGTGGCGGTGACCATCCCCCATCTGCCTGCGGGCTCGTCGATCATCGTGACTGGATCGACGGCAGGCATGATTCGCGGCACCACCGACAACCCCAACATGGGCCCAGGCGGCGCCGGCTACGGGTGGAGCAAGCGCATCGTGATGGAGTACGTCGAGGAGATGTGCCTGCACCTGGCACCGCGGATGATCCGGGTCAATGCCATCCACCCCACCAACTGCAATACTCATCTGCTGCAGAACGACGGCATGTACAGCATGTTCCGGCCTGATCTCACCGCCGAGGGCAAGAAAGCGACCCGTGAGGACGCCGAACCGTTGTTCACCATCTTCCAAGCCATGCCAATCCCCTACGTCGAACCCGAAGATATGGCCGCCCTGGGGGTGTTCCTCGCCAGCGATGAAAGCCGCTACATCACCGGTCAACAGATCCGCGTTGATGGAGGATCGTTACTCAAATGGCCCAACGGGCCGGGCGGATAACCGAATCGCCATCGCTGGAGGCGTCCCCCTCGGCCGCGACGCACCGCCGGTGATGCCAGCCCATTCCGATCCTTCGATCGTCCACTGCCGCTTTACAGATCCGTGGTCAACATCGCGGACCCGGCGTATGTTGCGGTGCTGCACTGGAAGTGGGCGTGATTCGAGTCGACGGCCTTGAACCCGACGATCAGACCAGGGTGGCGCGCTCCATACGAAATACTCGGGCAGCCCAATGGTATTGCTACCACAACTGCACTCAAGGGCCCGCCCCCAAGTAGTAACAAGTAACCAGTAGTCCTGTGGACCTTCTTGCCGCCGCCGTGGAAGATCGGTGAAATGGTGGGCTTTCAATGCGTTTCACCGCTGGATTTAACTCGGCGAGGATCAGGTGCGCTAGTTCCAGACGCGATTCAGAGCGACCAACTCACGCTCGATCGCGCATCAGTACAGACCCGAGCAACCGTAGTGGCGCACCGCGTCATCGGTTGGGTACAAGCACATTTCGACACCATCGATGATGCGGCTCTGGGCGCGCGACGCGGCCATCATGTCCGGAGCCTGGTCGACCAGCGTCTGGCCGTTGACGGGCGTCGCGGCGTCCAGGTAGACGAGGTGGCCCACCCGCTCGGCAGCCCGATCCGCGGCACCGGTGATCACCATGCCGCCGTGACTGTGGCCCACCAGGATCACGTCGCGCAGATCCTCAGAGTGCAACAGGTTGACGATATCCCTGATGTGACAGTCCAAGTCGACATTCGCCGCGAACAGATGCGCGCGATCGCCCAGGCCCGTCAGCGACGGCGCGTAAACCCGTGCCCGTGCGACGGCACGAGTCGCGCGACGGGCTGATAGCACCAGCCGGCATGGCCGCCACCGTGCACCAGGCACATAGGTGGCGGCCATGGCTACTGCCCGACTGGCGGTCTAGACCGCGGGATAGGCGACGGACTTGATCTCGGTGTACTGGTCAAATCCGGCGACACCGTTCTGCCGTCCCACGCCGCTCTCCTTGTAGCCGCCGAACGGCGTGTCGGCAGCGTACCCAGCACCACCGTTGACGCCCATGAAGCCGGCCTTGATGCGGCGGGTCACCGACAGCGCGCGCTCGAGGGAACCGGCAAACACGTTGCCCGCCAAGCCGTACACGCTGTCGTTGGCGATCCGAATCGCGTCCTCTTCGTCGTCGAACGCAATGACCGAGAGCACCGGGCCGAAGATCTCCTCCTGCGCGATGGTCATCTTGTTGTCGACGTTGGTGAAAAGCGTTGGCCGGATGTAATAACCCTTGTCGAAGCCGGTTTCCGCGCCCGGGCCGCCGACCAGCGCCGTGGCACCCTCGTCAACGCCCTTCTGGATGTACCCGTTCACCCGTTCGTACTGCCGCTGCGAAATCACCGGCCCGCACAGCGTCGCGGGGTCCTGTGGGTCGCCGCACGTGACATTTTCGTAGATGTTCTTGAGGATCTCGACGCCCTCGTCGTAGCGGGATCGCGGCAGCAGCAGCCGGGTGGGGTTGGCGCAGCCCTGACCTGCGTGCATGCACGGCGCGATGCCGACCATGCAGGCCGTGGCGAAGTCGGCGTCCTCCAGGACGATGGTGGCCGACTTGCCGCCGAGTTCCAGGAACAGGCGCTTCATGGTGGCAGCACCCTTTTCCATGATCCGCTTGCCGACCACCGTCGAGCCGGTGAACGAGATCAGGTCGACCTTCGGCGACAACGTGAGCTCCTCGCCCACAAAGTGATCCGACGCGGTGACCACGTTGACGACGCCAGCCGGGATGTCCGTCTTCTCGGCGATCAGCCGGCCCAGCCGGTTCGCGTTGAACGGGGTGTTGGGCGCCGGCTTGAGCACGACGGTGTTGCCGCTGCCCAGCGCCTGGCCCAGCTTGTTGAGGGTGACCTCGAACGGGAAGTTCCACGGCACGATGGCGCCGACCACACCGACCGGCTCCCGCCACACCTTGATGGTGGTGTTCACGCCGGTGAGGCTGATAACCCGGTCCCCGAGGTCGGTCTCCCAGGCGTACGAGTCGATCAGCCGGGCCGGGTACTTCAGCCCGTCCGCCAGCGGAGCATCCAGCTGGGGCCCAAAGGTGATGGCCCGGGGCGAACCGACCTCGAGGATCAGCTCCTCGCGCAGCTCATCGATCTCTGACTCGATCGCCTCGTGCAGCTGCAGCAGGCAGCGCTTGCGCAGCTCCTTGTTGGTCGACCAGTCGGTCTCGTCGAACGCCCGCCGAGCGGCGTCGATGGCCCGGTGCATATCTTCCTTCGACGCGTCCGAAACCTCGCCGAGCGACTCCTCGGTCGCCGGGTTGATGTTCGTGAAGCTGCCGGCCTGGCCCTCCACCAGCTTGCCGTCGATCATCATCTTCGGCTCGAACCGGACCTTTACAGTGTCAGCCATATTTGTTCAGCTCTCTTTAAGCGAGGCGCTGCTCAGAGCGCCGGGACGTAAATTGGCCATCCTCAGAGGGGTCACCCTACGGAGAGCCTTACTGGAAACTAGCCGATTAGCAAGCTTCCAAGTTCACTGGGCATCGAACAGCACCGGCACCGAGGTCGGCGACCGGAACACCTGCCCCCGGATGTGCGGGTCGTCGCCGTCGGGATCCAGTCGTAGATTCGGCAGTCGGTCCAGCAAGAGATTGATCGCGGTGCGCATTTCCAATCGCGCCAGGTGCATCCCCAGGCAGACGTGGACGCCGTGCCCCCACCCCAAGTGCGCCCGGGCCTCTCGGTGGATGTCGAACGTGTTCGGATCGGGATAGCGGTCCTCTTGCCGGTTCGCCGACCCGAGCATCGGCATCACCGTCGCGCCCGCCGGAATGGCCACCCCACCGAGCTCGGTGTCGCGGGTCGCCACGCGGGTGATGGTCAACAGCGGCGATTCCCACCGCACGCCCTCCTCGATCGCCGCCGGCAGCAGCGACCGATCCGCCCGTATGGCGTCCAACTGCGCCGGATCCGACAGCAGCGCCAACAGCAGGCTGCCCAGCGACCGGTAGGTCGTCTCGACGCCGGCGGGCAGCAGCAGCCGCAGGAACGAGAAGATTTCCTCGTCCGCGAGCTTCTCCCCGTCAATCTCGGCCGCACCGAGCGCGCTGATCAGGTCGTCCTTCGGCTCGGCCCGGCGGGCCTCGAGTATGGGCGCGAAGTACTCGCACAGCGCAGCCGACGCCGCGAGCCCGCGTTCCGGGTTCATCAGCCAACTCAACAACGAAATCGACCACCGCTGGAATTGCGGATAATCCTTTTCCGGCAAGCCCAGCAGGCCCGCGATGATCTGGCTCGGGTAGTCGAACGTGAACTCCTTGACCAGGTCTGCCTTGCCGTTGGGCGCGAAGTTGTCGATCAGGCCGTTCGCCACGCGGCCGACCAACTCGTCCTGCCAGCGCGCCAATGACTTCTGCGAGAACGCCTTTGACACCAATGACCGCAGCCGGCCGTGGATCGGCTCGTCCATGCCGAGCATCACACCTTCTCCCAGCACGGGGCCGAACGCAGCGATGACGGCTGCCGAGGAAAACGTCTCGTTGTCGCGCAGCATCTGCTGGATGTCCTCGTGGCGGTACACGATGAACATCGGCAGGCCTTCCTCGTGCGGAAGCGCCCCCGACGTCTCGAGCCGCTGCACCGGTTCTTCACGGCGCAGCCGCGCCAATTCGGTGTACGGGTCTCGCACGTCACCGGAGATGGCGTCGTCGAAGGCGCCGAAGTCCTCCAGGTCGTCGAAAAGCTGTTCCATTACTGCTCCCCTGTTCTTTGTCGTCTCGCGGCAAGGCGCTGCAGCACCGGCTGCGGAAGAACGCGCGCCGCCAACACCATCGCTCGCTGGGGCCAAGTCAACGGCCACGCCCCGCCCCGCATCGCGCCCTGTCTGGGAAGGCCCAGCACGATCCGCGAAAGGTGGTGCATGCCGGAAGCCGGAAGGATCCTGTTGGCCGCCAACAGCATCGAGGCGTCGGCGCCCACACCGCGGCGCCGGAACGCACCCCGGTCGGCCAGCGCCTTGAGCAGTCCGTCGGTGAAGCGCTCGGCTGGCCGGGCGAAACTGATCGCGAACCGCCCGCGAGTGTTCATCGTGTTGTGCAGCCGGGCGTACGGGCCGCCGAAGTCGCGATTGTCGGTCGTGCCCGCGTCTGTGATGATTTCGGTGTCGTACATGCCGGCCACCAAGACGGTGACTCCGAGACCGAACGGAGCGACCTCGCCCGCCATCGACTCGCCGCACCGCTCCAGCGCTCCCTTGGCCGCGGCGTACGGCGCGGTGCCCGGTTGACCGCGGACGCCGGCAGCGCTGGACACCAGGACGATGCGCCCCTCCCCCGCCGCCCGCATCGACGGCAGCAGCGCCTGGGTGAGCGCGACGGGACCCATGACGGTGGTCCCGAACATCCTCTGCCACAACGCCATATCGGTTTCCTCCACCACCCCTGCGGCGGAGATCCCGGCGTTGTGCACCAGCGCGTAGGGGGCGCCGACGGCTTCCTCGATCGCCTTGGCGGCCGCCGAGATCGACGCGGAATCCAACAGGTCGAGCTGCACACCGATCAGGCGGTCGTCGTCGTCCCGGGCCCCGGTCGCCTCGCGCAGGGACGCCATTGCGCGGTCGGGCGTGCGCATGGCCGCGACCACGCGCCACCCCTCGCGGTAAAGGCGCACCGCGGAGGCGAATCCCAGCCCGCGGGACGCGCCCGTGATGACGACGCTGCGAGGCTCAGCCATTCTTGCTCGGGGTCGCACAGGCGCCTTGACCCGGCGGCGGCGGGTCGACGTGCGGGCGTCCATTCGGCTCCCCGCTCGCCCAGGTGGACCAGATGCCGACCGAGTAGGGGCCCTGAGCGCCGGCCTTCTCGTAATACCCTTGCGGGTCATACACTTTGGCTTCCGGATACGGCCACGGGCAGGCCACCGACGTCGCGGCGTGGCTGGCCTTGATGGCCCAGAACCACGCGCCGTAGGCGAAGTAGGACACGTTGATGATGGCGAACATCACCAAGAACGTGCCGAGCACCGGACGGCTGGGGAAGAGCTTCGCCTTCGCGGCGAGCTTCTCGGCCACCGATTTACCGGTGTCGTCCCGATAGACCAGGATCGCCGCGGGGACCATCACGAACGTCACCGAGAACGACTCCCAGATCAGCGGGAACTGGAAGGTGGTGCCGGTGAACACCGAGCCCCAGGGAATCACCTGCGAGTAGATGTACATGCCCATGTGCACCAGCTGGATTTCCAGCCAGGCATCGAAGACGAAGCCGATCGCACAGGTCAACACCCCCAGGCTGACCAGCGGGTGCCGCGACACAAACGCCGTCGGCCCGTACTTGGCCTGCAGTTTGCGCAGGATCCAGATGGCCGGGAAGTAGGGCCCGAAATAGAAAGTGACGTAACCGAATACGAGGAACGGCTCGACGGTCGGCGAAATCGACACCAGCGGCCAGGACTCCGGCCAGTGGATCAGGTCGGGGTTGTACACCGCGAACGGCGACCAGTTCATGATCGGGTCCTGCCACACGATCAAGGTGGTGCACAGGAACATCAGCATGACCGGGCTGCCCGGGTTTCGGCGCCAGCCCCTGATGAACACCACGAGCAGCACCAGCAGCATGATCACGGTGGATATTTGCAGGAACGTGATGTAGTCCAGGCCGAAGATGAACTTCACCGGGCGCGGCCGGCCTTGCACGTTCGGGTTGGCGACGCGCGGGTCGAGGGCGACGCGGGCGTTCGCGATGAAGAAGAGTGTGAACGCCGCCAGCGCGGCGCCGGCGATCCAGCCGCCCCATCCGCGCTTTTCGCGTCCGTGCGACCGGGCCGTCTTCTCGTCGGTTGTCGTCACGAGTCAGCCGTCCTCTCCGAAGCGATCGACCAGGTGCGAGTTGGTGCCGTCGGCGTCGAGGGTCCGCGCCACCAGGTAGCCGGCGCCCATCCATGCGCGCCGGGTCCACTTGCCGAAGGAGACCCGGGTGCCGGGCGCGCCCGAGGCGGCGGGCATCATCTTCACCCGCTCCAGCGCCTCCTTGACGCCGCGCGGGCTGAGCGGGTGCGCGTCGGAAAAGGCACGCACGAGTGTGGCGGCGACATCATGGTTGACCACCGATACGCAATATTCGGGACGGCTGCCGTCGTACTTCTCGGCGTAACGGTCAAGAAACTCCTGGCCGATCCGGTTCTCCTCGTCGTACTGGTCGACGCCGACCCAGCCCATGAACGCTTGCCACATGATCGGGTTCACCCAGGCGTTCTGGAAGGCCGTGGTCGCGAAGCGTGGCGGGTCCCAATCGACGGCCTGCAGCGCCGGGTTGATGAACACAATGCCGAAGCCGAAACCCAGATGCACGATCGCCTCGGCCTTCGCGTCGTGCAGGGTGCGCACGGCCTCGTCGATGTCCTGAGCGGTCTGCGCGATCGACGCCTCCGCGACGATCCGAATTCCCTTGCGCCGGCACGCGCTTCGCAAATTCTTGAGATAGCTCTCGCCGATCAGGCTCTGCTCGACCAGGACCCCGATCTCCGTGAGCCCGCGCTTGGCGACGAGGTCGGTGATGAAGATCGGCTCGTCGGTCATCGAGCCCTGCGGGAAGGCGAACGTCCATTCACCCAGCCAGTCGTCGGTACCGGTGACACTGATCGCGGGGACCTTGAACCGCTCCTCGATCGCCTCGCGCGTGGGCACGCAATTGTCGGTGATGTTCGGGCCGAACACTACTAGGCAGCCCTCGTCGACAAGCTCCCCGAAGGCGTCGATCACCGCCTTGACCGAACCTTTGGGCAAGCCCTCCACCTCGCGGTAGATCATCTGCACCGGGCGATCGATCAGACCCTGCTCACGCGCTTCTTCGAAGACGAGGTCGAAGCACCGCGTGAAACTCGCCAACAATTCTTCCGGGAATCCCGGCGGCAGGGTGAAGTCCATCAGGTAGCCGACCTTGATCGGTTCCGCGCTGCTTTCGTAGGACATCTGACCTCCCGGGCGACAAACTCACGGCGCGATCGCAAACCTAATATTTGTTCTGACCCTAGCGGTGGGGCCCTGCAGCGTCAATCATCGGACCCATCGGGTCCGCCCAGATAGATGTCGATCATCTCGCCCAGTCCCTGCCCCACTGCGACGTCGTCGGTGAGCGGCCCGGCGATCGCGGCCCGCGCCGCCTCCCGCATCGTCAGGCCCTCTGCCACCAGCCTGGCCGCCGCGATCAGCACCCGCGTCGACGCCACCTCGCGCAGCCCACCGGTCTCCAGCCGGCGGATGGCCTGTCCGAAACGCACCAGCTCGGCCGCGGTGGCAGCGTCCACGCCGGCCTCGTGCGCAATGATCGACTCCTCGACATCGGCTGCGGGAAAGCCGAATTCGATGGCGACCATTCGCTGGCGTGTCGAGTCTTTGAGGTCCTTGAGCACGCTTTGATAGCCGGGGTTGTAGGACACCACCAGGCCGAACCCGGGCGCCGCGTCCAGCGTGACCCCGAGCCGCTCGATCGGAAGCTGGCGGCGGTGATCGGCGAGTGGATGCAGCACCACGGTGGTGTCCTGCCGGGCCTCCACCACCTCGTCGAGATAGCAGATGGCCCCCTCGCGCACCGCGCGGGTCAGCGGCCCGTCCACCCAGACGGTCTCGTCGCCCTGCAACAGGTAGCGACCGACGAGGTCCGCGGTGGTGAGGTCGTCATGACAGGCGACCGTGATCAGCGGCCGGCCGAGGTCGTACGCCATCGCCTCGACGAATCGCGTCTTGCCGCAGCCCGTCGGGCCCTTCAGGAGAAGTGACAGGCCCTGGCGGTACGCCGCCTTGAAGACGGCCTCTTCGCCGCCGATCGCCTTGTAGTAAGGCCGCACCATCTCCACCTCGGGGATCGCGCCGTTCCGGTAAGTGACCCCGGACTCGTTCGCCATAGCTTCCCTTCTCCCAGTTGAGTGGAGCCTAACCGGAACAGATGTTTGTTTCAACGAACCGGCGGGGGCTCGCGGCCGTTCGGCGGCGGACCTCGGCCGAGCGCAGCGCGGACCGGAACAGCGGTCCGATGACACCGGCGAGCTGATCCGGGCGCGCGATCGTCGCGTGCGCGGTACTGCCGAAGACCCTGCGCAGCGATCGCACATGGTCTTCGGAGGTGCCCGTGCCAATGGTCAGGCAAACGCAGCCGGTGCCGCGACGGCGGGCCTCGGTCAGGGCGCGGCGCGCGTCGGCGGCGCCGTAGGGGCGCTCGTATCCGTGGTCGTAGGCGAGCCCGTCCGACAGCACCACCAGCAGCCGGCGGGACGTGCCTCCCCGCGCCTCCAGGACCGAAGAGCCGTGGCGGATGGCCGCGCCGAGGCGGGAGTACGCACCCGGTTCCAGGCTCTTCAGCCGCCTCATCACCAGGGAGTCGAGGTGGTCGTCGAATCGTTTGACGGGTACCATGCTCACCGCGCGCCGGCCCTGCGAGTAATAGGCGTACAGCGCAACTCGGTCGCCCAGGTCGTGCAATGCAACGGCAAGGTTGGCGACCGCCGCACGCTGTTGCTCGTGCACCGTCCGCCCGACCGTTCCGGGCTCCGCTGCCGACCCCGACACATCCAGCAGGAGCAGCACCGACAGGTCGCGCCGGCGGCGCAAGCTGTCGAGGTAGACCGCCTCGTCGGGCACCGACCCCGCGCGCACCTCCACGCGGGCCTCCACCGCCGCGTCGATGTCGATGTCGTCGCCCTGCGACTGGCGGTGGCGGCGGTGCAGACCCATCCCGAGCCGCGACAGGGGACGCCGCACACCGATGGCGTCGTCCATCGCCTGGGTCGCCGACGCCTTGACCGTCGGCTCGACCTCGCGCACCGTGCACCACGCGGGCCGGTAGCTCTTGCGCGTGGCGTCCCATTCGGGATACCTCACGCCGTCCGTGCCGTCTTTGGCCTCGTCGTCGTTGATGTCCTCGCTGGAGGCCGGCGCCAGCGACATCACGGCGTGCGAGCCGCGCTTCGCCGAGTTGGTGCGATGCGTCGGGCTATCCGCGCCGGGCGGTCCACCGCCGCTGCCGGTCTTACGCGCGGACGACAGCATCTTCTTCAGCCACTTGCCGATGAAGCCGCCCCCGCCGACGGGGCTGGTGAACACATCCGGGTCGTCGGAATCGTCGATCTGCGCGTCGTCCAGCTCCTCCAGTTCCCGCGCCCGGCTTCGCGGGACATGTTGCGGGTTCGCATCTTCCTGTTTGGCCGTTCGCGAGCACGCCGCCAGCACCTTGGTCGCGCGGATCACGCCGAACTGCGGCGCGGGGCCGTCGATTGCTTCCCGTCCCTCGGCAATCCGCAGCGATGCGGCCGGAGCGTCGCTGCGGCTCGCGATGTCGCGGTTGCCCACCGACGCCAAGGTGCCGGGCAGCAGGTCGCGGTTGGCCACCAGCGCGCGGTGACCCTCGACCGCGAGGTAGCGCCTGGCCAAGCGGGGCCGGCGAACCAGGGCACGCACGAGGTCCGGCTCGAGGCTGCCCGCCGCGATCATCGAGGCCTGGACGGCGATCGCCGTGAGAGTCACATGCGCGGCGGTATCGACGTAGATGGTCTGGCCGTCGGTCCACGGGGGTTCACCGGGCTGCAGGTCGGCGACCGCGACCGGTCGCCCCGCGAGTGCGGAGGCGAACATGCCGAGGGCATGCAGCCGGTCGCCAGGCGCGTCGATTGCCATCGACCTCCGAATCACCACGGTGTGTTTGACCAAATATCTGTTCCAGCGTAGGGTCCGGTTCCACCCGCGGTCAATCACGCGAGCGGGTTGGCTGTAGTTGCCAAGGAGCGCAGCATGATTGACTTCACCGACCGGGTAGCAGTGGTCACCGGCGCCGGCCGCGGCCTCGGCCGGCTGTACGCGCTGGACCTGGCACGCCGGGGCGCCGCGGTTGTGGTCAACGACCTCGGCTGCGGAATGCGCGGCCTCCCAGATGAGGCCGCCGACTCTCGCGTCGCCGACGAAGTCGTCGACGAGATCACCAAGGCGGGCGGCACGGCGATTGCCTCCTATGACTCGGTCGACAGTCCCGAAGGCGGGCAAGCAATCGTCGACGCGGCCGCGGGCGCGTTCGGGCGGCTCGACGCGGTGGTGAGCAACGCGGGAATTTTCGCCCACGTGCCATTCGAAGACCTCTCGCCCGAAGACTGGACGCGCATGCTGCGCGTGCATCTGGACGGCGGCTTCTATCTGTCGCAGCCCGCGTATCGGGTGATGAAGAAAGGCGGCGGCGGAAGATTCGTGTTCATCTCGTCCTCCGCCGGAATCTTCGGTCAGCCGATGGAGGCCCACTACGCGGCGGCCAAGGCCGGGCTGGTCGGGCTGACCAACGTGATCGCGATCGAAGGCGAAGCGCACGGAATCCTCGCCAATTCCGTTATGCCCACCGGATTCTCGCGCATGGTCACCGAGACGGTCGGCGACGACAAGTTCCTCGCCGAATCCGGCTTCATGCGCGCCATTCGGCCCGAACTCGTCGTACCGCTAGTGACCTTCCTCGCCAGCACCGCCTGTACGTTCACCCACCGCAACTATTCGGCCGCCGCAGGCCGCTACGCGCGGGTGTTCGTCGGCCTGAGCGAAGGCTGGCTCGCGGACGCCGAGAGCCAGCCGACGGCCGAAGACATCGAGGCGCATCTCGAGCAGATGTCGTCCACGGAGAAATTCATGGTGCCCACGTCGATCGTCGACGAGGTTCTGGAAGTCTGTGAGCGACGCGGCATCAGCGCGATGCCGGACAACGCTGAAGTCGCATTTCCCGAACCCCGAGGGGACTGACCGTGGAGGATGACTTGCGAGACCAGGTCAGGCGTCTCACCGACCGGGCGGAGATTTTCGACTGCATGCAGCGGTATGCGCGAGGCATCGACCGGCAGGACCGCGCGCTATTGCGGTCGGCCTACCACGACGGCGCCGTCGACGACCACGTCGGATTCGTCGGTGACGTAGACGACTTCATCGACTGGGCGCTCGCGTTTCACAGCAACCAGACGCGATACCAGCACTATCTGACAAATCACACCGCCGACATCGACGGCGACGAAGCGCACGCCGAAACTTACTACTTGTTCATCGGGACCGACCGCGAGCCGGCGAATCACCTGACGATCTCGGGCGGTCGTTACGTGGATCGCCTGGAGCGGCGCGACGGCCGCTGGGCGATCGTCGACCGCGTTTGCCTCGTCGAATTCATGGAGGAATCACAGTCGCTGCTCACCGAGGAAGCCATCGCGATGGTGCCGGGGGCGCGGATCCCCCGCCACGGTCCGACGGATCCCTCATACGACCGTCCGCTCGCGGCATCGCGTAGTTGACCTAATATCTGCTCCAACGTAGTGTCCGGAAAAATGGACTTCTCCTACCCTGCGGAAGTGGAACAGTTCCGCACCGAGCTGCGCGACTGGCTGTCGGCGAACCTGACCGATGAGCTGACCGCCGCCCGACGCCCCTCCGGCCGCGACGACGCGGCATTCGAAATGCTGCGCGCCTGGAACCGGACTATGGCCGACGCGGGGTGGGCCGCCGTGTCCTGGCCCCGCGAATACGGTGGCCGCGGCGCGACGGTTCTCGAGCAACTGGTCTACACCGAGGAAACCACCCGCGCGCGGGCGCCCATGCCGCTCAACGTGATTGGGATGAACAACATCGCCCCCGCGATAATGCACTACGGCACCGAAGAGCAGAAGAAGACGCTACTCCCCCGCATGATGCGCGCCGACGACATCTGGTGCCAGGGAATGTCGGAGCCCGAGGCCGGATCCGACCTCGCCGCGCTGCGCACCCGCGCGGTGCGCGACGGCGACGACTTCGTCGTCAACGGCCAGAAGATCTGGACCTCGCTCGGCCATCGGGCGGACTGGTGTCAGCTGTACGTGCGCACCGATCCCGACGCGCCGAAGCACCAGGGGATCTCCTGCCTCATCGTTGACATGTCGCTGCCCGGCATCGAGGTGCGCCCGCTGGTAACGCTCAACGGTGACACCGATTTCGCCGAGGTGTTCTTTCGCGACGTGCGGGTTCCCGCCGATGCGTTGCTCGGGCCGCTCAACGCCGGCTGGCAGGTGGCCACCACCACCCTCAGCCACGAGCGCGCCGGCGCGGCGCGGCTGTATGCCGAGATGCAGGTGCGGTTGGAAGAGCTGGTCGACGACTTCGCCGCCCAAGGCGACGCGCTGGACGACCCGGTAGTACTGCGGCGCCTCGGCGAAATCGCCGTCCGCATCAAGTATCTCGAGGTGCTCTGCCAGCGGTCGATCTCCGCCACGCTGCACGGCGGCGACCCGTTCGCGTCGGCCAGCCTGGCCAAGTCGGTGTGGGGTGAGATCGGGCAGGACATGGCCGCCCTGGCGTTCGACGTGCTCGGCAGTCACGGCACCAGCGCCCCGTGGTCGAACTACCGGCTCACCTCGCGTTCGCTGACCATCGCGGGCGGAACGACCCAGATCAACAAGAACATCACCGCGCAGCGCGTGCTGGGATTGCCACGCAAATGAACCTCGAACTCACCGACGAGCAGGTCGCGCTGCGCGACACCACGCGGCGCTTTCTCGCTGAAAAGGCGCCCATTTCGGGGCATGTGCGCGCGCTGCTCGACGATCCGACAGGCGTCGACGAAGCGGTCTGGCGCGGTTTGACCGACCTCGGGGTGACCGGGCTGCTGGTGCCGGAGGAACACGGCGGAGCCGGGATGACGATGGTCGAGGCGGGCGTGGTCGCCGAGGAGCTCGGCGCCGCCCTGCACCCGGGGCCGTGGCTGTCGAGCGCGGTGGCCGCGGTGCGCGCGCTGACGCGAATCGCCGACAGCGCCAGCGGTGCAACGCTTTTAGCCGGGATAGCGGTCGGCAGCACCGTCGCCACCGTCGGCTTCCTGGATCCGCAGACCGCCGTCGCAGTGACCGGACGCGGTGACGACATCGGCGTGCGGGGCGAGATCGCCGGCGTGCCCGACGCCTCGGCGGCCGACACCTTGCTGGTGCTCGCGCAGGACCCGGCCGGCATCGGGCTTTACGCGCTGAAAACCGGCTCGCCCGGGGTTGCCGTGACGCCCGAGCGCAGTATCGACCAGACCCGCAAGCGTTTTCGCGTAGAGCTCGACGGGGCGGCCGCGCAGCGGCTGGCCACGGCCTCGCCGGACGACGTTGCGGCCGTGGTCGACGACGTCCTCATCGCCACCGCCGCCGACGCACTGGGCGCCGCGCGGGCGGTCATGCACCTGGCCATCGAATACGCAAAGGTAAGAAAGCAATTCGGTCAGGTCATCGGGTCGTTCCAGGCGGTCCAACACCTGTGCGTCGACATGTACGAGACCGTCGAGCTGGCCCACAGCGGCGTGATCCACGCGCTGTGGGCGGCGGACAATGCCGCTGACGACGAACGGCATCTCGCCGCGCTGCGGGCGAAGGCGTTCGCGGGGCGACTGGCGACCGTGGGCGACACCGCCATCCAGGTGTTCGGCGGCATCGGCTACACCTGGGAGCACGACGCCCATCTCTACCTCAAGCGCCTGCTGAGCTGGAGCGAAATTCTGGGTAGGCCCGACCGCTACCTCACCGAAATCGGTGCGCGCCTTGCCAAGAGGGGCCCTTGATGGACATCGAGTACCTCCTCACCGCGACCCGTTCGGCCCGCAAGTCGCTCGAGCTCGATGCGCCGGTCGACATCGGAGACGTCCGGGAATGCCTGCGCATCGGCATGCAGGCCGCCAACGGCTCGAATCAGCAGTCCTGGCGGTGGCTCGTGGTGACCGACCCGGAGCTGCGTGACAAGATCGCCGAGCTGTACCGCGAGTCGTACCTGCTTCGCGTCGGCGGGCAGCTGCTCGCCGATTTGCTTCCCGCCGGCACGCCGGAGGGCCGGATCATGTCGTCGACGGAGTGGCTGGTCGAGAACGTGGCCCGGGTGCCCGTGCTGGTGATCCCGTGCTACGAGCCCTACCTGCCGCGCGTCGACGGGGACGAATCATTCCACCGGGCCACGCTTTACGGCTCGATCTTCCCCGCCGTGTGGAACTTTCAGCTCGCCTTGCACACCCGCGGCTACGGAACGTGCATCACGACGCTGCACCTGCACCGCGAGCAGGAGATTGGGCGGCTGCTGGGCATTCCACCAACCTACGCGCAGGGATGCCTGCTTCCGGTCGGCCGCCTGCGCGCCGGGCACACCTTCCGGCCGGCTCGTCGGCGCCCTGTCGACGAGGTGGTTGCGCGCGACGCCTGGGACGGCCCGGCGCTTTAAAATGGGCCCCTAGATGGCGGCGTCAGCGCTCTGTGCAGCGGGTTTGTCGTGCCCGGTCTGATAGCCTCTAACAAAGATTTGGTTCGGGCGGGAGGACGCATGCGCAGGGCCGCGAATCCGTCGACTGCCCGACCCTCCCCGGCCGACCGGCTGAACGTTGACGACTCCGGCACCCGTCGAACCGAAATCCTGCAGACCGCGGCGTCGTTGATCGCGTCCTCCGGATTGCGGACGTCGCTGCAGGAGATCGCGGACGCGGCAGGCATTCTCCCCGGCAGCCTGTATCACCATTTCGAGTCCAAAGAGGCGATCCTGGTCGAGCTGATCCGCCGCTATCAGGAGGACCTGAACCGGATCGGGCAGGCCGCCCAGGCCCAGCTGGACGAGCCCGACGCGCGACCGGTCGCGGAGAAAATCGTGGAGCTGGGTTCCGCGATCGCCAACTGCGCCGTGCGGCATCGGGCGGCGCTGCAGATGTCGTTCTACGAGGGGCCGAGCGGAGATCCGGAGCTGATGGCGCTCACACACCAGCGGTCCACCGCGATCCAGGAGGCAATGCTGCAAACGCTGCGTGCGGGCAGGTGGAGCGGCTACATCAAACCCGACATCGACCTGCCCACGCTGGCCGACCGCATCTGCCAGACGATGCTGCAGGTTGGGCTCGACGTCATCCGCCACAATTCGTCGGCCGATCAGGTGGCCGACCTGCTGTGCCGAATCATCTTGCAAGGGTTGGCAGCCCGGCCGCCAACCGACTCGGCGCTGGACCGCTCCCGCGCCTTCGCCGCCGCCAGCGACGTCATCAAGACGTGGGCCGACGACAGCGAGGCGGACTCCGACGACAAAGCCGCCCACGTCCGTGCCGTGGCGCGCGCCGAATTCGGACGCAAGGGGTACGAGGTCACCACCGTCAGGGACATCGCATCCGCGGCCGGCCTGGGTACCGGAACGGTCTATCGGGTGATCGGCTCCAAGGACGAACTGCTCGACTCCATCATGCGTTCGTTCGGCCAGAAGGTGGAAGCGGGATGGGTCAGCGTGTTGCGCTCGGACGCCACCCCCGTCGAGAAGCTGGACGCGCTGAGCTGGGTCAACGTCAACGCGCTCGACCGGTTTTCCGACGAGTTCCGGATTCAGCTGGCCTGGATGCGCCAATCGCCGCCGACCGCCAACCCCGGATGGTCGTATGCCACCCGGCTGCGGCAGATGAAATCGTTGCTCGCCGAAGGGATCCGATCCGGAGAAATCAGTATCGACGCCCCGTCCGCGACGATGCTGGCACGGTGCCTCATCGGCCTCCAGTGGATACCGGAGAACATCCTCCGCGCCATCGGCACACGCCCGGCGCTGGTGCATGCCCGTGACACGGTGCTGCGCGGGGTCGCGGTTCGCGGCAAGTAGGTATTGAACCAAATAACTGTTACCCATACAGTTGGCCAAGTAGAACCGGATTGGCATAGAACGAGAAGAGGATTTCCATGACCATCGTCGATCGGCTGCGCTACGACGGCAAGCGGGCTCTGGTTGTTGGCGGCGCCACCGGCATGGGCGCCGCGGCGGCCAAGTCGGCGGCCGAGCTCGGCGCCGAAGTAATAGTGATGGACTACGCGCCGGTGAAGTATGACGTCGCCCAGGCGATTCAGGTCGACCTCCGCGACCCCGCCTCGATCGACGCCGCCCTCGCGCAGATCGACGGACCGGTGCATTCCCTGTTCTCGGCCGCCGGGATCGCCGACGGAACGGTAGACCTGATGAAGATCAACTTCATCGGGCACCGCTACATCATCGATCGACTGCTGGAAAAGACCCAGCTGCCGTCCGGCTCGGCGATCTGCTTCATCTCCTCGGTCGCCGGCATGGGCTGGGAAAACGACCTGGACCTCCTGCTGGAGTTCCTCGAGACGCCCGATTTCGACGCGGCCGTCGAGTGGGTGAAGGCGCACGAGTCCGAAGGCATCATCCACTACGGGACCAGCAAGAAGATCGTCAACGCCTACGTGGCGACGCAGGGCATTCGCCTGTTGAAAAAGGGCATCCGCATCAACGCGATCTGCCCAGGCCCGACCGACACCCCGCTGGCCCAGGCCAACGCCGACCTGTGGCTCACCTTCGCCCAGGACTACCGCGACGAAACCGGCTCCAAGGTCCACACACCGGAGCAGATGGGCGACGTCATGGCGTTCTTGAACAGCGCCGCGGCCTTCGGCATCAACGGGATCACGGTGCTGGTGGACTACGGGCACACGATGGCGTCGCTGACCGGGGCCTACCCGCCCGGCAAGCCGATCATCGATCTGATCATGGGACGCGTGAAGCTCTAAAGGCGTTACCGTCGGGGCATGGCACGAGTCATCGTCATCGGCGGCCACGGCAAGGTCGCGCTGCAGGTCGCCCGCATCCTGACCGACCGCGGCGACGAGGTGACGTCGGTCTTCCGCAACCCCGAGCATTCCGACGACGTCGCCGCGACCGGGGCGCAGCCGGCGGTCGCCGACATCGAACACCTGGATACCGACGCGCTTGCCGGCCTGCTGGCGGGCCACGACACCGTCGTCTTCTCCGCGGGGGCGGGCGGCGGCAACCCGGCGCGGACGTACGCCGTCGACCGGGACGCGGCGATCCGCGTGATCGATGCCGCCGCGCGGGCGGGCGTCAAGCGGTTCGTGATGGTGTCCTACTTCGGCGCGGGGCCGGATCACGGTGTGCCGAGCGATAATTCGTTCTTCCCGTACGCGGAGTCCAAGGCGGCCGCGGACGCGCATCTTCGGGCCAGCGACCTGGATTGGACGGTGCTGGGGCCGGGCCACCTCACCCTTGAGCCGCCGACCGGCCGGATCGTCATCGGCGGGGGCAACGGGGAAGTCTCGCGTGCCGACGTCGCGCTCGTCGTGGCCGCCGCGCTCGCCGACGACTCGACAATTAGGCGAACCATCGACTTCAACAACGGGGACGTGCCCATCGCCGAAGCGCTGAAGCGCTGACCCCCCAGGACATCCAACAGAGCGATCAGGCCCTGGTGACTCGGACGGGTAGCGACTCCAGGCCGCGCAGCACGTTGTTGTAGTGACGCACCGGCTCGTCGCCTTCGATGTCGCTGACGGTGTCGATGAGCGCTCGAAGGATCGCTTCTCCCTCGATCCTTGCGAGTGCTTGACCGGCGCACGCGTGCAGACCGTAGCCGAAGGCCAGTTGGTCGATATTGTCCCGACGGATGTCGAACTGGTCCGCGTCTTTCCACTTGCGCTCATCACGGTTGGCGCAGCCAAACAAAACCGCAAGCCGCGAGCCGGCCGGCACGGTGATGCCATCGACGATCCACTCGTCCGTTGCCGTGCGACCGAACACCTGGACCGGCGATTCGTAGCGCAAAACCTCTCGGAATGCGCCCGGAACCAGTGCAGGGTCGGCCCGCAACTCCTGCCACTGGTCGCGATGCTTCGCGAACAGCCACACGGTGTGGCCGATGGCGTGCACCGTCGTGTCGATTCCTGCGGTCACGTAGGCCATCACCAGCCAAGGTGCGGCGTCGGCCGGCACCCACCCCGCCTCGACGGCGTCGTAGACCGCCGCGCCCATGCTGTCTTTGGCCAGTGTCTCCTTGGTCGCGTTGGCCATCACGTACTGTGCCAATTCGGCCAGCTTCGGACCGGATTCGCGGGTGCGATCGTTGTCGGGACCAAAGCAGTTGAAATTCGCGTCCACCAGCTCGAGTAGACGCTCACGGCCCTGGCGAGGCAGCCCGATGAGGTCGGCGACGATCTCGAGAGGAAATGTCCTCGCGAGGTCCGCAACCGCGTCGAAGGAACCGGCCTCGGCCAACGCGGAAATAATTTCCTTTGCGCGCTTTTCGATTTTCGGCTGAAGCTCACGAACAGCGCGTGGGGACAGCCGCGACGCCAGGACGTCACGCTGTTGATCATGCAGGGGTGGGGCGGAGCGAATGATCCCGTCGCCGATGTAAGCGTTGAACTGCTCATTGAGAGCGAGGTCGGCCGACGAAAAGAACTGCCAGTCACCGAGAACCCGGCGCGCCTCCGTATACCGCGTTATCGCCCACACATCGAGCCGGTCCAGATAAACAACCGGTCCTGCGTCACGCAGCTCGCGAAACACGGGATACGGGTCATCCATCACCTCGTCGCAGAACAAGTCCACGTCGGATCGCGGGATTGTGTTGGTTTGGGTCATCAGAGCGTCCTCCGGTGTATCGCAACTTGCGCGGCTGGGCTTGGTCGAATCCGGTTATTGGGGGGCTTCGTGCGAGGAGGCGCGAGCGGCTGATGGGGTCGCCGTAACTGACGTCATCGGTGGGCAAGCGGCGCGTCGTCCCGCGCCGTCTCACCTTTCTCAACCTCGTAAATACTCAGTGCGGCAACTGGACAGCAATGCACCGCGGCGTCGGCCATCGGCCTGTCCGCCGATGAAAGGTCGCCTTGATCGAACACCGGCTCGGCGTCCTCGTTCAGGCGAATTAAGTTGGGTGCCACCTGCTCACACATGCCGTGGCCCTCGCACTTGGACCTGTC
Source organism: Mycobacterium sp. 1554424.7 (assembly GCF_001665295.1). GTDB lineage: Bacteria > Actinomycetota > Actinomycetes > Mycobacteriales > Mycobacteriaceae > Mycobacterium. Next base: position 55,503 of record NZ_LZSE01000120.1, on the reverse strand, counting down.
GACGCTCAACCGAAATGGTCCGTGGACACCCATGCGTCTCCTTCTGTTGTCCAAGCCGGCGTCGCAACTGTGTGATCTGGCTGACACCTGCGGTCAACGTTAAAACGGCTAATCTGCAAGTCAAGAGCGTCGTCCTGTATAGCAGGACGGATCATCGCCGCACCAGGTTCGAGACTGCACCGATTCCGTCGATCTCAACCGAGATCCGGTCACCCTCTTTGAGGAACACTTGGGGCTCGCGCCGGTAACCCACACCGCCGGGCGTTCCTGTGAGAATCACGTCGCCCGGCCGCAGGGCACAGAAGGTGGAGATCGTGGCGATGAGTTCGGGCACGTCGAAAATCAGTTGCGACAGCTCGGATTCCTGCATTTTCTCGCCGTTGAGAATGGTGCGGATACCCGCTTGCTCGATGTCAATCTCATCGGGAGTGACGAGGTAGGGCCCGATCGGCGTCGAGGTGTCCCACACCTTGCCCTGCATCCACTGGTGCGTCTTGTACTGAAAGTCGCGCATCGTGACGTCGTTCGCGATCGTGTATCCGAGAACATGGGCCGATGCGTCCGATCGCTGGATACGTCTCCCAGGTCGGCCTATCACGATCGCCATCTCGCCTTCGTAGTCAACCTGGGTGGATTCCGCCGGTAGGGCGATGTCGTCGTGAGCGCCGATCAGGCTCGACGCATATTTCGGGAATAGCACTGGATAGCTGGGCAGTTCGCGTTTGGTTTCCAAGACGTGGTCGCGGTAGTTCAGGCCGACGCAGAAAACTTTGGTCGGATTGGGAACGACGGGTCGAAACACGGCCTCACTGATCGCCACGATCGACGACTCGTCCCGTGCCGCATCCGCTAGAACCTCGGGCGTGGTCGTTGCTCCCAGTTCTGCTACGCCCGTCAGCGGGACCAGGTGCGTGCCACTAACCTCCCCGACCCGGCTCTGGCCATCGTGTAGGTATGTCGCGTAAGCCATGACTCACTTCTCCTGACTAGTTTTGCGCCACGTAGGCAGTTGGCCGCCCCACAGGTTGACCGAGTGGGGTACCGGTTTCCATTGCCGCGGAACGTAAGTGACGCGGTCATCATGGAATTTCTCCATCTCCGCCGACAGTTCGACGTGAGTGCCGGCAGGGTCATCAAAGAAAATGAAGAGGTTGTTTCCGGGTCCGTGTCGGCCGGGTCCCCAGGTGACGTCGACGCCAGCATCGGTCAAGCGGTCACACCACGCCTTGAAGTCCTCCCATTCGGCAAGGTCATAAGAGTAGTGATCGAGCACTCCGCTGCGACCGACGTTGACCGCCGCCAGGGTGTGGTGGTCCCGGTTGCTTCGCAGCCAGACGAATCTGCCGTCCTCAAGCTGGTCCGATATCCGAAATCCGACGCAGCCGACGAAGAAGGCCACCATTGCGCCGATATCGCCGGTACCCAGGGTCGTGTGCTGATACTTGATCGGCCGTCGCCCGGTGTCGGCGGCGTTCTCCCCCTGGCGTTCAACGGCGCTGTGGAAGTGGACCGGTGTGCCGTCCGGATCGGGCACCACAATGCCGATTGGCGATCCGATCGAACTGTCGATATAGGCCTCAGGCAGATCCTTGACCTGGTGCCCTGCCGCGTTAAGCCTCTTGGCGATTCCCTCTACCCCATGGTCGTCTCGGACCTCGAACCCGTAGTGCCTGAGGGCGGGTTCACCCGCGATCAATTCGACCACATGGTGTCCACAGCCCCAGCCCAGTCTTAACCCGCCGTCCGGCAGATCCTCGTGCACGACCAGCCCGAGGACCCGGCCGTAGAAGTCAGCGGCGGCGGCAACGTCGGGAACGCTGAAACCTATATGCGACACCGCAGTGTGGCGCAGCAGTCCTGCGGCGTCGCGTTCCTGTAGAACGACCCGATCTGGCTTGTCCATCGAGAGAGCCCTTCTTGTCCTATATCGCGGCGGGTACCGCAACGTTGTGAGCGCTCCACTGCAGAAGCTGAGCGCTGATCTCCGGTGAGGCAGGTGGAAGCCAAGCAGCCGCGACGAATCTGTCGGGTCGCAAGAGCACGAAGCGTCCCGTGTAATCACTCAGTTCACGTTGCAGGCCGCCGTCGACATCGATAAGCACCCGACGGGTGCTGTGCGGCAATGTATCTCGGGTGGTTACGGCCGCCGTAGTGACGTCGAAGGCGCGGATGACATCGTCTAGTCCACTCCACTTGTCGTCGAGCAAGTCGACTGCCAGGATGGCCCACCCGTCGCCGAGAATGTCGTCGACGCGCCCCAGGCGGTGGGCGGCCGAGTCGAATACCAACGGCTGGCCAATGGGTACACCGACAAGGTCAGCCCGATCGGCGCCGATAACCAGGCCTTCGGTGTAGTGCTGCGGTGGCCGATAGCGCATGTGCTCGAGGTAATTACGACCCTCGGAGGTGCCCACGGCCATTCTGACGAGTGAATCGCGGCGTTGCGCCATGCGCTTCGACGTCGTCATGACAATCCGGCCCAGTTGCTCGGATAGCCGGACCGTCGCAGCCGCATGTGGACGCCGTTCACGTTCGTAGCTGTCCAGCACACCCTCGTCCAACCGGCCCTCGATCACATCGGCGACCTTCCAGGCGAGGTTGGCGGCGTCGCGGATGCCGGAGTTGAGGCCCTGGCCTGCGAACGGCGGCATCATGTGCGCGGCGTCTCCGAGCAGAAAAGAGCGACCGATCATCCACTGGTTTGCGACGAGGGCGTTGAACCGGTAGTTGACTGCGCGCTCGATATGCTCTGGCTGAAGTGCGCGATAGCGCGAGACGAGGTGGCGGATGAGTTCGAACGGCGGGTCGACCCCCGTGTCCCCCTCACCGTCGAAAAGCCGGAATTCGTAGCGGCATCGTCCATTCAGGCCCGGGACAATGACGTGTGGCCGGTGAGGATCACCATGGTGCATCGCGTAACGCTCCGTATGCGTGTCGCCGACGGTGTCGACAACCAACCACACTTCGCTGTGAGAGCGTCCGCTCATCGTCACGCCGTGCATCTGGCGTATCGCCGATCTGCCACCGTCACAACCGAATACGTAGGTGGCATCGAAATAGTGCCGTTGCGCCCCATGCGAAGCGCACACCCGCGCTCCGTCCGCGGTCCGCTCGACGGCGGTCACTTCCGTGCCAAAGCGCAGGGTCACGTTCGGTAAGGCAGCCAGAGTGCTGACAAGGACCTTCTCCAGATCTGGTTGGGCGAAGGGGTTTTTGAACGGATAGCCAAATCGGAGGGGCCAGGCGGCGCGGGCGTGGAACAAAGGCGAGCCCGCGCTGTCGTAATACCTGGTTCCGGTGCCGGGAACAACGATGTCCAGCACGGCGTCAACGATCCCGGCCTGCTGGAATACCCGCAGGGCCTCGTCATCGATGCTAATGGCCTTTGGTTCGTCGCTGGTCGCCTCGTTCCTCTCAAGCACCGCCACCTTCAGTCCGCGCCGTGCCAGCAGTGCCGCGGCGGTCAGCCCCACCGGACCGGCACCGCACACCACAACATCGAGGGCTCCGGGATCCGATCTCGGCGCGACGATCCCTTTTCCATCGGGCACGCACGCAGCGTAATAGCAGGTCGCGCGTAAATCGAAATATTAATCCTGTATATCAGGACACATGGGGTCCGGCCCGGCGCTCGGGCGGGACGTTTCGTGCCTCCTCTTTTTCAGGTATTGTGTCCTGCATGCCAGGACCACCGACGCCTACGACGTCTCGCTACCGAGATCGGAATTCCACGGCCGATCGGGCGCTGGACATCTTGCTTTTGTTCAACGAAAAGAAGCTGGTGTGGACCGGGGCAGAAATTGCCGACCGGATCGGTGTGGCACGGTCGACGGGTTACCGGTACATGCAAAGTCTTGTCAACGCCGGTTTCGTGGAGGAGGCCGCGGTTGGCTTTCGTTTGGGCCCACGCATTTTCGAGCTTGCCCGGTTGGCGCGCGCCGGGACAAGCCTGGGTGACATCGCGGTGCCGGCGATGCGGTCATTGGTGTCCGCCGTGGGCGAAACGGCGCTGCTTACGCGGCGTTCGGGTCGCTACGTCGTCTGCCTAGAACTTGTCGAAGCCCCGCGTCCCGTGCGGTTGTCCTACGAACGTGGTCACGTCCTGCCGATCAACGCTGGTGCCGCCGCAGAGGTACTGCTCGCGTGGGCACCCCCGGACGAGGTGGCCAGCGTCCTTAGCGCCGCACCCCTGGAACGATTTACCGCCAAGACCCTTACCGACCCGGGGCAGTTACAAGCGCGCTTGGCGCAGATCCGCAAGGACGGAGCGGCGATTTCCCAAGGCGAGCTCGACGAGGAAATCCTCGGCGTGGCAGCTCCCATATACGGTGCCCGCGGCGGCGTCATCGCGGCGGTCAGCGTCGCAGCGCTGGCCTCGCGGATACCGCGCACCGCGATTAAACGGGTGAAACTGGCGGTAAAAGCAACTGCCGCAACCATTTCGGAACAACTATCCGTCGCCGATATCTGAGATGGACGATCCAGTCGAAACCGTCGTGACTGCCACTGCCGCCTTGGCAGTTGCCGGGCTGAGTGACATGGTATGGGGGCACGCATCGATTCGTGACCCCGCGGGCCGGGGCGTCTGGATGAAGGCCTCCGGCTGGGCGTTCGAGGAGATCGACGCCGCGAAAGTCGTTCTCGTGGATTCCATCGGCAGCGTGTTGTCCGGCGAGGGCCGGCGACATCTCGAATTCCATATCCATACCCAGATCATGGATGCGCGAAGCGACGTGGGCTGCGTCGTGCACACCCATTCCCCCGCGGTGAACGCCTTCTCGTCACTCGGGCGCGACCTGCATCCGATTTCGCACGACGGGGTCCCGTTCGCCTACCCCCAGATCCCCCGGTTCACCGAAACCGGTGCCCTCGTCGCTACTCCCGAGTTGGGACGATCACTGGCCAAAACATTGGGCAACGCCTGTGCGATATTGATTCCGAATCATGGTTCGGTCACCGTAGGCCCCGACGCAGCAACAGCGGTGATGCTGTCCGTCTTGCTGGAAAGCGCATGTCGCACGGAGTTGCTGGCCGCGGCCGCCGGCGGGCCGCAGCAGTGGTCAGACGAGAAGGAAACTCATTTCAAACGGGATCAGGCATGGAATCACACGCAATTCGACGCCGGGTGGCAATACCTCGTGCGCCGGTCTGGTCGCGCGACGTGATGTCAGGTCGTGGACGGTGATCCGCGACTACCCCGCGGGCGGCTGATAGTGGGCCGCCGAGTTGCGCAGCTGCCAGATCTCGCCAGGGCAAAGCAGGTTCACTGCATACGACACCAAATAGTTGGCCGCGAACTCGTCGTTAGGTGTCACGTCGTGCTTCACTTCGGCCATTATTTGACCGTAGCCCTCGCCCCGAGCCACGTTGGCGCAGATTCCATGGCCATAACCGAGCGCGTCGTTGTCGGGGAAACTGTAGTGCCGACGTGCCGTCACGTTGTACAGATACTCCACCTCGGGTGCCGGGGCGGCGTACGCCCACGGCGCCGGCATCACGGCAGCGCCGGCGGCGGCCACCGAGGCGAGCAGCGAGACGGCAGCCGAGCAGTGTCTCGTGATCGGTAGGTCTCTCATGATGAGTCGGCCATGTTCTGACTAGTGGGGCGGATAACCGGGCGGGGGGTAGACACCCCGCAGGATCCAGGCAAACCAGTTGGTTCCGAATTCCAGTTCGTCACTGGCGTCGTAGTCGGGACTGGGGTCGGGCGGCACATCGGGTGATCCGGTAGGCGGGCCGGCCAAGACCGTTGTATTTGCAGGGATCCCGGACGCTTTCGGCGGTTGCTGCGGCTGGCCGTACACGGCCACGAGCACGGTACGGTCGGGGCTGTTCTCGGACCACACGCCGATTTGGCTGTAGGCGCAATTAGCCATAATGGCCTTATAGGCGGGGTTGTAGTACCACTGGTTGATCACCTCCATGCCGCTGATTGCCAGCGCCGGGTTGGTGGCCACCGTCTCGGCCACGTGTCCGCGGAATCCTGCCGCCTCGGCGCGCTTTTCAGGTGTGGATCCGTCTGAGCCGATATCGCCGTCGAGGCCGCGGTTTGTCATCAGATCGTGGGTGTGCCATTGGGCGGCAAGCTGAAGTTGCGGGTTGATCGTGACGTCGTTCGTGCAACCCGCTTGGTGCTGGACGGTGTAGACGTTTGCGACAATACCGTCGTTGAGCCGCTTATTGTTCAACACCAGCGTGTTGTTGTCACCGTCAGCGTGCGCGGTGGGGACACCGACCAGAGCGGCGGCCACACCAATCGCCGCGAGCGGCTTCGGGATTCGGATACACGGAAGGTTCAACATGGCGGGCTCAGATCGGATCGAACGAGGAGATCAACCACCGGCCATTCACCTTGTCGAGTGCCGCACGTACCCGGGAGGACGTGTTGGAGGGCGGATCGCTGCCCATGACGATGGTCTGATCGACAAACATCAGCACGACGGCGTGACTGGGTGAAGCCGAGACGGACGCGGCCGCCGGCACACTGGCCGTTGCCGAGATCTTCTTTTGCTTGCTGCCAGGAACCACCACGTCGTGAGTCAGCGAACTGTAGGAGTCCTTGAGCGCTCCGGTCAGCCGGTCTCGCGCCGAACCCAGGTCTTTCTCAACGGTGTCCGGTCGATAGGACAGCATCGCGACGGCGCCTTCGCTCGCGGCCCGCACCGATTCGACGGCGGCGAGACGCGAGTCGCGAGCCGACGAGTCATACCATTTCAGGTAACCCGCAGCCATGGCCAAGATCAGCGCCAAGCTGGGCAGGATCCCGAACGCGAGCGCGCGGCGCCATTGGATGCCCGAGCGCCGGACATCCTGGCGCCCAGGAGCGTTGGCGTCTTCGTCTGAGTCAGGTGGAACTTCCAAGTCGTCGGCGGGGTCTGGCTCGGCGATCTTCTCGACCAGGTCGGTCACTTCAGTCGGCGTCATGCCACGAACTCCACGTTGGACACCTTGGCGCCATCGCCGACCCTTTGAACCGCGATTCTCATCCGCCAAGCACGCGGCTGCGGCTCGGCGACCCCGGCGATCGAGGTGTTCACGTTCACCGCCACGAGAACCTGGGCAGAATTGCTGTCGGCGGATTCCACCGCAGCTTCGGTGATTACGCCCTGTGACTTGGACTGCGCTTGTTTCACGACGTCGATGAACGGCTGCGATCTTCTGGTGAAGTCGTCACGGAACATTCCGGTCGCCGAATCGACGATGCGCTGGACATCGGCCTCGGCCTGCGTGCAGTTGATCGTCGTCAGGTTCAATGCACCCTGTCGAGCAATCTGCAGAAAGAGATTGCGCTGTGACTGGTCCTGGTGTGATTGATAAGCGCGGTAGCTCAGCCAGCCGATCAACCCGGCGAACGCGACGACCATCGCCAGCGAGGCGAACAGCGCTCTCCTGGCAACCCGATGCGCGCCGCCAACCCCGCCGTCAGCGCCGATGTCCTGTGCCTCAGGGCCATCGGAGTCGGCCGGTCCTTCTAGTTTTTTGCCGGCGGAATCAACATTGACTGCCATGTTCGCTCCTTCGGGGCAGTTTGGGAAAGGTCCGACTGCGTATAGAGATGCCCGTCCGGCCCCACGTACGTGCCGGTCGCCGGGTCATATTCGGCCGCCGCGATTGGCGGCGGCAGTGCGGCGGCGGGCGGGGCGTTCTGCGCGGGAGGCGGCGATCCGGGCGGCAACTGGGGAACGTCTTGACCGGATAGGGTGGCGTTGGGGTCGCCCTTCCAGTTGTAGCCATCGTTGAGCGGCACGTACTGCTCGTTGCTCTCGCACATCTTGACGGTGGGAGCCCGCTTGCCCGGAACCGTGAGGCATGGATAGTTGCGCGCCCCACGGACATTGAACGGTGAATCCTGCGGGACCCGGCAGTACAGGTCGCCGGGAGCCCGGTTCGGGTGGTCCTCGAACGAGGGGATCCGTTGCTGCTGAGGTGGCAGGAAACCGGTGTTGCACACCGGCGGAAGGTTGAGGTTGAGCTTGAAGTCCAAAAACAAGCCCTTGTAATCCTGTTTGGTGTTGCGGTTGGCGACCATCATGCCCTGGATGTTGGCAACAGCTTGGGGAAACAGCACCAGCAGTTGCTCGAGCGCCGGCTGGTAGGTGACGGCAACATCACCGACGCTGACCAGGTTGGCGAGCAGGACCGGCAGGGTGGGCTGCAGCCGCTGGAACAGTTGGCGCGCTTGATCGGCGGCCGCCCCGCCGTTACGAAGGACTCCGGCCAGGGAGGCGTCGCTGGAACGGAGTTGGCCCGTGATCGTGGCCAGGTGTGCGGCCCACGCACGGATCGCGTCGGCGGTGTCGGCCTGCGAATCGAGGACCGGCGCCGACCGGTCGATCAGGGTCGTCAACGGGTCAAGGTTCTTGTCGGCGTCGATCGCCAGCTGGGTTGAGCCGCCGACCAGTCGGGCGAGTTCAGGACCCAGACCTCCTACGGCGGTGTAGCTTTCGTCGATCGCGGTCTTGAGGTTGTCTCGCGGTATGGCCGACAATCCCCGGTTGGTGGCATCCAACAGTGAATCGATATCCGGTGGGACGGAAGTAGCCGCCGCCGGTATCACATCGCCGTCTCTCAGCGACGGGCCAGCGCCGCGCGGTAGCAAACTGACATACTGTTCGCCCAGAGCGCTCTGGCTGTGCACCTCGGCGCGCAGGTTTGCGGGCACCTTGATGTCCGATCTCAGCGAAAGCACCGCCAGTACGCCGCCGTCGGTCAGCTCCACCTTCTCGACATGTCCGACTTCCGTCCCGCGATAGGACACGTTCGCGCTGGGATACAGGCCGGCGGCGCGGGGAAGTTCCATGGTGACGGTGTAGCGTCCGACTCCGAAAATCATTGCCGGAGCATTGATGTAGCGAAAGACCATCACCGCACCCGCAGTAACGGCGATGACCGCGAACAGGGCGAGTTGAAGCTTGATGCGCCGATTCAGATTCATCTCACGGCCCCTGATCCCGGTGGTAAGGAACCACCAACGGGTTGCCGGCGGTGACCGGACTGGGTAGTTGACCGATCGTGCGACCCCATTGCATTTCGAGTTGGGTGAGGTTCCCTTCCCAGCGGGTACCGGTGAAAAGTGCCGTGTCGAGCCGGCTCAACGTCAAGTCGATGATCATGGTGATGTTGGCCGCGTCTCCCCGGAAGACCTTGTCGATGTCCTCCTTTGGCCACGGGAAGGTGGGCAGCAGGCTGAGCGATCTGGTCAATGCGGGCCCGGCGTTGGCCAACGACTCCAACACGGGACCGAGATCGCGCAGTTCCTGCACGAAGGCGGCTTTGGTCTTGTTCGCGGAATCGGCGGCCAGTGCGCTGAATTTGCCGAGCCGGTCGAAGGCCTCGACAAGATTTTCCCTTTGATCCTTGAGCACAGCCAGCGCATCTGGGATCGTCCGTAATCCATTGTCGATGACCGGCTGCTGTGCGGCGAACTGGCTCGCCAGGTTGTTGATCCGGTCGGTCGCCGTAAGGATGTCGTCCTTTTGTTGATTCAACTGGCCGACGAACTGGTCGACGCGCCGAATCAGGATGCGCAGGTCTTCTTCTCGGCCGCCGAACGCGGTGCTGAACGCCTTGGTGATGTCTTGGACTTGGCCCAGGCCTCCCCCATTGAGGAACATCGCGGCCACCGACAGCGTTTGCTCGGTGGTTGGGTAAGCGCCGGCACGCGCCAGTGCGATCATCGAGCCGTTCCGCAATTTTCCTTGCGGCGGAGCGTCGGTGGGCGCGGCCAGCTCGACGTGCACGGTGCCGAGAACGCTGGTCTGCCCCAATTTCACAGTGGCATTGGCGGGCAGGTCGACGTCGCCGTTGATCCTCATCGTGATCAAGGCGTGCCAGCCCTGTCGCTCGATTTTGGTGACGGTGCCGACGGTGACATCGCCGACCCGGACCCGTGAATTGGGCTGGATGTTGGCAACATTCGGCATCTGGGCCTGCACCTGGTACGACCCCGGTCCCTGCCCTTGAGTGCCCGGGAGGGGTAGCGAGTTCACCCCGCGCCACCCGCATCCCGGCATCGCGGCGGTCACGGTAATCAACAGCAGCAATGCGCTTACGCGCACGAAGCCCTTCGTCATTGATTGCCCCCTGGTGGAACCATGAGGCCGGGCAGGCCGTCAGCAGGATTGGTGGGTGTCGGTGCCTCAGCCGCCGGCGCCGGCGTGGGCGAGGCGGGCGGCGGGTCAGGCCGGTGGTCCGGCCGCAGCCAGTCCTCGCTGTAGGTGATCTCGTTGGGTCGGGCTTGCGCGGTGACGAACGGGTTCAATCCCAATGGGAGGAAGTTGTATTGCCGATTCTTGATGATCGGTGCCAGGTATTGCACGCAGAGCTTGGCCGACTGCTCGTTGTTGAGCCGCGACGCGGCTTGAATTGCCCCGCACAGGAACGAGATCGGATTGGCGAAGTTGTTGATGGCCAGGATACCGGTGATGGATCCCTGCGCCGGGTCATAGATGTTGACGAAGTTGCCCACCACGTTCGGAAGAGCATGCAGCGTCTGCTTGACGTCGTCGAGGCTGTCGGTGAGGGCCTGTGAGATGCTCGCCAACTTGTCGGATGTGGCTCCCAGTGCATCGCGGTTGTCGGCCAGGAATCCCTTGACGTCATCGACCGCAGTGTTGAAGTCGCTGACCGCCCTGGCCACCTCATCGGGATCATTGGCGAAAAGCGCCGTTACCGCGGCCAGATTGGTGTTGAGCTGACGCATCAGGTCAGCGCTGTCGTGGAGTGCGGACACCAGCGTCGAGAGGCTCTTGACGGTCGAAAATGTGTCGTTGCTGTGGTCGCCGAACGCCGAAACCGATTGTGACAGTTTGACGATGGTGTCGCGAATCCGGGAGCCCTGTCCCCGAAGGTTGTCGGCCGTTGTGTCGATGAAGGCCCCGAGTGGGCTGACGCCGCCGGGTTGTGTCGGCTGCAGGCTTTCCGTCAGCTTCTCCAACTGTTGGCGCAAGTCGTCGAACTCCACCGGCACCGCCGTATGGCTTTGGGATATGACGGCGCCATCGGCGAGTCGGGGACCGCCGGTATAGGCCGGCGTCAGTTGGACCGCCCGGGAGGTGATCAGTTTCGGCGAGAGGATGACCGCGTTGACGTCGGCGGGAACCGGGTATTTGCTGTCCAGCCAAAAACTGATCTTGGCGCGTTCGGGCTGCGGTTCGATGTTCGCGATTTGGCCGACCTTGACGCCGAGGATCACGACGTCGTCGCCGACGAATATGCCGTTGCTGTTGTCGAAGTAGGCGACCACGTGGGTTCGGTTGAACCCCGGCAGCGACCAGACGAGGCCGAGTCCCGCCGCCAGAGTCGCCGACAGGACGACGGCCAGCGCGATTCGGGCGGCACGTGATCTCACCGTTGTCCCCTCGGCGGCGTCTGACCGGGCGGCGGCACCTCACCGGGCGGCGGCGCGTAGACCGGTGACGGAGTGGGTTCGGGGACGGAGGCCAGATCCGGTGGCGCGATCGCCGGGGGGCCGGGTGGCGGCCCCCCTGGCGGCGGCGCCGGCGGCGGCTCACGATAGGGATAACAGCCCGGCCCGGGCAACGGGCACGGGTGATCCCCGGGATTACCCGTGATCGCGTCGGGCAACCGGAGATTGGGCTCTCCGCCCTGGCCGGTGCGGGGAAACGGCACCGGCAACGGGGGTGTGCCCGGCTGCCCAATCTGCGGGTCGGTGCGCTGCGAAGGCAACAACGTGTTCGGGTCCAAGCCCAGGTCCTTGAACGCCACGTCGACAAACGGCTGCAGGAACTGACCGGGCAGCAAGTTGACGACGTAGGCCTTGAAGAATGGTCCGGAGGAAACCGTCTCGCCAAGCGACAGCGAGTATGCGTTGAGTAGTTTCAGCGACTCCTGTAGTCGATCTTTGCGATTGTCGACGATAGCCAGCACTCCGTTGAGCTTGTCGAGGGCTGATCGCAGTTGTGAGCGGTTGTCGGTGACGAATCCCGACAGCTGCCGTGCGAGGGTAGAAATGCTGCCCGAGATTTGGTCCAGCGCAGCACTTTGCGTCCGCAGCTCAATCAGCAACGCGTTGGTGTTGGCGATCAGTTCCACGACTTGGTCACTGCGCTTGGCCAACACCCCCGTCACCTTGTTGGCGTTGGCGAGCAGCTTCCGAAGTTGGTTGTCCCGTTCGTCGAGGGTCTGGGCAAACCGGGCGACGCCGTCGAGCGCCGCCTTGAGGTTGGGGGGTGTGTCCTTGAATGTTTGGGCCAGGGTGTTCAGCGACTGGTCCAGCCGATCGGTGTCCAGCCCCCGAATGGTCTGGGTCAGATCGCCGAGCGCGTCCGGCAGCTGGTAAGCGGGGGTCGTGCGGTTCAACGGGATAGGGCCGGATAACTGACCGTCGCCGCGTGGCGTAACTTCGAGCACTTTCGCGCCCAACAGGCTCTTGGCTTTGATGGCCGCCTCGGTGCGATCACCGAGGCGAACGTTCTTCTCCACATTGAACTTGATCAGGACACGTGGACCGTCTAGTTCGACGCTGGTGATGGCGCCGACCTGGAAGCCCGAAACCTGTACGTGCGCGCCCGGGCCGATGCCGCTCGATTCGGCGAAATAGGCCGAGTAGTCGGCCTTTTGCGCGGTAAAGATGGGCAACTTGTCATACTCCAGGGCGGCTAGGACGATCGCGGCCGTCGCGGTGATACCCACCACGCCGATGACGGTTTGGTTCCGCTCGGAAAACGACTTCATTTTGGCGTGCACCGCCCCGATGGCTGGTTTGCGAGTCTGACGTAGACCGGTTGACCGCCTTTGCCATTGACTTTGAGAACGGCTTCACACAGGTAGAAGGTGAAGAAGTCGCCGTACATGCCTTGTCGCGCCAACGCTTGGTAGGCGTCCGGCAGCGTGTTGAGCAGATTGTCGAAGTAGTCGTGATCGGCAAGCACGATGTCGTTGGCCCGTTGCGATTGTGCGACAACGTCTTTGAAGGGAGGGCGCGCCTGTGACAGCAGATCGGCGATCGAGCCGGCGGCCGCATTGCTGTACGCCAGCGAATTGGCGATGTCCGTCTTGCCCGCGGCCAGTCGCTTGACGAGCTCATCGAGCGACCTGACGGCTTTGTCGAACTGCTGGCTCTGGTCGCCCAGCGATCCCAGGATCGTGTTCAGGTTGAGTATGACCTGTTCGATTAGTTCGTCCCGGTTGGCCAAAGTGCTGGTCACCTCGGCGGTCTGGGCGAGAAAGGAGCTGATGGCGTCACTTTGGCCCTGGAACGCCTGAATCAGCTGCCCAGACAATGCATTGACTTGGAGCGGATCCAGTGCCCGAAACAATGGGCGGAACCCGCCGATCAGGGCATCGAGATCCAGTGCCGGCTCGGTGCGATCGATCGGGATGGTCTGACCGCGACTCAACCGTTTGACCCCGCCAACTCCTTCCAAGAGTTCCAGGTACCGATTGCCGATGACGTTGTCGTAGCGGATGACCGCCCTGGTTCCCTCGGTGAGGGTCACGGTGTTGTCGGCGGAAAACTCCACCGCGACGACGGTATCCGGGCGAATCGCAATGTGTTTGACCTTGCCGACCTCCACGCCGGCGATGCGCACGAAGTCGCCCTGCTTCAGACCACTCACATTGGTGAATTCGGCGTTGTACGTGACCTCTGCTTGAAACCGCAACTGCGCAAAAATCATGAACAAGCCGAACGTGGCGAGCCCGCACACCATGACGAAAATGGCGAAACGCCATGTCGCCGCAGCCAGGTTATCTCTCACGGATCGGTTCCTTCGTCGCGCGCATCGTCACGGTGACGGCGCAGGTGGTGGTCCGGGCGGCGGCGGGTAGAGGGGTGTGCCGTCGGGTGCGTACTGCGGCGCGCCATAGGGGGGTGCGCCAGGGTAGGGCACCGGCCCAGGCGCGGGAGGCCCGAAATACCGGATGCTTGGGGGCTCGGGCGTGCCGCGTGTGACGGGGAAGAAGTTTGCCCAACCCGGAAAGCCGATACCGGGATTAGGCCGAATGTCGAGGCCGGTACCCCAACCGGTGTTGGTAACAAGCTGCCGCACGGGGTAATTCGCTGCAACGTCGGGCAGCGACCCGCAGCCCGGTTTGCCGCCGGGACCACCCTTGGCCGCCACGATCGGCAGGTTGTCGGGGTACCGGTACGGGTCACTACCCAAAAGAAACGCGTCGTCGAGCAGGATGCTGCGACCGTTCTGCGCTCCGGCGACGTTGTAGCCGCCGTTGTCAAGCCACGACTTCGCACCCACCAGCAGGCAGGTGTACTCGGGGTTGTATTTGAGCAGCAAATCGGTCGTGGGTTGCAGCACGTTGACCGCCCGAATCAGGTGGTCCCGGTTGGGCGCGAGCAGGTCAATTCCGGCTTGGGAAACGCCAATGACATTGAGGAGCAGGTCATCCAGGTCGGACGCCCGAGCCGTGAGGGTGGCACTGGTGGTGGTGAACGACCTGACGATCTCGAGGAGGTTCTGGGCTGCGCCGCCGTACGCGCCGGCGGCCTCCCCGAGCGATCGCCAGTCGCGCTCCAGCGTTGGCATCCGCGGATTGACCTCCCCGAGCACGTGATTGCTGGCCGTGATGGCCTCTCCGATGCGCTCGCCGCGGCCGCGCACCCCCTCGGCCAGGGCGGTCAAGACCGCGTTCAGCTTGGGCGGGTCGATCTGATGAAGAACCTTGACCAAGGTCTCGAAAACGGTATTGACCTCGGTTGTGACGTTGCGCGACCACAGCACGGCCCCGGCTGAAAGATGTTGCCGGCTCGGATTATCGGGATAGACCAGGTCGACATATTTCGCGCCGAACAGGGTGGTTGCGCGGATCTGGGCTTCGACGTTGGCGGGGATGTGTTTGATCTGATCGGGGAAGAGGTCGAGCTTGAGGCGAATGGGGTTTCCGGCTTCGATGCCGGCGACGCGACCCACTTGCACGCCGCGCAGCTTGACTTTGGCGCCCGTCTCCATGACCAGACCGGCGCGGTCCGATGCGACAGTCACTGGTACGTAAGTGTTCAGCGCGCCGGCGAACATGGCCGAGCAGAGCCAGACGAAGGCCAGTACGACCACGATGAGAACCGCCGCCCACAAGGCCGGGTGGACGTGACGGTGTTTCGCATTGGCTGGCATGGCTAACCCGACAGGTTGAATCCGCCGGACTGCCCGTAAATGGCCAGTGAGATGAAGACCGTCAAAACTCCCGACGCCACGAGCGACGTTCGTACCGCACGGCCCACTGCTTCACCGACTCCGGCGGGTCCCCCCGAGGCGGTGTAGCCGTAGTAGGTGTGGACCAGCATGATGACGACTGCCATCGACACGGCCAGCAGGAACGACCACACCAAACTCATCGGATATAGGAAGGTGTTGAAATAGTGGTCGTATACGCCCGTGGATTGCCCATAGATGACCGTGGTGCTGATCTTTGCCGACGCGAACGCCGCCAACACCGCGACGCAATACAACGGGATCACGACGATCACTCCGGCCACCAGTCGCGTCGATGCCAGATAAGCGATCGAACGGATGCCCATGACCTCCAGCGCGTCGATCTCTTCGTTGATCCGCATCGCGCCGAGTTGCGCCGTCGCGCCGGCGCCGATGGTGGCGGCCAGGGCGATGCCCGATGTCAAGGGCGCGGCCAACCGCACGTTGAAATAGGCCGACGCGAATCCGGTCAGCGCCTCCACCCCGATGTCGGAAAACTGGTTGTAGCCGATCACCGCCGCCAGGGCCCCGGTGGTGATCGTCAGAAACGCAACGATCACCGTCGTTCCACCGACCACCGCCAATGCCCCGGTTCCCAGGCCCATCTGCGCGATCAACCGCAGCAGTTCGGGCTTATAGCGCAGGAACACATCGCCGACGGAGCTGACGGTCCTTCCGTAGAACTGGGTCTGGATGCCGATTCTGGTCCATCCGCCCGCCCAGCGGCGCAGGCCCCGCTGCAGGTAAGGAAACGGCATCTGCGAGACGGTCATAGCGTGACCTTCACGCCGATGGCCGTGGTGAGTATGTTGATCGCGAACAACGCCATGAAGGCATACACGACGGTTTCGTTGACCGCGTTGCCCACGCCGGCAGGCCCGCCGCCGACCGAAATCCCCTTGTAGCAGGCGATGAGTCCGGCCGCCAGGCCGAAGAGCCCGGCCTTGATCACGGCCAGCACGACGTCGGGAAACCTGGTGAGCACCGTCATCCCGGCCGCGTACGCGCCCGGGGTCACGTGCTGGATGAACACCGAAAAGAAGAACCCACCCACCAGACCGACGGTGATCACGACCGACGACAGCAGCACGGCCACCAGAGTTGCCGCCAATACTCGCGGCACCACCAGCTTCTGTATCGGGTTGATCCCCATCACCCGCAGCGCGTCCAGCTCCTCACGGATGGTGCGCGCGCCCAGGTCGGCGCACATCGCGGTGGCGCCGGCGCCGGCCACGACCAGCACCGTGACGATCGGGCCCACCTGCGTGACGGTGGCAAAAGCGGCGGTAGTCCCGCAGAAGTCTGCGGCGCCGAATTCCAAGAGCAAGATGTTGAACGTGAAGACCACCAAAACGGTGTAGGGAATCGCCAGCATCAGCGTCGGGAGCAACGACACCCTTGCCACGAACCAGGACTGAAGTAGGAACTCCCGCCACGCCCATGGCTTTCGCGGGATGAGCATCAGGGTGTCCAGCGCCATCGCAAAAAAGCCTCCGACCGCCGAGGCGGGCCGGGCTGCATGGGCCCACGAGATCATCCGCGGTGACCTTGTTGCCCGGGGGCGCGGGGATCACGGATGGGACGCGAGAGAATGTCACCGCACCGCGCGTCACTGCTGGTAGGGCCCGGCTTCGTCAGCTGAACCACCCCCTCGTTGCGCCCGTCGGAATTCACCATGATCAATTGGTCTGGTGTGAGTTTGGGGTGATATCAGTCACTTGTCAATAGATTGAGCGTAATCCAATATGCTGAATGTTGCCCGGGGCGTCGGAGCGCGTCAGGCCGGGTTACCAGTGGGAGGATGAGCGGTGATGACAGTGGATCCTCCGGCCTTACGCCGGGCCGATTGGGAACGCAGACCGGCGCGCGGTTTGACGAGGCCCGAACAAGCCGCCGAGCGCTTGGCCACCATGGCCATGTCGGCCAAACCGGGAGAACGGCTAGGAACCAAAGACGAATTGCGCGCCGCATGTGGAGTGTCGGTGGGCACGTTCAACGAGGCCTTGCGGATGGTCCAAGCGCGCGAACTCGTCACGGTCCGGTCTGGGCCCGGCGGCGGCCTGTTTGCCAGCCAACAGTCACCCATGGTGCGTTTCGGCAACGCGATGCTGTCCCTCGGCGATGACGCCGCGTCCCTCGCCGACGCGTTCCGGCTGCGGCACGCGCTCGATCCACTGCTGGTGCAAGACGCGCTGGAATACGCGTCGGCCCATGACATCGCCGGGCTGCGAACCGAACTGGAGCAAATGAAGGTCGCCGCCGAGAGCGCCGACCACACCGCCTTCATACGCGCCAACTGGGAGCTACACATCAGGCTCGCCGAAATCAGCCCGAGCGCCCTGCTGCGGTCTTTCTATCTACACCTGCTGGAAATCACCGACTCTCACCTCTTGACGGCGGAGCCCGTCGAAGACAAGTCGCTATCGGAATACATCCACAAGCGTTACGACCTTCACGTCGCCCTCGTCGATGCTATCGGCGCACACGATCCGCGTGCGCTGGACTTGATCCGCGAGCACAACGCGACCGGGCCCTGGATCGGCGATGCCGATGCCAGCCGTTCGGTCGCCGTCAATCAGTAGGCCCCGCATTTCTTAAAGAAATACGAGCCGCGCCGCCCGGACGGGCTTGCTCGGGCCTTACTACGAGGTAAACCCATCGGACGGCACGTCGAATTGCACGGCTGATCGATAACGCAGGTACGGCGCGATCTTCTCGCGGATGATCTGCTGGTGCTCCGGGTCGGCGATATAGTCCCGGAACTCCTGTCGATTTTCGAAAACCGCCGTGACGGCGTAGTGCGCGTTGCCATCCCGCACGCCGATGTCGGGTCCGTGATAATAACGGATGGCCTTGGTGCGTGGCGCGAGATCATCAAGTGCCGCACCAAGTTCCGACATCACCGCGTCAGCCACGTCAGACGCGAAGGTGAACGTGACCACGTGCATCAAGGGCATGCGGAGCTCCTTCGTGTGGGATGCTCACGACGCGTGCGCCCCGATCATCAGCGCGCCCAGGTCTTCGGGAGACAAGAACGACGGCGGTGGCGGCGGGCCCCAATTGAACAAACCCCGCGCGCCCTCGAGTGTCTCCGGAGTCCACAGCTGGTCGTCGACGATGGAATCCATATCGGCGTAGTACTCGCTGAAGTTGCCGGCCGGATCTTTGAGGTACCAGAAGAAATTCGAGCCCGCGTGATGGCGGCCGAGTCCCCAGACGTGGCGCGCGGGGTCGGCCTGCAGCATCGCCGACGCGCCTCGCCCCACCTCGTCGATGTCGTCGACCTGCCAGGAAGTGTGGTGCAGGAAGCTCACCGGTGCTCGCAGGATAAGCACGTTGTGGTGGTCGGTCGAGCAGCGGAGGAATGCCCCCACATCCTTGATGCGATCGCTGACCTTGAACCCGAGGCCATCGAGGAAGAAGCGTTGCGTCGCTTCGAGGTTGGTGGTCCCCAGGACGACATGGCCGAGCTTGCGCGGTCGGACCCGCCCGCTGCGCAGGACACCCGGTGCGCGTTGGCCTGTCCGTCCGGCTCGGCCCGGCGTGTTGGGCATCGGGACCGGTGTGGGCAGTTGAACGATTCGGCCGGTGACAGCCGTCGTCACACGGACACCGGTCACGGATTCGACGGCGCTGACCTGACGTGGTTGTCGCTCCGGCTGCGCGCCGATACGCCTCAGATTGCTTGCGATGCGCTCGATGTCGTCGTCGTGCTCGGCGCCGAGCTCCATTTCGATCAGCCTGCGCGTCGGCGCGTGGACGATGCGTAACTGCCTGCCACCGTCGCGCGTGGCGAAACAGCCGTCCCCATAAGCTTCCAAGCCGAACTCGGCATAGTAGGCCTGTGTTTCGGGCACGTTGGGTACCCCGATAGTCACAGCGGTCAGCCGGTGTAGGGCCATAGCGGCCTCCTGCAAAATGCGAAGGGTTATGTGGACGATTCAAACGGCGTCGCCGGCGACGAATCGCTGTCGCAGCTCTCCGATCCCCCTGACGTAGCTGACCAGCTCCTCACCCGGGATCAGATAACGCGGGGGCGTCCGGCCCAGACCCACTCCGGCGGGTGTGCCGGTGAACAGCAGGTCGCCGGGCAACAGCGGCAGTTTGTGCGACAGGCGCGAGATCAGGGCGGACACCGAAAACACCAGATCGCGGGTGCGACCCTTTTGCATCTGTTCTCCGTCGATGGTGCAACCCAATTCGAGATCATCGGGGTTGTCGAATTCATCGGGTGTGACCAGCCACGGTCCGGTGGGACCGAAACCGGGCAGGGATTTTCCCAGGCTGAATTGCGGTGAGGGACCGCTGGTTTGGGTGATCCTCTCCGAAAGGTCCTGCCCGACCGTCAACCCCGCCACGTGGTCCCACGCCTGGCTCTGCACGACCCGATGCGCCGAGCGACCGATGACGACGACCAGCTCTACCTCCCAGTCGGTATGGCCGCCCGGCGGCAGCTCGACGGTGGTGACCGGGCCCGTGATGCACGACGGCCACTTGGTAAACATCACCGTCGGCTCGTCGGGAACGTCGAAGTGCGATTCCGCGGCGTGGGCGCGATAGTTCAGGCCGATCGCGAACACTTGCCGGGGAGCCGGCGCCGGCGCGCCGAGTTCACTCGGAGAGAACGGCTCGGCGGCGGCCAGGTCGACCCGGTCGGCCCACGACACGAACTCCGCCCACTCGTCGTAGATCCGCTGCGGCGAGGAGTCGAAACGGCCACCGCTGGCGCCCTGCACATCCAGCGCCCGCGCTCCGTCGGCGGTCACCAGCGCAAGTCGGCCACAAAGATTCGCCACGCGCACGTGAAAGTCCTTTCGTTATGGGGTCTGCTGCGTTCAGACCAGCGGGGTGATGGTTTCCTCGACGCCCAGCAGCGCCTTGCCGTACACCTCGTAGGCGACCATTGGCGACACCACAGCGTGCCGCGCCGCAGTCGACGAGTCGCGCCAAATCCGCTGCAGCGGATTGACATCCGCGAATGATCCCGCGCCATGCGCGGACAACAGAATTTCGATGGCACGCGTGATCGACTCCGCGACGTAGCCGGTGTCGGATCGCACTCGGGCGCGAGTCAGGAAGTCCGGGTATTCGCCCCGGGCCGCCGCCTCATCGATATCGCTGGCAGCGCGATACGCATGCAGCTGGGCGGTGTCGATCAGCCGCGCCGCTTCGGCGATCTGCAACTGGAAGGCCACCGAATCCTGTTGGGCTTCATAAAAGGTGTAGGAAATGGGCTTCTTGGCCGCCTTGCTGGTCACATATTGCAGCGCGGCCCTGCCCATGCCCAACTGGGGACCCACGAGCACCAACGCGACAACGGGGACGAACGCCGACCGGTACAGCGCCTCAGTGGCGGTGTGCTCCGACGGATAGTCGCCGCGAATCGCATTGGGCACCCGCAGGATACGGTGCTCGGGCACGAATACATCCTCGGCGCTGACGGCGTTGCTGCCGGTGGACTTCATGCCTGCGACGAACCACACGTCCTCCAGCTGCAGCTCCGATCGAGGGATCAGCGCGAGCCCCTGGTCAACGACCTCGCCGGCCTCGTCGGTGATCGGGATGCCCAGCACCGACCAGTCCGAATGCCACGATCCCGAGTTGTAATACCACTTTCCGCTGACCCTCCATCCCCCGTCGGTCTTTTGGGATTCCGACGTCGGCGCCAGCACTCCAGAGACCTTTGCATCGGGATTGGCGCCGAAGACTTCGTCCTGGGCTTGAGCGCTGAACAGGCTTGCCATCCAATTACACACATTGATCAAAGTGACGATCCACGCGGTTCCGCCATCGGCTTCGGCGACTGCAGCGCAAACGTCGAGCATGGTACGAATCGAGGTCTCATATCCGCCGTAGCGCTTCGGTATGGTCAACCGGAACAGCCCGGCCTGGGCCAGGGCCTCGATGCTTTCTTCTGCGACCCGTCGGTCCTGCTCGCCGGCCACCGCGTTCTTCGACAGCAGCGGTTGAAGTTCCTTGACGCGCGCCACTAGCTCGGCGGCGTGGGGCGTCGCGGTACCGCCATCAAGCGAAGGCTGAACGGTTGTCATCGCGTTTACTCCTCGGTGTAGGGATGCCCTATTCAGCGGGCACAAGCGGCGATGTGGTCGGTGATCGGCGTGCGGGGCCGTTGTTTGAATTGCGAATGTGTGCCAAATGTGCGGTGGCCGTAGATCAAAGGCGGTTCGGGGGAAGATGCGGCGTGGTGCACCAGGCCGATGAGCAGCACGTGATCGCCGGCCTCCACCGATTGATGGAGGTCGCACGCCGCCCAACCGACTGCGCCGTCCAAACGCGGCAACCCATCCGCCATCGACCAACGCACTTGGCTGAATCGGTCCACTCCCCTTTTGGCGAAGACGACGGCGAGGTCGTCCTGGGCGCGCCCGAGTACGTTGACCCCGAAGCGACAGCTTGAAAGGATGCGCGCCAACAACGCGGAGCCGCGATCCAGTGCGATCGATACCAGCGGCGGCCGGAGCGACACCGACGCCAGCGAACTCACGGTTGCGCCGTGCGCCCCGTCGTGGTCGGCGGTCGTCACGACCGCAACCGGGGCGCAGACCCCCGCCATCAAGTCGCGAAAGTGCCGATCGAGTACCACTGCGGCCTTCCCACCAAATTCACCATGCTGAATTACTTCCTTGCAGTCTGCGAGCCCGCCCATGCGCCTGTCAATAGATTCGCCGTTATTCATCATGCTGATTTCGCGTTGCGCGGCGGAAGGTCCTGCTTGCGCCGTCACAGGCACCACGTGACAAGCGACGGCTGTGGCGAAGATGGGCATCGGACATGATCAACCGTTGAGGTATGTGCCGTTCGGGGTGATGAGAAAGCGGAACATGCCGCGGTAGCAGTAGGTGCTGGTGTCCGCCATTGTGGCGCAGGTCGTCTCGTTCCAGTTGAGATAGCTGCGGGGCGGCAGGACCTGCTGCGCTTGCGCATGGGGAAACCCGATCGCGATCGCCGGATCATGATGGACCCTGGTATCCCCGTTGAACCAGCCGATGTGGTCAGTTCCAGGCGGGGTGTCGGGAAGAGGACCGGCGCAGCCAAAGCTTCCCCGCAGCCAGATCCCACAGTTGAGCCCCGTAGGGGTCAGGAAATACACCCCGTAGAGGCCGGGCAGGAAATACTGGGCGGGGTCAAGGCGGGTGTAGGCCGCCAAGACGAGGCTGTCCTTCGGATAGGGATTGGGCGCGATCGTCGCGTCAACCGGATCGGCATGTGATCGGGGCGCGCTCAGCAGCGCCAGCGCGATGGTCGACAGGGTGGCCAACCACCGGGACGAACCTTCCTTACGCACAATCACTCCCCACCGGTTTGGGGGAAATTTCGGTGCGGCGTGCTGCCGTAGCAGGTCGCATCGCCGACATCGAGGGTGCTTTCGCATAGCAGCTTGTCTCCGAGGTAGATGCGCACCGTGACGTACTTGTACGGCCAGCGATACGGCCGCCAGTCGGCGCGAATTTCGGCGCCATCTTTTGTCGGACTGACGGCGTCTCGCACCTCGGCCGTGAGCCGCCAGGGCAGTGAAACGTGCTGTAATGCTTTGCGTTCGGACCGGTCGTAGAACTCGACATTTGCGGCAGGCACGTTGTCCTGGTCGGAGACAATCTCGTAGGTAACGGTGTCCTCGGCGTGAGCGACCGGGGCAGACAGCACGGCAACGATTCCGGTGGTCAGCACCACCGCCACAACCCAACTGCGGTTCAGGTATCGCGACAATCGCATCTAGGGCCCCACCAAGACCACTGCGGACAGGAACCAACTGCCGAGGTTGGTGTTCGGTGACGTGCTCGTCCCGTATGCCGTGTAGGAGCAGTCTGGGAGTTCTTTGTAGCCGGTGATCAAGATGGCCTTGATCGCGTCGGCCTCGGTTTGGCCGGCACCCTGCAACAACTTTGCCTTGCCGGCGTTGAGGCCGAGGTCTTTCAAGATCGGAAGCGGATCCGACACCGGAATGACCCGCGCGTTGTGATCGAGATACGTGTCCGTTGAGCGGGCGGCGATCGCGGCCGTTTGGTCGGCAAGCGCCTCGGGCCGCAACGCTCCACACGAGGAGCCCTGGCGCGCCTGCATCACCGCATCCCTGAGACTGCCCGTGAAGTCGGCGGCGGCCGAAGGCAACCCAACGGCACTCGCAGCGAGCGCCGTTGCGGCGATCATCACCGCGGCGGTGCAGCGGTAGCCGCGGCGCATCGCAAGGCGCTGCGCGCGCCGCACGCGGCTTCGGGGTGAGACATCTTTACGCATCGCGGCGATCCGTCAATCGCACACGTGCGAACGGTGGATCTCGCTGGCCAACCTTTTCACCCGTAGGTAGGAAGGTCCGGTGATCCAGTCGGGCTGGTGCGCCTTGATGCCGTTGCTCACATTAGAGAGCTCCTGCCATAAGCCGTAAAAGGCCTCGCCCTGATAGAGGGGAAAATAGTTGTCGCCGGCGAAGTCTTGACGTTGGGTGAGTGCCTGGGCGCGGGGACCGAGAAAGTTCACCGACTGGTCTATGTTGCCGGTGACGATGTCGACCTGTTGCTGAACGCCGTTCGCGGAGTAGTCCCAGTCCGTCCCATTGGGGCTGATCCGATTGAATTGAACCCGCTCGATTTGGTCATTGATGATCTGGTACTGAGCGGTGTACCACTGGCACATTTCGGATTCCGCCCGGGTGTCTGCCGGGGTGACCTGGTTCCTGGTCTGGTCGTACGGGAAGGGAAACTTCGGCGCCCAGTTCGTCGGGTGCACGACGATCGGGGGCAGCGGGCGGATCAATTGATCGTTGCTGGGTGGGTCCGATGGCTCGGCACTCGCCTCGGGAGCGACGGTGGTGGCCGCCGTGAGGGATGCGATCAGTGCGGCCGCCAAACCGAGTCCACGCCAATGCGAGTGGCAATGACGCATGGTGCACCTCATTCCCCGGATGTTTCCGAGCTATCTTTGGCCGGTCAGCGCGCCGATTCCGCCGACGTCGGTGATCTGCCAGTTCTTATTGCTGTCGAGCGTGAGGCTGTATGTTGCCGTGGACATCAGCGGATCTGGCGCCTGCACCGTCTTGGTTTGCACGCTCACGAAACAGTCGACGACGTAGATGCCCGCCGTGTTCGAACGAACCTTGGCGATCAGTGGTCGCGTGTTCGAGGTCCACTGCAACGGGACCAGGATCTGTTGCATGGAGTCGGCTGCCTTACTTAATTTTTCGTTCAATTCGGGGCTGGTTCCGGCCACCAATTTGGCTTTCCACCCGTTGAGGTCCTGGAAATTCATCGACGCTGCGTTGACGGCATAGTCGAGGGCCACCTTCTCTGCGTGCGCGTAGTTGTCCGCCCTGCGGGCCTGCGCGTCGAGTTCGCGCCGCGCGTCGATGTAAAGCCAGACGAACGTGGCGAGCGCGCCCACCAGCGCGGTAATCAGCGCGCCGGATAGCAGGCCGCGCGCGCTGACGGAGATCGACAGGCGCCGTTGTGCGCGTTCGCCACGCTGTTTGCCTTTATCGGCGGCCGGCTCATCGGCCGGATCGTCACCGTCTTCATCGTCGGTGTCGTCGGTGGCATCGGTCGTCTCAGCGGCGGGAGCATCGGGTCCTATCTTCTGCGGGTCGCCCTTATGGCCGGGATCCGGTTTCGCCACAGCATGATGCGTTGGCTCGGTGGTGGCCGACTTCAGTTTCACGCCGTTGTTGTTGTTATCGCTCATGGGTTGTCCCTTTCTTGTTTTGCCCCGCACATGTCGCGCCCCGTTCCCATCAGCGCGCGCCCGGACTTCCGTGGGCATCGCCGGTCGGAGGTACACCGGCCTGGGGATTTTCGGGCGCGCGGGCATCGGGGATGCTGACATGGAGCGTGACGGCGCCATCTTCCGGCACCGAGGCCAATGCGTTGTGAAGAATCTGGGCGGTATCGAGATTCATCAAGGCCCCCGATATGTCGTTCAGGTAAGGCAGCATCGACTGCATGAGCACCTTGACATCTCCCCCGGAATGATCGAGGAAATGCTCGAGCCGGCCGACCAGGTGCGAGAGGTTGTGCAACGTCTGCGGCGCTCCGCGGTCGTGTAGTACCACCGCCGCGTCGTTGAGTGCGGCGAAGTCGTGTCCCATCTTGGTGAGCCACGGTGTGTTGAAGGCGATTACGGGACCTACCCAGTGCGCGTTGCGCAATAGCACCTGGAAGTTGTCAAGCAGGTCGCGTCCCTTGCCATGCATGGTTGCCGCGGTGTTTCTGAGCAGCGTGGCCGTGCGCGACAAATTGGGCAGCACCGTGGTGGGACTCGGCAGGGCGGCATCGGTTTCGTCGACGATGCGTTCCAGCGCGGGGGGATCGAACTGGTTGAGTACCCGCACCACCGTCGTCGCCAGGTCGGAGATCGACGGGGGTTGAGTTATCGCGTCGGTGGCAAGCCGCTGGCCATCCTGCAGCATCGGCCCGCCTTCGCTGCGCGGGACGAACTCGACATAGGCTTCACCAAGAGCGGATAGGTTTTCCAAGCGAATATCGCTGTCCACCGGAATTTTGTAGTGGCTGTCGATATAGAAATTGACCGTGGCACCCGCGAGCGACGTGGTGATGCCCGTGACCGCGCCGATCGGGACGCCCCGCAATTGCACACTCGACCCGACCACCAGGCCGCCGATGTCGTGGACGGCCATGGATACGCTGGTGCGCTGGGGCGGGGGTGTCAAACTCACGCCCATCGACCTGAAGTAGCCGAGAGCGAACACAATCATGACCGCGAACGCGGCAAACGACAGGGCGCCTTTGACTTTCATGGCATCGCACCAAGGATCCGCAGGACGTCGTGCACGTTGCCGGACAGCTCTCGGCCGTCGGGCCCGACGATGGACGTGATATTGATGGCCGGATACTTATCCTGCGGCAGGTAGTAATCCGTGAAGAGCTTTCGCCATTCGTGAACCTCGCTTTCGAACGCCCACTTGGATTTCTGGACCGCTCCGGCGGCGTCGGCCATCGAGTTCAGCAGCGGGACGATCCAAAACCCGCCCGAGTAGATGGTGCCCACGCTCGGGTATGCGGTGCCCGTGTATTGGTAGAGGTCATAGGCGTGCTTCCAACCGCTCATGCCTTGCGCGCTGAACCAGGTCTGCAGCATGGGCATCCGGTTATGCAGAACTTGGGCCGTCTGCGCCGTTCCGTTCAGCAAGAGATCGACGTTGTCGACGTTGTTCGACAGGTCGGAGATGTCGGCGGCAAACTGCGAAGCGATCTTGCGGATGTCTGCCGGGGGCGGGGTTACCCGGTTGATGCCGATGATCGTGTTCTGGATGCGTTGCAGGGATCCGCTGCCCGCGAAATCAGCCAGATGAGCGATGGTGTCTTCGAGCTGTGGTGGAGATGCGGTGTGTGTCAAGGGGATCCGTGCACCCGGCGCCAACGGGAGCGCGGTGGGGCCGCCGTCGGGCGGGCGGCTCAGCGCCACGTAGATGTCGCCCAGGACGGTGGCCTGCTGCAAGCTGGCGTGAATATTGGACGGCACCGACACGGCGGGGTCGATGCGCGTCGTGACGTCCACGTGGTTGGCTGCCACGGCGACGCCGGTGACGATGCCCACGGTGATGCCGTCCAGCGTCACCTTCGCGCGGGCCGGCAGGTTCAGGACGTTGTCGAACTCCATCACCAGGGCGTAGCCGTCCTGGAATGAATTTCCCGGCGCCGGTACGGCGTTCACGTCGATCGACGCGCACGACGAGACCACGGCAACGGTGGCGATCGTGATCGCAAGGGATCTGGCGCGGCGCATCATCGCTTGGCCGCCTGGGTCAACACGTACTGCAGCAGCGCCACGTCCACCGCGTACGGCTTTCCGCCCACGTCCGTGCAGCTACCGGGAGTCGCGGCGTTCAGCGTTGCGCATGTGATCAGCCCGTCGACCGGGGTGGCGATGCGATAAAGCGGCGGACGGTATCTGATGGTGAAGAACTGCTTGTCGTTGGCATGGCGTTCCAGCCAGTTGAGCAAGACGGGGTACGGCTTCATCAGACTGGCGAACAACGTGGCGTGCGCGCTGACTTTGCGAAGCGCCCATTCGGCGTCGTTGAGCACGGTCTGGATCTCGTCACCGAGTTCGACTTCGATGTCCGACGCCGCACCGACCAGCGGTATCACGCCTTGAAAGACCGGAGTGGCCAACGCCTTTTCGACGTCTTCGGTGGTCTTGTAGGTCGTGAGCATGCTGTACTTCAGCGGCCCGCTGATTTCCCTGAGCGTCGACGTCAGTGTGACGAGGTTGGTGATGATGGACCGGATATCGGCGACCGCACGATCGGGGGCGTCCAGGACTGTCGACGAGGTGGTCAGCAGTTGACTTAGCCCGGGCCCGTTGCCGCGAAGCGCCTTGTCGAGGCCGGCGACGACGTCGCCGATGTTCGTCGAGCCCTCGGGGTTGATGGCGTTCAGGAAGCTGGTCGCCGAACCGATGATGTCGGAAAGGCTTTTGGGCGTCACAGATCTCGACAGCGGAATGCAGTCCTTGCCCGACAACTGGCGGCCTGACGTGTAGTTGCCGACGAGTTCCAACGCCCGATCCGCCAGCAGCGAGGGGGATCGGGTTACGGCTCTGACATCGGCCGGCAGCGGACGGCTTTTGTCGACTTTGAAATCGACGCGGACGTCACGCAAGGCCGGGGTGATGGCGCTGACTTCCCCAATCTTGTAGCCCATTTGGGTGACGGGATTACCGACATAGAGGCCGATGCTGTCGGGCATGATGGCGCAGTAGCCGACGTATTGCTCCTGCCGAAACGGCGTCCACGAGCCGCACACCAGGGCCACCGCTGCGGCGCAGATCAGCACCGCGGCAGTCCTGAGCACGCGACGCGCGCGTGCCTTTTTCGCTAACATGACGCCCCGGGCATCGGTATGCACAGGTCGGTGGCCAACAGTTCCGGCCGGTCCTGCTGCACGTCGAGGATCCGCTCGAAGTGGTGCTGCAGGTCCCGCAGGCCCCGCACGATCACGCCGTTGTGGTCGATCCAGATTCGGCCTTTGGCCAAGAAGTTGCGCACTTTCTCAAGGAACTGCGCTCGATGCTTGTCATAAAAGACGCCGATCGGTTTGAGCGCGTCGATCGCGACGCCGATCCCCCACAGGGCGCCACCGAATCCCTTGCTGTAGAGCTCCAAGATGGACTGAATGATGGCGACCTTCTCGACCAGCGTTTTGAATTCTTGGCGGAACTCGCTCAGCCGCTGGATGTATTCGTCGCTGAGGTTCAGGATGGAGGTGATCTGACCGCGCTGCCGGTCGATCGTCGACATGATGGAATTGCCGGCGTCGATTATTGCGGTCAACGCATCCAAGTTGTCGCCACGCAGGCCCGTTTGTAATTCATTGAGCGATTCGTTGAGGGGCTTGGCGCTCAGGTTGTCGGTCACCTTCGTCACGTCGTTGAGCGTGCGAATCAGGCTGTAAGGCATGGTCACCCGTTCCAGCGGAATGGCGTCGGCGCCCAGCGGACGGTCACCCAGGGAAATGAGGTTGACGTAGTAGCCACCGACGAC
Source organism: Mycobacterium sp. 1554424.7 (assembly GCF_001665295.1). Taxonomy (GTDB): domain Bacteria; phylum Actinomycetota; class Actinomycetes; order Mycobacteriales; family Mycobacteriaceae; genus Mycobacterium. Next base: position 26,823 of record NZ_LZSE01000120.1, on the reverse strand, counting down.
GGTGAGCATGCGGACCTCGATCGCGGACTTGTTCCCGACAAACGCGGTGTCATCGACACGTGCCCGCACCCGCACGCGGTCGGCCTCCAGCGAGACGTCTTTGACCTTGCCCACAGAGATGCCCGCGATCCGGACCTGATCTCCCGGCACGACCGAAGCCGCATCGTCGGTGTAGAAGGTAATGGTCTTCTGACCGGGCGGGCTGACATAGAGCAGGCCGGCCACGACCGCCACCACCGTCACCAGCGCCAGCGCGCCGGCGCCCCAAACCATCGGGTTGCGTAGCAGTTTCACCGGTTGCACAAGACCACCCGTTGGCCGTTCAGCAGGACATCCATCGTCGTGGGCAGCTGCGCGCGACCCCGAGCGCACGGCTGGGGCTCTCCCGCTTCGGCCGGCGGGGGGATGTTTTCCCACATGACCGGAATCAGTTTGAACGCGTCGAGGGTTCTGTCGACGTTGTTGAATGCCGTGTCCAGCGCCCTGTCGATGTCGTCGTCGGGCTTGAATCCGACATTGGTCAGCAGGCGCAGCAGCGGCTCGACGAAATCCGGTCCGTAGAGCTGGGATTTGCGGAATTCGTCCAGCACCGTCAGCGCGCTGTCGATGGGGGTGTTCAGTCCGTTGATTATCTTGGTGAAGTCCTCCGCGTGCCCCGACATGACCTCGGAAACCTCGGAGAGGTTGCGCATCAATGTGGCCACGACCTGCTGGCGGTCCGCGAGAAACTGCGTGAGCTTGTGGATACTGTCCAGCACCGGGGCGAAGCCACTTCCATCGCCGGACAAGAAGTTGGCGGCGTTCGCGGCGAACGCGTTGAGTTGCTCCGGATTCAGCGTGGCGAGCACGGGTTGCAGGCCGTTGAAGAGTCGCGTGACGTCAAATGACGGCTGCGTCATCGCGGTCGGCACGGACGTCACCAGGCTGGCCGGTCGGTAGTCCTCGGAGGGGTTGAGCACATCGAGGTAGCGCGAACCGGTGAGCGTCTGGTACTTGACCGCGATCCGGGTGTTGGACACAACACCGTATTTCTTGTCGAGCGTGAAGTCCACGGACGCAAGGCTTTGTCCTTGCTGTCGCTGCAGCGCCGTGGCAACCACCCGCCCTGCGAGGACTCCGCGAACACGCACGTCGGCTCCCTCGTGCAGGCCGGATATGTCGGTGAATTTCGCTTTATACGACCGGGTTTGCATCTTGAGGGGTTGCGAGATGCCGCTTAGCAGCAGGACGAGGAGAACGACTGCGGCGACGGCGCTGATTGTCAGTCGCAGCAATGCCGCCCTGGAGCTCATTGCGGGCCTCCCAGCGCGGCGAGTGGAGCGGCCACCCCGGGCAGGCTATCGAGGACAATCTTGACCTGGAGGGCGCGCTGGTCGCCGTTACCGGCGAACAGCTTCTGCAGCCGGGTACGCAGTTGCACAAGCGTGTTCGCGAAGTCGTCCGGTCTGACCAGGGCGGGTACCGGGTCGGTGAGGGCTTTGACGCCGTCGATCGCCGGTAGCAGGTCGTCGACGTAGTTGGACTCGAGCCGCCCGAAGCCGCCGAAGAGTTCGGTCGATCCGACGCGGTATGCCTCCTGCACGCCGTTGCGCCACTGTTCGTCGTTGTATCGACGGGGTACGGCCGTGAAGTCCTCGCCGGAACCGAGGAGCGCATCGGTGAACGTGGGAAATGCCACGCTGACCCCTGTCGTGGTTGCCAGCAGGCGCTCGGTGGAGACGGTCTGGATGTCGGCGACGGCATGCGTGGCGATGAGCACCGTTTCGAGGAGCGGGGTTAGCCCGTCGGTGTATTGCACGATGCGGTCGATGACCGATATCAGCCTTGGGGTCAGGGCGCTCACCGACACCTGGCCCAGTCGAGACAAAACGGCCTGCAGCGTCGAGTTCTGGGGCACCGTCGTGATCTGCATGCCGTTGCGCAGTTGTTGCCCGCCCGAACCGGCGGCGAGGGTAATGCCGGTGACACCAAAGTAATTGATCGGCCGAAACTCGATTTTCATGGTGTCGGTCAGCCCGGCCACCGGGCCCTTCTGCAGGTCGCTCTCCAGCCGAACACCACCGCCGGGCAAGCTCGATATGGTCTTGACGACGCCCACCTGGACGCCATGCATGACTATCGCGGTGCCGTCACGCACGCCTTGGCCGACATAGGGAGTATCGATGGCGACCGAGATCCTTGCGGGAGTTTCGGACGCGGATGGGTGCCAGACGACGACGAAACCGACTGCAATGGCGGATAATACGACCACGATGCCGGCGATCGTCAACTTCCGATCCTGCGACTCCTGCGAGCCTCTGAGCAACATAAGCGCACCTAGCCCCGGAAGACGAACTGTGGTTGAAGGCCCCAGAGGGCGACGGTGAGCGTGAAATCCAGCACCATGACCGTGACCAGGCTTGCGCGTACGGCGCGGCCGGACGCCTTGCCGACACCGACCGGCCCGCCCGAGGTGAAATATCCGTAATAGCAATGGATCAAGGTCACCGCGATGCAAAAGACAGCGGCCTTAATCACCGAATACGCAAGATCCGTCGGTGTCAGGAACATCGCCAGATAGTGGCTATACGTGCCGGCGGGTTGGTTATAGAGCGCCGTGATGAACACGTTCTGCACGAAAAACGCCGCGACCAGGGTCAGCAGGTACCCCGGGATCACCACCAACAGGCCGCCGATGAGGCGGGTCCCGACCACGAATGGGATCGGCCGCAGGCCAAGCGCTTCCACGGCGTCGATCTCTTCGGAAATTCGCATCGCGCCGATTTCGGCGGTCATCCGACAGCCGGCCTGCGAGGTGAAGGCGATACCGGCGACGAGCGGACCGATCTCGCGGACGGTGCCGACGCCGCCGATGATGCCCGCCAACGCGCCGAATCCGATGAGGTCCAGAATTGCGAAGCCCTCGATCGCCACCGAGGCGCCGACGGCGATGCCGAGCAGGATCAGCACGCTGATGGTGCCGCCGTCGACGATGATGGAGCCGCGGCCCCAGGCGAGACTGTTCATCGCCTGCAAGGTTTGGCGGTGGTATCGGCGAACCGTCAGCGGCAGGTACCACAGCGTCAAGCAGATGAAAAGCAACCACCGCCCGGCTTCCATGAGGGGGCGCTGGATGGGCCGCATCGACGACAATCGCGCCGGGAGCAGCACTGATGGGGTGGCCATCAGGCGACCACCGTCGGGAAGAACATCACTTCGAGCTGGGTGATGGCGAGGTTCGCGATAACGATGCAGATGACGTTGAGCACGACCGAGGAGCTCACCGCGTCGGCGACACCGCGCGGTCCACGCGTCGCCTCCATGCCGCGGAGCGACGAAACTATGGCCACGATCGCGGCGAACACGACGGTCTTGGCCATGGCAAACCAGACATCGGTCTTTTGCGCGAATAGACCAAATGACTGCCAAAAGCTTCCGGGCGTCACATCGCTGAGGGTGACCGCCAGGATGTAGGACGCCGTCGTGCCCGACACCAGGATGACCACGATCAGGATCGGCGCGATCGCCACCAAGGCCAAGAAACGCGGGACCACCAGTCGGCGGACGGGGTTGATTCCCATCACCCGGAGTGCGTCGAGCTCCTCGCGAATCGCACGCGCACCGAAGTCGGAGGCGATGGCCGAAGCCGCCGCGCCGCCCATCAACAATCCGGCGGTGATCGGTGCCCCCTGGCGAACGACGCCGGCGCCGCTCGCCGCGCCAAGAAGTGAGCTTGCGCCGACCTGATTGACCAGCCCCGAGGAGACGACCGACACCATCGCGCCGAACGGGATGGCCATGAGGACTGCCGGTATCGCCGTGACGGTGAGCAGCAACCATGCCTGCACCAAGAATTCGCCGGCGGGCAGCCTCAGGGTGATGGTGTCGAGGACCGAGTAGCGCAGCACGGCCACGCCCAGTGCCGCACCGCGACCAATCGTGGCGAGCGACCGCGCGGGAATCGAGCGGACCCGGGATGTCGCTTTGCCGATCGAGGCAAAGCGCGCGGCCGTCGATCTTTGCGCCCTGCCTGCTGTCACCGCGTCCAAGACGTCGGCAGCCGACTGTTCCCGCGCCGACCTGTCGCTGATGTCGGTCGCCATCACCGCTCCCCGGCCGGGAAACATTCCCAGCGCCCGTCCGGCCCTGTTGACCACCCGTCGGAAACACCGAAAACCGTTGCCGCAAGACATGTTTCATCTTGCCTTCCGGCAGGTGTGGTGGCCGCGTTGCCATCCCGGGTGGACATTTGCATGATCTAGGCGACCGCGCCGGCAAGACAAGCGAGCGCGGCCAACGCTACAGCCGTGCGCGCCAAATGAAAGCGGCGCCAAGTGACCCGCAACTGATCGACCCCATCGGGGGCTTCACCCTCGGAAAGGCGGCGAAATTTCGAATTGATCGGCTCTGCGATAAGGATGGAGCCCACCATGATGACGCCGATGAGTCCGGTGCCGACCCAGGCGAGCGCCGCCGCACGCCCACTGCTGTTGAGTGCGAAAACCACCGCGCTCACCCCTGCGAGAGCGCCGAGGATCGGCATCAAGGGATCGAGCCGATACAACGATCGGCGAAAGTCGACGACGTATTGATCCACGGGCATCCGCCGCCATAGGTTGAGTCGCTCGACGGCGACGATCAGGATCCCGCCGCCGAACAGCCCGGCGAACAAAGCCATCAGCCACGCGCTGGCATGGATGATCGTCATGACCGTGCGCTCCCGTCACCATCGGCGGGCGTCATCGCCCGTAGCTTGGTTTCATACGGCGAAAGCGCCGCAACGTGTTTGCCATCTGCCGTGAACGTGACGATCTTGCGCCACAGCAACCGCACGCGATTGTCGTTCCACAGCGCCTCGACCGGGTCGATCCGAATGAAGGTCTGGTGGTGGGCGGTGCCCTTGTCGAAGGTGTCGTAAAGCGACAAGTCCTTCATCCATTCGAATTGCTCGCGGCTCACCTCGACCGCGCGTTGGATCTCCGCTGGATCGGTTACGAAGGTGGCGCGCCCCTCGACCTGAATGGCGCGCAGCTGTCCTCGGCCGTAAAACCCGTCGGGTGGAATCGCCGCGATCGTGTAGCTGACCCGGGGGTCACGGGCGATCGCCTCGTGTTTGCGTGAATAGGTGAAGGTGTGCAAGTACACGATGAGGCCGTCGGACGCGAAGTGCATCATCGACACCGCGGGCCCGCCGTTCGGGCCGACGACCGCGAGCGACCCGAGTTCTTCGGTGCACAGCAGCTCGGCGATGTCGTTTTCGACCTGCTCCAGGTCGGGTTCAGTGATCGGCATCCCGGCCGGCCTCCTTGTCGTGTGCTTTGAGCGTGGGAATCAGGGTGTTGTCGACGAAGTCGACCTGTAGCGCCTCATCGAAGCCGTCTGATTGCAGCAAGAAGCGCACCATCATCTGGCCGATCGAGATCTCGAACAACGCGGTGGCCAGCCGCGGATCATGTAGTTCGCCCCGGCCAATGGCGCGCTGAATGACGTCGCGGCAGTCACGACGACGGGGTTCGACCGCCGTGGCGCGGACCGCAGTCGCGATCGCCGGATCTTTTTGCGCGGCGGCGAGCAGGCTGGCGAAGGCGCCGGGGTCCTCGATGCTCGCAACCTTCGCAAACAGCGCGGTAAGTGCCAGCAGGTCCTCTCGCAGGCTGGTGGCGCCGGCGGGCAGTTCCGGATGCCGCACGGACGCTGAGACCAGGGCCGCGCACACCAGCGCGGACTTGTCGGGCCAGCGCCGGTAGATCGTCGTCTTGCTCGATCGGGCCAGCGCGGCGACCGCATCGATGGTCAGCTGGTCGTAGCCAACTTCCCCGAGCAACTGCAGCGTGGCGTCCAATATCGCCGCCGCTCGGCTGGCGCCTCGACTGTTTGCGGGCCGGTCGGAACCTGTGTCCTGGATCATAGCGTACGATATCGTATCGATTGGTGGTCGTAAGCACAACCACTTTTCGAGTCGCTATAGCCAGAAAGAGTACGGATCCGTATTGCATCAAAGGTTCGAAGAACGCCCTCAATCGAGGGTGGCGTTGTGCTGAGCAAGCGCTCTCAACGCGCCCTCCGGATCTTGAACGGCGATGGCGTCAATCAGGCGCACATGCAGCCGGTAACGCTCGTGGAGCGACTCGGGCAACGGCTGTTCGGCGGCCGGCACGACCGCCAACGTATGGGCCTCGATGATGTCGAGCAGGCCGACGTAGATCGAGCTCAGCATGGCGTTGGGACTCAAGGCGGCAATACGCGCATGCAACGCGCAATTCGCGTGCAGAAAAGCGATGCCGTCCCCGCTCTGCGCGGCGGCGGCCATGTCAGCGAGTCGTTCGTGAAGCACCGCGATGTCCGCGGCATCGGCGTGCCATACCGCGTCCTCGATCAGCAGGGCATCGAGTGCGTTTCGGATACGCACGGCGTCGGCGACCGATGCGTCGTGGGAGTCCAACGCCAACATGACGTTGCCCAGCCGCACCATGGGCGCCGGCTCGCACGCGAACAGTCCTCCCCCGGGTCCGGGGCGAATAGCGACCAGACCTCGGGCTTGCAACAGCCGGATCGCTTCGTTGAGCGTCCCGACCGACACGCCGCATTGGACGCGCAGCTCCTCTTTGGTACCGAGGCGCCCGCCGGGCCCCACTGTTTTGATGCTCGCCGTGATTTTCTGCGCGGCAAGTTCCGAGCGGCTAGTGGCCCGTTTTTTGCCGGTGACCTCGCTCCACTCGCTGCGTCGAAGCGCGGGCGCCTCGGCTTGGCCTTGCTCGCGCTCGCCAGCGCTCATGACCACCTCCGGAATTCAGCATGACGATTATGCCGAATTGTCTTGACATCGGGTGTGACCGTCCGCACACTAATTCATCATGATGAATACGGATTCTGCGCTGCGCGAGGTCGGCGTGCGGGGTGCCACCCGGTCGCAGGCACGGTCCGAAGGCGGTCCGCCTCGATGGATCGATGAAGACGACGTCGTCGGACTGGTGTCGTTGCCCGAGGTCATCGCCGCCATCAAGGGTGCGTACTTGCGCGCCGCGGCCGGCGAAGTCGTGGCGATGCCCAAAACGTTTGCCTCCTGGACCGGCGGGAGCATGCACGCCATCGGGGCGATCGCGGTAGCAAGCGGGCTGGCGGTTTCGAAGACCTGGGCACACACCCCGGGTGGGGCTACTCCCCTGCTGGCCGCCTGGGACGCGGGCACCGGCGAGTTGCTCGCGGTGATCCAGGCGTTCGCGCTGGGTCAATTGCGCACCAGCGCGATCACCGGGACGGCCACGTCGATCTTGGCCGCCGACCGCTGCGAGCGGCTCGCCGTAATCGGCTCGGGCAAGCAGGCCGAGGGGCAGATCGCGGCCGTCGCCGCGGTCCGCGAAATCCACGACATCGCCGTCTACAGCCCCACGGCCGAACACCGAAACTCTTTCGCGGCCAGGATCGCCGAGCGCTCCGGCATCACCGCGCGCGCGGCGGCATCGGTCGCGGAAGCGGTGGATCAGGCCGATGTCATCGTCACGGTGACGCGCGCGACGGAGCCATTCATCAGCCCGTCGATGCTCGCCGAGCGCGTCCACATCAACGCCGTCGGCGCCATCACGCCGGAACGCGCCGAGCTGGAGGCGGCGGTTGTGGCGCGGGCTCGACGGATCGTCGCCGACGACGTGGCGGCCGCGCGCCAACTCTCGCCACGCGAGCTATCGGCAACGAACGCTGCCCATGTGGTGTCGCTCGGATCGGCGCTCGCCGCGGACGAGCGGCTCGATGGCGACGGCGTGACGATCTTCAAAGCACTTGGCACCGGCATTTCCGACCTCGCGGTGGCCGAGATGGTGCTAGAGCGAGCGCTCGCGGCCGGTGTCGGGCGGCCACTGACTGTTTCATCCCGGACCAAGCCCAAGTTGTGGAGTAACTAATGTCATTGTTCGTCGATGTAACCGATCGCGCCGCTCCGGCCTCGCTGGACTTCTGGGACCCCGTGCTCATCACGAGGGCTGAGATCGACGCGGAGGTTGACCGGCTCAGCCAGGCCCCGCGGCCGAAGAACGGGCGACGCGAGTCGCTGATCGTTCACCCGAAGGCGACGGCGCCGGGCAACGGTCTGGCGCCCGGGATCCGGGTGACATTGTCGGTGCTGCTGCCCGGGGAAAGCACGGACCCGATCCGGCACAACGCGACGCAGGTCTCGTTCTGCATTGCCGGCGGCGGAACCGCCGTCGTGGGCGACAAGAAGTTCAGCTTCGGGCAGTTCGACGTGTGGAATCACCCGTCGTGGACCACGTATCGCCACATCAATGACACCGACGCCGCCCAGGTGCGGTTGAGCTACTCCAACGCGGCGCTGCTGGACCAACTCGGCGTGTACTTGGTGGAGGAGAATCCGTCGGATGAGCCCGCGGCCGCAGCGCAGGAAGCGGAGGAGTCCGGCGAGGGCAAAGAGAACCCGTTCGGCGTTTTCCAGCTGACCGACGAGGGCGCGTGGCTGATGCCCTATGAAAAGCTGATCGACCCACCCAACATCGAAAGCCCCGCGCTGTACTGGCCGTGGCACCGCGTCAAAGACAACCTCGACAAGCTCACCGCCCTGGGACCCGAGTATCGGGGCCGTCGCCTTTATTTGCTGTACAACCCCGCAACCGGGCGCACCAACGGCACCACGCCCAACTTTTTCGCGACCATTACCGTGCGGCCGCCGAAGATCGTCGACCGCCCACACCGCCATGTGTCGGCCGCCATCAACTATTACTTCCACGGCCGCGGCCACAGCCTCGTCGCCGGCAAGCGCTATGACTGGCAAGCCGGTGACCTGATGTTGTCGGCGCCCGGCTGGGCCGTGCATCATCACGCCAGCGGTCCCGACGAACATGTGCACGAGCTCACGATCCAGGACCAGCCCTTCCACATCGCGCTCGAATCGCTTTTGTGGCAAGAGGATCTGAAGCGCCCCGCCCGAGTGCTGGGAGTCGAGTCGGGTTTCGTGACAAACCGGTCCGCGAAATGATCGCGCTGGCGCCCGACGAGTTGCGCGGTTCCTATCCGCCGCTTGTCACCCCGTTCGCCGATGGTCGCGTGGATCTCGAGACCTACGAGAAGTTGGTGGAGTTCCAGATTCAGTCAGGCAGTCATGGGATCGTCGTGGCCGGCACCAGCGGTGAACCGGCGTTGCTGACGGTGGCCGAGCGAAAGGAACTGGCGGTCACGGCGATCGGCGCCGCGGCGGGGCGGTTGCCGGTGATGGTTGCCACCGGGGCCCCGTCGTTGGCGGAGACCGTCGAGCTGACCCGACACGCCGAGGACATCGACGCCGCCGCGGTGTTGGTGGTGACGCCCGCGTTCACCCGCCCCCCGCAACGGGGTCTGATCGAGTTTTATGAGGTCGTCTGCCGCAACACCAGCAAGCCCGTACTGCTGTATCACATACCCGTGCGGTCGGCCGTGTCGGTGACCGTCGACACCGTCGAGGCGATCGCTGAGCGGTGCGACAACTTCGTCGGCGCAAAACACGCGTCAACCGATCTGGCTTGGGTCACCGACGTTTTGCTGCGCGTAGGCCCGCAGTTCCGCATCTTTGTCGGGCTCGAGGAGGTCAGCCTCCCGATGCTCGCCGTCGGCGCCGCCGGCATGGTGAACGCGGTCGCCAACGTCTTCCCGGCGCCGATCGCCGCCCTCTATCAAGCCGTCCAAGACCAGAAGCTCGCCGAGGCACAGCGATTGCATCAAGCGCTGTGGCAGCTCAACCAATCGGTGTTCTTTGACACCAACCCGATTCCGGTGAAGTACATGATGCGCCAGCGCGGGCTGATTCCCACCAATGACGAGCGTCTGCCCATGGCGCCCGCCACGCCCGAAGTCGAACGGCGCTGCGATGCGGTCCTGGCCGCTGCGGCCAACCTCTAGCACGGAAACGCCCAACGAAGGGAGATCGACATGACGCAGACCGTGACAGGAGCGGCATCCGCACCCGAAAGGACGCGGCGAATTCCCCCGCCGTCGGGCAGACGGGAACCCTTGAAGGTAAACATCTTTGACTTCATGACCGGGGCGGCATCCCAACTGCTGCCGCTGTTCCCCTACCATGACGCCGGCGCGATAGTGCCCACCGGCTCAATCATGAGAGGCGATCCGAACGATAGCGCGTTCGGCCACTTCTTCCACTACAACACCGTCGAGGAAGTTGCGATCACGTTCGGATCCAACCAGGCCATGCTGCAGACCGGTCAGATCTTCGTCACCCAGCAACTGCATGGCGTGAACTCGTTCCTGCGCAATTCGGCCGACCCTGAAGCTTTCATCTTGATCACCGTTACCCAGCACCAAGCTGAAGATGGAGATCAAGCCGAGGCAATCCTGTTCCGCTGCCAGAAATGTTCCGAGCAACTCGTGCGGTTCGACTACAACGCAAGCCCCAAAGGGGTCGAGGGTCATGACCCGACCCAGTGGGACGGCAGCCCGGACGACGAGGTGCAGATGTTCCCCACCATCTGGGGCAGCAATCGCGCGGCCCTCGCCTACGAGCCGGAACAGGCGCGCACCTGTCCCAAATGCGGGCATGTCAGCCCGCCCCATCCACACCACAAGTGGGGCTGGAATCGCTACGTCGCACAGGTCCGTACGGCGGACTCGGCCAAGCGGGCCTTGCGAACGGCGGCCGCGTCCGCGCAGGAAACCAAGGCGGTGTGATCATGGATCGACGACGAATGCTGCACGCGTTCAAAGCGGCTCAAGAAATCGGCAACTACGAGGAAGTCCCGGTGCTGCCGGCGAAAGTGGACCCACAGCTGTTCATGTCCCGCAACACCGTCCCCCAGCCGTTCTATCTCATCTGTGAGAAAGACACCGTTGTGGTGCAGATGGCGGGCACGGCCGAGATGTACCTCAAGGACTCCTCGGTCAACCGATTCGCGATGGACGTCGGAGACCACGTTTACGTGCCGGCCGGCACCCCCCACCGCGTCGTGCCGTCGGAAGAGAGCGTCCAGCTGCGCTACAAGGCGCGCACCGCTGGCCTCGAAGGCATCGCATGGTACTGCCCCGGCTGCGACCGCGAACTGCACCGCTGCGAGTGGGACACCGCCGAAACGATATCGCAGGACGTCTATTTCGACGGCTGCCTCGCATTCAACGACGACGAGACACTCCGCCGCTGCAGCGGCTGCGGTGCCCAGCATCCACGCATCGACATGGAACCCTTCGCAGCGTGGAAGCCGCTCGCGGAGCAGTTGCGCGCCGAACTGCAGACCCAATAACTCGACGGTCGTAAACCATCTAACGAAAGGCCGACTCATGCCCACTTACCTGACCACTCACCTGGCCCCCGGCCTGTCTGCCGACGAAATCGCCGGCAACGCACCGGATGTCGCGGAGTCGAAGTACGCCACATTTCAGAATCTGTACGTCGACATGTACAGCGGCTTCCTTGTGACGATCTACCAAGCCGACAGCCGGGAAGACCTCGAACGGGAATTCGAGCGAGTGGGTTTCCCGTTCGACGAGATCCGGGAGATCCAGTTCGCGCTCGACGCACCCGGCCTGCAGGCAATGGTCGAGGGCATTCCGACTTCATGACAACTGCTCGCCCAGGCGACCAGCGCTCTGACGGACCCGCTCTCGACCGCCGAATCACCTTGACGCTGCAGGGTGATTGGGGCCAAGCCAACCTGCATCGCATCTGCGGGTGGTTGGCCCAGGAGGTCGGCGACCGCTGCGAGCCCGGCTCGGAATTCTTAATCCGTTCCGGACGTGGCGGCGCCGACGCGATCGACGCCGTCCTGTCCGGCCAAGTCGACGCGGCGCTCATGACACCGACGGCCGCGATGGGGATGGTCGGGTCCGGCGCGGGGCCGCTGGCCGTCGAACGCGCCGAGCGGCTGCGAGCGCTGGGCACATTGCCCCAGCGAGACCGCCTGGTCACCTGTGTGGACGCCGAGCTCGGCGTCTCATCGATGGAAGAGCTGCCATCGCGAATTCCGCAGTTGCGCATCGCCACCAGTCCCGACGACGGCGTCAACCTGGTCGGTCTGGCAGCGCACCACCAACTGCGTGCGGTCGGTATCGAACCTGCAGCGCTGGACGCAGCCGGCGGTTCGTTCGTGTATGACGAGCGCCCGTTTCCCGCGATCGCCGCATTTCGCGATGGCGATGCCAATGTGCTTATCCACGAAGCGATCATGATGCCCGCCTGGCAGCGCATCACCGACCGCAGATCGGTGGTCTACCTCGACGCGGCCCCATCGGTCATACAGGCCTTCGATGCCTGGCGCTGGCCGACAGCGATCGTCCCACAGGGCTACCTGCCGGGCCTCGAGCGCGACCTGACCGCACTGGAGTTCTCCGACTTTCTGCTGCTGTGCACGGATGCACTGCCCGACGACATCGCGGCATTGATCGCTTGGTGCATGGTCGCTACCCGCGACGCGCTCGAGGTGCAATATCGCCACATTCCACCGGAACGCAGCCCGCTGAGCTACCCGCTGGAGCCGCAGGCGATCGCCACCGCGCCGATCGCGCTCCATCCGGCGGCCGCCAAGGCCTACGCGGCCTTCACCGAAGACCAACGCCCGACCCGGGCGCTGATCTGGGACTAGACCCACCCAATACAGTTGGAGAAAGGAACGTTTCGCCTCATGACTGCCGCCGCCGGAGAATTGACCGCCGACTGGTTGACGGTGAGCACCGCCGACGGCCCTATGCGGCTTTACCGCGTGCGGCCCCGTCCCGATGTAGCCGTGGAACCTGCGGCGGCCGTCGTCGTGCTGCAGGAGGCCTTCGGCGTCAACGATCACATCCAGGACGTCACCCGTCGGCTCGCGGCGCAGGGATACCTGGCTGTGGCGCCCGACCTGTTCCACCGTTCGGGAATCGACACCGTGGAATACACCGACCGCGACACGGCAATGCGTCTCATCGGCGAGCTCGGAGCCGAACCGATCGTCACCGACGTGGGTGCCGTCCTTACGAACTTAGCGGAACACGAAGGCATTCCGGCCGACAGGAGCGCGATCGTCGGCTTCTGCTTCGGGGGCCGGGCCGCGTTCACCGCGGCCACGGCGCTCCCGGTGGCAGCGACGGTTGTCTTCTATGGACCGGGCATCGCCGGCGGGCCGCACGCCACTCTGGAGAAGGCGGCCAACATCAAGGGGCCGGTGTTGATGTTCGCCGGTGACGCCGACCCGACGATACCTGCGGAGGACCTGTCGGCCATCCAAGCCGCAGCCCAGCGCCACGATTTGGACCTTCGGCTGGTCGTTTTCACCGGGGCGGGGCACGCCTTTCATTGCGACGCGCGACCGGCCCAGTATGTGGCCGACGCGGCCCACAAGGCCTGGGTCAACACCACTGAATTCCTGGCCGAGACCCTCAGAGCGCGGCCGTGAGGAGCTCGGCCCCTGCCGCCATCGATGGCGACGTGCTGATCATCGGCGCCGGTCCCAGCGGCCTGTTCGCCTCGTACTACGCAGGGCTGCGCGGGCTCAGCGTGGTGTTGCTGGATTCGCTGGAACAGCCCGGCGGACAGCTCATGGCGCTCTACCCGGACAAACCCATCTATGACGTCGCCGGCCTTCCCGAGGTGATGGGGTCCGCGTTGGCGGCGTCGCTGACGACGCAGGCCGAGCTTGCGAAACCCACCTGGCTCCTGGGTGAACAATCGGTGGAACTGGTTGCGGCGCCGCAGGACTGCGGCGAGTCCGAGGCCGCCGCGCGGCGATTCACGGTTGTCACTGACAAGGGACGTCGGATCAGCGTCGGCGGGATCATCATCGCCGCCGGCATCGGCAGCTTCCAAACCCGCCGGCTGAACTGCGCCGACGACTACCTGGACCGCGGTGTGCAGTACGCCCTGCGCAACGTCGCCTCCTATGTCGATGTCGACGTCGTGATCGTCGGCGGCGGTGACAGCGCGGTCGACTGGGCCAACATGCTGTGCCCTGTCGCCCGGTCCGTGACGTTGATCCATCGCCGACGCACACTGACCGCACATCCCAGGTCGGTCAACCAACTTCAAGAAAGCGGCGCCAGGGTGATCTTGGACAGCGAGGTCGTTGCCGCCCATGGCGAGCACTGGCTCGAAGCCATCACCATTCGTACGGGCGACGGTAGGGAAACGATTAAGACCCAAGCGGTGATTGCGGCATTGGGCCACATCGCCAACCTGGGACCGCTGCTCAAATGGGGCCTCAGGATCGAAAGCCGCCAGATTGTCGTCGATTCCACCATGGCCACGAACATCCCGGGAGTGTTCGCGGTTGGCGACGTCACCGCCTACCCGGGCAAGGTCCGCATCATGGCCGTGGGATTCGGTGAGGCTGCGACCGCGGTGAACAACCTTGCGGCTCAGCTTGATCCGGGACTACCGATCTTTCCTGGCCACTCGACCGAGTTGATGGCTCCCGCGACGGCGAGGGAGGGGTGATCCCATGACATATGTAATCGGTCCCACCTGTATCGAAGAGCTCAACGGCTCGTGCGTCGACGCATGCCCGGTGGACTGTATCTATGAAGGTGAACGGCGCCGGTACATCCAGCCCGAGGAGTGCATCGAGTGCGGGGCGTGCCTACCCGTCTGCCCGGTTGATGCGATCACGAGCGGCCCGAACTCGGCGCCGGAGTGGATAGAAGACAATGCGCGATTCTTCGATACGACTCTTCCCGGCCGCTCCGAGCCGCTGGGTTCGCCGGGCGGTTCGACTTCGGTCGGCAAGATCGGCGTCGACACCGAACTGACCTCAAACACACCGGCACCAGCTAGCCCCGCCTAAGGAGGAAATTGCATGACAGACATTGATTCTGGGACAAGAGCGTCGGACACCGACGGCAAAGAACGGCGACTTGCCGGAGTCCCCTTGATCGGATTTGAAGAGTTGGATCCCGCCGTGAGACAACGGCTTCAATCCAAGTTCGATCGCCTCGGCTATCTCGGCGACTTCTTCCAGGTGACCGCCCACCAGCCGGAATCACTGGCCGCGTTCATCGATTACACCGACGCGACCAAGCGCGCCCTGCCCGACGATCTCGCCGAGCTCGTCGCGCTGACGGTCGCCACCGCGACTGGAAACGACTACGAACGCCACCAACACGAGCGGCTCTCGGTAAAGCTTGGCCTCGGTAAGGAGTGGGTCGCCGCCGTGGAGCTGCTCGATCCCGACCGCGCCGATCTCGCGCCGGCACAACGGGATACGCAACGATGGGTGCTGGCGGTGCTCAAGGACCATGGGCGTGGCAGCCACACCGAGTTGGACGCGCTCGTACGAGGACTGGGCCCCAAGGACGCCGTCGCGGTCTCGTTGATGTGCGGTCGCTACGTTGCACACGCAACCATCGCCAACAGCTTCGGCATTCAACCTCCGGTTCCCTCGATTTTCGCAGCCGGCGACAGCTGACGCTAAGCACAGCGGCGGCAGCCGCGGCGATGGTAATCCCGCGGATGGGCGCCAGCCACCAGAAAGCGTTGGGCCGCGAGTGGGTCCGCCGTTGTATCCAAGCCTGAGACCCGCGACGTGTCCGACGCGCGACCTGTGCCACTGGACCCGGCGGTTATGCCTCGGTGTGCTCAGGACCCGCAGTCGCGGTCGCGAGCGTCCTTGGGCGAGCATTTCTACCAGTGCGACGGTCCCACGCTGTGCGAGCAAGCCTTGAGCACCACCGCTTCGCGGTGACGTTCGACGCGGTCAACTCCGCTGCGCAGCTGGTTTGCCGTCGCCGCGACCGTGGCGCCGGCATCGAGCGAGGCATGTTAGACACGCGTCGCGAGAGGGAACCCGGTGGAAGTCCGGGACTGTCCCGCAGCGGTGAGCAGGAACGACCGCCGTCACCAAGCACTGGTCGCACGACCGGGAAGCGACGGCCAGTAGGAGCACCCGTGGTGCGCGCCTGCGAGTCCGAAGACCTGCCGACTGTGCCGGGCGCGCCGCGTCCGGCGGCTCATCGCCTCGTGGAATGGGCGTTTGGTCGTTGCCGTTGCGGCTTGTGTGCCGCGACGGACTCGGCTGTTGCGTCCGCCGGCGGTGATCCACCCGTCGAGTGTTAGGACGAAATAGTGACCGCCTCTCAACCATTCACCGCCACCGTCACCGGCTCCCCCCGCATCGGCCCGAACCGCGAACTCAAGCGCGCCACCGAGGGTTACTGGGCCGGACGCGCCGGCCGCGCCGAGCTGGAGTCCGTCGCCGCCTCCCTGCGCCGCGACATGTGGGCCCAGCTGGCGGGCACCGGCCTGGACTCGGTCCCGGTGAACACCTTTTCCTACTACGACCAGATGCTCGACACGGCCGTCCTGCTCGGCGCGCTGCCGGTGCGGGCAACGGAAGTCCCCGACGAGCTGGACCGCTACTTCGCTCTCGCCCGCGGCAACGACGACATCTCGCCGCTGGAGATGACGAAGTGGTTCGACACCAACTACCACTACCTGGTGCCCGAGATCGAGCCCGCGACCCGGTTCGCGCTCAACCCGGACAAGGTGCTCTCGGAACTGAAAGAGGCCATCGGGCAAGGGATTCCCGCGCGGCCCGTCGTCATCGGCCCGATCACCTTCCTGCTGCTGAGCAAGGGCGTCGACGGTGCCGGCGCGCCGATCGAGCGGCTGCGCGAGCTGCTGCCGGTCTACTCCGAGTTGCTCTCGCTGCTCGCCAATGAGGGCGCCCAGTGGGTGCAGTTCGACGAGCCGGCCCTGGTGACCGACATCTCCCCCGACGCGCCGGCGCTGGCCGAGGCCGTCTACACCGCGCTCGGTTCGGTGAGCAACCGGCCCGCGATCCATGTCGCCACCTACTTCGGCGACCCCGGCGCGTCGCTGGCGGCCCTGGCCCGCACGCCCGTCGAAGCCATCGGCATCGACCTGGTGGCCGGCGCCGACACCGCGGTGGCGGGAATTCCGGAACTGGCCTCCAAGCTGCTGGTGGCCGGCATCGTCGACGGGCGCAACGTCTGGCGCACCGACCTGGACTCGGCGCTGGCCAAGCTGGCCACCCTGCCGGGTTCGGCTGGGGCCGTGGCGGTTTCGACGTCCTGCTCCACCTTGCACGTGCCGTATTCGCTGGAGCCCGAAACGGGGCTGGATGACAACCTGCGCAGCTGGCTGGCCTTCGGGGCCGAAAAGGTAAGCGAGGTGGTCACTCTCGCGCGCGCCCTGCGTGACGGGCGCGACGCCGTCGCCGACAAGATCGCGGCGTCCAACGCGGCCGTCGCCTCCCGTCGCAGCGATCCTCGCCTGCGCAACGCTGCGGTCCGCTCCCGGATCGAGGAGATCATCGCGTCGGGCACGCACCGGGGCGACGCGGCGCAGCGCCGCGCCGGCCAGGAGGCGCGCCTGCACCTGCCGCCACTGCCGACCACGACGATCGGCTCCTACCCGCAGACCTCGGCGATCCGCAAGGCGCGCGCGGCTTTTCGAGCCGGCGAGATCGACGAGGCCGAGTACGTCGCCAAGATGCGCAAGGAGATCGCCGACGTCATCAAGCTGCAGGAGGAACTCGGCCTGGACGTGCTGGTGCACGGCGAGCCGGAGCGCAACGACATGGTCCAGTACTTCGCCGAGCAGCTGGAGGGGTTCTTCGCCACGCAGAACGGCTGGGTGCAGTCCTACGGCAGCCGCTGCGTGCGCCCGCCGATCCTCTACGGCGACGTCGCGCGGGCCCACCCCATGACCGTCGAGTGGATCACCTACGCCCAGTCCCTGACCGACAAACCGGTGAAGGGCATGCTCACCGGGCCCGTCACGATCCTGGCGTGGTCGTTCGTGCGCGACGACCAGCCGCTGGCCGACACCGCCAACCAGGTGGCGCTGGCCATTCGCGACGAGACAGTGGATCTGCAGGCCGCGGGCATCGCGGTCATCCAGGTCGACGAGCCCGCGCTGCGCGAGCTGCTGCCGCTGCGCCGCGCCCAGCAGGAGGACTACTTGCGTTGGGCCGTAACCGCTTTCCGCCTCGCCACCTCCGGCGTCGCCGACTCGACGCAGATCCACACCCACCTGTGCTACTCGGAGTTCGGCGAGGTGATCGGCGCCATCGCCGACCTGGACGCCGACGTCACGTCGCTCGAGGCCGCCCGCTCGCACATGGAGGTGCTGGACGACCTGAACTCGGTCGGCTTCGCCAACAGCGTGGGCCCGGGCGTGTACGACATTCACTCACCGCGGGTGCCGTCCGCCGGCGAGATGGCCGAGTCGCTGCGGGCGGCGTTGAGAGCGGTACCGCCGCAACGACTTTGGGTCAACCCGGACTGCGGGCTGAAGACCCGCAACGTCGACGAGGTGACCGCGTCGCTGCGCAACATGGTCGCCGCCGCGCGGGAGGTCAGGGCGCAGGCCTAGTTCTCTGGCGAGCAGACGCAAAATCGCACGTTTCCGGCTCGGAACGTGCGATTTTGCGTCTGCTCGCGAGGGTTAGTCAGCCGGCTCGTCGGCCGGCTCGGAGAGCACCTGGACCGGGACGTCGTCGGCCCAGGGCTGCCGGGTCACCATGTCGGCCACCCGCACGATGCCGCGCTCGAACTCGCCCGTCGCCGCGTCCACCAACCGGTAGGCCTGGGTCTGCTTGTGAATCGGCTGCGCGTCGAGCAGCACCACCCGCACCTCACCCGGCGCGAAGTGGCAGCGCTGCTGCATGGCGGTGATGAGTTGCTCGTTGTGCATGTGGCCGTCGCCGAAGTTCCAGCCGATGGCGGTGCTGCAGATGCGCTCGCCGTCGGTGATGACGTAGTCGTCCTCGTTCTGGCCCGCCATCGCGCGGTGCGCCAGCGTGAACAGGGCCCGGCCGTGCGTGTTGAATCCGCGGAACGCATACCCCATGTAGATGGGGATCTGGGCCGCTTCCGGGCTGCCGTAGAACCGCTCCAGCTGGGCCTGCGGCATGCTGGCGATCGCCACGATCCCGCGACCGATCTTGTCGTTGGCCGACGGCTTGATGCACCACAGCGTGGTGTCCCAGTTGCCGGCGTAGTAGCGCATGCCGGGCAGGAACGAGATCTTGCGGGGAAACATGTTGCCCAGCAGCACGATTCCCGCGATGACGACGAACAGGATCGCGACCGCCACCGGATGCTTCAGGTCCGCCAACCCCAGCCGGGCGTGCGCGACGAACAGCGACAGCACACCGAAGATCATGAAGACGTTCCACTCCAGCGGCACCCCCATCGGGATCGAGACCAGGATGCCCAGGTGAAAGCAGACCATGAGGACGGCGGCCACCGCGGTCGGCCAGCCGCCGTGGCAGAAGAACAGCGGCAACGGCACCAGCATCTCGATCGCGGTGCTCACGTGCGCCACGAACCGTGACAACCGCCCGGGCCGCAGGTCGTCGGGGAAATTCTCGAAGAACCGCCGCTTGAGCCACCGGGGCCGCACCAGCGGGTTGTTGGACATCATCGTGGAGATCACGAACGGGAAGTGCTTGTTGAGCTTCGACGTCGCCGCGCCCATCCAGATGACCAGGAACACCACCTTGGACGCGACGATCATGTCGGCCCCGCCGAAGAGGAAGGTCACCGCCATCGTCGCGTAGACCTCGCCGCGGGCGGCCAGGAAGATCACCTTGTCGCGCAGCCCGAGCACCGCGAGAAGCAGCAGGATCACCACGATCCGCCAGGTCGGCAACAGCCCGACGGTGGTGCCCAGCTCGGGCATCGGGCCGGTCCCGTCGAGGAACAACGCCCACAGCGTCATCAGCAGCAGCGCGGCATAGAGGAAGACGTCGACCGGTTTGCGGGCGGTCCCCCTGGTCAGCGGGACGCGATCCGGCCACGGTGGCAGCCGGATGGTGCCGAACTGCAGCCAGTACAGGATCGAGCCCATGGGCGGGAAGAACCGGTTGTTCAGCGGCCCGAAGCCGCAACCCAGCCCGATCACCTCGAACAGCATCGTGTAGAGCACGACCTTCTCGAAGACGATCGGCTCGGACCACCAGTGCGCGACGTTGGTGAACCCGCCGAGTCCCTTGGTGGCCGAGGCGAACAGCCAGGCGCCGAGGATGTAGAGCAGGATCTTGACGACGTAGAACAGGTGCAGCGCGACCGGGGTGCCGAACCCGACCTCGGCCCAGTGCCGGGCCATCGGGCGGATCTTCTCGCTGCGGGTGCCCTTCTTCCATTCCTCCATGTCGAGCTGCGGCAGCTCGGGCTTGAGAAATCCCATGGTTTGACAGATTAGAACGCGTTCTAGGCCCGTGGCTCGGATAGGGGCAAAGAATCCTTTGCCCGGAAGTTAATGCCCGGATACCGTGAACTCGCTAGGAGAACTCCACCATGAACCGACTTCGATTCCTCGTCGCGGCGCTGCTGGCCGCCGTCGTACCGGTGGCCGGCGGCGGCGTCGCCCGGGCCGATACCCCCGGGCCGGGTGACTCCTGCACCGTGCTGCATGCCACCACCCAGGACGCCAACGGCCGCACGATGTGGTGCAACCCGACCATGACGGGCGCCCATTCCTTGGTGTGGCAGTACGGCGGGCCGTCGACGCCCTAGCCGCGTACGAGTGTGCGCTGAGGGCTTTTCAGTGTGCGCTCACGGCGACGACACGCCGGGCGGTTACGCCGCAATGCAACTCAGCCGAAGATGCCGGGCGGGGTGTCCGGTGCGGTATCTAGCACTCGCTGGTCGATCACGATATTCAGCGCATCCACGGAGGCCAGATCCCCCAGCGATTCCACGGCGGAGACGAACCTGCGCTGCTCGGCCGGATCGACGACCCCGTCGGCGAGTTCGGCGAACTTGTCTACGTATTGCGGGCGCCCGAACGGCCGGGCGCCCAGCGGATGGGCGTCGGCCACGGCCAGCTCGTCGCAGATCACCTCGCCGCTCTTGAGCGTCACCTCCGCGCGGGCGCCGAACGCCTTCTCGGCCGGGTCGGTGGAGTGGTAGCGACGGGTCCATTCCGGGTCCTCGACGGTGGAGATCTTGCGCCAGAGCTCGACGGTGTCGCGCCGGTGGGCCCGTTGCGGGGTGTAGGAGCGCTCGTGGTGCCAGGTGCCGTCCTGCAGCGCGACGGCGAAGATGTACGGCAGCGAGTGGTCAAGCGTTTCCCGTGACGCGTCGGGGTCGAACTTCTGGGGGTCGCCGGATCCCGTCCCGATCACCACGTGGGTGTGGTGGCTGGTGCGCAGGACGATCGCCTCGACCCGGTCGAGGTCGCCGATCCGCGCGCGCAGCCGCCGGGCCAGGTCGATCGGCGCCTGGCTCTGGTACTCCGCCGAGTGTTCCTTGGCGTAGCTGTCCAGGATGGCGCGCTTGGGTTCGCCGGGCGCGGGCAACGGCACGCGGTATTCGCGCTCGGGCCCACCCAGCAGCCGGGCGATCACGCCGTCCTCGCCCTCCCAGATCGGGGTCGGCGACCGCTCGCCGCGCATTGCCCGGTCGACCGCCTCGATGGCGACCTTTCCGGCGTGCGCCGGCGCGAACGCCTTCCAGCTGGAGATCGAGCCCTTCCGCGATTGGCGGGTGCTGGTCGTCAGGTGCAGCGCCTGCCCGATCGCGTGGTAGATGGTCTCGGTGTCCAGCCGCAGCATGGTGCCGAGGCCGGCCGCCACCGAGGGCCCCAGATGCGCGACGTGGTCAATCTTGTGCTCGTGCAGGCAGATTCCGCGCGCCAGGTCGATCTGGACCTCGTACGCGGTGGCCACGCCGCGGATCAGGTCGGCGCCGCCCACGCCGAGCTGCTGCGCCACGGCGACGAGCGGGGGGATGTTGTCGGCCGGGTGGGAGTACTCGGCGGCCAGAAACGTGTCGTGGAAGTCGAGCTCGCGCACCGCGACGCAGTTGGCCCACGCCGCCCATTCCGCCGAGTAGGCGCCTTGGGAACTGGGGACGCCGAAGACCCGCGCCCCCCGTTGGGCGGGATGCGCCAGCGCCTGCCGGCGGGCCACGGTGACGGGCCGCCGGAGCACGGCCGCGGCGCTCACGGCGGCGTTGTCGATGATCCGGTTGGCCACCATCTCCGACGTTTCCGGCTCGACGGCCACCGGGTCGGCCGCGACCTCGGCGATCTTCGCGGCCAGGTGTTCCCCGCGCGGGAAGTAGTCGGAGCTGCGCCGCGCCCGGACCGTGTGCACCAGCATGCTCAATGACTACGTGACGCCGCAGCCCACGACAAATGAAGTAGTGCGCTACTCAATGCCGACCCGTCGCATCGCCGGATGCTGATCGGGTGACCGAAGATCTCCGCGATCGCGAAGCCGCGCTGCAGCAGCAACGCGAGCCCGAAGTCGATGAATGGATTCGCAATGCCGGTACTGGGTGAGCGCGCGGTCGTTTTGGGGGCGAGCATGGGCGGCCTGCTCGCCGCCAGGGTGCTGGCCGAATACTTCGAGACCGTCACGGTGTTCGAGCGCGACGGGTTGTCCGACGATCCCGTCAACCGGCGGGGGGTGCCGCAGGGCCGGCACGTTCACGCGCTCCTGCCGCGCGGCGCTCGCATAATGGATGAGCTCTTCCCCGGGCTCCTCGGCGAGCTTCTTGCCGCCGGCGCACCCGTGTGGGACGACGGGGACCTGTCCAAGGGGTACTTCTGCTACAACGGCCACCGGGTGCTGCCGTCCGGACTGGTAGCCGGGGACCACACGGAAATGGCGTTGTACATGCCCAGCCGGCCGCTGTTGGAGTGCCACATTCGGCGGCGTCTACGCAGCATCGGCGACGTGACGATCCACGACGGCCACGACGTCGCCGAGCTGACGTCGAACACGGACCGCAGCCGCATCACCGGGGTGCGGGTGGTGGACCGCGTCGGCGGCGCGCCGCAGAAGTTGGCGGCCGACCTCGTCGTGGACGCGATGGGCCGCAGCGCCCACACCCCGGCCCTGCTCGAGAACCTTGGCTACGGGCGACCGGCCGAAGACCACATCACCATGCACACGACCTACGTCAGCCAGCCGCTGCGGATCCCGCCCGGCACCCTGAGGGAAAAGCTGGCGCTCATCGGCCCCGCGCCCGGCCGGCCCAAGGGCATGTTCCTGGTTGGCTACGAGCGCGACACCTGGATATTCACGGTCTACGCGCTCGCCGGCCACGAGCCGCCGCGGGACCTCGCCGGGATGTTGTCCTACGCGGAGGGCTATGGCCCGGCTCACCTGCTGGCGGCGGTGCGCGCCGGCGAACCGCTGGGACCCGTTGTGCAGCACCGCATGCCGTCCAGCCAATGGCGACGCTACGACAAGATGCGGCGATTCCCCGACGGCCTGCTGGCCATCGGCGACGCGATATGTAGCTTCAATCCGATTTACGGGCAGGGAATGTCGGTGGCCGCGTTGGACGCCGTCGCACTGCGGGACTGCCTGCGTCGCGGCGTTAACGACCTGCCCCGCCGGTACTTTCGCGCCACGGCGAAGACGATCGGTGTGGCGTGGCGGACGGGTGCCACTTCCGACTTGGCGTTCCCCGAAGTCCAAGGGCGACGGACGCCGTCGATGCGCGTGGCGAATCGGCTTGTGGATCGCGTGCTGGCCGCTTCCGAGTCCGATACCGCGATCGGTACCCAGTTCTTCAGGGTCACCGGGCTTCTCGATCCCCCGACGCGCATGCTGCGCCCGTCGTTCCTCTACCGGGTCGCCGCCGTGAATCGGCGTGGCGCAAAACAACATTCGCGGTCGGGACCAACCGCCGTCGACCGTTCCGACACCGCGTATGCAAGCGCCGCATCCGAATGGAACGTGCGATAAGGAGCACTGCACTACCTGAGATGTGCTGAACAGCGGGTGGTCGCCGCGCTTGACGCGGCCGCACACCCGTCCATCGCCTATCGCCGCCGGCCGAAAAATGTGGCGGCGGCCGTCGCGGTCGAGGGCCACGTCTACCCGGGCCATGGCCAAAATACCCGGGCCATGGCCAAAACCGGCTCGGCCAGCCGCGACGAACTCGCAGTTTTGCTGCGCCAAGACCGATCGAGTTGACGGCCCGGCGTCGCCGTTTCGTCAGATTTCTAGCGCCGACCGTCGTTTAGTGCTGAGCTATCCGCTGAAGGGAGGTGTGCAGCGTGACCCGATTCAAGTCGTGGCTGGGCGAGCCCGATCAATTCGACTGGATCACGGCCACGTTGCGCGAGCGCGGGCTGCTTCGCGCGGCCCAGGTGACGCTGGCGGTCATCTCCTCGATATCGGCGCTGGTACCGGTGGCCACCATGCTCGGCGCGCGCCGCCCGACCGCCGAGGTCGTGCTCGTCGACGCGGCCGCCGCGGTCTTCGTGGTCGCGGTGAGCGTCTACTGGTTGACGCGCTGGCCGACCCGGGTCCAATCGGAGGTTTTCGGGGTCATCGCCGCGGCATGCATCGCCGGGTGGAGCCTGACCCAGCCGACCGCCGCCCTGGCCGCCGTCGGCTGCTGCGCGATGGCTACCAACAGCGGGTACGTCGCCCTGTTCCACAGCAACAAATTTCTGGCGTTCAGCGCCACGCTGGCGGCCATCGTCACCGTCGCAACGGCGGTGCACCTGGCCCGTGAGGTCGACGTGGGAACCGGGCTCGCCGCGTTTTGGGTGATCGCGATGCTCAACCTGTCGTTCCCCGTGGCGATGCGGGGGATGTCGCGAGCCATGGGGACGTATGCGGAGCGCGCCGACCAAGACGCGTTGACGGGGCTGTACAACCGCCGCGGATTCATCGCGGCCCTCACACGCAGGCTCGCCGATCCGCACGCCGGCGACGCCCATCTGACCATGACCATGATCGACCTCGATGCGTTCAAACGCATCAACGACACCCACGGCCACGCCGCGGGTGACCGCGCGCTGATCGCCGTCGCCGAGGTGCTCGAGCAGCAAGCCGCGCCGACAGCGGTGCTGTGCCGCGCGGGCGGCGAAGAGTTCCTCATCGCCGCCATCGGCCCGGCGCAGGACGCCGAAATGATCTCGGCGCGATTGGGCGCCGCCATCGCCGCTCTCCCGCAAGGGCTGACGGCCAGCATCGGTACGGCCACCGCCGAACTGTCCCCGATGGGCACATCCGACATTCCCGGGCTGATCGAAAAACTCATCGACGTCGCGGACAGCGCGATGTACACCGCCAAACGCCGCGGCGGCAACCAGGCCCATCACCTCTGACCCTTCACTGGATTTGAAGCGCCCGGGAAATCGAGGTGAACGCGCCACTTCCGGTGCTGCGACCGGTGTAATTTGCTCGTTGGGCGGGGCAGCGAACTCCACAGTGAGGAGCCAGTCGTGTCAGATGTCGATTACTGCGTGGTCGGGGCCGGGTTCGCCGGTTTGACGGCCGCCCTGCGGCTCAAGCAGGCCGGTCGCTCGGTGGCCTTGCTGGAGGCGCGGGACCGGGTCGGCGGCCGCACGTTCACCGTCACCCGCGACGACGGGACTTGGATCGACCGCGGCGGCGCCTGGGTCGGCCCGGGCCAGGATCGCATCTACGCGATGATGGATGAGTTCGGCGTGCCGGAATACAAGCAGCACAACGACGGCGACGCGATGATGATCGTCGACGGCAAGAAGCACCGCTACGGCGGCACCATCCCCTGGTCGATGAGCCCCTGGGCGGTCGCCAACCTCGGCGTCGGTTTGCTCTCGATCGAGAACATGTGCAAAGCCGTCCCGCGCGAAGCCCCGTGGGAGGCGAAGAACGCGGCCGAGTGGGACCGCATCAGCCTCGGCGAATGGATCGACAAGAACACCATGTCCAAGCAGGCCCGCGAGATGCTGGACATGGCGCTGTCCGGCGTCTACACCTCGGCCGGGTCGGAGACGTCCCTGCTGTGGGCGCTGACCCAGATGGGATCGGGCGGCGGGCCCACCTTCGTCATCTCGGGCAAGGGCGGCGCCCAGGACGCGCGGCCCGTCGGGGGGATGGGCGCCATCTACCGGCAGATCGCCGCCGAACTCGGTGAGGCGCTGCACCTTTCGCGCCCCGTCCGACAGATCACCCAGGACGCCGACGGCGTGACCGTCGCCGCGGACGGCCTGACGGTGCGGGCGCGGCGGGCCATCGTCGCGATCCCGCTTGCCATCGCCAGTTCGATTGTGTATGAGCCGATGCTGCCGGTGGACCGCGCGCTGCTGCACCAGCGCATGCCAAGTGGCGCGGTCCTCAAGATATCGATCATCTACGACGAGCCGTTCTGGCGCGCGGACGGATTGTGTGGCCAGTCGGCCGCGCCCGGGTCCCCGGCCACGCTCACCATCGACGCCTGCACGGACACCGCGGACCTCGGGATCATGTGCGTGATCACCGAGGGACCGGCCGCCCGACGGCTGACGAAGCTCGACGAGGCCGAGCGGAAGACGGTTGTCATCGGCGAACTCGTCGACCGGTTCGGCAGTAAAGCCAAGGCGCCGTTTGAATTCCACGAGCAGAACTGGACGACCGAGCGCTACTCGGGCGGCGGGATGATCAGCCACGCCCCGCCCGGCGTGCTCACCGAATTCGGATACACCCTGCGCGAGCCCTGCGGACGCGTGCACTGGGCCGGCACGGAGAGCTCGGCGATCATGTGCGGGTGGATAGACGGCGCGATCCGATCGGGCGAGCGCGCGGCCGCCGAGGTGATGGCGACCGAAACCGCCGCCGCCGCAGTCACTTAGGCGTCCGACATCCGCGGGCGCGGGCCGGCCGGAAATGACAAACTCGTAGACGGTTCACAGCTCGAGACGTTTCGATCGACTCATCGGCCGCTATCTACGTACCGCTAGGCCAACTAGCGGAAAAAGTGACGCCCATGCAAAATAATTCCACCGCTTGTCACCGCTCGTGCACCTTGACCGTCGCCGCCGGTAAGGTTCCCGCGCTGGGCTAACCGGGTCCTTGTCGCCTGACCGAAATGGAGTGCCCGCGTGCCGTCTTCGTCGTTCGTGATCGCCGCTCCGGACCTAGTGGGGTCCGCGGCTGCGGATGTGGCCGGTATCGGTTCCTGGCTGGACGAAGCCAACGCGGCGGCCGC
>NZ_LZSE01000119.1 GCF_001665295.1 Mycobacterium sp. 1554424.7 | reverse complement strand
CGCGGGGGGCAAGCAATACGCCCTTCCTGGCCTTCACGGGGCGCCCGCCGATCCCACCTGGGCCGAACAGCCCGCCGGCCCCGCCGACGCCTCCCGTGCCGCCGGTCCCGGTGATGACGGCAGTCGACCCGCCGGCGCCGCCACTGCCGGGGTGGCCCCACAACAGGCCGGCCGCCCCGCCGTTACCGCCGGTCCCGCCGTTGGTGGCGGGGCCGGCGGGCAGCGCCCCGGACCCGCCGTCTCCGCCGTTGCCGATCAGCCACCCACCGGCCCCGCCGTTTTGCCCGGTCCCCGGCGCCCCATTCGCGCCATTGCCGATCAGCGGGCGCCCCGTGAAGGCCAGGAAGGGCGTATTGATTGCACCCAGCACCTCTTGCTCGAGGACCTGCAGGGGCGAGGCGCTGGCGGCCTCACTGGCCGCATAAGCGCCCGCGCCCGCGGTCAAGGACCGAACGAACTGGTCATGAAACAGCGCCACCAGGGCGCCCTGCTGCTGATAGACCCGGGCGTGCGCCCCGAACAACGCCGCGATGGCCGCCGACACCTCGTCGGCAGCGGCGGCCTCGATCGCGGTGGTCAGGGGCGCCGCGGATAAATTCGCCGCACTGATCGAGGACCCGATTCTGGCCAAATCCGTTGCCGCGGCGACCAACTCGTCGGGCATAGTGAGCAGATACGACATTGGGCACCTCCACTTCACGTGGCCCCGCGCTCAGCCCCCGCCCAGCAGCAAACAGCCGCGATAGAGCGAAAGCTAGCACTCACCCGGGCCGCTGGCGCGGGATTCGCCGCACCGATCGCGATCGGCGGTACGCGGACCGCGGATCGGGTATCCGACCCCCATGCGAGAAACCACCAGCGTCAACGAGATCCGCACCGCGATCCGCGAGCTCTCGGTCCGCGCCGAGCTCGCGCACAAAGAAGGCAGGCACGAAGACGCCGCCGAAATCGAGCGGCGCATCGAAGGCTATCGGGAGGAGCTCAGCCGCCGCCCGTAGCCGGGCCACGGTTCACTGCGCCGAGTCTGCGCTCAGAGCGCCGAATTCGCTCATTCGGTAGCGCTGAGCGCAGTTTCGATGTGAGTGGCCGCGGCCTAGGCGCCGAACCGGCCTAAACGCCGAGCCGGCGGAACGTGCTGCGGTGGAACACGATGGGCGCCACCTCCGCGTCGACCGTCACCTCGTTGACCCGCAGCACCACGATCGTGTGGTCCCCCGCCGGGATCAGTTGTTCGATCGCGCTCTCCAGCCACAGGCCGGTGCCCTTGATGAACACCGCGCCGCTGTTGTAGGACACCGTCTCCAGACCGGCGAACCGGTCCCCGGTCTTGGCCGCCAACGCGCGCGCCGCCTCGTCGTGGACCTCGCCGAGCACGCTGATGCCCAGCATCGGCACGCCCTTGAGCTTGGGCCAGGTCGTCGAGGTGTTCTGCACGCAGAACGACACCAACGGCGGCTCGAGCGAGACGGGGACGAAGGTGCTGGCCGCCAACCCTTCTCGGGTCCCCTCGACTTCGGCGGCGATGGCCACCACCCCGGACGGAAAGTGGCCGAAGGCCTCACGAAGCGTGGACGGTGTCAGATTCTTGTTCGGGTTCACCGCGGTCATTCGCCCCTTGCGCCCAGAACGGAATTCTCGTTACCGACCCTACCTGCCGAATATCCGTGGGCTGAAGCCACATCCGGATGCGCCCGCAATCTGCTCTTCCACGCGTTGCGGCCGTAGACCGAGAAGATCGGGTCCGACGGGTCGTCCCTGGTCGCGGCGAGAGCGCTCAATTCCTCGGGCAGCGTCAGCACCGGGATCTGCGCGTCCAGTCGTGGGTTGAAGAAGTAAGGCACCGAAATCCGCTCCTCGGCAGCGTCACCCAAGCTCACCCGGTGCTCGGTGGCCCGCAGGTAGCCTGCCGTCGCGACCTCGAGCAGCTCACCGATGTTGACGATGAACGCCCCGTCCACCGGCGGCACGTCGATCCAGCCCGCGTCGCCCCTGGCCGGCCGCACCTGCAGGCCGCGGCTGCCCGGCTCCGCCAGCAGCAGGGTGAGTACCCCGGCGTCGCGGTGCGCCCCGACGCCCTGGGGACTGGGCGCGCGGGCGGGGTAGCGGATGATCTTGATCAGCGTCGCGGGCGCGTCGGCGAAGGCGGCGTCGAACACATCCGGCGGGTTGCCCAGGGATGCCGCCCAGTGCCGGAGCAGGGTGCGGGCCACCGCGGACAGCGCGGCATCCCACTCGGCGATGATCCCGGGCAGTTCGGGCAGCGCCTCCGGCCACTGGTTCGGGCCCTGCAGCCACAGGTAGTCCGGCCTCCCGGGGCCACCGATCGGGGGGCGTTCGGGTCCGAGGTCGATCTGCTCGCGCCAGTCCACCCGGCCCCGCGTCAGCTCGCCGCCCAGGCGGGTGTAGCCGCGGAAATGCGGGCTGCGCACCATCGCGATCGCGTCCTTGTCGGCCTCCGGCAGCTCGAACAACCGGCGCGCCGCGTCGAGCACCCGCACGGCGAGGTCGTCGGGCACCTCGTGGCCGACCAGATAGAAGAACCCGACCTCGTGGGCGGCCCCGCGGAGGCCCTCCCGCAGGGCCTCCGGGGCGGCCCGAAGGTCCACCACGGGGAGCGCTGTGACGCGCCTCACGTCCCTCATGGCTACATCATCTCCGCAGGTAGGGCGCGAAAAGAACTACTGCCCAACCGGTTGGTTAGTTAGACGGTGGAATCTAGCTCACACTCGCTTGCGTCGCCGACAATAACGGCTATATTTTAGGGCAGTTACTGGTGGGTAACTTAGACCTAGTACCCAACCACAAGTGGCATTCTCAACGAGGAGGAACGTAGTGAGCCACTACAAGAGCAACGTCCGTGACCAGGTATTCAACCTGTTCGAGGTATTCGGCGTTGACAAGGCATTAGGCCAAGGCGAGTACAGCGACCTCGACGTCGACACCGCCCAGGAAATGCTGTCCGAGATCAGCCGCCTGGCCGAGGGACCCGTCGCGGCGTCGTTCGTCGAGGGCGACCGCAACCCGCCGGTCTTCGACCCCGAGACCCACTCGGTGACGCTGCCCGAATCCTTCAAGGAGTCGGTCCGCGCGGTCACCGAGGCCGGCTGGGACAAGGCCGGCATCGACGAGGCGCTCGGCGGCATGCCGATGCCCAAGGCGCTGCTGTGGGCGCTGCACGAGCACATCCTGGGCGCCAACCCCGCCGTGTGGATGTACGGCGGCGGCGCCGGGTTCGCCAACATCCTGTACCACCTCGGCACCGAGGAGCAGAAGAAGTGGGCCGTGCTGGCCGCCGAGCGCGGCTGGGGTTCGACCATGGTGCTCACCGAGCCGGACGCCGGTTCGGACGTGGGCGCCGGGCGCACCAAGGCCATCCAGCAGGACGACGGTTCCTGGCACATCGATGGCGTGAAGCGCTTCATCACCTCGGGTGACTCGGGCGACCTGTTCGAGAACATCTTCCACCTGGTGCTGGCCCGCCCCGAGGGCGCCGGCCCGGGCACCAAGGGGCTGTCGCTGTTCTTCGTGCCCAAGTTCCTGTTCGACTTCGAGACGGGCGAGCTGGGCGAGCGCAACGGCGTGTTCGTCACCAACGTCGAGCACAAGATGGGCCTCAAGGTCTCGGCGACCTGTGAGCTCTCGCTCGGCCAGCACGGCGTGCCCGCCAAGGGCTGGCTGGTCGGCGAGGTGCACAACGGCATCGCGCAGATGTTCGACGTCATCGAGCAGGCCCGCATGATGGTCGGCACCAAGGCGATCGCCACCCTGTCGACGGGCTACCTGAACGCGCTGGAGTACGCCAAGTCCCGCGTGCAGGGCGCCGACATGACCCAGATGACCGACAAGACCGCGCCGCGGGTGACCATCACGCACCACCCCGACGTGCGCCGGTCGCTGATGACCCAGAAGGCCTACGCCGAGGGTCTGCGCGCGCTGTACCTGTTCACCGCGACCTACCAGGACGCGGCGGTCGCCGAGGCGCTGCACGGTGTGGACGGCGAGCTCGCCGTCAAGGTCAACGACCTGATGCTGCCGGTCGTCAAGGGTGTGGGCTCCGAGCAGGCCTACGCCAAGCTGACCGAGAGCCTGCAGACGTTCGGTGGGTCCGGCTTCCTGCAGGACTACCCGATCGAGCAGTACATCCGTGACGCCAAGATCGACTCGCTCTACGAGGGCACCACGGCCATCCAGGCGCAGGACTTCTTCTTCCGCAAGATCGTCCGCGACAAGGGTGTGGCGCTGGCGCACGTGTCCGAGCAGATCCAGAAGTTCGTTGACAGCGAGTCCGGCAACGGCCGGCTCAAGACCGAGCGCGAGCTGCTCGGCAAGGCGCTGACCGATGTGCAGGCCATGGCGGCCACCCTGACCGGCTACCTGATGGCCGCGCAGGAGGACGTCACCAGCCTCTACAAGGTGGGCCTGGGTTCGGTGCGCTTCCTGATGAGCGTCGGCGACCTGGTCATCGGCTGGTTGCTGCAGCGTCAGGCCGCGGTCGCGGTGGCGGCGCTGGACGCCGGCGCCAGCGGCGCGGAGCGGTCCTTCTACGAGGGCAAGGTCGCGGTGGCATCGTTCTTCGCCAAGAACTTCCTGCCCCTGCTGGCCAGCACCCGCGAGGTCATCGAGACGCTGGACAACGACATCATGGAGCTCGACGAGGCGGCGTTCTAGGCCTGCCTAGCTGAACGAACAAGGTCCCCCGCTTCCACGTTGAAGCGGGGGACCTTTGTCTGTGGGCGGGGCGGGCAAAAAAGACCGCCGCTGGATCCCCTCAGTCCAGCGGCGGCCCTTTTCGCCCCCCCCGTGCGCGACCGGCGGTCGATTCAGGGATGCCCCGTATTGCCGTCGGGGTCGGGGGGTCAGACCACAACACGGGGCTATCCGGACGGTCGGGTACCCACGTGCCCCGGTTCATAACCGGGTGTGACCCAAATCATTCGCGCCCCGATGTTTTCAGGCCCGCGGTCAGGCCTCCAGGATCGCGGCTACGCCCTGCCCACCGGCGGCGCAGATGGAGATCAGCGCCCGAAGTGTGCCGCCGCCCTGCTGCTCGGCTTTCTTCTCGGCCAGCTGCTTGGCGGCCTGCGCCAGGATCCGTCCGCCGGTGGCCGCGAAGGGGTGGCCGGCGGCCAACGACGACCCGTTGACGTTGAGCTTGGAGCGATCGATGGAGCCGAGCGCGGCGTCGAGCCCCAGCCGCTCCTTGCAGTACTCCTCGGACTCCCACGCCTGCAGGTGCGCCAGTACCACCGACGCGAACGCCTCGTGGATCTCGTAGAAGTCAAAATCTTGCAGTCCCAGTCCGTTTCTCGCCAGCAGCCGGGGCACCGCGTACGTCGGCGCCATCAGCAGCCCGTCGCGCCCGTTGACATAGTCGACCGCGGCGGTCTCCGCGTCCACCAGGTAGGCCAGCGGGGTCAACGAGTGAGCGGCCGCCCACTCCTCGCTGGCCAGCAGCGCGACCGACGCGCCGTCGGTCAGCGGGGTGGAATTGCCGGCCGTCATGGTCGCGTCGCCGTTCTTCACCCCGAAGACCGGGCGCAGCGTCGCGAGCTTCTCCGTGCTGGCGTTGGCCCGCAGGTTGTCGTCGCGGTAGAGCCCCAGGAACGGCGTGACCAGGTCGTCGAAGAAGCCCCGGTCGTAGGCGGCGGCCATGTTGCGGTGGCTGGCGACGGCCAGCGCGTCCTGGTCGACGCGTTTGATGCCCATCTGCTTGGCGGTGATGGCGGCGTGCTCGCCCATCGACAGCCCGGTGCGCGGCTCGCTGTTGGCCGGGATCTCGATCCCCAGGGTGGCGGGCAGCGTGCCCACCAGCTTGAGCCGTTGCAGGTTGGACTTGGACCGGCGCAGCTTGAGCAGCTGGCGGCGCAGGTTGTCGCCCAGGCCGATCGGCGGATCGGAGGTGGTGTCGACCCCGCCGGCGGCGGCCACCTCGTAGCGCCCGGAGGCGACGCCGTCGGCCGCGGCGATGGCGGCCTGCAGCCCCGTCCCGCACGCCTGCTGAACGTCGAACGCCGGCGTGTACGACGACAGCGCGGAGCCCAGCACGCATTCGCGCGTCAGGTTGAAGTCGCGGCTGTGCTTGAGCACGGCGCCGCCGACGACCACGCCCAGCCGCTCGCCGGCCAGCCCGAACCGGTCCACGAGCCCGTCCAGGGCCGCGGTGAACATGTCCTGGTTGGACGCCTCGGCGTAGGCGCCGTCCGATCTCGCGAACGGGATGCGATTGCCACCCAGTACCGCGACTGGTCGCCTGGTCTTAGAACTCGCAGGGGCCACTTTTCTCTCCGTGCATCTCCGGGTACATGACTTTTGAACCGGCCGTTGCACGCCATAGTACCCACTGTTCTTACTCTGAAGTAAGTTCGTCCCGATACGGTTGGCGTACAACCGGGCACTCCCAGCCGAACACACATGGAAGGCAGCTCAGTGGCTCCCAAAGGCTCGTCCGATCTGTTCTCGCAGGTGGTCAACTCCGGCCCCGGATCGTTTCTGGCTAAGCAACTCGGGATCCCCCAGCCCGAGGCGCTGCGCCGGTACCGGCCCGGTGAGCCGCCGCTGGCCGGGTCGCTGCTGATCGGCGACCCCCAAGATCACCAGGGCAGGGTGGCCGAGCCGCTGCGCGCGGCCCTGGCTGTCGACTACGACGTGGTGGGCGCCAATCTGGGCGGCCGCTGGGCCGACCAATTCGCCGGGCTGGTGTTCGACGCCACCGGCATCACGACGCCGGCCGGGCTCAAGGGTCTGTACGAGTTCTTCAACCCCGTGCTGCGCAACCTGGGCCACAACGCCCGCGTCGTGGTCGTCGGCACCACACCCGACGCCGCCGCCGGCCCGGACGAGCGGATCGCGCAGCGCGCGCTCGAGGGCTTCACCCGCTCGCTGGCCAAGGAGCTGCGCAACGGGTCGACGGCGCAGCTGGTGTATCTGTCGCCGCACGCCAAACCGGCCGCCACGGGCCTGGAATCCACGATGCGGTTCCTCCTGTCGGGGAAGTCGGCCTACGTCGACGGCCAGGTCTTCTACGTCGGCGAGGCCGACTCCACCCCGCCGGCCGACTGGGAACGGCCGCTGGACGGCAAGGTGGCCATCGTGACAGGCGCCGCCCGCGGCATCGGCGCGTGCATCGCCGAGGTGTTCGCCCGCGACGGCGCGCGCGTCGTCGCGATCGACGTGGAGTCGGCCGCCGAAACCCTCGCCGAGACCGCCAGTCGGGTCGGGGGCACCGCGCTGTGGCTGGACGTCACCGCCGACGATGCCGTGGACAAGATCGCCGAGCACCTGCGCGACCACTACGCCGGGCACGCCGACGTCCTGGTCAACAACGCCGGCATCACCCGCGACAAGCTGCTGGCCAACATGGATGAGGCGCGCTGGGACGCGGTGGTGGCCGTCAATTTGCTTGCCCCGCAACGGCTTACCGAGGGCCTGATCGGCAACGGCAGCATCGGCGAAGGGGGCCGGGTGATCGGCCTGTCGTCGATGGCCGGCATCGCGGGCAACCGGGGGCAGACCAACTACGCCACCACCAAGGCCGGCATGATCGGCCTGACCCAGGCGCTGGCGCCGGGGCTCTACGAGAAGGGCATCACGATCAACGCGGTCGCGCCGGGCTTCATCGAAACCCAGATGACGGCGGCCATCCCGTTGGCCACCCGCGAGGTCGGGCGCCGGATGAACTCGCTGCTGCAGGGCGGGCAGCCCGTCGACGTCGCCGAGACGATCGCCTACTTCGCCAGCCCGGCGTCAAACGCGGTGACGGGCAACGTTATTCGCGTCTGCGGCCAGGCGATGTTGGGGGCGTGATGAACCAGCCAAGCGGTTTGCGAAACATGCTGCGCGCGGCGGCCGGGGCGCTGCCCCTGCTGCCCCGCTCGGACCAGCTGCCCAGCCGCACGGTGACCGTCGAGGAACTTCCGATCGACCAGTCGAACGTGGCCGAGTACGCGGGGGTCACCGGCCTGCGCTACGGCAACCATGTGCCGCTGACCTACCCGTTCGCGTTGACCTTTCCCGCCATGATGTCGCTGGTGACCGGCTTCGACTTTCCTTTCGCCGCAATGGGATCGGTGCACACCGAAAACCGCATCACCCAGTACCACCCGATCGCGGTGACCGACACCGTCGGCGTGCGGGTGCACGCGGAAAACCTGCGCGAACACCGCAAGGGCCTGATGGTGGATCTGGTGACCGACGTCAGTGTCGGTAACGACACCGCGTGGCACCAGGTGACCACCTTCCTGCATCAGCAACGCACCAGCCTGTCCGACGAGCCCAAACCGCCGCCGCAGAAGCAGCCGAAACTGCCCCCGCCGAGCACCGTGCTGCGAATCAGCCCCGGCCAGATCCGCCGCTACGCCGCCGTCGGGGGCGACCACAACCCGATCCACACCAACCCGATCGCCGCCAAGCTGTTCGGGTTCCCGACGGTCATCGCGCACGGGATGTTCAGCGCCGCAGCGGTATTGGCCAACATCGAGGCCCGGATTCCCGACGCGGCGCAGTACACGGTGCGGTTCGGCAAGCCGCTGGTGCTGCCCGGCACGGCGGGGCTGTACATCGACCAGGGCGACGACGGCGGCTGGGATCTGTCGCTGCGCAACGTCGCGAAGGGCTATCCCTACCTGACCGGCAACGTCCGGGCCCTCTAGCCCGCGCGCCTGCGGCCCAGCGCGAGCACCTTCAATCCGTATGCGCCGCAGGCGGTGAGCAGGAACACGAGAAACAGCCATGGCGGCGGGTGGGCCAGCTCCCACACGAAGATCGCCGCCCAGATCGGTGAGCCTTGGGTCACCGCGAGGACCCCGGCGGCGCCGGCCAGCGAGACCGTGGGCGTGTGCAGGTGTGTCCCGGCCGCCCAATTGACCGCCAGCACCAGCGCCGATCCGGCGGCCGCGCCCGTGGCCAACGAGGGTGTGAGCATGCCGCCCGCCCCGCCGGCGCGCAGGAACAGCGCCGTCAGCAGCGGTTTGAGCACCAGGATGACGAGGGCCGCCGACAGGGTCATGCGGCTGGCGAGGCTGACGGTCAGGATGCTGCGGCCGTTGCCGGGCAACTCCGGCCACCAGTGCGAGCAGATGCCCATCACCACACCGGCGCCGGCCAGCGCCGGGATCAGCACCCACGACCGCACCAGCCGGGCCGGCCGCGCCGCCGCCATCAGCCACTTGAACGCCAGTCCCACCGCCAACGTGACCGGCGCCAGGATAAGCCCGTGCGCGGTCAGCAAATACGACGATTCCGCGCTGGGCCAGGACAGGCTCGGCTGGTCGTGCGTTTCGGCCGAACAGATCGCGACGGCCAGGCTGGAGGTGAGCAACGCCGCGCCCACCGCCCGCGGGTGCCAGGTGTTCAGCATGATCCGCACCGCGAACAGCGCGCCGGCCAGGGGAACGGCGTAGACGGCGCCCAGGCCCGCGCCCGCCGCGCACGCCAGCAGGACTCGGCGGTCGTCGCCGGACAGCCGCTTGAGCCACGCGGTGGCGAAATCGCCCAGCGCCGCGGCGAATTGGCGCGGTGCCCCCTCGCGGCCCAGGGATGCGCCGGAGCCGACCAGCAGCACCTGCAACACCGCGTCGACGCTCCACGCCAGGCGCGGGATCGGCTCGCGGCGGGCGATGGTCCCCTCCAGCGGCGGCACCGGGGTGCGGCTTCGCAGGAGCCACCAGCCCAATCCCGCCAGCGCGCCGCCGACCACCGGCCCCAGGGCGCGGCGGACCGGGCTGCTGCCGGTGATCCCGGTGAGCAGCGTCCCGAAACTGTAGTGGTAGGTGACGTGCTCGACGAACCGCAGCACCTCCGTCGTCGCCAACCCGGCGACCCCGGCCAGCAGCCCGACGATGACTACGGCGCAAAAGAAGTCGAGGTTGCGGCGGGTAGGCGGGCGGGGCGGAGGGGCCACCCCACGAATGTAGGGGTTAGCCGGCTTATCCGGCCTGTGAGGCGGCCCCGCGGTCCTCCGGCGTGCCCCGCAAACCGTGCCAGAACAGGTCGATCATCAGCTCGGCCGCCTCGTCGACGCCGATGTCGCCGGTGGACAGCCGGTTCGCCATCGCCTCGCCGCCGCCCACCAACGCGACCGCCATCATGTGGTATTCGACGTCCGAGCGCGGGGTGCGACTGCCGGCCCGCACCAGGTCGGCCACCAGTTCGATGATCTGCTCGCGCCCCTCGCGCACGGTGTGTGCGAACGCCTGCGAGTTGATCGCCTGGGTGTACATCACGATCCAGGACGCGCGGTTGGCGTCGATGTAACGCATGAACGCCCCGATTGCGTTGCGCAACAAGTCCTTCGGGCTTTGGGCGAAGTTGATGTCGGCGCGCACCGCGTCGACGAACCGCCCCAGCTCGCGGTCCAGGCAGGCGCCGAAGAGGTCCTCCTTGGACCCGTAATACAGGTACAGCATCGGCTTGGAGATCTGCGCCTCGGCGGCGATGGCGTCCATCGACGTCTCGTGATAGCCGTTGACGGAGAACATCTGCACGGCGGCGTCGAGCATCTGCTGTTCGCGAACAGCCCGGGGTAGCCGCTTGGTGCCGCCCGCCATCGTCATGCCTCTCTAGCCCGCCAAAATCTGACTACAGGGTAACGAGGATGCGGCGCATTAGTGGCCGCACGTTGGATTGGCGCCCTTCATCGTCGCCACCCGGACCACCGAGGCGTCGACCGCCGCCATCGGCAGCTCGCCCGCGGCCACCGCCTTTTCCAGCCGGTCCAGGACCGCGGGCGCCTCTTCGATGCTGACCCACAGCGCGATGTCGGTACCCGCCTGCAGCGCGCGCAGCACCGCCTCGGCCACGCCGTACCGGTCGGAGATCGCGGCCATGCTGGACAGGTCGTCGCTGAACACCGGGCCGTTGAAGGGCGGGGCGCCGTAGCCGGTGCCGTCGCGCAGCAACTGCACCGCGGCCCGGCTCAGGCTCGCGGGGTCGTCGCCAGTCAGCCCGGGGACTTGCAGGTGACCGATCATGACCGCGACCGGCAGCTGGGTCACCAGCGTCCGATAAGGCACCAGGTCGCTGGTCTGTAGGTCGCTCAGCGGCGGCGTGACGACGCCGCCCTTGTGTGAATCGCCCGAGCCGTGTCCATGGCCGGGAAAGTGCTTGAGCACCGGCAGCAGCCCGGCGTCGCGCAGGCCCTGCGCGTAGGCCCCGGCGTACGCGGTGACGGTGTTCGGGTCCGCGCCGAACGAGCGGTCACCGATCACGCCGTCCGGGGCATCGGTGACGTCGACCACCGGCGCGAAGTCGACGGTGATGCCCATGTCGCGCATCTTCTTGCCGCGCTCGACTTCGAGGTCGTGGACCTGCTGGGGCGTCTGGGTCTGCGCCAGCTGCCGGGCCGACGGCGCGGTCCCGATCAGCGTCTTCAGCCGCGACACCCGGCCACCTTCTTCGTCGACGCCGACCGCAAGCGGCAGCGGCCCCGCGCTGTGAGCGACCTCGGCCAGCCCGCCTTTGAAGATCGAGAGGTCCGTCCAGCCGCCGATGATGATCCCGCCGACGTGGCTGCCATTGACGACGGTTCGGGCTTCGTCGGCGTTCCGCACGCCCACCATCAGCAGTTGTGCCAGCTTGTCGCGGGTCGACAGGGCGGCCGGGACGGCCGTCGGGTCGGCGCACACCGGCGGCGCGGGGGCGGCCGCCGGCCTGCTGGATGTGGCCGACGGGGGCTTGGCGCCGTGGTGGCCGCAGCCGGCAACCATCGCGGTTGCGACGACGAGCACGGCCAGGGTGCGGGGGAAGGGCATCGGGCCATGTTGTCACGGCGGGCGTTTCGGCCGAGCCGTCAGGGTGCGTCGGCGGTAGGTTGGCAACCAGCTTTTGACTGGTGGGGAGGGGAGCCGGCGATGGCCGGGTTTTCGTGGGCGGCGGCGGCAAGCATCGCGGCGGGGCTGATGATCGGAGCCGCGGCGACCGTCGGGGTCACGCTCGAGATGGAAGACCACAAGGCGGCGCCGGCGCAGACCGCACCGCAGCACCCCGCTGGGCCGTACCTGGTGAGTTACGGCTCGCGCTGTTGGCGCGGCCATTGCATCCCGTGGCCGTGACTCGCGGGCCCGGCCGGCGACGGCCGTTCTGCTAGGTTGGCGCTAGATCCCCCGCAAAACTTCAGGAGCCGTTTCATGAACCGGATCATCGCGCCCGCCGCCGCGAGCGTCGTGGTTGGTCTGTTGCTGGGCGCGGCCGCGATCTTCGGGATCACCTTGATGGTGCAGCAAGACACGAAGCCGCCACTCCCCGGGGGCGATCCGCAGTCGTCAGTGCTCAACCGGGTCGAGTACGGCAACCGTAGCTAGCCCGGCGAGAGCCCGGTCGGGTGCGCCGGACCCGTGCTCGTCGGCCGCGCCGCTCTCCCGCCGGTGGTTGCTGTTGGTCGGCGCCGTGGCGCTGGCGCTGACGTTCGCGCAGTCCCCCGGGCAGGTCTCCCCCGACACCAAGCTCGACCTCACCGCCAACCCACTGCGCTTCCTGGCCCGCGCGACCAACCTGTGGAACAGCGAACTGCCCTTCGGCCAGGCGCAGAACCAGGCGTACGGCTACCTGTTCCCGCACGGCACCTTCTTTCTGGTCGGCCACGCGCTGGGCCTGCCGGGCTGGGTGACCCAGCGGTTGTGGTGGGCGCTGCTGCTCACGGTCGGCTTCTGGGGGTTGTTGCGGGTGGCCGAGGCCCTGGGCATCGGCAGCCCGACGTCCCGGGTGATCGGCGCTCTGGCGTTCGCGCTGTCGCCGCGGGTGCTGACCACGCTCGGATCGATCTCATCGGAGACGTTGCCGATGATGCTGGCGCCGTGGGTGTTGCTGCCGACGATCCTGGCGCTGCGGGCGTCGACGGACAGATCCGTGCGGGCGCTGGCCGCGCAGGCCGGGCTGGCCGTGGCGCTGATGGGCGCGGTCAACGCCATTGCGACGCTGGCCGGTTGCCTGCCCGCGGTGATCTGGTGGGCGTGCCACCGGCCGAACCGGCTGTGGTGGCGCTACACCGCGTGGTGGGCGCTGGCGCTGTGCCTGGCCACACTCTGGTGGGTGGTGGCGCTGGTCTGCCTGCGCCACGTCAGCCCGCCGTTCCTGGACTTCATCGAATCCTCCGGGGTGACGACGCAGTGGTCATCGCTGACCGAGATCCTGCGCGGCACCGACGCCTGGACCCCGTTCGTGGCGCCGACCGCCACCGCCGGCGCGCCGCTGGTCACCGGGTCCGCGGCCGTCCTGGCGACCTGCCTGGTCGCGGCCGCCGGGCTGGCCGGGCTGGCCAGCCCCGGAATGCCGGCGCGGGGACGGCTGGTGACGATGCTGCTGGTCGGCGTGGCCCTGATGGCCGTCGGCTACAGCGGCGGGCTGGGGTCGCCGCTGGCCCACGAGGTGCAGGCCTTCATGGACGCCGCCGGCGCGCCGCTGCGCAACGTGCACAAGCTGGGACCGGTGCTCCGGATCCCGGTGGCGCTGGGCATCGCGCAGCTGCTCGGCCGGGTCGCGTTGCCCGGCAGCGCGCCGCGCTCGGCGTGGCTGCGCGCGTTCGCCCACCCCGAGCGCGACAAGCGGGCCGCGGTGGCCATCGTGGTGCTGACGGCGCTGGCGGTCAGCACGTCGCTGGCGTGGACCGGCCGGCTGGCCCCGCCAGGCACGTTCGGTGCGATCCCGGCCTACTGGCACCAGGCCGCCGACTGGCTCGACGAGCACAACACGGGCACACCGGCGCCGGGGCGGGTGCTGGTGGTCCCCGGCGCGCCGTTCGCCACCCAGGCGTGGGGCACCACGCACGACGAGCCGCTGCAGGTGCTCGGCGGCAACCCGTGGGGCGTGCGCGACTCGATCCCGTTGACCCCGCCGCAGACCATCCGGGCGCTGGATTCGGTGCAGCGCCTGTTCGCCGCCGGGCAGCCCTCCGCAGGCCTCGCCGATACCCTTGCCCGCCAAGGCATTTCGTACGTCGTGCTGCGCAACGACCTGGATCCGGAGACGTCGCGCTCGGCGCGGCCCGTCCTGGCTCACCGCGCCGTCGAAGGCTCACCGGGGCTGCAGAAGGTGGCCCAGTTCGGCGCGCCCGTGGGACCCGGCACGCTGGCGGGCTTCGTCGTCGACGGCGGGCTGCGCCCGCGCTTCCCGGCGGTGGAGATCTATCGGGTGGGCGTCGCCGGCGATCCCGGCTCGCCGTACTTCGTCGACGCCGACCGGCCGGCCCGGGTCGATGGCGGCCCGGAGGTGCTGCTGCGCCTTGACGAGCGGCGACGGCTGCTGGGCCAACCGCCGC
Source organism: Mycobacterium sp. 1554424.7 (assembly GCF_001665295.1). Lineage (GTDB taxonomy): Bacteria > Actinomycetota > Actinomycetes > Mycobacteriales > Mycobacteriaceae > Mycobacterium. Next base: position 28,545 of record NZ_LZSE01000119.1, on the reverse strand, counting down.
TGGGCCCGGTACTGATGAGCGCCGACGCCCGCGCAGCCGGCCTGCCCGCGCCGCTCGTCACGGTCACCGACACTCCGGTGGCCCGCGAGACGGACTACGGCCGCGTCGACCACCATTCGTCGGCCGTCCGGGCGGACGGCGACGCGCGGCACACCTTCAACCGCGTCCCGGACTATCCGGTCCCGGGAGCCGACACCGTGTTCGGGGCCTGGAACGGCGGCCGACTCACCGTCTCGAGCTCGTCGTCGGATTCCACCGCGATGCCCGACGTCGCGCCGGCGACCTCGCCCGCCGCGGCGATCGACGGCGACTCGGGCACGGCGTGGGTGTCCAACGCGCTGCAGGCCGCGGTCGGGCAGTGGCTGCAGGTGGACTTCGACCACCCGGTGAGCAACGGCGCTATCACCATCACGCCCAGCGCCACCGCCGTCGGCGCCCAGGTCCGCCGCATCCTGATCGAGACCGCCAACGGCAGCACCACCCTGCGGTTCGACGAGCCCGGCAAGCCGCTGGCGACGGCGCTGCCGTTCGGCGAAACCCCATGGGTGCGGGTCACCGCCGCCGGCACCGACGACGGCTCCCCCGGCGTGCAGTTCGGCATCACCGACCTGTCGATCACCCAGTACGACGCGTCCGGCTTCGCCCACCCGGTCAGCCTGCGGCACACCCTGCGGGTGCCGGGGCCGCCGCCGGGCGCCGCGGTCGCGGGCTGGGACCTGGGATCCGAACTGCTCGGCAGGCCGGGCTGCGCGCGGGCGCCCGACGGTGTGCACTGCGCGGCGTCGATGGCGCTGGCGCCGGAAGAGCCGGTCAACTTCAGCCGCACCCTGACGGTCGCGGCCCCGGTGTCGGTGACGCCGACGGTGTGGGTGCGACCGCGGCAGGGACCCAAGCTGGCCGATCTGGTCGCCGAGCCGAATACCACTCGCGCCCAAGGGGATTCCGATGTAGTGGACATCCTCGGCTCGGCGTTCGCGGCCACCGACGGCGACCCGGCCACCGCGTGGACGGCGCCGCAGCGGGTGGTGCAGCACAAGTCGCCGCCGACGCTGACGCTCACCCTGCCGCGGGCCACCGAGGTCACCGGGCTGCGCGTGGCGCCCAGCCGGTCGACGTTGCCGGCGCACCCGACGGTGGTGGCCGTCGACCTGGGCGATGGCCCGCAGGTCCGCCAGCTGAAACCCGGTGAGCAGCAGACGCTTTCGCTCAAACCGCGGGTGACCGACACCGTCAGCATCAGCCTGCTCGACTGGGAAGACGTGATCGACCGCAACGCGCTGGGCTTCGATCAGCTCAAGCCGCCGGGCCTGGCCGAGGTCGCGGTGCTGGGCGCCGACGGCAACCCGATCGCCCCCGCCGACGCCGCCCGCAACCGTGCGCGGGAGATCACCGTCGGCTGCGAGAGCGGCCCGGTCATCGCCGTCGCGGGCCGGTTCGTACACACCTCGATCCGGACGACAGCCGGTGCGCTGCTGGACGGCGAACCTGTCGCGGCGCAGCCCTGCGAACGCGAGCCGATCGCGCTGCCGGCGGGCCAGCAGGAGCTGTTGATCAGCCCGGGCGCCCAGTTCGTCGTGGACGGGGCCCAGCTGTCGACCCCGACCGCCGCCGAGGTCACCGGCGCCGCTCCGGTGCGCGCCGACACCGGGGCGTGGGGTCCGAGCCGCCGCGAGGTGCGGGCCTCCGCGTCGAGCGCCCCCCGGCTGCTGGTCATCCCCGAAAGCCTCAACCCCGGCTGGGTGGCGCGCACCGGCGCCGGGGCCCGGTTGACGCCGGTCGCGGTCAACGGCTGGCAGCAGGGCTGGGTGGTGCCGGCGGGGGACGCTGGCACCATCACGCTGACCTTCGCGTCCAACTCCCTGTACCGGGCGGGTCTGGCTTTCGGGCTGGCGCTGCTGCCGCTGCTGGCCGCGCTCGCCCTATGGCGCACCCGGCGCGGGCGCACCGACGACACGCCCGCCCGGCCGTGGGCGCCGGGGCCCTGGGCGGCGGTCGGCGCGCTGGCGGCCGGGGCGGTCATCGCGGGTGCGGCGGGATTGGTCGTGGCCGGGGCCGCCCTGGGGCTGCGGTATTTCGCGAGCCCCCGGTGGCGCGACGGCGTGACCATCTTGCTGAGCGCGGGCGGCCTCATTCTGGCCGGGGCGGCGCTGTCGCGGCATCCCTGGCGCTCGGTCGACGGGTACGCCGGGCATTCGGCGAATGTGCAACTGCTGGCGCTGATTTCGCTCGCGGTGCTGGCCGCGTCGGTGGTGGTGGTGCCTGCCCGGGGGCCGCGGCCGAGCGCCGAATGACTTTTGGCCGTTGGCTAGCGGTTTTCCTGCTGCTTGACTGGTAATACGTGACGACCATGGGTTGGTTTTCGGCACCCGACTACTGGCTGGGCCGGATGGTCCTGCAGCGGGGCGTCGCGGCCATCTACCTGATCGCGTTCGTCGCGGCCGCGCTGCAGTTCCGGGCGCTCATCGGCGAGCACGGCATCCTGCCGATCCCCCGATTCCTGGCGCGGCAGTCGTTCTGGCGGGCGCCGAGCATCTTTCACCTGCGCTACTCCGACCGTCTGTTCGCGGGCGCGTCCTGGCTGGGCGCGGCACTGGCGGCGGCGATCGTCGCCGGTGCTGCCGACCTGGCGCCGCTGTGGGCCGCGATGCTGGCGTGGTTTGTGCTGTGGGCGCTTTACCTTTCGATCGTCAACGTGGGCCAGACCTGGTACGGATTCGGCTGGGAGTCGTTGCTGCTGGAGGCGGGATTCCTGATGATCTTCCTCGGCAACGACCGGGTCGCGCCGCCCGTGCTGACGCTGTGGCTGGCCCGGTTGCTTCTGTTCCGGGTCGAGTTCGGCGCCGGGCTGATCAAGATGCGCGGCGACCCGTGCTGGCGCGACCTGACGTGCCTGTACTACCACCACGAGACCCAGCCCATGCCGGGACCGTTGAGCTGGTTCTTCCATCACCTGCCGAAGCCGCTGCACCGCGTGGAGGTCGCCGGCAACCATTTCGCCCAGCTGATCGTGCCGTTCGGATTGTTCGCGCCGCAGCCGGTGGCCAGCGCGGCCGCGACGATCGTCGTCGTGACCCAGCTGTGGCTGGTGGTGTCGGGCAACTTCGCGTGGCTCAATTGGGTGACGATCATGTTGGCGTTCAGCGCCATTGACGACTCCGCTTTCAGGGTGCTGTTTTCCGTGCCCGCGCACCCCGCCTGGCCGGCGCCGCCGCTGTGGTTCGCCGGCGTGGTGATCGCGTTCGCCGGCGCCGTGCTGTTCTTGACGTACTGGCCGGTGCGCAACATGCTGTCCTCGCGCCAACGAATGAACATGTCCTTCAACCCCTTTCACCTGGTGAACACCTACGGCGCGTTCGGCAGCATCGGCCGGGTGCGCCGCGAGGTGGTGATCGAAGGCACCGACGAGGAGGGGCCCACCCAGCACACGGCGTGGAAGGAGTACGAATTCAAGGGCAAGCCCGGCGGCGTTCGCCGGCTGCCCCGCCAGTGGGCGCCGTATCACCTGCGCCTGGACTGGCTGATGTGGTTCGCCGCCATCTCACCGGGTTACGCGCAGCCGTGGCTGAAACCATTCATGGAGCGGCTGCTGCGCAACGACCGGCCCACGCTGCGCCTGTTGCGGCGCAACCCCTTCCCGGACTCGCCGCCGCGGTACGTGCGCGCGCGGCTCTACGAGTACCGGTTCACGACGTTCGCCGAGCTGCGGCGCGACCGGGCGTGGTGGCATCGCGAGCTGGTGGGCACCTATGTCCGGCCCATGACGCTCGGAAAAGCGAAGTCCCCCTGGGGAGCTTAGCGACTTCAGAACGGCGGTGGTTCGTCGTCGCCGTCGGCGGGTGGGGCGGGCAGGGTGTAGCTCCAGGCCTCGGCCCGGCGGGCGGTGCGGGCGTCGCGGTTGTGGCGGCGTTCGGCGGCGACCCGGTAGGCGCGGTCTTGGGCGCGGGTGCGCCGGCGTTTGGGCATCATCGCGGTGCGCTGCTCGCAGTAGTCGACGGGCGGTGGGTCGGCCTCCGGGGTGGGGATGCCGCCGACCGAATAACACAAACTGGGAAACAGCAGCGCGCTGCCCGGGGTGGTCACATAGGTCTGCCCGGATGGGGAGGTCAGGATCAGCGTCCCGTCGGGCAGTTGTTGTTCGGTCCAGCGGAAAAAGGTTTTGATCAAGTGATGAGTTCGGCAGTAGCACTTCAGGTTTGACGCGTGCGTGCGCCCGCCCTGGCTGTAGGGGATTGTATGATCCAGATCGCAGCAGATGGCCGGGGCGTCGCAGCCGGGCCAGCGACACGTCAGATCCCGACACCGCACAAAGTCGGCCAGCGCCTTCGACGGGACATAGCCGTTCTCCGGTGGCGCGTCACCGGGATGAACCAGCGGCAGCAACTTGGCCGACTTCGCCAACTCGGCCACCAGCTCGGGGGGAATCAGCCCGTCGGCGCCCACCTCGGAACCCGGGGTTGAACCGCGCCCGTCGAGGGTGGCCTGCTCGGCGATCACATGCATCACCACCGGGCCGGCCGGCGGGCGCTTCGCCGCCGCGCAGTCCGGGCGCGCGCAGCGGCAGCCCAGCCGATCCGCCCCGGCCGCCAGCGCGCCCAGCGCGTCGGCGCGACGCTGCTCACGGGTACGCGGGTCATGGGCACACACCGTGGCCGCCAACGCATTCAGCCGCTTCTCCAATGCATGGGCGTCGGGGCTGAGCAGGACACCGCCGATCTCGGTGCGCCCGTCCAGGTCCGGGCCGATCCACACCTGGCGATCCCGCTGGGCCTTGGCGCGCCGGCGCACCGCATCCACATCAGCCCTGGCCACAATCCGATCCACCTGGGCCCCCAGCCGACCCTGGCTCATCGACGGCCAGCGCGCGACATTGGCGGCCAGCTGGGCATCCACGCCCGCCAACACCTCAGCGTCTTCGATCAAATCGGTGCGATAAACGATCGTCTGAAACATCCGATAGTCGATATCGCCGGCCCGAAACACCTGGCCCACCTGCGGCAGCCGCTCGCGCATCGCCCGGGCATAACGCAGCCGGCTGGCCGCCAGCCCCTGGCTGATCCGCAACGCCGCCCCCACCTCCGCGGCGACCGCCTCCATCGTGTCGATCGCCCAATCCTCGCTCTCCGAACACCGCGACAACCGATACCGGAACAACTCACCGATCGCGACCAACTGCGCGGCCGCCTGCCGGTTCTCCGCCCGCGCCGCCGCACAGATCTCATCGATCAGCGCCGCGGACTCCGCCGTCGAAGACGGATAACGCCGCTCGATCATCTCGTCGAACCGGGCAATCACCTCGGCACGAGCAGCCTCATCGAACATGTGTTCGAGTATGCCACGGGCCTACGACAAGAGACCCCGACAAGAGTCGGTCGGCGACAAACTTGCGCGCCTACAGCGTCTCGTCTAACTCACCGAGCCGGTCGGTCAGCCGCAGGTTCTCCGAGTAGTCCACCGGGCAGCAAATCAGCGACACCCCGTCGTCGTCGAGGGCGGCCCGCAGCGTCGGCAACAGCTCGTCGGCGCTGGTGATCTGATATCCCTTGGCGCCGAAGCTTTCCGCGTATTTCACGATGTCGGGGTTGCCGAATTTCACGTAGTAGTGGGCGCCGAGTTCTAGGTCCATCTTCCATTCGATGAGGCCGTAGCCGCCGTCCTCCCAGATCAGCACCACCAGCGGAATCCGCTCCCGCACCGCGGTCTCGATCTCCTGGGAGTTCATCAGGAACGCGCCGTCGCCCACGACGGCCAACACCTTGCACTCGGGGCGGGCCAGCTTCACGCCGAGGGCCCCGGGCAGCGCAAAACTCATGGTGGACAAGCCGTTCGAGATCAAGCAGGTGTTCCGCTCGTACGTCGGATATAGCCGGGCCATCCACATCTTGGTGGCGCCGGTGTCGACCAGAACGACGTCGCTGCGGCCCAGCGCCTCGCGGGTGTCGGCGACCACCCGCGCCGGCGCCAGCGGGTAGCGCGAATCCTGTTGCCCGCGCTCGAATTCCTCGGTAAGCAGGCCAGACCCGGGCACGTCGGCGGCGTGCTCGAAGCTGTGACCGGCGAGCGCGTCGGTCAGCGCGTCGAGCGAATCGCTGATGTCGCCGATGATCCCGACGTCGACCGAATAGTGCGCGTCGACCTCGGCGGGGAAGCGGTGAACGTGGATGATCCTCTTGTCGGCCTGCGGGTTGATCCGCACGGGATCGAACTCTTGCAGCTCGTAGCCGACGGCGATGACGGCGTCGGCGATGTCGAACCCGAAGTTGACGTAGTCGTGCCGCATGAACCCCAGCGTCCCGATGCTGTTCGGGTGGTCGTCGGGCATCATGCCCTTGCCGTGGAAGGTGTTCGCCACCTGGATGCCGAACTCCTCGGAGAAGCGGACCAGGGCCTTGGTCGCGTCGGCGCGCGCGGCGCCGTGCCCGGCCAGCACGACGGGCCGCTTCGCCTGGCGCAGGATGTCGACGGCGCGCGCGACCTGCCGTGGCGCCGGCGCGTCGGGGCGAACGACGTTGCGGGGCAACGGGTTCAGGTCGTAGTCCATTTCGTCGGCATCGATGTGCTCGGGCACCGCCAAGTAGACCGCGGCGGGGCGTTCGGCCTCGGCCACCTTGAACGCCTTGCGGACCATCTCGGGGATGGCGCGCGGGGTGGGGATTCCCGCGGCCCACCGGGTGATCGGGGCGAACATCGAGACCAGGTCGACGTACTGGTGCGATTCCTTGTATTCGCGGTCCTGGCCGACCTGGGCGGAGATGGCCACCATCGGGGTGCTGTTGGTGGTCGCGTCGGCGACGCCGAGTTGCATGTTGATGGCGCCCGGGCCGAGGGTCGCCGACACCACCGCCGCCCGGCCGGTGACGCGCCCGTACATCTCCGCCATGAACGAGGCCGCCTGCTCGTGCCGGGTGAGCACGTAGCGGATGCTCGAGGAGGCCAGCGCCTGCACGAAGCGGATGTTCTCCTCGCCGGGCACCCCGAAGACGACGGAAACGCCCTCGTTCTCCAGGCACTTGACGATCAGCTCGGCCGCTTTGCTCATCCGGCACCTCCCTGTCGCCACACTAGCGGCGACGGTTGCTGCTTCAGTCGCGGTGCGGCCCGGACGGCGACAGCGCGAGAACCGGGATCGTGCGGCTCGTCTTGCGTTCGTACTCCGCGAATCCGGGATACCGCCGCGCTTGTTCGGCGTATTTCTCGTCACGTTCGGCGCCGGTGAGTTCGACGGCGTGCACGTCGAGGTGCTCGTCCCCCACCTCGATGCTGGCGTCGGGGTGGGCCATCAGGTTCCAGTACCAGGCGGGATTGCGGTCCGCTCCGGCCGCGGAGGCGAAGACCAAGTACCGCTCGCCGTCGGGCAGGTACATCATCGGGCTCACCCGTTCCTCGCCGCTGCGCGCGCCGATGCTGTGCAGCAGTAGGACGGGGGCACCCTCGAACTGGCCGCCGATCCGGCCGTGGTTGGCGCGAAACTCCTCGATGTTGCGCCGATTGAAGTCACTCACGTCGTTCTCGGTCATGAGACCTCTATACCCGCCGCCGAGCCACGAAAAGCGCGGAAGTGGCAGGCTGGTAGCGGACGCTTCTATCAACCCACCACACGAAGGACGTCAGCGTGCCCATCGCCACTATCAACCCAGCCACCGGCGAGACAATCAAGACCTTCACCCCGGCGACCGACGACGAAGTCGAGGCCGCGATAGCGCGCGCCCACGAGCGCTTCCTGGACTACCGCCACTCCACCACCTTCGCCCAGCGCGCCGAATGGGCAAACGCCACCGCCGACCTTCTCGAGAAGGAGGCCGACGACGTTGCCGCCATGATGACCCTCGAGATGGGCAAAACAGTGAAGTCGGCCAAGGCCGAAACGCTCAAGTGCGCCAAGGGTTTTCGTTACTACGCCGAGAACGCCGAGAAGCTGCTGGCCGACGAGCCGGCCGACGCGGCAAAGGTCGGCGCCAAGCAGGCCTACACCCGGTGGCAGCCGCTCGGGGTGGTGCTGGCCGTGATGCCGTGGAACTTCCCGCTGTGGCAGGCCGTCCGCTTCGCCGCGCCCGCGCTGATGGCGGGCAACGTCGGCCTGCTCAAGCACGCCTCCAACGTGCCGCAATCGGCCCTGTATCTCTCGGACGTCATCGCCCGCGGCGGCTTCCCGGACGGCTGCTTTCAGACGCTGCTCGTTTCGTCCAGCGCCGTCGAGGCCATCCTGCGCGACCCCCGCATCGCGGCCGCCACGCTGACCGGCAGCGAACCGGCCGGCCAGTCGGTCGCCGCCATCTGTGGTGACGAGATCAAACCCACCGTGATGGAGCTCGGCGGCAGCGACCCGTTCATCGTGATGCCGTCGGTCGACCTCGACGAGGCGGTAAAGACCGCGGTCACCGCGCGGGTGCAGAACAACGGCCAATCCTGCATCGCCGCCAAGCGATTCATCGTCCACACCGACATCTACGACGCGTTCGTCGACAAGTTCGTCGAGCGGATGGAGGCCCTCAAGGTCGGCGACCCGACCGACCCGGACACCGACGTGGGCCCGCTGGCCACCGAGTCGGGCCGCGACGAGATCGCCAAGCAAGTCGACGACGCCGTCGCCGCGGGTGCCAAGGTCCGCCTCGGCGGCAAGACCCCCGACCAGCCCGGCTGGTTCTACCCGCCGACGGTCGTCACCGACATCACCAAGGACATGGCCCTCTACACCGAGGAGGTCTTCGGACCGGTCGCGTCGATGTACCGGGCCAAGGACATCGACGAGGCCATCGAGATCGCCAACGCCACCACGTTCGGGCTTGGCTCCAACGCCTGGACCAACGACGAGGCCGAGCAGCAGCGCTTCATCGACGACATCGAGGCCGGCCAGGTCTTCATCAATGGGATGACGGTGTCGTACCCCGAACTCGGGTTCGGCGGCGTCAAGCGATCCGGCTACGGCCGCGAACTCGCGGGCCTCGGCATCCGCGCGTTCTGCAACGCCAAGACTGTCTGGGTCGGGTAGACCTCAGGCCGACGCCCCCGCCAGCGCCTTCTCGTCCTCGTCGGCGAAGGTGTCCTCCAGCTGCAGCGGCGAGTAGTCGAGGTCGATCTCGGCGAGCGGGCGACCGCGAGCGCTGTTGATCGTGCCGAACCGGCGCATGCCCTTGTCGGCGGCATAGGCCATGAACTCGTCCACCGACAGGCCGAAGGGCATCGGGTCGTACAGCGAGAAGCCCTCCTCGATGAGGCGCAGCCCGAGCGGCATCAGCTCGTTCATCCGCGTTTCGAAGACGCCCCAGTTGGCGTCGTCGGCGGCGACGTGGCGCCGGCAGGTGAAGGTGCCCCACGCCATGTGGCGCCGCTCGTCGTCGCCGATGCGCCGGACGAGCTCCTGCATGCCGGGCAGGATCCCGCGTTCCACGCAGATCTTGTGCCAGCCGAAGTAGCCGGTCAGCGCCAGCATGCCTTCGACCATGTGGTTGTAGGTCACGGACGCGCGGACCTGGGCGGCCGGTGACGGGTCGGTCGACAAGGCGCCCAGGCAGGCCGGCAACTCCTCGTAGAAAATCGTTCGGTACGTGGGGATGTCGTCCAGGTAGGCGTGCAGGTCGTCGCTGATCCCGACGGCGTCCAGCCACATGCGGAACACCTGCACGTGCTTGGCTTCCTCGAACGCGAACTGCGTCAGGTACATCTCGTCCCCGAGCCGGCCCTCGGCGCGCATCGCGGCCATGAACGGCTGAATGTCCTCGGTCACCGCCTCCTCCCCGGCGATGAACTCGGCGCACAGCCGGGTGGCGTAGTGGCGTTCGTCCTCCGTCAGCCGCTCCCAGTCGGCGCGGTCGCGGGAGAAGTCGATGTCGGCCGGGTTCCAGAACTTGGCGTTGCCGCCGGCGAACAGCCGCAACGGCAGGCTGTCCCAGTTGAGCCCCCCTTTGACCATCGACCCCGAATGCGTGCGTGTCATGTGACCTCCTCGGATTGTTGCGGGGCTGAGTGCGCGGGCGGCCGCGGTCGCGCCGAGAAGGCGGCCGCCAGCACCGCGACGAGCCGGCGCACGGCCAGCGCCGGTTGCTCCGGCGTGTGTTCGTCGAGCCCGAGGACCGGATCCAGCCCGCGCATGTACGGCGCCAGTGCGAGATGCGGAAAGATCAAGAGCAGCAACGACAGAAGCGCGTCGGTATCCGAATCGGCGCGCAGGTCGCCGCGCCGCTGCGCGTCGCGGACGAGTGGCCGCATCACTTCCAGGTAGTGACGGTGGATGACGTTCTGCACGCTGACGCGGGCCTCCGTGTCGACTTCGAGAGTGGCCGCGGCGTGCAGCGAGCGTTCATGCGGGTGGTCGGCGAAGTAGGCGACCCACGCGTCGAGCCAGTCGGTCAGAAAGTCGAAGAACGGCCGGCTCGGGTCCAGCTCGCGGATGCGGTCCTCCATGTAGGCGCGCACCCGTTGGCTGGCGACGTCGGCGACGTACGCGTAGAGGTCCCGCTTGTCCGCGAAGTACTGGAACAGGCTGCCCTTGGCGACGCCGGCCCGCCGGGCGATGACGTTCAGGCTGCCCCGGGAAAAGCCGTGCGCGCCGAACTCGGACTCCGCGGCTTCGATGACCGCCGCGCGACGGGCGGGATCAACGCGCGCCCATGTCACCGTCGGCATTGGGCCTCCTAACGTCGATGACCACTGGTCATTCTACGGTGAGCTAGCTCACAGTCAAGGGCCGCGCGAGTGTCGAAAATCGGCGGGGTTGATTAGCGTTAGAGCGCCCGGGTCAACGGCGGCATTGGTGGAAAGTAGGGGCCTTCCGACGATGAGCGACGACGAGCGGACCGCACCGGCCGACGACCTCAGCAGCCCGGTGGCGGCCCCACCGCCGGCGGATCCGCCTCCGCCCGTGCAGGCGACGGAACCCCTCCGCGGCAAACGCACAAAGTGGTTGCTGATCGGCGCCATCGCCCTGGCGGTTGTTGTCGTCGTCGGCGGCGTTGCGGGCTGGCTCTTGTTGCGGCACGGGCCACAGCCCCGCCCGGTCGCGCTGCCATTCACGGGCCTGCACGAGCCCTACGGTGTGGCGGTGGACGCCGCCGGCAACGTCTATATCGCCGACGCCAACAACACCGCCGGCAACGACGCCGGCGACGCCAACACCAACCGGGTGCTCAAACTGCCCGCGGGGTCGACGACCGCTTTCACGCTGCCCTTCAACGGCCTGAAGAATCCCGCGGGCGTGGCGGTCGACGCCTCCGGCAACGTCTACATCGCCGACGCCAACAACAACCGGGTGCTCAAGCTGCCGGCCGGGTCGACCGGCCAGATCGAGCTGCCGTTCACCGGCCTGAGCGGTCCCTCGGATGTCGAGGTCGACTCCGCCGGCAACGTCTACATTCCCGACGCCAACAACAACCGGGTGCTCAAATTGCCGGCCGGGTCGAACACCCAGATCGAGCTACCGTTCACCGGCCTGAAGGATCCGTCGGGCGTGGCGGTCGACGCCGCCGGCAACGTCTACACCACCGACTACGCCAACCACCGGGTGCTCAAACTGCCGGCCGGGTCGAACACCCAGACCGAGCTACCGTTCACCGGGGTGAACCTGCCCGAGGGGGTCGCGGTGGACGCCGCCGGCGCCGTCTACATCACCGACTACTGGAACAACCGGGTGCTGAAACTGCCAGCGGGCGCGAACGCCCCGATCGAGCTGCCGTTCACCGGCCTGAGCCATCCCGAGGCCGTGGCGGTGGACACCGCCGGCAACGTCTACGTCACCGACTACGGCAACTACCGGGTGCTCAAGCTCCCAAAGGGATAACGGCCGCGCGGGTCAGGGACGCATCCGGTACGCGCCGCTGAGCGGCAGGACGTGTTCCTTCCAGATCTGGTCGTAGCGCGACGGGTCGTGCACCGGACGACGGATCATCCGCATCGCGAACCGGGCCTGCTTGTCCGTCGTCGCGGGCTTGTCGCCGAGTTCCACTGCGTAGCCGTTGAAGTCGCGCACCAGCACGGCGAAAATCTCGTCGATCACGGCGTCGTCCATCCCGGACAGCGGTGCCTCCTCCAGGATGAGCTGGGCGTAGGGCACCGTGGCGAACAGTTGGCCCACCCCGAAGGCGAAGTCAATGTCCTTCTGCTGCGCGGCATCTGGCGTGGCGCTGGCCAGCATCTCGGCGAGCACGTCGACCTGCTCGCGCAGCAGCGCGACGTTGGGCAGGTGCCGGAAGGCGTCGAAGGGCGTGCGCCAGTCGTGGAACCGCACCTTGCCCAGGCCCCCGGTCGGCCCCTGCGCGAACAGGAAGGTGTCGTCGGCGGCGTCGTCGCGCCGGGTTATCTCGGGCAACTCGGCGCTCGGGGCGAACAGGAAGTTGGGCATGAACTTGCCCAGCAGGCCGATGTTGATGTGGACGGTGCCCTCCAGCCGCGGCAGCAGGCCGATCTCGCGCGTGACGGCCTCGAAGAAGGTGTCCTTCTCCACGCCCTTGGCGGCGATGACGTCCCACATGGCGGTGACGACCCGCTCGCCTTCGCTGGTGATCTTCGCCTTGGTGAGCGGGCTGTAGAGCAGGTAGCGGCGGTCGGCCGCGGACGCGCTGCGCATGTAGTCGCAGGCGCGGGTGGCGACCAGCTTCATCGCGATCAGCCGCAGGTAGGCGTCGGTGAGCAGGCGGCGCACGTGGGTGAAGTCGGTGACGACGGTCCCGTACAAGACCCGGTTTGACGCGTGGGTGACGGCCTCGTACATGGCGTGGGTGCACATGCCGATGGCGCCCCAGCCCAGGTTGTACTTGCAGACGTTGACGGTGTTCAGCGCGGCGTGGAAGGCGTCCGGTCCGCGGTGCAACAGGTCGGCGTCGGTGACGGGGTAGTCGCGCAGCGCGTAGTTGGCGACGAAGTTCTGCGAGTTCACCACGTTCTTGATGAGCTCGTAGCGGTCGTGCTGGGAGTCGGCGGCGAAGAACACGTACTCGTCCGTCCCGGCGATCTTGCCGAACGTGGAAACCATGCGCGCGACGTTGGCGTTGCCGATGTAGTACTTCTCGCCGCTGGCGGTCCAGCCGTGCTCGGACGGCGTCAGGACCATGTCGGTCTGGTAGACGTCGGCGCCGTGCATCTGCTCGGACAGCCCGAAGGCGAACACCTCGCCGGCCTCCAATTGGGCGGCGGCCTTGCGCTTCGCGTCCTCGTTGTCGCTCATCCAGATCGGGCCCAGGCCCAGCGCGGTCACCTGGAAGGGATACCAGTAGCTCAGCCCGTAAAAGCCGACGATCTCGGCGAATTCGCTGATCCGGTAGGTGTCCCAGCGGCAGTCGCTCGCGCCGTAATCCGACGGCGTCAGCAGCGACGCGAAGATGCGCTCGCGCCCGATGTGGTCCAGGAAGTCGGAGTACCAGACGCGGTTGTGGTCGTCGGACTTCAGCCGCGCCTTGCCGCGGGACTCGAAGAAGTCCACCGTCGCGGCCATGATCTCCCCCGAGCGGCGGTCCGGGTAACGGCGTTGCAGGTGGTTGGGATTGAGCAACATGGCATGACTCCCGGGGTTTCGATCAAGACGAGGGTGACGGTACTGCAATGGCGGCGCCGCCGGAACGCACCGGACAAATCGGCTCTGTCGGTGGGGCACCGCGTCGACCTAGAGTCAGACGCGTGCCAGAACTCAATACCGCGCGCGGCGCCATCGACACCGCCGACCTCGGCGTGACGCTCATGCACGAGCACGTGTTCATCATGACCACCGAGATCGCACTGAACTATCCCGAGGCCTGGGGCGACGAGGACCAGCGCGTTGCCGATGCGGTCGACCGGCTCAACGAGCTGAAGTCCCGCGGGGTGGACACCATCGTGGACCTCACGGTGATCGGGCTGGGCCGCTACATCCCGCGCATCGCGCGAGTCGCCGCGGCCACCGAGCTGAATATCGTTGTGGCGACTGGCCTTTACACCTACAACGACGTCCCGTTCCGGTTCCACTACCTGGGTCCGGGAACCGCGATGGACGGTCCGGAGATCATGACCGACATGTTCGTCCGCGACATCGAGGAGGGCATCGCCGACACCGGCATCAAGGCGGGCATCCTCAAGTGCGCCACCGACGAGCCCGGCGTGACGCCCGGCGTCGACCGGGTGCTGCGCGCCGTCGCCCAGGCGCACAAACGAACCGGCGTGCCGATCTCCACCCACACGCACGCAGAGACCCGGCGCGGCCTCGAGCAGCAGCGCATCTTCGAAGAGGAGGGCGTCGACCTGAGCCGGGTGGTGATCGGTCACTCCGGCGACAGCACCGACCTCGACTACCTCGAGGAGCTGATCGGCAACGGCTCCTACATCGGGATGGACCGGTTCGGTATCGACGTGTACCTGCCGTTCGAGGACCGGGTGAACACGGTGGCGCGGATGTGCGAGCGCGGCCACGCCGACAAGATGGTGCTCTCGCATGACGCCAATTGCTACTTCGACGCGATCCCGGAGGAGCTGCTGCCGGTGGCCGCGCCCAATTGGCATTACCTGCACATCCACAACGACGTGATCCCCGCCCTCAAGGAGCGCGGCGTCAGCGACGAGCAACTGCACACCATGCTGGTGGACAACCCGCGCCGCATCTTCGAGCGGCAGGGCGCCTACTCGTGACCCAGCCGGTCCCGCCGATCGGCACCCAGATTTCGCAGCTTGCCGCGTTCGCCCCCGACGAGCCCGCGGTCACCTGCGACGGGAGGACGATCACCCGCGGCGAACTCGACCGCTCGACGAACCGGTTGGCCCGCGCATACGCCGAGCGCGGCGTCGGCGTCGGCGACTACGTGACGATGGTGCTGCCGAACTCGATCGAGTGGATCCAGGCCGCGGTGGCGTGCTGGAAGCTGGGCGCGGTGCCCCAACCGCTGTCCGCGCGGTTGCCGGACGCCGAGTTGGCCGGCCTGCTGGAGCTGCGCCCACCCGCCCTGCTGTTGGGCCGCGAAAGCCCCGAAATACCCAGCGTGCCAGCCGGTTTCGTCCCCGACCCGACGCTGTCCGACGCCGCGCTGCCCGAGGCCGTCTCGCCGGTGTGGAAGGCGATGGGCTCGGGCGGCAGCACCGGGCGGCCCAAGCTCATCGAGTCCGGCGGAGACAGCCGGATCCCGCCCGCCGTCGGCTACCCGCTCGGCGCGCAGGAGGGCGACACCACCCTGGTGCCGATCCCGCTGTCCCACAACACCGGCTTCACCACCGCGACGATCGCGTTGCTGATGCGCCACCACCTGGTGCTGATGAGCCGGTTCGACCCGCAGGGTTTCCTGCGGCTGATCACCGAGCATCGGGTCACATTCCTGACCACGGTGCCGACGATCATGCAGCGGGCGCTGCCGGTCTACCACGCCGACCCGGGCGCCTACGACCTGTCGTCGCTGCGGCGGTTCTGGCACATGGGGGCGCCGTGCCCGCCGTCGGTCAAGCAGGCCTGGATCGACCTGCTCGGCCCGGAAGTCGTCTGGGAACTCTACGGCGGCACCGAATTACAGGCGCTGACTTTCATCAGCGGCGACCAGTGGCTGACCCACCGCGGCTCCGTCGGCGTCGTGGTCGCCGGGGAGATGAAGGTGCTCGACGACGACGGCAACGCCTGCCCGCCCGGCGTGGTCGGCGAGATCTACATGCGCCCGGCCCCCGGCAGCGCGCCGACCTACCGCTACGTGGGCGTTCAGGCCAAGTCACGCGACGGCTGGGACTCGCTGGGCGACCTCGGCTACTTCGACGAAGACGGGTTCCTGTACCTGTCCGACCGCCGGGTCGACATGTTCACCGTCGGGGGCCGCAACGTCTATCCCGCCGAGATCGAGAACGCGCTGTCGGCGCACCCGGACGTGCTGTCCTGCCTCGTCGTCGGCGTGCCGCACGAGGATCTGGGGCAGGTGCCGTACGCCCTGGTGCACGCGGCCGACGGGTCCGCCCTGGACGCCGACGGAGTGAAAGACTTTCTGCGCGAACGCATCTCGTCGTATAAGGTGCCTTATACGGTCGAGTTCGTCGGCGCTCCCCTGCGCGACGACGCCGGCAAGGCGCGACGGTCGGCGGTGCGCGCCGAGGTGATCGCCCGACTGCGGGCCGCCGAGCCCGCCTGGCGACTCCGAGAACGCCGGGCTGTGACCGACCGGCATTCAAGGCGGCATCTTTTGCGCGGACTCATCACGGCGTACGATTCGCTGCGAACTCACTGATGCGGTGGCGACCGGGCCGTCGCTGTATTGGTTGGAGGTCGGGATGTCGTATGTGATCGCCACGTCGGAGATGATGTCCTCGGCGGCAACGGACTTGGCCGCTATGGGGGCGAATGTCAACGCGGCCCACCTGGTCGCGGCGGCCCCGACCGTCGCGGTGATACCCTCGGCCGCTGATGAGGTATCGGCGGGTATCGCCCATCTGTTCTCCGCGCACGCCAGGCATTTTCAGGCCCTGGCCGGGCAGGCCGCAGCGTTTCATCAGCAGTTTGTGCAGAACATGACCGGCGCCGCGGCCTCGTATTCCAGCGCCGAGTCCGGGATCGCCGCGACGCTGACGCCTACGTTCCCCAGCCTCGTCGATTTCTTCCAGTTCCTCCAGAGCGATTTCGTCACCGCGAGCGGCAATTTCGTGAACTCGTTTGGCTCCTTCCCCAACGTCAGGCTTGACCAGTTAGGCAGAGCCGGAAGTGATGTGCTGGCCTTCCTGCTATTTCCGATCACATACCCGGTCTTCGCGGTCACCGTGTTCATCGCCGAGGCCGTGATCTACGCCATCATCAATGCCTTTATCCCGTAATCGACACACGTTTTCGCAGCGCGAATGGCTTCAGTTCGACCAGGGGTACGCAAACAGTGGCCCGGTGAGTGCGGACGCGAGGAGCGACAACGCCACGCCGAAGATCAGGAGCCAGATTGCGTGGGCGAGGAACCTAAGTGCGGCCTTGAGATCATCAGTCCGGCCACCTACTTCGCGCCGGATGACGGCGCTCAGCCGATCCAGATCGCCGGGAGTCAGGAACACCCTCTCGTGACCGATTGCCATCAGATACCTGCGGGAGCCATTGGCCCGATCGAGGCGAACGAGGTGTAGCTGATCGCCGTCACTGTCGCGCAGGCCGATGAGGCTGGTTAGTTCCGGTTGTCTCACGGTGTACCCCCTCGGACGTTGGAGTTCCGTGGTTGGGACTGTCCTGTGGTTGGAACCTCTCGACCATATCCGCCCCCGGCGACCGCGCACAATCCCTGCGCTGCAAGGGATCTGCGACGGTCGGCGGTGCGCGCCGAGCGGATCGCGCGGCTGCAGGGCGCCGAGCCCGCTGACGACTCCAAGAATCTTCCAAGCGCTGCGCCCCAACATGGGTCCGTCGATGACCGTTGTCCGGGAGAGGGGCCATGCAGATCGAGCCGTTGAGCACCGAGCTGATCGAACGCTATCTGCGATCACGTCAGCTGCGGTTTTTCCGCAGCAGTGACGGCGAGGAATTCATGATGCTGCTGTCGAGCCATGAGCGCGGCAAGCTGCAGGTGAACGTGCGGATCAATGGTTTGCGGCGCGACGTTTTGGAGATTTCGATCAGCCCGGCCGTGTACTACTTAGCGGCCGAACGCCCGCGCCTGATGGAACTGGTGAACGACTGGAATCGCGACACGCATTGGCCCAAGGCGTTTGTGCGCGAGACCGCGCAGCCCAGCCGGCTGGCCGTGGTCGCCGAGAACGCTTACCTGCTGACCGACGGCATCCACCTCGAGGCGTTGGGCAACTTCGTCCGGTCCACGGTCGAATACGGGACCGATCTGTTCGACAAGATCGAGCGGGCCCTGTGCCTGCCGTCGGCGGACGCGCTGGAACAGTGGATGGATCGCTGAGTCAGGGCGCGATCGCGTCGGCCTCGGCGTCGGTGACCTGGGGCGCCGGCTCGTGGCGTTTCTCCCAGCGGCGCAGCGCTTCGCGGCACGGGGATTCGACCAGGCCGTAGCTCACGGCGGCGATCGCCCAGCCGAAGACCAGCGTCAGCGCCAGCACCGAGGGCATCCGGCCGGTGAACGGGAACGTCCCGAGCACCGGGAACACCATCGCCAGCGCGGCCAGGTGCCACACGAACAGGCCGTAGGACCAGCGCCCCAGCGTCACCATGGCGGTGCTGCCCAACAGCCGGTGCGGCGTGTCGGGCCGGTCCAGCACCAGCGGGGCGACCAACGCGAACGCCACCAGGGAGCCCGCCGCCGTCTTCACCGCGAACTGCGCGGCGGTGCCGGGCACCAGGCCCTCCGGACCAGCCAGCGGCGAGGCCGCCACCAGATAGGCCAGCACCGCGACGACGGCCGTCACCACGCGATGGCGGGCCAACCGGTGCGGCAGGCCGATCCGGCTGTGCACCCACTCGGCCAGCAGCATGCCGGCGGCGAACCAGGAGAAGAAGGCGGGCGGCCAGTTCAGCGGGTTGATTCCCGAGGGGCCGTGCAGGGGCACCCAGCCCCACGCCCAGCTGAGCGCCCCCAGCGCGGCGATCGCCGGCACCCGCGCACCGACGGGGAGGCGCCGGGCCAGCAACGCCAGGACGGGCAGCGCCAGGTAGAAGCTGACCTCGACCGACAGGCTCCACATCTGTGTCAGGCCGCCGGTCAGGGTGAGCGGCACGTAGATCTGGGTGAGCGTCAGGTTGGCCAACCACACGGTAGGGCTGGCGTGATCCGCGTCGGGCAGCAGGGTGAGGATCACGACGACCGCCACCAGGTAGGCCGGCATGATCCGGACGGCCCGCGAGCGCAGATAGTGGCCGGTGCGCGGGCGCGGCCCCAAACCCCGCGCGGCCGCCGCGTGCGCGCGCCACAGCAGGAACCCCGACAACGCAAAGAACACCGCCACCGCGAGGTCGAAGCGCCCGAACAGCCGGCCCGCAGCGCCGCCGGTGTGCCCGGTCTGGAAGGCGACGTGGGTGACGACGACGCCCATGGCCGCGCACGCGCGCATCCCCTCCACGGCGGGCAGGAAGCTGCGGACTCCGCCCACCTGTTGGCCATCGGTCACGCCCCAAGTGTGCCCGTCGGTTGTCCGCCGACGAATCGGGTACGTAAGCCGGGGCCTTAAATTCTGCTGTTAGGGTCGAACGGGTTTGCCACGCTGCTTGGTCAGGTCGGAGCGGGTCGTCGCGGCCGACGAGTCGAGGGATCCATATAGGAGGGCACAGCAACGTGAACCGCGCCGGCGACGATGCAGAGCGAAGCGATGAGGAGGAGCGGCGCACGTGAACCGAGCAGTCATGTTGCGTTACGCCGCATGCGCGATCATCGGACTCGGGGCTGCCCTGCTGATCGCTGCGCTGCTGCTGTCGACGTACACCAGCAGCCGGATCGCCAAGATCCCGCTCAACCTCGATGCGACGTTGATCAGCGACGGCAACGGAACCGCGCTCGACTCCGCGTCGCTGTCCGGTGACCACCTCGTCGTCAACCAGAACGTGCCGCTGGTCTCACAGCAGCAGGTCAGCGTCGAATCCCCCGCCAACGCGGACGTCGTCACGCTGCAGGTCGGCACCTCGGTCCGGCGCACCGACAAACAAAAGGACAGCGGCCTGCTGCTGGCGATCGTCGACACCGTCACCCTCAACCGCAAGACCGCGATGGCCGTCTCCGACGACACCCGCACCGGTGGCGCGGTCCAGAAGCCTCGCACCATCAACGACGAGAGCCCGCCCACCGCGATGCCGCTCCGACACGAGGGGCTGTCCTACCGGTTCCCCGTCCACACCGAGAAGAAGACGTACCCGTTTTTCGATCCGATCGCGCAAAAGCCGTTCGACGTCAACTACGACAGCCAGGAAGACGTCAACGGGCTGACCACCTATAAGTTCACGCAGAACGTCGGCTACAACGCCGACGGCAAGCTGGTGGCCCCGGTGGCCTACCCGACGCTGTACGCCGACCAGACGACGGACTCCAAGTTCACCGCCCCGGCATCGATGTGGGGCGTCCAGGGCGGCGATCCCAACGAGCAGATCACCATGACCCGCTTCTACGCGGCGCAGCGGACCTTCTGGGTGGACCCGGTGTCGGGGACCATCGTCAAGCAGACCGAGCACGCCAACCACTACTTCGCCCGTGACCCGCTCAAGCCGGAGCTGACGCTGGCCGATTACAAGGTCACCTCGAACGAGGACACCATCGAAGGCCAGGTCAACGCGGCCCGCGACGAGCGGGACCGGCTGGCGTTGTGGTCGCGGGTGCTGCCCATCACGTTCACCGCGGTCGGGCTGATCGCGCTGATCGGCGGCGGCGTCCTCGCCTCCTTCAGCTTGCGCACCGAGAGCGCGCTGACCGACCCCGGCCTGGACCGGTCCGACCAGGAATTCTCCGGCCGCAGCGGGCTGGAAGAACCGGTGCCCGGCGCCGAAGCCGAGACCGAGAAGCTCCCCACCCAGCGGACCGGCGGCGGTGAGGATCCGGACGCACCGCCGACCCCCGGTTCGGCGGACCCACCCGAGCCGGACGCGGGACGGCCGGAACCACCGGGTCCCCCCGAACGGGCTTAGCTTCCCTGGAGGCTTCCCTGGAGGCGCTCACCGTGCGCTGGACCCGGCCGGGGTACGCGCTGTTGCTGGCGCTCCTGGTGGTCGGACCTCTGCTGGCGCCCGGGTACCTGCTGTTGCGCGACGCGGTGTCCACCCCGCGGTCCTATCTGTCCGACGCCGCCCTTGGGTTGACGTCGGCGCCGCGGGCGACGCCCCAAGATTTCGCCGTGGCGCTGGCCTCGCACCTGATCGACGGCGGCGTGGTGGTGAAGGCGCTGCTGGTGGCCGGCCTGTGGCTGGCGGGGTGGGGCGCGGCGCGGCTGATGGCGACCGCGCTGCCCGATGCCGGGACGCCGGGCGAGTTCGTCGCCAGCACGCTGGCGATCTGGAATCCCTATGTGGCCGAACGCCTTTTGCAGGGCCACTGGAGCCTGCTGGTCGCGTACGGCTGCCTGCCCTGGGTGGCGACGGCGATGCTGCGGTTGCGGATGGCGGCGGATGCCGGGTGGTCGGCCTGGTTCGGCCTGGTGTTCTGGGTGGCGCTGGCCGGGCTGACCCCGACGGGCCTGCTGCTGGCCGCGGCGGTGGCGCTGGTCTGCGTGGCAGTCCCCGGCACGGGTCGCCCGCGCTGGGTGTGCGCGGCGGCGGCGGCCGGGGTCGCGCTGGTGGCGGCGACGCCCTGGCTGACCGCGGCGGCGCTGGGCGCGCCGTTGAAGGCGCACGCCGCGGCGAACGCGCTCGGGGTGAACGCGTTCGCGCCGCGGGCCGAGCCCGGCCTGGGCACGCTCGCCAGCCTGGCCAGCCTCGGCGGCATCTGGAACGACGAGGCCGTACCCGGTTCGCGGACAACGCTTTTCGCGCTGTCCTCGGCCGTCGTGCTGCTGGCGGTGGTGGCGGCCGGGTTGCCGGTGGCGGCCCGTCGGCGCTCGGTGGTTCCGCTGCTGGCGTTGGCGGCGGTGGCCGTCGTCGTGCCGGCGGCGTTGGCGACGGGCCCGGGCCTGCACGCCCTGCGCGCGCTGGTGGACGCCGCACCCGCGTTCGGTGTGCTGCGCGACGGGCAGAAGTGGGTGGCGCTGGCGGTGCCGGGATACGCGCTGGCCGGCGCGGGCACCATGGTGACGCTGCGGCGGTGGTTGCGGCCGCCGGTGGCGGCGCTGGTCTGCTGCCTCGCGCTGATCCTGGCGCTGCCCGACCTCGCGTGGGGTGCGTGGGGCAGGGTCCTGCCGGTGCGCTACCCGCCGGGGTGGGCCGCGGTGGCGGCGGCGATCAATCGGGATCCCCGGACGGTGGCGGTGCTGCCCGCCGGGACCATGCGGCGCTTCTCGTGGTCCGGGCCGGCGCCGGTGCTGGATCCGCTGCCCCGCTGGCTGCGCGCCGACGTCCTGTCCACCGGCGACCTGGCGATCTCGGGGGTCGTCATCCACGGGGAGGGCGATCACGCCCGGGCCGTGCAGGACCTGCTGCTTTCGGGACCCGATCCGGGCGCGTTGGCGCCGGCAGGCATCGGGTGGCTGGTCGTCGAATCGGACAGCGCCGGCGACATGGGCGCGGCGTCGCGCACCCTGGGCGCGCTGACGCCGGTCTACCGCGACGACCAGTTCGCCTTGTATCGGATCGGCGGCGACACCGCCGGTATCCCCGCCGCGCGGCGCACCGCGACGCTGGTCGCGCACGTGGCGTGGCTGGCGATGCTGATCGCGGGCGCCGCCGGGATGGCGCTTTGTCGGCTCAGACGACGCCGCTGACGAATTCGCCCGCCTGGACGGCTTGGAGCACGCCGGCCATCGCGTCGGCGCTTTGCGCCCAGGAGAACTCGCCGCTGCGCGCCTGTGCCTTGGCGCCGAGCTGGTCGCGCAGCACGGGGTCGCAGAGCAGCCGTTCGAGGCGGTCCACCAGCTCGTCGCGGCCGTCCACCAAGAGCCCGGTCACCCCGTCGACGATCGAGTCGGACAGCCCACCCGAGGAGCGGTAGCCGATGGTGGGCACCGCATGTTGGGCCGCCTCGACGACGGCCAGGCCCCACCCCTCCTTGCGGGACGGCAGCACGTGCACCCAGGAGCTTTGCAGGACATGGTGTTTGGTCACGTCATCGACGTGGCCGTGGAAGGTCACCGCGTCGGCCATGCCCACGCGCTGGACATGCTCGACGAGCCGCTGGCGCCACCAGCCGTCGCCGACGATGTCGAGGTGCAGCCCCGGTATTCGGGGTCGCAGCGCCGCGACCGCTTCGAGCGCGTCTTCGATCCGCTTGTGCGGCACCAGCCGTGACAGCACGACCACCCTCGGTGCGGCCGAGCGCGGGCCGGACAACGATTGCGCCGGCGCCTCGTCGAGGCCGTTGCGCACCACCGCGATCTGTTCGTTGTGCACGCCGAGCGCGACCAGGTCGCGGGCCGACGGCAGCGACACCGTCACGTACTGATTGCGCCGGTTCAGCAGGGGCGACAGCTTCGACTCGACGAACCAGCCGATCCGGCCGAGCACCGGCCCGGCCACCGGCCACTGCTCGCGGTGGCAGTGATGGACCAGCACCACCACCCGCCGCCCGTACACCAGCCGGGCGAGGAACGGCAGGCCGTTCTGGGTGTCGACGACCGCGTCGGGGCGCACGCGCCGCAGCGGCCCGAGACCGATGCGCGCAGCGGCCATGGCCAGCAGCGCCCACACGTACACCGAATATCGGCCGCCGGCGCGGTCGATGCGCACCCCGTCGACCGTCTCGCGCCTTGGCGCTCCGGGGTAGCGAGCGGTGCGCAGCGTGACGGCGACCCCGGACGCGGCCAGCTGCGCGCCGACGCGCTGCAAGTAGGCTTCGCTGCCGCCGCCCTGCGGGTGCCCGGTGTCGCGCCAGCACAGCAGCAGGACGGAACGGAGAGCAGACATTACTGGTCAGCGTAGCGTGGCCCGCCGCTGCGCCGATTCCGGTCACATCCGCCACACTGGCCTCTGGCGGCAGGAGCACTCGTTGTGCCCGCCTCACAGCGACTGGGGGAAGGAGGCCCGGCGGTCGCACATTGATGCTCTGAGGCGGGCACTTTGCCCCTCCGCGACACCGGCGCCCCAGCAAAATTCCCGCTTTGCAGTCGGATCCGCAGGTGGGATCGTTTCATGATGAGCATCAGCAACGAGTCGGGGGCTGCGACGCGCAGGTTTGTTGCGAATCCCCCCTTTTGGGGGTCGAAGATGGCGTCGATCACGACGCCCGCGTGGCAAAAGAGCCCCGGCAAATCCTACCTGATCATGGTGGTCGGGATCCTGGCTTTTACCGCCGTTATCGGCGCGCTGTACATGGGCGTGCAGATGTGGGCCATGCGGGGGCCCGGCGGATCACGAGATCTCGCGCGGCTCATGGACATCGTCGTCCGTTATGGCTTTGTGGCCCTCCTCATCGGCGGTGTCGGCGGCTGGTATTGGTGGTCGCAGCGGTCCGGCCACGGGAAGATCCTCCTCGACGTCACGCGCGATGCCCTGACCGTCAGCAAGCGGCCGGGCGACGTTTATCCGTTCGGCGACGCGCAGCTGGGCGCGTGGGGGATATCCGGCGGCATGACGATGGGCACGACGCTGCATCTGCATTGCGGGGGACGCCGTTTCATCCTCGGCGGGCGCGATTATCGCGTCGCCGCCGGAACGCGGCTCGAGGCGCCCGACGCCGGCTACGGCCTGCCGCTGGACATCGACGCCTGGGTGTCGGCCCCGGAGTTCGGCGAGATTCTCGCCATCTCCGGGCGCCAGGCTGATCCGGCCGCGGGGGGCGCACCCGCACCCGCGGGACCGGTTCGTTGCCTGCTGTTCCCCAGTCCCCTGGCGATCCAGCAGATGGGGCCGTTCGCGGTGCGGCGAAGACAACAGGTCCTGCAATCGGCCAACCAGCCTCGCCTGGCCATCGACGTGGACGCGGACGCGATCCGGGTCGTCGATCCGAACACCAACGCGTTGCTCGCCTCGGCGCAGGTGGCGCAGATGACCGCGACCCCGGAGACCTACCAATTCCGGTACGGCATGTTCGGGTTCGGATCGGCGGACCAGATGGTGGGCCGGATGTTCGAGCGAAGCATGGCCTCGTCGCTGTCGACGACGCCCGTCCTGGTCCTCGCCATGCCCGGTGGGCCGCCGCCCCTGACCATCGGATGCCGCGACACCATCGGGGGCCTGGACATGCGCTTTTCCTGGCCGCGCGACGTGCGGCAGCGCGTGAACGAACCCCCCGAGTTTTCGGTGTCGGGAGGGGACTTTCTCCTGCTCGTGGAGAAATTCGGCCTGGCCCCGTATCTGCAACGGCACGACCAGCAGGTCTAGCCGACCCCGGCCGTAGGGTTGGCCGGTGGCCGTCACCGACCTCTTCGCACGGCGAGCCAAGCTGCGCCGGTCGCTGCGCCTGCTGTCGGAGTTCCGCCACGAGCGGTCCGACCCGGCCCGGTTCTATCGCGCCCTGGCGGCCGATACCGCGGCGATGATCACCGACCTGTGGCGCGGGGCCCATGGCGATGATCCCGTCGGCCGGACGCTGCTCGACGTCGGCGGCGGCCCGGGATACTTCGCGGCGGCGTTCGCCGACGCCGGCATCCGCTACATCGGCGTGGAACCGGACCCTCGCGAGATGCACGCGGCCGGACCGGCTTTGGCACTCGGGCCCGGCTCCCTCGTCCGGGCGTCGGGCATGGCGCTGCCCTTCGCCGACGAATCCGTGGACATCTGCCTGTCCTCCAACGTCGCCGAGCACGTGCCGCGGCCCTGGCAGCTCGGCGCCGAGATGCTGCGGGTGACCAGGCCGGGCGGGCTGGCCGTGCTGTCCTACACCGTCTGGCTGGGCCCGTTCGGCGGCCACGAGACGGGCCTGTGGCACTACCTCGGCGGCGCCCGGGCCGCCGAGCGCTACGAACGCAAACACGGCCAGCCGGCCAAAAACAACTACGGGTCGTCGTTGTTCGCGGTGTCCGCCGCCGACGGGCTGAGCTGGGCCGCCAGCACCGGCGCCGCGGTGGCCGCATTTCCGCGCTACCACCCGCGATGGGCGTGGCGGCTGACGTCGGTGCCGGTGCTGCGCGAGTTCCTCGTGAGCAATCTCGTGCTGGTGCTGAGACCCCACTAATGAAACATGTTCTCGTTTTGCGTCGGCTTGGGTAGGGTGGCGGCCATGAGCGACGACGCTAAGACCGAATACGACAAACTTTTCATCGGCGGCAAGTGGACGGAGCCGTCGAGCTCCGAAGTAATCGAGGTGCACTGTCCGGCCACCGGCGAGTACGTCGGGAAGGTGCCGCTCGCCACGTCGGCCGACGTCGACGCGGCGGTCGCCGCAGCACGCGCCGCCTTCGACAGCGGCCCCTGGCCGACGACGCCGCCGAAGGAGCGCGCGGCCGTCATCGCCAAGGCGCTGCAGCTGCTCGAAGAGCGCAAGGACCAGTTCGCCAAGCTGCTCGCCGACGAGACGGGTCAGCCGCCGATGACCATCGAGACGATGCACTGGATGGGGTCGATGGGCGCGATGCAATTCTTCGCCGGCCCCGCCGTCGACCAGGTCAAGTGGCGGGAGATCCGCAACGGCTCGTACGGGCAGACGATCGTGCACCGCGAGCCCATCGGCGTGGTGGGCGCGATCGTGGCGTGGAACGTGCCGCTGTTCCTGGCGGTCAACAAGCTGGGTCCCGCGCTGCTGGCCGGCTGCACGGTGGTGCTCAAGCCGGCCGCCGAAACGCCTTTGACCGCAAACGCTTTGGCGCAGGTGTTCGCCGACGCCGGCCTGCCCGAGAGCGTGCTGTCCGTGGTGCCCGGCGGGATAGAGACCGGGCAGGCGCTGACGTCCAACCGGGACGTCGACCTGTTCACCTTCACCGGCAGTTCCGGCGTCGGCAAGGAGATCGGCCGGCGCGCCGCGGAGATGCTGAAGCCGTGCACGCTGGAGCTCGGCGGCAAGTCGGCGGCCATCGTCCTCGAGGACGTCGACCTGGCGTCCGCGGTCCCGATGATGGTGTTCTCCGGGATCATGAACACCGGGCAGGCCTGCGTGGGCCAGACGCGAATCCTGGCTCCGCGGTCGCGGTATGACGAAATCGTAGACGCGGTAAGCGCTTTCGTGCAGGCGCTGCCGGTCGGTCCGCCGTCGGACGCGGGCGCCCAGATCGGGTCGCTGATCTCGGAGAAGCAGCGCGCCCGGGTCGAGGGCTACATCGCCAAGGGCATCGAGGAGGGCGCCCGGCTGGTGTGCGGCGGCGGACGCCCCGAGGGCCTGGACAACGGATTCTTCGTGCAGCCAACGGTTTTCGCCGACGTCGACAACAAGATGACGATCGCGCAGGAGGAAATCTTCGGGCCGGTGCTCAGCATCATCCCCTACGACACCGAAGAGGACGCGATCAAGATCGCCAACGACTCGGAGTACGGACTGGCCGGCAGCGTGTGGACCACCAACGTGCCCCGCGGCATCGAGATCTCGGAGAAGATCCGCACCGGCACCTACGCGATCAACTGGTACGCGTTCGATCCGTGCTGCCCGTTCGGCGGCTACAAGAACTCCGGCATCGGCCGCGAGAACGGCCCGGAGGGCGTCGAGCACTTCACCCAACAGAAGAGCGTGCTGATGCCGATGGGTTACACCGTCGACGCCTAAAACCCTTGCGCCGAGCGTGAACTCACGGCGAGAATTCCGCCGTTTTTTCGCCGTGATTTCACGTTCGGCGTTGGCTACTCGTTCGCGGGTTCGGCTGGGGGCCTTTGCAGTTGGCCGTCGGCGATGATTTGCTCGGTGGCGTTTCGCCATCGCTCGATTTGGGCTGGGCTGGCGAGGGGTTCGGGCAGGTGCCGGTTCAGTTCCTTTCGAAGGATGAACATGCCCAGCACCAGAACCAGCGGGTTGAGCGTCATCCAGACCGGGTCGAGGCCGGGCTTGGCAAGGCCTTGTTCCTGGAGCTGCTCCCAGTGACCGCCGGCCACCCCGACCAGGGTGTCGAAGACACGCGTTCCCGTGGGAGTTGCGTCGACGATCGCGCGGCACAGGTAGTCGACGACGTCGGCGTGGTCGGTGAGCAGGGAGGTCACCCGGTCCGCGATGTCGGCGACGGGGTCGTCCGCCGGCGCCGATGCGGTGGTGGTCAGCGAGGCGGTTAGCACCGTCGTGACATGCTCGTCGACGGCCTGGATGAGGTTGGCCTTGGTGGTGAAGTGATGCTGGACGAGCCCGAGCGAAACGCCCGCGGCCGCTGCGATCGTGCGCAGCGAAGTGGCTTCGGTGCCGCGCGCGGCGAACGTCTTCAGCGCGGCGTCGCGAATCCGCTCCACGCGTGACGGCTCGCCCGCGTTCTCGGGGTCACCAAACGCCTGCTCGCCAAGCACTACTTCAGAGTAGACATGCGTCGAACTAGCGGCGGAACGACGCGAGCGCACGGTGGCCATACGGTCGTATGGTAGTGGCCTATTAGTTTGCGGTGGCGAACGCCTGACGGCGGAGCCGGAGCCGGTCCGCGCACGAGGCGGCCGGCTCGCTTATTAACTCCTGGTATGCCGACGGTGAATTGCCATCGAAACGGTATGCGCTGAAGCGGGCGCTGTTACGATCAGTTGCCTTGACGATACGGCTGTATTGTCCCACTTATTGAGGTATCCGCGGAAGGTGCGACATGTCGTCGTTTCTGATTACAGCACCGGAGGCGTTGGCGGCGGCGTCGGCGGATTTGACCGGGATTGGATCGGCGATCAGGGCTGCCAATGCGGCGGCGGGGGCGACGACGACGCAGGTATTGCCCGCTGCGGGTGACGAGGTGTCGGCGGCGATCGCGGCGTTGTTCGGCCGTTATGGCCAGGAATTTGGATCATTGAACGCGCGGGCGGCTGCCTTTCACGAGCAGTTTGTGGCGGCCCTGACCTCCGGCGCGGGGATGTATGCGGCCACCGAGGCCGCCAGCGCCTCGCCCTTGCAGACCCTGGAGCGCGACGTCTTGGGGGTAATCAATGCGCCCACCGAGCTGTTGATGGGGCGGGTGTTGATCGGTGATGGCACCAACGGGACGCCGGGCACGGGGCAGGCGGGCGGTCCTGGCCAGGAATTTGGATCATTGAACGCGCGGGCGGCTGCCTTTCACGAGCAGTTTGTGGCGGCCCTGACCTCC